>JAPPIK010000048.1:40958-153081 GCA_028820655.1 Candidatus Poribacteria bacterium | reverse complement strand
ACCAACTGTCTGGATTGTCGCGGTCCATTTCAAGAAAATCCCAGACGGCTTGTTCGGCGGCGCGGCAATTCTCAAGTGGTACCGCCTCCGGTACAACGACGTAACCGTTCTCTTCCCAAAATTCTAAGGCTTTTGCGTCAAAAACTGGCATAGGTCTCTCCTCACTAATCGGTTCAGTTTCGGACTCCTCTGTAAACAGAGAAATACTTTAACTGCTTGAAGATTAATGTGGTATTAAGAATATCGTAAAAGATTGAGAGAATCAAACTTTTCGATTTATAACCGTCCCTGAGCCTTTCCAAATTTTCGCAAGGCTCTCCGATACATAACTTACCCCCATTCTTTAGACAGAAAATAAGGAGATTTAAATAATAACACCACTAATTCTGGTCGATCTTAAACGCCTGAAGTCATATGAAATACACCTTGCAGCGATCTCTACCGCACTCGCTATCCGCTCGTTTGCTGGTGTACGGTAATCGAGCGATTGATGCGACCACTCTCGGTTGCAAAAGTTGAAATAATCTATCAAGTAACACTCGACATTGCACTCCGCTGGAGTGCAGACGCAGGGAGGAATCGTGTACTATTGACATTTCACTCCGCTGGAGTGAAAACCAGACCACGAAGGAACACCTTCTCAAAGCCTGTCACAAATCCAAAGACGCGTGTTGCTTGCTGAAAGAATTATTCCGATAGGGATAATGGCACGCTCTCAAGAAACACTCGACATTGCACTCCGCTGGAGTGCAGACGCGGGGAGGATTCATGTTCTATTGACATCTCACGGGATTTACTATCGCGCTCCTTATTCAGTCGCTTGATCCTCTGGAGTGAAAACCAGACTACGAAGGAACACTCTTCGCGGCTAGTCATTGAGCGAAAAAACCAGTGTGACTTGCAGAACGAATTATCCAGACAGGGATAATGGCGCGCTATCAAGTAACACTTTTTCAAAACCAGTCTTAGAGAAGGAAATCTGTACCACAATCTGTTAGATTGTGATCCGCAAACTAACAGTTTGCGGTACGAGAGTGTTGCTTGCTGAATGAATTATTTCGACAGGGATAATGGCGCGCTACCAAGTAACACTCGACATTGCACTCCGCTGGAGTGCGGAGATCGGACGCATCACGATTCTATTGACATGGCACTCCTCTGGAGTGAAACCCTTCTACGAAGGAACGCTTTTTCAACGCCTGCCATAGAGCGAAAAAGGAGAGTTACTTGCTGAAAGAATTATTCCGATAGGGATAATGGGGCGCTATCAAGTAACACTCTTTCAGAACCAGCCTTAGAGAAGGACATCTGTACCACAATCTGTTAGATTGTGATCCGCAAACTAACAGTTTGCGGTACGAGAGTGTTGCTTGCTGAATGAATTATTTCGACAGGGATAATGGCGCGCTACCAAGTAACACTCGACATTGCACTCCGCTGGAGTGCGGAGATCGGACGCATCACGATTCTATTGACATGGCACTCCTCTGGAGTACAGACGCTAGGAGGAATCGCATGCTATTGACATTTCACTCCGCTGGAGTGAAAACTAGACTACGAAGGAACACCTTCTAAAAGCCCGTCATAGATTCAAAGACGTAGTGTTACTTGCTGAATGAATTATTCCGACAGGGATAATGGCGCGCTCTCAAGTAATACTCGACATTGCACTCCGCTGGAGTGCGGAGATCGGACGCATCACGATTCTATTGACATGGCACTCCTCTGGAGTACAGACGCTAGGAGGAATCGCATGCTATTGACATTTCACTCCGCTGGAGTGAAAACTAGACTACGAAGGAACACCTTCTCAAAGCCCGTCATAGATTCAAAGACGTAGTGTTACTTGCTGAATGAATTATACCGCCAGGGATAATGGCGCGCTACCAATGTGATTGCCGCGATTGTTAACTTGAGATACTCCTCGACAAGTTGCCAAACGATGTAGTTATTCTAATCTCCAAGATTACTGTAACCACATAGATCCATTTTGGAAAGATGTCTATTGTATGTTCCAATAGTGTTGTCAACTAAAAAACTGTATTTCCAGTAGAAATGTTACTATTGTATATAATTCCCTGGTTTTTCCGTTTTATTTATAGTTATCCCCTAAAATAGAGTGGTCACGTCAGAGCGCATAGAAAGGAAGCACAAGTATGACACGAGACATCATTCCCGACCGGATAAAGCAGGTTGATCCAGAGCAGTTAAGACGCAATCTGTTCTATTTGTCGAAAGCGCCTTTGCCCTTTCGGAAGTTGAGTTATACTATCCCCGGTCACGCTACAAACACCTTGTACGAAGCCGACGATTTTATCCAACGAAACCTAGAATCGTGGGGATATTCGGTGGAGAAAGAGGGTGTTCAAGTCCAACCATTTGGGTGCGACACCTCTAAGCCGAAAGCACTCCAATATGCTCTGCCGGCTTCCCGTGCACCCTGGTATACTGCCTACAACCTCTATGCCAAAAAGCAGGGCGCCGTTTATCCTGAAGAGATTATCCTGTTCCTTTCGCATAAGGATTCCCAAAGTTGGGTGGATTGTCCCGGGGCATATGACAATGCGGTTGGTACGGTGGGAACGATGGAAATAGCACGTGTTCTGAAAGATTACCCTTCTCAGCGATCCATCTGGTTTCTGTTCTGTAACGAAGAACATGTGCCTTGGACCAGTGTGACAGCGGCGCAAAACGCGAAAGCGCGAGGAGATAATCTGGTCGCTATTTTCAATTTGGATTCTCTAGGGGGCAAGTCGCAGGCGGATATTGATGCAGGTCGCCGGACAAATGTAACCCTCTACACCAAACCTGAAGGCGAGCGTTTCGCCGATCTGATGGCTGATGTGAACAAATTTTACGACATCGGATTAATACAAGAGAAAATCCAGCGAACATCAGCCGGCGATGATGACGGCTCCTACATCAACGCGGGTTATCCGATAGCGGTGGCAAATCTGGGGTCATTCCCCTATCTTGATCCAAATTACCACAGGGAAACAGACATCCCTGAATACGTCGATATCCCCAATGTGTGCATGGGAACAAAGGCTAGTCTCGCCGCCGGATTGCGGGTAGACCTCGGCGAAATATAACTGGAATGCCCCTGTATCGGAAGTCAAGCGTTCAGGAGTTCATTCGTTCAGAGGGATGATTTATGTTTTACATCCAATAAACCAAACGCAAAAACAATAACGAAATAATCCGTCCGGGACGAGGGTAGCAACGGGCCGGGTATTGCATTAATCGAAGTCGTGCGGCGTATTGGGACGGGCGCGGCGAATTCGGTTAGCGGATCCCAAGCGGCATCTATCTCTACTCGCTGACCGTACATGGATTTTTCTGCCTTGATCCTAGCCCGGGGCATCGCGCTCCAGGTCTTTTTTGTCCTGTTATCTAGCTGGTACGGTTTTACGCGGCGGCAGGCAATACTGGGAAATCCGGTGGTTTTGGGAGTGCTATTGGAGGACGCCACACTCTTTGCCCCGACGTACGTTTTGGAATCGGATGCGATCATGTGCCTAAACACTCATGCGATCCGTTTTTTTTTCAGGATTCAGGCGAATTCCTCTCATGTCAAATCCAAAAAGTTGAATGCGTATTCCCTGACAGGACACATATCCGAACTTGACGATGCTTCAATTGTTGTGTTAGAATCTGTGTCTTGCTACGGGAGGTCGATTGATGCGTGGAAAAACGCTAGAACAACTCGTTAACGAAGCCCAGGCGAATGTCGAACACATTACTGCCGATGCACTTCACACGGCTGTCGAAAAGAGCGAGCCGCTAATCATCCTGGATATCCGTGACAAAGAACTGTACGATGCCGGACATCTGCCGGGCGCCGTCTCACTTCCGCGCGCCGCTATTGAGTTGGACATTGATGAGATAGTTCCGGACCAGGACACGAGAATCGTCACCTATTGCGGCGGCAGCACGCGCGGTTCCCTCTCGGCTCACACACTGAAAATTATGGGTTACGAGCATGTCTCCATGTTGGACGGCGGATTTCGTGGCTGGAAAGCTGATGGTTTGCCAGTAGAAGGCGCAGAAGGTGAGTAGTGTACGTACACAACGAGAATAGGGGTTTTGCAGAATAAGCGCATAAGAATCCGCCTGAAACTGCCGCGATCTCCGTTCAACCTAGCCTACTTGCTATTCCGCATTTTCGCAAATTCCAAGTTTAGGTAAAAGAAGATTGATAAGTGAAGTAAGAAATCAGATAAAAGGAATTCTGCAAGACGCTATTAACGCAGCGATTCAGAGCGGGGACCTCCCCCACGTCAACACTCCCGATATCCCGTTTTCCCCCACCAAAGCGCCTGAGCACGGCGACATTGCAAGCCCGATTGCTCTATCGTTGGCAAAGACGGCAAAAACATCGCCGCGCAAGATTGCGGACGCGATCGCCAGCCATGTACAGCTTGAAGAATCCTTTCTGATTCGAAAGGTGGAAGTTGCCGGACCGGGCTTCATTAACATATACCTGTCTAAGCTCTGGGTATATAACGTGCTCAAAACAATAAAAGAAGCAGGTGCGAATTTCGGACATTCAAACCACGGGGAGGGAATACGTGTACAGGTAGAATTCGTCAGTGCCAACCCGACAGGGCCCATCAACATCGTAAGCGGTCGCGCGGCGGCGGTGGGCGATGCACTCGTCAACCTGCTCAATGCCGTCGGTTACGAGGCGATCCGTGAATACTACGTCAATGATGCCGGGGGACAGGTCGAAAACCTCGGGGCATCAATTGATGTGCGGTATCGTGAGTTATTGGGTCAAGGTGGTTTGGAAATCCCGGATGGCGGATACCACGGCACATATCTCGTCAATCTGGCTCAGTCAATCATTGACGAAAGCGGTGCCGAATATCTACAAATCGATGATACAGAGAGAATAGCCGTCTTTCGAGACCTCGGAATCGAACGGTTGCTCGCCGTACAGAAAGCGACGCTGGAGCGTTTTGGAGTTCATTTCGACATCTGGAGCAGCGAAAAAGCACTGCGCGAAAACGGGAAACCTGGCGAAATCATCAAGGTATTCCGCGAACGCGGCTACCTTTACGAGGCAGATGGTGCGACGTGGTTCCGTATGACCGATTTTGGCGACTCCAAAGATTGCGTAGTTATCAAAAGCGATGGCGAATACACCTACTTTGTACCTGATGCGGCGTACCACCGCGACAAATTCGAACGCGGATTCGTGAAAGCAATAGATCTTCTCGGACCTGATCACCAAGGGCACGTTGAACACCTCAAGCACTTCGTGGAGGCACTTGGTTTGGGCGACGACTGGTTAGAAGTTTGGATCATCCAGCAGGTCAATCTAATCGACGCCGAGGGCAATCGCATAGAGATGTCCAAGCGCAGCGGTCAGTTTTACACGCTCGATTCACTCATCGATGAACTTGCGGAAGCGGTCGACGATCGATTTGCCGTCGATGTGGCGCGGTACTTTTTCCTAATGCGCTCAAATACAAGTCACCTTGATTTTGACCTCCATTTGGCGGTCACACAAGCCAATGAAAACCCAGTTTTCTACGTTCAGTACGCGCACGCACGCTGCTGTAGCATTTTTCGTGAGATGGAGAACCAAGGAATTGCGCAGACCGAGATGGATGAAGGAATCGCCGAGCACATCGACGATCCAGAATCTTTGCGGCTGATACGACATCTCGCCGAGTACCCGGAGGTAGTTTTGAACAGTGCGGAAAAAAGGGAACCGCATCGGCTGACGCACTACGTGTTCGAACTCGCCGGTCTGTTCCACGGCTTTTACAATGAGCACCGCGTGCTTGACCCCTCAAATTCGCATTTGACACAAGTGCGGCTTATGCTGGTTGGCGCTGTACAAACGGTGTTGAGAAATGGCTTAACTCTGCTGGGAATTTCCGCACCCAAGTCAATGTGAATCGAGACAACCGGGACCGTGAAGGCGGGTGCGAATTCTACCTGTGTCTGCTATGTCGTGCACGAAGTCTGGTGATTCTCAAACCCGATGGTGCAAGTGTAAATCTCTTCGCGGTTTTCACGACTTAAACTCCTAACCGCCCTGGTAATGCCATGCGCCATTTATACAGCTACTCCGTTATTGACTCAGTTTTGCACTTTTAGCCTGAAGAGGAAAAACCTATGGCGACTTCTCAAAGGGATTTGTCCCTAGAAGAGTATCGTAGTATCGATCGGGATCACATCTGGCACCCGATTTTTCAGCATCAAGCTTTGGAAAACACGGATTTAATCGTGATTAAAGAGGCGCACGGCACCACTATCACCGACTCTGAAGGCAATCAATACTTGGATGCGCTCTCGGGGTTATGGAACGTCAATGTCGGCTACGGACGAGAAGAGATTGCCGACGCGGTGTATGAACAGATGCGGCAACTGTCATACTATCCACTGTCGCAGATTAATGTGCCGGCAGCACTCCTAGCCGACAAACTCGCCGAGTTACTGCCCGGAGATTTACAGCATGTCTATTTTAGCAACAGTGGTTCCGAAGCCAATGAAACCTCGATAAAGATTGCCCGTCAGTACGGCCGGCAAAAATTCCCGGGGCAAAATAGACATAAGATTATCGCTCGCTATCGTGGATACCACGGCTTCACTTACGGCGCCATGTCAGCGACAGGGCAAACGCAACGACGGAAAGTCTTTGAGCCTCTTGTTCCCGGTTTTCTGCACGCCCACCCACCGTATTGCTACCGATGTCCACTAGGAAAAAACTATCCGGCGTGCGACGTTTCATGCGCGGACGAGATTGAGCAGATCGTTCAATGGGAAGGCGTTGACACGGTTATCGGAGTCATTGCCGAGCCGATTATCGGTGGAGGCGGAGTTATCGTGCCGCCCGACGACTACCTCCCGAAACTGCGAGAAATCTGTGATCGTTACGGTTTGCTCCTGATCCTTGACGAAGTGATCACGGGATTCGGTAGAACCGGCGTACCATTCGCCTGCGAACACTGGGGCGTCCAGCCGGACATCATTTCCCTTGCAAAGGGTTTAACTAGCGGATATCTCCCACTCGGCGCGAGTGTAGTGACCCCGGAAGTGTTTGATGTGTTTCGGGGAGCGCCCGATGATTACCTTGAGTTCGCGCAGGTTGCGACTTACGGCGGACACCCGGTCACCTGTGCCGCGGGGCTCGCCAATCTCAAGATATTGACGGAAGAAAGATTGTGGGAAAATTCTGCACAAGTTGGAAGCTACCTGCTGGAGAAACTGAAGGTTTTGTCAGACCTTCCGATCGTCGGCGACATTCGCGGAAAGGGGCTGATGATTGGCGTCGAACTCGTTAATCCCGACCAATCGAGTCTTGACACTGCAACCACAAATATAGTCGTCGGCATGATGCGCGACAGGGGGATTCTGATCGGGAAGGTGAGTCACACGATGGATGAGCCTGAAAACACTATATTCATCGCGCCCCCGCTCATTGTGACATCTGCCGAGGCGGATCGGATTTTTGCTTCGTTACGCGATGTATTGTCCAATTTGAAGCTTTAGATTCTCAACTCTATAGTCATATCGATTCATATTTACACATATTTAGGACTTTACTCAGGTGGACAGCCAGAGTTCGTAGCAGGGCAATTCATTGTTCGTTTCTACGCGGAACCGCACGGGATGTCAAGAGCAGGACGCACAATGAATTGTGCTACTACAAACCGAACTATGTAAGTCGAATGTGTATAATTTTAGTTGAAATGACTATAAAATATGTAGAGCACCGAGCATGAACCGTGAAACCATTGTGATCCTAGATTTTGGATCGCAATACACCCAGTTAATTGCCAGACGAATTCGTGAACGACGGGTGTACTGCGAGATCCACCCGTGTCACATTTCGGCCGACGAATTGAGAGCGTCGAATCCCAAAGGCATTATCCTATCCGGGGGCCCCTCCAGCGTCTACGCTGATGATGCTCCCCTTCTCGATCCCCAAGTCTTGACACTCGGCTCTCCTATTCTCGGCATCTGCTACGGTATGCAACTCATCGCTCACCTATCCAAAGGAGGAAAGGTGCACCCCACGGCTGAGCGTGAGTTCGGCGCCGCAAGCCTACACGTCGATCACCCTGGTGCGCTATTCGAGACCCTGTCCGACGGGATCGATGTATGGATGAGCCACGGCGACCGAATCGACAGACTGCCCGAGGGTTTTCAAGTCATCGGCCATACACAAAACTCGCCGATAGCGGCGATGGCGAATCCGGAGCAGGAAATCTATGGTTTGCAGTTTCATCCGGAGGTCGTACACACGAAGGATGATAATCGCATCCTATCCAATTTTGTACACAAGATTTGCGTTTGCCGCGGTGATTGGACGATGCAATCCTTTATTGCCGAGGCTACGGAGAAAACCCGGTCCGCGACGCAAGGCGGTCGTGTATTGTGTGCGGTGAGCGGAGGGGTTGATTCAACCGTTCTTGCCGCATTGCTCAAACACGCCATTGATGACGCACTGGTGTGCGTTTTTGTCAATAACGGCCTCCTGCGAAAAGACGAAGCCGACGAAGTGTTGTCGAATTTTCGAGAACTCGGGATCGGAGTCCACTATGCGGATGCCACGGATCAATTCCTTGAATATTTGTCGGGGGTCGAGAACCCAGAAAAAAAACGTCTCGTGATAGGGAACCAGTTCATAGAGGTGTTCAAAGAGAGCGTGGGGAGATTGGGAAAAATCGACTTCCTCGCGCAGGGCACGCTATACCCCGATGTGATTGAAAGTGTATCTGTCAAGGGACCGTCAGCGACAATCAAAACACACCACAACGTTGGTGGGTTGCCAAGTAATCTTCCGTTCAAGTTGATCGAGCCGTTTCGAGAACTGTTTAAGGATGAGGTTAGAGCTGTCGGTGTGGAATTGGGTCTTCCACAGTCGGTTTTGGGTCGGCATCCCTTCCCCGGTCCCGGCTTGGCAGTGCGGATTGTCGGCGCCATTACAAAGGAACGCTTGGATATTCTGCGCGAGGCGGATCAGATCTTCGTGTCGGAACTGCGTAAGGCGGGACTGTACGATGAGATTTGGCAAGCGTTAGCGGTGCTTTTACCCGTTAAGAGTGTCGGTGTGATGGGGGACGAGCGTACCTACGAAAACGTTGTGGCGTTACGCGCAGTTACGAGCACGGATGGTATGACAGCCGACTGGGCAAAGATCCCGCCCGAGGTGTTGGGAACTGTCTCCAATCGTATCATCAATGAAGTACACGGTATCAATCGCGTAGTTTACGACATCAGCTCCAAACCGCCAAGCACGATTGAGTGGGAATAAAATCCTGACGCCGCGCAAGGTTGATTGACGTACATTCGTGCCCCGTGAGACAGAGATTCTTCTGTTGCGAATCCGAGGTAAATCGATTATACTGCACCGCTAATAACGGCTAAGCCCCGTTCCGCCGGTACAACGGGAATGGAAAGGCAACCCAGGTCGAAAATAGCGGCGATTCAGAACACCCAAATACTAGATCACCGTCTGCCTGATCTACAATTCATCCAGTCGAAATACGGCGGCTGCCAAAGAATACTTAATGACCGATCTCCTTGAGTCTTTGAACCCGGTGCAACGGCAAGCGGTGCAACATGCCGAGGGACCGCTGTTACTTCTGTCCGGCGCTGGCAGCGGAAAAACGCGCGTCATTACCTATCGCATTGCTTATCTACTTGGCAACCGTCATGTGGAGCCATCTAATATCCTCGCCGTAACTTTCTCCAATAAAGCGGCAGGTATGATGAAATCCCGCTTAGAGGATCTCATCGGTGAAGATACAACAAAGTCCATTAGGTTAGCGACTTTCCATGCAACTTGCGTTCGCATTCTCCGAAGAAATATCAATAGGCTCGGATACTCTCGTTCTTTCACAATTTACGACGCATACGATCAGGTTGTGCTAATCAAGGAGATTCTCAAAGAACTCCAGATGCGCGAAGAGTTGAACAACCCCAAAGCCGTCTTGCGTCAGATCAGTAAAGCCAAAAACAATTTCGAGACTCCAGAGAACTTAATGCGAGTGGCCGACAGTTATTTTGAGGAGCATGTAGGGCAAATCTATTCTGTTTATCAAATCCGCCTCCGCGAATATAATTCTCTTGATTTTGACGACTTAATCGGTCTAACTGTGGAGTTGTTTCATTCCTGCCCCGATGTTTTACGCTATTACCAAAATCAGTTTAGGTACATTCTTGTTGATGAATACCAGGACACCAATCGCGGTCAGTACCTGCTCGTTCACGCATTGGCTAAGGAACACCAGAATATCTGCGCCGTGGGAGACGACGATCAGTCTATCTACTCGTGGAGAGGCGCGGACATTAATAACATTCTCGACTTCGAGAAGGATTATCCGAAAACTACGGTGCTGCGCCTCGAGCAGAATTATCGCTCGACGCAAAACATCCTTTCCGCCGCATACGAGGTCGTGCGCAACAATCGACGGCGAAAGGAAAAGAAACTTTGGACTGAAAATGGACAGGGCGACCTGATTGATTGTTATGAAGCGATAGACGAAGTTGACGAGGCAAAGCATGTTATAAAACAGATTCGCGAGGCACGTTCACAGGGGCTCAATTATGCTGACTGCGTGATCTTTTACCGGATTAACGCCCAGTCCCGCGCGTTCGAGGAGGCGTTAAGAGAAGCGAACATCCCGTATCAAATCGTGGGGGGCGTTCGCTTCTACGACCGGATGGAGATAAAGGATCTCATCGCCTATCTCCGTGTCATTGCGAATCCCGACGATTCAATCAGCCTCAAGCGTATCATTAACGTCCCCCGCAGAGGAATCGGCAACAGAACGCTTGGAAAACTTGAAGATTTTGCTGTACATGAACGAATTTCTCTTTACACCGCGTTGAAGCGCGTCAACGAGGTTTCGACGCTCCGCGAAGCAACAAGGGTAAAAATCCGAGGGTTTTTACAACTGATTGAAATTTTCAATCCGGCACGTCTGCCAGTAGAGAGTATTCACGAACTACTTGATGTTACGGGTTATCTCACTTTTCTAAAAAGTGACAACACGATTGAGGCGATGGGCAGAGTTGAAAATGTGAGCGAGTTCATCTCCGCCGCCGCCAGATATGAAGGATACGTGGCTGCCCCGACACTGTCAGGGTTCTTGGAGTTGATTACCTTGGTTGCCGATGTCGACGACATGGACGACAAAAGCGACGTCGTAACACTGATGACACTCCACAGCGCGAAGGGACTGGAGTTCCCCATCGTCTTCATGGCCGGCGTTGAAGAGGGCTCTCTGCCCCACCAACGCGCCTTTGCAAATGAAGCTGAACTGGAGGAGGAACGGCGGCTCTGTTATGTGGGATTGACACGGGCAAAAGAGCGCGCTTCTCTCTCCCACGCTCGAACGCGCAGAATCCACGGAGTTGAGGACTATCGCATGCCCTCTCGCTTTATCGGAGAGATTCCACCCGATCTAATCAATCATGTTGACAGGTATGAGACCGCCCATCGGCCCACCGTTAGATCCTACGATCCCGACGAACCCGATTATGACGTGGGTCCCTCATTCGATCATAGCGTGGGCGAATTCGTGTTTCACCCTAAGTTTGGCCGCGGAAAGATTACCGGCATCAGCGGTTCCGGTGGAAACATGCGCATCACAATTCGGTTTGCGCGCGGCGGCGAAAAGACCTTACTTGCAGAATATGCACCGCTACAGCCGATGGAAATGTGAGAGGCGAACAGACAATTCACCACAGATTCTGAAGAGGAAACATAAATGTCAACCATTACGCCGGAGGAGGTAGAACACGTTGCGAATCTCGCACGCCTCGAATTTAATGAGGAGGAAATTGCGGAGTTTACGCATCAACTGGGTAGAATCTTGGACTACATCGGAAAGCTGAACGAGTTGGATACGACAGACGTGCCACCAACGTCTCACGTTCTCCCCCTTCATAATGTCCAAAAGGCGGATGACGCCCATCCCTCTTATGATCGAGCGGTTGTTTTGGATACGGCGCCGAGCGCGGAGGAGGGGTATTTCGAGGTGCCGAAGGTGATTGAGTGAAGGGAGTTAGATATCATGGAATGCACAAAAGCGAAACACTCGAATGAACAGAGTGAGTCCCGACCTGTGCATGAGGACATCGTCAAGAAAATGCATGCCATATTTGATATGGAACCTGATCAGCGTACAAGGGATGTGATAGGCGCAATGCTAATTACAGAAATGTCAAAGGGCAACCCTCTCGATAAAACACAACTCGTCCATAGGGTGATGGCGTGTTTACATTCTGTGTTTCCGCTTCTGCTTCGTACTCCGGATGAAAACAACCTAGACGATAATCCGTACCCCCGACTTCCATCCGACAAAGAGGAATTACAAATCATGGGGAAATTACTATCCGAGCATATCTACGAACAGGTCGTCCAACCCTATCTTGAACACGCTACCCGACAAGGTGAAACACGAACCGAACGTTAGGGTAGCCTCAATCTGTCATGTGTCCTATTAAATTTCGTACCTGAATCCGTTGCCGGCGGGGTTAGTTGATGAGCCAGTGTTTAGCGGCCCGTGATGAGCGGTGGGGAAAAAACATACAACCGTGAGGGGCAACGAAAACCCGATTTCGCTAAAGAATTGCTCTCACATCGGGGCAATGACGGCTTGATTGCGTGGAAGCGCTTAAAATATTCAAGGGTTTACAATCCGCTGTTGTTTCAGCGTTTCTATTTCTCGCGTGAGTTCTTCTATTTTTCGCTCTTGGTCGCGATCTCTTTTTCCGCGCCAAGCCGGGATGCCAATGGCTACCACAATGAGGGCGATTAGACCGTAAACGACATTTGTCAATAGTGCGATCTGTTTTTCAATACCGCTCACACGTCCTTCAAGTCGCGCAACGTCAATTTTTAGCGCTTCGATATCTGCCTTCAGAGGCGCAATTTCTTCTTTGATAATCAGGCGGATTCTATCAAGATCTTCCGGCGTTAACTCAGCGCGAACCGGCATCGCGATTGCGAAAATAATGACTGAGAATAAAAAGACAGACTTCATCGCGTCTCTTTTCTGTGTATTGAAGCGTTCTGGTCCTAAGGTCTGCGAATTTATAGAAGCGTGAACCGATTGGCAATTGGCGCGGTGGGCTCTGCCGTCCACATCCTGCGCTACATTAATATTATCCCTGATTTCGAAAAAAGTCAAACAAAATTGGGGCTGTTTCACGGGGGAATGGCGCTTGATTTAAAGCGTTTGGAAGAATGGAAGCACGGAGGCCAGAGTGCGGGCAGCGTCCACCCGACCGTATTGGGATGAGTTGCGCTTGACTCGCACAAATCTCAGGCTTCTGTTGACAATCAGATATAAGGATATGCCATAATATAAAGCATTGAGCAGAAAACCTTTGTTAAGTCCTAACTGAAATACGGTGCGGATTCGGCACAAGTCGTACCGTTTCGGTATGATACCGCTTTCAAGAGAACTTTCAGCCCTCCCGACATATTCCGCCAATTCCCCGAGGGTGTCTTCGGCGCCGGGTATATTGTCCGAGGTTCAAAATTGCGTAAACGCAGATAACGTAAGGGGAATGAATTCTTGAAATCGCAAATCCGCGAACACCAAAGGAAGATTGCCGATGAGAAAAATAAGCCAATTCCTAATAGCAACCGAATTAGGCATTGGGAAAAAGAACTACGTGCATTCGAGAACGGTGTATTTAAACTTGAACAACAACTGAAGCGTAGGAGGAGATAAGATTATGACTTCAATAAAATCAACACGCGACAACCCCTTGGACGAAATTGATCGCTTGGAAGTTATCCTAAGAAAATACCTTCCAATGCTTAAAGCGAAGAAACGGTCTATGATTGCCCTTCATTTGAGCGATATCGCCGGCGAAGTCCCGCATTATGAAAAGTGGTATTCGGCACTTGCGCGGAGCGAAGAAATTTCCGAGGATGACCTTATTGAATGCATGGAAGCGCTTGAAGTCTCTGTGCTGCACATGCTAAGTCATATGAAAGACCTGAAACCACTACTCGGTAAAGCCGTCAATGCGCTGCCGGAATGAGCCCCGAAGGAGCAGAGGTTGCATGTCGTTGTACCAACTCACCGCCCACGAACTTCATGAGAAGTTAAAAGCACGAGAGATAACCTCCGCAGAACTCACACAGTCGGTGATTGATCGTATCGACGCTGTCGAAGGGCTGATCGAAGGCTACATTACACTCACGAAGGAGACTGCGCTCCAGCAAGCCGAAGTTGCGGACGTTGGTTTCCAACGCGGCGATGAGATGCCGCCGCTCGCCGGGATTCCAATCGCGATTAAAGATGTTATCTGCACCAAGGGCGTATTGACCACCTGCGGTTCGAAGATTCTAGGCAACTTCGTGCCGCCATACGATGCCACTGTGACGACGAAACTCCATCAGCAAGGGAGCGTGGTCATTGGCAAGACCAACATGGATGAGTTCGCGATGGGGTCGTCCACGGAGAATTCCGCGTACCGAATTACGCGCAACCCGTGGGACTTGGATACCATACCGGGGGGATCGAGCGGCGGTTCCGCCGCGGTAGTCGCCGCTGATGAAGCCATCTGTTCCCTCGGATCAGACACCGGAGGCTCGATCCGGCAGCCTGCGGCGCTCTGCGGAGTGGTGGGCATGAAACCCACATATGGACGTGTTTCGCGATTCGGGTTGGTTGCCTTTGCCTCCTCGCTGGATCAGATTGGACCGTTCACCAAAGATGTCACCGATTGCGCCCTGATGCTGAACGCAATCTGTGGACACGATCCAATGGACTCCACCTCCGTCAATCTGCCGACGCCAGATTATACCAAATATCTGACCAACGATATCGAAGGATTAAGAATCGGCGTTCCGAGGGAATACTTCATCGAGGGAATGGATACGGAGGTTGAAAGTATCGTCCACACGGCAGTCGAAGCGCTGAGGGAGTGCGGCGCAACCATTGAGGAGATCTCTTTACCTCACACCGAATACGCGATTGCAACGTATTATATCATCGCCCCGGCGGAGGCAAGCGCGAACCTTGCGCGATATGACGGCGTCCGATACGGATACCGGGCCGAGGAAGCCGACGAACTTATTGAAATGTACAAGAAAACCCGCAGCCGCGGGTTCGGCGAAGAGGTCAAGCGGCGCATAATGCTTGGAACTTATGCGCTAAGTTCCGGATATTATGATGCCTACTATTTGAAAGGGCAGAAAGCGCGAACCTTGATTAAATCCGATTTCGATCGCGCCTTTGAAGCCGTTGACATTATCGTGACGCCAACTTCGCCGACACCAGCATTTAAGGTGGGCGAGCGCACCGCCGACCCGCTGCAAATGTACCTTTCGGATGTGTTGACGACCCCATCAAGCCTCGCGGGTTTGCCGGGAATCTCCGTCCCGTGCGGGTTGACAGAGGGCGGTCTTCCGATCGGGCTCCAGATGCTAGCTGCGCCGTTTGAAGAAGGGAAAATTTTAAATGCGGCGTACACCTTTGAACAACATACAAATCACCACTTGCAGAAGCCAGATCTGTAAATGGCAAAGAGAAGTACCTGCCGAAATCGAATGTTGAGAGCAACTTGCAAAGTTGTCCTGTAGTGTTTGCTTCAATTCGTCTTTGAGATTCACCTTGGTTTAACTATGAGCGATACGAACCGCGCTTCACCCAACATCATTCTTGCGCCCACAGGCGCGCTGCTCGGCGCAATCATCGGCGGCATCCTATGGGCAAAATATATCAACTGGACAGGCATGACAGCCGGTTGGGTTGCGCTGGTTATCGGACTCCTAACGGGCCTCGGTGCCGTGCTAACGAGCCGCTCACGCCGAGTGGCAATTGCCTCGGTCGCCGTTTTCTTTGCTATCATGGGAATACTGCTGGGCAAGTATCTTGATGTCCAATGGAATGCGCCCAGTACAGTTGGTATAATTGAGGCGCAACCAGATATCCCGCCAGAATACGCGGAGAGCATCGCCAAAATGGTTGAAGCAAGCGAAGCCGGCAATTCGACATGGAAACTCATGCGGATGCGTATGGAATGGTTCGATCTGATTTTCTACGCGGCTGCCTGCTTCGTCGCGTTTCGTACGGCATACAGTAAACGATTGCACCAACTCCTATTCAGAACAACGTGAACCTAGACTAGCTGCACTAACTCGACGCCTCAGTTCACTGCGTTGCAGCACTATTTTCAGAATATTGATCGGATTCTCCGTCCGGCATCGTTTATGGAGGTCTGATTGAAATCGATATAGCATCAGTCACTGACTTTGAACGGAGCGAATGAATGAAAGAAGGTCGTAACGGTCATCTTGCCGCACCTCATAATCCCTTGTCCTCTCAAAGTAGTTTGGTTTTACCTAACCTCCTCATCTGGTCTATTGTAGCGATTTGTCTCTTGTGTCCCAACCCCTTACCAGCGACGGAAGCCGACGATTTAATATCCAAAGAGCCTCTAGACGAAGAACTTTTGGAAAATCTCTCCCTGCTGTCAGAGGTTTTGGCACACATTCAACAGGGGCATCTGGAATCACCGGAGCCGAGGAAACTAATGTACGGCGCCATCCGCGGTATGCTGCGAACACTTGATCCGTATAGCCAATTTTTCGATCCCGATAGTTATGGGAATTTCCGCACCGAAAGTCGCGGTGCCTATGGCGGTCTCGGTATGGTGATCGGATTCCGCCAAGACCGTCTGACCGTAATCTCGCCGTTCAAAGACACACCCGCCTACGAGGCAGGAATTCAGAGCGGCGATATTATTAGCCTTATAGAAGAGGAACCGACCGCCACCATGGCTGTGGATGAAGCCGTGGAACGCTTGCGCGGAGAACCCGGCACCCAAGTAACGATTACGCTGCTGCGCGAGGGCGAAAACGAACCGCTTGAGGTCACGATAACACGTGACGTTATCCGTTTTCGTTCTGTTGAATCCAAGGTTCTAAACGGCGATGTCGGGTACATCCGAATTAACCAATTCCGAGACACTACGGGATCCGACGTTGATAAAGCCTTCGAATCCTTCGATGCACAGGAACTTCGCGGGATTATTTTAGATCTACGTTCCAATCCCGGCGGCTTACTCAGTTCCGCCGTTGAGGTGGCGAGCGATTTCCTTGACCCTGATCTGTTGATAGTCTATACAGAAGGAACTAGCCCGCGAGAAGACCTGCTCGCCCGTCCCGGTCAGAAGCAGAATCACTATCCTCTCGTTGTTCTTGTCAACGGAGGGAGCGCGAGCGGATCTGAGATTGTCGCTGCAGCCATTAAAGACCATGGCAGGGGTATTGTACTTGGCCGCAAGACCTTCGGAAAAGCCTCGGTTCAGAAGGTCGTCCAGCTAAGCGGTGACCATGCAATTAAACTGACCGTCGCTCACTACTTCAGTCCCAGCGGAGTCAATATCCACAAGATTGGGATCGCGCCGGACATTGAAGTCCCATGGTTCAGTCAGTCCGAGAATAAGATTCTCACCAAGCTACGCAGGCACGAAAAAATCAAGACGTTTATCGAGGAAAACGGCGATGACGTTTTGGCAAAATTGGACGCGGCGCGCGATGCATCGCGCGAGGACCGTGAAGCCATAGCTTTGCTGCGGAAATACCGGCGACTCGTGGACGCATTGTCCGAAGAGGAGCTTGTCCTCGGCAATGCGGGGATAAACCTTGCCATCGCACGTGAAACCGAAAATGACCTTGACGAGTACGAGCACGATCCACAAATCTTGGCTGCCGTGCGACAGTTGAAACTGCTTGAGCTTTTCCAGACAAAACTGAAATAGTAGACATAGCCGCCATTCTGGGAGTTTATCCACATTCACCGGCGCCTAACTACGGCCGAAAGCGAGCCATTACTTTATGACCACGAAACCGAATGTCCTTCTCATCGGCGTTGATTCCCTTCTTGCCGACCACATGAGCTGCTACGGTTATCACCGCCACACCACCCCGCATATAGACCGGTTTGCTCAAGCCGGGGCACTCTTCGAGCGAACGTATAGCGCCCACATACCCACTACCAGCGCCTACTCTTCTATGCTCTCCGGCATGGATTGCTTTAGTACCCAAGTCGTAGCTCTCCGACATAGAGGTCCTCTAAGACCTGAAGTCAAGACCTTGGCCGAGATTCTAGGCGACTCCGGTTATAACACCACCTGCGTTGGTTTCAGCGGCAATCCCAGCTCCCGCGGCTTTGACAGCTACCTCGATTACCCGGGATGGGGAAGTTGGGCGGAAGGGCGTAGCCCAAAGGCGCAGAACCTCAACAACGTGACGATTCCAGAGCTGGATAGGCTCGTCGATCAAAGCGACCCCTTCTTTCTTTTTCTCCGGCACATGGATCCTCATGCACCTTACCTGCCGCCCGAACCCTATGAGCGTATGTTTTACCACGGCGACGAGTGCGATCCGAGTAATACATCAATGCAACCCGTGATGGCGTTCAAGCCATTTTGCGATTTCTTCGCGAGTTGGATGCCGCCCGGCATTACCGATAAAGATTACGTCATCGCGCAGTATGACGGCGCTATTGCGTACATGGACGCGTGTATTCAAGCCATCTTTAACGCCCTCGAAGCCCGTGGGGTCATCGACAATACCATCATCATCTTCAATGGGGATCACGGCGAGACTCTCTACGATCATGAATGTTGGTTTGACCATCACGGGCTTTACGATGTCACCCTGCACGTCCCTTTGATAATCCGATATCCGCGCCGCATTCCCGCAGGCAAACGCGTCTCCGGCTTTAACCAGCACAAGGATCTCGTTCCAACGATTCTCGAGTTGGCATCAATCCAAACGGACATCGAATTTGATGGCAGAAGTTTGATGCCGATGGTCGAGGGGGAGGTCCCCTCACACGAGAGTGAATTTTACATCACCGAGTGCACTTGGATGCGGAAGCACGGCTGGCGAACACCACACTGGAAGTTGATTGTCGCGCTTGAACCCGATTTCCATTTCAAACCCACGATTGAACTTTACAATCTCATCGAAGATCCGGATGAGAACAACAATCTTGCAGAAACTCGACCGGATATTGCCGCCAGCTTACAAGACAGAATGCACGCTTGGATTGCCAAACGGGAAGAGGAAACCGGGTTAAAGAATCCGATGATGACTCAGGGAGCCTGGGTGGAAGGTGCGCCGTTCAAGACATCGCAGCAAGCATACGACACACTACATATCGGAGATCCCGGACAGGCGGCGCGATTGCAAGCCAAAAGCCGGCAATAATGGTAGGATCTAACAATCGAGACGGATTTTCCGGAGTGGTGCGAGCGACTCTACACGCCCTGCCCACCCTGTAGGAGCGATTTCCTGATCGCGATCGCGTATTCGGGACACTACGGCGCATTTCAAGGGAAGAAAAATGGAACCTGATCCGAAAGTCATTGACGATTTGGTGCGGCGCATCGTCGAAATCGTAATTCCGTTACGCATAATTCTGTTCGGTTCGGCGGCACGCGGCGAGATGGGACCGCACAGCGATCTTGATGTGCTAGTGGTCATGCCAAACGGCATTCACCGACGCAAGACAGCACAGGACATTTACCGGCGGATGTGGGGATTTGGTTTTGCGAAGGACATCGTCGTTGTAACTGAAAGCGATGTGGTGCAATATGGTTCTAACCCCTACATGATTATCAAGAACGCGTTGGAAGAGGGAAGGGAGCTTTATCTTGCCCCACGATAATTCTACCCGGGGAGGAGCACAGGATTGGCTGGCTCGCGCACGGGGACACCTAGCTTTGGCCAAACAGACCAAACCGGAAGAGTCTTTCTGGGAGGACTTATGTTTCGACGCTCAGCAGGCAGCGGAGAAAGCAATCAAGGCAGTGTACCAGCATAGAGAACTGTCCTTCCGCTACACTCACGATCTTGAGACATTGGGGAAAGGACTCGAAGACAACGGTGTAACAATAATTCCGGCCATCAGAGACGCAGCTATACTGACAAAGTACGCCTCCGAAACCCAATACCCCGGTCCTTTTGAACCTGTCACCCAAGATGAATATCAAGAGGCGGTGCGCTTGGCAGAATCGGTGGTTGCTTGGGCCGAAAGGCTTGTAAGAAGCGAGGGAGATTGAACCGTTGAGGAAGAAAATGTCCCGGATGACTCTAATAACAATCGGATGCGCACTGTCGTCTCGTTTAAGCGTCAGCCTGACAGGCCTGCGGATTCTTGAATGAACTCTGGAGTCTATAGGTGTCCACAGTCACAGTTATTGGACGCGGCCACTCCGGCACACGCGCAATTTCACATACGTTATATGCCAGCGGCGTGTTCATGGGTAGGACGCTGAATTCTTCAGGCGACAAGATTCCTCCCGAAGCCATGTACGATGCTTGCCGTGTCTTGGCAAAATACGTCAAGTGGAATGGCGGTTTGTCTTGGGATTTTTCGCCGCTTCACACGATGAAGATTGATGAGAAGTTTAAAGCGTTGATAAACAGCTATTTGGAGGATGTCCTGTCGAACGAGTCCAAACACCGAGGCTGGAAAATACCGGAGACGACGTTGGTTTACCCGTGGATCCTTCGCATGTTTCCCGATCTCAAGTATATTCATTGGATTCGCGATCCTAGGGACTGTATCCTTAGCGGCCACGGCACCGACGACTTGCGGCGTTTCGGTATTAAAGGTCCGTTGACGGATGACGTTCGCGAACGCCGGGCAATTTCGTGGCTGTACCAATACCAAATAATGCAATCGACGCCCAAGCCGAAGCACTATGTTCTCATTCGCTTCGAAGACTTCGTGTTGCGGCAAGAGGAAACGCTTTCACGGCTTGAGGATTTCTTGGGTATCCCGCTCGCACGCATTATTGTGCGTCCCGATGCGGTTGGACGCTGGAAAAAAGACCCGGGACCGTATTCCTTTGAGTTTTTGGCGGACGCCATGCGAGAAAACGGCTACGACGAAGGTTTGTAGTAGCAGAATCCGGTGCACGCTGGTATATCAGAAGTCTCTGTTCATGGTAGGTTTACCAAGGCTCAGCGATTAGTTAAACCGACCACTGTTTCTAAGGAGGAATCACATGGCACTGAAAGTCGGTGTCGTCGGTCTAAGCGGAATTGGAACCACGCATACACGCTGCTATGCAAACGATGAATTGGCAGACCTCGTAGCCGTATGCGATCTGGCGAAGGAGCGTGCCGACACCCTCGCCGAACAGTTCCGCGTGAAGGCATACTACAGCCTCGAAGACATGCTCGACGACCAGCCTGATTTGGATATTGTCGATGTCAGTACCGGAGGGAACGAGAACGGGAGTTGGCACTATGAACCCACCATGCAGGCTTTGGAGGCGGGGAAGCACGTGCTGGTTGAGAAACCGCTTTCGAATGATATTCGCGAAGCGCGGGAAATGGTCGCTAAAGCCGAAGAAAATAATCTTTACTTCGGCTGTAATCTGAATCACCATTTTACTCCACCTGCCGATCACGCGAGACAGTATATCGAAGACGGTGAAGTCGGCGAACTCGTCTATTGCCTTCATAAAATGGGGTTCGCGGGCGGAGAGCGAACATACCAGCCTCAAGATTCGTCAAGAATCAAGGGTTTTCCATACTTCCACATGAAAGCCTTCCTCTCTCACCCGTTCAGCGTCATGCGGCACTTTTGCGGCGATGTGACGCACGTACAAGCCTTCGTGACACGCCCTAGTTTTCGCAAGAGCGCCGGCGATGTCATGTTATCCATTAACGGTATACATGTCCGATTCGCCAACGACTGCATCGGTTATCTCCTGAGCCAACGCGGAGACGCCACCTTCGGATTAGGGGGCTGGTGGAGTCTCGAAGTTGCAGGAACACGAGGGACTTTCTGCGTTGAAAACTGCATTGAAAAGATAACGTTCTGGCGGGCGCCCGGCGGAGAAGACGCCGCGAAGCCTGAAGATCTGGACGTAGGAACATCGTCGGGGCCCGTCGTCATTGAGTCCGGGATAACCGATTTCGGTGAGACCTTCCCGCGCAGAATCCACGCGTTTTTGGAAGACATCGCCAACAACGTCCCCAAATCAGAACTCAGGGCTTCCGGGAGAGACGCGCTGGCAGCCTTGGAATACACTTGGGCGGCAATGGAATCCTATGAACAGGGCGGAATACTCGTGCGCCCGCAGCCGATGCCCCCTCAACACGCGCACCCCAGTTAAATACTGTGATTAGTGGAGAGTGACGAGTGGGGTTGGGTCTCTCGACCCGTGTTGGCTAATGGCCGGAGGATCTCTATCGCACTCCTTATTCAGTCGCTGATCCCAGCCCCTACGAGTCGGTGAATACCAGCGAATTACAGATGCATACCTGATAAGTGTCAACAGGACCTACACTGACCACTAATCACTGAACACTGTATTCAAGGAATGAGATAGATGAAATTAGGAGCAAATTCCGTCCTATTCGGCGGCCATAACATGGAAACCGCCTTCAAGTATGTCGCCATGGCCGGATACGACGGCATCGAGATGTCAGCCATCGATGGCATGAGCGAACACCTCGTCCTCAGTCGCTGGCGCGAACTCGCACCGGAGATTAAGCGGTTGTCGAAGGATTATGGACTAGAACTGTTGGCGATGGAACAACCATCCCAAGACGCCGACATCATGGAGCAAGCCTTTCAAGCGAGCGTCGAAATCGGTATTCCCATCGTGAACTGCGGACCGGGCGGCACATCCGATGACGAGGAATCTTGGCACAAAGTTATCGACTCACTAGGCAATTTGGCACAGATGGCGGAACGTTACGGCGTGACCTTGTGCGTGAAAGCGCACGTAGGCGGGAGCATTTACAATACGCCGACCACTCTCCGGGCGATGGAGGAGATTTCTTCCCCCGCTTTCGGTATTGATATGGACCCGTCGCACATTCATCGTGCCGGCGAAAATCCGGTAGAAGCCATAGCCGCCGTCATCTCACGCGTCAAGCACGTACATATTCGCGACTGTAAAGGACGTGAACCGGGACCCGGAAAGCCGGAAATGCAGGCAAATGGCAGAGGCGACATAGATTTGGTCGGCTATATCCGGGTGTTGCACGAAAACAACTATACGGGACCCCTCAATTTGGAAGTGATTGGCGCGACAGATTACGACCCTACGCAATGCGGCGCCATCGCCGCCGAGTCCAGAGGACACATGCAGGCGTGCCTACAAGCGTGCGGCGCTAGATAGACGACGATCTCATTTGGTGCTGCCGCTGGCTGCTATTTCGACATCACTTCAGACCGACGCTCGGAAACAAAGCACCATGTTATCTCCCGGAAGAGGTTCCTCAAGATTGGAAGTCGCGTGAAAATGAACGAGTCAGCCGCACCGGACGTTCAATTCGAACACTTCTACAGTTACGAAGAGATTGACGGCTTTTTGCGGGCGCTGGCGAATGCCTTTCCCGACCTGTGCCGAGTCGGATCCATCGGACAGTCGTTGGAAGGAAGGGATATTCACCTCCTTACCCTAACCGACTTCACTTCGGGAAGGCCGGAAGAGCGACCGGGATATGTAATCCACGCCGGAATTCATGCTCATGAGCTTGCCTCCGCCCACGCCGCCTTAAACATTGCCAAACGACTCCTCGAAAACCGCGCCCATCACGGACTACTCAATCGCGTTACGTTTTTTATCCTACCGAGGCTATCGCCCGATAGTTCAGAATTCTGTTTGAGGACATCGACCCGCATTCGCAGTCGAACAGACTTCTGCAACCGCGATTCCAACACTGTCTATCCCGAAGATATAAACGACAACGGACAAATCCTTACCATACGGCAAGAACATCCCGACGGTGAATTCGTCGCCGATTCCGCCGACCTGCGACTTCTCGTTCAAAGAAGATCTGATTCGCCGGGCCCGTATTACCGAACCTTTCCCGAGGGCTACATTCATGACTGGGACGGCGTTGACCGGATACGAGTAGCCGGGTTTGATGCCTTCCTGACACACCGTCCCGACCTCACCGCCGGCAAGAGTTTCGACTGGAACAGAAATTGGTCTTACGGCTGGCGTCCGGAGAGCGAACAGCAGGGCGCGGGCGACTTCCCGTTCAGTGAACTGGCGATGCGGCAATTCGTGGAGTTCCTGCACCGCTATCCGAAAATATTTGGCATGGTTGGTTACCACTGCGGCCATCCCTCGATTATCCGTCCCCCCGC
This sequence comes from Candidatus Poribacteria bacterium, assembly GCA_028820655.1. Lineage (GTDB taxonomy): Bacteria > Poribacteria > WGA-4E > WGA-4E > JAJDTR01 > JAJDTR01. The sequence continues at coordinate 128,956 of JAPPIK010000048.1, read as the reverse complement.
GAGTGTTTCTAGCGATGAACTCGATGCCGATGATGAGATCGCTCTGGAGGAGTTGGCGCAACTCGGCGCGCAGTTCACCGGTTTCCCGGCGCTTCCGCTGGTAAAAATGCATTGGGCGGGACGCCGCGATCGCGGCAAGGGCGGGCACTCGCTCGACTTTACGTACCAGCATCTCGGCCTTCTCACGGTAGAGATTGAACTAGGTACCGTTATGAACGCAGCCGGACTAACCACGGAGAACTATCTATCATGGACAAGCCGGGCGGACGAAGAGGGATGGATGCGGCGACTGATGCAGTGGTGGGATAGAGGCGGACATCGTCATCCGCTTTTCGAACCGTGGCAACCCTACGAGCATCCGCAACTTGGGAACGTTGAAATTGGTGGGTTCCTCTACACGGTGCTCGACAATCCGTTGCTTCGAGAACTCCCTCCAACCCTTGAAGCGGCGTACCAGTTCACGATTGCGCATGCGAGCAAGCATCCATGGGTTGTCGTTGAAGATTTCGACATTCAACGGTTCGACGACAGCGTGTACAGAATACGGATGCGTGTCGCGAATCGCGGCGACTTGCCGACGCATCTGACGAACAAGGGCAAGTCTCTTCGCCGATTGCGTCCCGTTGCCGCGCGGTTCACTCCAGCTCACGGCGTAACGATGCTATCCGCCGCCGAGTCTCAAGAGTTGGGACACTTGGCTGCGGTGACGGGGAGTCAAATTGTCGAATGGTTTGTTTCGGCACCGCAAGAATCCGGTACAGACACACAGATACTAGGCGAACTTTACATCTCGGGCAGCACTGGGAGTGACATCAAACGAACGGTTGAGGCATCCTGTTAGGCGTACCGCCGAAACGCAGCCTGGACCATTTTTCACGCACCGATTTCCACAGCAGGCGGGTTAACATAGTCATGGTACCGATCGTTGACTTTGCCTCCGCGCGCGTCGTGGCGATGCACGCATAGGCGGTAGCGGAAGGTCAATGTAGTACCGTCAGCAATCGTGTGCGTCCCGTCTTTGAGAAGACTGCTTCGGTAGGTCGCGTAACCAAACGGATTAGCCGTCATCAAACCGTAATCGCGTACGTGCCAACAGGTTGGATGCCGCAGGTTCATCGGATGATCAAAGATTGCGATGCCCATCTCCTGCCCTTCAACGGGACCTGAATAATCGCACCAATGAGCGGGCCTTCCCCAACATTCAGACTCGCCGACTCCTCCCACGCTGTTTTCAATCCGACCGCCCTTGTTCGCGTCCATTGACGTTGCGACACGGACGCTGCAAAATGCCCCCTCTTTTGTATCGCCCAGTCGGACATCGCCATCTTGCGCCTTTAACGTTACGGTCAAATCCATCAGGCGCGCCGTGTCCGGGGTCGCGTAGAAACTGGCTGTTCGTGTCTCTTTCATCACGCAGCGATGGTCATGATCCTCCCACTCCAGATGGTGCTGAAATTCTCCGAGAACCGGCCCATCGACCACGTAGATCATCTGGCAGTGCTTCTGCCAGCCGTGCTCACCCTCTTCGATCCAATTGTCCGTCCCATTCACGTCGCCAAACGCCACCCACACGGAACGATGATGGAAGTGGTCAGTCGTTTCGCCTTCCACCTCCGTCATGGGATAGTTCCGAGTAATCATTTTCTGATCGGGTCCGAGAAAAGGATAGAAGTATGGGCGCGGAAACTTGGTACCGTATTCGTAACTCGTGAACTCCTGATCCTTAATTTTTATATCGATCCTGCTATCAGCAAATCGGCTATCGAAACAGACCCCGGGGCTCGTATCCAGCCGATTCGCCTCGGGTTCGAAGGTCAGACGCATCTCACTGTCTTCCGCCAACTCGTCGATGACGAACCACAACGCTCCCTTGTGAATTTGACACGGAACCTCGGCCCCCGTATCATCTCGCGTGAGTCGTCCGCTTAAAGGATTGTCTGATATCTTGATGCTCACCGGTGTGTGAAGCCTCTCGTGCGATCCAGCTTTAACGAGAAGGTTGATTGGCTTTGTCATGTGTTGTTATTCCTTTATTGCGCCCGCTTCTCGAAATGTCCGTCTCAGGTACGCCAGGCTTTCGCGGGCAATTGTCTCGGGATCTGGCTCGTAGTCAAAGACTTCCACTGAAACCACTCCATCATATCCCACTTTCTTCAGGGCGCGGGCGATGGGAATAAAATCGACATCGCCGAATCCCGGTCCGCGCAGATTGGGATCGTTGGCGTGAAAATAGGCAAGGTACTCCCGATGCTCGCTGATGATGTCATCGATGGGTTTCTCTTCACTGCACATTGCATACACATCCAAATGCAGCCGGCACGCGGGGTGATCTACAGCCTTAATGACCTGCACAGTCTCCTCCGCGTTCACCATGAAATTCGTATATTCGGCGGCAAGGGGTTCCAATGCCAGGGTCACCCCCAAGGGATGCGCAACATCGCAAACCTCGCGAAACAGTTCCACTGCCCGTCCAAATGCGGCACCGTACGTTTCGCCGGGCAATACGTTCCGTTGTTTGGGGCTGCCGAAGACCATGACCTCGCCGCCCATAGCGGCGCAGATGCGTGCCAGATGCCGGAGCGTTTCCCCGGTGCGCTTCCGGACTTCAATGTCCGGACAGGTCAAATGCAGCCCTTCCGGCTTCTGCAGCAGCCAATGAATACCTGTCACGGAAAGTCCGGATGACTTTGCAACGCCACCGATTTCTTGAGCATGAGTCTCGGAGATCTTCGTCGGGTCGTCGGCCAGTGTAAACGGCGCAATCTCGACGCCGTCGTATCCGCTTTCGGCGATATCCGCGCAAGCAGCGCCAAAATCCCAACCCTCGTACGTCTCGTTACAGATAGCGAATCTCATTGGGCAACGGGTCCCTAGCAATCAACGAGCCGGCGATGTTTTGAAAAAGAAGCGCGACAACGTGGGATTTCTTCTTTTCAACGCTAGCCGGGCTTATAGGGGCGATTCGGAACGCTCTTTCTCCCTATCTTTGTAGAGCTTGTACTCCAAACTATCCGTCAACGCCTCCCAACTCGCCTGGATGATATTTTCGGAGACTCCGACCGTGCCCCAATGGTCAATCCCATCGCTCGCCTCAATAAGGACGCGAACTTTCGCCGCAGTACCGGCTTGCGTGTCCAGAACGCGCACCTTGTAATCGGTCAAATGGACATCTTTTAGCGCCGGATAGAAACTCTCTAGAGCTTTTCGGAGTGCGTTATCAAGCGCGTTGACGGGGCCATCGCCATCGGCGGCGGTATGTTCGATCTCGCCATTGGGCGCTTCAACCTTGATTGTCGCCTCGGAACGCAGGCTGTGGTCGGTGAACTTCTCAATGTTGACGCGGAATCCGAGCAGATTGAAGAAGGGGCGGTACTCATCGAAAACCTTGCGGGTCAGCAACTCGAATGACGCTTCCGCCGCTTCGTACTGATAGCCTTCGTTTTCAGCCTCTTTCAAGCGTTGGAACAGTGCCAAGACTTCCGGGGAACTCCGGTCAAGATCGGGATACCGGTTCTCAATCTTTTTGACTACCGCACTTCTACCCACCTGATCGGAGACGAGAATGCGCTGCGTGTTACCGACGGACTCCGGGTTGACATGCTCGAACGTTAGCCTGTTCTTTCGGACGGCGTCAATGTGCATACCGCCCTTGTGAGCAAAAGCGGACCGCCCGACATAGGGCTGACGTTCGTCGTGGGAAAGATTTGCCAATTCGCTGAGGAGCCGCGAGACCTCCGTGATCCGCTTCAGTTGCGCTTCATGCACGCAATCGATCCCAAGTTTGAGCTTTAGCGTCGGAATAATCGAGGAGAGGTTCGCATTTCCGCACCGCTCCCCATAACTGTTGAACGTCCCTTGAACATGGCTGGCGCCGGCTTGCACCGCCAGCACCGTGTTTGCAACAGCCATTCCGGCGTCGTTATGCGTATGGATACCGATGGGGCAATCGATAGCTGCCGTCACCACCTTGACGGCATTCTGAATTTCTAAGGGCAGCCGCCCACCGTTCGTGTCGCAGAGCACGAGACATCTTGCTCCCGCGTCTGCTGCCGCCTTGAGGGTTTGAAGCGCGTAATCTGCATCGTCACTGAAGCCATCAAAGAAATGCTCGGCGTCGTAGATGACATTCCGTCCATTCTCGGTCAGAAACCCAACAGAACTCTCAATGAGGTCAAGGTTAGCTTCGGGAGTTACCCGTAGAACATCCGTGCTATGCAACTTCGAACTCTTGCCGAAGATCGTGACGGTGCGTGTGCCGGCGTCCAGTAACGCTTGTAGATTTGGATCATCGCTCGGAGGGTAGTCGCGATGGCGTGTGCTGCCAAACGGAACAACCTCGGCGTGTTGCAGATTGATCGCCTTTGTCTGTTTGAAGAACGAGATGTCCTTCGGATTAGAACCGGGATAGCCGCCTTCGATATAGTGAACTCCAAGCCGATCTAGTGCTTCGATGATGATTAGCTTGTCCTCGACGGAGAAGGAAACCCCCTCCCCCTGATTCCCATCTCGAAGTGTTGTGTCGTAAAGCTGAAACATTCTGTCCGGTTTTGCTTAATTGAGTATAATTGCGCTAGACTTGAGATGTGCGCATGATCATGGTCAGAATCGCGGCTTCGGCAGAATACGCCGAAAATACGAAGAAGCAGATAAAGCTACCACTGCTCCGGCGCATCATTATACCATTTCTATAAAATGGCAGTGCATTGACTGCGCGGATTAAGTGAAGAAACCTACGTGGATCGGAATAATAAGTTTCGTCTCCGCGCAAAGTCGGCGGGGCAAGATGCCCCGCCTACGGACAAAGTGGACGATATGATTCAGACATCATATGACTATTATTCAAGCGAAATGGTATTAGCAAACGAAATACAGAAAAGCACCGACCACCCGACGCACGCGCACGCCTCGGTCAACCGAGATTTCTTCTAAATTGTGCAGACCTGCAACGCGTTCTTCAGCGCTTCCACAGGATCCCCCACGGGAATGAATTCGTGTCCCACGTATCCATCGTAGCCGGTATCCCGGATAGCGGCGATGACTGCCGGGTAGTAGATCTCCTGGGTCTCGTCAAGATTATTTCGTCCGGGATTCCCCGCAGTATGATAATGGGCAAAGTGTTCATGGTTGTCTTGGATCGTGCGTATCAAATCGCCTTCCATGATCTGCATGTGATAGATATCGTAAAGCAGGCCTACGCGTGGTGATGCGACACGTTTAATGACTTCCACCCCCCATTCAGTACGATCACACTGATAACCCACGTGGTTTACTTTGCTGTTCAACAACTCTAGCACCAAATACACGTCCGCCTCTTCTGCTGCCTTCGCCACCCGCCGTAATCCTTCGGCTGTCACCTCTAAACCCCGCTCATCACTCTCACCGTGGCGATTGCCGGTAAAACAGATTAAGCGGCGAATCGAGTACTCTTCCGCCAGTTTTAGGTTCTCAATAATCTCTCTTTCAATGCGATCATGGTTGGCAACTTTGTTTAGACCGTCGCCAAGACTTTCGTGTCCGACTACGGCGGCGATTTCCAAGCCGGCGTCCCGGATGGCATCCCAGTGTTGTTGTCCGACGAGTTCGATACCATCGAACCCCAACTCGACAGCGGTTGAGATTAGTTTCTCTGGCGGCATTAGGCTTTCATAGCACCACCAAGAAATAGAATGTCGAATCGTCATTTTATACATCCCGTACAAAAAGAATTTGACGTTTGAAGATCGCTCAAAGCGAGCATCCGGAATAACGCTCGTTATTCCCTAGAAAAACTCCGCTATGTGAAACCATCACCAGTCTCATCATCAATTGCTCTCCGTGTATCTCCCGTGTCGGTCTATTGACTTTGCATCTAAACCTTTTGGTGCAGTGAGAATCTTTAGCACCCCGGCTGAGGCTCCAGAAAGAAAATCCTCCTCGTTTGCCAATCCGTAAATCTCCCGATTCCTGATTTAGTAGTCAACGACCTGACAGAAGTTGAACAGTTCACGCCCCCGCTCCGATAAGCTATCGTACGTTTGCGGCGGCAGTTTCATCTGGTGCGCGATGTCGATCCAAGACAGTCCGTAGCAGACAACGATCTCGGGACGCGGCTCCGTGGAAGTATTTGGCGTTCCGCGATGGAGCATACGAGGATCCTGTATCCACATCGACCCTTTTTTCATGTTGAGTCGACGAGCCGACGGGAAATCACCTTGTGTCAGTACGTCGTCGTATCGGCTCTGCAAGTCGAGATTAGCAATATATTGGGTAGATGGCAGCACTTCAACGCTTCCATTCTCCTCGGAAGTATCCACGAGCGGAAACTTGACGCCCAGTACCGGGCAGGTATCAAGACCGACATGGGGAATCTCTCCGGGGAGCGGCGTGTCTCGGTGCCATTGCTGGTATTCAGTGCCCGGATACGGGTTGTTGGAATGGAGGCATTTGATGTAGAAATCGTCTCTATTCCAATAACGCTTCAGAAACTCGAGAGTCACAGGATTCTCATACACCTCCGGGACCGCGAACGGCGGCACCCACGGAGGGTGCAGTGTGTAGCGGTTGGGATTCTGTTGGCGGCCAAAGCCCGTTCGCAGGTCACCCCATTCTTTGTCAGCGATGATATTTTCCCGCGTCCTGACATGCTCAAGCAACGGAAGAAACGCAGCCCGGATGCGATCCACCGTGTCGACCTCCAGCACATCCTCTATCACGGTGTATCCGTTAATCCTAAACTCGGCAATCTTAAGGTCGAAGTCTATGTTCTCACACTGTACGGTCATTAATTTCCCCAGCGTTGGCCCGTTTGAGCAGTTTGCCATAGCCGCGTAGTTCAGCATTCATTATCCTGCAGGCTTGTTACTACGAACCGTACCGCGTTTGCCCTAAGCTTAATACCACACCGCCTTATCCACGACATTGTGTAACGGCTGACCATTGGCAAATCGACGGGCATTTTCCAAGAGAACCTCGTATCGACGTGCGGTGACAGTGTCAGCGTCTTTCACGGCGATATGAGGCGTCAACAAGACATTCGGCAACCTCCACAGTTTATGTTCTTTTGGCAAGGGTTCTTCTTCGAACACGTCCAGTCCGGCGCCGGCAATCCGATTGCTCTCAATCGCGTCGGCAAGGTCATCGATTTTCGTGGTCTTACCTCGACCGACATTAATGAAATAAGCCGTCTGTTTCATCAACCCAAACCGTTTTGTATTCCACATTCCCTCCGTTTCCGGCGTATGCGGCGTCGTGGTGACAACAAAGTCTGCACGTGGAATCAGGTCATCAAGGGCTTCCGGTGCGTGAAGTTCGATGAACGGCAATTCATATTCGCATCGCGGATCGACACCAATCACCGTCATTCCGAATTCGGTGCACAGCCTTGCCGTTTCGTGGCCAATGCCGCCGACTCCGACGATGAGCACCGTTGCCCCGGCGAGGTCGATGTATTGGCTCCTGCGCGCGTCAGGATCCCAACTCGCTTGACGTTGGGCGTCAATATAGAAAGGGAGGCCCCGCGCAAGTGCTAGTAGAAACATCATGATGTGGTGACTGATATGATCGAAGTAGATACCGCGGGGATTACAGATGGTCACCGGGTGTTCGATTAGTTCTTTGTAGTAGTAGCCGATAAAGGGACCCGCATCCGGGTTTTGCAACCACCTGAGTTTTCGAGCGACTTCGAGCGCATCGGGCGGCACCCAACCGTACGCGGCATCCGCCTCGACGATTTCGCGCTTGGCGTCCTCATCGGTTTCCGCCAAGACGACGCGATATTCCGGCAGGGTTTCCTCTATACGAGCCGCCCATTCACGCCTCATCTCGTCCAGCGGCGGCATCATCACCAACTTTAGCAATGTTATTCTCCCAGGGTTACCTCGTGCTGTTGATCCAAAATGAAGAAACCAAAAAGGTCACCAGTGACATGTCGCATGTTCGAGACTATGGCTAGCACACTCGGTATCCTGCTTATTCCAAGTCCTCACTGTTTTCCGCGGAACGTGCAAGCAGCTCTTGCAATCTTGGGGGAAACGTGTCATAGACCTCACGCTTCACGAGCGGCCAAATGCGCCGGGGTCGATGGACGAATTTCGGCGTATAGAAGGCGTTCGCGAACACTCGATGCTGATCTTCCGTAGTATTCGCACTAATCGCGTGCCATAAGCCGTTGTGGTAGACAAAGAGGGAGCCGCGTTCTCCGACGACGGAAACCTCGGAGGCGTACGACTGGCGTGATGGTCCGCGCCGCGTGTGATGACTAAACGGAACGATGCGGGTTGCGCCGTTTTCAACGCTGCCATCGCTAAGCATCCAAAATGCCTGTAATCCGCCCCATGCCGGCGTTGGGGAACTTACCAAATTCCAACTCCACGCCGCCGCGAGTAACGCCCAATCTGGATGCAGCGATCCTGCTTCGGTGCCGGGTTTTGCCCACCGCACCGCCACGTTATTGGCTAGAATGAAACCCTCCCCAAGCACGGCTTCGGCGATCTCCATGACAATCGGGTGGATGCACAATGGCGCGAGTTCCGGTACGACGTTTAGCGCGCACTCAAGACTGATGTACTGCTCGCCACCTCCGGTTGCATGCCCGCGGCGTACGTTTCGCGCCTCTATCCGCTCGCGGCAGATGTGTTCTAGGCGCTCTGCCTCTCCGGCGTCCAACACTCCCGGAAAGATGCAGTAACCCTCCTCCGACAAATGAACCTTCACATCCTCAATATCCATGAATCTGTCCTTCCCGGCGCCAGCCATGATTAAATCCCAATGCTGGTTATTGTACCCTTCCACCAAGGCATTCATCAATCGTTGGCATTATAGCACTCCGCTTCGTCAAACTGTCAAGTCCAAAAGACTGGAAGGCGATTGGAAACGCATCCGATTTCAGAGGAGGTTTCATGGTGATAGGCCGTGTTGGGTTTCACTCAAATTTTGGCGCGTTCAAGCGAAATTGGCACTCGAAAACTCTTACAGTATTAGCGATTACTAACGAATTTCCGTTCAACCCAACCTACCAATCCCAAAATAGTGCCACAAACTAAGTGTTTCATACAAGCAAGAAGATCGCGACCTGGAGATCGCTCCTACCGGCAGTTTGGTGGTGAAAGGCGGTTTACGGCACACGGGGATCTCTACCGCGCTCGCTATCCACTCGCTTGCTGGATCTCTACCGCGCTCGCTATCCACTCGCTTGCTGGATCTCTACCGCGCTCGCTATCCACTCGCTTGATTCTACTACTTTGAAACGATGACATATACTCTTAGCAAGAAGACCATTCAGGTGTTTCCACTTCGTATTCATGCTTGAAGCCGAGAAACAGAACTTAGTTCAATCGTTGTCTGACACACTGCCCTAACACCGTGGACCCTAGAGATTCCTGTTGACCTGAATATGAAATGAAGGTAGAATGCGGAGATACCGCCAAAAAATAGAATGTGCTATGTGTTCGCGTTTTGAACTAAGGGATTTTTCGGAGACTAACCCATGATTAGAAGGCTGCATCCCGACTTTCACATTCCCGACTACGTAACGAATGTCGCTTCGGAGTTTGATGGGGATGAATTCGCCGAGTCGCTGCTCGAAGCGCACATAGATTCGGTCGTCATATTCGCCAAATGTATGTACGGATTGGGATATTGGAATACGACGGTTGGCAAGCGCCACCCCGGTTTAGGTGAGGCGGATTTCTTCGGCGAAGCCACGGAGGCGTGCCGCCGCCGAGGTATCGAAGTATTAGCCTATTTCTATCCTCTCATCGAAGCCGCGCTTGAGGACGACGACAAATGGCAGCAACGAAATCAGGATGGTGAACCGTGTCGTTTTCAGTGTCCCAATTCGGAATACACGGAGGCATTTCTACTGCCCCAGATGAGGGAAGTGACTCGAAATTACCCGATTTCGGGCTGGCATGTAGACGGCATTGTCTTGACTTCCGGCGGCTGTTGGTGCGATCTATGCCGTGCGCTCATGAAGGATGAAGGAACGGACGCGAATGCCCCCGACGAGGTTCAGGAATTTTCTCGGCGTACGATTGCCAAACTCGCCCAACGAATGACCGAAGCGGTTCGCCCGGAACGCGACGGTCTTATCCTCAGCTACAACAATCTTGTAAAGATAGGGTGCTATCCGCAAGTCCAGTGGTCCGATGTCGTAGATATAGAGGTTTATAACATTCTGCAAGGTTTAAATTTCAACTTCAGTCGCGAGGTACTGTACCACGGGGACATCGGTGCGATGAGCGCTTCCGTATTTAGTCGGCACATCCGGACAATCGGGCGCGATTTCGCTGTCACGACGTGCTGCAGGTCGCGCGGTGTCGCCGTGTACGGTTCCGTGTCGACTGCCGAAGAGCTCCGCTATAGTGCGGGACTGGGATTGGCTCTAGGAGGATACTGCCAATTCATAAATGAGATGCTTCCCGAGGGAAAAATGGAACCCCCGCTGCTCACGCGCGTAAAGGATGCCTACCAGTTCGTCAAGGAACGGGAACGTTGGTGCATCGGGGCTGAACCGGTACGCCACACCGCCGTTATGGGCGCCACCGAACCGGGTACTGGGGAAGCCGCTTGTGTCCAAGGATCGCTCTCGGGGTTGATGGGCGCGGCACGTCTTATGAAGGCGTCCCATGTACCGTTTGATGTCATAGATGAGAACGCGGATCTTTCTCTCTACAGGTTGGTGGTACTAGCCGAGACCGAAGTAACCGCACCCGACGTACTTGCAAAACTGCGTGAGTACGTACAAAATGGCGGGGTTCTGTTTGCAACGGGCGATGCCACACTGGGAGAGGAGGGACAACTGGGATTGTCTGATGTTTTCGGGGTGACATATCAAGGAAAAGGTGACGACATCTCCTATTTTCGACTTGGGGCGCGTCTTTCAGCGAATCTGCTAGACACGATTCGAGTAGTACGGGGCGACTGGTTGCGCGTTGAACCCGTCGCGGGTGTGGAGCGCTTGGCGGAGATTGTGCGCCCTAGACTTGCAGATGCGGGCTTGAAGATTGGTCATGGAAAGCCGCCCGAAAGAGAAGATTCGGGATGGCCCGCACTTGTTCGAAATCAATTTGGGGATGGATGCGCGGTATATTCCCCGGCGCCTATCTTCAAAGACTTTGACGAAGCGCCCGACGAGGAACAACGATGCTTCCTAAACAACATAGTTGAATTGGTTGCCCCCAGCGCTGAAAGACAGGTGCTCATTCCTGATTTGCCTCCATCCGCCGAGATTTCATTGATGACGTTAGACGGAATGTGGATTCTTCACATTCTGAGGGGAGGGGAGACAGCACCGCCCGAACTGAAAGATCTGCCGGTCACGCTGCGACCCGACTTTCAGCCAAGCCGCGTCTATCTTGCGCCGGAGCAGGAGCCCCTCCCCTTCCATTTTGACAATGCAACGTTACAGGTGACGCTGCCCCGAGTCGGAAGTCATACCATCTTGGTGTTAGAACCCTGAAGTTATCAGTCATTCCGGGATTGAGTTTGAACCTACGGGCGTGAGAACATCCAATTCCGCATTGCCGCGTCGAAAGTCTCATTTGACACGCGGAGGTCACTGTTAGCTATAGTCATTTGTAATCATATTTAGGCAAATTATGATTGTATGTTAATGAATGATTGACGATATGTGAATTACCGACAAAATCGGTGTCTTATCGTGCGCAAACTGTTAGTTTGCGCACACCACAATCTAACAGATTGTGGTACAGAAGAATGCAATTACGCACATTGGTGTGTAACTTTGATTCCGTATGACTATGAACGCTTTTGTGGTCCCTTCATCCGCTTGTTGTGAGGAGGTTTTCGATTTACATGGCTGGTGTTGACATAGATCTTGAATTGTATCATCGTCAGGGGTTTTTGGCAGGTTTCCGAATCTTTGAAGAGGATGAATGCACTCGCTTACTGGAGTTGTATTGGCGGCTGCGCAAGCTCCTTCCGACCGGGATGTCAACGCAAGAGATGGACTGGTGGCACGCCACAGATAAGGAATTGTGGGAACTGTGTAATCATCCCAAGATATTGGATTATGTTGAATCTATTCTGGGACCGGATTTTTACCTGTGGGGCACGCAATTCTTTAGCAAAGAGCCTGGCGATGGCAAAACGACGCCGTGGCACCAAGATGCGTTCTATTGGCCGCTTTCCCCGCACAAAGCGGTCACGGTGTGGTTGGCTTTTGGCGACAGCGATGAAGGAAACGGGGCGATGATGGTTGTGCCGGGGTCGCATCGCGCCGGTCAATTGAAGTATCGTGAGACGAACCGCGACTCCGATGTACTCGACATGGTATTAGAACACGGCGAATTCCGCGAATCGGATGCAGTACCGCTGATTTTGAAGGCGGGTCAGATCAGCTTGCACGACGACAATATCATTCATGGATCCGCACCGAATCATTCCGACCGGCTGCGCTGCGGTCTCACCATGCGATATTCCGCGGGAGAGGTGCGAGGAGACCTGTCGGTATGGCCATTCTTCAAGGCATTTTGGGTTCGCGGCGTTGACCGATGGGGACACAATCCGGTCGGTGTGCCGCCGGAGGGGGAGATGACGCAGTACATTCAGGTTGCCGGTGTGTAGGCGTAGTTTTTGGTGACGGGAACCTACCATTTTCTAGATGCGTCCCATCTTGGGCTCAGTACCTCTCTCATTGATTTTAAGCCAAGGGGAGTCAATTATGATAAGCCCCTTTTGTGCGAACTCACAACCGCATACTATAGAGATCCGCATTGTCTTGGTGCCGATTCTGGCCGTGGCATTAATAAACATGCAGACGGGCGCGCACGCGCAGATTGCCTTTTCGTCCGATCGCGGCGGAGATGTCGACATTTATGTGATGGATGAAGACGGAAGCAATGTAATTCAACTCACGAATCACCCGAGTTCGGACGTCAATCCTGATTGGTCACCGGACGGCACACAAATCGCGTTTGAGACGTTGCGGCATGAACGAATGAAGACTGACCGCAACTTTGAAATCTATGTCATGGACGCAGATGGCGGCAATCCCACGCGGCTGACGGATGACCCGCTCGTCGACGCGTCCCCCACGTGGTCACCATATGGAAATCGGATTGCTTTTGCATCCAACCGACACGGGACGGGAGACATATACGTGATGAACGATGACGGGGGTAATCTTAGGCGCATTACCCATGATGATACCAATCGATCCCCATATGATTGGGCGCCCGCATGGTCGCCAAACGGACGGTTGATTGCGTTTGAATCCACGCGCGGCGGTAGGGGATCTGACATCTGGCTGATGCACTCGGATGGAACTAATCCTATTCATTTACATAAAAATGGAGGGCATGATACGTCGCCTGTGTGGTCGCCGGACGGAAAACAGATCGCGTTTGCCTCCCGAGGCGGCAAGAATTTTACTTGGGAAATCCGTCGGATCGATGCGGATGGTGAGGGCTTAAAGAGCCTAACGAGCAACTTAGTAAACGACAATTGGCCCGATTGGTCACCAAGCGGCGAACAGATTGCTTTTTCCTCCGATCGGGACGGAAATTATGAAATCTACCTGATAAACCCGGACGGGGAGGACTTACATAATCTTACGAACCACCCCGCGCATGACTATACTCCCTCTTGGTTCCCCGCTACGTTAGCGGTTACGGAGCGAGAAAAGTTGCCAACCCAGTGGTCGGCTATCAAGAGCAAACGGTAGGAATACATCGCTAGGCATCCAACTTAACAATTTTCCAATCGCACGCCGCGCGACAACACCGTGTTGTTATGAATGTGGACGTGACGGAAGCCTGAGGCGCGGGTTGTCCATAGATAGACTTGTAGGCATTAACGATGTGAATCCATTCTATTCTTCGTTCCCGCTAACTTGCAGCATGTTTCCTTTCTTACCTGTCTCGAGTCAGGAGAGTATATCATGATAGAATGCAGATGTCAGAGCGCCCCGTCTGATACTTCAATTACCCTCATTGCATCTGTTCTGGTTCTAACCTTGGCAGCGATGACAATCCAACAGGACGCCCAACCGCAGATTGCTTTTGTATCGGCTCGAGATGGAGATATCAACATCTATGTGATGGATGAGGATGGAAAAAACGTGGTGCAACTCACGGATCACCCACAAGTTGACGCTACTCCGGCTTGGTCTCCCGACGGCAGACGAATCGCGTTCAGTTCGTTGCGGGATGAACCGCCGAATACTCATGGCAACTCAGAAATCTATATCATGGATGCAGACGGCGGCAATCCCACGCGGTTGACTCAGGAACCTAACTCAGTTGATACACATCCCTCCTGGTCACCGTATGGAAATCAGATTACCTTTGCATCCAACCGGCACGGCACCGGCGACATACACGTGATGAACGATGACGGAGGTAATCTTAGGCGAATCACCCTTGATGATACGAATCGATCCCCATATGATTGGGCACCCGCATGGTCGCCGGATGGGCGCTTCATTGCCTTTGAATCCTCACGCGGCGGCCGCGGATCCGGATTATGGCTGATGAGCCCCGATGGAACGAACCCTGTTAAACTCGTTAATCCTCCTGGACACGACACAACACCCACTTGGTCGCCGGACGGAAAACAGATTGCATTCGCATCTCGAGATGGTAAGAACGGCACGTGGGAAATCTATCGGACCGGTGCGGATGGCGGAGGCCTAAAGAAGCTCACGACCAACCTAGCAAATGATCAGTGGCCCGCGTGGTCACCGAGCGGAGAACAGATTGCTTTTAACTCCGATCGGGATGGAGATCATGACATCTACACAATGAATCCCGATGGAGAAGAGATAGTTAAAATTACGGACCACGCGGCAGACGACTTTGCTCCCTCTTGGTTCCCCAGTGCGTTAGCGGTTTCGGAGCGAGAAAAGCTGCCAACCCAGTGGGCGATTATCAAGAGCAAGCGGTAGGAATACAGCCCCTGTCATGCCTCTTTCCGTCCTCTACTCGCACGCCGGGCGATGAATGATGGCTGGCAAAAAGGACGATGCCAAGCGCTCTTGACCAAGAATCGCCGACAAGCGGCGGCGCAATCCACAATACCTCGAACTGCGAGTCAGGGCGTGAGTCTTCGTTCGCCTTGCCGAGGGAACTGTAAATTGCATCAAGGTCAAGAGTTTTCGCGAGTATGCCCGATAACAGACACAGCAGAGAAGCAGGCGTCACGGCAAGAGCGGTCTGTATTGCCTTAATACTGATTCCACTGAACTGTTATTGGTGTATCCGGCAGGGCGAGATTTCGAGCAACACCCCTACGACTCTCTCTCTCATCTTTACCGCCGTATTTTCGCTTTTTTTCTTAACACTGTTCAACACGATCATTCTCCGGCGGTATATTTCTCGATTCGCTTTATCGCAGCCCGAGTTATTGACAATCTACATCATGATATGTATGGCTTCAATCATGAGTGGATTTGATACAACTCAAGTTTTTTCCGCCGTCATCGGTCATGCGTTTTGGTTCTCCACGCCGGAGAACGAGTGGAAGCAACTCTTAGGTCCCTACCTTCCGAGTTGGCTAGCAGTGTCCGACATGAAGGCACTCGAGGGATATTACGTAGGGGGATCAAGCTTTTATCAATCCTCATTTATCAGCGTATGGCTCAAACCGGTACTATTTTGGTCGGCATTCTTGGTCGTCATCGCGTGGGTGGCACTATGTTTTAACACCCTTTTGCGGAAACAGTGGGTAGAGAGGGAAAAACTTGCATATCCCATCATTCAAATTCCGATTGCCGTAACCACCAGCGGCGGTTTACTCGCATTATTCAAAAGTAAGCTCTTTTGGATTGCCTTCATAGCCGCAGGAAGCCTCGATACACTGAATTCATTGCATGCGCTATTCCCCAGTATTCCGGGCATCCCCAACCGTGGTTTAACAATCCATCAATTCTTCACCGAAAAACCTTGGAGCGCCGTAGGTATTCTCAGGGTCGAACTGATGCCATTCAGCATCGGAATGGCATTCTTTTTGCCTTTGGATCTCTCCTTCTCCGTGTGGTTTCTGTTCCTGTTTCAAAAGGTGTTGAAGGTAACATTCAGCGCGCTCGGAATCAGGCCGAGTCAATTTTATATCGGGTTTTATGAAGAACTATTGCCTTATCACAGCCAACAGACTTCGGGCGGATATTTTGCGCTCGGGGTTTTGGCGATACTGAAGAGCAGGCGGCACCTACTGCGGGCGGGCAGGAAAATTCTCGGAGTGAAGGACGGCGACGACGATGCGTCGGAGCCGATGGGTTATAGAACGGCATTCGTGGGGATGCTGCTCGGATTCGCTTTCTTGGCTGTTTTCTGTCTCAAAGCCGGCATTACTCTATGGGTCGTCGCCTTATTTTTTTTCTTCTTTTTCGTGATGGCAGTCGGGATTGCAAGAATGCGGGCAGAATTGGGTCCGCCTTCGCACGACGTGTGGTCGGCGTCCGCCGACCAGATGGTAATGTCCGCCTTCGGATCGCGTCGCGTCGGTTCACCCAACATCGCAATGTTCACGTTGTTCTACGGCATTACGCGCTCACAACGAAATGAACCCATGCCCCATCAGTTGGAAGGGTTCAAGATGGCGGAAAGGACGGGGATTAGCGGCAAGCGGTTGGTATATGCGATGATGCTTGCCAGTGTCCTTGGCGCGGTATTGGGGTTCTGGATTATACTGGATAGATCCTACAAACACGGCAACGATTTTTGGTTTGCCGGCGAGATATTCGCCAAGACGCAGCGTTGGCTGCACCATCCGACGGACACCAAGATTGACGAAACGGTGGCGATGGGGTTTGGCTTTGTCTTTACCATGTTTCTAGCCGTCATGCGTCGATTTCTCTGGTGGCCCATTCATCCGATCTCTTACCCCCTAATCCTGCTCGACTATACCGTGCGCATGATGTGGATTAATTTTATCATCGCCTGGTTCGTTAAGTGGATTGCGCTGAAATATGGCGGGCTTAAGGTTTATCGAAACCTGATACCTTTCTTCTCGGGTTTACTACTAGGGGAATTCATCATAGGAGGCGGATGGAGCTTGGTGGGCATGCTTTTCAACGTGCCGGTGTATGCTTTTTGGCATTGACGGACATGGAAAGATTGTCAGTTAAATCGCGCGTATCCGTAGGGAATGCAGATCTGCGTTCCCGAAATGGTAACTGTTTAGTACACCGGTCTGGATTTGCCAATCCAGGCCGAGCAGGGGGCGGGGAACGTACCGAGTAAGGAAGTACAATGCTAATTCAGACGAATCGGGGGTTTACATGCCCAGAAAAGACGTGCAATGATAGGATCTCTATCGCGCTCCCTATTCAGTCGCTTGATTACTACTACGAACCAAACGATGCACTAAACAGTTACCCGAAATGATTCAACTCCATCCGCTCCGACTAGTCATTGTTATTGCAATCCCTAACACCTTAATGCGGTACTATACCATTTCTCTAAAATGCTTGTGCATTGATTGCGTGAATCAGGTTAAGAAACTTGCGTGGAGCGGAACAAGAAGCCTCGTCTCCGCGCATAGTCGGCGGGGCAAGATGCCCCGCCTACAGGGTAAGTGAACGATATATTTTAAGACATCGTATGCACTTTTAATCAAGCGAGATGGTATTATTATCAAATGGCGCGCCTTAGCGGGGAATCCAAGTGAGAAAGACATGTTCAAGATGGTTTCGCGGAAGAGAGATTAACCGGTTGCACGCGGCAATACTTGTGCTAATCCTGATCTCCCTCATCTTGAGAATACCCATTCTGCTTTTAAGGTGTTTTTGCCCCGATGAATTTCAGCACCTGCACGCGGCACGATCCATTGTTCACGGGATGGTTCCGTACCGCGACTTTTTTGAACATCACACCCCGTTCCTGTATTACCTGCTCGCCCCCGTTTATGCTATCGTAGGGGATAGCATCAGTATGTTGTTCTACAGCCGGGGAATCATGCTCCTACTCACGTGCGGCATCATTTACCTCGTCTACAAACTCGGCAAAATGGTCTACGGGGCTGACGCAGGTTGGATTGGCGCGTTATTTGTCGCGTATAATCTGATGTTCATGGACAAAACCATTGAGACGCGGCCGGATTTGCCGGGCATGGTTTTTTGGCTGCTTACCCTAATCTTTCTCATTCAGGGAATGAGGCTTAAAGAGCGCAGATTCTATCTCCTCACAGGTGGGAGCATCGCGTTCGCCATCCTTTGCACGCCGAAAATGCTTTTTGGAGGTATAGGGCTGTTTCTTGCCGCGATGTGGCTCCTTATCGATAGGCGCACCGAGACCAGGCTAAGGGAGTCAGCCAGTGCGATCACATGGATGGCTGTGGGGGTTGCCATTCCCGCCGGGTTGACGTGCATTTACTTTGGAGCGAATCAGGCTCTTGACGATTTCATCTACAGGAATTTCACCACGAACCTACAATGGCGGCATAGCACCGGTCTCGGCGCAACGTGGTCGTTTTGGTTGTACAATGTCGCACGAAACCCCTTCTTCTCGGTATTCAGCTTCACCGGTCTGGCAATTGCCTCATACCGTTTGAAGTGCAAAAATGACATCGAAAAGGGGGCATTTGTCCCTGTCATTGCAACATACGCGCTCCTCGGCGCACTTTTCGTGATACCCGAAGCTTATGGACAGTATTTCGTGTTCTTTCTCATCCTTCTCGCTGTCTTTGCCGGATTAACAGTCTCGACAATAATGAACCGCCTCTCAATATCAGCGCTTAAGGGCATGATCAGCAAAAGTAAACTTGATCTCGTCGTCTATTGCTTGATAGGCGCAGCAACGGTGGTGGCGTTGGGTTACGCACTCGCCCACAGCAATCCCAAACTTCCGTTTCTCTCGAGTTCCAGCGGCGGTAATCTTTGCTCCCATGCCTGTTATCCTGCCGGTGACCAATTCCCGTATTCCGGTCTCATCTATCTTTCGGTATGGGCGTGTCTGCTGGTTGGTGCGCTATCGGTCTTCCTCCACCAACGGCATTCTGCCGACAATTCCAATACAATACGACGGGCGATTACATTCCTACTTCTCATAGGAATCTTTATGTACCCTCTGAGTGAAGTCGCGTCGCAGGTCAAGCGCACGAACGCGATAACCCTGAAGGAAATTCAGTTTGTCCTGGACAACACCACGGAAGACGATTGTGTGATCGACGGCTTTCACGGATCCGGGGTCTTCAGGCAACACACATACTACTATCACTTCGTGCACGTCGGAGTCCGCATGATGATGACGGAAAAGGAACTCTCCACGGACATGGTGTCGGCGATGCGTGAGAAAAAGCCGAAAATTGTGGTATATGACCGCGACCTGCAACACACGTCGGAAGCGGTTAGGCAGTATGTCAAAGAACACTATGTACCGACAGGAGTCGGCATCCTCCATATCTTGAAAGAGACCGCGTTAGAGCCAGGGAAGAATTCGCCAGCAGAAGATTAGGACAGCTAAAGGGCATTGGAAAAAGGCAGAATACGCACTCACGTTTTCATCATCGCGATCCCCCTGATTATCGCCAACTCCTCTTGGCTTAATGCGAACTGGGGCGCCGGCGGATATATCACCGGGCAGAGCTTTCCGACGATTGTGAGCCTGTATTTCAACGCCATCTTCGCCCTTACCGTGCTTATCGGCGTGAATTATTGCCTTCGCCAATTCTCGGTGCGGCTCGCATTCAGCAACGTGGAACTGCTGGCACTGTACATCATGCTCGTCGTGGCATCGGCGGTGGCGGGACACGACACCCTCCAGATTCTGTGGCCGATGGTCACCTATCCCATCTGGTTCAGCACACCCGAGAACGAGTGGGCGATATTTCATCCGTACATACCCGATTGGCTAACGATCAAGGACAAAAGCAGTCTCACCTCCTTCTATCAAGGCGAGTCGAGTTTGCACGTCGCTGAACACCTCGCTCTATGGTTTCCGCCAATTTTATGGTGGTCCGTCTTCTTCATCATTCTTACGCTGGCGATGCTTTTTATCGTCGTGCTGATTCGGGCGCAGTGGATCAGACACGAGAAACTGTCATATCCTATTATCAGGATGCCAACAGCCATGACAGCGGAAGAGGGGAGGTTTTTCAAAAACAGGCTGATGTGGGTCGGCTTCTGTATCGCCGGCGTCATCAACCTCGTCAACGGTTTGCATTTCCTCTTTCCCAGGGTACCAAGTCTTGGCGGTTCATGGTACGACATCGGAACCCTGTTTGACATGAAACCGTTTTCCGCGATCGGCTCGACACCGATTGCCGTTTTTCCATTTACCGTCGGGCTGAGTTTTTTCATTCCGATCGATCTCTCATTTTCAATCTGGTTCTTCTACCTGTTCCGCAAGATGACGCGCATTGTCGGCGATGCATTAGGGCTGACCCGCATCCCGGAGTTTCCGTTCACCGAAGACCAATCCACGGGGGCATGGGTCGGTTTGGCGCTGGTGGTCGCGTGGACTAGCAGGAAATATTTCCTTGAGCAACTCAAGACGGCAAGTCGGACAGGAAAGCCGCGTGGAGACGAACCAATCTCCACCCGAGCCGCACTCATCGGACTCCTGTTCGCGGGAGTCTTCTTAATCGGCTTCTGCTGGATCGCCAACGTGACGCTATTGCCGATTCTCGCCTATTTCTTCCTGTTCTTCGCGCTCGGATTCGCGATTACACGCGTGCGGGCTGAAGCCGGTCCCCCATCCCATCATGTTTTTACGCAACCCACAACAATATTAACGACGGTCTTTGGACCGCGATGGGTTGGCACGTCCGGACTGACGCTCTTCAGCTTTTTCCGCGGATTCAATCGTTCCTATCGAAACCACCCGATGCCGAGTCTGCTAGAGGGGTTCGCCATAGCCGCGCAGCGAAGCATGAAGAGCAGCACACTGTTGTGGGCGATTGTTCTTGCAGTGATTGTCGGTACGTTGTCTTCCGCATGGTCGTATTATGCCCAAGCCTACACCTATGGCGGAGCGCTTTACGGCGAGCAGAACCAGTGCCGCTGGTACTATGATGACCTGGCTCAGTGGGTCTCCAATCCGTCGCCGCCGGATGCAAAAGGTATTGCCGCCGCTCTAACGGGCGGCGGGTTTACCGCGCTGCTCATGGCGCTCCGGTACCGGTTCTTTTGGTGGCCCTTTCATCCGGCCGGGTACGCGTTATCGTTGGGCGAGTGGAACATGAATTGGTACTGGTTTTCAATCTTCGTAGGATGGGGTTTAAAACTGATTGTGCTTAAGTTCAGAGGAATTCAAACACATAGACAGGCGCTCCCGTTCTTTATGGGGTTGATTCTGGGCGAATTCATGATGGGCGCCGCATGGACGCTATTCGGCATTTCCATCCAGCAGCCGATGTATCGATTCATGCCCTAGACTGTAGTAGGAAGAGACAGGCATGTATTGTAGAGTGCCGAGAACAAGGCTTGAAAAAACCGGATGAATCTCTTATACTGTTTGGGGCGATTCAGCAAAATTGTGGGCGGTATATCACATCGGGTGAAATTATGAACAAATCGGCCGAATCCGGCGGCTTGACGGACGCACAGCGCGATTTCTACAATACCTTCGGCTATGTCGTCTTGAAGCGACTCTTTTCGTCGGAAGAACTTGAAACCATCAGAGGCGAGTTTGACAATATGCTGGCAGAGCAATACTCGCACGCACCTTACGACGGATCGGTGCGCCACTGGACTCCGATGATGGATGAGGACACGCCCTTTCTAGCGGACTTGATGGAGGACGGGCGCTTCTTTTCGGTAGCCAAGCAACTCTACGGCGACGACGTGCTCGGTGTCGTTGTTGACGGGAACCGGTACACCGGGAACACGCAGTGGCACCGCGATACCGCTACCGTTCACCAATACGGTATAAAGTTTGCGTTTTATTTGCAGACGGTAGACGCGGCTACGGGCGCCCTGCGCATTATCCCCGGCACACATCGCCTGCCAAATGACGACGAGTTTGCTCAAGGCGTACGTTCTATGCCCGTGGAGTCCGTCCCGTCGACCGCGGTCGCCTCTGAACCCGGAGATGTGGTAGCGTTCGATATTCGACTGTGGCACGCGTCCTTTGGCGGCAGCGAAGACCGCCAGATGTGCACGGTTGTGTATTATGCCAACCCCAAGAACCCCGATGAACTTGAAGCGCTCCGAAATCAGGGCGCGCGAAATGTCGAGGCGGGAATCAAGTCGTTCAGACCCGCTCGGCAGTATATTTACTCGAACGAATGGGTGTCCAATCCGGCGGGGAGTCCAGCCCGACAATACTGGATTGATCGTCTAACGGAAGTAGGCTACTTCGATGCACCAGGCGTTGTGCAGTCATGACAATCGCAGATTGAGTTTTTAGGAGGCGCATTAAGATGGCACAGACAGAGTCCACTCATGATTCCTCAGATGAATCTAGTGTTGCAGAGGTGTCCGGCCCGACGCAGGCGGACCGCTTTTTCTTCGATAACAACGGCTATCTCATTTTGGAAGACTTCCTGAAGGAAGACCACGTCGAGGCGCTGACAGAAGCGCTGCTTCGAGTCGTTGCACGGCGGCGCGAACTGGAGGAAAAAGGAATTCCGCATACGGGACAGACAAACATCAGCGGTGAGCGCAGCGCGCGCATCTTGTACATTTTGGACGACGATCCGCTATTTCTCGAGATGCTGGATTGGCCCCCCATCATGCCTTACGTGACCGGGCTACTCAATCAACTTCCTCACCACCACTCCTCCGATGCGTTTGCCGAGTACGGGAGCGATCAACTCGGACGCGGGATGGGTTGGCATATCGATGGTCATGACAGAGGTTACCGGGATCTCGGCACGCCTATTCCACTCCTTCAGCTCAAAATTGGATACTATCTGAACGACATGACGGCCGCGGGACAAGGAAATATCGCCGTCGTCCCCGGGAGTCACAAGGCGTCGTACAACCCCGATGCAGAGGACGTGAAGCGGCCGGACCTGTTCCCCGGTGCAATCCAAATCTGCGCCCCGCCCGGAGCGGCAATCCTGTTTCATAACGCACTGTGGCACTCCGCCGGTCCATTTACCAATCCGGATGGGCGCCGATTACTGCTCTATTACGCCTACGAACAACCGTGGATGGTCGGGTCTCACCAGCATTGGGGATATCCGACAGATTTCTACAACAGCCGGCTCGCGCCCGAGCAACGTAAACTGTTCCACGGGTTCCTGTTTGACCCGCCGGAAGTGCGTTGGGGTTAACACAACGCTCAGTTTGCGGAGAACAAAGAACAATTGATGCGAGGTAACCGTTTACTCCAATGGTCCGGATTTGCCAATCCAGACCGAGCGGGCAGAGAACGCGCCGAATTTGGACATACAATGCTAATGCAGACGAATCGGTGGCTAAGATGACCAGAACGGACGTGCAATAATAGGATCTGTATGGGAAGTCTACGGGATTTCTATCGCGCTCATTAATCGTCCGGTTGATCACTCATTGTCCATTTGCTTGATGACTACCCACCCGCAACCTCAAGCAGGTACCCGTAGAGAGAACTGCCAGACGACTGCATAGGTAGACTACAACTCGAATTTAATACGCCATACTTTTATCTCGCAGCAAAATCACGTCCCCAACATATGGCCAGGCGACGCGAGCTTATCTTAGCCTGCGTTAGCCCAGATCACGAATTTACCGGTCGGTTTAGCCGGTAGCAGAAGGCTGATGAATGCAGTCGCAGTCTGCGTTGACGGTGTTCCGGCTTGGGCTAAAACGAACGGTCCTCACGTCTCCGGGCTAACGCTAATGATTTGGAGGTCGCTGCCATTGAATGGCCGCTTCTAACTTGCGTCGCTGCCACTCCCTTATTTGTTCGTTTGCCAGTGTTTAGTCGCTAGCAATGAGTACATTTCTATCGCACGGCATATGCTATCGCCATCCTTATCCAACCGGTTGTTAGTCAGCGAAAAACGTGCGACCATTAGACGATCAATGCAATTCCGATGCCGCTAGGGAGTTCCTCATATATCGGAGCGGGGGGATCTCTATCGCAGTGGGATCTCTATCGCCCTCGCTATTCACTCGGTTGATCTATCCGCTCCATTGATTCCCTCCCACAGAGGGATGCTCCTCACACAGTTGGTTTTCGGATCCGGTTGAATTATACTATACGTTTGTCTAGTAGTCAATGCAAAAATGAAACTGAATAGTAAGTGGAGATCGGAAATACTGAACGGTGAAGTTCCGATACCAACTCTGTGTCTGGGCACCACTGCAATCAAGGAATTAGTGGAAGAAAAGAAAAACTTGGATTAGTGTTTGTCGGCGATTCGCTTGATAATACGGCGGATCTCTCTATACGCAATACTCTCTAATTAACTGAAGGAACTGGTTATGGCACAAAACATTATTGATTTGACCCATCCAATGGATGAATCAACGCCTCCATTCCCGGGCAATCCGCCAGTCGAGATTGGCATACTCGCGGAGATTCCCGAGAATCACCCTGCCGGCGAGCCGGGATACGGTAACTCCTGCACGTTCAAGACCTCTGTCCACACGGGAACACACATGGATGCTCCCTTCCACTTCTACAGGCACCACCCGACAATCGATCAGGTACCCTTAGACCGGTGTATGGGACGCACGCTGCTCATCGACCTGTCCGACAAAGCGCCGAATGCGGAAATCACTCCCGATGATCTCAAGCCTTACGAAGAAAAGATTCGTGCGATTCCCAGGGTGGTTCTCAATATCGGCTGGGCGGCTCACTGGGGAGAAGAGATGTTCTTCACCGAATTCCCGGTCATCACGGCGGAAGCCGCTCAATTCTTGGTGGATTGCGGCGCGGAGCTTATCGGCGTAGACACGCCGTCGGTTGACAAAGCGCCGAATGAATCGCATTTCATTATACTCGGCAACGATACCATAATCGTCGAAAATCTCACGAACCTTGATTTGATCGGCGGAGATGAGTTTCACCTCATTGCACTGCCATTGAAGATCACGGGCAGGGACGGCTCTCCGGTGCGAGTTGCGGCGGTGTTAGAGTAGGTAGGAGTTCTAGAGACGATTGATGGTGCATGCTGTTCACCTTTAGGATTTACGGTGGCGTCGGAAGGAACAGGAATAGAGTTGTTTAGCCCCCTAACTGGCTAACCACCGTAGTGTAAGGAAGGGATTTCTATGTTCAAGGCTCTACATCCGGGCAATGTCGGCATCCGGGCAGGAATGCGGGAATGTCTACAGTTGGCAAAGAACGCCGGTTTAGAAGGTATGGACCTAGAGATTCGTGAGGCCGACGAGCTTGCACGGGCAAATTCCGTTGATTACGTCAGAAATCTGTGGTCCGCGTCCGGTTTGAAAGTGGGGGGATGGGGACTCCCGTTGAATTGGCGCGACGGCGAAGCGGAATACGATGAAGATCTCAGGAATCTACCACGATTGGCAAAACTTGCCGCGGAGCTTGGGTGCTTTCGCGTAACAACATGGATCCTTCCATCCGGCGAATTGCCGTTTAAGGAAAACTGGAGTCTTCACGTCAAGTGCCTACGGCCCGTGGCAGAGATTTTGAAGGAGTATGGGCACCGGTTCGGCTTGGAGTTCGTGGGGCCCGCAACGAGGCGAGCGGATGGGACGTTCCTTTTCCTTCACACGATGGATGCGGTGCTCGGGCTTGCCGCCGCCATCGGCACCGATAACGTCGGCATACTGTTCGACGTGTGGCACTGGTACACGAGCCACGCCACGTTCGATGATGTCAGGAAACTCGACAAAGATGACATTGTCTACGTTCACATCAACGACGCCCCCGCCGGCATCGAACGCGATGACCAGCAGGATCTTGTCCGATGCCTCCCCGGCGAAACCGGTGTGATTCCAGCCGCAGAGTTACTGCAAATTCTAGACGACAAAGGTTATGACGGACCCGTAGTGCCGGAGCCGTTGAGCGAGAGAGTCTATGCTATGGAGCCTCAGGAGGCCGCCAACGCTACCGCGCGGGCGATGGATAAGGTGTGGAAGCTGGCGGGATTTGAGTAGTCGAGAATTCGGTCAACGGAACGCAATCCCACCGATTCTAGCCAACGTATCCGATCGAAAATTACCTAGTCCACTCACTTACCCATCGTGATTGGGAAGGAACCGATTCAAATCCTTAAGCATTGATAATCGAAAATCAGCGGCTGGCGACTCTTGGCAGGTGTCGGGCTGGTCACCGACCAGCCACGCCGTCCACATTCCCACGCTCTTTGCGCCCACCATATCGTCCAAATAGGTATCCCCGACATAGATTGCCTCGTCTGCCGAAACTCCCAATTCGGTCATCGCCGTCCGAAAAATACCGCCATCGGGTTTCTTGATGCCGACAACCGTAGAATCAACAATAACGTCTAGCAGCGGGGAAAGCGAATAATCGTCGCACCAGCCCTTTGTATTCCCGAAGTTGTTGCTGATCACGCCGAGTTGATAATCCGTCCGAAGCGACTCAAGCCATTGCCGATTTTGATGCAACCATTGTTCCGCATCGCGGCAGAAGTCGTCAAGGAATACATCCCGTATTCTTGGATTCAGCTCTAGTCCCTCGTAAATGCCTGTAAAAATCGCACCCGCGGTTTGCCTGAGGCTGCACCTTGGACCATCGCCGCTCGCCACGAACTTTGCCACGGAAGCGCGATCCGCTTGAACAAACTCTTCACGGCTCACGTGCGGAAACTTACTCTGAATGAATCGGCAGGCACGTTCTCGCCAATGCAGCCCATTTCCGTCGAGCGTACCACCAAAATCAAATAGGATGGCTTGGATTCTTGTCATGGATAATCTGATAGTTTGAAGTGGGTTGTAATCCTCTCAATCACGTCCGATGGTTGGATTTCCGTCATGCACAGATTCGGCTCATCTGTGCGCATACACTTGCGCTTGTAGCAGGGACGGCACGACACGTCTTTCTCAATCACGTGATGCCCTTCCCCATACGGACGGTGCCGTAGCGGGTCGGTTGGCCCGAATAGAGCGATTGTCGGAGTACCAACTGCCGCGGCGATGTGCATGGGCCCGCTGTCACACGTCAGATAGAGCCCGCACCGTTCAATGAGTGCGCCGAGTTGCAAGATGGTTGTTTTTCCAATTAGGTCTACTACTCTTGGCTTGATTAGCTTTTGCAGTTCATTCCCCAGTTCAAGCTCTGAACTTGAACCGGTCAGTACGATAGCTCCCTCAAATCGATTCTGTATTCCCGCAATCAGGTCGGCGAATCTGTCCAACGCCCACGATTTCGTCCCCCATGTTGTACCAAGATTAATGCCGATGATCCGGTCTTCAGGAACGACGTTGCAACCGCCCAGTAGTTGATGGACCGCACGGCGATCCGCGTCCGTGTGCCAGAACTCCAAGCCGGAGGCCGGCATGTCAATATTGAGAAGTTGGAGCACGCGAAGATAACGATCCACTTCGTGCACAGCGGTGTCGTCCGTACAGGACTTCGACAACAGAATCCCCCTTCCGCCAACGTTTGATCCGATCCGCAAGGGTATGCCTGCCAGGAAGGTAGTCAACGCATTGCGAATGGAAGTCGGATGCAAGATAACCGCAAGATCAAATCGCCCTCGCCGGATGCGGCGTACAAGTTCGAAAAACGACTGTACGCGGCTGATTCCGTTGCCCTTTGTGTCGATAATCACGTCATCAACGTACGGGCAGGTTTCCATCAGGGCTGCGACAAGCGGTCGAATTAGCAGCGTAAGATAGGATTGCGGGCAGGCGTGCTTCAACGCTCTCAAAGCAGGGGTGAGAAGCATCATATCTCCAATCCAACCGCCAGTCTGCGTGACGAGGATATTGTTTGTGGGATTTACTTGCATCGAAATCTTGAAGGGTATCTGTGGAGTTGAAGACGTGATTTATGCCCTTTTACGGAGTGTTCAAATAGCTTATTAAGATAGTCCCGAACTGTCAACGTAATTCACCATAATGGACACAGATCGATTGCGGGTAGGCATAAGCCCCATCAAGACACGAAAGAGTGGAAATTCGATGATAATCCTGCCGATTGCAGCGTTCCCGGGGGATTTTCTCGTTCGCCGATGGTACAATTCGACAGTTTGATTTCTCATTACGTATATTATGTGGTATAATTCATATGGACGCGGGAATTCTCGTCAACACAAGATCGCAGATGGAGAGCACCAAATGCAAGAAACTCGCAGTCAAATACTGAAGTTGATCAAGCTACAGTACAGTATGAACGTGAATGAATTGGCGGAAGCCCTCAGTATCAGTTCAATGGGTGTGAGGCAGCATCTCGCGATCTTGGAGAAAGAGGGTTTAGTCGAATTCCACAGGGAGAAACCGAAGCGTGGTCGTCCGGTCCATATCTATCAATTAACGGTTAAAGGGAACAATCTCTTTCCATTGAGTTATGAGAGTTTCGCTCTTAATCTGTTGCAAGAGATGGGAAGACTTGACGGGTGCGGACTCATTAACAAGGTATTACGGGGCAGAGTAAAATCACACACGGAGTCCTATGCGCGACGCCTTGAGGGCAAGGATCTGGCTGAAAAAGTAAAAATTCTCACAGAGATCCGGGACGAAGAAGGCTACATGGCAGAATTTACCGAAAATGAAGATGATTACGTGTTAGTTGAGCATAACTGCCCGATTGTAAGTATCGCTGAAGAGTACCCCCATGTGTGTGAAACCGAGTTAGCGTTGTTCCGCCGATCGCTTGGCCAGAAGATTCATCGTGAAGAACATCTTATGAATGGAAGCCACAAGTGTAGTTACCGGATACCCAAGGAACAAAAAACAGATAAGGAGTAAGTCTAAGCAGGGACATCGGGAATGACGAAATCCGACGATTCAACCTCGTCTGAAAGGCGCGCCTTTTTCAAGCAAGCCGTTGGCAAACTCATGAATCATGTGGCAGGATACTTGGACGAGGGATTCGGGGATTATCTTCCCACCACTTTAGATTCGTCTCCCAATCAAACAGTAGACCTATCAATCCTGCGTCCGCCGGGGGCTCTATCGGAGGCGGGGTTTCTGGACACTTGCCAGCGTTGCGGACATTGCGTCGAGAGTTGTCCCGCCGAAGCTATTCAGGTTTACGAAAGCAACAATCCACTCCTCTCCGGAACGCCCTACATTGACCCGAACTCCCAGCCGTGTGTTGTCTGTACTTCCCTCGCCTGTATGCAAGTGTGTCCCAGTGGGGCGCTTCAACCACTTGCGGCAGATCAAATTCAGATTGGCTTGGCGGAAGTGAACTACGATACCTGTCTGCGCACACAAGAGGTTGAATGCACCTACTGTGTGGACCGCTGTCCAATGGGGGAAACAGCCATTCGACTTGACACGCAGAACCGCATCCAAGTGATAGCTTCGGGTTGTGTCGGATGCGGCGTCTGCCAATATGAATGTCCGACCGCCCCAAAATCGATCGTCGTCAAACTGATGGCTGAGCGAACATCGGCACATGAATACATGGGAGAAGGCGCTTGACCCTGTGGATACTATATCCTGATCAATGCGTGCTGCCGACACATATTTCAATGCTGTTCAGTGCAGAGATTTCCACGCTTTCGTCAATCAGATTTTTATCACGGACCAGATGCGATTTCCCAAATCCGTACCGTTTTGATGTTGACACTCAATTTATCCTATTGTTATTATTACCACGATTTGTCCTCGCGAACGGCCGGGCATTACTATATCTGACGGCCAGTTTCAACCACAACGACCGACGATTCCAATTAAGGTGGACAATTTGAAAAAGGTTTGTTTTTTTGGGTTAATTGCATTTTGCCTGATGACGCTGGAATCATATGGGCAAATTAAGTGGGACCTAGCGAAATTCATGCCGCTCTCCGAAGTTAAACCCGGTATGAAAGGGGAAGCCTATACCGTATTCTCTGACACCAAGGCAGAAAAATTCAACTTTGAGGTTGTCAGTATCGAGTACAACTTTTCGCCCCAGTGGCATGTGATATGGGTACAGGGAAGCGGCGAGAACTATGAACGAACCGGCGTTGCCGGCGGAATGAGCGGCAGTCCCGGCTACATCAACGGCCGGCTCATGGGCGCGTTGTCCCTTGGCTACTTCAACCAGCGCGAGTATTCAAACATCGCAGGTTTCACTCCCATAGAATCGATGATCGACGTTACTCATCGAGGAATGACGCCGAAGCTTGGTTACCGGGGCGGTAGGTTGTTCAACTACGGGACTGATGTTGTAGGAGAAAGAAATGACATGTTGCCATTCTCTACCGAAGGATTCGCAAATGAGAGTGGTTTGACTGGAATTCCTCCCGCTTTTTCCACCGTAACCGCAAACACTGCCCGTCTTGAAGTCCCAATCGCTGTTTCAGCGATGAGTCACAAAACGATGGAGTTTCTCACGCCAATTCTCGCGAAATACCGGCTCCATCCACTACAGGCGGCCGGAGGCAGTTCGCCGGTCAAGAACGCACCTATCGAACCGGGACAGATCATCGGTACCGAATTCGCACGTGGTGATTTTTCGATGTTCGGCTACGGAACGATGACATATGTCGAAAACAACCAAGTGATTGGATTCGGACATAGCGCGTTCGGGGAGGGAAACGTCAATCTTCCGATTTCCGGGGGTTATGTGCACTTTATTCTACCGAGTATTTCAAGATCCTTCAAAGTAGCCGGTCCGACAAGACCAATCGGCACTATGGTTCAGGATAGGCAAACCGCAATAGCGGGAGTTCTCGGATCGTCGCCCAATTATATTCCGGTTAAAGCCAACATTGAAACCACCGATGGACGAAAATACCCGATGCAATTTGACGCAATGCGTCATCAAGGGTTTTCGGCATTAATCACCATGCTCGGTGCGTTAAATTTGTTGGATTCCGTTGAAATGAGCACGGGAGACCACACGATTAATGTCAACTCGGTGATTACGCTTAAAGATCAGCCTAACTTGGCTTCTCGGAAGATTGTGCATGACAATGTTTATTCCTCGAGTTTTTCGCCGGGGTTTGCATTATTCCAAGCGCTATCTCCTCTGTCGGATTTAATCGGAAACAGTTACGCCAAGGTTTCTGTTGAGCAGGTGACGCTAAACCTTAAACTAGAAGACCAACGCAAAACCGCGGTTATCGAAGCACTTCGAATCAATAAAGACCGCTATCGTCCGGGCGAGGTCATAGAAGTTACGATTACGCTGCGTCCGTATTTGGAGTCGCCTATAATTCAGACGGGGCATATCACCATACCTTATGACGCCCCCGAAGGATTAATATCGCTCCTCGCCACGAGCGCCACTTCTTATGAGAGTTTTCAACGGGCTCGGGCACCAATGAATTACCGCCCAACCGACATCAACCAACTTATCAGCCTCCTGCAACGCGGCGAGAGCAATAGCGATGTGATCATTGAACTCTTCACGACGGAGCGTGGGATGACCGTTAAAGGTCAAGAATTTTCTAACCTGCCGTTGTCGGTAATGTCGGTAATGAGCACAGCCACGCAGGTTGGCGAGGGTGGAAATACGCTTGGAACCACGATACAGGTAGCAAACATACCTACAACGTATGTCATTTCCGGCAGCAGATTTGTAAGATTGACCATCGACTATAACGCACCGTAACCATGAAATACATGGTGCCGGATCTTGTTATCCGCCTAGCCCTCATCGCATGAGCTACAGATTTGGTCGGCGTGATTTTCCATTACGGATTTAAAGGAGGCCCATTCTTGATGTCTTTTCGTTTTTTCTTGGCTAATCTTGTGCTCTATCTTTTCTGCATCGTGCCGCTGTCGGCAGTAACCACATCTATCTGGGAGCAGAGCAGCCAGAAGGATTTTGAAGCCGGCACTCTCAAAGACGTATCGGTTACGAGCGAAGGCGACGTTCTCTTGGCGCGGAAAATCGGTGAATTTGCAGAGTTAAAAGAAGAGATCTACGTTTGGAGCCTAGCTGAAGATTCCATAGGGAATGTCTATGCCGGAACGGGAAATCAGGGAAAAATATATCGAATCGCCCCGGATGGTCAACCGTCGCTCTTCTACGATTCTCCCGAAATCTCAATTCTAAGTCTAACTATAGACGCAAACGACCATGTCTACGCCGGGACGGGGCCGGATGGGTTAATCTACAAAATTACCGATGAGAATGTCCCACCGACCACAATACTGAGTTCCGAAGAGAAGTATGTGTGGGCATTGACATTTGACGAAAGCGGCAATCTTTACGCTGCAACCGGCACTGCAGGAAAAATCTACAAGATAACGTCAACCGGCGAAGCCACGGTGTTTTTTGATTCGGAAGAAACCAACATCAGGAGTCTGCTTTTCCACGAAAACGCGCTGTACGCCGGCAGCGGCGGCAAGGGAATAATCTACCGAATTTCCACGGACGGAACAGCTTCAGTTGTGCATCAAACCGCTGAAAAAGAGGTGCCCGTGCTCATCGCAGGAAAAGACGGCAAAATTTACGGGGCGGCAATTACGTCGGCACCGCCACAACCCGGCAGCCAGAATCGTCCCTCGCCCCCGCCCCCATCGGGCGGCGGTCCCCCCGAGGAAAAGAAATCTCATATATATCAAATCGGGAAAGATGGCGTTGTCTCGAAGATTTGGACTGCCCCTGCGCCGCTGATACTATCGATGGTTTTTGAGGGTGAGGATCAGTTGCTGATCGGGACAGGCGATGAAGGAAAAATCTATAAGGTTGACATTGACGGAGATTCCATTTCGTTGGGAAAATGCGAAGCCGGTCAGATTCTAGCGATGCACCGCGCAGCGAATACAGACAGACTGCTGTTGGGAACTGGAAACTCCGCAAAACTATACGAATTGACGGCAGAATATAAAACGGAGGGCACTATTGAGTCTCAACCGCGTAACACCCAAGCCATATCTAGGTGGGGAAAACTGCGCTGGGAGGCGGTGCTGAAAGAGGGAGCATCCATTACTTTCGCAACGCGGTCCGGCAACACCAAGAAGCCCGACAACACTTGGAGCGAGTGGTCGGGCGAATTGGCTAACTCGGACGGTGAACAGATAACAAGCCCTTCAGCGCGGTATATCCAATGGCGCGCGAAACTTTCAACCAATGATTCGTCACTGACTCCCATGCTCAATAAGGTAGTTCTGGCATCGGCACAAGCGAACATCGAACCTCGATTCACAAAGGTTGAAATTCAGATGGGAAATGAATCCAAGGAACCCGGAGCGCCGCCCAACCCACGCCCCCGCGATAGCGGACCTCCCAAGACTTCGGGCAATCAATCGAAACAGCGGACCGTCCAATGGAAGGCAGAAGACCTGAATAAAGATGTGCTTCAATTCGCCGTTTACTACAAGCGGATCGATGAGGAGAACTGGAGGCTCTTGAAAAAAGAACTGACAACCACCAGCTACAACTGGGATACAACGTCAATGCCCGATGGACGCTATATCATCAAAATTGAGGCAACGGACAAACTCAGCAATCCTCCGGCTTGGGCAAAATCCTCGGAAGAGATAAGCAAGCCATTTGACATTGACAACACCCAACCAACAGTTGGAGATGTCGTAGCCACCGCGAACGGCGACGGAACTTACAAAATCACCTGTACGACCGAGGACGAATCCAGTCATATCCAAAAGGCAGTGTATAAGATTGATGGTGATGAACACTGGAAGGTGATATTTCCCGAGGACGGCATATTTGATTCGAAAAAGGAGATGTTGTTGCTCCAAACAAGATCACTTGCCGCGGGGGCACACACAATAACAATTCAAGTAACCGATGCTTCGGAGAATGTTGCCGTGGGCGGCGCAAGCTTCGCGAATTGATTGCACACCGCCGGCCCAATTCCTTCCCACGAGCGTGCAGTCGAATATCTTAATCAACTTCAATCGGAACTTGGAAATCATGATCGGAGATGTTCCTCAGTGATTCGTTTAATCGCGTTATACACAATCTCAAGAAGCTGATCGAGTTCCGTGATGGTTATTTGTAACGGAGGCATCAAGACGATGACATTTATGAGCGGCCGCAGTATCGCACCATGCTGCAACGCTTCTCTGCACACTCTCATGCCCACCTTATCTGCTGCCGGATACTCCTCTTTGGAAACTCTGTCCCTAACCAGTTCTATTCCGGCTGCCAATCCACATACGCGAACATCGCCGACATGGTCGAGGGTATAGAATTCCTTGAGCCGATCTTTGAAGTGTTCAATCGTAGGTTGAATCCGGTCAATCAGGTTCGTTTCCTCGAAGAGATTGATGTTTGCCAACGCGGCAACACACCCCAGTTGATTGCCCGTAAAAGTGTGCCCGTGAAAAAACGTCCTGAAATCCCCGTAATCGCCGAGGAATGCATCGAAAACTTCATCAGTCGTGATGGTTGCCGCCAACGGCAAATATCCGGCTGTGAGTCCCTTTGCGGTGCATAAGATATCCGGTACAACTCCCTCGTGTTCGCACGCCCACATTCTTCCCGTACGTCCAAAACCCGTCATTACTTCATCCAAGATGAGAAGTGCGTTATACTTTCGCGCGAGTTCCGCTGCGCCTTTCAGAAAGCCCCTCGGCGAAACAATCACGCCGCCCGCTCCTTGGATTAGGGGCTCTATGATAACCGCAGCGATTTCGCCTTTGCACGTCTGCAGGATGCTTTCCATTTCGTGCAAACAAGAGTCTCTTACGGATTCTGAATCTTGGCCAGTCTCCGACCGATAAACATAAGGCGCGGGCGAAACTCTGGTTTCAAAGAGCAGGTTTTCAAATGTCTTGTGGAATAGCTCGATACCGCCCACGCTCATTGCACCCACTGTATCACCGTGATAAGCTGCGTCGAGATGTAGAAAAACCTTCCGCCGCGGCTCTCCGTTCTGCCGCCAAAATTGGCATGCCATCTTCAATGCGACCTCGACCGAAGTAGCGCCATTATCGGAATAAAACACCTTGTTCAATCCGTGTGGTGTAATCTCTACCAGTCGTTTCGCAAGTTGAATCGCCGGAACGTTAGCATAACCCAACAATGAAGAGTGAGAGATCATGTTGAGTTGTGTAGTGATAGAATCGTTGATTTCTCTCCGGTTATGCCCATGGACGTTAGTCCACATTGACGCAACCCCATCAATGTACCGATTGCCGTTGACATCGATTAAGTAAATTCCTTCTCCTCGTTCAATGATAACCGGGGATTCCTCCATCCATTCCTTCATTTGCGTGAACGGATGCCAAAGATATTTCCGGTCCCAATCTACCAGAGTCTTGTAGTCTAACATACGGCTCTATGCGAAAAAGTGAACTCAAATGAAAATGCGGAATCCAGAGTAAGTCTCTAGATTCCGCATGTAGGAAAGAGAAAATTATGTTGTATCCTAACTAACTTGCGCCCCGCATCGGGTTATAGTAAGCTGCGATTGCTATCCTTTTAGTTTGGCGTAGTGCACCGGTTGTTCAATCAAAAGGTCAGCGGCTTTTCCAGTTTTCGGTACAATTATCTCAAGCACCTTGTCGCGAAGATCTGCACGATAGTCGTTCGGTTTTCCTTCGATTTGGAAGGTATTCCTGAATCCGTCGGGAAATGAACTTGCGCGCCCCAGAACCTGAGAGAATCTTGGGTCTTCCAATTTCGCTTCGACGGTTAATGCGTCATCGCCCAAGTGGATTTGATACGTGTAGTCTGGCATCCGGTCAGGAAGATCGAACTGTTTCTTATACACAGAGTCGGGTACCCATCGTGGAAATTCAATCTCGATTTGGTAGTAATCCGAGGCTTCCCGAATTTGATTGACCATTCCGTAACGCCGATAGCGTTCTCTCAAATCGTCCGAGTAGATTGGTCCATCCGTTAGAACAGCTCCAGGCACACTTGAACGCGGTGCGCGCGGCTGTGAAACAATTGTTGATTTAAATACCGAAAGACACGCTTGCGCAATGAACGACGGTATCCAGCCGTAAAATGCGGCTCGGTATTTAGGCTGTTCTTCGCTTTCAGTTGAAACCAAATCATCCTTGAATCGATAAAGCCCTTCAACCACCGCAAATACAACACCAACAAAGATGGCGAGGTTGCTCTCAGCCGAAAAGAGACCAATACCGCGTCCTTTTACGGCAAATAGGAACAGTAAAACCGGATATAGCGTCAAATTGATCAAACAGTTGATTCCAGTTGAAACGGCGGCGCTAAATGTTCGCGAATTGCCAACTATTTCCTCGAGTTCACTCTTGAACTTTGCGGAAAATGCGCCCAACACCGGTTGAGTTAGCGTCACGAATAGCCCTAGAATCGGGCGAATTGACGAAGCCGGCAGATCGGGCAGTTGGACAAATTCTTCCGGAATTCCCTGTCGTTTCTCCGTTTTCTTCCCGTCACCATCAGCGCCTCCTGCCGCGTCTCCACCGGCGTCGGGTTTAACGAACGTCTCAAAAAACTTCTCATTAATTTCAATATAGGAATCCCACTCAGCCGGGACCTCGTCATGCATGAAAATTGCGTTGACAGGGCAGGCCGGCTCGCATGCGGCACAATCTATGCACTCGTCCGGGTTGATGTAGAGTTGATTTTCGCCATCGACAGTATGAATGCAATCAACGGGGCAAACGTCAACACATGCCGTGTCTTTAACATCAACGCAGGGTTCACAAATTATATACGCCATTTTCCGTTTCTCCTAGCTATCCGCACCGTACGGCCGCGACTGTTGATTGATGGGCTAATTATAACACAGCCAGCATGTTGCCGCAACAATTTATGGTAACGCGTGAGCACCTAATATCGCGATCGTGTAGATATCATTGAACTACGACAAGTCATGCCAATTGTAAAAGCCGCTACGCAGCAGCCCAATCAATGCATGTTATTATCAAATTGAAACAGAAAAGTAAATATGGTATTTTAGGGATTCAGATGATATAATTCGGGCACCTGTGGAATTGCGACGGTATTGTCTATTCGTTCCATAGTCTTAACCGCGAGATTCACAACCGCGATATCCTTTTGATTTTTGAAACGCGTGTCCTTTGCAAGCGTTGAGAGTTGTAGCAACAGGGTCTGAAGTGCTCGAGGCAAAGGAGGACACGAATTTTGGAGCACCGGATGATTGACGACCCCTCAGCTCAGGAAGATACTGACCTGGCCAGGCTTACAAAGAGCCATGACGAGGCGGCATTTCGGGCTCTTTTTGATAAGCACTACAACTGGGTTTATAGCAAAACTTACCGTATGCTGGGTAACCACCAAGACAGTGAAGAGATAAGCCTAGATATCTTTGTCAAAGTCTGGCAAAAGATTGAAAAGTGGGATACCAATCAGGGGAGTTTTCAATCATGGCTAAACGTTGTTGCGAAGAATACCATTATTGACGCAATACGGAAGAAAGAAAGAATTCGCGAATCACTTCTAAGCATGGAGGACGAGGCCGAAGTGCCACTTAGTGAATACGAAGACAGTAAACCAACTCCTGACAAGCAACTTGAATCTCAGGAAGTTCAGGAAATCGTGGAACAGGCACTGCAACTGGTGACAAAGCCGAACCACCGTCTTGCTTGGGTTTTACGTCATATAGAAGGATGTAGCATCGCCGAAATTTCACACATTCTCCAGCGTAAAGAAGGCACGGTGAAGATTTGGATTTTTCGCTGTGCCGGTGAACTCCGTCAAATCTTGAATAGAAAGGGGATCCAATTGATTCACTGATTGGAGGGATGGGTTAATGAGTATTTGGAAACGACCGAAGCCGAATCCTGGTCGCGATGATGAGATTCGTCAAGCGGAGATGTTAGACGTATACACGCGTTGGATTAAGGGCGAAAGGTTGTCACGTAAACACAAACATGTGTTAAAGGTTTGTCAAGAATCGGTAGAACTAGAACCGTTGAGGCAGCTAATCGATTTCGCGCACTATCGGTTTGCGGAGACCGGTAGTATTGACCCTCGTCCCGGTGCAAAAGAGCGAATTAGGGACGCGGTGATACGTCGCGTAAGTCGGTTATCGCCGGAGCCCAATTCATGGCCTGCAAATGACATCGGTCTAGAACCGGTGTATAGCCCCAATCAAGTTGGGAGTGAGAGTGAACTCGCTTACCCACCTGTTTCTGATGATGCGTCCATAATTTCAGGTTCAGATGATTCCCTCGGCGACACGATAGTCGTGGAGCCGGAAAGCGTCGATGCGAACCATAGTTCTTCACCCGCGTTGGGAAACCGTAACCTTACCCTAAGAGTCACACACGGTGATGAAGTTGGGCGTGAATTCAACCTCTTGTTCGTACCAATGATCATTGGACGTGAAGCCGATTCAACCATGCGATTGAAGAACAATGCCAGTGCGTCACGCAAACATGCTTTGTTAAGCATTGAAAACGACGAACTGCACATTACCGACCTCAACAGCAGAAACGGCACATTCGTTGACGAACAGCGAATCTCTAGCCCAACGCCGATATATCTTGCCTCCAAAATAACTGTTGGGGACCAGGTGCTTGAGGTCACTGAACTGCGTCGCGAAGAAGGGGCGTTTCACGTCACCTTCAAGGCGGCAGTGGGTGCGGATATCGGCCAATCCTATACGGCAAGCGTTCGGACAATCACTATAGGACGTGGTACAACGACGAACCTTCGTCTCTCCGACTCGACGGGTAGGCTCTCACGACGTCATGCCGGATTCGAAGTAATGAACGGGCAGATACACATCAGGGACCTTGGCAGCACGAACGGCACTCATGTTGACGGGATCCGGATAATAGAACCCGCAAAAATAAGGGTGGGTTCTGTCATTAAGTTTGGCGGAATTACCTGCGAAATAACGGCAATCGAACACTCATAAAGCGTTTCGTCTCGTACACGAGTTGGGACTTCCAACCTTCTCCATATTCCCGACTGTTTCAACCGCCCCGAGAGGACGGTGAACAGTCGGTTTTTTATTACTTTTTTTTAAGCGCTTTACGTGTCTGAAGCGTCAAATTGAGAGAGGTGAATCCTTTAATAATTCGTGAACAACTCTAATGAATTCGACACAGGCCGCAGAGGCGCATTTCAATCTCGCTTCGGACAGTTTTCAACGCGGTTGTTATGTGCAAGCGATCCAGCACTACGAAAAAGGACTTGAAGTTGACCCCGCGCGGCCCGAGGCGTTTTCGGATCTGTCGAAAGCGTTTGAAATGGTGGGACGGTGGGATGATGCGTTGGATTGCCTGCAGGATGCATTGAAGTTACGTGCAGATTATCCCGTAGCCTTGCGACGAAAAGAGCGAATCGTCGAGGAAAAACAGGTCTATGAGGCGTTAATCCACGAGTACACTCTAGATCCGCAACCCCCCAACAACCTTCTAGGCGAGTATGCAGCCAGCGGTTCTTGTCCACGAATCAAGCGAAAATATTTCGTTCTCGAGTGTGAAGACACAATCCCGCTAAAGACAGCGTGGTTCTTATGTCAACTGATCGATAAAATCACTCGTGAGGTGGGTGAACTTTTCAAGTGTTATCCTCCTCGAGAAGTTTCGATCGTGCTTGAAGATTTTGAACTTCATGACGAAGTAGAGATTCAAAAGAGCAAACCTGTTAATTCGACGTTCTCCTTTTCAGGGGTTTCCGACTACGGAGGCCATATCCGACTCACCACCAGCTTATACGGAGAAC
This sequence comes from Candidatus Poribacteria bacterium, assembly GCA_028820655.1. GTDB lineage: Bacteria > Poribacteria > WGA-4E > WGA-4E > JAJDTR01 > JAJDTR01. The sequence continues at coordinate 89,450 of JAPPIK010000048.1, read as the reverse complement.
CTAATCTTGGACTGTTGTTGGCTTTGATTCGCCACGAATGGGTTCATCTACTTGTGGATTTACTGTCGCGCCAGCAGTGCCCCTCGTGGTTCAACGAAGGACTTGCTCAGATTCTAGCCAGACCTTTCATGCAGTTTGAGAGAGCCCGTTTACGGGAGGCACATCGCAAGCGTCAACTTTTAGGCGTTGATGAACTCCAACAGCAATTCGGCAACATGCCGCCGGATCGGCGAAGGATAGCCTATTTACAATCTACCGGATTCATGGAGTATCTGGTTCACCAGAACGGTATTTCACCAATTTGCGATTTTCTTCGTCACATTGGTAATGGTGTAGCGAATGGCGCTGCGTTTCAACAGGTTTTTGGAGGAACAGATGAATCCATGATGGACATTTGGAAAGAGGTGATTGACCGTGGCAAAACTCGACATCGCAATCATCGTGCTCGTGACCCTGGGCGGCGTCAAGTGTTTCCGCGCTGGCTTTACGCGTAGTGTGTGGGGTATTGCTGCCATATCTGTTGGCCTTTTTGTAGCGAGTCAACTGTGGCAGGATATCACTTCAATTTTGGGACATTGGATAGAAAACGAAGTAACTATTAAGTGGGTAAGTGTGATTGTAATAACGCTCGCCGTCAGTATAGTAATCGACATCGTTTTCGGACGAATCCAAGAAGTGCTTGATAGCGGGGTGTTAGGCTGGATTAACAGCCTAGTCGGCGGCGCGTTCGGCGTTATAGTAAGTTGCGTATTGCTTGCTACTGCGTTTATGTTGGCAAATCGATACGGCGATGAATCCATACAAGCAGTAATCAACAATTCCCGCTTTGGACCATCACTGCTGGAGATTGGTTATCAAATCTTCGACTTCGGGAAAGAGGCAATCAAGGAACAATCCGATAGTTTGCAGAATCTGTATTGAATCGACCAAGAGAAGGAAGAAATCTGCGTGTCACTATGACCTACGTAGATGTGTTGTCTAGGAGTTTTCGCCGCATGCGCTTTGTCTTCCGATTGATCGCCTTAGCCGGTTTCTTTGTGTCTTTCACGATGCCGGTTCAAGCAGACGTTGATAGCAGTCTTAGGGGTACCTTAATAGAAAAAGCACTTGCTCAAAATCTGACCTACCATCAGGCGCCTTTTGCCAACCCTTCCGAATCAAAGTCATCAGCCTCGAAATCGAAGCAACAGATTGGTTCATTGAGCGCTAGTCTGCGGCTACTATTGATACTTCCAATCCGGTTACATCGCGAAGTGATTACGTTTCAAGATGGAGATGTCTGTAGTTTTCAGCCGAGTTGCTCGCGCTATGGTCTGACATCCATCCAACGATACGGGTTAAAAGGGATTTTGATGGCAAGTGATCGACTATTGCGATGTCACAGTGGTAACCACAGGTACTATCCCGTAATGGAGGGATCTGCCCATGATCCCGTACCTTGAAGACACATATCCCGACCGATGCAGATGCCAAATTCATGTTTTGCCATAGAATGAATGTCGGCGCGGCTTCTTAATCCCAAGCAAGAAAATGACAAAAACGCATTGTCGCAATGCCCCAATTGCTCCTGCCATCATCCTATTTCTCGCCTTGCTTCCAACCGCCCATTCTCAAGTATTCAATAAAAGCGACTTGCTTGATTTCGCCGATTCGCTGTTTCGGGAGGAGGATTATCTTAACGCGTCGCACGAATATCGACGTTATCTTTTTCTATTCCCCAAAGAGGAAAACGGGGATTTTGTCCAATTTCGCCTCGCCGCCTCGTACCAGAACGCCGGTAGATTTACATCGGCGATTCAAGCCTACCAGCTATTGATTGATACCTACCCGACCAGCCCTTTAATGCAGCGTGCACAATCCAACATCGCCCAATGCCAACTCTTGGATGGACATAAAGACGCGGCGGTTCGATCTTTACAACGGTTTCTAGCAGAATACCCCGATAGCGATTTGGCGCCGCGTGCGCATTTCATGATTGCAACCGTGCAAATGGAGGAAAAAGATTGGGAGAAAGCTTCAAAGACGTGGGAACAGATTGCCGTCAAATATCCAAATACCGGGTTTGCCGAGGCGAGTGACCGGCTCACGCGTATGGTTAGAAGCAGCAAGTTGATGCCCAAACGTTCTCCAACGTTCAGTGGTTTGCTTTCGGCGGTGATACCGGGGCTCGGACAAGCTTACAGCGGCCGATTTTTGGATGGCCTCCAATCGCTAACCGTCGTCGGAACGATCGGAGCGGGAACGGCATACTACATCAATCAGGAGCAGTACGAGGTAGCCATCCCGGTTGGGCTGCTTGGACTGTTTTTCTATGCGGGAAACGTCTATGGCGGGATGCGAGCCGCAAAGGCGTTTAACAACCGCCAAGAAGGCACGTTCCTTGACGGATTACGAGATGAAATCTTCGATTCAGGTGTCTTCAGCATGTCGCGTTCTCGATCGACTGATGTTTCGCTTGTGTTTTTGAGTGCGCGCTTTTAAAGTGGAATCATTGAATTTGTGGCTCGATTTTCAGTTTTTAACATCTGAATGAAGCGGAGGCTGGCGCAAACTAACAGTTCGCGCTACAAGCTCGCGTCCGCATTTGCGGGCAACTATACATGTCGTCATCGTCCATTAATATACGATCCTGTCGTCGTTGAATCGAACAATTTCACATGTTTGTAGGTAATGACTTTCTGCTGTGCCACAATCTGTCAGATTGTGGGATGCGCAAACTAACAGTTCGCGCTACAAGGGCGCGTCCGATTTCGCGAGCAATTCACATGTCGTCTTCGTTCATTAGCATACAATCATAATATGTGAAAACATCTCGTATCAAAACTACCGGGCTGCCGCATGGGAAGCCTCCGTTAGTTGGCATACGGATCTGCCGCGTCTCGCAACCCGTCGCCCAAGAAGTTGAATGCGAGGACGGTAACGACCACAAACAGACCGGGAATCATGAACCACGGAGTTTGGGAGATGACCCGAAAATGCTGTGCATCGCTCAGGAGCACACCCCAACTGATTGCCGGTGCTTGCAATCCAAGACTCAGAAAACTCGACGTGGTTTCGCCGAGGATCATCACGGGAACGCTTAGTGTGGTGGCCGCGATGATGTGGCTGTAGAACGAAGGCAGCATGTGGGAGAAAATAAGCCTCCGCGTGCTCGCGCCGCCCAACTCTGCCGCCCGAACGAAGCCCTCCTCTCGTAATGCCATAAACTTCCCTCGCACTTCGCGGGCAAGGTCTGCCCACCCGACGATGGAGAGCACGACCGTAATTGCGATAAACCGTTGGGGGATAGACCAGTGGTCAGGGAGGGCGACACTCAGTGCGAGCCACAGCGGAAGCGTCGGAATGCTCCGCAGTGTCTCGATAAGGCGCTGAATCAGCACATCTGGGGTCCGGCCAAAATATCCCGATATTCCCCCGAGAAGGATTCCCAACAGTAGCGCCAGAAAGACGCCCAACAGTCCGATGGTTAGAGAGAGCCTTGCGCCGAAAATCGTCCTAGAGAAGATATCGCGTCCTGCTGCGTCCCCGCCAAAGGGCATGAACCTTCCGTTTTTCACGCCGAACAGATGTATGTCGCTCTCTAGCATCCCCCACAATCTGTAGGAATCGCCGCGGGCAAATAGCCGCAGTCTTGAAGGCGCGTTCGTATTCTCGGTGTACTGCGTCGCAAGTGTCTGCGGATCACGCCCCTTCACAACGGGAAAGACATAAGGCAAGGAGAGTTGTCCGTTGTACAAGATTCTGATCCGTTGCGGCGGAGCGTGGGTATATTTTGAGTCGATGCTGCGGGGATCGTAAGGCGCGACGAACTCGGCGAACAAAGCACAGAGATAGAGAAGAGCCAGCACACCGAGTGCGATGACGGCGACCCGATGTTTGAGGAACCGCCATCGAATCAACTGCCACTGAGAAGCTCTGGAGAAAGCCGATGAATCCGCTTGTGTTTCATGAAGGAGATTATCCTCAGTTTGAGATTGAGAACCAACGCTAACCCGTTCTCTGTCATTCATAGGAATTCCGTTCACACTCTGGAGACGCAATCAGTTCCTACACACCATGCCTGATTCTCGGATCGATGACGGCCAGCAGCAGGTTGGACACCAACGTTCCAACCAAGGTAAGAACGCTCAAGATAAGCACAATGCTGCCTGCCAAATACATGTCCTCGGTTTGCAGCGCACGCAGTAATACCGGACCTATCGTTGGTAGTCCAATGACAATCGATGTGATCACTTCTCCGCTTATCAGCGCCAGTAAAACATAACCGATATTGCTGATGACGGGATTGATTGCCAACCGTACGGGATAATTGAGGATAAGCCTGGTCTCGGACACCCCTTTTGCCCTAGCGGCCGTGACGTACGGTTTTTTTCGTTCATCAAGCAGATTCGCACGGACGATTCGTATTAACCCAGTCGTACCTGCCGTGCCGACAATCAAGGCGGGTATCCAAAGATGATAGAGCAAGTCAAGAAACTTTCCAAAACTCCACGGTGCCACGGCGTATTCTACCGAGAATATTCCTACCAACGCTTGGCCGGTAGCTTCAAAGTGTCCCCATAACAAAATGAGCGCGAGCATAAAGTTCGGTATGGCAAGACCGATGAATCCGACGAACGTAAGGAAGTAGTCGGCAATCGAGTATTGGCGCACTGCCGAGAGAAACCCTATGGGGAACCCGATTGCATACACGATTAGGAACGCCGAAAATGAAAAGAGGAGACTCCACGGCAGGCGATCCATGATTATCCTCGACACCGGTTGGTTGTATGCCATGGACACGCCCAAGTCTCCTATCAGGATGTTTCCGATCCATATAAGGTATTGCTGCCATAAGGGTTTACCCAACCCGTAGCGCGCTCTCAGGGCATTGATCAGATCCTCATCAACCTGATCGCCCCGCGCTTCCATCTGTACGACCAGGGTGGTCACAAAGTCTCGGGGAGGCGCTTGAATCACAGCAAACGAGTCTATCGAGATTAGAATCAGGGTTGGAATGAAATAGAGGAGCCTACGGATAATGTAGCCTTGCATAATACTTGATTACACATGGAATCCGTTAATACGGATTAACAATCCTCATTGCTCTTTAAGAGTTTCTACGTCAGAAAAAAATCTATCATTGTGGTAGCAAAGATCATGCACTTCGGGAATTTGTCGTAGCTGTCTAGTCAACCGGTCTGGATTTGCCAATCCAGACCCAGCAGGAAAGGAACGCATCGAGTAACGGAGTATGAAACCAAGCACGATAAGTAGGTCATCATAATACTGTGCCGCAGATGCAATGATTGGCACTAGCACGGGCAAAATACGCAGGTTCTATGAAAAGATCAACTCGGTCTGGATTTGCCAATCCAGACCCAGCAGGTAAGGAACGCACCGAGTAACGAAGTACGAAACCAAGCACGATAAATCGGGAATCATAATACTGTGCCGCAGATGCAATGATTGGCACTAGCACAAGCCAACTACGTAGGTTTTATGAAAAGATAAAATCAGTCTGGATTTGCCAATCCAGACCGAGCAGGAAAGGAACGCGCCGAGTAACGGAGTATGAAACCAAATCACGATAAATCAGGAATCATAATACTGTGCCGCAGATGCAATGATTGGCACTAGCACGGGCAAAATACGCAGGTTCTATGAAAAGATCAACTCGGTCTGGATTTGCCAATCCAGACCCAGCAGGTAAGGAACGCACCGAGTAACGAAGTACGAAACCAAGCACGATAAATCGGGAATCATAATACTGTGCCGCAGATGCAATGATTGGCACTAGCACAAGCCAACTACGTAGGTTTTATGAAAAGATAAAATCAGTCTGGATTTGCCAATCCAGACCGAGCGGTCAGGACACACGCCGAGTAGGGAAGTACGATGCTAATTCCGACGAGCCGGGAGTTTACATGCCCAGAACAGACGTGCAATGAATGGGATCTCTATCGCACTCCCTATTCAGTCGCTTGATTACTACTACAAACCGACAGAGTCGATATAGACTGATGGACTAAACAGTTTCCCACAATCTAACAGATTGTGGTACAGAAGAGTGTCAATATCGACAAACACGTGTACTCATTGGTTACGATGGCTGTACACGACAAAGGAAAAGGGAAATCGGGGGAATTGGTGGTCTAGGCGTCAAGTTGCAGTTCATCTGCGAAATGGCAGGCGACAAGATGCGAATCTTTCGTGTCGGTTGTCTTGGTTTCAAGCGTCGGTGTTTCATCATGGCAGATTTGATCGGCATAGGGGCAACGGTGGGCAAACACGCACCCGCTCCCCGTTTCCGACGGTTTTCCCACCTCTCCATTCAACTTCGGATTCCACGGTTTGTGAGGATCCGGAACAGGAAGCGCCGCCATCAAACTTGCTGTGTAGGGATGCGCCGGTTGCGAAAACAACACCTCCGTATCCGCCTCCTCCACAATTGATCCCATATACATCACGGCTACCCGGTCGCATATATGCTGAATGACACTCAGATCGTGCGCGATGAACAGATAACTCAACCCGAGTTTGTCCCTGAGATCACTCAACAGGTTGAGGATTTGCGCCTGCACGGACACATCGAGCGCAGACACCGGTTCATCTGCGATAAGCAGCGAAGGACTAAGCGCCAAGGCTCGGGCAATCCCGATTCGTTGCCTTTGCCCGCCACTAAAAGCGTGGGGATACCTCGGCATAGTACTCGGATCAAGCCCTACCATGGTAAGCAATTCCGCCACGCGCGCTTCGCGTTCGCCGCGCTTCACGCCGTAGTTGAGGAGAGGGTCCGCGACTATATCCAATACTGTCTTGCGGGGGTTGAGCGATGCATACGGATCCTGAAACACGACGCCCATGTATCGACGGATCTCCTTTAATCGACCCTTCTCAAGCGCCGCCATGTCTAAAATTTCACCGTCCCTTACCCTGAAGTAAACCTCGCCGGCAGTGGCTTCGTGGAGACGGATGATAGTCCAAGCCGTCGTCGTCTTGCCGCACCCACTCTCACCCACGAGCCCCATGGTCTGTCCCTTCCGCACTGAAAAACTTACGTCATCGACGGCACGCACATAGCCGGCAACCCGTCGAAGGAACCCCTTCTCGATGGGGAAGTATTTCTTTAGATGGCGAACATCGAGGATAGCCTCATGAGGGGTATTCGACACTGTCGGTCCCTCCCGTGTTCGGTTCCGTCTCCTCATGGGTCGAGTAGAGGAAGCACCCGGCAAAATGATCCGCTTCAACTTCCTCCAGAACCGGCTGGTCCCGGCGGCAGGTCTCTCCGATTATCTCACGGCAGCGCGGGTGGAATGCACACCCGGATGGCAGGCGGGACGCGTCCGGCACGTTGCCTTGAATAGTGGCAAGCCTCTTTTCCGGTGTGTTCAGTTTGGGGATCGACCGTATGAGATCACGAGTGTACGGGTGTTTCGGACTGTTGAATATCTTGACCACGGGCCCCCTCTCGACGACGCGGCCAAGATACATCACGTAGACAAAGTCCGCCATGTGTGCTATGACGCCGAGGTCGTGCGTGATCAGGACAAGTGCAAGGCCTAGCTCTTGCTGCATCTTTTTAATCAGCATAAGCACCTGTGCTTGAATGGTCACATCAAGCGCCGTCGTTGGTTCGTCGGCAACTAGCACTTTCGGATTGCAGGCTAAAGCCATGGCAATCATGGCCCGCTGTCTCATACCGCCACTGAGCTGGAATGGATACGCGTCTATTGCCCGCTCCGGATTTGAAATGCCCACCATGCCGAGGTATTCGATGATTATCTCTCGGACTCTTTTGTCCTTGGGTGGTTGATGCAACAGAATGCCTTCGGCGATCTGGTCCCTAATCGTGTGGACGGGACTGAATGATGCCATCGGTTCTTGGAATATCATGGCGATTTCGCCGCCCCTCAATCTCCTCATCTCTCGACTTCGCGGGTTAAGCCTCGTAATGTCGATAACGTTCCCGTTGTCCTCGCGGTACCTCACTTCGCCGGACACGATTTCTCCGTTTGAAGGGAGTATGTTCAACATTGAATACGAGGTGACCGTCTTCCCGCAGCCGCTCTCTCCAACAATTCCGACCGCCTCGCCCTTGTGAACGCGGATATCAACGCCGTTCACAGCATTGATTGTTTCGTCGTCCTGAGAAAATTTGACGTGAAGATCCTTTATGTCTATGAGCCAGTCTCTGTTAGAATTGTTAACGGTGTTCATGTTCAGATTTGATCACAAATGGATTGTATGTGACTCGGTTTCATAATTGAAGGTTGTTAACGCTAATCAGATACCTGTGGGAGTGAGTTCTGATCAAGACAAGGGATCGCGACCTGGAGGGGATCTCTATCGCACCCGCTATCCGCTCGCTTGATTGCTACTACGAACTCACCAATTAAATACTTGATGTGTGACGATCAGTGGAGATGGATATAGAAACTACTGGAGGCCGATCGACCAGGTTTCCGGTTTGCCGTAGGTGTAGTCCCCGGGCAAAGGAAGCGGCACGTTGTCCATCCTGTTGTAAACCACGATGTTTCGAGTAGCCGAAATGGCGGCAATCTTCAGCACCACGAGGAACCACAGGTTTTCAGCGTGAATGGCAAGCATCTCGTTTTCAGCGCAATTCTTGCTCCTTCGTCCGTTTCAAGTAGAAACTTCCGGTATAACTGGTAGAGACGTTTGAAATCCGCAGGCGGCTCGACACCTTCTGCCCCATCGGAATGCACCCATCGCGTCCAGCCCGGAGAGGCTTGATTCCATGAAACCGGGTTACTCGGCACCATTGAGCCACGCACACCCAGACGCGTCGGGCGTACCCCGCCGCCAAACGTGCCGTCGCCGGTGAACATGTCAAATTTATTGGCAGCCACTCGTTCAGCAATGAATGCCGCTTCGCGCGGGTTGATCGAGATGTCAATACCGACAGCCTTCCAATCCTGCTGAAGCATCTCCAACATGGGAACATCAGACACGCGCAAGTCGGTGCGTGCCATTAGAACGAACTGCGCGGGGGAGCCGTCCGGAAGCCATCTCGTTTCTCGATTCGCGCCCCATTTCAAGTTCATCTCGTCCAGCAACTGATTCGCCAAACCGGGGTCATGGCGCGTGTAGGCGATATACTTCCCCGACGCGCCGTGGTACGGGGGCCGTCAGCCGGTGCGGCATTGGAAACAACCATCAGCCCATCTCGGAAGACCTCGTTCATTTCATCCCTATCCATAGCCACCGAAAGCGCAACGCGAAACCGCCTGTACAAGAATACTTCGCGCACCGCAGGATTTTCATGGGTTAAATTAAAGTAGATTGTGGTTACGAACCCCGGACTTCCGAATGCGGGAGTCGTGCGATAACCGCCGACATCTTCGTTTATTCTGAAATGCGATGGATTATCGCAGCAGGCAAATTCTACGTCCACATCACCGGCAAATATCTTGAGATATCCGGTCTCCAAATCGTTGACAAGGAAGTTCTGTACGCCATCAAGATATGGAAGCTGGTTTCCCTCCGGATCGACTTTGAAATAGTACGGATTTCTCTCAAGAAACACTCGACATTGCCGGGATCTCTATCGCGGTCGCTATCCACTCCCTTGATCCGCTGGAGTGCAGACGCAGGGAGGAATCGTGTACTATTGACATTTCACTCCGCTGGAGTGAAAACCAGACCACGAAGGAACACCTTCTCAAAGCCTGTCATAAATCCAAAGACGCGCGTTGCTTGCTGAAAGAATTATTCCGATAGGGATAATGGCACGCTACCAAGTAACACTCAACATTGCACTCCGCTGGAGTGCAGACGCGGGGAGGAATCTTGTTCTATTGACATCTCACTCCGCTGGAGTGAAAACCAGATCACGAAGGAACACCTTTTCAAAGCCTATAGTAGATTCAAAGACGTAAGTGTTGCTTGCTGAAAGAATTATTCCGATAGGGATAATGGCACGCTCTCAAGAAACACTCGACATTGCACTCCGCTGGAGTGCGGCGGTTGGACGCATCATGATTCTATTGACATAGCACTCCGCTGGAGTGAAAACCAGACGACGAAGGAACACTTTTCACGGCTAATCATTGAGCGAAAAAAACCAGTGTTACTTGCTGAAAGAATCATCCCGGCAGGGATAATGGGGCGCTATCAAGTAACACTCGACATTGAAGATCCACATCGTGCTCCTTGGTCAGTCGCTTGATCTCCGCTGGAGCGAATAAAGCGCGAGCACCTGTCGCCCTCTGGGGCTTTGGAGTGCGGTGACTCCACGACCCTATAAACCTTCAAGATCTCTATCGCACTCGCTATCCACTCGCTTGATCCCCTCTGGGGCTATTCGACAGCAGTTTTCAGAGCCTGTCGTAGATTCAAGACGAAATGTTACTCGCTGAATGAATTATACCGACAGGGATAATGGCGTGCTCTCAAGTAACTCTCCACATTGCCGGGATCTCTATCGCGGTCGCTATCCACTCCCTTGATCCGCCGGAGTGCAGACGTGAGGAGGCATCGTGTTCTATTGACATTGCACTCCGCTGGAATGCAAGAGATGGAAAATCGTTCAAGTGACACTTTCTCCAAAGCGAGTGATAAAGCCAAAAACGAGTCTTACCTACTGACAGATTTATTCCGATAGGGATAATGGCACGCTACCAAGCAACGTTCGACATTGCACAGGATTTTGCTATCGCAGTCGCTTTTCGCTTCTTTGATCGCAGCCTACAAATGTGTTTTTCAAACAGGTTCTCATTCCTGCGGTGAAAGCCTATATTCCTTCCTCGATTGCCGCGTAGATGACGGGCCTGAGCGACTGTCCGAGTTGCTGCATGGGAAGCTGCTGGCTTAGTGCGATCACGGCAAGGGCATCGCGAGGCGAGATCCAGAACTCGGTGCCGGCTCCTCCGTACCATTCGTACTCTCCGACAGGCGAGGGATTCGCGTCAATTTTCGTAACGCGAACAGCGAAACCCAGTCCGAATCCTCGACCTTCCGGCTTACGGTTGATCGGTAACAGTCCTTCCGGCAGTTGATTGCTTGTCATCATTTCTACAGTTTCCGCTTTCAGCAGCCGCACTCCCTCAAGAAACCCATCGCCTGTCAGCATCAAGCAGAAACGCATGAAATCAGACGCCGTCGAAACCAGTCCTCCCCCACCAGACAGAAACTTCGGTTGAGTGATAAAACTCGTCTCGGAGGTGTATCCCGATCCGCCCTCCGCGGCGTGGATAGGCTTCAAACCGCCACCCGGTGCCGGGCCATACATACGAGCGAGCCGGTCGATTTTCTCAGGCGGCACGTAGAAGCCGGTATCCTTCATGTGCAGCGGCTGGAAGATCCTTTCGGCCAGGAATTTGTCGAAAGCCAGTCCGGAAACGACCTCTATCAGCCGGGCAAGGACATCTGCCGCAATGCTGTAGTGCCACTGTGTGCCCGGCTGAAAAAGCAAGGGAACAGTGCCGAGTCTCTCGACCATCTCTTGTAGGTTGCACTCGTTCAAACGGTGGAGCCCCGCCTTCATATAGAGCGCTTCCATAGGGAACTTTCCACCCGAGTATCGGCCCAAGTACCGGTTAGAGCCGGGCAGCCCGGAAGTGTGACGTAACAGGTCGAAGACGGACATGTCTCGAGTCGAGTCAACCAGCTTGAGCTCTTCGGTGTCAGGGTTGACCGCCACCTTTAATCCGCCCAATTCCGGAACGAAATCCGCCACCGGGGCGTGGAGACTTAGCGATCCCTCCTCATAAAGCATCATCGCCGCTACTGCAACGACCGGCTTGGTCATCGAATAGATGCGGAAAATCGTGTCCGTATCCATCGGCACGCGCGCCTCGCGATCCCTCATTCCGCATGCCTCAAAGTGGACAACCCTGCCACGCCGCGCCACAATGGTGACCGCCCCGGCGATTTTCTCCTCATCGATAAATTTACGTATGGTTGGGGAGATACGTTGGAGGTCTTCGGCGGACAGTCCCACCGATTCCGGGGCAGTCGTCCAGCCGGCATTGTATGAATGTTCCTCAATTTGTGCTTTCGCTACCACTTAGCCCTCTCGGTCATAGTCATTTTCATTCATATTAGTCCATATTTCGGTAGGTGCGGATTTCGATCTCGCCTACTAGGATCGAAAAATGCCGGTTCGGTTAGGAAGCCGAACCTACCGCAGTGTATAAACAATTGCCGGTTCTATCAATTAACGTTCGACATTGCACTCCTCTGGAGTGCAGACGCGATCGGGAATCGTGTTCTATTGACATAGCACTCCGCTGGAGTGAAAACCATGCTACGACGGAACACTCTATCAAGACCTGTCATAGAGCGAAGATTGAGGGTTACTTACTGAGAGAACTATTCCGACAGGGACAATGGCGCGCTAATATAGGAAACCCTTGGATAGTTTGCCGGACGAGAATAAAGCGAATGAAACAGTATAGGAGAATCTCGATACATTGCCGGTTTCAGCTTGACAGTCTTCGGCGATTATCTTTGTTTTGTAGGCAGAACCGGGACGCTAATGTGAGCATTTGCGTCCGCTAAACTTTCAGGGTTTTCTTCCATTTTCTCGAGGCCCAATAGCGTACGCTGGTGGGCAATCCATGCCCGATCCAGAACGGGTTGCTGCAATGTGTCCTGCTCATCGGGGCAAAGATGCCGCATTAGAGGCTGCACATCGACGGGCAATGCACGATACTCGTCGTGTGACAGTGGTCGGCAGACGGCGTTTTCTACGCCGCGCGGTGCATAGTCATCAACGGACAACCACCACGGACACCACCGGTTAACCACTGCTACTCTATCGCGCCCACTAGAATTGTGCAGGGGGGATGCGTGCCAACTCCGTGAGTCCTGTATATACACGGAGCCGGCGGGTGCGGTGACCTGCATATCTCCGGGAATAGGCGCGGAAATCGTGATATCGTCAGAGTGGCCGCGCGGATTCCGCTTATCCTTGTGAGAGCCCGGAACGACCCATGTACCACCCGAACTCGCATCGACATCCGTGAGATACCAGATCATCACCAAGCACATAGGGACATCGGGGAACGGTAGGCGGATGCAACCGACGTTCCTGTCGGCGTCTCTATTCCCGTAAGCGGACAGGTCATGTGGCCAATCCGTGTGCCAACCTCTGGCGTCCGGCCGTCCTCTGCGGCTAACGGAGCCAAAACCGCCCGGGGACCCGTCCGGCGTGTCTGTCTCAACCATGCGAATATGAAGTTGCCCGATGCGCAGGTGATCGTCCAACACGCGGCGCGCCACACCTGTCACCAAGGGGTTTGCGAGATGCTGCGCATACAGAGGCATCCAAACGATGTCGTTCGGGGGCTTCGGCGGATGGTTGACGCGACGAACAGGCCTTAACTCCACTCCATCCGCCGCGTTTAGGGCGTCGCTTAAACCCGGCTCCTCCCTTCCTGTCAATGTTATCAGGTTCTTTATCGCTTTCAGGTTTCGCTCTATTATGACGTTCGCCGCCTTGACTTCTTCACACACGGCGGTTACTTCATCCGGCGGTATAAGGTTATCAATGACGCAGAATCCAAACCGGTCAAGGGAACCGACACAGCCTTCGATTACCTCGTCGGCGGAAAGCGTTTCGGCGTTGAAAGCGAACTCGCGGGTGCGGCAGAGTTCCCGGGTGAAGGCTTCCGCGTCGTGGGTTGATTGTGCTAGCAGTTCTCGGGCTTCCTGTAGTTCTTGCTCAAGCCGCTCTATTTTCGCGTGTAGATCGGAATTTTTCATTTAATTGTCCTATCTTGTTCCAAATAGCTTCCGATCTTCCAATTCGGAAACCGTTTAGTGGCAGAAAAAACATGGCGCTCCTACGGAGCGTGAAGATTGGACGATCGCGATCCTATTGACATTGCACTCCTCTGGAGTGCAGACACGGTTAGGAACCGCGTTCTATTGACATTTCACTCCTCCGGAGTGAAACCATTCTACGAAGGAACGTATTTCAATACCTATCATAGGCAGAAACAGGAGTGTGACTTGCTGAAAGAAATATTCAGAAGTGTATATATGTCAAATATGACCGTCTTCATCGTTACGTCAAAAAGGCATCCAACTTGGCTCGCAGGTCCGCCAAGTCACCGGCGTACGCCGCATCATCAATCAAATTTCGATTTTCGCCCGGATCAACCGCCAGATCAAACAGTTGCTCGGGCCAACCCTTGCCTTCAAAACGGAAGAATTTCATGAAATCGCGCTTGACCATGGCTGACGGTCCATTAAACGGATGGTACAATTCGCTGTAGACCTCGTTTCGCCAGTCATCGGCGCGTCCCTCCATCAACGGCACGAGCGAGCGGCCATCCAGCCCGTCGGGTATGGGCAAGTTCGCGATTTCGCAGAGGGTGGGAAACAGGTCAACCAGCGACACGTTTTGTTGAACGATGTCACAGCCACGTGGATATCGATGAGGCCAGGATATGGAGAACGGCACCCGTACCGACGCCTCGAAGTATTGTTGTTTTTCCCAAAGCCCCTTCTGCCCGAGCATTTCGCCGTGATCGCTGAGAAAAACAATCACAAACTCGTCAAGTATGTCTTTTTCCTCCAACTTGGAGATAATCCGTGTGTACTGCATATCCACCCACTCAACCATGCCGTAGTAAGCGGCTGTTGCCCGGTGCGCTTCGCGGTAGGTGACATCCTCCCCAATCTTCACTTTGAAGAACTCGTGGCAGTCGAAGTTGGAGGGCAAATCCTCGACATACGGTTCCACGCGGCGCATGTAGTAGTTGAACAGATCTTCGGGACACTGGTAGGGATAGTGCGGACAATTGAGGCTCACCGCGAGCAACAGCGGGCGGTCGCCGGGCCTATCGTGAACTTCGTCCACAAAATACTCGTCGAGAATCATCAAAGCTCCTTCGACGGTGTACCGGTCCTGCCGCATCCAGGACCCTTTTCCGACCCGGGCGTTGGTAATCTCTTTGGCGGATGACCATTTGCCAGTCCCTTCCTCGGTAAATGTCGCGGCGGTATGAGCCGGGTCGTCCACGGGTTTGTAGCCGTTCGGTCCGCGGACATCGCGACCGATGCGCTCGTGCCAACCGTGCATCTGATCGGTACCGACAAAGTGCATTTTTCCGGCGCTTACCGTTCTGTAGCCGTAGCGTGAGAGGTGTCCGGGAAGGGTTAGCACATCACTTGGCAATGGACAATCGAAGCCGATGCAGCCGCTGTTTCGAGGATAAAGGCCCGTCAGAAAGCTCTGCCGAGCCGGCACGCAAACCGGCGCCGGTGTGTAGGCGTTCCGAAAGTAGGTGCCACGGTTGATGAGACGGTCAAGGGTGGGGGTGCGAATATGCGGATTCCCCTCGACGGACATGACATCGGGACGGTGTTCATCGTCGATCAGCAGCAGGATGTGCGGTTTTTTCTCGGGCATAACCCATTCCATGACGTTGTAGGGTGCGCAGTGCGCTCCCTACGACAAAGTTGATGTCGTAGGTGACGAGCGTTGTTGGCAGCTTACATTGTCTGAACTCTGATTCATTTGATTTGAATGATTGGCACGATAAAGGGCTAGCGGTTTGGGCGTCTATTGTTTGAATTGGAGATTGATTGCAAATGCGAACGGACGGCACGCGGCGCGTGCCTATTACTCTGGCATTACGCTACGCCCCACACGCGATATTTATCCGGGTTTGCGAACTCCTGCCCCAAGTCAAGAAACCCGCGAGGTCCCCTCCTTCCATATTCAAAGGGATCGTGGGTCACCTCCATCCAGCGGTGAAGCCGCGCCTCCATCTCCTCCAGAGCAGGCCGCGCCTCCGCTGCATCCGCGAGATTGACCATCTCCAAGGGATCCTCGGCGCGGTCGAACAGCCAGGGCCCTCGTTCATTCCCGTACCACCGGGCATATGTCCAGCGCTCAGTGCGAACCCCGCGCCACCGCCCTACCCAACCATCCCGGTCCGGCCATCCGTGCGCCATGTTCTGCAGATAGACGGATTCCGATGCCTCTCGTACAAGTTCCGCATTACACGAATCGCCCCTCCCGAGAACCAATTCCTCCGCAATCGAGCCCGACTCGCCCCGCCATACGCTTGACACATCCCGTCCTTGCAGCCCGTCCGGCAGGGGCACGCCGCACGCTCCGAGCAACGTCGGCATGATGTCGATCGCGCCCATAAAAGCGTCCCTGCGCGTTCCGGCGGGCACGCCTCCGCCCCAACGGACGACAAAGGGTACATGGATCGACTCCTCGTACGGCGTGGCTTTGGAAGCGCGCATCGACTCGTGCATCCAGTGGTCGAACGGCTTGCCGTAACCGTGGCTGGAGAGATGGTCGCCGTGGTCGGACGTATAGCAAATAATGGTATTGTCACTGACGCCAAGGCGCTCCAGCGCCTCCATAAGCCTTGCCATCTGTTCGTCAAGCCCGGTGCAGCACCCGTAATAGTCGGCAATCTCCTTTCGCGCGAAATCCACCATCTGTTCCGGCACGTTGCCGGGCACATCCATCTCGGCAGGGTCGTATATCGAACACGCTTCCGGATACTGCTCATAGGGCCAATGCGGCGGACGCCAGGACACAAACAGCGCGAACGGATCTTCGGGACGGGAGTCCAAATGCCGTTCCATAAATCGAACCGCCAAATCCGTCTCGACCTCCGGCGCCCAACCCTCAAAAAGCGTCGGCCCCGACTCATTTTCGTAATAGCTGCGGTCAAAGAAACCGGAGCCGTCGTGGAGCGCAGCGAGATAATCCAGACCGTAACGTTCCTCCTCCGGATAGGGACCTACCCCCAGATGGAACGTGCCCACATGCCCCGTTCCGTAGCCCTGTTGACGCAGCGTGCCCGGCAACGTCGGGATGTCGGTTCGCGGGCGATATTCGTTATCGATGACGAGGTTTTGCCAGGCGTACCGCCCGGTGAGTAGAATCGCGCGATACGGTGAACACAGCGGATGGTTGGAAAACATGTTGTCGCAGACCATCCCCTCTGACGCGAGACGGTCTATTGCCGGTGTCCGAACAACGGGATTGCCGTTGCAGCCGAGTGCGCTGTAGCGTTGTTGGTCGGAGAAAACAAACAGAATGTTGGGTCGACCCATGGGAATTTCCGTGTGTAGCGATGATTATGAGTATTTGCGTGCGCCTGTAGGAACGATCTCCGAATCGCGGCCTGTCGGGAATCGGGGAGGGATCTCTATCGTGTTCCTTAACCAGTCGCTTAATCTGTTAGTCTGCCGATGCCACAGTCTAACAGATTGTGGTTCAGAAAGATGTCATTACCTACAAAGATGTATACTTGTTTAGTTGCAATGTCTATAAATCCTTTTGGGCGTAGGCTGTCCAGAGCTCCTCGATTTCCTCGGCGGGGAGCGGTCCGGCGCGGAGAATCATGCGGTAGCAGTGACGCATCGCCGACCCGGCGGGTAGATCGATGGATTGCGGGATACAGGGTGAAGGGTTGATTCCCCGCTGCGTGTCTACGCGCCATCTCGACGGATGTCCGGGGTTAGCGGGATGATCACAGACGGTGATTCCGGCGCCGCTTTCGCTCTTTTCTATGGGCATGTACAGGTCCACCCACGCCGCCGCCTGCTGCTCGGTGTCGTCATCCTCCATGCCGAACGAGTTGAGAACGGCTGCACCGTAATCACTTCGATGCGGCATACGCACGAACAAGCCGCCGTATTCGTGTTGTTCGATGCACACATCAGTAACGGAGCGGAGCGTCCAATCCAGGTCTAGCAGGAGCAAATCTCCGTCGCCGCGCAGCGACCAATCTTGCCGTTCCGCAATCACATGGCTGCCGTCCGCATGATGCCAAACTGTCTCGATCCTCCAACGCGGCGGATCCGTTTCCAAGATGCGCGGGGTGCTCGGCTCAATCAGACCGACCACCTGATTGGGACGCTGTCCCGGATAGTGCCAAAAGTCACAGCCATTGACATCGGTGAACGCCAACTGAATACCGTGCTGGTGCGGATGGTGCCACGGGCTGTCCGCGGTGAGGCAGATGTTGCCGTCCGCAGTGCGCAGCGGATGGATATAAGGCATCATGCCCGGTCGGGCATTGTGCTGCAACACCACCTTCCCGAGAGATGTGTCATCGACGAACAGACAATCGTTCTCGGAACGCAGGTTCCAGCGTGAAGCCACAGACATAAAGTATTCTCCTTGGTTTAACAGCGGTTTTTCGTATGTGCTTAGTATCTAAAAGGAAATGCTAACGGAGCGTCGTTTTTAGCCGCGTGTTAGCATTCTCTGAAATGGAGGATTCCTTTGGTGGAGCGAGTTTTCAGGAATTGCAATGCTAACAAGATGCCAACAAAAAATATTTGTGCCGCGATCAGGGATTCGTCCCGGGCACAAGTCGTAAATTGAAGATTTTATCGTGCCGCATCAGATATATGTTGTCGGTAGATCCTCCCGTTGAGTTGATCGCATCCCGCAGAGATGACAAGCCACATGGCACAGGATTTACTATCGCACTCGCTATCCACTCGTTTGATCCGCTGGAGTGCAGACGCAGGGCAAATTGGCGTTCTATTGATATTGCACAGGATTTACTATGGGATTACTATCGCCTTCGCTATCCACTCAGTTGATCACTCCTTATTCAGTCGCTTGATCCTACGGAGTGCGGAGATTGGCGGATCCAGTATTTCGAAATAATTATACTATACGTCTGTATAGTTATCAATCTGAACTGACGTGGTAGTTGCCAGCGGAGGGTGATGGCTCAAGCTGCGGCTGAAGTTGCATTCATTACCAAATCTCTCTTTCGGCGAGGATTCGTTGAAAATAAAGTCGTCAGCGATTCAATCTACCCATCGTGTCTTGATGCCTCCCCACGACAGAGGCAGCTTCTCCTGCGGACTGACGGAGAGGCTCATTATCCCCTTAATTTCGTCGTGACTCATTGCCCTATTCCAGAAGCGGACTTCGTCATATCTCGCGGGAAATAACCCGTTACCCGGGTTGCCGCCATCGCCGACGGCGTGAATACCCAGCCATAATTCCCTTCTCGCGGTTTCCTGAATCGGCTTGCTGTTGAGCGCCCTCGAGAAGTCGCCCGCCTTGCCGACAAACTCACCATCAATGTAGGAGCGAAGCTCTTTCGCATCTTCATCGCGCACCCCTGCGATATGGTGCCATTCTCCGTCGTTGAGTTTCGGCTTTTCCGATATGACGCCGGGGGTACCGTTGCCCGAAGCCACGAAAACGTTGACTGCGGCAAATCGAAACTTGTCATCCCCGCCAATGTCCGAAAAGAAGAACATCGACCAGTGACCATTGTTGTGTCCATCCGGTCCGTGCCCTCCGAAAATGAGATGCCCGTGGAAACCGCTAACAACAGCCTCTGGCACTTTGGGTGCCTTAGCCGTGGTCATCAGCCACAGTTCGGCAGTGAACGAGTCTCGTTCCGCCTCAATCAGTTCGGGCGTTAGACCGATCTCCACATAACCTGTCTCGCCGTCCAGTTGCAACGCCCTGCCCCGTTTCCCCTGAACGATTTTCGTCCCGCCGATGATTTTCCCGCCGCCCGTTTTGCCGGTGAGATCTCTGGCTATCCCGCCGGTGTTCTCGTCAAAAGGCAGATACAGCAGGAGGCTATCATCAAAAGCGTTGATGGGCAGAACGGTCACTATGAAGAGTGCGCCGGTCGCCATGGCTATGAATGGATTCAGCGTGTTTCTCGGCATTTTGTTCTCGCCCACTACTGTATTTATTTAACAGATGTTTTTTCGGCGCTTTCCCGAATCAGACTTCGTGCTTTAGCGGTCAGACGTCTTTGGTAGAACCAATTGTCATTGCTCCAGTCACGTAGGTGCGGTTGGAAAGGGATCTCTATGGGACTTCTATCGCACTCCTTATTCAGTCGTTTGATCCTTCGCTAATCGCTCAGTTGATCGCTCCTTATCCAGTCGCTTGATCACCTACCCAAAACTTGAGTAAATCTGGCGGAGTTGGCGGACGTGTCCTGCACATCGAAACAGCAGTCTCCTAGATATCCAAGGTTATGATGCAGGAATATCGGGGCATTTAGGGGCGTCGATTCTTCTTGAGGCCTAATACCCTCCACCCTCCGCTTTAATCTCGCCCCAGGTCAAAGACAGTTTTTCCAACGGATCCACCGCGAGGGTCATGTATCGCGCCGCGTCCTCTTGGGTCATGGCTATATTCCAGAAGCGTACCTCGTCCACCGTGCCGGGGAAGAACCCGGTGCCGGTCTGCTCGGCGTGATCCGGTATATGGATTCCGATCCAGATATGTCTACGTCCGCCGTCAGCTTTGTTCAGGCTCCGGTTGCGTTCACCCTCCGCACCGACCAGACGTCCGTCGATGTATAGTCGAATCTCTTTGGCGTCTTCGTCGCGTACCGCGGCGATGTGATGCCATTCCCCGTCGTTCAGGTGACACGTGTTGTCCGCGACAACGCCCTGCGGACCGCCGCTTGTGTGCGAATTCACGTTCATAGTGTAGAAGGGTCGCCCCCGTTTTGCAGGAACATAGACCAAAGACCGTGAAAGTGTTCGTCGGGTCCATACCCCCCGAAAACGAGATACCCGCGTAGTCGTTTGACCGGTTGTTCGACCGCAATGTCCGGAGCTACGGCTTTGGTTTTGAGCCATAGCTCTGCCGTGAAGGAGTTCCTCTCAGCCTCAATCATGTCGGGAGCCAGTTCAATCTCGAGGTACCCGCTCTCGCCGTCCAGTTCCAGCGCCTTGCCGCGAAATCCTTGGATAATCTTTGCGCCGCCGTTGATAACGCCGCCCTTCGTTTTTCCGGTCAAGTCACGCGCTACCTTCCCGTCACCGTTATCGAAAGAAAGATAGAGCAGCAGGTTCTCATTAAATGCTTCTATCGGAAACACCGGGGCTACAAAGAATATGCAGACACCTATGGCGAGGTTTTTTGTAACTCTCATGGATTCATCTCCCCGGCAGGTCAATCTTTTCAGTCGCGTTGTTAATTCGATCGATTCCTGCGGTCACCTCAGCCAATATCCTAGCGATATCGACTCAACGTGTCAAGGAAGATGTGCAAACCCGAGGCAAGAAAAGGGGCGAAGATTGGGAGGAGGGAAGTTTCGGCGACGGTTACGGCATACGGAGTATTCTTACTACTTTGAGCGTAAGAGTCGTCTGCACGTATCGACTAGACGCGGGTGCGTCGGAACGAGGTCAGATTGGAAGGGTGGAAGGAGGGAAGTTGCGGCAAGGGTTACGGCATACGGAGTATGCCTACTACATGGTGCCGCCGAAGAAGATGAACCGGTGCATAATATCGCCGATAATCGTCCAGACGCTGCCGACGATGAATTCCCCTAAAATAAGCCCGAGGAATAGCGGACGTGCGCGGCGGTACTGCCCAACGCCGCCGTAGCGTATCAGCAACCACTTCATCGCGAATCCGATGAACATCGAGAACCAGAAGTGGTTGATGTCGAGGCTGTTCGCTATCGCATATCCGCCCGGGTGCAGCCGCCACCACAGGAATCGCTGACGCATGGCAATCAGAAAGACCGACGCGCCGAATCCGATGCCTATCGTCTGTATGCCGGAAACCTCGATTTTCTTGGACGGATAGGCAATCCAGTCCGCCACCCGGGTGTAGATGACATCGGCGAACCGTTGCAGCGAGCTGCCGCCGGAGGAATAAGCCACGTGCAGATAAACCCAGAACAGACTGAGTGTCCCCACAACCAGAGCGGCTGTCATAGCCAAGAAGATCCGCTCGTTACCCACGCCGGCGCGGTCAAGCAGCGCCAGTCCCTCCATCTGATGCGGCTGCGGATGTCCCCGGTAGGTGAAGTTGAAAAACCCCAACATCGACATCACCGTCAAATTCCGATAGCCTATGCGGCGCGCTCCGAAAACGTCGGGCAGCATCTGATCGGGGCCCGTGAAATGGAAATCGTGCATGGGAACCCCCATCTCGGCGCGAAAACGGGTTAATCCGAGCGATACCAGATAGTAGAGCAGAAAGAATGCGAGGCTTAACCAGATCGCCATTCCCGCTTTCCAGAGGAACAGGGTCATAAACCCGATCCCCAGAACGATGGTCAATACCGCTTTTCGGTAATTCGCCTTCTCACCGTCATCAATTCCGGAGGTACGCCTGAACATAGCGCGGAAGAATTTTCGATTCACCCAGATTGCAATCACCGCCATTCCGACCAAGGCGCCGAACGACTGCTGATTGAGAGAAACGAGATAGCCGGTATAGGCAACATGCCGCGCGCCCAGCATCTCGGCGATGACCCGCTGCACCTTCATCAGAAAGAAAAAGAAGGCGCAGGAGAACGACATATCCAACGGCATGAAGTACCCCAAGCCGATGACGGGAAAGACTACACCGAGTTGGAGACTGCCGATGGCGCTCCACGGCTTCGTCGTGAAGAGATTGGACAGTTCGTTTTCGTATGGGTGGATTCGCAGCCTCGGTACAGCGGGGTAGAGTGAAGATAGTCCGTTAATCAACGCTATTCCGCCGGAGATGCCGAATCCAAGCCACAGCAGGCGGCTCTTCAGAATGGGCGTTCTGGGATTCGTCAATTCAAGCGGGAGTTGAATAATCGGGTAAGAGAGCCTCTCGTTTTCCACCCACGGCCGCTCGAACAATACGGCAATAGCGCCCATCACCAAGACCAACATCACGACAAATGCCGACCAGCAGATCGCGGGGAGGAGCCAGGGTTGAATGTGTTGCTCGACGTAGAGCGTGGATTCTCCCCGGAAGTAGGTTTGCAGCACGCCTTTGTCGCTCACCGATAACCACGGCGGAATGTATCGGGCAAATAGGTTCTGCCAGTCGTTCTCCGGCGAGGCGACTCGGAAGGGATATTCCATGACCGGCACCAGCGTTTGCATCATCTGGAAGGACTGGATCGCCGAGGTCAGGCTCAGCATGATGTAGATGGTTATCAACTCTCCCTGCGTCAGTGACAGCCGCGGCGCAAACTTCCTCATCGGGCGGTTAAACAGGGCTAACAGGAACACGATGAACACGACGTTGAAGAAGGGGGAGATGATGGTGGGAATCGACTGGTATTGATAGGGTTGGCGGGAGAGGACTAACCAGAAACAGTTAATCGGGATGAGGATCATTCCGATTAAAATTATCCGGAACGAGATTCCTGGCGGTTGGGTTTGTTTCAAGACACTTTTTTCTCTAGTTTTTAGTCTATAGTTTGTAGGATGAGAACTGCCCACCATTCCCGGTGGGGTCAAACTAACCACTGACCACTAATCACTAGCCACTGTTTCTCTATCTACACTTGAGGGCGCTTTACGCCGTGAGTAAGCTTTCCAGCGGTGGTGTAAAACGGGTCGTCTTTGTCCAGCGGCAGCGTTACCGGCTGGCGCTCCTCGGTTGATTTGTATATCGCTCGCACCACCTCCACATGGTGGCGCGGCACATCGATCGGCACGAGCGGCTCCGTGTCGTTCGCAATGCTCTCCAGGAACAGTCGACTCTGGTAAGCCTCGGTCGCGGTTTCCGGTACGCCAGCCACCTCCGACCTTAGGCTTTCCAGCGCATCCACCGCAGCCGGATTGTCGTTGGATGCGAACGTGGTTTCTGCCTGCCAATAGTTGTTTCTCCCCAATGTGGTGTTTAGCGGTGGAGAATGGTACGCTTCGCCAACCAACATAGAGGCGTCGTACCCCAAAACCTCGATCCGACCTTCCGGCGTCAGCGATTGCTTGTGGTTAAGCAGCGAGGCGTGGATGGTGCCGGTCGCGCCGTTGTCGAACTTAACGACTGCCTGGCTCAAACTCTCGTGCTCAATCTCGCGCAGAGTAGGTCCCGAATAAGCAAATATCTCCTCGATTCGCGAACCGAGAACCCACAAGAATGGATCGATAATGTATCTGCCGTGGTGGAAGGAGGCACCGCCGCCCTCCCCATCCCATGTGCCGTGCCAACGCTTGTAGTAACTTTGAGGACGAAACCAGTTGAGTTCGACGCGAGCACTGCCGATTTTGCCGAGCCTCCCGCTTTTCACGGCTTTTCGCGCCAGTACCATTCCTCGCGGATAGCGTGCGCCGCATTGGGAATGGAATTTGACTCCGGCCTTGCGAACGGCTGCTGTCATCGCGTCAGCCTCCGCCACACTGCACGCCATGGGGCCCTGGGTGAAAACATGGCGGCCCGTTTCAGCCGCGGCAACGGTCGGTTCCCGCCGAACCGGGGGCGTCGTGAGGAGCACAATTGCCTGCACGTCACTATCTCTCAGCAACTCTTCATGTGAACCATACTTCCGGATCTTGGTCTTGGCTGCGGCTTCCGCAGTCTCAACCCGTTGTTGCAGACGGCCGTGTTCTTCCGGTGACCGCGTCTCCGAAAGCATCATTCGCGCTTGGCGGGCTTCCATGGCATAGCCTTCACTCAGGGTAGTTCGCTTCCTTTCAGCCAATTCATCCACGAAATCGGCGACGGCTACCACCTGAGCGATATCCACCAGACTTGCATAGATGTCCGCATACAACCGCGAAATACCTCCGCAGCCGACAAACCCGACGCGAATTCGTTCATCTGTCATATCGTTTCCTCTCTTCTCTCCATTGAAAGTAACGGGCAATGATTGGAATAAGATTGGAATTTAAGATGTATAGCTACTTCGATTCAGCACATATCAAAAGCCCTCGAGGGGCGACGCGTGTATACCAACGCCAATCGCACCCATACTAAAGACCTAACCGGGCGATAATTGGATAGCGACCTACAGAAAAACATGAAATAGGTGGCTGTTGTAGCATTTTCTAATGAATTCTGAGGAGTGCGGATCGCTCATTACGAAATACTCCTTATTTGAACGACGCATCCAAGATACGAGCCACCTATCGCCCCTCAGGGGCTTGGGATTGAGAATATTCGCTAATTCTATACACCTGCCGCGCCGCTGGCGCTTTCCGGAGCAAATCCGATTGAGGCAACAAAATTTACGTGGTTACTTTCGTCCTGACCAGACCGAAGGACTTCAAATGCGATTGTCCAGTTGTGCTACGGAAACAGAGTGTACATATTTTTGTTCAGGATTACGGCGAGGAGGCTCCAGAGACTTCCCGCCAGGAATTGGCCGAAGATCAAGCCGAGGAAGAAGGGGAGCGCCCGGCGGTAGGATTTGATGCCTCCTCCGGCAAACAGTAACTGCTTGAACAACCAACCGAGGAAGATGGAAAACCATAACCAGCCCATCGCCCAACCGTCACTCACGGCGTATCCTACAGGGTAGAAGGGCCACCATAAGAATCCTTTCTTCAAGATGGTGAGAATAACGGTAAACACAAACCCGAAGGTCATGTGCTGGATAGATTCGATGTCCGTGGTTTGAGGAAATGCGATCCAGTTCTGGAGACGCGCAAACTCGCCGACGCCCCAGCGTTGAAACTGAAATTTGTGATAAATGGCGACATGCGCGCCGATCGACATAATCGCGCCGACGATTGACGCCACAATCATCGCCACTACGAGGCGATTCTCGCTCAACTTGAAGGTGGAACCGATTTTGAAACCTTCCAACTGATGCGGCATCGGATGCGAACGATAGCCGTACGCCAACCACGAGAGAAGCGTGGTATTGGTCAAATTCGCCGCGCCGAGGGGCCTCGTTCCCATGAACCAGACCATCATTTGATCCGGATGCGCTCCGTGCAACTCGTGCGTTGGCGGACCGAGCTCCGCGCGCATTCGCGTGATGGCGGTGCAGAACACATAATAGATGACGAAGTAGCTAATCACCACCCAAGGCGACAAACCGGCAAACAACCAGAAGACCACGACAAATGTTATCCCCAGTACCAGGCCGACCACGGCAAACGGATATAGGGGATCGCCACCCGCTGTGGAAAACATCCCGCGCAATCCGCGCATGATGTGCCGTCTGCTCGACCAGACAGCCATGACCCCGATTCCGATCCAAGCACCCGCCCGCTGCTGCGTCTGCAGCGCTGAGGCGGTCGTCCAACCCGTCGCGTTGAAGAAGACATCCTGCGCTTGCCAAAACAGAAAGAAGAGCCAGAGCGACAGCGATAAATCCAGAGGCATCAGATATCCGAATCCGATAGCGAAAGGATATACGTAGACCGGCAATGTTCCCGATCCCGCCCAGCCCATTGTGTTCCACGGTCTTTCGGTAAACGGAATGATAAACTTCGCTTTCAGCGCGGGAACGACGGGATAGAGAAAGTTGAGACCGGCGAGAATCTCGAGCGCGAACGCAAGCCCGAAACTCAGCCAGATAAATTTGTTGGAGAACAGTTTCGAGGTGTTGCCGATTACCTCAACCGGCATCACCGTCAGCGGATAACTTAGTTTTTCATACTCAATCCACTGCTTCCTGATGATGATGTTCATGCAGAGCATCACGAAGAGCAGGACAATAACGAGCGCCGTCCACGCCAAGATCGGCGTCAGCCACGCATTGAGATAGTCGGCGGTCCAGAAACTCTTATATGCGTCCTCATCGCCCTCGAAATATCCTTGCAAGATGCCCCGATCTTCGACGGCGAGCCATGTGGGAATAAACCGGAAAAAGAGATCTTCCCACTCATTCTCCGGAGTCGCGTACCAGAAGGGATTCGCCATCAACGGCACCAACTGCCGAATGATGTCGTGCCCGGCGAGCGCGGTGGCGACGGAGACCATGATATAGGTCATCGCGAGTTCGGACTCGCTCAACGCCAAACCCTTGAAGAAGCGTTTCAACAACAGATTGACACTCGCAACGCTGACGAGCGTAAAAAGCACGGTGGGGAAGATGGAGAAATCCGTTAGTTCATAGACGACTCGATTCTCTGCGGATATAATCCAGTAACAGTTGAGTATAATCAGGATGGAGCCGAAAATCAGGGTGCGAACGATGAATCGACCATTGGTGCTCGTATCCCCGTTAATTGAAGCGTCTTTTCTTTCTCTCATAGGTAACTACATGAAACTAGTGAACACCGGTTTCCGCCAAACAAGGTTATATAGTCATTGCGACTATAGTCATATAGATTCACGCTTACACATACACAAGCCAACCGTAGGAGCGATCTCGAGGCCGCGGCTTCTTATCGCGTACCGGTTTGCTTCCTTAGATGACGCGAGGCAACTCTTAGGCTGGGTCGAGTTGGGTTTCACTCTGCCGCTAAGGATGAGAAATATCTTCGAAATACTTAACCCCTCTCGTCGCAGATTGGGACTTGCGATTATTCGTCCAACCCAACCTACACTAATGAATATTCAGCTATCCATTCTCTCCAACCAATGACGCCACGCAGTTACCATCTGTTTCAGAATCTCGGGATTCTCCTTTGCCACATCCGCCGATTCGGTGCGGTCGCGTTCTAGGTCGTAGAGTTCCCAATTGTTCAAATCATCCGGATTGCCGCGTCCAACGCTTTTCCAGTTGCCTCGGCGCACCGCTCTGTCGTCGCGCAGCGCCCAGAACAGCCAGTCATCCCCCTCCCGTTGATTGCCTTGGAAGACGGGCAGGAGACTCCGTCCCTCACAGGGATCGAGTTTGCGGCCGTCATACTCTTCGGGGTACTCAACGCCCGCCGCATCGCAAAGCGTGGGCAAGACGTCCATGACGTGTCCAAATTCGTGGGTAATTGCGCCACCTGCGGCGGTTACTCCGGGCCAGCGAACGATGAGCGGCGAGGCGATACCGCCCTCATACAGGCTCTCCTTGAAACTTCGCAGCGGCGTATTGTGCAGCGAACCCCACCCGGGGCCGGGCGAACAATAGGTGTCGATTCCGCCGGGTAGGATGTCCGGACTATCGCGATCCGACCTCTCGTACCCGTCGCCGCCGTTGTCCGACAAAAAGAGAACAATCGTATTCCGGTCGGCGCCGCAATCCCGCAGAGCCCCCAGAATACGTCCGATTCCTTGATCCATGCAGTCAATCATACCGGCGTAGATCGCCATGCGCAAATCTTGCCATTCCTTGTGTTCCTCGCTAGCCCATGAGGGGAGATCCGGGACATTTTCCGGCAGCCGGGTTTCTGGGTTCAACAGCCCCATGCCGAGTTGTCGTTCGTAGCGTTCTCTTCGCAACTCTTCCCAACCCGTCATGAATCTTCCACGATACTTTGCGATGTCTTCCCGTTTGGCTTGGAGCGGGCTATGCGGCGTTAAATGTGCGACATATGCGAAAAACGGATCGCCCCGTGTAGCGAAGCGCTTGATTGTCTCTACCGCATGATCGTTAATCGCATCGGTGAGATAGTAATCGTCGGGAAACTCCGAGACTACCTCTTCATTGTGCATGACCGGAGGGCGGAAACCCCCGAATTTCAGATCTCGCAACGCCGGGTTGAAATAGTTCGACGGGATATCGCCAAAACCATAGTATTCGTCAAAACCCCAGTCTAACGGACTGCCCTGCACCGGCACATTCCACTTTCCGCTGATGGACGTGCGGTAGCCCGCCGAGCGCAGGAGTTGCGCAACCGTGACCCGATTCGGAGACAACCGCGTATTTCGCTCATCTGCCCAACAGTACAGCCCGGTCATCAGTGAGGCACGTGTGGGAACGCAGACCGCATTCACGCAGAACTGGCTACATCGCAATCCCTCGGCAGCCAAGGCGTCGAGATGCGGTGTTTCGATTTCGCCTCCGTAACAACCCGCGTCCGACCAGCCCATGTCGTCCGCCATAATCAACACGATGTTAGGTTTATCCATTCCTCCCATAGCGTCTTCGTTTCCTTCGTTAGAGGCGGTGACACCGCTAAATGGAGCAATTGCGGATGCCGTAGCCGCACTTCCCGCCATCTTGAGGAGTTCGCGTCGACTCAATTTGTTTCCTGCTATTCTATTCTCACCCATTTCCCCACATTCACACGCGTTTCAAGAATCAACATTTCCCACTGATTAAGTACATTCGTAGGGTGGGCACCGCCCACCATTTCTTGTCAAGCGTGATGAACAATCAACTTATATCCCGAATACCGCTCAACGATAGGCTTCCTCGCCTACGGTGTCAACAAAGCTGGTATACCCGGGTCCTCCGGCGCCAACGTAGCCATGACTCGCGCCGGATTCGTCAGGACTGACCCAGAAGGAATAGAGTTCACCCAGCCTTAGATGAAAACGAAATCTAACGGGTTCGCCCGCCAGGCTTAATAGGTCGGCCCCGTTTTTCCACTCCACCCGATGCGCCGTCTTATCGACCGTGAGCGGAATACAGTTGTCCAGCGTGAAAGGCGCAACCGCATTGCCGTCCTCATCTAGCACTTCCACTCTTAGCTCCCCCTGATCGCAATCCGTATTGACAAAAAGGTGTTTCCCAGAAAACCTGACCGGTCTTGTCGTCAGTGTACCGGGGTCTTGTATCGAATCCATGGAGGCGAACCCGTCGCGCCGCAGGAATGCAAGCCCGGTATTCACGAACCCGTCCCAGAGTTTATCCTTTTCAGGCAGGTTGCGACCGGTGAAATACAGGAACAACCTGTCTCCGACGACCAGGCACGCACCGCTCGCCGACTGCACATTACCCCAGTTCCATGCGCCGTCCGTTTCCGTCGCTTCAAAGAAGGGCCGCCGATCCGGTCGGTCGTAATGGAATCCGTCCCTGCTAAACCCAAGTACCACCTCGTTCCGCTTCGGTACATGCCTGTCGTGGCACACGTTGTTTTCAGGGCCGTGCCAAATGGAGAAGTACCCAAGCATCAAACTCTCATAGGCCACCGTATCGAAATGATACAATTGGGGTAGGATATCGGCGCTTTCGGGCTTGGGATTGCGCGGATCCAGCAAGTCTGCGCCCAGCCACGGAACAACCCTTCCTTCGGGTCTCACCTCCGCCAATTTCACGGCCTCGACGGGGGTATCTCCCTCGACGTAAGCGCGCGCCCGTCCGGTCTCTCTTCCGCTGCGGATATTGATAACCCACTTGTCTCGGAACGGGTTGTAGTGTGCGTTCGTGTGGTCCCCAACGACACCCGAACTGGCAATCGGCTCGGACCAGTGTACCCCGTCGGCTGAAGTCCGGTAGGCGACTGCGGAGTCCTCACCAAGACGATCCGGGAGACCTACATGCCAGGTCGTGTAGAAGATTCTGTACCGGGACAGCGGGTCATCACCCTGATAGTCGATCCACACGCTCGTGGTGTCGATCGGTCGGATATGTTTTTTCTCGGGAAATTCCGGCGGAATCGGCGGCAATTCCTTTCCGTGGTCAATCACGATGTTCGTCCCGGGGACAACATCCTGCTCGGTTTTCTGCCAGTGGATTCCGTCGTCGGAGGTGGCATAACAACTGTATTTGATGTAACCTCCGGTGTACCAGATCTTGAAAAGTTTGTCCTTCGGGTCGTACCAGACGCCGCCGCTGAACGGACCGGCGAAAGGGGCGGGACCGTGATGCTCCCACTCCCTGTCCGGCTTGATGATCGGGTTTCCCTCGTAGTATGTCGGCTGATGGAACTTGCGTCCCAGCGTGGTTTCCTCAATCAGGAAATCGTCCACGAACAGTTGCCTTCCGACATCGATGTTGATAACCTCCGGCGGACTGTCGAGATATGGGACAGGCATCGGATCCCGCGTCCACCCGCCATAGTCAGGCGGCCAATTTTCAGGCAGAAGGATGCTGTTGTAGAGCGTCTCGCCTTTGTCTTTCTGCTTGTTTTTCATCCTTTCCTCCGATGGTTCTTCCTGCCTGGAATCTTGGTCGGTTTCCGCCCCTGCCGCGAGCATCGCATGAGGGCCGGCTTTGCTGAAAATGTGCTCTGTCAACGAATCTGACGGGGCGTTCCCGAGAACTATGTTACTCACGAGCCAGGTGCACACCGACGCTACACCCAAGATTCCGAAGTTTTTTATCGTTCCCATGTCGAGCCCTTATGAGGCAAGTTGTCAGAATTTTTTTTCTGATTGCATCTCTAATTTCAATTGCAGTTAAACGAGTACAATTTCGCGTTATGCAACTCAAACCTAAATCGAACGTTCGTCCCCATAACGGCGGTCGGATCCCATCCCGCACTCCACGCTACGCTACTCTCGGTGACACTATTGTGGATGGGTTCCCCCTCGACGATTGGCACTCCGTGCTCATCGACAACTGCGGCGCGGACAGACCCGCCTTCCCTCACATCGGCTGTGATCCGCAGCGACGCAAAATAGCCCGATACCGGTCTGGTCTTAATGACGGCGGGCACATCTGCCGAAATCGGCTCGTAACCGGCAAAACCGTCGGGACGCAGCGTCGCCAAACAGAAAGAGCCAAGCCGCCAACCGGAATGCGGACCGTCGCTGGCACCGTAGTAGAGACGAATCTCTTCGTCCAAAAAGACGGGGTTTGCCGCAGGATACACGCACCCCCAATCGTAATCGTCTCGCGCGGAGCCTTGCGGAATAAGCGGCGAGCCGGGGCAAACGCGATGCCATTGAATCGTATCCTGGCTCCAAGCCAACTCGGTATGCGTTCGATCGGTTTCCGTGTTGTAGATCGCAGGCAATCCGAGGTAAATCCCCTGATAGCGGAAAACCGGCATACAGTAAATCTGTAAATGGGGCTGCTCCCCTTCGAACACCTGCTCAACCTTCGTCCACGTGAGAAAATCCTTGCTGGCGACCCGCCCTACGGCGCGCACCCCCTGTTCCTGTCCGTTCACCACAACCTTGGTTTCGCTGCTGATGCGAGTAAAACCGACGTACTCGCCACGTTCGGGAACCCACAAAGCGTTGTTGGCGCTGTCCCACGCAATACCGGCTTCGGGGCAGGGAATTTGCTTGCTCCAGCGAACGCCATCGGCGGAGAACGCCACGGCCAACATTTGGCGCCCCGTGGTGTGACCAATCATCAGCGCCTTAAATCGCCGCGCGGGATCCGGATCGTGCAAATCCTTGAACACGCTCGCACCATGGGGTCCGCGTACGGCAATGTTATTTTCGCTGTTTCCGAGAAACTCCACAAGCCCAAGCTTTGGTTTTTCCCAGTGCAAACCGTCCTCGGAAAAAGCGTAGCAAATCCCCTCGTCCCTGTCCTCCGGTGATCTGTACGGTGTCCTCTCTCGCTCTTCATGCGTCATGCCCTTGGCGGAGTTGTCAATGATGAACGGCATGTACCAGCACTTGTACAACTGCTCCTCTTCGTCATAGATAACCCTTGCGTAGAGGTTGTCATAGCGTTTCTCCCATGCCTCGTCTTCTCCAAAAAGGGGATTGGCAGGATGCTTTTCCACCACTCCAAGAGTCAACTGTGCATTTTGCGCGGCAGCAACAACCCGGGGGTCTAGCAACAGGTATCTGTCATTTTTCACGTCCTCATCCTTTTTTCCGTCGGCACTGTCCGTCGTGAGAAGATGGAATGCCATGGCGAGCATGATAGCCGCTGCTACAGCTGTTTTGCCATCAAACTTCTTATGCCATACAACCATGACAACATCCTGCAACAATATCCACTAGACTTGTGCTTTTAACAGGTTACTCCAACAAGATGCCAACGACGGTGCCGCCGGCAAGAGTTGACGCTTCTCGGTAACAGGCAGGTTGCTAGCTACGGCGTTTCTAGGCGGCAGGGCTTAGAGATAGCGGAAAATCAATCCGGAGCAAGTTAGGCAAGAATCAGATCCTTCACGCACATCCCTAACCCATAGTTTAACCCTCCTTAAACAATACGTCAACACAAAGGATTGCAGGGAAGAACCCTAATCGAGGAAATCTCCGGCCTGCGGGGAAGCAATCGCAATGTTTTTTTCCCCAACACAATTCGTTGAACGTGCTATAAATTGCTGGGCGACGACTGCCTTCACATATTATGGACCACGTTTTATCTCGCAACCTCGGTTTATGTCGCCTTTTTAGCAACGATGAAATGCCATCTATTGCGACCCTCAAATTAAATCTCGGATGTGCCGTTCAATACATCCTCACCCAAGAAACTCTATCACGAAGGAGCATTGAAAATGAGATTCTTGAGAATACTTTCTATTTGCTTATTGCTCGGATTTGGGCAACTATCCGCGACTCTGGCGGAGTCCAAGCTAATATCTAGCGATCCAAACATGGATGATCGGTTTGGCTGGTCGGTAGACATCAGCGGGCATACGATAATCGTTGGCGCCCCTAAAAACAGCGAAAATAACCTTATCGAGCACGGATCGGCGTATATCTTTGGGCTCAAGAGAGAGGGAAATAAGGACAACTGGGAACAGTTAGTAGTGCTCGATCCCAAGGAGGATGGACGCCGCAACGATAACTTCGGTTACTCTGTGGCAGTAGATGGCGACTATGCCGCAACCGGATCCCCCGGAATTAATAGTTCCACCGGTGCCGTGTATACCTACAAGCGCACCGGAGGTGTTTGGATGCAACAGCAGAAACTCATTCCCGCCGATGCAGAAAAGAGGGACAATTTCGGATATTCCGTTGATATGCTAGGAGAGCATCTTATCATTGGCGCATACCTTGACGATAGCAAAGCAGGATCGGTCTATATTTTCCATCGCAACGGGGATAGATGGCGACAGCAGGCAAAGTTGACCGGCAACGACACTGCCAAAGGCGACAATTTCGGCGACGCGGTTGCCCTCGGAGGCAACGAGAACGGCGTCGACTTCGCCATTGTCGGCGCGCCTAACAACACGCACAACGGGAAAAAGTCGGGCGCCGCATATATCTTTGTTCATGACGGAGGAAAATGGACCGAAGAAGCCAAATTAGTATCCACAGATGCTCAAACCTCCGACTTCATCGGAGATTCGGTTTCCATTAGTGGGCACCGTGGCATAAAGCGTTACGCCCTCGTCGGAGCGCCGCATTTGGACTTGGCGCAGGACGTGGAGGGAAGGAACAGCGCCGCCTACATCTTCTCAAGCGATGGAGGCGCGTGGACCGAGGAAGCCAAGCTTACGGCTAAGGATCCGGAGAAGGCGGACGGCTTTGGATCAGGCGTGTCAATCAACCGTAATATCGCGCTAGTCGGCGTTCCGCGTCACGGTGAAGGAGCTATTCTTGACGGTGAACTCAATGCGGGAATTGTCTATCCCTATCTTCGGGAAGGCGACGGCTGGACTAGGCAACAAGCGCGGGCAA
This sequence comes from Candidatus Poribacteria bacterium, assembly GCA_028820655.1. Lineage (GTDB taxonomy): Bacteria > Poribacteria > WGA-4E > WGA-4E > JAJDTR01 > JAJDTR01. Next base: position 55,480 of record JAPPIK010000048.1, on the reverse strand, counting down.
CCACGGTAGCTCCGGACTTTCCGGAACAGAGTTTCGGAAATGTAGTAATAGCCACGCAGGAGTTTATTGTCATTGCTGCGTACGGCTTGGGGAAGGGGAACCCCGGTCGCGGCGATCCGAATGGCGGTGCTGTGTACATCTACGACACCCAAAGGGAGTGGAAGCTGCCCTACGCCGTTGAATCGTCTGTACTAAGGGCGGCAACGCTGGGCGGAATAAAGCGAACGGCGCTATTCCAGAATTTTCCGAATCCATTTAATCCGGAGACCTGGCTACCGTATCAATTGGGGCGCAAGTCAAATGTGACTCTCCGCATCGACAACACGCGGGGGCAACTTGTGCGTCGGCTAGATGTCGGGCTTCAGCCAGCGGGCAGTTATCAGAACAAAGAAACCGCTGCCTATTGGGATGGTCAGGATCAGTTGGGGCAGCCCGTCTCCAGCGGCCTCTACTTCTACACACTAACTGCAGGCACGTCTCAAATCACGCGCCGAATGCTAATCTTGAAGTAGATTTTTTAGAGATTTGAAGATGAGCATAGGCAGGGCATCCGCGGGTGTCCTGCCTTTTTTGCGATCACTAAACGGAAGCGCTCTTTATGATTTGGGCCGATTTTTGTCAGGAAATTGGTAGTCCGCTGCCCCTATGGCGAAAATCGTTCCCTACTATCATTGCCTATTTTGGCTTGACATTCCAAATGGTCAACAGTAATATAATTTTCCCCGCGAACAGGAATCACATTTACAACATGAAGAAGGAGCGAGGATGGCGGCGACCATGGAATCGGTTTCCTGTCGTAAATGCGACGCACAACACCCCAAACTGGAATTTATTAAGAAAAACCGTAGAGTCTGCCCGGAATGCAATCATCATCACTTCATGAGCGCATTTGAACGCCTTGAACTGTTGGTTGACGACGGCAGCTTCGAATCGCACGACGACGGGCTTTTTTCGCTCGATCCACTAGAATTTCCAGACTACGTGGAGAAGCTGGAAAGAGACGCCGCCAAAACCGGATTGAAGTCGGAACTGCTCGCCGGATTAGCGAAAGTCGGAGGACATCCTGCGGCTATAGCAATCGGAGATGTGGGATTCATCGGTGGAACATGCGGATCCGTTATGGGTGAAAAGGTGACGCGCTGTATCGAACGAGCGACTGACAAAGAACTGCCGCTGATAATCGTCTCCGTAAGCGGCGGCATGCGAATGCAGGAGGGGACGCTCGCTCTGATGCAGATGGCGAAAACAGCGGCGGCATGCGTGAAGCATTCCGAAGCCGGACTATTTTTCATCTCCGTTTTAACCGATCCGACATTCGGAGGCGCAACCGCAAGTTTTAGCTCGCTCGGTCATGTCATTGTCGCTGAACCGGGCGCGCGCATCGGATTCGCGGGACCTCTGGCGATTGCGAGCATTCGCGAAAAGTTGCCGGATAACTTTCAAACCGCTGAATTCTTGCTCGAACACGGACTGTTGGACCGGATTGTGCACCGCAGTGAAATGCGGTCACTTCTGACAGATCTCTTGGAATTCAGTTCGCCGTGAATCCAATAGATATAAAATTCGACTGCTAGGAATCATGCAGTCGTTTCATCAGCGCATTTTTTTCTTAAATGACCCAAGTTGCCACCCTTGTAGCACAAGGATTGCCTATCGCTTTGGGATCTCTATGGCACCCCTGGCCACTCGGTTGATTGCTCACTTAATCTGTTAGATTATGCTTGTGATGCACAAACTAACAGTTTGTGCTACAAGATCTCCACGATTAATGGGCTATTCTCAATTGTACCCGACGGTGCATGTCTAAAATCGTGTCAGTAGCAACTTGCGTTAAATACATTGCAATAATAGTGGAGATTGGATAATGCCAAAATCGCTAATCGTTGTAGAATCGCCTGCGAAGGCAAAGACGATTAACAAATTCCTCGGTAAAGATTTTGTTGTGAAAGCGTCTATGGGGCACGTTCGCGATCTGCCTTCCAAGGAACTGGGGGTAGATGTGGACAACGAATTTGCTCCCAAATACACGCTTATCCACGGCAAGCGTAAAGTTATAAAGGAGCTTCGGGCGGCAGCCGAAAAAGTTGATTCCATTTACCTCGCAGCCGACCCCGATCGAGAGGGCGAAGCCATCTGTTGGCATCTCGCCCACGAATTGAAGAAGACGAAGAAACCCGTCTTTCGCATCACGTACAACGAAATCACAAAGGGAGCTATTCAGGCTGCGGTCGATAATCCCGCGGGAATCAATCAATCCCTCTTTGACGCGCAACAGACGCGGCGGATTCTGGACCGCTTGGTCGGCTACCAGATAAGTCCGATCCTTTGGCAAAACGTAAAGCCGGGACTAAGCGCCGGTCGCGTGCAATCCGTTGCGGTACGACTAATCTGCGAACGGGAAGCGGAGATTGACGCCTTTGAAGCGAAGGAGTACTGGACTATTACAGCAACGCTTAAAGGTGATGAACCTTCCCCGTTTGATGCAAAACTGTTCCGGATCGGTTCGGAGAAAGCTGCGATTAGTACCTACGGATTCACCATTGACGAAACGCGAGCGACTGAGATTGTCGATGAGGCAAAAACAGAGAAATTTGTCGTAAAAGACATCCAGAAACGCGAACGCAAACGCCGGCCGGTACCGCCGTTCATTACCAGCACCTTACAACAGGAAGCCGCACGAAAACTAAGGTTTACGGCGAGGCGCACGATGTCGGTTGCCCAGCAACTCTATGAAGGTTTGGACGTTGGCTCTCAAGGCTCCATCGGTCTAATCACCTACATGCGCACGGATTCGACGCGTGTTGCCAATGAGGCGCTAAATGAGGCGCGCGGATACATTCAGAAGACCTACGGCTCGGATTACCTGCCATCACGAGCGATTCACTATAGGGGCAGAAGCTCTGCTCAAGATGCGCACGAAGCAATACGACCTACTTCCGCCGTCCGAACGCCGGAATCGTTGCGGTCGCACCTGAGTTCCGACCAATACCGCCTCTACGATCTGATCTGGAAACGATTCATCGCCAGCCAAATGAACCCGGCAATTCTGGATCAGACAACCATAGATGTTTCAGCCGGCGGCTATCTCTTTCGTGCGACCGGATCGGTTATCAAGTTCCGAGGGTTCATGGCTGTGTACATGGAGAGCAGCGATGAGGTGCCGATCCAGAACAGGGGCGAAAGCGACGAAGAGGCTATCCTACCGCCAGTCGAGGTCGGTCAAGTGCTTAATTTGCTCAAGTTGGATCCCAAACAGCATTTCACGCAGCCTCCGCCCCGCTACACCGAGGCTACGCTGGTCAAGGAACTTGAAGCGAAGGAGATTGGACGTCCGAGCACTTATGCGTCGATCATTTCCACTATCCAGGACCGCGAGTATGTCGTTAAGGAGAAGGGCAGTTTCTTGTCGACCGATATAGGCAAGCTCGTAAACGAATTATTGATTAAGGGGTTCCCCAATATTCTTGAGGTTCAGTTCACGGCAAAATTGGAGGAACAGCTTGACACCATTGCCGATGGGAAAGTGGACTGGGTTAAAGTCCTGAGCGATTTTTATCAACCATTTCATCTCGCTTTGGAAGCCGCTCCCGACAGGATGTATAAGGCTCGCAAAGACATGGAGGAGGAGTCGGATGAGATTTGCGACAAGTGCGGGAGTAAAATGATTGTTAAATGGGGTAGATACAGCCGCTTTCTCGGTTGCTCCAGCTTTCCCGAATGCAGGAATACCAAATCTTTGGAGGCTGAATCGGAGAAACCTGCCGAGCCGGAGGAAACGGATGAGGTTTGCGACAAATGCGGTGAGCCGATGGTTATTAGGACTAGCCGCGCCGGCGGTAAGTTCCTCTCGTGCACGGGATACCCGAAATGCAAGAACGCGAAGCCGATTAACATTGGAATCGACTGTCCGGAATCGGGTTGCGGCGGATATCTCGGCGAACGCCGCAGCCGCCGCGGCAAGCCATTTTACGGTTGCAGCAATTACCCTGATTGTAATTTCGCGGTCTGGGACAAACCGCTTCCACAGAAATGCCCGCAATGCGACGCGCTTTTCATACTTGAGAAGACCACGAAAGCCAAGGGCAAGCATCTCGTCTGCTATGACGAAGCGTGCGGCTACACCCAACTACTGGACGATCCGGAGTCCGGTGAATAAAGACTCACGAACAGTAATTCACGTTATGCTTGATATCGGAAGAAGCGATTGAATTAATCAGAGCGCAACCGAGTTTCTTCTTGGAAACTCGGTTTCTTTAATTGCCGGTATAACACAGACACTCAACAGCGGTATTCACATGACGAACGACGAAATCGGCGCCACTTTTCTCAATGTCGGACATCTACTGCAGATTCAGGGTGAAGACTCCTTCCGCGCAAGAATCTACGAACGCGCGGCGGATACGATTGAAAACCTTGACGTCGACCTCGGACAACTGGCCGAGGAAGGCAGGCTTCAGTCAATCCCCGGCATCGGCAAAGCCATTGAGGCAAAGATTGTCGAATTGCTGGAGACCGGGCAGTGCCGCTTCTATGAAAACCTGATAGCGGAAATGGGAGAGGAGGTGCTCGACCTGCTGAGGATTCGGGGGATAGGCGTAAAAACGGCGGCGCGATTTTACAACGAACTCGGTGTTAGAAATCTTCATGATTTGCGCGCGGCGATTGACGGCGGCAGATTCAAGCAGCTAAAGGGAATCGGTTCAAAGACCATCGTTCAGATTGATGAGGGTTTGCGGTTCCTTGAGGTTCAAGACCGGATGCGTCCGCTGTGGCGTATCTTGCCGATTGCCCAAGCGATTATTCAAATACTGCGAGATGCGCCCGGGATTGCAAGAGCGGAATTTACCGGTGAGATGCGGCGGCACGAAGAGATGCTTCATCAACTTGAACTAACAGTCAAGTGCACTTCCCCTGCGACAATTGTCGATGCACTTTGCAAGGTTGGGGGTGTAAAGGGATTCGAGACCGCAGAAAACGCTGTCTTCGGGGGAGGATGTGTTGCGGCAACCGTTGATGGCGGATTCCCGCTGAGAGTTTACGCGTTCGACAGCGAAGCATACGAAGCGGGGCTATTGTTAACAACCGCTTCCGCCGAACACCTAACGGCGCTCAATGGGGTTGCGGAAGCGCACCACCTGGAGAAGAGCGAAGGGGGTTTGGCGGATTGGATGAGGGGTAAAACGGAGTCTTCGATCTATGATGCAGTCGCTTTACCCCTTATCCCGCCCGAATTGCGGCGAGACGGTACCTCGATTGAGGCGGCTGCCGCCGGAGCGCTGCCAACTCTGATAGAATTAAGCGATATTCGCGGGGATTTGCACATGCACACCGAGTGGAGTGACGGTAGACACTCGATGCGCGAGATGGTGGAAGCCGCGCAAGCATGCGGCCATGATTATATTGCCATCACCGATCATTCCGTGTCGTCGCGAGTGGCGAACGGGTTAACCCTCGAACGGTTACAGGCGCACATGAACGAGGTGCGAAGCATAAACGAAGAGGTGAGCGGCATCGAGGTTCTCGCAGGTTCCGAAGTAGATATCTTAAACGATGGAAACCTGGACTTTACCGACGATGTGCTGGCGCAACTCGATATCGTTGTCGCTAGCGTGCACGCCGGATTTAACATGAGCGAAGCGGACATGACAAAACGCATGATTCGCGCAATCGAGAACCCCTTTGTCAACATCATCGGGCACCCGACCGGCAGACTTCTCGGTCGACGTCCCGGATACGCATTGAACCTTGACGCGGTGATCCAAGCCGCGGTTGAACACGGTGTCGTTTTGGAAATCAATGCGTCGTCGAACCGGCTGGACTTGGAGCCGGACATGGCAAGAAAGGCAAACGAAGCCGGCGCCCTATTGACGATAAACACCGATGCGCACGCGGTTCCTCAGCTTCAACAAACTTGCTTTGGCATCAACGTTGCGCGACGGGCATGGCTGACGAAAGACGCGGTAATCAACACCTATTCGCTGGACAAGCTTCGCGATCTGTTGCAAGCCCGAAATGCGTGAAGCTCTTTTCGACGGGAGCACCCATGAAGATCCAAATAGACGACCAAATCCACGATATTGATGAAGAAACTTTCCGCCTCTGGTTGCGGGTTGGATCTATTCCTGTCGGAACTTTCATTCAGTCAGAAACGCTTACAGGCGGCAGGTGGACGCCGATTCACGAACTGGACTGGTCTAACGAGCAGGACAGGACGCAAGCCACCGACGAGTCGCACCCATTTAGGCGCGAGTTTGAAAAGGAAAAACAGTTTCTTTCCTATCAACGGCGGTTGCCGATTGTCACCCTTGTTCTGATTAGCCTGAATACGATCGTATTCATCTTGCTCGACCAATTTGTCGGGCGCTCCCAGGACGTAGCGAACCTCATCCGGTTCGGAGCGTATTCCTACCCCCTTATCGTCCAGAATGGAGAATACTGGCGCCTGATCACGAACACCTTCCTGCACATCGGGAGCTTTCATTTTCTTCTTAACATGGGTATCCTGTTCATCTTGGGGAACCTGCTTGAAGGGTTGTACGGAAGGTCACGTTTTATCATTCTCTATCTGATTTCGGCGATCGGAGGCAGTCTGGCGAGCCTGATCTTCGTTCGAGCCGCCATCGGCGCGGGTGCGTCCGGCGCGATTTTCGGTCTCATGGGCGTCGTCGTTGCGATCGGTTTGCAGCACAGAGACCGTCTTCCGCTCCGACGCGGACGAGTCTTCGGACTGCGTTTACTGCCGTTTATTGTGCTCGATGTCGTACTCGGTTTCATCATTCCTCACATTAACATCGCCGCACATCTTGGAGGACTGCTGGTCGGATTCAGCGTTGGCCTGGTTTTGCCGCCGGCAATTTACGCCGATGGCGAGCGCGAGAGTTACGGCATCAAAGCCGCCGCAGCGGTATTTGTCGGCTTGACGGTGCTGAGCGGCGCGGTGACGATACAGCGGTATTTTGACCGCTCCGGAATCGCGGAAAGGCGTGCGGATGACGGCATTCGCACCACGACTCCTTCCGCCGAGCTATCCGAGTACATTGATCGTATCGAAGAGACTGTCCGCAGCCGCGGTTACACACGAGAGTTGTACGGTCTCCTTGAAAGGATGTACTGGGATGCGCTGCGCACCGATCCTAATAATCCGTCTTGGATTCGAAAACTTCAGGAGTTTTATGAACGAGCGCTACTTGAGGAGCCCAACGATTCCAACTGGAATGAGGGCTTCGTAAGATTATATCTATATCAAGTCGAAGCTGTGGGAGAGAGGAGCGGAACGGAATACCTCTCGGACTACATCGGACGATGCGTGAAGGTCAAACGCAAGAGAGGCTACCATGAAAACCTGTATAGGAGTCTGGAGTCTTTCTACATGCGTGGAAAGGAACTGAATCCCGATCAGATCTCCGGTTGGAATGACGACCTTGAAAACCTGTATCGAGATGCCATTACCGGCGATCCCGATTACGCAAACTGGTACAATAACCTCGCGTGGCTCTATGTTGAACAGAAGAGCAATTCGGAGCGGGCGGTTGAATTGGCGCGCCAAGCGGTCAAGCGCGATGCCAAGAACCCGACAATGCTGGACACCCTCGCGTGGGCGTACCTGCAAAACGCTCAATACCGTAAATCTCTGAGAACCTTCGAGCAGGTGCTTGCGATCCGCTCCGACACCAACGAAGATATGCGTGCAAGAGAGAGTAGCTGGGAAGGGTTAATCGAGTGGGTAAGAGCCGAAGTCTCGGCATCAGATTCGGCAGAACACGCTCAGGATTTCGAGAAATTTTACGCCTATATGTCACGCCAATTCACGAATCGTCCGGCAGAACAGGCAAAGTTGGATGTCGCTTTCGAGCAATTCCAAGCGAACCATTATTAGCTCAAATTGCTCACACTTCCGCTTGCCGTCGCCCTGCCGTGCTGGTGAAAACCTCTATCCCCCGCACAGTTTCTCGGTTTGCATCTCAAAATGCCTGTGGTATCCTGTGAATGCAGGAGGTCATTGACATGTACCAGTCAACAGAGTCCCATCGTACAGCCAAGAATCTGATGCCTGAAGAGATAAGGCGATACCGGGCAAGACACCAACGCTCTGCAAAATCAAAACAGCCTGACGAGCGTTTGCTGCAACGTGCTTGGCAAACGGCACATCGAGTTGCCGGAATGTTGTACGAGGACTTTGGCGCAACACAAGTCGCGGTTTTCGGATCTCTTGCGGCAAAGGAATGGTTCTCAAAATGGTCGGACATTGATATTGCCGTATGGGGAATTCCGACCGAGAAGTACCTTCGCGCAATGTCTGAAGCCGAGAACATCAGCCGGTTGTTCAAAATCGACCTTATCGATTTTGAGAGTTCTAGCGGACTTTTCCGCGAGAGGGTTGCGAACGGAGCCATCAGAATTGCAAAAGGAGAGACTTATCACGTGGACAGGAGCCATCTGGTACGGCGCATCTCTGATGAACGCGCGAAGATAGGAGAAACCGTAAAGAAGATCGGGAGAAGGTTAGAGAAAATCGAAACTGCCCCCGTTGAATACAGGGAGGAGATTGAAACAACGATTGGCAAGAATCTTACGGATTGTTACAGGGGAATGGAGAACATCTTTAAGAGAATCGCCCTCGACGTTGACTTGCGCATGCCTGACGGAAGTATGTGGCATAAGGAATTGCTGACGCAGGTGGCAGAACCGCAAGCAGAACGGCCAGCCGTAATCTCCGCAGGTGTTTACGCGTTTTTGCAAGAACTCTTGGAGTTTCGCCACCTCTTCAACAATATCTACCAAGAAGAACTGATTTTCGAGAAAACCGAGCGTAACGCGAGGCGAATCCGCGAAATGTTCGTCACACTGTCCGAAGAATTGGATACGTTTATCGATTTTTTAGATAAGCGCGACTCAGACACGCACGCAGAGGGCAAGGAGCGCTAATGGTTGAATAGACCATTATTACGGTTGGCGGAGAACATTCTATTTAGATTTCACCTCGCCCATTCAAATAGAGGGCACCTTCCGCCGCGAAGAACGGCCAAGCAACGGGATTTTTTAGCCGCCACGCCACAAAAAGCATCTCATGAAAGACCTCACACATTTCGACGAGAAGGGCCACGCGCGAATGGTCGATGTCACACCCAAACCGGAGACGGAGCGCGTTGCCGTAGCCTGCGGGCATGTGACTGCCAAACCGGAAACGATTCGCTTGATTGCCGACCGAGGTTTCAAAAAGGGGGATGTCCTTGAAGTGGCGCGGCTCGCCGGCATCATGGCGGCGAAGCGAACGGGTGATCTTATCCCGCTCTGCCATCCGTTGGCACTGACCTCCGTCAAAGTTGACCTCTCCATTAACAATGCCGAGAACCGGGTTGAGATTGAAGCCGAGGTGCAAACGTTTGGACGCACAGGTGTGGAAATGGAGGCGCTCACCGCGGTTGCCGTTGCCGGTTTAACCGTCTACGACATGTGCAAAGCGGTTGACCGAGAGATGGTCGTTTCCGAGATACGTTTGCGCAAAAAGACGGGCGGCAAAAGCGGTACGTTCGAGCGACAGGAATAGTCAACTCGGTGAAGATCACCTGCCTCCACTGTTGAGAGATGCCGTTTTGATGGACTCCCGATTTGCCCCGCGCGAATGCGCCTCTGTTTCTCGCCGTAGCTCGATCTCATCGAAGAGCATTCCAAGGCGACTCGTCGCCCACCTCCACTAACTGGTATCCTTCATCCCCGCTGCACGGTCCCAAGGTAACAAACAGTTTTGCAGGCGCTGATGAAACATTGAACGACGCATGCACGACATCGGCGGGAATAAATACCGAATCGCCAGCGTTCAACTCCTGCCGTCTATTTTCCAGCCACTGTTCGATGCTCCCCTCTATAACGTAAATAACCTCTTCCTGATCCGGATGTTTGTGAAAGTCGTGCCCTTCACCGGGCTCAAGATTGACTTCGATTGCCACGAGATCTTTGGCTCCGGTTGTTTGGGGACGACTTATCCACGTCATCGATCCCCAGTCTAGTTCGTCTCGCTCGGCTTCGGCTGCAATGACGAATTTTCCCCGCATAACTCAAGTCTCCTTGTTTGTTTTTTTTGTTAGAATTGGTTTATGTGCACTTCATATTTGCAATGATAGCAACTTCGCGGACAGTGGATTATATCACGCTCGGCCGATTTCGTCCATTGTTTCACTCCCGTATCGCATATACCGACCTAGTCGATTTTAGAGGCGTCCACACCCCTCAGTCGAGAAAGCTCATGATCCTCGGACCTACAGTTAGCGTCACCTTCAATCGGGTGCGCTTCCCCTTTGTGCCCGCCTAATTCGCTTGCATCGGATGCGGCTTCACGTTATAATATCACCTCGCATGGCTCACGTGGAGCGCGAGGCGCCCAAGCGACCGGCGCAGCGGACTATATCATACAGTATCCCATATTCCGTGTTGTAGAATAATTCCGATTGGTGATGGCACTTCTATTGGACGAATCTTCCGGCTCCGAGCTATTGATTACGGATGACGAGTCGCCGATACTCACCTATCACCACGGGAGTGAAATCCACAAACCGTATTTTCATCCCATCCACGCACCCAACGAATCGATCGTAACCGATGACGCTCCGGGTGATCGTCCTTATCATCACGGTTTGTGGTTCGCTTGGGAAAACGTTGATGGAGTCAACTATTGTCGAGAAACCGACGGCGAGGAATCGGCGCGCGGGCGGATAGTTCATCGAGAATTCCGCGACAAGGGCGTTGACCAACACACCGCGCGATTCACAGTCGTCAATGATTGGGTTGCCCCCGATGATTCCAAGCCGATTGAGGAAGTTTGCCGGAGTCGGGTTCATCGACCGCAGGAAGACCGGCAACTAATAGACTTGCAGTTTAACCTCCGCGCTCAATCGCGGGATGTTTCAGTCGGTGTGTCTCCCGAAGCCCAAGGTCTTTGCTTACGCGGCGCGGAGATGGAATATCGGAAGGTCACGAATTCCGAATATTCTATCGGTCAATCCGAGGTGATCGGAAAAGCCGGTAAATGGTGCTCGCTCAACGGAGTCCTTTCAGATGAGGCGATCGGAGTTGCCATCTTCGACCACCCGTCGAATTTGGGGCATCCACCCCTTTTTTTCGCACTGGATGACGCAATCGGATTTGTCTCTACATCCTTCGCCTATCCGCATACCATTATGGCGGGTGAAACTCTGACGCTGAGCTACCGGATCGTGGTATACCTTGGGGATCTTTTTACCTTCGATTTGGGGACGTGCTATGACGAGTACGTAAAACAGGGGTGAAAATGGATCGAGTCAGTGCGTTTGCGCCCGGCAATATCTCCGGTGTGTTCAAAATCATTTATCATGAAGATACCGCCAAAATGCACTCGCTCGGCACGGGATTCACGGTGAAGGAGGGGGTAGTCGCCACTGTCTCCCGGGATAGTCAAACTACCGTCCTGTTTAATGAAGAGGAGATTCGTTTCCCGACGGTTGCGGCGGTGGTGCGGGAATTGACATCACAACCGATACGGATAGAAATCGCCACCCCGCTGCCGCTAGGGTGCGGATTCGGTCTAAGCGGCGCATCGGCGCTCGGCACCGCGTACGCGGTGAATGCTCTGTTGAGCTTGGGCGTATCTGAATTGGAATTGGCAATGATCGCCCACGTCGCAGAAGTGGAGAATCGCACCGGATTGGGCGATGTATGCGCACAATATCACGGCGGTTGTCTCGTTAAACTGAGAGAGGGGCACCCGTTGGACGCCCAACAATTGCCGGTTCGGGAACAGCCGATTTACTACAGATACTTTAGCCCAATCCAGACCAAGGAAGTTCTGGAAAATGTCGAACAGCGCGCGCGAATCAACGAGGCAGCGGATGAAGCGCTGGGAGGATTGGAAGAATTCACGAGATCTAACGCCGTTGATTTCAGCGCCTACGTGGGCGTATCCAAGACGTTCGCCATCAATAGTGGACTGTTGACAGACGCAAATGTCCAACGAACTATTGAAAAAGTTGAAAGCAACAAAGGGGCGGCGTCCATGATCATGTTGGGCAATGCGGTGTTTGGAACTCACTCCTTTGAGGGGGCAGAAACGACAACGCTTGTTAAACAGAGGGTGCGAATAGTGTAAATGACAGATGTCCCTGAAAGCCATCCGAGGTACATTTCTCTGAGAATCCGAGATGTGATGGCGGCTGGCGTAGAACGTGGAATCACCTCGGCGCACGGTCTGATTGCACATGGCCGCGGGGAAGCGTTCGACTACCTGATTGGCGAGAAGACACAGTCGTTCGCCAAGGAAGCCATACGCGGAGCAGCCGCGATGCTTCTACTCGCGAAACACGCAGTTATTTCGGTGAACGGCAACACGGCGGCGCTTGTGCCTCACAACTTGGTCGAGTTGGGAAGGATTCTCAATGCGCCGTTGGAGGTGAATATCTTTCACGCGTCGGCGTCCCGCGAACAAGCGATCCAACGGCATCTCCTAAAAAACGGCGCGGCAGAAGTGCTGATGCCTACCAAGGATGCACAGCTTTCTCACATCGACTCGAACCGAAAATTCGTCCATCCTGACGGGATTCTGAATGCGGATGTTGTGTTCGTGCCATTGGAAGACGGTGATCGCTGCGAAGCGCTGCGAAAGATGGGGAAAGAGGTTGTCACGGTAGACCTGAACCCGATGTCGCGAACGGCCAAACATGCGAGTGTCACCATTGTCGATAACGTCGTGCGCGCTCTGCCGGCGCTTATACAGGAGATTGAGACTCTAAAACAATCGGAGCCGCCGGTTTTGCAGGGCATCGTGTCGGGATATCGCAACGAAAGCGTGTTGAGTGCCGCCCTCGAATGGATCCGAAGAGAGCCCAAAGATGATTAAACCGAGAGTTCAGACGAAAAACGCTATCCCCCTGTATCAACCCCTCCCAATTTCAGATCCGATCCCGCCGTCGGGCATCCCGCAAGCCAGGCGTATCTATATCGAGACGTACGGATGTCAGATGAACGTGAGCGACAGCGAGTTGATGACGGGCGTCCTGACCCGAAGCGGGCACCACATTGCCAATCGAATCGAGGATGCCGATGTCATTCTGCTCAACACCTGCGCTATCAGGGAAAACGCCGAAACAAAGGTAATCAACCGTCTCACGCAGTTGAGTCACCGGAAGCGGAAACAGGATGACCTGATTCTCGGCGTGTGCGGTTGTATGGCTCAGCACCTGCGCACAAAGCTTGTAGAGGCTGCGCCATACGTGGATCTGGTGATGGGACCGGATGCTTACCGCGATCTGCCGCGAGCGATAAACTCCGTGGCAGGCGGCGACCCGTTCATCAACCTGAAACTGGATAAAACCGAGGATTACGCCGACATCGCCCCCATCCGGAAAGATGGACTGCGAGCGTGGTTGACGATTCAGCGAGGCTGCGACAAGATGTGCACCTTCTGTATCGTACCTTTCGTGCGGGGACGAGAGCGCAGCATCCCGCTTGCGATTTTGGTTGACGACGTTAAACGACTTGTGGACGAAGGATTCAAGGAGATTGTCTTGCTCGGTCAAACGGTGAACTCTTACGATGACGGAAAGTATGATTTCGGGGATCTGTTGTTCGCCGTGGGGGATGTCGAAGGAGTTGAGCGAGTGCGTTTCACATCGCCGCACCCGAGCGACGCGAGCAGCGGGATGATCGATGCGATGGCAAACTGCGCACAGGTGTGCAAACACATCCATTTGCCGCTGCAGTCGGGATCGACGAGGATTCTTAAAGAGATGCACCGCACATACACGGCTGAGGAATACCGCACACTGGTCGTGACGATGCGAGAACGCGTTCCGAATCTGGCTATCTCCACGGACATTATTGTCGGCTTCTGCGGGGAGACAGAGCAAGATTTCATGGAAACGTGCGATTTAATGAGCGAGATTCGTTACGACTCGGCGTTCACCTTCAAGTATTCTCCGCGTGAAGGAACTCTCGCGCACAGAAGCCTTGAGGACGATGTCAGCGAGGAGGAAAAAGGGGAACGGTTGAGAACTGTTATAGAGTTGCAGGAGAAAGTTTCCCGCGAGATCAACCAAGAATCGATCGGGAAGACCGTGGAAGTCTTGGTTGAAGGCGAATCCCGTCGACAATCAGACAACTATCAGGGAAAAACTGACAACTTCAAAACGACGGTGTTCCCCAAGGAGAACGCGGTGGTCGGCGACATCGTGGAGGTGGGAATCGAGGCCGCATCTGCACACACGCTAGTCGGAAGTATTGCCGTGTGAGGCGGTTTCAACGCCATATGCCAACAAGCGGATTGTATACACCTTTAGCCCGTTTGTACACTATAGCACTCTCAATGGCTGGTGCGCGGAAGATTTGCTATCGCACTCGCTATTCACTCGCTTGATTGCACCTTACAAGGAGAGGCGGTTTCACAGCCAAAGGTCAACAGGCGGGTGATATGCATCTTCAGCCCGACTATGTACATTAAGCGCTCTCAATGGCTGGTGCGCGGAAGATTTGCTATCGCACTCGCTATTCACTCGCTT
>JAPPIK010000048.1:0-40858 GCA_028820655.1 Candidatus Poribacteria bacterium | reverse complement strand
GATTGCACCCTACAGGAAATGGTGGGGAGGGGCACACTATCGCAATCACTATCCGTTCCTTTGATTCCACCCTACAACAGTTACAAAGTAGGGCTTAGGTCTTTAAGTTCGGCAACGTTAGCAAATACAACGGAACTTCCACGAAAGGAGTTTCCATGCCCCCGACTGTTGCGATTGTCAAGTGTTCGAGCTATTCACAGGAACTGGTCGACCGAGCCGTCTCCAATCTGCTGGAACTGCTCGGAGGAATCGGCAATTACGTGACACCGGGGAATCGGGTTCTTCTAAAACCGAACCTTCTCGGTGCCTCTCACGCCGATGATCCGACGGCCACTCACCACACGGTGATGCGTTCGTTGATTCGCCAAATACAGTCGGTTGGCGGCAAACCGTTAATTGGTGATTCACCGGCATTTGGAAATGTAACAACAATTGCGAGAAAATCAGGACTCATGAGGGTCGCCGAGGAGTTGGGCGTGCCGATTACGGATTGGACGGGGGGAGTACGAGTACCTGCTCCGGCATCCTACAGCTTGCGCACTTACAAGTTGGCGCGCGAGGTGGTAGAGGCGGATGTCGTGATTAACGTGCCGAAACTGAAAGTGCACCAGCAGATGCAACTGACCGGGGCTATCAAGAACAACTTCGGTTGCGTACCCGGTAAACGGAAAGCGCGTCTCCATTTCTCACGCGGGAAAGATCGGTTCACGTTCGGCAAGATGCTAATTGAATACTGTCAACTGATCAAACCGGCGCTCACAGTCGTCGACGCCATCACCGCGATGGACAAAATGGGGCCGCGTTACGGAAATCCCTATCCGCTCGACATATTGACCGGCGGTGTGGACGTCGTTGCGATGGATCGCGCCCACGCGGAAATTATCGGTTTGTCGGATACGCAGTTCGATCTGATGAACGCCGCGCGAGAACTCGGGGTCGGGGAAACAGACTTGGATAAGATTGAGGTTTTAGGGGAGCGCCTGTCGGATGTGCGTGTGTCTGACTTCCAATTCCCGGGACCGGTGCCGGTGAATTTCTCGCCGCTTCGAATTGCGAAGAGTACGCTCAAACATCTTTGGGCAAAGCGTGTCGCCTAATTTCGGACTGTACAGGATTGAAGAGAATCAAGCGTCTGAACGAGGACATCAACTGAGTGATTAACGAAGGCGATAGCAAATCCCCCATTACAGATTTTCTTCCCCGGCATTGATAAGATTCAATTAACGCTATTGGGTTCTGCTGACAGATGAATATTGAGCCAACGGAGAATTGGCGACTATTTAGTCCATCGGTCTGGATTTGCCAATCCAGACCAAGCGGGGAGGGGGCAGGAAACAGGCCGAGCAGGGAAGTATAATGCGAATTCCGCCCCATCGGGGGCTTACATTCCCAGACCGAAAGTGCGTAAAATTGTAACACTACGAACCAAACGATGTACTAAACAGCTACGAGAAATGGTATTAAATGTCAAAGATCAGAATCAAATCGCGACCTGAAATCGAAGCGATGCGGCGCAGCGGTAAGGCGGCGTCGGTTTTGCTGCAAAGGATTGGAGAGGGCGTTGCACCTGGCGTCTCAACCTTTGAATTGGATCAAATCTCGCGCAAGACTATCAAAGAACTTGGCGGAGTGTCATCATTTCTCGGCTACCAGCTTCCCGAACACGCCCCATACCCGGCAACAATTTGCGCCTCGATTAACGAAGAGATTATCCATGGAATCCCGAGCAAAGCGGTCACCCTGAAGGAGGGTGACATCATCGGAATTGATACCGCAATTTTTCTCGGCGGCTTCCATGGCGACAACGCCTTTACGTTTAAGGTCGGAGAGATTTCCGACGAGGCACAAAAGCTGCTCGACGTGACCAGAGCGTCCCTTTATGCTTCTATCGACCAGGCAAAACCGGGAAATCGACTGGGCGATGTATGCTACGCCGTGCAGGAATGCGTTGAAGCGCACGGATTCTCCGTCGCGCGAGATTTCGTCGGTCACGGAATCGGACGCAGTATGCACGAATCTCCACAGGTGCCAAATTATGGCGAAGCCGGGAAGGGCATCCGGTTGAAACCCGGAATGGTTCTTGCCATTGAGCCGATGGTCAACGCGGGACGTTATGAGGCAGCGGTGCGTGAGGATGGCTGGACGGCTGTCACGGCGGATTCAAGTTTGTCCGCTCATTTTGAACATACGGTAGCCGTTCTCTCCGACGGACCGGAAATCTTAACCTATAATCCGGAGCTTTGGGGATGAGATCAATAAAACGATGAAGCAATCTCAGGTTGTTGGAATCATCGCGATGTCATTTCTGTTTTTGGCGATTTATCTTGTCTTTAGCTATGCGCCAATCGAGACGACCATGCTCGAGGTTCAGAAGATTTTCTACTTTCACGTGTCTTCCGCGCTTACCGTCTTTCTCGCTTTCGGCGTGACGTGTCTATTTAGTCTTCTATACTTGATTAAACGAAAAGACAAATTTGACACGGTCGCTGCCGCGTCGGCGGAGCTTGGAATCGTTTTCTGCACCATCGTGTTACTGACGGGACCCATCTGGGCGAAGCCTGCATGGAATACGTGGTGGAACTGGGAACCGAGACTCACAAGCACGCTCATTCTCTGGTTAATGTATATCGGCTACTTTATCTTGAGATCTGCGCTGACGGGGGAAAAGAGGAAAGTTTATTCTGCGGTATTGGGCATTCTCGCTTTCTTGGACGTCCCGATAGTCTACTTCTCGGTGGAGATTTGGCAAGGCAACCTGCATCCCGACACCGACACAAAGTGGAACTTAGCCCCGGAGATGGTCACAACCTGGATGTTAACCTGGTTTGCTTTAACGGTGGTTTATGTCTTTGTGCTCATGGTGCGGTACGAAATGGAACGCCTGAAAACGCGCTTGGAAATCATTCAGTATCGGCAGATGGGGGAATGATTGGTGCCGTTGGGTGGCGCGGAAGGTAGGTCTACACGAAGTGGTGAGTTGGAGGAATTGAATGAACAAGGCAGCGCCGTTGATCGTTGGAGTTTTTTTCCTTATCTTTTTCGGCTTATTTCTCGGTCGTCAGGTCCCGGTTGCGATTACACAGGATGAAGTTCTCGCCGCAGTTAACGATGCTATCGCCGAGATGGACGCCCAGGTCGATGAAACCGAAGTTGGTCAAGCGGTAAGCAAATCAGTAGAAAAGCTGGAAGAACGGCAGAAGCGCCGCTTGAAATTTTTGGTATCCGCTTATTTCGTGATTTGGCTAGTGTTTTGCCTTTACGTACTGAGGATCGCCCGGGAACAATCTCGGTTGCGGCAGCGATTGGATCAACTGGAATCCCACGCAGATCTTTCGGGCGAGAGCAGTTAATGCCGCACATCCTACCTTCAATAACCACCCATAACATTTCCTCTCTTACCGCATTTTAGGAGCGAGCGAGTTAATACGGATAATTAACGCGATAGAAAGGCTTGATAGTAAACCCCGTGCGATAGAAATCCCCTTGAGATGAAGTAAAGAGCCTATTTGAACAATCGGTAACAAATCCATTTTGGGTCGTTTGAAAAGCCTTTCTATGTTTCTACTGTGTCTTGCTGCACACCTGCCGCCTCGCTGGGGCTCAGGCACGTGGGGTTTCGGTGTTACTATACACCTGCCACCCCGCTGGGGCTTGGGTACACGGGGTTTGGGAGTCTCTACACTCCTTCAAGATCCCTATCG
The DNA here is from genome assembly GCA_028820655.1 of Candidatus Poribacteria bacterium. GTDB lineage: Bacteria > Poribacteria > WGA-4E > WGA-4E > JAJDTR01 > JAJDTR01. The sequence continues at coordinate 37,157 of JAPPIK010000048.1, read as the reverse complement.
TGCCGGGAAACCTATAGGATTTCTATCGCATTCGCTCGTCTGTTCGGTCAGTATGCGTATGCCACAATCTAACAGATTGTGGTAGAGAAGAACGACGCGTATATTGCATCTTGTGCATGGATGGCGGAATCAAGAGATCGGTTTCGCTGGATTTAATCTGGCGGAGGGAATGCTGACAGGAAGAAACCGGTAGGAGGGACGAGCTGTAGCACATAACTCCCGGCAGGAGACTCAGCGCGGCGCTGATGCCGTAAAGATACGTGCTACAGTCGTTCATTAAGTTAAATGGCTTCAGGCCCCTTCTCGCCAGTACGGATTCGAATGGTCTCGTCCGCCGGCAAAACGAAGATTTTGCCGTCGCCAATTTTCCCAGTCGAAGCAGACTGCTGCACTGCCTCAATCACGTTGTCGACGTTCTCTTCCGCGACCACGATTTCGATTTTCAACTTGGGCACAAACTCAATCGTGTATTCACTTCCGCGATAAAGCTCTGTGTGTCCTCGGCTCCGTCCAAAACCCCGGACTTCACTGACCGTCATCCCGTGAACTCCAACGCTGTTGAGAGCCTCTTTGACTTCATCAAGCTTGAAAGGGCGGATTATGCATTCTAGTTTTTTCATGGGTTCATCTCCCTTTTGACCTAAGCGCAATTTAGGAAGTCTACGATCCACCACAATGTCAAAGAGTCCCATGTAGGCCGATTTTCAACTTCGGTATCTTCATCGGTGCTTGATACCGCGATTGAAGTGTCGGCCCAACATGCGGCACAAATTTGAAGCGCTGAACTTTAACTGTAGCGAATCCCCTTACGACGCTCGATACATCTCGATGGCTAAAGGTTGTAACCTCGTTCATCGTGAAGCACGAGATCCAAGCCTTCCCTTTCCTCATCCCCTTCAACACGCAGACCGATAATCGCGTCCAGAATCTTAAGGATGATAAAGGAGAGTACGGCGCTCCAGACAATAGTGATGGCAACGCTCAGGAGTTGCTTGACGAACTGAGCACCGATATTTAAATCCGCCTCTACACCGCCGAGGACCTTCGCTGCGAAAATCCCGGTTAAGAGTGCGCCGACGATACCACCGATACCGTGTACACCGAAGGCATCCAGTGAATCATCATAGCCCAGTTTCTGTTTGAGACTCGTCGCCCCCCAGAAGCAGACGACACCGGACACAACACCGATGACCAAAGCTCCCATCGGTCCGACGCTGCCTGACGCCGGGGTAATAGCGACCAGCCCGGCTACAGCGCCCGTCACGATTCCGAGCACACTGGGTTTACCGTGTTTCATCCACTCGGTGAACATCCAAGCTATGGCTGCTGTCCCGGTCGAGATCTGCGTTACAAGCATCGCCATTCCCGCCGCGCCATCCGCTGCAACGGCGCTGCCGGCGTTAAATCCAAACCATCCCACCCAGAGCATGGATGCTCCGGCTACAGTCAGTGTTAGACTGTGCGGAGGCATAGGTGTCGTCGGATAACCTATCCGTTTCCCAATCATTATGGCAGCGACGAGCGCGGCAACACCCGCGTTGATGTGTACGACCGTGCCGCCCGCGAAATCAAGCGCGCCGATGATGTCTCCGAAGAGCGAACCAGGGCCTCCCCATGCCATGTGGCAGATGGGCGCATACACAATCAGTGACCAAATACCGGAAAACCAGAGCACTGCGGTGAACTTCATACGCTCAGCGAAAGCGCCTACGATGAGCGCCGGGGTAATAATAGCGAAGGTTAGCTGAAACGTAAGAAACACCGTCTCCGGAATTGTCCCGGACGCAGTGCCTACGTCTATACCCTTAAGGAAAACTTTCCCCAATCCCCCAATGAACGAATTGAGGTTCAGGGTGCCTGCATTCATACCTGTCGTATCAAAGGCGAGACTATAACCAAGCAACACCCACAGTACGGTGATCAAGCCCGTGATTGCGAAGCATTGCATTAACACAGACAGCACATTGTTCCTGCGGACCAAACCACCATAGAATAGGGACAATCCCGGGATAGTCATGAACAGGACCAATGCCGTTGCGGTGAGTAACCACGCGGTGTCACCGGAGTCAATTGCGGCGCCTTCCTCGGCGAGCGCAAGCCCTGGAGCCAATAAACCAACCAACAATACCATCGACCACAATACGTATTTCCGTCGACTATTATCTAAAAACCGAAGTCTCTCTCGAATGCGGCAATCGCATTCTGAAATGTCGTGCTTTTGCATACTAACCCCCTTTTTGACGGTGTATGGTGAGAACGAGACGCTTTTGCCATTTTAGCACAGTGCGAAGATCAGATCAAGCACAAAACACGTTGTACGAGTGCAAGCACTCGACATGGGACATGCCGGTTTGAGCAAGACAGTACCCGGCACTTCGCGGGTACAATTTGCATCGATTCAACCACGGAATGAGCAACCAGTGGTTGAGTTCCACTCCGCAATCCGCCAGAGAAGGCGTCGCTATGGCACCAAATGTACAGCTGAATCTTAATTGTGATTCGCTGCTTGCCGTGATATAATGGCAGCTTGCCAACCGAATCCACAATTCACCCTATTGCGCAAATTGTATGCCATATCGGAATTTTCTTTCCTTGACTGTCCAACGCCCCGAAAATCACGCCGCGTAGCAGCAGTACCCATAGTTGAGTTCACTGAGTAGCCGTGCTTCCTATTCGAGTTTGAAGGCAAATGCTGAAATATTCATCAGAAAAGTGCTCAAACATTGAGCAATCAACCGAGTGAATAACGAGGGCGATAGAGAGTCTTACTCGCAATTCGCTCGCCTGATCTCACCCTACCTATGTGCAAAGTCCAGCTAAGAATTCGCAGTCTATATTTCCTCGCGCCAATAGTGATCGCCGGAGCAATACTTCGCTTCTGGAATTTGGGTACGTGGGGTCTATGGATGGACGAGGTTTTGACGGTTCTTCATGCAAAACAGCTTTCGATCGACAGCTTGGGTATAAATCCGCTGCCGTACTTTGCCGTCAAATTGTCGCTGTCGACTTGGGGCGCAGACGAATGGGGCGCACGTTTTATGCCGTGCATTGTCGGTATGGCGTCGATCCCGGTGATCTTCCTAATGGGACGCTCGCTGGTCAACGCACGAGTTGGGATATTCGCGTCTGCCTTCGTTGCGCTTTCACACTGGCATCTTTACTGGTCGCAGAATTCGCGCGGCTACATCTTCACGTTCCTATTCGGAATGCTGACGGCATGGAGTTTCTACCTCGCCATACACCACGACCGTCCCGTAATGATGGTCGGTTCACTCTTTGCCGCAATCTGCTTAATCCTTTCCCACACGCTTTCCATATTCATCATTCCCGCTCTCGCGGGTTATGCAGCGAGTTTTTGGCTAGCGGGCGCGTTTCCCCGTATACAAGGGCTGTTCGTCCACGCACAGGAAGAGCGCGACTCGCTCTCTCCATCCCGTGTAGACACTACGAGGTACCCTAAGGGGCTTCGATGGCGTAATCTGCTAATTTTCTTTATTCCGTTCACGGTTCCGATCTTCGTGCTTCTTCTACCGGATTTCCGAAATTGGTTGTTTTCGGGCTGGGGGTTGAATCTATGGCAGCGAAGCCCAATCTACATCATCTTTACTCTCGTGTACGGTTTGAGTGTGCCCGTCGCGGTAACCGCTTTGTCTTCGCTAGTCTTCAAGCCCATCGAGAACTCGGTACGGTTCTTGGCTTGCTATGCGGGCATTCCGCTTGTTCTGATGCTGATCGCTTCGCGCTTTCAGAACGTCGCCGGCTATTACCTGTTTTATACATCCCCCGCTTACTTTCTGCTCTGTGCTATCGGCTGCGATCGGATTTCGAGAGTAAAATCGCTTCCTATGATCATCCGTGCTGTGCTACCTTGCGTCATCATCGTCACGATGCTCTCCCAGGACTTTCTCTACTTTAGAGTCGAAAACGGGGGTAGACCCAAGTGGCGCGAGGCGTTCTCAACCATCCGTTCAGAGATGAGGGATACCGATCAAGTGGCCCTCTCTCTCCCGGAGATGAGCCGGCACTATTTACCGGAGCTTAAGTCAATTGCGATCAAAGAGGTGATGGACAATAGGACTGAATTGGCGGAGGAATGGAGATCGGAAGGCGCGCGGATATGGTTCGTGATTGATGCGGGAACTTTCAATGTTTTTGATTCGGGACGGGAGTTGCGGCGGTGGATACGCCAGAGGGGGCGGATTGTCGAAACTTTTCCCGTTTCTGCGAGGGCGAAGGATCGGACAATCAATCTGTATCTGTGGGATACATCAGAGTGAGGGAAGTACCTATTGACGGCGGCTCTTCCCGACCACGTCCATAAGCGATTCCAGTTTTCGCGCATCGCGCGAACCCTTGACGGATTCGACTCCCGAGCAGAGGTCAATCCCATAGGGGTGAACGGTTTCGATTGCCTGTCTCGCGTTTTCGGCCCGAATACCGCCGGAAAGAAACGCCGGAATCGTCGAAGCGGCAATTAACTTGGCGGCGACATCCCAGTCGCTGGTTTTGCCCGTCCCACCGAATCGAACTTTGCCTCGGCTGACCGCTACGGTATCGAACAGGAGTGCGTCCGCGCCTGCACGAGTGTACGCGTCCATCTCGACGTGAATTCCTTCAACGTCGGGTTTATCACCCGTACCGGGGGGCAGAAAAAGGGATTTCCACACGTCGCAGGAAAGCTGGTGCTTAAGTTGATGAAGTTCATCGGGCGATTCGTGACCCATTAGCTGGACCGCAGACGGTCGGATTAGCTCTACCGCGCGCCGAACCCAGTCCGTGGAACGGTTAAAGACAGGTATCACGGTTGGAATCGAGATCTGCCGCGCGATCTCGGCAGCCGCGTCAATGGAGACGGACCGCTCGGGAAACGGTACTTCAACGACGACCCCGCAATAGTCTGCGCCGGCATCTTCGGCCATCCGGGCATCCTCAACGCTAGTTGTGCCACAGATCTTTACTTTGCAGACTGTTCTTCCCATATTAAGGTCACGGAGTAAATCACGGAAGGGAATGGACGGGGAAAGTGATACCGGCTAGGGGTAGAGATCTATCTACGATTTCGCTACTCTTGGCCCTGGAGGATCGAGTTGGAGACGTGCATAATCCCTACAAGGGAGATATCGGAGGCTACATTGATCGCGCCTCAAGTTGCCCAAGCACTTCATTGAGGAACGTGTTTAGGCTACTTTCATCTTGGAAGCGTACCTTCTGGTTCTGAAGCGCTTGGATAGCGGGCGCATCGCCGATTTTGGCAAGCGCGTCAACAATCGTCAACCTGATGGTAAGGTCCTCCAAGGAGTCTAGCGCATCAATCAAAACATCCCGGGACCTGATACCGCCGATATTTCCGAGGGCGGAAGCCGCTATGTTCTTGACGTTTGCATCGCCACGCTCGAATGCGGCGATAAGCGAATCAACCGCGTCCGCTCCAATCTGACTCAAGCCAAGCCCGGCTTGGAACCGAATGCCCGGCACTTCACCGCTATCTTCCATAACGGCAGTCAATACCCCAATCGCGGATTGCGGTTTCAATACGCCCAATATGCCGATGCATGTACGGCGAATCTCTTGGTCGGCCTCCACAGCGCGCTTTACGTACATTTGCGCTAACGCAAGCACTCGCCCGTCTGCAATCTTCTCGCGTAAGGCATTAAACCTTTCCGTTGAATGGGTGCTCGATTGGCTAAAGTCGACAAGGCGCGCCAAACTCCTAATTGCCGGTTTGCGCAGCGACAAGTCACCGCTCTGTTCCACAATGTCCATCAGCGGGTCGACAGCCCGTGCGTCGCCGAGTTCACCCAGCGCTTCGACTGCCGCAATTCTGACGCCCGCCAACTCGGTCGTGCGGAAGGTTATTTTGGAGCCGTGTTTCGTAAACTCCTCAATGGCTTCCTTATAATCGTCAATTGTGCGTATCTTACGCTCATCAATCACCGCGTCAATCGAATCGCCGACCTGTATGTTTGCGTTCGCCGCGGGACTTCCACCCTTCACTTCATTGACGACATTTCCATCAACTTTGAGTCCCGGTTTATCGCCGCTGCGGCGCACGGCTAGCCTGACTATTCTGCCGTCAGTAAAGCGTAAGATAAGGTTGTTGTCTTCATGCATCGACTTCTTTGCCGCACGCCCGTAATTCCCCTCGCTCCCAAGGGAATATTCACCGACGACATAGGAGATTAATTCACCCTCTTCAAGTTGCGCTCTGGCTGCCGGACCGTTCGGTTCAACCGAAATCACCACGACTCCGTTGGTAGACCATCGATTTTCGAGATCGCTATCCAACTGTTGTACATGAATTTTAAACTGCTCGTCGTGGTAACGATTCTCGCATCCCACGGCGCAAATAAGGATGACAATTAAGAGTAATGATTGAATCTTAACCAGCATGAGATCTCCTTATCACAACAAATTATCAGGGCGTAAAAGCGGGAAGCAGATTCCACAGAATCGGGGCATGCATCAATCGTATTATCAAAATTTAATTTCAACCTCTCGACTGCCTTGTTCGCCCAAAGCGTTTAACAATGGATTGACCGCTCGCTCATCGCCCAGAGTGGCAAGCGCTTGAATCGCATCGACACGCAAGGAAGAACCTTTATTTTCGGCAATTTCAACCAATTCTTTAACGGCGGCACCCCCTATTTTCCCGAGAGCTTCAACCGCTAATTGTCGAACCTCGGGGCTTTCCCTATCCTTTGCGCGTTTGGCTGATCCCGAGTTCACGATCTTGACCAATTCGGGGATCGCGTTTTCGTCTCGGATCTCTCCCAGCGCTTTGACCGCGTTTAACCGCGTCTCCTTGCGTTTGTGATCGAGCAGTTCGACGAGCAGCGGCACGATTGTGCCGGGCGCGTCCTTGCCGATTTCAGCAAGCACCCAGTGAGCGTCGTGGCGATCCCGGTTGTCTTTGGACTTGATGGCTTTCTTCAAAGATTTCAGCAGCTTGTCCCGATCACCCTGTTTGTAGATGCGCTTAAGCGCGTTCAATGCCGCGTTCTGCACCCCCGGTTCATTGCGTCTCAAGGTTTCAAACACCAGAATCTCAAGATATTTGTTCTGTTCCTGCTGATATGCGAGGAACATATGCTTCCCACGATTCTCGGTGCTAGCCTTTTCCCAGTACTCTTCCCAGTTCTCTGACGAAGACTTCGCGTTGTAAAACTCCTGAGAATCGTAGAACCCGAGTAGATAATGTGCCTCGGCATTACTTGGCTCCTGCTGAATCGCCAATTTAAACTGAGCAACAGCGCGTTCCTCCTTGCGCCGCCTCTCGGATTTAATTAACTCTTTCCCTTTGGACAGATATTCATTATGGCTTCCGCAACTGACGAGGAAAACGGCGAGGCAAATTGATATGATACTCCCCCTGAGGCATCTATTCATTCTAAACTCCAATCCATTTAAGAAATTACGTAGTATTTATTGCTGTCACTGTCAATCGCTCCGCTTATTTGGTTTTTCAGGATTTGGTCAATCCCGCCCATATCTCTGCCCTTCGCTTTGTTACGCCGAGACGGTCTCAAGTAACACTGAATATTGCACTCCGCTGGAGTGCGGAGATTGAACGCTTCATGATTCTATTGACATTGCACTCCTCTGGAGTGCGATACGCGGGAAATATCTATCATGGAACGCTTTTTCAAAGCTAACCAAGGTGTGAAAACCGGTGTTACCTACTGAAAGAACTATTCCGACAGGGATAATGGCGTGCTCTCAAGTAACACTCGACATTGCGCACCGCTGGAGCGCGGAGATTGGACGTCTCACGATTCTATTGACATTGCCGGGATCTCTATCGCGGTCGCTATCCACTCCCTTGATCCGCTGGAGTGCAGACGCGGTCAGGAATCGTGTTCTATTGACATCTAAGATCTCTATGGAAACTCCATCCACTCGCTTGATCCCCTATGGAGTGAAATCCATTCTAGGAAAGAACGCTTTTTCAAATCCTATAATAGATCGATGAATGAGCGTTATTCGCTGAAAGAATCATTCTGACGGGGATTTTACCGTGCCAACTGTCAGTTCGCGTATCGCATGCACAATCTAACAGATTGTGTTACATAGGGAGCAACTTTCGTTATCTTACTGTAACACAAGTGACCCTTGAAGGCAAGACAAAGATATTATATTCTTCCGTGCTCTATTTCACCCCATATAATCTAAGCCCCCACACCTTTCTTGAAGCGCACGTACCGGAGTGATCGTCAATCATCGAGAGACAGCCGCGAATCGCCAATCACGTCCCAATCCCCACTTTCATCGTTGACCACACCTGACTCCATAGAAACATCGCCCGGAGGTGTGTCCGCCTGTGCCATTCTTAGCTGACGTTCCGCATCGACCACATCGCGGTTAATCTTTCCGACACACCGATCTAGTTTTTCCAATAGCGCGGCATGCCCCGCCATTGCGCGACGCGTCTGACGCAGAAAGTCTATCACGAGTCGAAATGAGCGAACAAAGTCGCCGTCCGCAAGATCCGCATACCTGTGCAACTCCTCAAATTCGCAACCCCGGCTCCAAGCAAGCATCGCCGTGCTCAACTTGGTTTCAAACCTCGGTGTGACCTCCGCCACTCCGTGCAGCGATTCCAGAACGCGAAGATTCTCAACCTCCTTATCCGCCGATTTAAGAACGCCTTTTAATCGGTTATCATACAGTTTTCGAAAACGCCCCGAATCCTTCCTTGGTTCGGACACAATCGCCAACATCAGAACATTGATTGCGTCTTCGTCCAGTTTCTCAAAAAACCCGCCAAACAGTAGCAGAGAGATTTGCATCTCATAACCCGAGATCTTTGAGGCAATTTCACCTCTAGGCAACAAATCGGTCCCCTCTATATAACCGAGTTCCTCAAGCACTTTGAGTCGAGACGCAATCTGCCGTTGCTGAAAGTGCTCAAAATGATCCCGTTCTCGGACGAGGGTTTCAACTTGACCGGTGAACCGCTCAATTTCTTGATACTGCTGATGGCACAACTTATATCGCCGGCACCCGTGGCACAAGCTATCCACTAATTTGGATTCGACACCCCGCACCTGCTGATTGATTTGAGCGAGTTTCTTAAACCGCACTCGTTTGTTCTTACGGCCACGGTATTTTCGCTTTGCCTCCAAGCGTTTTGTTCTAAGGGTTTGTTTCTGATTCGCGACGCTGTTAAGGAGGTCAAGGTAACCTGCAACCTGCTCGGAGGCGTCCAAATGGTCGTGAATGCAGATCGGCAGCGGCGAATTCTTCAGCCCCTCTTCGGCGCGCTTGAGGTTTTTATCGATTTTACGGATTCGCGTGTAGTTTTGAAAATTCCCCAAGCTGAGCGTGCAGACATCGTATATGTCATCGCCGTACTTTTGATAAAGATTCAAGATACTTGAATAGGAGAGGTTAAATTGACTTCCGATCGGTTCAATCCGGTCAGAGGTAATCTTTTGGACCTTCTCAAGATCCGAAAATCGAGGATTTACCCGGCCGTATACGTAACCGACGGGGTCGATACCGCGCCGCCCGGCGCGTCCAGCCATCTGATGATATTCGCGCGCCTTTAGATACCGGAAGCCGAACCCGTCAAACTTCTCAAGGCTTTCAAATACCGCGGTACATGCCGGCATGTTGATGCCCACAGCGAATGTTTCTGTCGTAAAGAGCAACTGCACAAGTCCGGATGTGAAGAGTTGTTCAACGACCTCCTTCAAGGTGGGCAGCATCCCGGCGTGGTGGTACGCGACCCCTTTCGAAATCAGACTGCGCAACTCGGACGCCTTCCGATTCTCGTCGATACCATACCGCACGCAAAGCGAATCAAACAAAGTGAGGATTTGTTCCCGCTGCTCAACTTTTAGAAAACTACGCCCCGATGAGTGAGCATAGGATTCGGCGTTTCGCTCACACTGCTTGCGACTAAAGCAGAAATAGAGACAGGGCAGCCGGTCCTGTTTTTGAAGGTAACCGACCAGATCCGCGCGAGTCAGGTTGGGAAGTGCGTTAGCAACTATTTCGTCAACCTTCTCGCCACCGTGAAGGTGATCGAATTTGGCGATAATCTGCTGGACCCGCCGCAGATCGTCGATGGTTCCAATACCATATCCGTCCAGATAGAGGTGATGTTCGAGAGGTACAGGGCGCTCAGGTTCCTGAACCACATTGATCTCAATCTCTCGAACGCTCCGCATCCAATCCGCAAATTGATCGATATTCGGAATGGTCGCGCTCAAACATGCAAATTTAATGTGCTGCGGGGCGAAGATGATGCTCTCCTCCCACACCGTCCCCCGTTCAACGTCGTTAATGTAATGAATCTCGTCGAAGATCGTGTATTCTACGTCTGCCAAACGCTCAATATCGTCAAAGATCGTGTTCCGGAAGATTTCCGTCGTCATCAACAGAATCTGGGCATACGGATTGAGGACAACGTCTCCCGTTACGATACCTACTCGGTCGCCGAATCGCTCATGAAAATCCCGATACTTCTGGTTACTAAGCGCTTTGATTGGCGCCGTGTAAATTACGCGTCGATCGCTCTGAATACATTTGTCAACCGCGTACTCGGCAACCACCGTTTTGCCCGCTCCGGTCGGAGCGGCGACAATAACAGAACGCTCCCGATCTAGTGCTTGAATAGCGTCTTGTTGAAACCGATCAAGCTGTAAACCCCTGTAGAACATTCAAATCTCCCAGACCCAATTAGGGCCGGAATGATTATAACTGCTTCCACCCCTTTTGTCAAATGTGATTACCCGGTTGTATAGGACGGTGCCTGTGCCGTCCAATCGCTTGAAACTACCGTGCGACTTACGTCGTGCCGCTGAAATCTGTAGACGCGGCATCGAATATTATTATAGAATAGTACCTGTTTAGTCCATCGGTCTGGATTTGCCAATCCAGACCGAGCGGGGCCGGGGACGTGCCGAGTAGAGAAGTACGATGCTGATTCCGACGAATCGGGGGCTTACATGCCTAGACCGGACGTGCGACGAATTGTAATACTACGAACCAAACGATGCACTAAACAGTAAGATAAAATAAAAATTAACGGCAGAAATATCCCATAATCGTATGAGGAGAGCTATGAAGATCTTTGTTCCCGGCAGAATCTGCCTATTTGGGGAACATAGTGATTGGGCGGGAGGCTATCGCCGCATCAATGCTGATTTGGAAAAGGGGTACACGCTGATTACGAGCACCAATCAAGGGGTGTATGCCGAGGTGAAGCCTCATCCCACGAAACTCATCTTCCGCGCAACGCTAAACAATGGCGAACGGAAGGGGCCATTCGAGCTGCCGATGGAACGGGAGGCGCTGCTCGAGGAAGCCGAGAAAGGGGGATTCTTCAGCTATGCCGCCGGCGTTGCCCATCAAATCTTAACGCACTACCATGTGCGCGGAATCGAGATCGACAACTATCGCACCGATCTTCCGGTAAAGAAAGGGTTGTCGTCCAGCGCCGCAATCTGCGTGCTTGTGGCTCGTGCCTTCAACCGCGTCTACGACCTCAAGATGACCACACGCGGCGAAATGGAATCCGCCTACACCGGCGAAATTACTACCCCTTCCCGATGCGGCCGGATGGACCAGGGCTGTGCATACGGCCGCCCCGTAATGATGATTTACGATGGGGACCGGCTTGATGTCAAGGAATTCAACGTACCGAACGACCTCTACTTCGTTATCGTAGATCTTGCCGCCGGTAAAGACACGAAGGAGATTTTGAGTGCTCTCAATCGCTGTTATCCGTTCGCCGAAGACCAACGTCAGAGGGATGTTCAGGAGTATCTCGGACCAATCAGCGCTCGAATAACGAATGCCGCCTATGGAGCCTTGCGGGGTGGAGACGCCGGACGAATCGGTCAATTGATGACAGAGGCACAGGCGGAATTTGACTCTCATCTTCAACCCGCCTGCCCTTCGCAATTGACAGCGCCTGAATTGCACCGACTCCTCGAATATGAACCCCTGCAACCCTACGTCTTGGGAGGTAAGGGCGTCGGATCTCAAGGCGACGGTTCCGCACAATTCATTGTCCCGGATAAACAAAGCCAGCGCCAAGCGATTGATATCATTGAGCGCGACCTGAAAATGCCATGCCTTGAGCTTGTGATTGAGGCAGGAAGGCGTGTTCGAAAAGCGGTGATCCCCGCCGCGGGATTTAGTACACGCCTCTTTCCGGCTTCAAAAGGCATCATAAAGGAACTGTTCCCGATCATTGACAGGGATGGAAGAGCCAAACCGGCGATTATGGCATTAATCGAAGAAGCTATACACGCTGGCGTGGATGAAGTTTGCCTCATCGTTCAGCGTAGAGACCGCGAGTTTTTCGAGGATTTTTTCAATACTCCGCCCCCAATCGAAAACTACAACCGATTGTCCAAGGAGGACCAAGCCTACTGCCAATACCTGATGGACCTTGGACGGCAAGTCACGGTAATTTCGCAGGAGGTTCAGGAGGGCTTCGGGCATGCCGTTTTCTGCGCGAAAGAGTGGGTCGACGGTGAGCCCTTCTTGCTCATGTTGGGCGATCATCTTTACGCGTCCGATAGTGAAACGTCATGCACGAGACAACTTCTGGACGTATATAATGAAGTCGGGCATAGCGTTGTTGGCTTGAAAACTACCTCCGTGGAGGAGCTTCACAATTTTGGATGTGTGAACGGCGTATGGCAGGATGATTCGCTTCTTTCTATAACGGAGTTCTACGAGAAACCGCCCGTGGAGTACGCGCGGCAGCACCTGCACGTTGACCGAATGGAAGAGGATCTGTTCCTGACCGTCTTTGGGCTGTACGTGCTCACACCGCAGATTTTTGACTATCTCGAAGAAAACATCTCCCAAAACCTCCGCGAAAGAGGCGAGTTCCAGTTGACTCCCTGTCTCGACACACTGCGGAAAGAGGATAGTTTTTCCGGGTATGTTCTCAAGGGCAGACGCTTTGACATAGGGCTACCAGAAGCGTATAGAGAGACCGTTATTGATTTCCGAAATACCTGAAATCTTCGGCGAACCCGTACGTTGGGTTGAACGCACAAGCGCGTGAACAGATTGACCCATCGGATGGTGTGAGCACCGAGCTCCCAGTGTAGAAAAGATCTCTGCGAGACCCAAATTTCTTTGGCTTCCCTTTTTTGACTTGGTGCGAATCTTCTATCATTTTAATTCTGTTCTTCCTAGCTACGTCAGAAGATATACCCCAAAACTGAAACCTGTTTAACGACTCATGTTAGACAAGAAAAAAGAAATCCTGCTGGCGGGACTGGCATTCGTTGCCATTTCCGCAGTTGCGGCATACGGCGAACGGCGTCTGGAAGGCTCGAACGCTCTAGTCTGGTATAGCATTGTCCCGCCCCTACTTGCCGTCACCTTGGCAATTGCGACACATCGACTGTTGCTGAGTCTCGGGCTGGCGGTAGCCGTTGGAATTATGCTCTCGTCGGTGCGAATGGCGTCGGATTCCGTCAGGGATTGGTTCACATCTGTATCCAGCCAAACTGCAGCGGTGGCAACATCCGTCGCAAATTCATTCAACCTCTTGGTCATCCTTTTCATTGTCCTGATTCTCTCCACAATCTCCGTCGTGATAGTGTCCGGGGGCATCCAGGGAATCATCCGTTGGCTCTCGCGATTTGCAAAAAGCGCGCGTTCAACCCAGTTCGTCACCGTTCTCATGGGATGCGCCGTATTCATCGATGACTACGCCAACACAATGATTGTCGGGTCTGCCATGCGTCCCGCTACCGACCAAAAACGAATAAGCCGCGAGAAACTGGCGTATCTCGTGGATTCCACCACCGCTCCCATCGCCGGACTGGCGGTGGTAAGCACTTGGATCGGGTATGAAGTTGGGCTGTTCAACGAGGTTGCCAACTCGTTAGGAATACAGAAAGACGGCTACTCCATGTTTTTCGACGCGCTCGGTTTTCGCTTCTATTGCCTGATGACGATAATTTTCGTTCTTACAAATGCGATCGGCGGTATTGATTTCGGGGCTATGCGTAAGGCGGAGATTCGTGTGCGAGAAACGGGAGCTGTGATTGGTGAAGATGCAAAACTGATGTCCTCAAGAGCGTTCACGACGCTGAAATCCACGGCATCGGCAAATGTGCACCCCCTCAGCGCGGTCATCCCGATCGGAACACTGCTTGGCGTCATGTTGATAGGATTCTGGATTGATGGCGGCGGCAAGGGATTTTTCCTGTCCCCATCGGCGTGGCGTGAGGCGCTATCCAATGCGAACAACCTCAAAATCTTGGCAATCGCCTCCGGAAGCGGTTTCCTATTGTCGCTTTTCTGTGCAAAGCTAGTATCGCGGATAAGTTTCTCCGAGATTGGATGTGCCGTGATTTCCGGTCTCAAAGGCAGCTTGCTGCCAACCGCGGTTCTTGTCCTGGCGTGGAGCCTAAAAGCCGTCTGTGACCAACTGTCAACGGGAGATTTTCTCGCGGCGACGGTGGAAGGTGTGGTTTCGCCGTTATGGTTCCCCGCGCTTCTCTTCATCGTCGCGTCCCTGACTTCGTTCGCCACGGGCACGAGCTGGGGCACCATGGCAATCCTCATTCCAACGGCCATACCGATTGCCTATGCACTCGATGGGGACTCCTATGGGCTGACGACAGCCATCAGCTTGGGGGCGGTGCTTGACGGATCAATCTTCGGCGATCATTGCTCTCCTATCTCCGACACGACGATCATGAGTTCCATTGCGAGCGAATGCGACCCGATTCACCATGTACGAACCCAGCTCCCTTACAGTCTGACCGTTGCGGGACTGGCGATCATCTTCGGCTACATACCGGCAGCGCTGGGGGTTTCATCGTTTGTCGGGATGGGTGCCGCCGGAGTTCTAATCGTCCTGTTGTTCTATGTCGTAAGCAAGTTTGGGGCGAATCACCGCGCAATGACATGACCACCACAGTTTCTCCGCCGCTTGACTTTCATGCGCATCAATGAGCTGCAACGGCGTCTCGCCGAACGCTATCCGCTGAGGCAGGAAATCATCCGACTGGCGAATCGGAATATCGCCATAACTGTTGTGGTCGATCCCGATCAATTCCTTGATGAATTGAGCAAAGAGGAACATGACGGCGCACTACGCCTCCCTTATTGGGCATTCCTGTGGCCATCTTCAATTGCGCTCGCCCGCCATCTGGATCAGATGGACTCATTGAAGTCCCATCGGGTCTTGGAAATCGGCTGCGGATTTGGGGTGTCGGGAATCGTCGCTTCCATAGGCGGCGGCAGTGTCATGTTTGCCGACTACGAAAAGGACGCGCTGTTGTTCGCGCAATATAATTCCCTTCAAAACAGGTGCATCAAGCGTTCATCCTTCGTTCAAATGGACTGGAACGCTCCTTGCTTCAAAGGTCGATTCACGCGCATCCTTGCGTCAGATGTCGTCTATGAGGAGAGGAACTGGAATCCGATTCTCGCCCTAATCCAAAGGCATCTTGCCCTTGACGGCACGGCGATCATAGCGGAACCGAATCGTGCCAACGCCGATGGATTTTTCGATCTGCTTGCACGCCACGGATTCACGTCGGAGGAATTCGGATACACGGCGCTTTTGGAGGAAGACCCTTCCACCATCACGGTCTACTGCGTGCGGAGGGAAGATTAAGCCACTTGAAAGGGCGGAAGGCGGGAAGATTGGAAGGTTGTGTCAGGGTCAGATAGATTACAGCACCAGCAACTCATCATAATTTTCGCATCTGAATCATTGTGCGCTTTCTGCTTTCCCATTTATCTTGTCCTCTTAGGCATTACAATCAAGCGAGGGGACAACGATCAACGGAAGGGATAGTGAGGGTATAGATGATCCTGTGTGATAGAACTCCCATCAGGTATTAGCTACTACAAACCATTGCTAGACTAAATGGTTTATTTTCCAAGAAATATGGTTAGTGTTGGGAGCCGGTGCGGTTCGAAGGGATCTCTACCGCGCTCGCTATGCACTCGCTTGCTGGATCTCTACCGCGCTCGCTATGCACTCGCTTGCTGGATCTCTATCGCACTCGCTATTCACTCGCTTGATCACCTACCGGCGTGGTAGCACAGTTTTCTCTGCCAGTCTCGTAAGCCTTAAATTCTTAGCGAATGAACCACTAAATGGTTCACTTTCTAAGTATTTAATACAAGTAGGGAGGTCGCGACCTGGAGATCCCTCCTACCGACCGTTGGGTGGTGAAAGGCGGTTTACGGCACACGGAGTGTGCCTACTACTTTGAAATGATGCCATATAGACTTAGCGAGAAGGCCACTAAATATGAAAGACAAAAGAATCTAGAGCATCCTTGAAACTCATGAAAGAAACCTTTCAAACACACAGCCCGGAAGAAACACAGTCAATCGGAAAACAAATCGGTGGAAACCTGAAAGCCGGTGACGTAGTTGCGCTGATCGGCGATCTCGGCGCGGGCAAGACCTGTCTGACGCAGGGAATCGCCTGTGGAATAGGCATCGCTTCCCACGAGGTCGTCAACAGCCCGTCTTATACCCTCATCAATGAGTACGTGGGGAATATACCAATCTACCATATTGATCTCTACCGCCTGCAACACCACGGCGAAATCGTCGAACTTGGACTGGAGGAATATCTGGAGGGAACCGGAATCTGCATCATTGAGTGGGCGGACCGCATGGCCAACTTGCTACCTGCCAACCGTATCGAAATTACGATGACGTGGGTGGGCGAATCGACACGCGCCATTGAATTGCGGCGAACCCTTGCTTGAAGGATTAGATGGGAAACTGTCTAACCGGTGCTCGTTCAATGCTGTAGGGGACGCAGATCTGCGTCCCCTACGAAAGGGATAACCCACGAGGAGGGCGTGGAGTATTTTCCTATTTTCTACGCGATACTTTCAGCCCTATTCCCATGACCGCTTCAATGGATCATGGATATTAACCGTCAGCGCAGGCCCCAACCCCTCTATCTCGAGGCGCAGCGTGTCGCCATCGTGAATCGGCGACAGCGATTCATGGTGGGTGCCGGTGGACACCACATCTCCCGGCTCAAGCGTTACGACGTTGGTAACCTCCTCAAGCATCTCGGGAATAAAGCGATCCATGGAGTTAGAGGAGAAGTCATGGCGAAGATCATCGTTTACCCAAAGCCGGATACCGAGATCATTCGGGTCTTCAATCTCGTCCGCGGTGACTAGCGCCGGTCCCATCGGCGCAAACGTGTGCCAACTCTTTCCGAGGAAAAAGCCGCCGTGCAACCCGCGGGCTGAGCCGTCTATGAATTGCGTGTATCCAAAAACGTGATCCATGGCGTCGGCTTGCGAGACCCGACTTGCCGTCTTTCCGATTACCAATGCCAACTCAGGTTCAAAGTGAAAAACGCTGGCTTCGGCTGAAGGAAATTCGGAAGTGTCGCCGGTTCCGATAATGCTCGTGGGCGACTTAAGGAACGCATTAAATTCTCCGCGATCAGGTGATTCAGGTTCAATGTAATTGCCGGCGAGACAAAGCAACTGACCCGGTCGCGGCACCGGCGCTCTGAGATTCACGTCCGCAAGCGACACACCGTCTCCCTCAACCGCCGCGCTTTCTATCTGGGCTTGCAGGTCTCCGAAATTCTCTATCAACATATTTATGAGTTCCTGCGGCGAATGATAGGATAGACCATCCACGGCGGAACCGACATCAACGATTCGATCCCCTTTTATCACGCCAAGTTGATAATCATTGAAAAACGCAAGTTTCATTTCATAATCTCCTTAAATGATTTGTTTCAAGGTGGCCATTCTACAATATGCAGTGGAAATCCAACCGAGAGTGAAAATGGATTAACAAGTAATGCGTGATACGTAATATAGCCATTTGGGGCATTAGGCATCACCTTAGTTTATGAAGCATTCATTATAGCATGGACAACGGGAATATGGAATAAAGATTAGCCGTATTTCTCCTTGAGTATCTTACTCGCAGCCGATTCATTGCAGAGCTTCCTGTAGGCTTCATCGATGGGAATGTCCGCCGCGCTGCCGGGAGCGAAACCGCAGTCTGGATGAATGAACAGTCGCTCGGGAGGCACAAATCTCAGAGCTTTCTCAACGCGCGTAACGATTTCCTCCGGTGTGTCTATCCGCTCGCTGCGGCAATCCACACAACCAAGCCCGATAGCACTATCCTCCGGTATTTCGCGCAGGACACCGAAATCGCCGGCAACAGGAATCGCGAACTCTAGCATATATGACTTGACACGCAACTGTTTGAGGCAATCCATAATCGGTTCGTAACCTCCTTCACCTACCCATCCATCCCTTCCCTTGTTGCGTCGACAGAGATGAATTGCCGTGTTTAAATCCTCGAATCCATCAAGAATCTCGTTGAGCAAATCGACACAAAGGTGCATCTCTCGCTGTGGATCCTCGTATTGACTTCGAACTCGCTCGTCAACAAAGAGACACAGGTGGGGGTCGTCGAATTGCACGTGACGAATACCCTCCTCGCGAAGGGCTTGGAGTTCGCCGCGAAGAACAGGTATCAGATCTCGCATGAAAGTCTCGCGGGTCGGATAGCTGGCTCGGCTCAACTCGGCGTCCCACATTCGCTGACCGAGGAGATATGGCGATGGTAGTGCAACCTTGGGCTCACACCGGCTGTGCCGACGGATGAAGGACGCTTCCTTAGCCACCAAGCCGGTATTACGAAGTGAAATTGGCTTTGTCACAATCGTCCACGGCTGATTGCCGCGATAACTCACCTCGAACCCGTCACAGATGTCGGCGATAATCCCTATGTAACTCAGCCGGCGCCATTCACCATCGCTGATAATATCAATGCCGGCGGCTTCCTGCATCGCAATGACGTAAGCCACGGCGGCATCCAGTCTGCGCGAAAATTCTACGTCGCCCAGGTCACGCCGTGTCTCCGGGTTGAGCAAATCGCGCACAAATGCCGGTCGAGGCATCGATCCCACGACAGTCGACGTAAAGGGTTTACTCACCTCCATCAATTTACCTCCACAGTTTACGTGCCAACTCAAGGTCTTGTTGGGTGTCAATCTCCATGTATCCGCCAGCGCAATCTATATGTTCCATCTCCACGCCTGCCTCAATCATCTCCTGAAGAAGATGAATGAGATAGGCTTTCTGAAAACTCGGCGCCTCCCGATAGGGTTTGACGCCGTAGCACTTGCGAGACCGGTGGTAGTGTTCCTTCAGCAGATATGCGCCTTCAGTCGAAAACTTTGCTACGCCAATGAATTCACCATGGGCTTCCGACTCAAGTATATCCCGATGGATTTGGGTAACCACTCCGTCCAGCACCGTTACCTTTTCGGCGTCATCGGTTGGATGCTCCGTGCGGTGGGTATATCGCTCAAGCCACTGTGTATCCACGGCTAGTGAGATATCGCCATCGCTGGAAATAAGGTGCCTTACAATGTCTGACTTAAACAAGATGTCGGAGTAGCAACAGACAAACGGCTCATCCATTTCGGGTTCGGCGTACATCAACGATGCGAGAATGTTGTTATTTTCCCAGTTAGCGTTATGATAGAACACGAGTTGCGGATAGTCCCTCCGCACATGTTCGATCGCGTAACCTCCGATAAAACAGATACGTTCGAAATCGTTGTCTGCGAACGCCTGAAGTCCCCAATCGAGAATACGGCGGTTACCAATTTTAGCAAAGCATTTCGGAGTATTGGCTGTTGTGGGCATAAGTCGCACACCCCTTCCAGCCCCGATAATAATCGCCTTCAAACCCAAACTCCTTATCTCCAACACACGTCGGGAAGTTAACCCAAGTTGCCATCTCTGTAGCACAATCTGTATGAAAAAAAAATTAAATCGGTAATACTCTAACGATTCTCGGTGCGGTTGGGAAACCGCACCTACAGAGTTTGGGGAAAACTAGAACTGCCGATTAAAATCTTGATCTTCTTTAGATTGTGGTTGTGATGCGCAAACTAACAGTGGGACGTTCTATCGCACTCCTTAATGACTATAATACCATCTCTATATATCAGCCGCGCATTAATAGCGCCAATCAAGTCTGTACAAAGTGGGGCAAGAGGATCTCTATCGCACTCGCTATCCACTCGTTTGATTCCCGCCTACGGGGTTGGGTGTGAAGGGAATCAATTCTCATAACAGCAAATGGAAAGCACTGTATACACTGTTATTCAAGCGAAATGGTATAACCTACAGGCGGACCACCGGATTCTGTCATCGTCCGGACACGAAAAAAGGCAGGCGCTTACTGACCTGCCTTTCTACGTGGGCGTAGCACTCGAATCCGTCATTTACCGCTCCCGTTCGCCGTCAACAAATTCCTGTAGTTGCCGGAGTGCCACGCCGTCTTCATCAATCGATATCGGCGGGTGCTTGGTCAACACCGCGGAGGCGGAATGCAGTGGGCCAGAGACGCCTCTATCAAGTCCCACCTTCATGAATCGGACCATGTCCGCTATCACGCCGCCGAAATTTGCGCTGTCCTCTACTTCCAGTTTCGCCTCGAAATGCAGCGGCGCCCCGCCGTAATTTACGCCGTCGATGTAGAAAATCGCGGTCTTGCGGTCTCCCATCAGCTCGACGAAAGAAAATCCTGTCGAAATCTCGGTTTCCGGGGAAACCAAGGAGGAAAGCGCTTCCTGTTTTGTTTTGTGTTTCGACTGTCCCCGATGCACGAGATTGTAAAAATCCGTGTTGCCCGCGTAGTTCACCTGATACGTGCGCTCAACATGAATGCCTCTGGCTTTCAACAGTTGGAGCAGCGCTCGATGAATCGCAGTTCCCCCGAGTTGACTCTTCACGTCGTCGCCTATGAGCGGGACGTTGTTTTCGATAGCCGCCTGCTGGTAGGCGGGATCACAAACAATCAACTCCGGCATTCCGTTAATGAACCCTATCCGGGCTTCTTTGATGGCTGCATCCGCGTAGAATCTTGCGGCTTCCGCCGATGCCGTCGGTAGAAAGTTTAACAACATCTCCGCGCCGCTTTCCCGTAAAACTTTGGCGACATCCACCGGCGGTTTATCCGCGACCTCGACAAACTCCGCCAAGGCTGGGGTGACTCCATCCATCACGGGGCCCATCTGCACTGTCACGCCGCTGTGGGGCACGTCGATATCCGGATACCGATACGCGATATTTGCGCCCGAAAAAATGGCTTCCGACAGATCCAAGCCCACCCGCCGTGCATCGACATCAAAGGCAGCCACCGGGACAATATCAGTGACTTTGTACCCGCCAATGTCAACATTGATCAGACCGGGGGCATCTGCGCCGAACTTTCGATAGTAGGTCAAACCTTGAATAAAAGCGCTGCTACAATTACCAACACCGACAATCGCAACCTTGATCGGATTGTCTGCCTGCCACGTCATATACTTCCTCCTTAAGCGGTGTGCACGTCTCGGTTACGATGTGCGCCGCCGTCGTGTTCAACTATTTACTAAATAACCCAACTTGCTCTCAAGTAACACTCGACATTGCACTCCGCTGGAGTGCGGCGATTGGACGCATCATGATTCTATTGACATAGCACTCCGCTGGAGTGAAAACCAGACGACGAAGGAACACTTTTCACGGCTAATCATTGAGCGAAAAAAACCAGTGTTACTTGCTGAAAGAATTATCCCGGCAGGGATAATGGCACACTATCAAATAACACTCGACATTGCACTCCTCTGGAGTGCAGACGCGATAAGGAATCGTGTTCTATTGACATATCACTCCTCTGGAGTGATACCATTCTACGAAGGAACGCTTATTCAAAGCCTGTCATAGAGCGAAAAATGAGTGTTACTTGCTAAAAGAATAATTCCGACAGGGGCAATGGCGCGCTACCTGATAGCAGAGAAATTTTTTGGTTCACGTCTGCTAAATTTCAGGTAAATTTGGATGATTTCCGTCAATTTCGTGTTTCCAGGTCGGTAAAAACTAGGTTTCCGTGCTCCCGTCCGTGAAAGGCGGCAACCTAGGTTAAATGCCCAACTGATTGCGTCTAACAATCTCCTCAACATTCTGTACAGTGCTAACTTTGTGCTCCGTGAGCGGCAATATCCGCTCGTGAATCGTGTCAAGAATCCACTCCTTCTGCGGGAAAAACGCCTCCTCCAACTCAGCGGGCGGCGTAATCCAGTTGCGCGCGCCGACCACAGCGACCGGACCATCAAGATAATTGAAAGCCAGTTGGCTGATATTCGACGCCATCGTGTGCAGAAAAGACCCGCGTTCACAGGCGTCGGATACGAGCACGACCTTGCCGGTTTTCTCAACCGATTCGGCAATTTTCTCGTAGTTCAGCGGATTGATAAAACGCGCGTCAATCACTTCGGCGGTGATGCCGTGCTTGTCCGCCAACTCATCCGCCGCCTCCAGTGCCCGGTAGAGCACGGCACCAACCGTGACGATAGTCAAATCTCCGCCACGACGCCTGAGCGCCGGTTCCCCCATCTCCACCTCGTAATATCCGGTCGGCACTCCCCCTTCGACAAGCGTCTCCGGCTCGGGGTACAAACGCTGACTTTCAAAGAAGACTACCGGGTCCGTGCCTCGCAGCGCCAAGTTCAACATTCCCTTCGCGTCGTAGGCGGTTGCCGGAAACATCACCTTCAAGCCTGGGATGTGCGCCACGATGGAGGTCCAATCTTGCGAATGCTGTGCCCCGTACTTTGATCCGACAGATACACGCAGTACCATCGGCATCTGCAGGACGTTTGCGGACATGGATTGCCATTTAGCCATCTGGTTGAAAATCTCGTCGCCCGCTCGCCCCATGAAATCGCAATACATCAACTCAGCCACCACGCGGCCACCGGAGAGCGCGTATCCGACGGCAGTTCCGACAATCGCCGCTTCGGAAATCGGCGAGTTGAACAAGCGGTGATAAGGGAGGCATTCCGTCAATCCGCGGTAAACGCTGAACGCACCGCCCCAGTCACGGTTTTCTTCACCGTAAGCGATCATCGTCGGGTCTTCATAGAAGCGGTGCATCAAGGCTTCAAAGAGCGCCTCGGCGTAGGTCAAAGTCTGAAGTTTGGGCCGCGGTTTCCCACCGTCAAACCCGAATCGGTGCTTTGCCAAGGTCGTCTTGAGACGGCTTTGCGACTTCGGAATCAGAACCTCCGGTGACTTTTCGCTAAGTCGATCCTGATACTGATCGGAGAACATCATCTCCCCGATACTGTCGACTCGAATGCTGACTCGCGGTGATAGTTCAAGGGAGGTCGCCGCCTCGAACACGTTCACCAATCTCTCGGTGACATCATCTCTAAAGGCGTCCAAGCGATTGCTATCCGCATGGCGATTTTCCAATAGGTATTCCTCGTAGTTCGTCAGGGCATCCTGTTGATACCAGAGGTCCATCTCCGTTTTGTCGCGATACGAAGACGCATCCGACGGGGAATGACCGGAAAATCGGTAGGTCACCATGTCTAGCAGCACAGGTCCTTGACCCTCTTCCAGGACTTCACGTTTACGCTCTATCGCATCTGCCACCGCGAGCGGATTGTACCCGTCAACACGTTCCGCATGCATGGCATCCGGGTTGACCCCCGAACCGACCCGCGCCAGAATCCCAAACCCCATCGTTTCGCCCTTGGACTGCCCGCCCATACCGTAAAAATTGTTCATGAAATTGAAGAGGATCGGCGGGTTGCCTCCCACCTCCCGATCCCAAAGCGTACGATACTGATCCATCGCGGCAAACGTGATGGCTTCCCACACGGGACCACACCCCATCGATGCGTCGCCGATGTTGGCAATGACAATCCCCGGTTTACGATTCACACGCTTGAAAAGAGCAGCGCCCGTTGCTATATCCGCAGACCCGCCGACAATGGCGTTGTTGGGCATTACGCCGAACGGTGGAAAAAACGCGTGCATCGACCCGCCCATGCCCTTATTGAACCCGTTCTCCCTGCCGAATATCTCTGCTAGCGTGCCGTACAGCGTATAGTTAATTGCCAGATCTTTCGCGTCGCCCTTCGAGAATCGTTCCACGACCCGCAACGGCGCACCGTCCATGTACGATTCCATGATACCGGTCAAGTCGCTCTCGC
Source organism: Candidatus Poribacteria bacterium (assembly GCA_028820655.1). Taxonomy (GTDB): domain Bacteria; phylum Poribacteria; class WGA-4E; order WGA-4E; family JAJDTR01; genus JAJDTR01. The sequence goes on along the minus strand of JAPPIK010000048.1, from coordinate 13,150 downwards.
TCAGTTTCTGAATTGCCGCTAGACTCTTTGCCAGTATCTCCCCGTGACTCCGGTGAGAGCCGAAGATGAAATCATCCGCCGAGAGATGAAAACATTGACCAACCGCCGCAGCCTCCTGTCCGATCGATAGATGGGCAGGACCGCGATGGTCGTACTCCATGCCCCTGTAGGCGCCCTCCTTCTTCACCCCATCCAGCATGCTCTCAAACTCGCGAATGTAGACCATGTCCCGATAAATCCGCACCAAGTTCTCGCTGCCGAACTTTTCTCCCTCCCGCTCGGGAGTCGCGGAATAGGCGTTCACCGGTATCTCCCGGCTTTTGATAGTTGATCTCTGGCGAACTTCCGATGGGTCTATCGTTAGTGACTTCGGCATGCTCTATCTAATTCCCGTGTGTCGGTTCCTCGTTCTGAAACAAACACATGCTCTACATTGCCACCAGCAAATCGATTGCGGTCAATCGTCCCGAGAGTGTACCCAAAAATCGGGCGGCCGCGGCGCCGTCCACCGTCTGATGGTCAATTGTTAACGACAACCCGATGTGTGGGATGTGCCGTACCTCGCCATCAACCTCTACCGGTTTCAGATTCACGTTCCCAACACCCAAGATTCCCACCTGCGGAGGGTTCAATATCGGCGTAAAACTTTCAATCCCCATATTCCCTAGATTTGTCACCGTAAATGTGCCCCCGGTTAACTCATCGGGAGAGACATCTCCTTCCAAACATGCGGCGGTCAATCGTTTGGCTTCGCGGGAAATCGCTTTCAAATTCAACGTGTTAGCGTCCCGAATGACGGGCACCATCAGGCAGCGCGGCGTATCTACCGCGAATCCTAGATGCACACTTTCGTACTGTGAAATGGCCTCCTTGACAAGCACGGCGTTCAACTCCGGATGGTCGGGTAACGTACGGGAAACGGCGAAAAGAATGAAATCGTTGATGGTGACGTTCTGAAGATCGAACGCTTCAGTGCTGCTTTTCAAACGCTGGCGGAAAGATAATAGGGCGCGGGCGTCTGCCGAGGCATTGAGCGTAAGTTGCGCCGTCGATTGAATCGAATATAGCATTCGTTCGGCGATAATCTTGCGCGTGCCTTGCAACGGGACTGACTGCGTCTCGCCCGGGGGGAGTTCCGTCTGGATCGGCGGGGTCATTCTGGTCTGACCTGCCGCGGGTTGTACGGAAGTCGGCGGCGCTGCGCGAACGTCCCTCTCGATAATCCGACCACCCGGCCCTGTACCCCGGATGCCGGAGATATCTATGCCTAGCTCCTCTGCCAAACTCGCTGCTCGCGGTGATATGCGTCGTTTAATCCGGTCCGACTTGGAAGGGCGCTTCCGGGGAACCTCAAACGCCGCCGGTTGTGTAGGGACAGCCTGAACCGGTTCGTCGGTAGTGGCGGACGATTTATCCTCGGGCGGACTTTCCGCCGAAACATTAGGTTTTAGACTGGTGATATCCTCGCCGGGTTCTCCGATCGCAGCGATGTTGACTTGTACCGGTACCTCTTCCCCCTCGTCAAAGAACACATCCAACAGGGTGCCCGACGCAGGGCTTTCTACTTCCAACGCGGATTTGTCGGTCTCCACTTCGCAGAGCGGTTCCCCCGCGGTGATTGAATCACCTTTCTGCTTTATCCAACCGATGATAATGCAGGTTTCGACTGACTGCCCAAGTTTGGGCATCACAACGACTGTTGCCATAGTGATTTCTTGTTTCAAAGAGATTGATTTTGTTTCATGAAGTGTTTCTTGTGGCGGTCACTTGATTGATTTTAGCGTACTCTCGTCTTGACTAACACGAACCCAAAACCAGCAATTTCGCCTAAGAGTTTATCATCTATACCTTCCATTTGACAATGAAAAGTCAGCTTCCGGTATCACCTCGCCTGATGCTTTATTAGCGTCTTTTCCGTCAAAGCTAATAGCAACGCGGGGCAAAACGGCGAGACGGGCATAATCTACACTTTCCGCCAATTCATTGGCACGAATCGCGGCATGGATGTTACCCTTTATGACTTTGCGACACGCAATATTTTCCTGAATATTGGGACATTAGCTTCAGCGAGTTTTTTGTAGGGCAACAGGTTTAAATCAAGCCATTCAGACACTCCACGGCATCGCTACTCCCACCCAAAAGGAAACCTATTCATGACGAGGACAATTAATGTTGGTATTATCGGCGCGGGCGGCATCGCGGCTGGCAAGCACCTGCCGGGGCATCGGAACGTAGAAGACGTGTCGGTTATCGCCGTGTGCGACATCGACGAGCCGCGAGCACACGAATTTGCCAAACAACACGAGATAGAGCACGTCTTCACGGACTATAACGACATGCTTGCCATGGACGAGATAGACGCGGTAAGTGTGTGTACCCCGAGCAACTTCCATACGCCGCCAACCATAGCCGCGCTAGAGGCGGGCAAGCACGTCATCTGCGAGAAACCGATGGCGAGCAACGCGGTTGACGGCCAGACGATGGTTGACGCCTATCACGCCTCGGGCAAGATTCTTCAGATTGGGTTGCAAAACCGCTTTACGGTCGAAGCGAGAACCTTGAGAAAACTCTGCGACGAGGGATTCTTCGGGGATATCTACTATGCCCGTGCCATGTCGGTGCGACGACGCGGCGTTCCCAGCACGCCCTCCTTCATCACGAAAAGCATCGCCGGAGGCGGCGCCCTCATCGACATCGGCGTGCACGTCCTCGACGCGCTGCTGTGGGTTCTCGGATGTCCCAAGCCCGTTGAAGCATTCGGGTTCACCGCGCTGAAATTCGGGAATCAAAAGGATGTAATCAATCCGTGGGGAAACTGGGATCCGGCCCTATTCGAGGTCGAAGATTTCGCGATGGGGGTAGTCAACTTTGAAGGCGGATTGACGGTGTCGCTGGAATCCGCTTGGGCGACTCATATAGAAAACATCGGCACCACATTCTTCATTGGTGATCGCGCCGGCGCGACGCATTCTCCGCTCCGCATCTACATGGATAAGGACGGGGAGATGATCGACTATGAACCCGAACCGCTCAAAAATTTGATCGGCGAATTTGAATCTTTTCACCAAGCGATCCGTGAGGGATTGCCGTCGCCCGTTCCCCCGGAGGAAGCGCTGATTGTCACCAAGATTTTCGATGGGATGTATGAATCTGCGCGGATCGGCAGGTCGGTGCCGGTTGAGTGAAAAAGCAGTGGCTAGTGGTTAGAGACTGTCTGAATCACGGATTTTCGCGGATTAGACGGATTTCGCATATTCAATCTGAACCATGTGCGTCATCTTCGCCCACGGGTGTGCGAATCCACAATTTCATATAGTCGGCGATAATGTCAAGGTCGGTAATTGTTCTATCTGCAATCCTATAGCCCACCCAGACTATCGAATCATCAATGCTAAGACGTAGAGTACAACCATTCTTAACCAAAAACCAGAGAGCACAAGTTATCCCGATTCGCTTATTGCCGTTCATGAATATATGTCCAGTAATGATATGATGTGCATATACAGCAGCTTTTTTGGCCAATGTCGGATATAGTTCTATGTCACCCCACGTTCCACCAACTGCCTCAACCAAATAGTCTAATCTCTCTTTATCCCGCAGCTTGTAATCGCACACCCATTTCTTGGCAACCCACAGGATTTCCCCAATGGTCAGATATCTCAATGTTTGGCAAGAATTTTCCATGCTCGATCGTAGTTCTTCAAGATTTCCTCTAGGGCACTTTCAGCATCAATCTCCAACTGGTGAAACGTGTCTTGTGCCTCTCCATTTTGTAAATCTAGCAAATAGTCAATAACAACCTTTAGTTCTTCTGTCGACAGTCGCTCAATTAATGTAACGGCTCGTTCTTGAAACTCCTTCCTGCGAATAGCATTCTCTTGGGGTGTCAATATTGCGGCGATGTCATCGGGCAACTTCAGACCATTGCTTTTTTCAAAACCTAGGGCGCTTTCGTAAAGGTTATGAAACGCGGCGACAACATTTACGCCCATTGCTACCGCGACCTTCAAGTCTGACTTTGCTTTAATCCGTTCTCCCAAGTGCAACCAAGCCTCACCACGATTGTAATATGCGTTACCAAAATCGGATTTCAATTCTAATGCCTTATTGAAGTCTGCAATGGCGCGCTGGAACTCCCTTTGGTCACTGTAAGCTGCGCCTCGGTTGTTATAGGCATCGGCATAATGGGGTTTCAATCGTATTGCCTCGTTGAAGTCTACAATGGCAAGGTCATATTCGCCTTTCTTGACGTAAACCACGCCACGATTGTTACAAGTGTTGGCATCATCAGGTTTTAACTCCATCGCTTTGGTAAAATCTAAAATGGCATAGTCGAAATTATCCTTTTTGCCATAGGCGACTCCGCGGTTGTTATAGACATCGGCATCATCGGGTTTCAGAACTATGGCTTTGGTATAGTCGCCGATAGCACGATCATAGTCACCGTGATTGCTGTAGGCCATGCCGCGATTGGCATAGGCCCTGGCGTCGGTGGGTTTCATTTCAATTACAACGCTAAAGTCTGCAATCGCACGTCTATAATCACCTTTCATGCCGCAAACTACGCCGCGATTGTAATGGGTTTCGGCGTCGCCCTCGTGGTGCTCCATTGCTTTCGTGAAGTCTGCGATGGCAATATCGTGATCGCCCTTCATACTGTAAGCAATGCCGCGATTGTAATACCCGCCGGCAAGGAATGGCGCCAATTCTAAAGCCCTGTTAAAGTCCGCAATGGAAAGGTCATAATCGCCTTTGTATAGGTACGCTAAACCGCGATTGCTATAGGCCTCAGCATCATCGTGTCTTAAGCCTATCGCGTTGTTAAAGTCCGCAATCGCACTGTCAAAATCCCCCTTTTTGTTGTATACAACACCACGATTATTATATGGTTGGGAATAATTAGGATTCAGTTCTATAGTTTTGGTATAGTCTGCAATTGCAAGGTCCAACTTCTCTTGGATGTCGTAGGCTGCACCACGGTTGTTATACGCCACAACATAACTGGGATCCAATTGTACTACTCGGGTGAAATCTTTAATGGCATGTACAACATCGCCTAGTTCACTGTAGGCTAAACCGCGATTGAAATAGGCTGCGACATAATCAGACTTCAGGTCTATCGCTGCGTCAAAATTTTCAATTGCTCTGCTAAAATCGCCTTTTTCGCCGTACGCTATTCCGCGGGTGTTATAGGCTGTGGCATCATTGAGATTGAGTGCCATAACTTTGCTGCATTCTTCATTTGCATTCCCGATCTCACCACTAAGTTGATTTGTTGCAATATGGCGCCTGTAATGTTCTGTAGCATCGTGCAACCTTGGAGTTACCGTTTTACTATCGTCTCCAATATGTCTGTTAGGTCCACTCATGAGATCGTATACAAAGCCTACAGGCACAGAATTCAATTCTGGCATGACTTATTCTCCTTCGCGAAGCAGATTTCCCATAGTGTCATGATAACCCTTCGGCAAATCGGTGTCAACCAAACCATGAAGATTATATGAAACGTGCATCCTGTTTGGCACTGGAAACGGTGTGGAGACAGAGGAGTCGGACTCTAGATAAATGTTATAACTTTCCAACTCTCGGGACCTACATCTAATCCGGCACTTTAGGAAGTGGTTCCACTCGCAGATACATTTAAAATATCTCAAACGGTTTTTTATCCACGTAATCTGCGTAATCCATTTAATCCGCGATTCAGACTAGCTTATTACCTCACTCCCTCCACAATCGCAATTTCTATCGGGATTAAATTGTGTACCGAGTATTTCTCCTGATTAATTTCTTTATCAAGACTGGTCATGTTGTTTTTCTGGTCAGCGCGTTTGGCGACGAAGATGCGATTCACATTTGTATCTATCTGTGTTACAGAGGTCTGATTTGAATTGCTATAGCTAGAACAATAAAGGATACGAACGTCTAAACGGTTTCGGCAGATTCAGTTACGCCTGGATTGAACGCGAGGTAAGAAAGACTATGGCGAAATCCGTCCGCATTAGATTTCTTGGTATATTCATCGGACGCTCTGGAGGCGGTGGATTGTCAAACTGAGAATCATTATATGCGAGTGGCCACTGTTCCGCGTTGCTGTAGGCTCCAGATCGCCCGTATTACATTGGCAAAATTTGAGGTTCCGTAGAATCTGATTCGGTCATCTGCAACCCTTCTTGATTGAAGAACCTAATGAGATCTTGCGTGTAATTGTCTACAGGGTCAATATCAACAACTTTAAGCAATTCTGCGCCTGATTGAGTGAGAGCTACGCCGAATAACTTGAAATTATTCACTGTAGTATCGCCCGAAATCGGTGCCAGAACCCAAAATCGCCCCTGATGATTGAACGGGATACGGAATCGGTGAGGTACATTTAGCGGTAATATCCTTCCTATACAGTTGATATAATCATGCCAAGTTGTATAGTTGGAGATGATGAGCCCATGTTCACTCAATTCATTGAGTTTACCAAATCCAAGACCATACTTCTCAAGAGAGTTATTTCCCACATCACCGCCCAATGAAGGAACTCGCGCATCTTCATTTTCGATGCTTACACATAACGAGCATAGTCGGCTGAAAAGTGTAGCAATATGTTGATCGAGGTTTCGCAATATACCTAGAGTCTTTATAGATGTAGATTCTGGACGCTCTACTTTGCCAGCGAGGATTCGTGCCCAAAGTGTCTGCATTCCTTCCGACGATACGTCTTGCACCTCGTTGAAAAACCGCGCTGTCCAATCATGGTCAGGCTCGCTATTAGGGACATTCTTGTCCCCAAGCTCGGTAGCGGCTTGGTTTACCACTGCCTTGATGTTCCTCTGCCTCTTTTCTGCCTGGAACTGAATGGTCTGGTTCACTGTCTCGTTAAAGGACATCTGGCCTTGAATTTCAAATTCTCGCGCCTTTTCCTGCGCGTCTGCAATAAGTTGTAACGCGGTTGACTGCCCACGCGCCTGAATCACTAACTCATCTGCTCGCCCCTTGGCGTTAACTAGTCTTGCTTTAGTCTCTTGGCGCGCCTTCCAAGGTGCTAACATTGGACCTGCTACGCTTCCGACCCCACTAGCAACATAGTCCACCAACTTTTCCAGAGCAGGTATGCTTACATCCATGCTTATGCTCCTTTCCACGTCTCAGTGCAGACGATTAAATAATTCAACTCTCTATCCGTACAAATCTACGTGTCCGTTAAGTTTAGATTTTGCAAAGTCATCTTTCAATTTGCGATTACCGCATCTTGATTTCCGCGTCGTCAATCCGCTTGTGATCTGCCAAGAGCGCCAGTCCGCATCCAAGGTGGACAGGTTATGAATATTTTTTGCAATTTTCTCATTGTTTCTCTGCCTCAATGATAGTTTTTTGTCTCATGTCTGAATATCAGAATTCACGGATTGAATTCGTGTACATGGACGATTGGTTTTAATCCGCGCAATCTGCGTAATCAGTGTAATCCGCGATTCAGACAATTTACTCCGCCACTCCCTCCACAATCTCAATTTCCTCGCGGGTTAAATTGTATAGTGAGTATACCACCCGATCAATCTCATTTTCAAGCGCGGTGATGTCGGCGTCCGGGTCATTATGTTTGGCGGCAAGAATCTCATTGACTAGATTCTCAACAAGTGTCTTCTGTGATGGATCGATATTGGGAACCGGGATTTGTGACACATATTGAGCAATGAACCTCACAAATCCACCTCGGATTTGTGTGCTTGTTTTTGTATAAAACCAAAATACTGCTTTGCTGTTGAGCAATCCAAGTAGCCACATCTCCTTGGTCGGCAAGAGATACAAAGTATTGCCCAAAATATAAACGCCATCATCAAAGGCAAACTCGGCACTTTGTGCTATATCGGGATAGACAATCTTCGGTCTTTCAAACTCCTTCCAATAGGCACACGCTCGCAACTCCCAGAAATATTTCCCCTGATCGTAACGCTCAATCAACCGATCCCGATGCGCTTGCAAGTGGGCGTGGATTGCGGGATAAGTATCGGCGAAAACCTCCTCCGCTTCGTCCGCGGATCGCCCAGACCACGGATGCGTTCGATTTTCCGACGATTCGATGGTGATGATGTACTTTTCGGCGAAATCAACCTGCCACCGCTTTACATCCCGACCACGCAAAATGGGCTTTAATACTTCAGCAGACGATGAATGCTCAGCTATGAGTCTATCTCGTGTTTCTCTGTTCACCACGAAGGCATCGTTCAAACCTGTTTTGATGCCGTAATAAAATCGTCCTTCTACATATTCACCCAACGGCTTACCCGTGCTGCGTAGTTTCTCCAACAGATTCAACACCACGGGAGAAGTGAGACGCCAACCGTCAGCGGTTAGGGCATCTAGCGGCATGGAGAACCCTTTCGTCCGAAAAATCCTCCGAAATTCCTCAATGGACGAGCCCGGTTCCCAATTCAGCGCGCGAAGATGATTCCCTCCGGTGCGCGTTTTGCCAATCACGATGATGCTCGGATACGCAATTGAGGTAAAAACCGGCGCATCACCAAAATCAATAAGTTGAGAAATAGTAGATTGACGGGCGAGAAAAGATCTTAGTTTCTTGCCGTAGGCGGACCGGAAATACTTGTTTGAAGAGATGTAGGTCAGAATTCCATTGTCCCGCAGCAACTGAAAACCGCGCTCATAGAAATAAACGTAGAGGTCGGCTGTGCCCGTGTAGCAATCATATTGTTTCTTCAGCGTCGGTTTGAGGCTTTTTATTTTCTCTTGACGCACATACGGCGGATTTCCAATCACCACATCAAACCCATCCGCGATCCCGAACATCCATACCGTGTCAAAAAAGTCGGTAGATGCATTCTGGTCGTAGGGATCCCAATAGGCGATTTTTTCGGCTTCATCGGCGGGCATTCCGACACCCGTTAACTCCGCCGCCAATTTTCCGCGCAGTACCTTATCCCTACGTCTACAATTAAGTTTCTGTCGTCGTGTCGTGGCATGAAAATATCGCTCGCGGTTATCGCGCAGTTGACGCTCTATGTCCTGTGCGTTGACGCTCGTCAGATCCCGCACGATGGTGAGACCGATGAGCGTGTTCGCCGCAATAAAGCGTGTTTCCAGATTCGGCAACGGCTTGATACCGAAATTCTCCGCTTCTTCGTCCGGCTCCTGCTCAATCGCAAGCGAGATGAAAAAGCGCAATTTGGCGATTTGGCAAGCAATAGACTGAATATCCACGCCGAAGATGCTGTTTTGAATCAGGTACAACTTTCGACCGAAATCCGAATCCCGGTAGCGCTTGAAGGTTTCGTCGATTTCGAAGAGTTCTTCACGCCGCGTTCTGTCGTCTTTCGTGTCGAATGCGGCTTCCGCGCGTTTTGCCGCTCGTTCCTTCTGTAACCGTTCCCACCGGCTGTTGTCCTGGTCAAGCCGCCGCAGCGCCAGGGTCAGCTTGTGGAGCACTCCCATCGGAAAGGCTCCGGAACCCACGGCGGGGTCGAGGATTTTGAGTTCCGAGATTGCTTGCACGATTTTATCGGCCTCGCCGGCACTGAACCATTGGTCGGCATCGTCGGACGCCTTCGCATAATCCAGTAGATAGTGCAGCCGCTCCTCCCAGAATGCTTCGTCACCGTTTGTCGAGCGCGCTTGTCCCGCCAGCGCCGCTACCAATGCCTCCTCTACCATATAGTCCACGATGGGGCGCGGCGTGTAGTAGGAGCCGGTCTGCTTGCGGGCAGACTCGCCGGTTTCCGGGTTGTATGCCGCCAGCAGGTTTTCAAATACCTTGCCGAGCAGTTCGGGATCCAGCGCCACCTCCTGCTCTATCGGCGTGTTCTCCTCAACCGTGAACTTATAGTGTTTCAACAAGGGAAACAGACCGTCGTCCTTGTGGAAAAAGAGACGGTTGGGGAGGCTCAGTTTTTTGTAGTGCCTATCCGAAAAACAGTCGATCCGGTAGCCGCCATCGTCCGTTGCCTCCTCGCTGTCCAAGCAATCGAACAGCCCGCCGTTGATGAAGGGCGTTTGAGCGAACAACTCCAGCAGTTTATCCGGGTTGCTGATTTGGCTTTTGTAACGATACCGTGAGAAGTCCCGATGCGTGGCGTTTGCCTCAGCGCTAAACTCACGCTTCTCTATCTCGGTGTTCAGCGTGGCGAAGAACAGGTTTTGCAACACGGCACGGTAGTAGGAATCGCCGTCCTCACGGTCGTAGTCTTTCAACAAGTCTCGTACACCATCCTCCTGAAACAACTCCTCGGCGACCAATCCCTTCTCCTTGAGAAACCAAACGAACAATAGGCGGGTGATTAAGCGGATAACGTGTTCCTGCGGGTTTAACGTATTCGCTTCTTCCGCCGGGAACTTCGCCTCACACACTGCCCATTCAAACCACTTGAACAACCCCTTGTAGAAATCTCTGTTGAGCGTCTCTGTGTCCAGCGCTTCTTTCCAGGCTTCATGGAGCGCGTTGAAATTCGCGAATTGTCGCTGCCGATGCGAGAGGTTGAATAGGATGTCGATGTGCGCGCGGTGGGGCGCCCCGAGATTGATGTCCTTAATCAGCGTCACTTTTTCGAGCACATCCCTTGATTCGTCGCGTCTGTGTAAACGCCGATCGATAACCGCGAAGGTCAACAATCTGCCGTGCTGGAAGATTACCATCGCGGGCATCGGGGTGAGCTTGTTGATTTCGCGAGTGATATCCGAAAGCTTGGTGCGGGAGTAACTGCCGCCGCGCAGTTTCAGAACGAAGAAGAGGTAGGATTGATAGATGCTATTATCTATTCCGCTGCTCTCAAAGCCTAGTGCGGCTTGGCCGCTCAGGGTGATTTCGCCGCTTGTCAGTTGGAACAAGATGTCAATGGATTCCCATTCATCAAGCAGCGCCCGGTTCGCATTTATTGTCTTTGACGGATCGAAATTATAAATGAATTCCTCGGCGGTGTTGGGTTCGAGGGACATTGTTCTTTTGCTGCAATAGCCGAGGGTGTCGAGGAGGCGCCGCGCGTTGTCGGCGAGGTTTCCGTCGGTGAACTGCTTGAGGGCGTTCTTGATGTCGTTTTTGTGTTGGTTCATTGTTGATTATAGGGTTCAATTAACAGAGTTCATCAAAGGCTGGTGCGCAGTGCGCACCCTACAAGGGTTCACATCGCGATGCGGACTCTTTGTATTTGAACACATTATCCCACCATTCCGGTTGCTGGGGCGGCTCGGGCAAAAGACAACTCAAATATTCCTGCTTAATGGGTACCGCGTTCCGATCTATTTCATTACACGCCTCATGATCCCCTTGCTCGGCACGGCGGCGGGCAACAAGGCGGTTAACCGCGTTCCGCTCTATTTCATAGCACGCCTCATGATAGGCTTCTTCAATAACTATAAAGTGATCGATCGCCACCAGATAGGCTTCTACGGCGTCCTCGTATTGTCCAATTCTGTGATATGTTTTTCCTAGGCGATAATACAGATCGGGATAGTCATAGGAGTCCCTTACATGCGCGTAGACATCCGTCGCAGACTCGAAATAGTCGTCATTATAACGCAGAATGGGATCTCCACAAGCGCTCCTTGCGCGTTGGTACCACAGGACTGCCAACTCGTATTGTCCAGTTTCATCATGTGCAACCCCGAGATCGTAATATACCTCATCGTATTTTGAGTTGGTCACGATGGCACTATGATAACACTCAATCGCTTCCGTGTAGTTTCCACCACTAAACTTCTGGCGACCGAGGTCGTGATATGCTTTGGCAAGTCGGTCGTGAGCCGTGCTGCCAAGGGCAATGGCTTGTTTGAAGGCTTGAACCGACTCCTCCAGTTGACCAATTGCTTGATACGCCACTGCTAATTCCAAATAAGCAGATACGTAATCGGGTTTAATACTCACGGCAGACCGAAACGCTCCTGCCGCTTTTTTGAGCACCTCGTGAACGACGGGGTGTTTCCATTCCCTCATGGCTTCAATTTCGTCGGTCGATTCATTGCCGTAATCTTGGCAGAGCGTAATGAGAGGATCGATAGAGACTATGTATGCTCCTCCCAATCGATAGAAAGCTTTGGCGTCTCTGGGTTGCACCCGAGTGAGCTGTCGATAGGTTTCTATGCGCCTCTCAGTGATGTCAACTGTGCCGATGCCTGTTTGATCGAATACATCGTCATCGTCCCAATCGTGAATCGACTTGTCGTCCAATAAGAACTCGTATGCCTCTGCCAATTTATAGTAGGAATCGGTGAGATCGGGGTAAACTTCGATGGCTTGTTTATACCACTCAATAGCCCGCATCCAGTCAGATAGATCATCTTTATCCGCCTCGGATTGCATCTCACCAAAATAGGTGAACAGTTCTGCTAAAAATCTACGGGCGCTTGTGTAATCTGGCTGGAGTTCAATCGCTTTCTGGTAAGCCTCTATTGCCCCCTCATAAAGTTCAAACTCACCATAAGCGCAGAGCCGCTCTTCGGCGCTTTCGATTTTCTGTTTGGCTAGTTCTGAACGGCAACAGCCTATCTGATACCACGCTTCGGCATGATTGGCGTCAAGTTCAACGACCTGCTCAAAGCAAGATAGGGCGTCGTCATAGTGTTTGTGCTTTTTCAGGACTAGCCCTTCCTCATAGAGTTGTTGAGCTTTCTGTCGATCCATGGTTGATTTTCCCAATGGTGGAGTTGAGGATGGTGGGCAGGATATCTCTATCGCACTCACTGTCCATTTGCTTGATTCCACCCTACAAGGAGGATGCTCTTGTCTGAATCGCGGATTTTCGCGGATTAAACGGATTTCACGGATTAGAATCGGCCAATCTAGGACATTTTCGATTCAAACTGCGTCATTTGCCCAATTAATGGTCGGGTTGCGAAAGAACCAATCGATTGAACTTCAAACATTTTCCTCCGAAATTGATTAATAAGCCCACTTCCAACCGATACGCCTTCAAGTAATTTAATGCCTGCGCGATATGCGCGTCCTCCAACGCAGCTCCAATAATCTTATCGGTTATTTCTCCGTGCCTCAGATTTTTCTGTATTGCTTATACCATTTCTCTAAATTGACGGTGCATAAATGACGTGAATAAAGCCGTGCCAATGCGGGGCAAGATGCCCCGCCTACATAGAAAGAGAATAATAAAAAAAACGGAATTAGTAATTTGTAGCTTTTAGACAGACGTCAAACGTAAAACGTAAG
>JAPPIK010000060.1 GCA_028820655.1 Candidatus Poribacteria bacterium | reverse complement strand
CGACAATAAAAACACGAAAAGACTTTCTACAAATGACCAAAATGACTTTGCTGCCGATTATTCAAACAGGCTCTAAGTGTATTAAGCGTGGCGAGAGTTCATTGAACCGTTCAGAGGATTCTCAGACTTCCAAGAAATTTTCCAATTTTCCATGAGAAAAGACAAGAGAGTAGAGTGATGCGTAACACGTAAGAAAATCGGTTACGTATTACGAATTACGCATTACGCAATAGGGAGGAAATTCTATGGCATCCTATCGTGCGGCTGTAATCGGCTGCGGCCGGATTGGCAGCACTATCGACGACGAGCAAGTCAATCGTCCGCAATTTCGCTATCCGTGGGCACACGCACCGGCATACGTGGAAGCAAAGGGTGTGGACTTGATAGCTGGCGCCGACCTTTCGAGAGACCAGCTTGAAGATTTCAAACAGCGTTGGAACGTCACCGCGCTTTACACCGACTACAAAGAGATGCTCGCCAAGGAGAAGCCGGATATTGTCAGTGTCACAACCAAGACCACGGAGAGGGCGGAGGTGGTTATGGCGGCTGCCGAGTCGGGCGTCAAAGCAATCTATGCGACCAAACCGATCAGTCGAACGCTGGCGGAAGCGGATGCAATGATTGAAACATGCCGCAATCATGGTGTGATTTTCGCCATGGCGTGCCACAAGAACTGGAGCCCTTGGTTGCAGATGTGTTTGCAGTCCATAAGGAGGGGAGATATCGGGGAATTCTCATCAATGGTTGCCAACTACAGTTGGAGCTTTAACGGCGGACACAGCCACACTCTTGCACTGTTCCGCCAGTTTGCGGATGCACCCGCAACATGGGTTTTCGGACACATGAACAGCGACGACGCGGCCGCGGGAGAGAAAGACTTGCACGGAACGGGCATGATCCTCTACGAGAACGGAATTCGGGGATTCCTGAACAACGGCGGTTGGCTAAACATCGACTTTATAGGGCGCGATGGGTGGTTCAGTTGCAGAAACGAGCACGCCGACTTTGAGATGTGGACTCGTCACCCGGATACACGCGAACCGGTCCGACGTCAGTTTCCAAACCCGAAACGACCCAGAAGTTCCCAACAAGCCGCCGTCGAGGGAATTGTTAAGAATCTCGACGAAGGCACGGAACCGCTCTGTCCGGGGGAATACGGACGAGAAGCCTTCGAAATCGCGGTGGCATTGCGCGAATCGCACCGGCGTGGCGGGGAAAAAATCGAACTTCCCGTGGCTGATCGGAGTTTGGGTTTTGATATTCCTTAGTCCTATTTTATCAATAGAGATTTAACATGGGTATTGCGGGCGGCGCACAGCGATCCCTCGGCGCGTTACCTATAAGACATGACTCCGCAGAAATTCGGCGGACTGCAACGCATTACTATACGGAACGAGGTGGAAAATGAGACTGGCGCTACTTTCGTTCAGTCACCACGGACGCGGCATGGCGCACACAGCGCAAAGATTTGGCCACGAAATTGTCGGCGTCATGGATGCCGAGGAGGAGCCGCGGCAGCGGCTTGTCGATGACTTTCAATGCCCCGGATTCGATACCGCCGCATCCTGCTTGGACGCTACCAAGCCGGATGCGGCGCTCGTGGCGGGCAAGCATATCGAGATGCCGTCTCTCGTCGGCGCATGCGTGGATCGGCGCGTCCCTTACCTGCTAGACAAACCGTTTGCGGATTGTGCTTCACGCCTGCGGCCAGTCGCCGAGGCATCCGAGAAACATGGCGTGTTCAGTGCCCTCACGCTGCCCAACCGCGCAAGTGGCATTGTGAGGGTGGCTCAAGAAATGGTCGAAAATGGATCGCTCGGCGATCTCGTCCTGTATAACAGCCGGCTGAACAATGGCCCTCCCTCCCGCTACGATCCGACACCGTCATCTTGGCACAACGATCCGCAAATCTCCGGAGGCGGTTGCTGGGGTGTGGAAGCCGCCCACGGAATCGATACCTTTCTACAGTTCGTAGGTGACAAACCTATCACCGTGGTGGGGGCGGTTATGTCCAACGCGACGCATCAGCGTTGCGTGGAAGATATCGCCATGGGGATACTAAGGACCGACGATGGTGTGACCGGGATTGTCGAATCGGGCTATTGCTATCCTTCAGGCGCGCGCGCCGGCGATCATTTCTTCCGATTCATTGGGACGAAGGCATCCGTGTTTCAGCAGTACAACACCGCCGGCGAGGCAATTATCGAAATTCACACATCCGAGGGTGTGACGGTCCCCAAAAACGTGTCGCGCGCGGGGATGCAGGGCATCATCGACGAAGCCCTTTCGGCGATAAGCGAAGGGCGCCGCGCCTTTGAACCTAACATACTCACTGCGGTTCGCGTGCTTGAAGTCCAGGACGCGGTCTATGACTTCGCTCGGAAGTCAACCTTGACGAACGGCCCTCACCCGATGGGGACACCCGCCCCGCGCCCATAGAAGCCCCGGTGCAACCCAACCTTATGCTGCTCGGTCTGGATTGGCAAATCCAGACCATCAAACGAACGAACAGCGAAACCGGCAGCAATTCCCTAGTGACTAGGGTAGAAATCCACTCGCTTGAATCTGTTAACCCGCCGCCCCATAGGTTGGGTTGAACGATCAAGCGGTTGGACAGAGAGCACGATAAAAATTCCGTGAAATCCAACTCGTGGTCGACACTGTATCGATTGATTAACTGGATAGACCAAGGAATGGCTCCACAATCCGAAATTAGATGCGGTTATTCCGCCTGCCTGTAGACGGCATTTCCTTTGCCACCCTCTGTTCTGAACCGATAGCGAAAAATTCCCATGTCACAATCCGAAGCTGTCACAATCGATGAAATCGGTTACCCGTTGGTCTATGTTCCGGCGGGTTCGTTTCTCATGGGGACGGTACCCACGCCCTATCGGAAAACCGACCATGAAGAACCACAGCGCGAAGTGACGCTTGACGCATTTTACATCGGAATGCTTCCACTATCCAACGCGCAATATTGGCGGTTTCTAGCGGCAAAAGGCCATAATTTGCCGCGGTTTCACGATAGTCCGCGGTTCAATGCACCGGATTGTCCCGTCGTGGGCGTGAGTTGGTACGACGCGTTGGAACTTCTGAAGTGGATCAACGAACTCTGCGACAATTACTTCCGCCTGCCGACGGAAGCGGAATGGGAGAAAGCCGCCCGCGGAACGGATGGGCGGATATATCCCTGGGGAGATGTGTGGGGTGTGTCGAACGGAAACTTCGGCGAAGTTCGGCTCAAGCGGACGACACCCGTCGGCAGCTATCCAAGCGGCGCCAGTCCGTACGGTTGCCTCGACATGGGCGGAAATGTCTACGAATGGTGTAACGATTGGTTCCACCCGGAAACGTACAAATATTCACCGGCTGTCAATCCCGGCGGCGCTGTGGATGGCAGACGCAAAGTGATTCGGGGAGGCTCATGGGTACCCCGCGGCGAGTTTGCGGCGCGATGTGCCAATCGAGCTGCCTATGAACCGGCGGAGAGAGTGCACAATGTCGGGATTCGGATTGCGGTTTCGGCGTAGTCATGGGACGCTCAACAAAAAGACACCTCACGAGGTAAATTGCCAACAACATCAGGCGCTGAAACCTAGCCGGTTTGGATATCCCTTACACCTTGATTTTCGTTCATAACTGTCTAAACATTGGGGGTAAGTGTAGTCCATAGCACGCTCCGCTAGGGGACGCTACTACGGACTATATACGATTGGCGTTAAAATACAGGCGATGATCTACTACTAAGGGTGGGCATTTCTATCTACGATGTGTTCTTTTAGCCATTGATTAGTTTCTTTAACTTGACTCAAAAGTGTATTATGTTCACTACTCATTTGCTTACGTAAATCATCAATTCTTTTGTCAAACTTATCATTCGTTCTTTTATCGATGTAAATCATAACGGTTATTACAACTGCTGGCGGTATTAAAGTTTGAACCCATTCCATCACGCTTCTCCTTACAAGCTTGGCTTCCTCAAGGTTGACTTTCCACCATAACAATAGCATAAAATCCAAGCAATTACCAAGCGAAAGTGCATGTATAGGCTTACAAACGAACAAGCGGCATCCTACTAGTCGCCTACATTTTTGGGTGTGGAAGCCAACCGCATCAAACGAAATGAGACAAACATCGGTTCGGTTAGGAAACCGAACCTATAGCAGCAAATCGGTGACTGTCGGAATTTGCTGGAATTCCCTCCCGGTACGCATCACTATCCTCCTCCTCGCATTAATGGTTATGTACCGTGCGTCTAGCTGCCTAAATTGACAAATGACATCCAAAGACATTTTACAATTCCGCCTTAACCTATTGGAGTGGTTCAAGGCGCACCGCCGCGAACTTCCGTGGCGCGAGACGAAAAATCCATACCATATCTGGGTCTCCGAAGTGATGCTCCAACAAACTCAGGCGAAAAAGGTAGTGGAATACTATGAGAAATTTGTCGATAGATTTCCCACGCTCCACCATCTTGCCGAGGCAACACTGGATGATGTGTTAAAGCAGTGGGAGGGTTTGGGATACTACGCCAGAGCGCGGAATCTTCAAAAAGCGGCAAAAACACTTGTGGATCAGATGTGTGGGAAAGTTCCGACGGATTATGCCTCATTCCGAGCGTTGCCCGGCATTGGGGACTATACCGCCGCCGCCGTGCAAAGCATTGCGTTTAACCGACCCTACGCGGTTGTGGACGGCAACGTGAAGCGTGTGATTGCCCGGCTGTTTCTCATTGAATCTCCCGTGAATAGATCCGCCTCGGCGAAAATACTCCAAGCTAAAGCGGACTCTTTGCTC
This sequence comes from Candidatus Poribacteria bacterium, assembly GCA_028820655.1. Lineage (GTDB taxonomy): Bacteria > Poribacteria > WGA-4E > WGA-4E > JAJDTR01 > JAJDTR01. The sequence continues at coordinate 34,636 of JAPPIK010000060.1, read as the reverse complement.
GATGCGAGTGCTCCCGGACGCTTCAATCAGGCGATAATGGAACTCGGGTCTAAAATCTGCCGACCGAAATCCCCGCTCTGTGTCATCTGTCCGGTAGACGATTTCTGTGATGCAAACCGGACGGCGCGCCAGGATGAGTTTCCCGTACGAGTGAAATCCAAGCCAACACCCGAATATCATATTGCCGTAGGTGTCATTTATCAACGGGATTGTGTTTTGATTACCCGGCGCAAAGCAGAAGGTTTGCTCGGCGGATTGTGGGAATTCCCGGGAGGAAAGCTAAAACCGGGCGAATCCGCCGAATCCGCCTGTGTTCGAGAGATTCGAGAGGAGGTCGGCCTCTTCGTTGGAAACGTAGACTACCTAACGCGTGTCAACCACGCCTATTCACACTTCAAAATTGTCGTAGATGTCTTTCGCTGCAACTACCGCGCAGGCGAGGTGGTTCTGAAAGGCCCCGCGGACTATCGATGGATTCGAATTGAAGAGATTGACCAATACCCCTTCCCGCGTGCCAATCATAAATTCATTCCGTTGCTAAAACCAAATTGATGCCGTGACAAAAGCCTCCACTACTGTTTGACCAAGGCACTAAAAACGAGTATTTTCCCCAAATTTCGATTTCTTCCCTACCCCTAATTTTGTAGAATCTTAATTATCAACTCCCCGATTTCCCCTCCACCCTTTCATCGCAAACCAATCAATGCATGAAAACTTTCTGCATTATGATATGCAACTGTAGGGAATAACGATCGTGATTCCCTACGAGTTCACGACCTACACTCATCAAGATAACACAACCCGAAATCTTCTACGCCTCCCGCCGATCTTGACCGCCGTACCCAATACAATTTTCCCTTGACATTTAGGCCCACAATAATATATTATTTAGGTAAGCCTAAATAAAATCAATAGGCTAGACTAACTGGCGTTGAAACATGCTGGAGGCGCACAATGCATACTCAGGCGGTGGAGGATTACCTCAAAGCAATTTACAAGTTGGCGGAAAGAGAAGATAAGGTCACGACTTCCCTTTTGGCGGAATTCTTGGACGTGACCCCAGCCTCGGCGACTGGAATGCTGAAAAAGCTAAAGCAAATGAACCTGGCTGCTTACGAACCCTATCAAGGAGTAAGTTTGACCGAAGCCGGCCAGAAGATTGCGTTGGAGGTGATACGTCACCATCGTTTGGTTGAGCTTTACCTGGCTGAAGCGCTCAACGTTCCGTGGGACAGGGTACATGAGGAAGCCGAGAAATGGGAGCATGTTCTATCCGAGGATCTCGAGGATCGGATTGACGCGATACTCGGTCATCCAACTGCCGATCCCCACGGTGCGCCAATACCCGATCGAGATGGAACCGTCGCGATGCCTGCACTGAGCACCTTGACAGATCTCGAAGCCGGACAGAAAGGAATTATTGTCGAAGTGAGCGATCACGATTCGGAGTTGCTGCGTTATCTCGGGGCGATGAATCTATACCCGGAAACAGAGTTCACGGTGCTTGACGTGGCACCTTTCAATGGTCCGATAACCATCCGAAGCGAAAACTCTGAAAAGATTCTCGGCTCGGAAGTTGCCGGATATATTTACGTGAGATTAACCTGAAGATAATCTTGTCTTGTAGGGTGGGCACTGCTGCCAGTCTTTGACTTATGTGTACACTTGGAATTTTCTAATAGCCATCTCAACCGTGTTCATGCTCCCATATGAGCGAACCGTCTTGTAGGGTGGGCACCGCCCACCAGTCTTTGGCTTATGCGTACACTTGGAATTTTTCTAATAGCCATCTCCACCGTGTTCATGGTCTCTCATGAGCGAACAGTCTTGTAGGGTGGGCACCGCCCACTAGCCTTTGCATTATGCGTATACTTCAAATCTTCATGATAATCAACTCAACTGTGTTTTTCCTGACCTGCAGCCAACAGGAAAAAGGCAAGAAACACAGCGGCGAGAAACTTGATGTGGTCGCCACAATTGGCATGATAGCTGATATCACAAAAGCTGTAGGCGACAGTCATGTCAACGTGACGGTGCTCATGGGCCCCGGTATTGATCCGCATCTCTACAAAGCGACTGCGGGGGACGTGTCCCGCCTGTCTGGCGCAAAAGTCATCTTTTATAACGGGTTGCATCTAGAAGCCAAGATGGCCGAAGTGCTAGAACGAATGTCGACTCAAGTGAAAACAGTCGCCGTCACCGATGGGATCGACCGATCAATACTGCTTACGCCCCCGGAGTTTGAGGGCGCTTTCGATCCTCATGTCTGGTTTGATGTGGCACTTTGGAAGAGAGCAGTCGAAATCGTTCGCGATACGCTTGTCGAGACCGACGCTCGGCATTCGGAAAGTTACCGGCGGAATTCGGCGGTTTATCTCGCAGAACTTGATGAGCTTCACGAATATGTTCGGACTCAAGCAGAACGTGTGCCGGAAAATCAGCGTGTGCTTGTAACTGCCCATGATGCCTTCAACTATTTCGGACGTGCATACGGTTTTCAGGTGCGGGGTCTGCAGGGCATAAGCACGGTAACGGAGGCCGGCACCGCCGACATACAGGAACTCGCAAAGTTTATTGTGCAAAGGCGAATTCCCGCGATGTTCGTTGAAACCTCGGTGTCGTCACGAAATATCGAGGCGGTACAGGCTTCCGTCCGATCGCAAGGGTTCGGCGTAGAAATCGGAGGCCAATTATTCTCAGATGCGATGGGCGATCCGGGGACGCCTGAGGGCACCTACATCGGAATGGTTCGCCACAACATAGACACAATTGTAGAATCCCTCGTGCAGGGCGATAAACAAGTGCTGAAGTAGAGCGAGATTCCTAGAATCGCAATCTTCAAATTTGGTGTGGCGTCACGTTGTAGCGTACACGGATCGGCGTCCGCGACGTGATTTGTAGGAAGCGACAAACCCTCGCGAAGTGATTCGATGTAAGGATCAAGGATCCTTTATTCCTACAGAATGCACCCATCATGAGATAGTTGAAGAAAATCATGATTTTCCCCCTTTCTGTGCAAGCTTATAGTTATTTCTGCTGCCGGCTTGTCTTCGTCCGGCGGGAGTGACAATGAAAAACTACTCTGACACGTTCGCGATTGAGGTAGAAGACCTAACCGTTGCCTACCGGGATCAGCCCGTGCTCTGGGATGTCGATCTCAATGTTCCAGCCGGGGTTCTGATGGCAATTGTTGGTCCCAACGGCGCCGGCAAAACCACGCTTATAAAGGTGATTTTGGGTTTGGTGCGCGCGGCAGCCGGACGCGTATCGATATACGGCCAGTCCTATTCCGATCAGCGCCGCCTTGTCGGTTACGTCCCGCAGCGGGGGAGTGTCGATTGGGACTTCCCGACTAGCGTGCTGGATGTCGTAATGATGGGACGATACGGCGCTCTCGGTTGGATACGCCGCCCCGGATCCAGAGAACGAAGATCGGCACTTGAAGCGTTGGATAAGGTCGGGATGCGCGATCTGGCGCACCGGCAAATCAGCCAACTTTCCGGCGGGCAGCAGCAACGGGTTTTTCTTGCTCGCGCGCTCGTTCAAGATGCACAGATTTACTTCATGGATGAACCGTTCCAGGGGGTGGATGCGACGACAGAACGCGCTATCGTTGCATTGCTCCAAGAACTACGCGCAGAAGGAAAGACGCTCGTCGTCGTCCACCACGATCTTCAGACGGTTGTGGACTACTTCGACTCGGTTACCCTGCTCAATGTGAGGCGCATTGCAAGCGGACCGGTCAACGAGGTGTTTACCGAGACGAATCTTCGACTAACCTACGGCGGACGTATAGCCTTTCTCAATCGTACCGAGGATCAACCTGCCGAAACGCAAAACATCCCACACGTAATCAAACCGGCGAAGGTCGAGAATGATGCTACTGGAATTGGGGAAAGATCTAATCCTTGATTATACGCTGCGAACCGTTGCTTTGGGATCGGCAACGCTCGGGGTTGTAAGCGGGGCTCTCGGCTGCTATGCCGTGCTGCGCAAACAAAGCCTGCTCGGCGATGCAATTTCGCACGCGGCATTGCCCGGCGTTGCATTGGCATTCCTTTTTACCCAGAGCAAAGCGCCGCTCGTGCTTGTGTGCGGTGCGGCGATAGCCGGATGGGTCGCCACGCTGTTCGTAATCGGAATTGTCAACAACACGCGGATCAAGGAAGACAGCGCGCTCGGCTTGGTTTTATCGGTCTTCTTTAGCGTAGGTTTGGTTTTACTCACGGTCATTCAGAAAATGCCCACCGCCAAACAATCGGGGCTGGATACTTTCCTGTTTGGGCAAGCTGCCGCTCTATTGGAGCGGGATGTCGTGACAATGGCTTCGCTCGGCGGAATGACTCTCATGATTATGTTATTTTTCTGGAAAGAATTCAAGTTGCTGTGTTTTGATTCGGCGTTTGGCGCAAGCTTGGGATTCCCGATGGCTGTTCTTGATGTCTTACTGATTACACTCCTCGTGATTGCGATTGTACTGGGGCTTCAAACGGTAGGTGTCGTGCTGATGAGCGCGATGGTCGTTGCGCCCGCCGCCGCGGCGCGGCAGTGGACGGATCGATTGGGTGGAATGGTTGTTCTATCCGCTTTTTTTGGTGCCATTGCCGGTGTCGGCGGAGCCGTCATAAGCAGCAGCGCGGTTCGAATACCCACAGGTCCGACTATCGTGCTATCTATCAGCGCAATTGTGGTGTTTTCAATCGCATTCGCCCCTAATCGCGGACTCGTTTGGAATTGGGTTCGCAGTCAGCGTGAACGCAAAAAACTCCAAATCGAAGTCGTGCTGAATGACCTGTACACGCTTGCCTCGCAACACGCGGACCTCCAACACAGTCATTCCACGGCTGTCTTGCTGGCAATGAGCGCAAACCGAGGTAACGTGCGGCACAGTCTCAGGGAGTTGGTTTCGCTCGGCTGGGTTGAGAATGTCAACACCGACGAATGGGCGTTAACGTCCGAAGGTGTGATTAAGGCGCGGTATATCGCGGAACGCCAAGAGTAGGAAGTGACAGTATGTCATCCGAAACACTGGAAATCCAGTTGATAGCGGCCGTGGTAGCGGTTGCGTGCGCCCTACCGGGGGTGTTCCTCGTTTTGCGGCGCATGGCAATGATGAGTGACGCCATAAGCCACGCCATTCTCGTTGGAATTGCTGCCGCTGCCATATTCGTAACGGAAGACCTGACCTCACCGCTCCTAATCGTTGCAGCGGCCGCTACCGGAGTGCTTACCGTAAGTCTGGTGGAGTTGCTGAATCAAACGAGGCTGATACGTGAAGATGCCGCCATCGGAATCACGTTTCCGGCGCTGTTTAGCGTTGGCGTCATACTTATTGCCCGCTACGCGGGAGACGTCCACCTTGACACCGACGCCGTGCTCTTGGGAGAACTGGCGTTTGCTCCTTTTAATCGATTCGAGGTTTTGGAATACGACCTTGGACCTCGTGCGCTCTGGGTCATGGGTGTCATCCTATGCGTCAACGTCGTCTTTATAGCGTTTTTCTATAAGGAGTTAAAGTTGGTTACATTCGACGCGAACCTTGCGGCAACGCTGGGTTTTTCTCCCGCGCTCGTTCACTACGGCATGATGACGCTGGTTTCAATTACAGCGGTAGGCGCATTCGATGCGGTGGGTTCTATTTTGGTGGTTGCCTTGATGATCGCGCCTCCCGTTACGGCGTACCTACTCACCAATCGACTTTCCCGGATGATTGGGCTAAGTGGTCTGATCGGTGTAGCCAGCGCCGTTGCGGGGTACTGGTTCGCGCATCATCAAGATGCTTCGATCGCGGGTTCGATGGGGTTAATGACCGGAGTATTTTTCGCCTTGGCTCTTCTCTTTGCCCCGAATCGCGGTATTGTCGCGATCGCTCGCCGCAGGGCAAGCCAACGATGGGAATTTGCGCAGACGATGCTCACTATCCACCTGTTTAGTCACGAAGGGTTGCCCGAAGCGGAAAGGGAGGCGCACGTCAATCACCTCAGCAGCCATCTGCATTGGGAGCCGGATTTCGCGCAGCAGGTCGTGCGGAATGCGGAACGCCGCGGATTCATTCGCAATCGGTCGGGGCGTTTAAATCTGACCGAACAGGGGCGGGAGATGGCACAATTGGCTCTTGTGAAATAGGCACCCTCTCTCTTCTGATTGTCGTAAAACGTATTCTATCAACTGCTTTCCGGATTGTCCTTTTTCCGCCCTTCCAAATATGCTTTCCACTCCCGTTTCATCTTGCCGTCTTGACACTTCCCCACGTCGTCACGCGTTTCCCTTTTGACTCGACAGAAACCCCTTCCGTTGTAACGGCAAACACTTCACAATTCTCAATGCCAGACACGTCGCCGAGAGGAGCATCAACGCGCTGCCGACCGTTTATTGAATCTTCACCGACCCAAATAGCCTCAAGCATGTGCGTGCCGTTGGTAATTTGAATGTTGTCGGCCATCATACCGAACTTTCCGAACGATGTTGCGCGATTCGCCGGTTTTTCCGTCCCGAGGCTGATTGCGACGATGGTCTGCCCCGCAAGCTCATCCAATGGAACCTGATAATGCATCCAGTTCGTATCATCCGCCATTATAGATTCGCCGATTCGATTTCCCTCTGCGGTATGAACAAATACTCCGCCAATGCTATACACGCTCTCCTTCGGGAATGCCAACTGAAATTCCAGAAAAGTACCTCCCTCTGCCGTAAATTCGCTCTCCCAGATCGGGATGAAACATTCGACAAACGCGTTCGTATTAAAAATATCCCCCTGCAACAAGAGGAATTTGTCACCCGGGATGTGTTCGGTGATGGTAACCTCGCGTGCGTTAATTTTACCGGGGACTGCTGTAACATCTAACCGCACACCGTCCGGCGTCGATAATTCAACCTCTACGAGTTCAATCGTAGAGTCTTTGTATTCAAGTACTTCAAAGGTGGCGCGCAACAGGGTGCCCTCGTTATCCCCGACCCCAACTAACGATGCCGCCGCGATGGGCGGCACGAGCGTCGCCGTGTTCGTTGTCAAATCGGTCTCTACACGGTTGGGTTCGATGAGAAAAATCTCGAGATTCGCAATGTTTGCGGGATCGCGATTCCCAGGCAAATAATCGCTGAACTCCACACCGACAAACGAGAGAGCGGACACGTCGAATTTGAGATTGAGTTGATAGGCGGAGACATTTTCCGCGTTCGATATGTTCACATCGACTACCAATTTTTCGCCGACCGGCGGCGAGTCGATGTCCGCCGGATCAATCGACACAAGCGCCTCTCCATACACGAGAGACGGGATACTCAGGCATACGGCTGCCAATAAGCTAGCAGCTATCCTGAAAAAACTGTTCACAATTATCCTCCCTGACTTCATAAAAAACTTGATACGACTTAACAGAATAGATCATTATTCCCATAAAACCGGAATTCGCCCGTACTAGCCTAGTTACCCCGACATTCGAATTTGGTTCCAACCATATCAAAGTTGGTACCGGGATATTTGGCGGAACTATTGCGGTCAAATCGAGCGGATATCGTCGATGCGCAACTTCGCGGAGTGCATATTTTAGTGTTGGCGATTCGCCGGTGTCAAGCGGTTTCGCCGTACGGGACTAAGATTCTGCTCTGTTTGTAAGCAATTCGGCAAAATTTCAGGCTCTGTTGCGAGATCTATGACTAGAGAATCTGGCCCATTCTTCCGAGCGAAGGGTGGGAATGAATCGTACCGCAAGCAGGTACGCTTGCCCTTTAGTTGCGAATTGATTGAGTTGTTTCCCGAATTTTTATGATTGAATACTATACAAATGTATAGTATACTTTAGCCGGTTAGCGCTAGTCGGGGCGCCTTCATGCAGGCGATGTGCCGACGAGAGGATAATACAACGCGTGTCAAATGCACTCGGTTCACCCGCGCGTCCGCTGCGCCCGCGCTTCGGAAGGCTTCCGCCGCTGCAAATGTTGACGCGTTCATGGCGCCTTGCGCTGAGCGCACACCCGGGGCATCCATGTGCAAGGAATCTCAACGTGAAACAAGCCAAAATCTACGGGATAAAATGTCGAATCTGAATATGAGTTGTCAGTCCCATTCAACTCTTCTTGCCCCTCTTGGGCGCCGGCTTTGCGCGCAAATGAGCGCATTAAGGCGGCATCCGTACGCTGCGCCCGCCCCGTTTTTGGGGGGCTCGTTTCAACACTCCGGCGAGGGAGCTGAAGCTGTATTCGCATGAAATCGCATAAAATCGCATACTCGATCACGACCAAAAAATCGCGCGCGAAGCCGTGCTGCGACACGCCTCGGCGCCCTTTTCAACGCGAAAACCTTGTCCTGCGACAATTAGTGGAGGGAGGGCTCCGGCGAATGGATCAACCGGAGGATGAGTAAGGGGGTTCGAGATCCCCGTGCGAGAGCCAATCCTGCGCTATAATTTCCGTTAGGATGCGTAATTGTCTTCTACCGGCGGATCTGAGTGCTCGACCTGTAATAGTCCCAAATCAACTTCAAACTCCACACCTCACTCCGTAGAATCATCTGCGCGGAATCAGTTTTGTCAATTTGCCGCCGGATTTCAAGCTATTTCGGTCCAAACGGCATCGTTGTGTTTACCTTGTTGTGAGGCAATGTTTCGTATCGTAACCCAGCCTATTTTTTTCAGCTGATCATCGTCCGGTGATGAATTTTTCTGCGGCCGCCGCTACGCTAAACGATGTCGGTTCACTGTTGACACGCACCGCAAAATATGATAGGATAAACTAGGCTACATCTGTTTAAGCGCGGCAGGCGCTGGTAGTGGTTTACGGGTGGACGAAATAAGGCAACCACGATGAATAAAATCGTGCTGATTTTGACCCTAACGCTTGTCTTGGGTATGGGATCGGTTACCGTGGCGAACGCCAAAGAAGTCAAGTTGGTCGGCGCCAAGGGCGGAACCGGAAATAGGCAACTCGCCGTCGATATCGTGGCAGGCACGGTCATCGTTGGAGCGCACGCCGACAATTACGCCAATATATACGTCTCGCACAACAACCGGTGGAAACTGGGTGCGCAGGTCAGCGAATCCGATGGGAGTTTCGGATGGGCGGTCGCCATCGGAAGTCTCCATTTGCGGGGTAACCCGCACGCCGCAATCGTGGGAGCCCCGAATAACAGCGACCGGGGCGACAGCGCGGGCGCCGCTTATGTCTACGCCCCGGGCGGCGGCGCATGGAAACAGCAGGCGAAACTCACTGCCGACGATGCCGCCGCTGCGAACAATTTCGGGCATGCCGTTTCCATTGACGGAAATACCGCCATCGTTGGCTCGCCAAAGAGCGACGATGCCGGCAAAAACTCCGGAGCCGCCTATATCTTCGTCCGCGACGGCGCTCGATGGAATCAGCAGGCGAAATTGCTGCCGGAAGATCTGGTGGGATCGGATGCGTTCGGGGAGGATGTCTTTGTCTACGGAGGCACGGTTGTCGTCGGGGCGCCCCAGCATTCGCATAGCGGGCTTCGATTTCCCGGTGCTGCTTATGTCTTCGAGCGCGAAGTTGATAACTGGGTACAGAAAGCGAAACTTACCGCCAGCGACGCCGCCAAAAGCGACCGGTTCGGTCATTCGGTTGCCATGAGTGGCAACACCATTATCGTCGGCGCGCCGCTGCACGACACGAATGCCGGAAAAGACGCAGGGGTAGCCTATATCTTCGTCCCCGACGGGGACACATGGAAGCAGCAGGCAATGCTGATGCCGGCAAAGGCGGAAGCCTCCAATCAGCTCGGATTCGGTGTCGCAACCACGGGAAACATCGCAATCATCGGCGCACCGACCCGAAATGAAGGGGCAAGGGCATCGGGAGCGGCGTATGCGTTTGTGCGCGTCGAGGGCGTTTGGGAGGAGAAGGAAAAAGTTGTGCCCAAAGACGCGGCGAAAGATCTCAAGTTCGGTTCCTCAATCGGCATGAGCGACAACTCCGTTGTCATATCGTCTCACAACGCGGTGAATGAGGGCCCCGGTTTCGCGCACGGCACCGCTGCATACGTTTACAGCAGTATCGAAGATTTCGAAACCCCTCCCTTTTCCGTGAGTTCAGCCGGTTTGGCGGTGTCAATGCTTGGCCAAATCAAGCGCACGGCGCTGTATCAAAACTTCCCGAACCCATTCAACCCGGAAACATGGCTGCCTTTTCGGTTGGCGTCGGATGCGCCTGTCACGCTTCGTATCTACAATGCCGGGGGAATACTCGTGCGGAAATTGGATCTCGGCGATCGAAGGGCGGGGGACTACCTGACACCCGAAACCGCCGCATATTGGGATGGCAGAGACCAACACGGCGAAGTGGTGTCCAGCGGTTTGTACGTTTACACCTTGGAAACCGGCGCGTTCCAAGCCACGCGCAAAATGATTGTATTAAAATAAAAATCACACTGTGGAGAGGCAACCCAATCGTGGGAGGGGCATCTTGCCCCGATAACAAAACTCCCCACCGTGGCAAACGAATCAAACAGTAAGATCCAAGGGAGGTATTCTTGAAAACTGCAAATCTAATACGGATTAGTCTGGCTGTCGCCATTGTATGCGCGTCCGCCAATGTTACAGCCCTCGCCCAGAAAGATGTCAGGCTGATTCCCGCCGATACGGGCGGCACCGACAATGATGAGGTCTCAATCGGAATCGGCACGAAGTACATTATCCTCGGCACACCGGGGAGTGGTCAAGATTTTGCCACGATTTTCGAGGGCGAAGGCGACAGTTGGAAACAGACGGCACAACTTACGGGCGACGGCGCCAGTTTCGGGCAAGCCGTCGCTATCACCGATGTCCGGGGGCGAAGCAATACGGCAATTGCAATTGTCGGCGCACCATTCCACAACGGGGTCGGTGAGGCTCATGTTTTTGCGCTCAGTGGAAGGGATTGGAACATTCAGTCGAGAATCCGCGCCAAAGACGGGAAGGATGGCGACAATTTCGGACACGCCGTATCAGTTAACGGGGACACCGCCCTTATCGGCGCGCCCAAAGATGACGAAGGTGCAGCCAATTCAGGGGCGGTTTATGTATTTGTTCGCCAAGGCGCGCGCTGGAACCAGCAGGCAAAACTAAAGGCGAAAAATCCCGCACGTTCCGATGGATTCGGCGAAGCCGTCGCGCTGCTTGGCAATACCGCCATCATAGGTGCACCCCAAACCGAGCATGAGGGCGTGAAGTTCGCCGGCGCGGCATACGTGTATGAGCGCGAAGGAGACAGATGGGTGGAGAAAACCAAACTCGCTGCCAGCGATCCGGGTAAGGCGGACCGATTTGGGTTTTCCGTCGCCGTCGCCGCGGACACGGTAGTCGTCGGTGCGCCTTTGAAAGATACCGCGGGCGGACAAGATGCGGGCGCCGCTTACATTTTCGGGCGTGATGGGAACTCATGGAAACAACTCGCTAAAGTTTCCGGGAAAGGTGGGCGCAAAGGAGACAAATTCGGAACCAGCGTAGCAACCAATGGAAATGTGGCGATTGTCGGGGCGCCCATCCGAAACGAAGACGCATTCGGCTCGGGCGCCGCTTATGCCTATGCGCGTGTGGACGGTGCTTGGCAGGCGAAGGAGAAGGTCGTGCCCAAGAATGGAGCCAAGGACCTTCACTTCGGCGCTTCCGTAGGCATAAACGAGAATACGGTGGCTATCGCTTCCCATCACAAAACCAAGTGCGACGACTGTGGCTGGCCGCACGGCGACGGCTCCTCCGCCTTTGTCTATAGCAGCATTGAAAGTTTCGGCACGCCTCCCTTCGGGGTCGATCCGATTGAGTTGAAAGTGACCACGCTGGGAAGCGTCAAACGCACGGCGCTGTTCCAAAACTATCCGAACCCGTTTAATCCTGAGACGTGGGTGCCGTATCGACTAGCCGTTGACGCCCCGGTAGACCTTCGAATCTACAACGTCCAAGGCAAACTGGTACGAGAATTGAATTTCGGAATACAAGAAGCCGGCAGCTATCGGACACAAGAATCCGCCGCCTATTGGGACGGCAGAGATCAATTCGGCGAGGTTGTTTCCAGCGGAATGTATTTTTATACGATACAAGCCGGTGCATTTCAAGCCACACGCCGGATGCTGGTTCTGAAATAGGGCGGAAGGGTCAAACTTTGAGTTTTGGGAAAGTTCGTTTTGTCTCTTTCCCGCTAGCCGTCTAACGCTGATCGGAAAGAACTCTGATGTCAACTGCTCAAATGCCAATTGTATAGAAAGGATGAATCATGAACAAGTCAATACTGTTTCAATTCGCCGCTCTGGTCTTCGGAGTTAGTATCGTTGCCCTGTGTTATGCCGGCGGCGATAAACTCGTAGGCATGGAAGAGGGGGTTGACAACAAACGTCTGGCGGCCGATGTCAGCGGGAATACACTCGCCATCGGCGCTTCCGGAGGCGGCTTCGTGAAAATCTACTCTAGTGCAAGCGGGAATTGGAAAGAGACATGGCAACTCACGGCCCAAGAACGAGTTGAAAATGTAGAGGCGCGCATTCCCGCGTTCGGATGGGCGGTCTCCCTTACGGGCGTCCACGAAATTGCGCCGGCGAACTACGCCATCGTCGGCGCACCGACGGACACGCATCCCGAGAAGGGCGAAGTGGTCAATGAAGGCGGCGGCATTGCCGGCATCTTCGCTGCGGGAGAGAAAGGCGCCGCCTACATTTTCCGCCGCACCGGAAACGATTGGCGGCAACAGGTGAAGTTGGTTGCAGACGACCCGATGGATGACGATCGGTTCGGCGAATCTGTTGCCATATTCCGAACCTCGGCAATTGTCGGTGTGTCGAAAGACGATGACAACAAGAAAAACGAGGGCTCTGCCTACCTCTATGTACGCGAAGGTGAAGATTGGCGTCTACAAACCAAGATAGTCGCCGACGACCTTGGCGGTTCCGACGCTTTCGGTGAGTCCGTCGACATCCGCGAACGCACAGCCGTGATCGGTGCGCCGGGGCACACGCCCGGCGGTGTCAGATTTGCCGGCGCTGCGTATATCTACGTTCGCGAAGGGGACACCTGGCGTCAACAAGCCAAACTCGTCGCCAACGATGGTGCGAAAGCCGACCGCTTCGGATCCTCCGTCGCTATTGGCAGTGGGACCGTAGTCATCGGCGCACCATCGCATGACACAACCGCGGGTAAGGATGCGGGCGCCGTGTATGTGTTCGCGCAAGACGGGGATCGATGGAAATTGCAGACGAAGCTGACGCCCAAATCCGGAGACAAGAACGACCAGTTCGGGTTTGACGTCGACACCAACGGGAATATCATCATCGTCGGAGCCAAGGGGCGCAGCGAACGCGCGCCCGCCGCGGGGGCAGCCTATTCCTTTGTGCGTACCGATGGACGCTGGGAAGAGAAGAAAAAGGTTCTGCCCGATGACCAAGAACAAAAAATCAATTTCGGTGGTTCAGTTGCCATAAACGGCAATACTGTCGTTGTCGCGTCTCACAACAAAGGCAATGATGGCCCCGGATTTGGCTTAGGCACGGCGGTGCATGTCTATAGCAGCATAAATGACTTTGACACACCGCCCTTCTCCGTTAATCCAGCCGGATTGAGAATTACCTCTCTAGGCAATGTAAAACGTACGGCGCTGTTTCAGAATTACCCGAATCCGTTTAACCCGGAAACGTGGCTGCCGTATCGCCTTGCCTCCGACTCGCCGGTGACCTTCCGAATTTACAATGCCGGAGGCCAGTTGATGCGGGAACTGGATCTCGGCGCACAAAAGGCGGCAGACTACCTGACGCGCGAAACCGCCGCCTATTGGGATGGTAAAAACCAAGTTGGGGAAACCGTGTCCAGTGGCGTCTATTTCTACACCATCGAAGCCGGTTCTTACGAAGCCACTCGACGAATGCTAATATTGAAGTAATCCTAACACTTGGTTGGTGCGGTTTCTAACCGCACCAGAAAGTCGCCCCTTACAAACAGCGCGTACCGGAAAATCTATGAAATCAACCTATTTCTATCAAATATTCAAATAACGTTGAAAGGAGCGTGCCATGGAAAAAACGATACGATTTATCCTCATCACGCTTGCGATCGGTATAGCATCGGTAACCGTGAATCACACCGCCCTGGCAAAAAAGGAAATCAAGCTTATCGGTGTAGAGGAAGGCAACAACAACGAACATTTGACTTCTGACATAATAGGCGACTCCGTAATTATGGGGGCGCGCGGAGCGGGTGTCGCCACCATCTATGTCAATGACGGAAAAAATTGGAAAAAACAGCAGGACCTGCTTGCCAGCGATCCCAATGCTGCCAGGGCAGCTACGCCATCATACAGCCATTCGGTCGCTATCGGTGCGCCGCACGAGTTCGCCGCCGCGAACTTCGCCATAATCGGCGCGCCGCGGCACCTGCACGGGGGCGATCAGGCCCTTGCCGGCAAAGGGGGATACGGCGTCGCCTATATCTTCCGCCGCAGCGGAAAAAACTGGAAACAGCAGATAAAACTCACTGCGCCGGACCCGATGCTCGACGACCGGTTCGGCGAGGCGGTTGCCATTTACCGAAGCACCGCCGTGGTTGGAGCGTCAAAAGACGACGATAACGGCAAAAACTCCGGTTCCGTCTTCGTTTATGCGTTCGATGGTGAATCGTGGAAACCGCAAGCAAAAATAGTTCCCGATGATCTCGTTGGGTCGGATGCTTTTGGAGAGGCGGTGTCGCTGGATGAAAACACCCTTGCCATCGGAGCGCCGGGGCACACGCATAGCGGCGTGAGATTTGCCGGCGCCGTCTATGTTTATGTGCGCGAGGACGGCTAATGGGGACAGCAGGCTAAACTAACCGCCGAGGACCCCGGGAAGTCTGCTCAGTTCGGGAGTTGTATATCGCTCACCTTCAACACGGTAGTCGTAGGAGCTCCGCTGCACGATACCGAGCGCGGCAAGGATGCCGGAGCAGCTTATATCTTCGTGCGCAATGGTGGCAGATGGACACAACAGGCGCGACTGACTGCCAAAGACACCAAAGCCGCGGATCGATTCGGTACGGGTGTTGCCACGACCGGCAAAAGCGCCATCGTTGGCGCTCCGTTTAGACCTGAAGGCGCTCCGGGATCGGGTGCCGCCTATTCCTTTGTAAGCCTTGACGGGAAATGGGAAGAGAAGGAGAAAATCACTCCCGACGATGCGGGACAGAAAATCAATTACGGGCTTTGGGTAGCCATGAGCGGTAACATGGTCATTGTTTCGTCTTATGCGGCACCGAATGAAGGCGGCGCGGAAAAGGGAATTGGAACCGCGGCTTACGTCTACAATAGCGTTGATGATTTTGGCGTTTTGCCCTACGCTGTCGAATCGTCCGGCATGAGCCTAACGACGCTGGGGAGGGTAAAACGAACAGCGCTGCTTCAGAATTTCCCCAATCCGTTTAATCCCGAAACGTGGTTGCCGTATCATCTGGCGTCGGATGTTCCCGTGTCCATTGAGATTTACAACGCCCAAGGCATACTACTGCGGGAACTGAATCTCGGTGAACGGAAAGCGGGCAGTTATCTGACACGAGACACCGCCGCCTATTGGGATGGCAGAAACCGGTTCGGAGAAACGGTGTCCAGCGGCGTCTATTTCTACACGCTGGAAGCCGGATCTTACGAAGCCACCCGTCGCATGCTAATCTTGAAGTAACCCAAACTTTCGGTAGGCGCGGTCAGAACCGGTGTCGGCCACGAGAGTTATGAAAAAATACTATTTCTGAGCAGTCTTTAATCAGAAATCATCGAAAGGAACATGCCATGGAAAAAGCGATACGATTCATCCTCATCAGCCTCGCGCTGGGCATGGTATCGGCAACCGTAAACCATACCGCGCTGGCAAAAAAGGAGGTCAAGCTTATCGGTGCCGAAGAAGGAAACAATCACACGCATTTGACCGCGGACATAATCGGGGACACCGTCATTATCGCGTCACGCGGCGCAGGAACCGCCACAATTTACGTCAATGACGGCAAAGTCTGGAAAAAGCAGGAGGACCTGCAAGCCCGCGACCATAATGCTAGAGATCCGTTTGTTCCCGGCTACGCCCATTCAGTCGCTATCGGGGCGCCGCACGAGTTTGCCACCCCGAACTTCGCAATAATCGGGGCGCCAAAACACTTGCATGGGGGAGACAACCTCAAAGGGCTGGACGGTCCCCAAGGATTTGGCGCCGCCTATATCTTTCGCCGCAGTGGAAAGACCTGGAAAGAGCAAATCAGACTTTTTGCCCCGGATCCGGCGGATGAAGACCGGTTCGGCGAGTCTGTTTCCATCTACCGGACCACAGCCGTCGTAGGATCGTCGAAAGATGACGATAACGGCAAGAACTCGGGATCTGTCTTCGTCTATGTGCTTGACGGGACCACGTGGAAACCGCAAGCAAAGATTGTTCCCGACGATCTGGCCGGGTCGGATGCATTCGGAGAAGCGGTATCTATAGATGAGAACACCCTTGCTGTCGGAGCCCCGGGGCATACGCATAGCGGAGTAAGATTCGCCGGCGCCGTCTATATCTACGTGCGTGAGGGCGGCAAATGGAAACAACAAGCTAAACTCACTGCCGAAGATCCCGGCAAGGCGTCGCAATTCGGGAGTAATATTTCTCTCACCTTCAACACGGTGGTTGTTGGAGCCCCTCTGCACGACACCGAGCGTGGCAGAGATGCCGGAGCGGCCTACATCTTCGTTCGCAACGGCGACAGATGGAAACAGCAGGCAAAATTGGTTTCACGAGACACGAAAGCCGGGGATCGATTCGGTACGGGTGTTGCGACCACCGGCAAGAGCGCCATCGTTGGCGCTCCGTTTAGACCTGAAGGCGCTCCGGGCTCGGGTGCCGCCTATTCCTTTGTTAGCGTTGACGGGAAATGGGAAGAGAAGGAGAAGATTACGCCTGACGACGCGGGACAAAAAATCAATTACGGGCTTTGGGTCGCCATGAGCGGCAACATGGTCATCGTTTCGTCTTATGCCGCACCGAACGAAGGCGGGGCGGAGAAAGGGATTGGCACTGCGGCATACGTCTACAATAGTGTGGATGATTTCGGCGTTTTACCCTTCGCCGTGGAACCGTTTGGGTTAAACTTGACAACGCTGGGAAGTGTGAAACGAACAGCGCTGCTTCAAAATTTTCCCAACCCGTTCAATCCGGAAACCTGGATGCCGTATCGCTTGGCATCGGATGTCCCGGTATCGATCCAGATTTTCAATCTTCAGGGACAATTGCTCCGGTACCTCAACCTCGGGGATCAAAAAGCCGGAAGCTATCTGACCCGAGACACCGCCGCTCATTGGGATGGAAAAGACCAACTTGGAGAAACTGTCTCGAGCGGCGTCTATTTTTACACCTTGCAGGCTGGCGCATTTCAAACCACACGACGAATGCTCGTTCTGAAGTAGCACGGGGATAAACCAACCCGTTTGGATAATGAATTAACCCCTGAAATGCTGCCCGTGCTGCTTCAGCCGAGGCCAATCGAAGCATTTGCTCTCAATGATTAGGAGGCAATCATGAAAGTCGTCCGCTTTAGTGTCATCAGCCTGTTGCTGGGTCTCCTGTACATAGCGACGGGTTACGCGGCGGGTAAGGAAGTCAAGCTGATCGGTGTCGAGCAAGGCACGAACAACAATCATCTGACCGCTGACGTTATCGGTGACTCGATTATCATCGGCGCGCGCGGAGCAGGTCTTGCGAATCTCTATACGGGCCGGGGCGAGAAATGGAAGTTGGAAGGGACACTTATCGCGAAAGACGCCAACCAACGAGATCCGGCTGTGCCGGCATTTGCGTGGTCGGTTGCCCTCTCGGCGCCCCATGAGCTCGCCAGTCCGACATTCGCCGTCATTGGAGCGCCCAAGGACCTCCATGGCGGTGATAACGACCAGGGGATTTTCGGACCTCAAGGCTTCGGCGCCGTTTATATCTTTGCCCCTATCCGGGGCGCTTGGAAACAACAGACCAAGATTATCGCTCCAAGTCCGAAAGAAGACGATCAGTTCGGTTCCTCCGTCTCGGTCGAAAGAAGCACTATATTCATCGGCGCGCCGGGAGAAGACGGTGCAGCCAAGAACGGGGGAGCAGGCTACATCTTTGAGCGCGATGGAGACGAATGGAAGCGGACTGCAACGATCGTTCCGAAAGATTTGGGTGGGTTGGACGCATTTGGTGAGTGTTCTGCCATTCGAGGGAACACCGTCGTCGTTGGGGCGCCGGGGCACACTCATGGCGGAGTCAGGTTTGCCGGTGCCGCGTACGTCTTTGTGCGCAGCGGGGACACATGGAAGCAGCAGGCTAAGCTGACAGCCAATGATGCCGGCAAAGCGGACCGGTTCGGTCACTCTGTCGACATGGCTGGAGAAACCATTATTGTCGGTTCGCCCTTAAACGACACTGAAAAAGGAAAAGATGCCGGTGCCGCCTATGTATTTGTCCGAGATGGAAACAGGTGGAAACAGCAGGCGAAACTAACTAGCGCGAACTCGCGCCCCGGCGATCAGTTCGGATTCGGAGTTGCTACTACGGGCAGCGCCGCTGTCGTTGGTGCGCCGCTGCGTGATGAGCGCGCGCCGGCATCAGGTGCCGCCTACTCCTTTGTGCGAGTCATTGGGGCTTGGGAAAGCGTGAAGAAGATTGTCCTTGACGACGAAAGGCAAAAACTCAATTTCGGTACCTGGGTGGCTATGAGTGGAAACACCGTCGTCGTCTCGGCGCATAACGACACCAACGATGGCGCAGGTTGGGGCAACGGCACGGCTGGCTATGTTTACAATAGCGTGGATGACTTCGGGACACCGCCATTTGCGGTTGAACCGTTTGGATTGGCGGTGACCACCATTGGCGGGATTAAGCGTTCCGCGCTGTTTCAGAATTTCCCCAATCCGTTTAATCCGGAAACATGGATGCCCTACCGGTTGGCGGCTGATTCCCCGGTAGCCTTTCACATCTATGACGTTCAAGGACAACTGATACGTGAGTTGAATGTTGGGGTACAGAAAGCGGGATCCTATTTGAACCGGGATACCGCAGTCTATTGGGACGGTCGAGACCAGATCGGACAGACCGTATCCAGCGGAGTTTATTTCTACGCCATGCAGGCGGACGCATTTCGCGCGACGCGGCGAATGCTCATTTTGAAATAGATCTAATGATTGAATAGGGAGCAAACGAAGGGAAAATTAGCGACTGCGGAAGGACTCCCTGTGCGATAAAGAGTCCTTTCCTTGTCGGTTCGATTCCCCGCGACAAGCAAACGGTTTTTTTACGTTTTACGCATTACGAATCACTCTACATGCGTGTTCTTTTCGTAGAACCTGTTTGAAAAGTCATTTCGAGCAGAATCATGCGTGTCGAAACCGAGTTTTTTCTTGAAAACTTGGTTTCTTTCTAGCACTATTCTGCAGATTTTTTAGTGCGCTACTCGCAAATCGTACTTTTCAAACAGGCTCTTAATGAAAACGCCAACTTGTGTAAGATTTAGAATAAGGCGCTGATTTTCTTACCAGCGATGTTGCTCTGAAATCAGGAGGAGATTGTCATGAAAAAAACTCTAAGATGTGTAAGTGCCGGTCTGGCGATTGCGGCGTTGTTGGCAGGGGTTTGTCATGCTGGCGAATTCAAACTTATCGCTGCCGTGGATGGCACGAGAAACAGCCACATGACCGCGGACATTATCGGTGATACCCTGATTGTCGGGGTGCACGAGGGGTTTGGTTTAGCGAAAATCTATGTTGGCGGCGGAAAAAGATGGAAGGAGCAGGCAGAACTCGCCGCATTGGTAGGGGGCGGAGACAAAAACAAAGGCGTCCCCGGATTCGGATGGTCGGTCGCCCTCACCGCCCCCCATGAATTTGCTAGTGCCGATATCGCGGTTATCGGAGCGGCAAGGGATCATGAGAAGGGAGATTTATCCGGCTCAGCCTATGTCTTTGAGCGCAATCGTAACACATGGAAGCAGCAAGAGAAACTTATCGGGAAAGACACCGCCGAACAAGACAATTTCGGCTGGGCGGTGGCTGCCGACAGAAACATAGCAGTCGTTGGGGCACCCGGCGACGACGATGCGGGGAGCGGATCGGGCTCGGCCTATGTATTTGAATATAGAGGTTTGAAATGGAGGGAAACCGCGAAACTCGTACCCAAGGACTTGGACAGATCAGCCGCCCTCGGAACCTCTGTCTTGGTACAGATGGATACGATCATCGTCGGAGCGCCCAAACAAACGTATAACAACGTCAGATTCACCGGCGTCGCCTTCGTGTTTCGGCGCGACGGTGAGAGGTGGGTGGAAGACGGTACGCTCAGCGCTGTAGACGCGGATAAGAGCGACGGTTTCGGTACTTCAATCGCCATAAGCGGAGAGACGGTAGTTGTAGGTGCTCCATTGGCTGACACGGCAAGAGGAAAAGATGCCGGCGCCGCCTATGTTTTCGTTCGCGACGGCGGCGGTTGGAAACAGGAGGCGAAACTAAATTCCACCGATTCGAAGAAAGCCGATCAGTTCGGTTTTAGTGTTGCTATTGAAGGACACAATATCATCGTGGGCGCTAAAACTCGCGACGAAAAAGAACCGGGTTCGGGAGCCGCGTACTCATTTGTGCGTACGAACGGGGTATGGGAGCAAAAACAAAAAGTCGCCCCCAATGACCCCGGGCAGAAAATCAACTATGGCGCTTGGGTCGCCATAAGCAACAACACTGTCATTGTATCCGCTCATAATGCACCGAACGATGGACCCGAATGGGGCAAAGGCGCAGCAGTACATATTTATAGCGCCGTAGATGATTTTGACACAATCCCCTACTCGGTCGAGCCGTTCGGTTTGGCGGTGACAACCTTTGGAAAGGTTAGGCGTACGGCACTGCTTCAAAATTTCCCCAATCCCTTCAACCCCGAAACTTGGCTGCCATATCGATTGGCGGCTGACGCTCCCGTGAACTTCCGCATATACAATGTCCGAGGGCAGCAGATAAGAGAACTCGATCTCGGTGTGCAAAAGGCGGGAGATTATCTAAGCCGAGACGCCGCCGCCTATTGGGATGGTCGAGACGAGGTCGGACAAACTGTTTCAAGCGGCGTCTATTTTTTCAGCTTACAGGCGGACACATTTCGCGCCACGCGAAGAATGCTCATTGCGAAATAGATCGAGCGAGTGACCATTGAGCACAATAGTAGGTCCCGGGAGATAGAGATTAGCAGACATCAGTCTGCATAAATCCTATAAAGAATCCGGGGAACCCGAAAATTGGACTGCACCGCACGCTCCCTGCCTGCTCGGCCCGGATGGATTATTCCTGACCATCAACGGCCTGCTATTCAAAACGTGTGTCAACATAGGAGGATTATCAGCATGACAAAAATGTTGCAATCCATCCTCATTTGCCTGATATCCTTCGTCTTGGTTGCATCCATAGGTAATGCCGCCGGATTCAAGCTGGTTGTCGTTGAGGAGGGGACAAGAAATGGCCGTCTAACGTCTGATGTCAACGGCGACACCATAATCGTAGGTGCACCTGCGGGTTTCGGTATGGCAAGGATCTATGTCGGGAGAGGCTCAAAGTGGAAAGAGCAGGCTGAACTTACCGTGAAGCCCGTCCATGGAAACATGAATAGAGCCATTCCCTCTTTCGGAGTGGCGGTCGATCTAACCGGACCTCATGAGTTGGCCAGCCCCAATTATGCAGTCATCGGAGCGTCAAGGGCAGGAGCCGATGAGTCGCTCGCCGGAGCCGCATTTATTTTTGCCCGCAACCGCAATCAATGGAACGAACAGGCGAAGCTGGTCGCCGCGGATGTGGCGCCGAATGACAGTTTTGGAGATGCTGTATCCATTGAAGGGGACGTCACCGTCATAGGGTCGCCCGGCGATGATGACGCCGGCAGCGGCTCCGGTTCGGCATATATCTTCGTCCGGGACGGGACCGCTTGGAAACAGCAGGTTAAACTCGCTCCTGCGGATCTACAACGCTCGGACGCATTCGGGACAGCCGTTCTTGTGTATAGGAACACCGTCGTCGTCGGGGCGCCGAAACATACGCATAGCGGGGTTAGGTTTACCGGCGCGGCTTACGTATTTGAACGGAACGGGGACACCTGGATACAAAAGGCCAAACTCGTAGCCGACGACGCTGCCAAGAGCGACAATTTCGGGGGTTCGCTGGCGATGGGCGGAAACACCATCATCGTTGGGGCACCGTTAGCGGATTCTGACCGTGGAAAAGATTCTGGCGCCGCCTACGTGTTCGTCCGCGACGGTGCGGGATGGCGGCAACAGGCAAAATTCGGTCCCAAGGACGCAAAAAAAGCCGATCAGTTTGGGTCCGATGTTGCCGTTAGCGGCAGTATCGCCATCGTTGGCGCCAAAACTCGAGAGGAAGGCGCTCCCGGGTCGGGAGCCGCCTATGCCTTCGTGCGGGTTAACGGTCGCTGGGAGGAACGAGAAAAGAACCTGCCTAACGATGCGGAGCAAAAAATCAACTACGGGGAGTCGGTCTCGATGAGCGGGAACACCGTCGTAATTTCCTCGCATAACGCGGGCAATGCCGGACCCGAATCAGCCCACGGTGTTGCGGTGTACGTGTACGATAGCGTGAAAGATTTCGACACCCCGCCGTACGCCGTCGAGGCTTCCGATTTGAGCGCCACAACGCTGGGACACGTCAAGCGCACGGCGCTGTTTCAAAACTTCCCCAATCCGTTTAACCCGGAAACCTGGCTGCCGTACCGCTTGGCGAACGACGCCAATGTCAGAATCCGCATCTACGATGCTCAAGGACGATTGACGCGAGATTTGGATATCGGGATACAGCGATCGGGTGATTATCTGACACGAGAAGCAGCCGCCTATTGGGACGGTAGAAACCTATTCGGGGAGACGGTGTCGAGCGGCGTCCATTATTACACATTGCGGGCCGGCTCGTTCCAAGCCACCCGGAGAATGTCGATCGTGAAATAGTATGAAATAGTAAAGGAATTTTTCGAAACACACTGTCGGTACGGTGGACGGGAATCAACCGAACGAAGAGAGAAGGCGATAGAGTTCCCATAGAGATCCCCTTGCCCGCCGCGCACAGATTGCCGCTGCTGGAAGATGAATCCTACCCGGATGGTAGCAACCTACCATTGAATCGAGGGCAATCACAGATTTCTCACCATACATCCAATTATTCGCGGTCAAAAACATACATTCGCTGCATCTTCCAAATATTGACAAACACCTAATAGGAGATTTCCGTGAATCACGTTAAATTGATATTGATTGGTCTAATCCTTGGCTTCGGAATGGGGACCTTCACACACACCGCCCTGGCGCAAAAAGCAATCAAGCTGGTTGCCGACGAAGACAACGACATCGGAGATCGACTGTCCGTTGCTATCAGCGAAAACACTGTGATTGTGGGATCAGTTTCTCAAAACATTGCGACAGTCTTTGCATTCGATGGAAAAAACTGGGATAAACAAGCGGAACTAGCCCCTCGACCTGGGGGCAGTGTCGGATGGTCGGTCGCCGCAAGCGGCGACAGCCTGATCATCGGCGTTCCTCATGACGATGCCGGAGCAGAAAACTCGGGTTCAGCCTTTGTCTTTGTGCGGAAGGGAAAAAACTGGGATCAGCGGGCGAAACTGGGGGCGAATGATCCTACTAATGCGGACAATTTCGGATATTCGGTTGCGATTGACAGGAACACTGCCATTGTCGGTGTCCCAAGGGACGATGACGCGGGTAGAGACTCCGGATCCGCATACATATTCTTCCGAGAGGGAGTGGCGTGGAGGAAGCAGGCGAAGCTGGTTGGGTCGGATCTGGCGGGAGGAGACACCTTTGGCGAATCTGTATTCATTCATGGAAACACCGCCGTGGTTGGTGCGCACGGACACACCCATAGCGGCACGAGGTTTGCGGGTGCGGCTTACGTTTTCGTGCGTAAGGGGGATCAGTGGACAGAACAAGCCAAACTGGTGGCCGCCGATGCCGCGAAAGCGGACCGGTTCGGAAGTTCCGTCAGCATGGGCGGAAAGACCTTAGTGGTGGGAGCGCCGTTTCGTGACTCTGAAGGCGGCACGGATTCGGGAGCCGCCTATGTTTTTGCGCTCGACGGAGCATCGTGGAAATTCCAAGCCAAACTCGTGCCTGAAAAATTAAAGAAAAACCTGAAATTTGGATATGGCGTCGCCACCACCGGCGGTATTGTTATCGTAGGAGCGCCCGGGTATGACGATCCGGCGAGAGGTTCGGGGGCTGCTTTCTCTTTCGTTCGCACCGACAGGGTGTGGGAACAAAAAGCTACTGTCGAACCGGAGGATGGCGCCAAAGATATACACTTTGGCACGGAAATCTCCATGAGCGAGAACGCTGTTGCCGTCGCCTCCCATAGTGGGCCATTTCTGAACCACGACGGAAAGCCCAACGGTGATGGCCATGCCGCGTACGTCTACAGCAGTATTGAGCATTTCGGTACCCCGCCGTTTGCCGTGGATCCGTTTGGATTGAAGGTTACGACACTGGCTCGAGTCAAGAGGACAGCTTTGCTGCAAAACTTTCCCAATCCGTTTAACCCGGAGACTTGGATTCCGTACCGGTTGGGCGCCGACGCCGAGGTTTCGCTTCACATCTACGATGTTCAAGGGCAACTGATGCGGCGGTTAGATCTGGGTGAGAAAGTTGCGGGTGAGTATTCTACGCCAGATCGTGCCGCCTATTGGGGTGGCCGCAATAGCCGGGGCGAGGGGGTTTCAAGCGGAATCTACTTCTATCAATTGTCCACTCCAACCTTTGATGGGATGCGGCGGATGGTGATTGCAAAATAGTGTCGAGATTGAAAAGAGTTCTTTCATCAGGATTCTGCTTCTTCCCGTTTGCTCTGGCGTGGAAATCAAGAGAACGGATTACACTACCATCTGCGGGTAAAACTCAACCGTCCCGTTAACCCGGATTGCTCATCCGTTTTCTTGGTGTCATAGCCGGCAAGGATTCCGAGAGTGTTATTTTCGCCGTATCCGATATTGATCCGCGCACCGAAAATCTGACTGAATACTATGCTCTCATCGCCTAATCCCACGACGGTTTCAAACTGCGGTCCGACCGCGACAGTCCTGTTAAGGGAATAGGTGAGGTAATTGCGTGTGTAGACTTCGTTGTCCCTTTCATCATCGAATACGGAATAGAGCGTTCCTATCGTCCACGACTTGAAGAAGAATTTGCCCGCAGCTAGAAACACAAACAGGTGTGGAAAGACGGCGGAAGGTCCATCCGGCGCTTTGTAGTCAAACCCGAGGCCAAGCATGGGTAATAGTGTGAGGCTGAAACTATCGCTTTTGACTGCGGGTATGGAAACACCGAGGTCAAACTCTCCGAGAGTATCGTCAATGAAGATATTTGACTCAACCGCGACGCCGCCTACCGAATGGGTTGCCCCAATCAGGAAATGCGTTCCCAAAGCGTCGGTGTCAACTCGGAACCAGCCCGGAATGCGAGATTCTTCGGAGGCGTCTTCACCAGCATAGCTGTCCTCTGGCACCGAAAAACTGACGATTGCAAACATACAAACGAACATCAAAACAGAAATCAGGCGATACACGATACAGTACCGTCCTTTCGTGTAATAGAATTCTATAGCATTTAGCATAAGCGATTGCCATCCGATTGTCAAGGCACTCAAACCTGCCATCAAAGGTAATCAAATCTAATCCTGAGAGGGTTGTCGGATGGATTTTTCCCACTACCCGTAAACCGCAATCTCATTCTTTGGATCGTCCGAATTCTGGTACCAATAGGACTTACGCAATCAATTAAAATGTGTTACCTTTTGCAGTTTTGACAAGCATCAATCTTTCCGAAAAGAGACAACCACTGTTTTCGGATTTTTGCCAATTTCTGTTAGCAGGTTTTCGGCGTGCCATTATCCCTTTCCGAATAATTTTTTCAGCAAGTAACACTCCTTTTTCGCTCTATGACTAGTCGTGAAAAGTGTTCCTTCGTGGTTTGGTTTTCACTCCAGAGGAGTGAGATGTCAATAGAACGCGCGATTCCTCACCGCGTCTGCACTCCAGAGGAGTGCAATGTCGAGTGTTACTTGAGAGCGTGCCATTATCCCTATCGGAATAATTCTTTCAGCAAGTAACTGCCTTGAATTTCCATGTAGGAGGGCATCTTGCCCCGCCGTAGCCTCGACCGGGAGATCGAAGTTACGGGAGAATTAAATGGCCCTAGAAGATTCCATTTTTGACTTGACTTCTGTATTATTTATGTTATAACATAACAAAACTTACGTAAATCTGGCACACAGGGTAGGTTTTTGATATTAAACCCCTAAATCCCCTTTTCAGGGGACCCATGAATGCGTTGCGTGAGCCCTATCCAATAAATTGGACAAAGCTTGTCTGTTGGTGCTAGAATAATATACCTAATTCTGAAACAGTGCATTACTTATCGGGTAAACGGCATTGCGGAACAATCGAATCTACATCAATCTTACCGGCTGTGTGATTGCGTCGGGTATCTGTTATTATCTGATAACGGTTGCCCTTGCCGGAATCGTGCACGATCACGAGCACGACCATTCCGAATCGCACGATTGTTCCACCTGTTTTTTCATTGCGAATCACATCGGCATTTCGCTCCGCGCTCAAGAGTTTCAAAATGTCGAGGATTGCACTCCAGTACATTTCCTATACGTCCCGGCTTTTATGTGCAAGGGTGTTGTTAGCAATGTCCGTAGCCGTGCCCCGCCAGCCTCCGCCGCTTAATCCACCAGTATTATCTGAATTTTGGAATTTTCCCAAGTTAATTCTACCTATCTCCCGGTAAATGTTAGGTTGTCTTAATGATAGTCTGACTGCATCTACTTTCACTTCAGTCTTTAAGCCGGGAAAAGAATCTATTTCTATCCGGAGGAAAACATGATTAAGCAGCTTTTTATGCTACCTGTATTGCTACTTGCTCTTTTCGTGCTACTAATCGCGTGCGGAGAGGGCGAGGATGACGAGATAATACACGCCGATGCCGATGGTTTTATTCTCATGGTTGACGACGAGGAGATCTACCGTCAATTCCAGGGGACGGAAACCGGCGGAATCTCCCTGAAGGTCGGAGATGAACTTGATGTCCACGTCGTGTTCATAGATCACGATAGCAATGAAATATCCTTTGAGGCTCTGGTAGGCGAGGATGACCACGGCGAGGAGGAAGATGATGACCAAGGCCATGATGAGGACGAGGGATTCGGCTTGGCGCTTTCCGAGTACGATTCGTCGATTATTGAAATTCACCTTCCCGAAGATCACGAAGACGAGGACGAAGGCGAAGAAGAGCACCACGATGAAGAACTCACCTTTGAGGTAATAGGACTTCGAGCCGGACAAACCGGAATCAAACTCCAACTGTTGCACGGGGGCCATGCCGACTTCACGGCGGCGCTGCCGATTCCGGTGACGGTAAGCCCATAAAGGGCAACGCTCATGTTAAGAATATGTGCTAGAAACCGAGTTTTTTCTTGAAAACTTGGTTTCTCAAACCCTCTTTGCACTTTCTTTTGACATGAGCCAAAGGCAATAATCCGGATGCGCAGGACGTGATAGCGGTTCATCTTTACGTTTTGCGCATCCTTAAGACATGCCGAATACAACGCAGTCGACAAAACTGCGTAACACAGGGAGAAAAAATGAAGGGACATCTGAGTCATTCGACTATAGATAACATCGGTGCATGCCTCTCGTTTGCTTGTGCCGCCCACTGCATGGCTGCCCCCTTGTTGATAACTGTGCTGCCGCTCATGGGACTTGGATTCATTCTGGCAGAGTCCACCGAACTAGTGATGGTTGCTTCAGCCGGCGCAATCGCGGTAGGCAGTCTCACATGGGGCTTTCGAAGCCATCGAAAACGGCGTGTGTTTTTGATACTGGGCGGCGCCTTGATGCTCATCGTTATCGCGCGATTGGGCGTTTCGGAAAACGCCGAAGTCGTCTTCACGGTTCTTGGTGGCCTCCTGCTTATGGGCGCCCACCTCGTCAATCGTCACCTTTGCCGTACCTGTCAGCCCTGCGAAACCGTTGACAACTGATCACGGGTTGTTATGCCGCTCTTGACAATCACTGACCTTCAAAAGGCTTACGTTTCGCCCGAAGGATCACAAACACACATTATTGACATTCCCCATTTCGAGATGGAGGAAGGGTCGCAGATTGCGCTCAGGGGTACCAGCGGGGTTGGGAAGACGACATTTCTCAATCTCATCGCCGGTATTCTGGGTGCCGATAGTGGACGCATCATTATTGCCGACGAGGAAATGACCGCCCTCTCCGAGTCCGGGCGTGACAGGTTGCGTGCCATCCACATCGGCTACATCTTCCAAACCTTTAATCTGTTCGCCGGTTACACCGCGTTGGAAAACGTCATGCTCGGAATGATGTTTGGGAAGGGAATTGATGCAGGATTCGCGCAGCATCTGCTGGAGCGGGTGGGGCTTGGGGACCGGATGGGATATCGACCATCGCAGTTATCCGTCGGGCAGCAGCAACGTGTCGCGGTTGCCCGCGCCGTCGCCAACCGACCACACCTGGTGCTTGCCGATGAGCCGACAGGAAATCTGGATCGTCATCACGCTAACGAAGCCATAGCGCTTATCCGCGAGATTTGTGCCGAAAACAACGCCGGGTTGCTCACTGTTAGCCACGATGAGGAAATCTTGGGACAGTTTGAGGAAGCAACCGATTTCGCACAAGTGAATCGGGCATAAATTGTTACACGTCTTCTGTAGGAGCGATCTCCCGATCGCGATTTCCTGTCGTGAGCGAGACTCGCTCTTACAGCTAGTTTGCCGTACCAATCTTTGATTAGCTGATCGACCGTCTCCGTTTTTTTCGTTTCGAGATCGACTAATCGTTACTTGCCTTTAGACTGCAATATGAGTTGTGTATAGTACAACTGCCAAATTTTGTATGAAGCGCGAAGATGTAGCATGTTTTGACGGACGATGGCATTGAACTAAACATCTCGCAACCCCCATTTCATACTGAAGAATGAAAAAGCGCATAAGCTTGCTATTTATCGTTCGGCGCAGTCTTCGACAACACGCGCTATCGACACTCATCACTACGCTGTCGATAGCCCTCGGCACCGGGCTTGTCATGGCGGTCATCGGCATCAAATCACAATCCGTAGCCGCGTTCACCGGCGGTCGGATCGGCTTTGATGCGGTACTCGGAGCGCGCGGCAGTCCGTTGCAGTTGGTGCTGAACACCGTCTTTCATCTCGAAACCTCACCCGGAAATATCCCGTGGGCGATGTATCAGACGATGAAAGACGACCCGCGCGTCGAACTCGCCGTGCCTTACGCGCTCGGAGACAACTTTCACGGTTTCCGCATTGTCGGCACGAC
The DNA here is from genome assembly GCA_028820655.1 of Candidatus Poribacteria bacterium. GTDB lineage: Bacteria > Poribacteria > WGA-4E > WGA-4E > JAJDTR01 > JAJDTR01. The sequence continues at coordinate 5,293 of JAPPIK010000060.1, read as the reverse complement.
GGGGACGTTGTTCACGAAGTTTGAGTACCGTGACGGCGTTCGGTTTCAGGCACAAGGAGGTGGGCGTTTTTTCGACCCGACTCGGCAAGAAGCGGTCCTGGGAAATTATGCCGCGAGGAAGTTGGGCTTGCGGCTAGGCGACAACTTCACCCCCTACCACGGGTTGGTATTTGACGAGTCGATGCGGCACGACGAGCAATATACCGTGGTTGGGGTGCTTGAACCGACCAACTCACCATCCGATCGCGTCATCTGGATTCCGATAGAAGGGATTTATCGAATGGAAGGGCATGTGTTGCGAGGAGATGGAGAGGACTATGTCGCTCAACCCGGACAAGAGATTCCCGACGAACACAAAGAGGTCAGCGCCGTAATGCTGAAGTTTCGAAATCCGCAGATCGGCTTCATTATGGACGCGACTATAAACAAACAGGGCAAAGTGGCAACACTGGCATGGCCCATAGGAGCGGTGATGGCGAGGCTGTTTGATAAGATTGGTTGGATGAATCAGATTCTGGCGCTGGTTTCCTATCTCGTCATTGTGGTGGCGGGAGGTTCGATTCTGGCAAGTATCTATAACTCAATCAACGAGCGGCGGCGTGAGTTTGCCATTTTGCGGTCACTCGGCGCGCGCCGTAAGACGGTGTTTGCTGTAATTGTGTTGGAAGCCGCCTCCATCGCCGCACTGGGCGTCATCATGGGATTCATTGTCTACGGCGCAATCTTCACGGCGGCCTCGGCGATTGTTCGTGCACAAACTGGCATCGTATTGGACCTGTTAAAACTTCATCCCGTATTCGTAATAGCGCCAGTTTGTGTAATTCTCTTAGGTACAATTGCCGGGGTTGTCCCCGCCGTCAAAGCGTACCGGACGGATGTTGCAACGAACCTAACGCCTATTAGCTAGTCCTCGCGGCGGTTGCGGTTCGTTGCGTCGGGTGACGAATCCGGTGGCGGGTCTGCAATATCCGCTTGATTCGATGACTCACTCTTGCTTTTCAAGTAGTCGATATATTTATCCACATCATGGTCGAATTGCTCCGAGAGAGCGCTCCTGATTCGACGGATATCTTCAACAATTGGGGAGTCTTTAATCATTGGGTTCTCCTATCAACTGATTTGGCGTAACAAGTGTAGGAATGTGTAGACCTAACAACGTATTAACAATACGAAGATGCTGAAACTTATTTGGATTCGCTAAGTGTTTACAATTCCATGTCAGTAAACAATCACATTTGTAGTATGAAGCAAGCGCCAAGTGAAGACCATCCCCTACAGGATTCTGTGGCATAAGATTTCTGGTGATGTAAGCATTCACAATGTCCCGGATTTCATCGGGAAACCCAACACGAGGAATATCAACGACTAAAGCAAGCGTATAAGGCGCGTGAGGAAAACTCGGATGCGATAGTTCATCTGTAACGGCGTCGCTAATCACTACATCATATTCTGCTCGAATTTGATCCCACCAAATTCGTGACCAGTGGCGTTGAGCGACAGAAACAACATCAACCCTTTCGTCAAAGTAAGCACTGATAACAGATGATTCAACGTACACTTTCGGGGTCATATGCATTTTTCCGCTTTTATGTGTGAATTATACCATACAAGTGTGTTGAAACGTCTAAATTATCAAGAAGAGTGTGATTTTCTACTAAAACTCAATTTGAGGTAGGGACAAATATGATGAAACTTCAAAACACTTTCGTGATGTGGGCTGCAATTCTTACTGTTATCTTTGTCCAATCCGGTTGTGAGAAAAAAGGTGCAAATCGCAGCGAGCAAGAGAGTACTCATGAAAGGCACACTCATCATGAACATACGGCGCCGCATGGCGGAACGCTGGTTGTATTGGGCGAAGAGTTCGCCCACGTCGAGTTCGTGCTGGAGGAAACAACCGGAAAACTAACCGCCTACGTCCTTGATGGCGAGGCGGAAAAACCGATACGACTCACCGAAAAAACCATCGGGCTTAATGTAAAGCGGTTGAATTCGGAAAAGGCACGTACTTTGCAACTTAAAGCCGTTGCGAACGTCTTGACAGGAGAGACCGAAGGCGACACATCTCAATTTGAAGGACAATCGGACGAACTTGCTGGAGTAACCGAATTTCATGCGGAAATCGCGTCGATTGTAGTCAAAGGTCAGACCTTTACCCATGTTGATTTCAACTTTCCCGAAGGCAACGAAGGACAGCACGAGGAACACGAGGAGCATCACGAACATTAGTAGGGAGGCGCATGAGATGAAACAATTCAAAGCGAAGAAACCCCGTAGCTCTTGGCTGTACTTTGCAATTACCGGCATAGTTCTCGTCGTGCTGTCGATCAGCGTATCTCAGATGCTGCCGAAATCTCATCCGCTTCGCGCGCTTAGGAAATTGGACGGGGGCGCAGATTCAGCCTCCAAGTCCATTGAAGTTCAAGGCGCTCCGTTAGCGGTCGCGGGGGCAATATCCGATGATGCCAATTCGGACAACGAGACAAACCCCAAACCGGAAAACCAAACAAATGCGACGCCTTCTCCCGCATCTGTTTCACCGATACCAAAGATTGGAAGCGAAAAGAGCGCCAAACGCACAGGGGAATATCAGTCACTGACCTTCGAGACACTCAGTAGCTTCGATATCAGAGAACCGGATTGGGACAAATTAGAGGATCCCGCATACATTGCCGCACTGAATCTTGACGAGGATATTCCGCCGAAAATCAAAGCGTTGAGCGGGGAGAAAATTGAAGTTGAGGGATTTATGTTGCCGCTTGTCGGTGAAGATGACAACCTTGAATCTTTCGTATTGCTTGAAAACCAATTGGCGTGCTGTTTCGGTGCCATTCCACTCCTAAATGAGTGGATATACGTCAGAGTACCGAAAAGGAAGAGAATCCGAAGTCATCAAGATGAACTGATAATGCTCTACGGAACACTGCGGGTCGGAGCAGAGTTCGAGGACGGCATGCTTAACGGTATCTACCACCTTGAACTCGACCGCCTAGAGACGGTTGCACTCAAGCTGGGTAGATTCTGATGTTAATTCGATTGCGTAATAATGCCTGTGATGTGTTGAATTTATCGGTCACTTTCTCCGAAGCGAGGAGCAAGCGAAGGAATAGTGAGCGCAATAGAGTTCCCGCCACGACAAAGATCCCACGACGCTCGAACTCCCATAATAAAGCTTTTTAGCGTGCCATTGTCCCTGTCGCGACAATTCTTTCAGCAGGTAACACTCTCGTACCGCAAACTGTTAGTTTGCGGATCACAATCTAACAGATTGTGGTACAGAGCGCGCCATTATGCGTGACGATACGATTCTCTCATTTCGCAACTCGTTTTTCGCTCTATCACATACTTTGGAGAAAGTGTTACTTGAGAGCGTGCCATTATCCCGATCGGAATAATTCTTTCAGCGAGTAACACTCGTTTTTCGCTCTATGGCAGGTTTTGAACGAGCGTTCCTTCGTAGAGTGCTTTCACTCCAGCGGAGTGCAATGTCAATAGAATAGCGATGCCCCCACTCTCCGCGCTCCGGAGGCGCGCCATGTAAAATAGGATAATTTGATAGTTGTAGGGTGCGATCAAGCGAGTGGATAGGGAGTGCGATAGAAATCCTATTCGCACCATCCTTTGAAAACGCCGCCGCCGGTCAGGCAAATGGACTGATGACAGTCATGCGATTAATGACCGCGATACAGATTCTCCACATCTTGCATTTCAGCGGTGCGCAATGTCAACAGAATCGTGATGCGTCCAATCTCCGCGCTCCAGCGGAGCGCAATGTGGAGTGCTACTTGGTAGCGCCCCATTATCCTTTAGGGATAATTCATTCAGCGAGTAACATTTCGTCTTGAATCTACGACAGGCTCTGAAAACTGCTGTCGAATAGCCCCAGAGGGGATCAAGCGAGTGGATAGCGAGTGCGATAGAGATCTTGAAGGTTTATAGGGTCGTGGAGTCACCGCACTCCAAAGCCCCAGAGGGGCGACAGGTGCTCGCGCTTTATTCGCTCCAGCGGAGATCAAGCGACTGAATAAGGAGCACGATGTGGATCTTCAATGTCGAGTGTTACTTGATAGCACGCTATTATCCCTGTCGGGATAATTCATTCTGTAAGTAACACTGGCTTTTTCGCCCAATGACTAGCCGTGAAGAGTGTTCCTTCGTGGTCTGGTTTTCACTCCAGCGGAGTGAGATGTCAATAGAACATGAATCCTCCCCGCGTCTGCACTCCAGCGGAGTGCAATGTCGAGTGTTTCTTGAGAAATTCTCACGAGGCGTATTTCCAACGACATCATGCGTTGAAGCGCAGCCGAATTGAGTAGCCATTATACCTTGAAATTCCGTTCATGACTGTCTAAACAATAAGGGAAAGTTCATGCGGTACAATCGAATCCGCACTATATCTGCCGGTTGCGTGATGGCGATGGGTGTCTGTTACTATCTAATAGCGGTTGCCCTTGTCGAAATCGTACACGAACACGATTGCGAGCACTGCCATTCCGAATCGCACGATTGTTCTACTTGTATTTTCATTGCGAACCACATTGGTGTTGCGCTCCACGCTGAAAACCTTCCCAATCTTGGTTCTTGCTCTTCAGTTCATTCCCCTTTCGACCTAGCTGTCAAATTCACAGCGCCTCTTGACAATATCCGCAGTCGCGCCCCGCCGGTCTACGCTGCTTAATCCGCAAGATTTATCCGCACTTTAGTTTCCCCCAAGTTATTTCTGCCTATTTCCCCGTGAATCTCAGGTCGACATAATGGCAGTCTTACTGTGTCTACTTTTTGATTAGTCTTTATGCCGGGAGAACAATCTATCTCTATCCGTGGGACAACATGATTTAGCAGTTTCTCGATATCCCGGCTTTGCTGCTTGTCGCATGCGGAGAGAGCGAAGATGGCGAGGCAATGCATGTTGATGATTTAAATGTCAAGGTTGAAGGTGAAACGATAAAGGGAGCAAATGATCACGAATCGTATTTTCAACAACATCAGGGGATCCAGCGTAACCGGATTGGGAAGCCGTTGTACCTTAAAATGGGGGTAAGTTCACACACAGAATTATCTGCGAGGATAATAGAGATGAAACAAAAGAGAAAGTTTCGCATGATGAAAACAACACGTGGGAATGAGACATGGTTTTACACGTTTATAATAGTCGTATGTTTCAACACCTTCTTCCTAGGGAGCGCTGATGCACAGGTCGACAGTCAACTCGTTGTTGCGAACGACGGCACCAACCATACATTTGAGACTATTGATGTCCCCGGTGTAGATTTCTTAGAGTTGACCGCCAGTA
>JAPPIK010000003.1 GCA_028820655.1 Candidatus Poribacteria bacterium | reverse complement strand
CTAGTCGAAAAGATTACTTATCTAACTGTCTAGTTTTTGGGGGTAATTACACCTAGCAGCTTTACACCATTAGAACCGCCTACCAAAATTGAGGAACTTGTTGACGAATTGTGCTTGGCTACTTCTCTATTAGCCGACGACTGCGCTAAATCTCCAGCAGCCACAAGGAGAGAAATACGGAATAAGATTCACGAATTGAGAATCTGTTTGAAAGACCCAATAAGTTTGGGTGCTTGGTTGGCGGTAAGGTTTTAGCCAAATCGTATGTAATTAGGTAGGCTTCTTTAGCCTACCTATGATTTTTAGGTGTTTTAGCCACTAACTACTAAATCCGTACAAAATTGTCCTAATATATGGAAGCACTAGCAAAAAGAAAAAGAAACAGAGTAAAGCAATTACCAAGGCACGAAGGTTTCTGATTTCTTATAAGGAAGGTAAATTGACATGAGCGATTACAATTCCCTAATCCTAGAGAGTCTATCGGATTCCGAATATACCAATCACTTTTTTAATGCGGTCAGAAAGGATTTCATTGACACGGGGTTTTTGCCAGCTCTATTAGAATCAACGGATTTAATTATTCAAGCACGAAAACACAAAGACCCCGACCTAGTGCGTGAGGTGTATTTGCTTCGTGGTATTGTTTATTTCTATCAAGCGGAGTTTGACAAGGCTAAAGAGAACTTTCAGAAAGCAACTGAATATAATAAGGATGATTTGGAAGCAAAAGTAATGATGGAATTATCAGACGTATATGAGGCTAAATCGGCAGAGGATATAAAACTGCTACTTGATTACATTGGTATTGCCTCTATTTCGCCCAGTGTTACAACTAAACCGCACCGACACTTGGAAGACATTAGAGTCTAGTTGAAGGAGGAGAGGGGTCAATTGTTGGATATCCGCCTCGTTGACAGAAGTTCAATCGATCAACCAAGTGGAAAACGAGGCCGATAGTAGATCCCAAAGAGAAGGCGATAGTAAATCCCGTTCACTATTCATTACCTTGATCCCTCTCCGACATCGGTGTCCAACCGCGGCCCGGATACCAAGGATGTGTCTTCTCGTACTTCTCTCGAAGTTTGTGAAACTGCTCCGGCGTCGCCACCTCGCGGTGCGGGTTCTTCGTGTCTCGGATGACAAAATCCGCTTCCGTCGGTAGGCACGCCATCGTCACCGGATCCCGTTCGCGCGTATAAGTCTCCGGCTCCTCATCCACGTTGTTCGGCGGCTCCATGCTCTGATACCTGAGATCCAAGCTCCAGCGCACAACATCGCTGTGGTTCTCAAACGAAGCGTGCGGGGTCATACTCGTCAGAAAGAGAACGCTCCCCGCCTCCATCTCAACCGGCACCGGTTTAACCTCGCCCAGCAAATCCCCCGGTACCTCGAGATAACCCGAATGCCCGCCGCTATAGTGCCGTACGACCCCCTTTTTATGCGACCTCGGCAGCACAAAGAGACAGCCGTTTTCAAGCGTCGCATCAACGAGAGGAATCCAACATGTCAATATGAGAAATCTATCGCAATGCGGCAAGAAGTAACCCGAATCCTGATGCCATGGTACCTCGCCGTGCGCCCACTCCGGAATCTTGGGGCGGACGCGATAAATTGCCGAGCCGATGAGATCGGGTCCCAGAAGACTTTCGATGCAGGAAAGCAGCGGTCTATGCCTGATGAAGTGGAACATCGACTCGCCGCTAAAACCGCCCCCTGCCTTACCCATGATGCTTTTGTAAATCACCTGGCACGCTTCGTGGCTGGCGTAGCGAATGCGGGTGAGACGAGTCTCGAAGGGTTCCTCTTCATAGATGTCGTCCAACATTCCCTTCTCTCTCAAACCCACGGCTTCCCGGTGCACAATTTCGGTCAGGGCGTCCCGGATCGGCTCCATGTCCCCCCGCGAGAACACCTTGCGCTTCATCACCCAGCCTTCGCGCTCGAACTGATCTACTTCCTCTCTCGTTAGGCTCATTTCTATTCTCCCTGTCCGTGCTATCCGCTCGGTTGAGGGAATCTTCATAGATCGACTGACTACAGGGAAGGCGATGAAATCCCAGTCCTCTATCCAGACGCTCGAGATTTTCGTTAGTTTGATGCTTATCCAGTTGGTGGATCGTTATGAATCGCGACCTGGAGATCGCTCCTACCAACAGTCGTGTGGTGCAAGGTAGTTTACGCCACACGGGGATTTCTATCGCACTCCCTGTCCACTCGGTGGATTTCCTACGGATTCCTAATCGATCGCTTGGATTCGTACGGAAGAAGTGTTGGGTTTCCCTCGAATTTTCTGCGTACTCAGTTAGAATGAAACATCGGAATTCTTCTTTCCAATAGCGATATCGTTTGTATTGCGCTCAACCCAACCTACGGACTGCCATTCTGCTATCGCGCTTGCTATCCGCTCGCTTGATCGCTTACATATATCGCGTGGATCTTTATGTCCTCCGGACGGATCCCGCCGAAATTCACCCGAACGCGGATGTTGCCGTCGATACCCTCAAGGATATCGCGGTTTCCCCACGTCACCAACTGCCGCAGCCCTGATTCTTTCGGTCCCGTGCAGTCGTCTCGGCCGAACCCCGGTATCGCCTCGAATCGTTCGGTCAGAATCTCGGCGCTGATGTCGGTGTACTCCGAGAGCCCCGACACGTTAATCTCCACCTTTGCCGGCTTGCCCTCCAAGTCTATCGCCGCCGACACAAAGTGCGATTCCTGCAGCGAGTTCATCTTCATACCCAAGAAGGCTTCGAAGTAGCCCAACCGGTCCTGCTCCCACTTCGCCACCCGGATGCCGTTGCAACCGCCCCACGGCGCATACCAGAACAGCGTTTCACCGTTGATGTTCTCAAACCCCTGCCCCTGCATCAAAGCGCCGAAGATCCGGTCCGCGCTGTTTTCGCTAGCCGGAACGATACGAAAGTCGGGTATCGGTTCCCGGTAGTGCAGCGCGTCGTTGCTGACCACCAGTCCGAGATCCATGGATACCAGTTGCCGGTCATTCGTCGGGTGGCCGTGCCATTGACCGTAGATGCCGACGATGACGTTGTCCCGATTCCACAATCCCGCGCCGAGGTGAATCTGCTCCCCGGCGTGCGACCCTTCCACCAACGGTCTGGGTGGTATGTCGCCGCGCTGCAAGCCCATACAGTCCGCTTCAACCCAGTTCTCGAAGTCGTACGAGACGAACGTTTCCAACTTGCGCTCCGGCCTCGGAAAGTGTCCGCCGCCGCTCTGGGACGAGACATAGTAACACCCGTTGAATTTGATGAAACCGCCCATTTCACACGACAAATAGTGAGGATTGACCGGTACCTCCGTCCAACGGATACCGTCCGCGCTGACGGCGGCGTTAAACTCCGCGCGTCCGCCGTGTGACGGATTCCTGCGGTGCGTCTCGTACACCATCTTGAAGCGGCGCCCGGGATCGGGATCCTCGGGTTCATAAACCACCACGCAAGCCGCCACCTTGTACTCTGCGCCGCCCAAATCCACCAGATTGTTCTGCGTGCTGCCGTTATGCGCGATGAGCCCGAGGCTGGGACGATCCCAGTTATACCCGTCCGTGCTCTTGGCAAAGCATACCTGTCCGCCGCCCAAATACCACATCCACAGTTCATCGCCGACTCTGCAGACGGCGCCGTAGTAACTCATGCCTTTGCTGTCGGGAGCGCCTGGAGGACCAAACGGAACGACAATGTGATCGCCTTTGTTCGGAATCAACTGCAATCGAACCCCTCTCTGAAATGGAAGGCTATAGTCGTCGAAAGGAAAGAGCACAACCTCTTCCAAACTTAAATTTGGCCCGCCGTTATAAATGATCATTGCTTAATTCTCCTTGATCTTCTTCCAAACCGAGTATTTTCTTCAAAAATCGGTTTCTGCACATAAAACCGTATAGGGAATTTCACTATCGTCGCTCGACTTGGATTGTCATCCTCTCCCGCTACACCTCACTCAATCCTCACCCTTACGACATTCGATTCGAGGTCCGTCGAACCGCGCAGGGAATTCATGGGAAGATAAATTTTGTCATAAACCACCTGCAGTTCGCGCTGAATCGTGGCAATTTCCTCCCGCAAATGGCCAATCGCCTGCTGCTTCGCTTCCTTCGAATGCCGGCTCCGCTGAATCGCCAAGATGTCCTTCTGTATATCGACAACCTGAGGCGATTGGTCCGGCAGGAACTCGCGGTAAACCTTCAAATTCATGAACACTTGGAGCGTGTAATCCCCCGGGGCGAGGTTGAAATGCGACCGCACATTCTCGAGTGCCGCAACAGTTTCCGAGCCCGATTTCAATTCGACGCCATGAATACAATCTACCCCTATTCCATCGTGCAACAGGTTTTTCATGTGGGGCGCCCACGAAATCGGCGACGTCTGCGCGACTTCCTTTCCCGATGCATCCGTGACGATCAATCCGCCGAACGCTCCCTCCCCTTCGACCGATGCCGCCGGGACAAGCAAGTCAAATTTTCCCGCACGCACGCTCATCTGAAGCGGAATCGGCTCGTCTGCCGAGTAAACCCCCTTCTGCAGCGACAATTGAAGTTCCGCGATAGCCGGCGGCTTTGCCGGCGGCGTCGGCGCCGCGGGAGGTGTCTCCGCGTCCATTGCCTTCTCCAATGTTCCCGGAAGGCACCCGATTACACCTGAAACCAGAATGCAAATACAGACAAAAACACGATGTGTCATACTACCCTCCTAATCTCCGAACTTCATCACCCTGAAGTCGCCTAAATCCGACTCAATACAAACCTACTCGGTAGGTGCGATTTCCAACCGCACCTGATCCCGCGGCAAAGAACCCTCTCCGAATCGAGACATCGTGGCTCTACTTCTTAACCAGCATCTTCCGCGTCGCCGCGAACTCGCCCGCCCTCAACGTGTAAAAGTATAATCCGCTCGCAACGGGTTCGGCAACAGCATCGTCTCTGTAATTACCCCCAAAAACTAGACAGTTAGATAAGTAATCTTTTCGACTAGAAAAATGGTCATCATCTGAGCGAAAATAGGACTCGGGAACGCCAAGTAAATGAAAGGAGTTTCTCCACTATGTCCCTTAGAAAACAGCGTGATGGCCGATTCAAAGCGCAAGTGGCTCTTGAAGCTATCAAGAACGAGCAGACCATCAGTCAGATTGCCAGTGAATACGGTGTCAATCCATCAAGCGAGCGAATAGCGAGTGATCAAGGGAATGGATAATGACCGCGATAGAAATCCCATAGAGATCCCCACAAGTTAGCCAATGGAAAAAACAGGTTCTTGAGGAATTACCTCAACTGTTTGCGCATGGACGTTCAAAAACGAATTCCGACAACGACGAGCTAGTGTCTGAACTGTATCGCCAGATCGGTCAGTTGAAGGTAGAACTGGACTG
>JAPPIK010000030.1 GCA_028820655.1 Candidatus Poribacteria bacterium | reverse complement strand
TCTCTCGACTGTGCATTGCGCCCTTGGTCCCTCAACACCGTGAACAATGTCTGATGCGATTGAGATTATTTTGGAAAGATGTCTATTGTATTGTGCGAGACAAATCGGGGCTGTATACAGATCTACTCAAATACGATTTGTCAAAGTCACGGATATCCGTGAGGCGGCCATTTTAATTCTTGTACTCTTTCTAGACGAGTGATATAATACACAAAATTTCACGGGCGCATTTATGCTGCATAGGTTTCTAAACAACCGTTTTCGAAATCCATCAATAAAACATCGAAATTCTAGAGGATACGAACCGTGGCAACTCGACGACAATTCTTTAAATTCCTCGGCTGGGGAAACTTTGTGGCAGCACTCGGACTTGCTTTTGGTCCCGGATTGATCAGGTTTTTGTACCCCCGCGTTCTGTTTGAGCCGTCTTCAACATTCAAAGCCGGGTTTCCCGATGAGTATCCTCCTGGCACCGTGAGCGAAAAGTACAAAAAAGATCCGTTTGGCGTTTGGATCGTCCGTCGGGAAGATGGAGAATTTTATGCGCTGTTGACCATTTGTACTCATCTCGGGTGTACACCGCGATGGTTCGGCTCCGAGAACAAGTTCAAGTGCCCCTGTCACGGCAGCGGTTTTGATCGCGATGGCATCAATTATGAAGGCCCGGCACCCCGGCCGCTCGAGCGAGTGAAAATCGCGCTAGCGGAAGATGGGCAACTTGAGATTGATAAATCCGTAAAATTCCTCGGGGAAAGAGGCGACTGGGGAAAACCCGGCTCGTTCTTGAAAGTTTAGCTGAGTTTGTGGTGTTACAACTTCCACAATAGTACTATTGTACCGTGAGAAAGGAGCCGACCCGCCCCACGAAATGAGCAAATACATTGAATGTGTCGCGGGCTCATGGGGTCAACCGCACTTTATTTTATGAACGAAAAACGAAACGGACTCAAGGAAAAGATTGTTAATTCTCAAATTTGGCGGTCGATGTTCCGCCACGGTTACGAGAATACGGGACGGCGGTACACGCTGCAAGTCCTTCAGAATGTATGGCTGCATCTGCACCCGCCGCGCGTTCCACGCCACGGAATCAACTTCCGTTTTACATGGTGCATGGGCGGAATCACCTTTTTGATGTTTCTTGTCACCGCGGTTACCGGGGTCTTGCTCATGTTTTACTATCGCCCAACCGCAGAATATGCTTTTCGAGACGTGCAATATCTGGAGTTTGATATCCCGTTTGGAATGTTGTTGCGCAACATGCATCGCTGGGCGGCGCACGGCATGGTTATCGCCGTCATGCTTCACATGTTCCGCGTTTTTCTGACCGGGTCTTATAAGAAACCGCGCGAGTTCAATTGGGGCGTTGGGGTCATACTGCTGGTTGTTACTCTATTTCTCAGCTTCACGGGTTACCTGCTTCCATGGGACCAACTCGCATTCTGGGCGGTCACGGTAGGCACAAATATGGCGCGGGCAACCCCGGTCTTGGGTCATGAGGGGCCATTCCACCCTCAAGACATCACTCAAGAAAACGATGTTCGATTTGCGCTCTTGGGTGGCACAATCGTAGGCCCTTCGACACTCTTGCGGTTTTATATTCTGCATTGTGTCGCAGTGCCGTTGCTCGCGAGTGTACTGATGGCATTGCATTTTTGGCGGGTTCGTAAAGACGGCGGAATCTCAGGTCCTCTGTAGTTTCAACAAAATGACAATCTGGTTTGGTTTTGATTCCAATGCAAACGCCCGAAAATGGCGTCCGTCAGACTATATGAAATCAGAATATAACCCAATCATGTAAAGTTGCCGTTTGGGAGTTTCTTGGCGTGATGTAGTATCTTACTTTTCCGTTAGGTCAAACCTTTAGAGGTAATCTGTAATTTATGGAACATCTCATAATTCTTATTACGAAACCCGATAATGTCCCGATCCTTGCAATCATATTTTTGTTACCATACTTCATGTGGCTTTCGTTTAGCCAAGGCCGCAATAACGACCTGGCCGGAACACCGGCTGAAGCGTCACTCAAAGACAAAGTTTACGTTTGGCCCTACCTCTGCCGCAATGAATTCATATGTGCTATCATCATACTTCTTATCCTCGCCGTTTGGTCGATTACCATTGATGCGCCGCTAGAAGAACCGAGCGACCCCACAAAGACCCCCAATCCCTCCAAAGCCCCGTGGTATTTCCTCGCGTTACAAGAGATGCTGGTGTATTTTGACCCGTGGATTGCAGGCGTCGTGTTGCCGGGTTTGATTATCGTAGGCTTGATTGCCATCCCTTATGTTGACATCAATCCAAAAGGGAAAGGCTATTACACGCTCAAGGAGCGCCCGTTTGCAATCGCGACATTCTGTTTCGGCTTTATCATCCTGTGGATTACTCTAATGGTAGTCGGTACATTTCTACGAGGTCCAGGTTGGAATTTCTTCGCCCCATGGAAATATTGGGATCCCCACAAAGTCGTGCCCCTGACAAACGTCAACCTGTCATATAAGTTTGGCATTCGCGACGTACTTACCGCAAATGTATTTGGTTTTGTCGTGGTTGCCGGCTATTTTGCTTTGGGCCCCATCTTCTATCTATGGAAAGTGCGGACCAGTGAGTTTCTTCAAGAGTTGGGATTGGTACGTTACATTGTCGTGTCGTTCCTTTTTTTGACAATGCTCTCTCTTCCAATCAAGATGATTCTCCGGTGGGTGTGGAATATCAAATATATTTGGGTTTCCCCGTGGTTCAATATCTAGTGTGTTTCGTAACGTGTAATACACCGTTTATTCATGACCATCCACATTTCCTGCAGCTAACGGTTTGTTGATTGACATAAGTTAAGGAGTCAATTGGGATTGTGAGGAACAAAAAAGATATCCCTGTAGAAGAGAAATCCTACGCAGTCTTATTCTTTATCCTCTCCGCTTTACTGGGTCTAGTGACAATATGGGGATTCTGGAGCGAAGCAATTACGAGGCGCCCGTGGAAGGGTATTCAGCAGGAGTTTTATCAGTACGAATATGACAAGACAAAAATCGAACTGGAGCGAGCCACGAAGGATTTACCCGATATTCCGGAACCGGATGCGCTGGACGGGAAAAAACTAAACGAACTGAAAAATGCAGTGGCGGATGCAGAGGTAAAACGTGAAGAAGCGTTGCAGGAGCGCAAATTCATTCAGAGTGAATCCGACGCGATAAATTACAAGTATCAACATGCACTGCATGTAGCCAAGGGACATGAGACCTCTAGTGCGGATGAATCTTCCGTCGAAAAATGGAAGAAGAAACTGGATGGACTCGAATCGGCGATTGAAGGCCCTTTAACGCGAGCTGTGATAGATGCCGAACTCAAATCGTCACGGACTTATCAAGCCCTAGCCGACTTTTACGAAACCAACGGTCATCTCGAGGATGCCTTAAGCGCATATCTTCTTGCCGTGAAATATGATCCCGAAAACTCCGAGATTTCTGACAAAGTGCACACGGTTCAGGAGCAGGTGGAATCTCTTGCAGCGGATCGAGCAAAACATGATGCAGTGGCACGAATTGACGAAAAACTTCACTCCCTAAAGCACAATAAGACCTTTCTGGGAAGTCTGATGGAAAGCCCGTTCTCCAAAACGCGTACGATAGTCCAATATTACATGGAGGATTTCGATTTCACGGCGGATCGGTGCGCCACTTGTCACTTTGCGGTAGACAAGAGTGGCTATGATAGTTTCGGTAACGAGACCTTCGAAGAGATAGAAGGAGACGGAGAAAACACTCTCTCGATTCAGTTGGCGCACCCGTTGGTTAAAGTTGGCAGCGAATCCGTCCTGATCGACGAAAAGGAAGCCGAAGAGGATAGCTACCAGTTAAACGAAGACGGACTCCTGACCTTCACCGATCCCGATATCTTTGCCGATGTCGTGGAGATTGCCTATGAAACAGGATACAATCCGTCGCTGAGGACGCACCCGCACCGCGATGTTCTGCTCGGTAAACACCCGGCGGAAAGATTCGGCTGTACTCCTTGCCACGGTGGACAGGGCCAAGCTCTGACATCGAAAGCCGCGCACGCACTCACACATCATGAATATTGGCTAACCCCTGTACTTGGATTGGATGAACATACCGGCAGGTCGTCTCCCGAACTGCGGGGTTATATGGAATCAAATTGCCGCCGATGCCATGATGGAGTGATGATGTTGGATGCGGTTTCGCCGCAAACCGGGGAATCACGAGATTACGCGCCGCATCTTACCGAGGGAATGGCACTCTTCGAGGACCTCGGATGTCACGGTTGTCATGCCGTCGAAGGCTACTCCGCTCTCGACAACATTGATAAAGTTGGTCCGTCGCTAGCCAAGATTGGAAGCAAAGTGTATGGGATTGAATGGCTTGAGAGTTGGGTCAAGAATCCAAGTGCCCATTTGGTTAACACCAAGATGCCGAATTTCTTCCCAAATCCAAAGATGACTCAACTCGTGTATTTCAAGAACGGGAACAAACGCACCGGTGTGGTCACCAAAACTGCGGGCGGAATTATTGTTCAGGGAGACGACGGGACTGAATTTGCATACAGCGACGATGCGGTGGAAAAGGTAGTGGACGAAGTCAAATCGATTGCCCAATACCTTGCGCAGATGCGCGATTCCTCGATTGAAGAGATTGAAAACACGTACTCGACCTCCGCTCGTGCGATTGCCGCCGGGGAGGAAGTGGTCAAATCGGTCGGATGCCTGGCGTGTCATTCGGTGGGTGGCCTAGGGAGTGATTTCGCGCCGGAGTTGGACAACGTCGGGAGCAAGGTTACACCGAATTTCCTTCGTCAGTGGATAAGCGATCCGAAATCCTACGATCCCGACACAGCCATGCCAAGCTTACGCCTAACGGAATCCGAAGTAGACAACGCCGTGGCGTACCTGATGTCGTTGAAAGGATCAGCGGCCGTTTTCACGGCGGAGAGCGAATATCAGCACGCGGTGAGCGATCCCGCGGAAGGCGAAAAGCTGGTCCGAAGCTATGGTTGCTACGGTTGTCATAGCATCCCCGGTTTTGAAAGAGAATCGAAGGTGGGAGCCGATCTTGGAGAGTTTGGAGCCAAAACCACCGAGGAGTTCGATTTTGGAGACACTGTCGGCATTGAGCATAGTTGGCACGGTTGGACAATTGGCAAAATCACGAATCCTCGGCGCTACCAAACGCGCCGAATAGTTTCCCGGATGCCGGTCTTTCCGATTGACGAAGAAGATGCCCGTGCATTGGCAGTTCTTCTGAAGAGTTTTCAGCCGACAAAGTATCCCGTCAGTTACATGTATCAACCGAGCGAACGAACGTGGCAGATCGATGCCGGCCGTCGATTGGCGAAGAAGTATAACTGCACGAGTTGCCATGAGATTGAAGGTAAGGGCGGCACGTATATAGACATCGTCGCGGCGCATGAAGGGTTGGACCAAATTCAAGCAAAACAGTTCGCCCCGCCGACGCTGCAAGCTCAAGGTGCAAAAGTCTACCCCGACTGGTTGTTTGAATTCTTAAAGAATCCGAGTCCGATTCGGTACGGGCTCAAAGTCCGGATGCCGACCTTTGGTTTTTCAGACAGCGAGGCGACAGCGCTTATAAAATACTTCTCGTCGCTGTCCGATGAGCCTTTCCCGTACAAAACAATCGCTTTGGAAACGGCTTCACGCGCCGACTTGAGAGTAGGCAAACAGATATTTGATGCACTTGAATGCATATCGTGCCATCCGGGGCAGGGCGAAGCGATTCCAGCCGGAAGCAATAAGACCGGACGTCCCGACCTTGCTTTGGCCAAATCCCGTCTGAAATCGGACTGGATCATCGAATGGCTCAAAGAACCGCAATCCTTCCAACCGGGAACCGCGATGCCCCAAGCTTGGCCAAATATCGGCGGTGAATACCAACCTGTCGAAGGGTACGCTAACGGTGACGCTGAGAAACAGATTCGACTCGTCAGGGACTACCTTCTCTCGTTAGCCAAGTGATTTTGGAGTAGTCATGCGACATCTACTCATCATCGTTGGGATGTTTGCAGCTAGCATGAGTTGGTTGATTTGGATCTGTCGAGTAGTAGATCCAAGCACTCGATACGGCTCCAAAGTTGAATACAATTACGCTAGGTTTTGTGCCGGCTGTCATGGCCCCCATGGCGAAGGCAACGGACGAATCGGAAGATTCAAAAAATTGGAGCCCGCGGATTTGACGGAAGCGGATCTATGGGAGAACCGCAGCGACAACCAACTTATCCATAGTATTGATGCCGGCAAGGATGACATGCCGGCATTTTTTTATTATCTGACGCATGAAGAGCAGTCGGAAATTCTCACCTTCATAAAAGAAAACTTCCGCCCTACGCCGGTACATGATTAATCAACAATCTACATAAGTCCAAGTATCGGGATAATACCCCCATATTCTGGTTAATGCGATTGCGAATGCCCAGTCAACCAACCCGACAGCAATCCGGGACGAGCTAGCCGAAATTAAAAATCTCGACCCAGTTTTGGGAAAATTCACTCTTGAGGCCAATGGAGACGCGGTTCACGCTCAAGCTGTACTCATCGCGAAGAACGGCCAACTTGAGGTCTTATAGCGAACCTCACTTGACCAAACCGGCGCATATTTGCACCTTCTGGTGATCATTGACACACATCTACCAAGGCAGGCTTGGCATGTGTTCGTCCCGGTCACGGATATCCGTGAGGTTGAATCTTAAATTCTTGATTCTCCTTTTTGCAGCGTGCTATCATACAAACGATTTGTGAGAACGAGAAAAATCAGCTAATGCATATCGCAGGAAAATCGAAGTAATGAAAGGACAATAAAGCGATGAAAACCGTAATGCCCCTGACAACGCTGAGTATCTTCATCTTCGCGGCATCTCTGACATATGCCGGCACCATTACCGGTACAGTGATGTACGATGGAGACGCCCCCGCGCGCCCAAAATTGACAGTATCAAAAGATCAACACTGCATTGACTCTCTCAAGAGCGCCAAATCTGAGGCGCTTGTAGTTTCCAAAGGAAAAGGGATTAAGAACGTTGTTGTTTACCTCCGTGCACGCGGGGCAACGCCGACAACCCCAGCCAAGAATCCGGTGATGGATCAAATAGATTGCTTGTACGTACCACATGTCTTGGTCGTTACCGCCGGTACCACGGTTGACGTGCAATCCAGTGATCCGGTGGCTCACAACGTCCATTCTCACGCCAAAAAGAATGAAGCGCCGAATTGGCAGATACCCGGTCCCGGAAAAGCGCTGCCTTTGAAGCTGGAAAAACGCGAAGCCATTAAGTTCACGTGTGACATCCACAATTGGATGACGGGATATATCTTTGTGGCGGACAACGATTATTATGCCGTGACGGGGTACAAGGACAGCAACGACAAATGGATCGGTTCCGATAGTTATGAAGCGTCAAGCGACACCGGCGGATACTCAATCAAAGATGTCCCCGCAGGCAAATATCGAATCCAAGCGTGGCACGAGGAACTTGGCACGACTAAAGCCAAAGCGGTGGAAGTTGCCGCGACCGGAGAACTCAAGATCAACTTCACAAACGCCGATTTCAGGAAGAAAAGTGCGAAGTAGCTTGATGAGTCATCGCCGCGAATCGGAGCAAAATCTTTCCAATAGAGCCGTTTAAGCTGCAAACCACCAAAATCATGCGCTGCATATCCGCCGACTCGAAAAATAGGTTGTATTTTTATCTTGGGCTGCTCGTGATTTACGCTGTGTTGGCGATTGCGCCTGCCTTTGCCCAACAGGACGCGACAGACGTGGACTACCGACCCTTCCCGAAGATTGGGAGTCGCAGCGCCGCTTGGATTGCTGCCCAATTGCACCTGTTGTTCGGATCATTCATCCTCGGTGTGCCGATGTTCGCTGTCGTCATTGAGTTTGTCGGCATGAGGACGAAAGACAAACGATACGACAAGATGGCGCAGGAGTTCATCAAACTCTGCATGGGCGCGTTCTCGACAACTGCCCTTTTGGGTGGAGTGTTGGTGTTTGTTCTTATCTGGTGTTATCCCCAGGTGATGAACAGGCTCACCGGCATATTTGGCCCAACCATGATTTTCTACGTCATCCTATTCTTTGGAGAGACATTTACGCTTTATCTTTACTCCTATGGATGGGATCGCATGCAGGGGGCAGTCTCAAAGATGTGGCACCTATTCCTCGGTGTGCTTCTAAATGTGTTCGGTACTGCAATTATGTTCGTGTCCAACGCGTGGCTGACGTACCAAACAAGCCCAGCCATTATGGGGCCGGATCACAAGCCGATTGCACTTCATGACGAAGAAACGGGTGAGTTCATCGGTACGCTATGGCAGGCGGTAAACAACTACACCTGGATGCCCGTCAACATTCACCGGCTCATCGGGAATATAGCTTTCGGCGGTGCAATCGTGGGAGCCTATTCCGCGTTTCGTTTTCTGGTTGCCAAGACAAAAGAAGACAGGGCACATTACGATTGGATGGGATATACGGGCAACTTTATCGCACTGTGCGGGCTAATCCCGTTGCCATTCGCCGGATACTGGCTGGGGCGCGAGATTTATATGTTCAACAATACGATGGGCATCAACATGATGGGTAGCCTCTTTTCGTGGTTGTTCATCATTCAGGCGGTCATGATTGGCGTGCTGTTCATCGGAGCGAACTACTACCTTTGGTCCGGCATGACACGCATCAAAGGCGGTGAGATTTACGCGCGCTACCGGCCATACATGATTGCTATTATCGTGCTCTGTGTAGCGATCTGGATGACGCCGCGCACATTGATCATGTCCCCGAAAGAGATGGCGGCTATGGGAGGCACAAATCACCCGCTCGTGGGATTCTTCGGTTTGATGACGGCAAAAAACACTGCTGTCAATATCATCATATTAGCCACCTTTCTTAGTTTTCTTTTCTATCGGAGATCGGGCAAAGCTCCGACGGTGGGCTGGAGGAAAATTGGTAACATTAGTATCGCAGCCGTTCTTGGACTTGCTGTCGCCGCGATTATCGCCATCGGTCTTGCCGGATTCAAAGTAGAAAGTGACT
This sequence comes from Candidatus Poribacteria bacterium, assembly GCA_028820655.1. Taxonomy (GTDB): domain Bacteria; phylum Poribacteria; class WGA-4E; order WGA-4E; family JAJDTR01; genus JAJDTR01. The sequence continues at coordinate 34,316 of JAPPIK010000030.1, read as the reverse complement.
TCCGGGTCAACGTGCTGACCCCGGTCCAAGTATTGATTGCATTGGCGGTCATGATTGCGGTCACGGTCACCGACCTGGTAATGTATCGAAAAGCAATGCGTTCAAACGATATCAACTGGGGACAGATGACCGACCGCTCGCAGTACGTTCTGATTCTTCTCGCGATCACCTTCACCTCTTTGATGGGATTGATGGGGTATGCGCGTTCCGGACTTCGCGAGAACTGGCACATTTTTGGCGTGATGCCCGACACCTCGCCCGATGCGTTCACACCCCTGCTTGGAGACGCCGTGAATGTCATAGCCGTCATTATGGTGATTTTCTTTGCGTTGGTAGGTTTCATTTTCTGGATCGGATTGTGGGGTGACAAGAAAAAAGCGGAACGCGCGACTGTTACGGCTGAAGTGGGCGTAGGTGATGATTAATGCGAGGTCTGTACACAATCGAAATAGCCAATTGTCCGTCGATGTCCGGATTGTTGAGCGCATACTAGCTGTTCGGCCATCCTCCAAAGAGTAGGAATCAACTCATGTCAAACACGATTACAAAAATAGCTAGCTTGGTTGTAATGATCGTGAGTTTTATTGCCTACGTCGCGAAAGCCCCCGCTTTCCCGATTGCTTCGGAGAACCTGTTGCCGTGGTCAACCTGGTTTTTCATCTCCACCATTGCGAATATCATTCTCTGGCAGCGGGTGATGAAGTTGCTTGCGTTTGCATTGTTGGTAATCTGGTTCTATGCGTTTGCCGCCAGCATCGTACCGGAAACCTCGACCGCAAGAGTGATTCTGGACGATATTCCACGTACAGAAGAGGCGTTTGTTGAGGCGGGCGAAGCAATTTTCAACGGAAAAGGGAAATGCAATACCTGTCATACGCTCGACCCGTCGGCTCCCAAGGGGCGTTGTCCGGACCTATCGGATATCGGCGTTCTAGCCGGAACACGCCAACCCGGAGTGTCGACAAAAGACTATCTGATTGAGTCCACTTACGAACCTCACAAGTTCCTTGTCCCCGGCTACGGCAACATTATGCCGCCGGTTTGGAAGCCGCCGATCAGTCTAACGGAATTGGAGATTGAAACCGTTATCGCGTTTCTGCAATTTCAGGGCGGAGAGGTTGATCTGACGAAATTTGAACCGCCCGTAGATATCGGAAGCGCTATAACGGAGGTCGAGGTATTGCCGCCTCTCCTACTCGGAGACGTTGAACGCGGTAAGAGGGTGTTCGTCGATGGCGCGAAATGCATTGCATGTCATGCGGTCGCCGGGATTGAGCAACCGGCGGGCCAAACTTTGGACGATGGCGTTGAGGTTGTCGCCGCTCCCGACTTGACAGATATCGCATCGTTGAACAGCATGCGGTACATCGAGGAATCTATCGTTAAACCGAACGCCCTAATCGTGAGCGGTTACGGCTCTGTCACCGTGAAAACGAACGGCGCCTCAATTCAAGGAACCCTCACCTTCCAGGACGAAGAAAAAATCACTGTGCGTGTGAAAGACGCGGGCGGAATTGAAACCGAACAGACACTACTCTTGAGCGAACTCGATCCCGAACCGATCGAGGAATTAACGAATCTAAAGGACCAAGGATATTTCTGGATCGAAGTCAATACAGCAGACACCGGGACGAAAGTGAGAGGCGACCTCGCCGATGAGGATGCGGAGAACGTCATAATCAGTGTTGATGGAGAAACGCAGACCATATCCAAATCCAATGTACAGGTACAAGCGACCATAATCGACTTTGACGGTAACGAAATCGTAGGTGAGTTGGTGTCGGAGAATGAGGACGAGGTCACGTTGATGGTCGATGGCGAGGAGCAAGTAATTGACACCTTCGATATTGATGAGGGCCCCATTTACGGCCGTGCGCTCGGCAAACGACTTAGCGTTACCTCGCCAATGCCAGACAATTTCCCACTACTGCTGTCTGTCGCCGACATGAGCGACCTTCTCGCATATTTGGCGTCGCTGACCGGTGCAACAGAAGAGACGGTTGCAGAGGCCGGGGCTTCGGCCGCAGAAGCCGAGGATGCAGCCGAGTGACTCGGCTACGTAGACTTGGGCCGATTTTGCACACTCGTCCATATTTCTGTGGTGGCGGCCACAGTTTTCTATACGGCTTAATGGCTCGATCGGTAAAGTATTCGCACAACCAAGAGTTTCCGGGAAGCACGGTGTCATGTGCCGAGTGCTCCCCTCATTCGACATGAGTTGATTGATCGTCAATTTGGAGATTTCATCGATGAATAAACGGTTATCGCTTTTTACTAGATGCCTGATACTTTTTCTACTGGTCTGGCTCTTTCTGCGATTCTTCATCGGTGGAGTGTGGTCCGTACCGCTGCCCGCCAGCGTCATCGCGATGTATGTCGTTCTGATTCTCTTGGCGATTCTTGTCCACGTGTCAGTAGAGGATGATAGATTTCGCGAATTCCTCCGCCCTATAAAAGAGACACTTATCGATGATGACAAAAAGATACGACGAATAGCATTGGGCACTCTCATTCCGCTTGTGCTACTCGGGTTCACCTTTTCTAAGGTCTCCACTAAGGCGGATCCACCGGCCGCTTTGCGCACCGCCCACCCCGCGCCCCCTGCTGAGTTGAAATATGGTGACAAAGTAATCGGTTTAACACAGGAGGTGGAAAACCCGTTTCGGCATCTCGAAAAGGATGACAAGGAAGCGTTCAAAGCCCATGCAGAAAACGGGCGTCGGGTCTACTATCAAAACTGTTTTTATTGCCACGGCGACGACCTTGACGGGGAAGGGCACTTTGCGCACGGGTTGAACCCGTTACCTGCCAACTTCCAAGATCCGGGCATCATTCCGAATTTCCAAGAGTCGTTCTTTTTCTGGCGTATCAGCAAAGGCGGGCCGGGCTTGCCGCCGGCAGCCACACCTTGGGATTCGGCTATGCCCGTTTGGGAGGATCATCTAACTGAAGAAGAGATTTGGGACGTCATCATCTTCTTGTCCGAGTACACCGGCTATAAACCGAGGACGTTTGGCGAGGCTGACCACTAAGGGTTAGTATAGCGTCCAACACGGATAGCAAAATCCCATGTTGGCGGAAACCGCAAGCCGCCCCACGATTGCGAAGTTGGGTTATTCTACAAGGATACTTTAACGGAGCCGAGAATTGGTTGCTTTGCGCAATTCTTGGCATAAGCCAATGAAAGTAATCACGGCACGCTTAGTGGACTCAACAAATCTAGAGTTGAGTGTACCAATTTCCGTCCAACCCGGAAAACCAATTCATATCTCCATTGCAAATGAGGATGAAGATGAAAACTCATGGCGTGAAGCAGCGAAAAAGCATCTGTTAGCAGCTTACTATGATGGAGACGCAATCTATGACGAACTAAGAGTTTGGGGAAATTGTGCTAGTTGACTTTCCTCTATCTGGTCGGGTTGGAGAGAAAATACGCCCAGCCCTTGTGGTTCTTGATAAAGGTGATGCAGATGCTGTGTTAGCGCCTATTACTACACGGGAAAGGTTAGGACATGGAGACTACAAAATAAGAGATTGGGAGTTCTGTGGTCTACTACGCGTATCGAGGTTGTGTTTGGCGAAATTTGCTTGTTTACGAAAAGAGGAAATCATGCGGCGCCTAGGACAATTAACGGAACATGACGAAAACTGGGTGTCGCAGATCGGTCGTGCATTATATGCCTTTTCCCCTGTAACCACCGAATCTGTTAGAGTACAATTAAATCATGAGTCGGCCATCTGTTAAGAAATCACTCAGTATATGTTTCGCAGGTTTCCTTCTATTTCCTGCGATAATATCATCCCCGGTTTTCGCCGAGGGCAATTCTGCCCCCGCTGCTTCTGAGGCGGGAAAGGCATTATACATAGACAAGTGCGCTCATTGCCACGGTGTTGAGGGAGCCGGTGACGGGTCTGCCGCCGATAACCTTGTGCCGCGTCCAAGGGATTTTACGTCAGGACTCTACAAGATTCGCTCTACGGAGAGTGGAAACTTGCCGACGGATCAGGACCTTTTTGAGGTGATTTCAAATGGCATGCCGGGATCCTCAATGCCGGCATGGGAAGGGCTCCTCAACGAAGATGAACGGTGGAGCCTCGTTGCCCAAATCAAGACGTACTTTGAGGGTTTTGAGGGAGCGTTGCCGCGGGTGATTGACCTGTCGGGAAAAGTACCTTACTCCGAAGAGAGCATCGCGAAAGGAAAAGAGTTCTATGCCCAACTTGGCTGTGTCGAATGTCACGGTGTACTTGGGCGAGGGGACGGTACCTCCGCACCCGACCTTACCGATGAATGGGGGTTTCGTACTTGGCCCGCAAATATGGAACACAGTTGGAATTACAGGGGCGGTTCAACAACGGAAGATATTTTCAAACGGTTTATAGGCGGAATCGCCGGCTCCCCAATGCCGGCATTCGTGTCGTCCTTCCGAGTCGGATTGACGGACGCTGAAGCCGAACGGATTATAGCCCTTGAAGACAAGGATGAGATGACCGAAGAGGAGGAGGCCGAGTATACAGAGTTGGAGGAAAAAGCTTACGAGTACGAAGACCTCATGCTCAGAATCGAAGAAGGGGATGAAATTACCCCTGAGGAGCAGAAAAAACTCGACGTGGCCATGAAGCCGATATTCGAGAAGAGTTGGCACTTGGCAAACTACGTGAAATCGCTGGGGAGCGAAGGGCGTCCACCGGCCGCCGTAGGCGACAAAGTGCTGCGTTCACAATACCGCTTGGGCGAACTACCGGGATTAAATGATGCCGCTTGGGGTGAAATTGAGGACACGAGCTACTTTCCACTCGTGGGTCAGGTAATTATTGAACCGCGGCAGTTCAATCCCTCCTTGGATTCTGTAACAGCCAAGTCCTTTTACAACGATAATGAAGTTGCATTTCTCTTTTCATGGGACGATCGAACGCGAACGCTTCCGCAACAGAATGACGAGACGGGCGAAACCGTTGAGGATGCCATTGCCATCCAATTTCCCGTAAAGGTGCCCACAAGTCCTTTGGATCCAAAACCGTACTTCATCTGGGGCGATAGACGTCTTCCGGTTTACTTATGGCATTGGAAGGTCTCGGAAGCTAACAGGATTACAGAAATGAACGCCAAGGGCATAGGTAAAGTCTCCGTTCAAGCATCGCAAAACCAGATAGAAACTGAAGCTGTATATGAAGACGGTCGGTACCGTCTGTGGACCAAGCGGGCGTTAAGGACCGATGACAAGAATGACTTAAAATTTGAACCTGGAGTCTTCATTCCCATCGCTTTCTCCGCATGGGACGGCTCCAACGGCGACGTGAATACCAAGCGAGCTATTTCATCATGGTACACGTTCGTTCTTGATCCCGTACCGTCAAACAGACGTTTCGTGTATCCGCCTGTTGTCGCCCTAATTTCGGTCGGAGTCCTCTTTGGTTTGAGAGGCAGCGTGAGGAGGCGGGAAAGCGCGAATAGTACATAGGTGACGTACCTAACGATAATTTGACATTCTGTCCACTCTAAAAAATAATCTCAAAAGGAGCTGCATCATGAAAATCGAAGTTGCTACAATTCTAACTTTAATCATTGCGAGCATTCTTGCGACGAATGCCATCGCTGCCGGGGAAGGCGAAACCGTCGAATCACTTGTGTTTCCGGCAAGTTATAAAGCCGGGAGTGTTTCCAATGGCGGCACCATCACCGGTACCGTAAAATTTGAGGGCGAAGCGCCTGAAATGAAAAAACTCCCGATTACCAAGAATCCGGAAGTCTGCGGTTTAACCGATAAATTTGATAAATCGGTGGTTGTCGGCGAGGGCAACGCCTTGAAAAACACCATTGTCTACTTGATGGATATCTCGTCTGGTGAAGGGTTCAAAAAAGGCGCCAAGATAAAATACGAAATCGATCAGGATGGTTGCCAGTTTGATCCGCATGTACGGCTGCTTCCCGTCGGACAACGGTTGACCATGCTTAATCCCGACAAAATCATGCACAACGTTCATATCTTTAGTAAAAAGAATCCTGCCTTCAACAAGTCACAGCCGGGCAGCAGACGGAAAATGCCGGTTAAAGCGGTGAAGAAGGCGGAAGGCCCCGTAGCCGTAAAGTGTGATGTGCACGGTTGGATGAAAGCATGGATTGCATATATTCCGCATCCATACTTTGCAGTCAGCGATGAGAACGGGAAATATAAGATTGAAAACGTACCGCCGGGATCCTACAAACTTGGCTATTGGCATGAAGCATGCGGAACGAATAATGATGCGCCAGTCTCCGTTACCGTGGATGCGGGTGGAAGCGTCATGCAAGATTTTGCGCTTTCTCTGAAGGAGTAGAAGAAATAGTTTCCGAGGCTGGCGCACCGATACACGATTGAGTTCAGTGACATTCGAGCAAGTCTCGATTTTTGCTTTTAGTGGTCTTTGCCGGGAGTGTGAAGAACGATTGTCGTCTCCTTCGACTTCCAATCAATGATGTTTCCGATTGAAGTAGAAAATCTCTCGCACGCCTACGGTGACCGAAGCGCGTTGGCGGATGTCAGTTTTTGTGTCAAAACGGGAGAGATTTTCGCGTTTCTTGGGCCCAATGGAAGTGGCAAGACTACACTTTTCAAGATTCTTACGACATTTATTCCGGTAGAATGCGGGGAGGTGACGCTTCTCGGGCACAATCTTGCCCGCGACTCCAGTCCGGTCAGGCAACACTTGGGTGTTGTTTTCCAGCATCCAAGTTTAGACCTAAAACTTACGGTCACTGAAAACCTGCGGCATCACGGGCATCTTTACGGGATATGGGGTGCGGATTTGAAGCGTCGCATCCGGGATGTGCTCGGTCTACATGAGTTGGACGACCGGGGCGATGACCTAGTGGAAACGCTATCCGGAGGATTGAGACGACGCGCCGAAATCGCCAAGACGATGCTGCCTCGGCCTAGGTTGCTGTTGCTTGACGAGCCGAGCGCGGGGCTTGATCCGATCGCCCGCCGGCGGTTACTCGGATTTCTGAATAATCTGTGTGTTTCGGAAGAAGTGACGGTTGTCTTGACAACCCACATATTGGATGAAGCCGAGACATGTGACCGGGTCGGGATTCTCAACTCGGGAGAATTGGTCGCCGTCGGAACACCCGATGGGTTAAGAGATCACATTAGTGGTGATATTGTGACCATTGATTCGCCAGCGCCCGATCAACTTGCACCGAAAATAAACCGACAGTATGGGTGCAAGGTCGCCTCGGTCGAGGGCATGTTACGTATTGAATGTGATGGTGGGCACGAGTTTGTTCGAGATGTTGTCGCCGCATTTCCATCGGACATTCGCTCCGCTCGCTTCGGCAAGCCGACCTTGGAGGATGTCTTCATCAAACTCACCGGACGCCGTTTTGAATTGTAGAATTGTTCGCATAGCGTTTACGGGAATATCGGAACAACATACCGTTATCTACAGGGACTCAGAGGTTGAAGTTATATGAAAATCCGAGTCGTGATTCCTGTGTTAGAGAGAATGCGTAGTGTCCTCAATGGCAAGAATCCTGCTCCCTGTGGCAACAATTTGGCGGCGCGAAATCATTAGATTCTTGCGTCAGCGGAGCCGTGTGGCCAGCGCGATTGCGCAGCCGCTGGTATTTTGGCTTGTGCTGGGAGGCGGGTTGAACGCATCGTTCCGTCCGTCCGGGCTTCCCGATGGTACAAACTATATCGTCTATTTTTACCCCGGCGTCTTGGCTCTCGTCCTGTTATTCACCGCGATTTTCGCCACAATCGCGGTTGTACAAGATCGAAGGGAAGGATTCCTTCAAGGCATTTTAGTGGCTCCGGTTCCCAAGTTGAGCGTCGTGTTCGGACAAGCCTGTGGTGGCACTACATTAGCGCTCGTGCAAGGCGCGCTTTGTCTCTTGCTGTTGCCGATTATCGGATTGTCCACCGGCATAGTTTCTGTTCTATCCACAATCGGTGTGATGGTGCTCTTGAGTTTTGGACTCACGAGTATGGGGCTGACGATTGCGTGGCGGATGGATTCGACACAAGGATTTCACGCAGTGATGAATCTCATCCTCATCCCGATTTGGCTGCTATCCGGGGCGTTTTTCCCCGCCGCCGGCGCGCCGCCGCTGCTTGAATGGATAATGAAATTCAATCCATTGAGCTATGGCGTCGCGGCATTGCGACGATGCCTCTATCTCGACAACCCGGCGTCGGTTGGCGATATTCCTCAACTGTCTCTGTCTCTCGTTGTTACGGGTCTGTTTTGTGTTGTGATGTATTTGTGCGCTGCGCAAACAGCGTATCGTCGCGTGAATATGACTTGAGAGATGCCCTCTCTAACAAATTCAGCGACCCAGAAAGGAGATTTTAATGAAATGCTGAAATGGCTGGATTTTCCCGCATGGCTTCCGGAAAACGCATCTACTTTTGGAGAAGGAGTGGACAAACTCTTTGTCCTAATCTACTGGATTACTGCTGTCGTGTTTATAGCTGTAATGGCGGTGCTAATTGGCTTCATGATCAAATACCGCTTTAAAGAAGGGCGCAAAGCGGATTACATTGAAGGCAGCACTACGCTTGAAATCACGTGGACGGCGGCGACAACTGTCATTGTATTCGGCCTAGCGATGTTGAGCCTGCCGCAATGGAACAAGATAAAGGTACCATCCCAGTTTCCCAGTAGCCCGGATGACGTGCTTGTCCGAGTGCATGCCAAACAGTTCAATTGGGATATGACATACCCGGGACCTGACGGTAAATTGGGTACCACCGATGATCTGACCCTCGAGAATCACTTGCACGTACCGGTAAATAAAGTTGTGCATGTCGAACTCACGTCCGAAGATGTCATCCATAGTTTTTTCGTACCTCAGATGCGGCTCAAGCAGGATGCATTGCCTGGCAGGACGATAAACGTCTGGTTTGAAGCAACAAAGACAGGCAAGTACGAGATCCCTTGTGCCGAACTCTGCGGGTTTGGGCACTCCGCTATGCTGGGATACCTTAATGTCCATACGGACGATGACTATGCGAAGTGGGTAGAAGAAGCGTGGCAATAACGGCGAGCAGGACGCTGGGATCTTGCCCATAGGTTTAGTAGACTAATGCAAGAGAATGAGACCAACAAACCTAAAGAAGCGCCTTATAGTCCAGTTTAGGTGTAAGAAATGATATTTATGTGAAAGAAAGGAGTTCGTGTCGAATGAATGATCACGCAAATGAATCGCATGACCATCATCACGAGGAGAGTTTTGTCAGCAAATATATTTTCTCTCTCGACCACAAGATGATTGGCAAGCAATTCCTAATCTATGGTTTGATTATGTTCATGGTCGGCGGTGGGCTTGCGTTGCTGTTCCGCTGGCAGCTTGCTTGGCCCGATAAGCCACTTCCGATGATTGGGGTTTCCCAAGAGTACCTAGACGAAGGTGAAGCCGTCTCCGAAGCAGATCGTAGGTGGGAAAGATGGGGCGAAGACGATGAGGAGAACTGGTTTGAGCGAACGATGTACGGCGGCATCATCGGGCCAGAGTTCTACAATGCGCTCTTTACAATGCACGCCACCATCATGGTTTTCTTCGTCGTTGTACCGTTGCTTGTTGGTGCCTTTGGGAATTTCCTCATCCCACTGATGATTGGCACGAGAGACATGGCGTTTCCCGTGCTCAATATGTTGTCCTTCTGGACGAGTGTGCTAGGCGCTGTTATCTTGATGGCGGGATTTTTCGTTCCCGGTGGGCATGCCGCCGCGGGATGGACCGGATACGCGCCGCTCTCGTCGGTTCCCGACTTTACCGGTGTGATATGGGGACAAAACCTCTGGTGCATGGCGCTGATTGTCATGGGTGTTTCCTCGCTAATGGGGTCGATCAACTACATTACCACCGTCATCAACATGCGGGCGCCGGGTATGACCTACTTTCGTCTTCCACTGGTGATCTGGTCACTCTTCATCGTTGCAATTCTCCTGTTGCTCGCGTTCCCTGTCGTAGCCTCCGCACTTGCGCTGTTGCTGTTCGATAGAATGGCGGGGACATCATTCTTCCTGGCGGAAGGCGGCGGAGAACCGCTCCTCTGGCAACACCTATTCTGGTTCTTTGGTCATCCCGAAGTGTACATATTGATTCTACCCGGCATGGGGCTCGCATCCGAAATGATTTCGGTCTTTTCCAGAAAACCGATCTTCGGGTATAAGTCCATGGTGTTCGCCATGATTTCCATCGCCTTTCTGAGTTGGGTTGTCTGGGGACATCACATGTTTCAGAGTGGAATGAACCCCCAATTAAGCATGGCATTCATGACGACCACGATGTTGATTGCCGTTCCTTCGGCGATAAAAACCTTCAACTGGTTAGGCACCCTATTCCGTGGGTCTATTCAGTTTACGGTACCGATGTTGCACACCCTTGCTTTCGTATCCATGTTTGTAATTGGAGGGCTCAGCGGTATCTTTATGGCAAACTCGCCGGTAGACATCCACATCCACGATACATACTACATCGTCGCGCATATCCACTATGTTGTCTTCGGCGGGAGTGTGTTTGCGTTGTTCGGAGCAGTGTTCTACTGGTTCCCCAAGATGTTCGGGCGGCACATGAATGCGGCACTCGGCAAGATCCACTTCTGGATCTCTTTCATCGCTTTTAACGGTGTGTTTTTCCCGATGCACATCATCGGCGTAGCTGGACATCGTAGACGCATCCATAATCCGCTTGACACCGATTTGGCGCATCTTCAAGGGATAAACGAGTTTATTACCATGTGCGCATTTATTCTGGGTGCCGCTCAGATTATTCTGTTGGTAAATGTGTTCTGGAGCATGTTCAAAGGAAGGGTAGCCGAACAGAATCCTTGGCACGCTAACACCCTCGAATGGCACGCACCGACCCCGGTGCCGCACGGCAATTTCGATCAGATTCCGCGTGTTTACCACGGACCCTACGAATACAGCGTTCCCGGTGCCGAAACTGACTGGATTCCGCAAACGCAGTCGGATGGCGAACCCTCACGCGACGAGCCGATTGCAGCGGGGGCAACTGCCGATTAACCACAGTCTGGGACGCCGATGAACGCTGACAAAATCGATTCGTCGATCAGCGAAAGAAGCCGATTATTTTTCGTGTTCATCTGCGCCCCTTTTCTTGTTATGTTTTACGCCTCGTCAATTGACGCATCGCTTTTCAGGCAGTAGTCTTTCCATGAATTAGACATGTACCATCGTTGGCTTCACCGAGTTGCTATATTGACGGCAGTGATGACTTTTGTTCTAATCTGCATGGGAGGCATCGTAACTAGCACAGATTCGGGGCTTGCCGTTCCCGATTGGCCCACGACGTTCGGATACAATATGTTCCTTTATCCGGTGTCGAAAACGGTCAGCGGTTTTCTGTTCAGCATCGACCCGATCCTTCAAACGGATCTGGAGAGCGGCAATCTCACCGAAAATCTACGCGGTGCGCTTGAGAACAATGAGATTTCGATTTCAGATAACACCGTAATCTCGAAAGAAGAGGAGGGTAAGTGGAGGCTCACGGATAGTGAGAATGAACGAGTCTATACCCTGATTAAATCGGAGGCGAGGCTGGATGTTTACGTACACGGTGTCCTTTACGAACACACCCATAGGCTGATCGGCTCAATCGTTGGGTTGTTGACGATTGTGTTATTATTGGCAATCTGGTCAAAGGATGATCGGCGATGGCTTAAACTGCTTGGTGCGATCACACTGGTTGCAGTCATTGTGCAAGGTGTGATGGGCGGTCTGCGCGTAACGCACTTGAGCACGCTCCTCGCAATCGTGCATGCCTGCTTTGCTCAAGTGTTTTTTGCGTTGACTGCAAGTCTTGTCCTGTTCACCTCGCGCGGGTGGATGCAGAATTGGCCGACGATCCAAGACGCGGGTGCATCACGACTGAGACGGTTAAGTGGCATTACATTGGCGCTAATCTATGTACAATTTATCTTCGGCGCGATATTGAGGCATACGGGGACTCGACTGGACGCACATCTACTTTTTGCTGCTTTAGTGACAATTCACGTGTTCTTGCTCTCTGGGCGCGCGTTGAGAGATTATTTGGGGTATTTTCGTATTGTGCGGCCGCTAATGGTGCTCAGCGGTTTGCTCGCCGTTCAACTGGTTTTGGGCGGTGCCGCATACGTCGCCGAATTCACATCTGCCGGTGAAGTCGTGTCTTCTACAATGAGCGTGATAATCACAACTGCCCATGTTGCAATCGGAGCGATGATGCTTGTCGTATCCGCTATAGTCACCTTGAGCGTTTTTCGGCTTACGAGCACGGGCCAAGCCCTTGACGGATGAAGTTCGCTATGGTTGGAAAACAAGCGGCTAGTTTGCCGAGTGTCCATCGAAGGTGATGGGTAACCTGTGGTCTTATTTTAATGAGGTTGTAGTATGATGTTAGCAACTCAAACCTTAGGCAACGACTTGACTTATCTGAGACGCCGAGTGTCAACTTTCGTAGAATTGACCAAACCACGGCTCGTAACGATGATACTGATTACGACCTCTGCCGGTTTCTATCTCGCATCTTCGGGTTCGCTCGATTGGGTTCGGTTAGCAGAAACTTTTATCGGCACCGGATTGTCGGCGGCGGGTGTGTTGGCTCTGAATCAATACCTCGAACGGGACCTGGATGCACAGATGGTACGCACATGCAACCGTCCTTTGCCGGACAAGCGTGTTGAACCAACAACCGCGTTATTCTTTGGCGTGGTACTGACCGTCGGTGGACTCGCATTTACTGCGCTCCGTGTAAACCCGTTAAGCGCATTGGTTATCTCTGCTATCGTCGTGACCTATCTGTTCATCTATACGCCGCTTAAAAAGAAGTCGCCGCTTTGCACTGTAGCCGGCGCGGTTCCGGGTGCATTGCCGCCGGTCATCGGATGGGTTGCCGCACGCGGAACAATCAATATTGATGCGTGGGCGCTTTTCGCCATCCTATTTCTCTGGCAACTTCCCCACTCCCTTTCGATTGCATGCATCTACCGCGATGAATACGCACAAGCAGGATTCCGGTTGCTTCCGGTTGTTCACCCGGATGGTAAGAGCACAAGGCGACAAATCGTCAGTAACTGCTTGGCGCTGCTTGTCGTAGCACTGTTGCCCACCTTGATTGGAATAGCGGGAATCTTCTATTTCTTCGCGGCGTTAGTCTTGAGCATAGGATTTCTTGCATTCGGTATTAAGTTGTCAATTTCTCCTACAACCGTGTCTGCGAAACGGTTGCTATACGCTTCATTGATATATCTGCCTCTTGTGTTTCTTGTTATGGCGCTTGATAAGACCGCGTGACAAGATGAGGAGTTTTGATTCGGATGAATGACCGGGAAAAACAAACCCGAAATCGACGCCTCGGATTATTCCTATTAGCAGTTTTTGTCCTCCTGTTTGTTTTCGCAACGATCTTTGCTGTGGTGAAAAACTGAAGTGCGGCATACAACAGAATTCTCATAGCTGTTTCAGTGAGGGCTCATTTTGATGAGCGAATCAGAACACGCGACATATGATCAATCCGCCGACGTGGGGCAACCGACCAGCAATGCCCGTCTAGCCATTTTAATAGTTCTAGGGGCGGAAATCATGTTTTTCGCGGGTCTGATCGGAACATTCCTTGTGTTTCGATTGGGAAGTGTCACATGGCCGCCTCCTACGCAGGCTGACGTACGATTGCCGATTGGCATCACCGGAATCAATACGATTGTCCTGCTTCTGAGCGGTTATACCATGATTCGCGCCCTGCGCACCGTGCGCCGGGGGCTTCAGAATCAACTTCGAATCTGGTTGCTCGTGACCGGGGTGCTCGGTGCCATCTTCCTCATTGTACAGGGCACCGAATGGGTTCGATTGGTGCATCATGGGTTCACTTTGTCGTCCGGGGTGTACGGTTCAATCTTCTACGTCCTCATCGGTTGCCATGCACTGCACGCATTGCTTGCGGTCGTTTGGGTGTTAGGAGTTCTTGCCAAGGCAGTCGCCGGTCGATTTTCGGCCGATCAACACCTTGGCGTGGAGATTTGCGCCATCTACTGGACCTTTGTCGTAGTCCTGTGGCCCATACTTTATGTGTTGGTCTATTTGGTCTAAATCGGAATAATCCAGAGATAGTTCCCAATCACGGCGGTCTGCCTCTCGCAGGAATGAGGGATTGTGGTTTCCGGTGATTCGGGAGTGTATGTGTTGACTATAAATCGTGAATAAGGAGATATCCACAATGCGCCGCTATCTTTCACTCATGTCGGGGGTTACGGCTTACGCGCTGTTCGTGATACCGACGGTAGTCCAAGCATGCCCGTCATGTAAACTCGATGATGACCCGATTGCACAGGGTTTCAAGTGGAGCATTCTATTTCTCATGGCGATGCCCTACATCGTTTTTAGCCTGGTTGGCGGCGGCATATTTTTTTCGATTAAGCGCGTCAAGCAGCGTTACAATCAATGAACCGCACTCAGATATGAAAGGAGTATGAAAAATTGTCAGAAACTGCTGCCATAGATCATTCTGCTGATGTCTATGAGCCGTCTCTAACCCCCGACAGCCAGGGCAAGTTGGGGATGTGGCTCTTCCTCATTAGTGACGCAATGTCTTTTGGGGCTTTGCTCGCCGCCTACGGAGCAATCCGCGCCGGCGCGGCCGAGTGGGCGCCCCCATCAGAAGTGCTCGGCATAAACCTCACGGCATTTATGACCTTCCTGCTAATCTGCAGTAGTGTTACCATGGTCAAAGCTCTCGAAGCCATTCAGAAGGGAAACCAGTCGAGAATGTGCACCTTTCTAGGCTTGACAATCCTTGGGGGGCTAATCTTCTTGGGGTTGCAAGCGTATGAATGGACCGCACTAATCAAGCACGGCCTCACCCTCAATGAAATTCCTCATGAAGGTTTGTCAGGTGCTGCGATTTCCGGTTCGAAGCTCTTTGGCCCAACCTTCTACACGATTACAGGTTTTCACGGTGCCCATGTCACCGGCGGGGTCATTTATCTCATCGTTATCTTGATTCAGGGGATGCGGGGAACGTACACGGCTGACTACAATCACAAGGTAGAGATTTTGGGACTCTATTGGCACTTCGTTGATCTAATCTGGATCATGGTCTTCACCTTCGTTTATCTACTGTAATCTCGAAATGGAGAATTGAGATGGAACACTCTGACAAAGAACACCCCAAATACTTCAGGATCTTTTGGATTTTGCTTGCACTCACAATCGCCGAAGTCCTTGTTGTCATCCCAGACTGGATTCCCACAAGTGTAAAGTTTATTCTTCTCATCGGTATGGCATGTTCTAAAGCGGCTTACGTCGCGCTATATTTCATGCACTTGAAATTTGAGCAGAAAACCTTGACGGCTATTGCGCTGACACCCTTTATCATTTGTGTTTTTCTCGTTTTTATGCTTTTGCCGGATCTAATGACAGATGCCCGGAATGCAGAAGAAGCCAAAGCCGAGACTCATGCGGTAGATACATCACATTAACGTAACGCGATTGCTCAGGATCGTCTTTGACATCTGCGATACGTCTGTGCTTGACGCTATGGAAACCGAAGACAAATCTCTAGAACAGAAGACAACATCGAAGAGGCGTTTGTTGCCCGTTTTGCTTTGGGGTGTGTTGGTTTTCGTGATTGCCGCTATCGTCGCTGCGAACATAAAATCGTTCATGCATCGACCAAGCGAAAAGTCTGTGTCGGAGAGCCCATTGTCGAGGCTTTCGGAGAATCACCAACTGCCGGACTTCTCCCTAACCGATCAAAACGGTGGCGCGCTTTCACTAGCCGATTTGGAGGGTAAAGTGTGGGTCGCGGACTTTATCTTCACAAGTTGTCCCACTATTTGTCCGCCGATGACCGATGAATTGAGGAGGCTTCAAGATGAGTTTGCGGCCGAGTCTGAACTCCGATTCGTCTCTTTCTCGGTCGATCCGGAGCGCGATACGCCCGCAGTGCTCTCCCGCTATGCTCAGAGTTTTGGAGCGGACCACCGCCGGTGGTCCTTCTTGACTGGCGAAAAGTCATCAATTTATCAGCTTGCGCACGACGGATTCAACCTTGCGGTCGGACATCAGGGAAGTGAAATCCTCCATAGCACCCGCTTCGTTCTTGTGGATAGACAGGGAACCGTTCGAGGCTACTATGATAGTCGAATCAAGGCCAATCTCCGGCACCTTCGGCGAGACATAAAAACCTTGCTGGGATAGTCAAAATCCCTTCGGAGAAAGAGAGTCGATATGATTGGGCTTGACACGGCTCGGCTAGGTGTGACGATCCTTGTTTTCCTCATCAACCTTCCTTTCGGATTTTACCGAGTCCGTTTCAGAAGATTTTCTCGCCCTTGGGGACGAACCATCTATCTCCCGATTCTCATCAATGTCCTAACCCGCCGTTTCATTCTACATTGGGATTGGACGGCAATTCCCTAATTATTCACCGGGACAATCCTGGGACATCTTCTAGGTGGTTTCTGGGGGCGGAAGCGCAAAGAGGAAAGTCCCGAATAGATGCTATCGCTCAGTCATGTGAATAAGGCGATAACAGTTGAATGTAGGTCTGTGAGAATCATACTTAGTCGGAAGGGGTTTGACAGTTCTAGCGGTGGACATCCAAGTCCTGTGTTGCCTGACGGCAAGATGCTTAGCTTGCCGGTTCCCGGGGACTGGGAGACCTTGACTTATAGCGACATCATTGAACCCGGAGGAAAGTCGTACGCGGAGATCCTTGCGGACCTTGATTCCGGAGCAAAAAAAGAGCGCGAAGCGGTTCATCTGGATCCTGATCTCGCTCCAGGGGTTCGTAAGCGTCCTCCAAATTGGCTCCCGGCGTTCGGACAAGGCATGGCCGCGGAGACGCACTTGGAGAATCAAGGGGTTTCACGCGGAGATTTGTTTCTCTTTTTCGGCTGGTTCCGCCACACCGAAGAGGTTGGTGGTAGCTTACGGTTTCATGGCGACGGTAACGGCTTCCATGCCATTTTTGGTTACTTGCAGATTGGTAATGTTATCCGTGCCAGCGGAGACGCTCAACTGCCAATCTGGCTGAACGATCATTCTCATGCCTATGCGGCAGCAAGGAAACGGAGTAACAATACCATCTATGTCGCCGCGCCAAAGCTAGGTTTTCATCCGAGTTGTCCCGGTGCCGGTGTCTTTCGGTTCGATAACCGGAAGATGCTAACAAAGCACGGAGAGATAAAGAGTCGTTGGAATCTTGACCCGAAGATCTTTCGGCATGTCAAAATATCGTACCACTCAGAGAACTCTTGGAAGGACGGGTATTTTCAGTCAGCGGGACGTGGGCAGGAATTCGTCATTCATGCGGATGAAAAAGTCATAGAATGGGCTAGCAGCCTTATCAGAGACGCAAACCTGTGGCAGCATTGACCTTATCATGATGGCTCTGTTCTTTCCAAACAATAATATAGCGGCTCCGCGATTTTATAGTTAATCGCAGAATTCGGGTTTTGACACTGTCAAAAAAAGCATGATAAAGAAAGAAAACATGTGTCGGAGAAGGAGGAAGGATGTTCAAAAAAATCTATGTGCCCGTTGACAATTCCGATCATTCGGATGCAAGCGTCAATTTCGCCGTAGAGTTCGCCAAGAAATTTGGCTCGCAACTCGTCGGCTCCCACGTATATGCCGCCAAAATGCACGACGTGCGGTTCAAACAGATGGAGTATACGCTCCCCGAAGAATACCAGGACGAAGCCGAACTCGAAAAACAGCGCCGGATTCATGACACCCTGATTACGATGGGGTTGCAGCTAATTTCCGATTCCTATTTGGAGGTAATGAAGGAAAAGTGCGCCGAAAATGAAATACCGTTTGAAGCCAAGATGCCGGAAGGCAAGCACTTCATTAAGCTGGCGGAGGATATTCAAACGAGTGATTACGACCTCGTGATAATGGGCGCCCTCGGAATGGGTGCGGTGAAAGACAGCCTGCTCGGCGGCGTGGTGGAGCGAGTTGTGAGGCGAATCCAGACCGATACCCTAGTCGTCCGAAATACTGAGGGTACTCTTGACCAACCCGGTCATATCCTCGTGGGAATCGACGGCAGCCCCGAATCATTCGCCGGATTGAAAACAGCCATCCGCATCGGCGCGGCGTTTGACAGGCAAGTGGAGGCGATCGGCGTTTACGACCCCTATCTTCACTATGTCGTGTTCAATTCGGTGGTCAACGTCTTAACGGAGCGGGCATCAAAAACTTTCAGATTCAAAGAACAGGAACAGTTGCACGAAGAGGTTATCGACACCGGACTCGCCAAAATCTATCAATCCCATTTGGAAATTGCCCGAACCATTGCCAAGGAAGATCACAGTTACGACCTAAAGATCACCTTACTAGATGGCAAAGCCTTCGAGAAAATACTGCAATATACCCGTAGAACCCAACCGTGGATGCTTGTTTTAGGAAGAATCGGAGTCCACAGCGAGACAGATATGGATATTGGCAGCAACACTGAAAATTTGCTGCGGCTTGCGCCCTGCAACGTACTGCTCTCAAGCGCTCGATATGTCCCAAAAATTGATGTCAAGGCGGAAGAGACCGTGGTATGGACGCAGGAAGCAATGGATCGGATGGCGAAAGCACCGCCGCAGATACAGGGCATCGCGCGCACCGCTGTCCACCGTTTTGCCATTGAACGCGGCCATTCCGTGATTACCGAGAGTGTGATTGAACAGGCGATGGAAGCCTTTATGCCGGGGCGGTCGGCGGAGCGGATGACCAAAGTTGCGAAACAGATCGCGACGCAAACCGTAATGGACTCGAATGCCGTCAAGACCTTTATCTGCGGCGATTGCGGTTATGCCGCGCGTGACCAGCAGCCCGTAAAATGTCCTGTCTGCGGTGTGGATGGCGAGCACTTCCAGATGGTTGACAAAGACTCCCTCCAGACGATCGCAGACCAAGAGGGCGGCGTGAGTGAGGAACAGACCTTCGACGGGCTCCGTCTACAGTGGTCGGATCAGGCGAAGAAGGCGTTGCGGAATGTACCGCGCGGTTACATGAGGCGCAACGTCAAGGCGCGAATCGAAAAATCGGCGCGCACCCAGAAAATTGACACCATCACCAACGACTTTGCCATGCGGATAGTTAACGAGAGCATGGACCAAGCGTCCGCTGTTCGCGAAGACGCTCCCGAACTCAAAGCAGTCGCCCAGTCCCGTGAATCCTCCGACGCTTCTCAAGAGGAATCGATTGAAAGTACGTTTGAATGGACGCCGGACGCCCGCGAACGCCTGGAACTTGTCCCCGCCGGATTCATGCGCAACATCACCCTGTCCCGCGTCGAGCAACGCGCACGGGAGGCGAATCTCAAGACAATCAGCCTAGAATTTGCCGCGCAGGTGATTGAGGAGGGACGCAGCTTGGATAACGAAGTCCTCGGCACGTACTATCAGCAAGATCAGAACAAGAACCTGTAGGGTGCGCACTGCGCACCAGCCTATCTTACGACGAGCGATATTGTGTTCGGTGTTCACCTTCTTCTCCTCAAACCTTGCATTCAGTCATCTCTTGTGCTACCATTTCGACCATTCGACATCACGAATTCAGTGGGAAATCATCTATCAAACAGGAGAAAATATGAGGAGTTTTAGCGTAACGAAATCGATTCCCGCGCTGATATTAGCACTGCTTTGTATCGGAGTAGCTGGCTGCGACGTTATTCAGCAAGCAATTCTTTCGGGCGTGCCGGACGACGCTGATGCCGTCCCTCTTCGCGTCACCATGATTTATCCGAGCGATTGTATTGGCGACTCCGGTTACTGTGATAGTTTTCATATCGGTGTAAGAACGGCCGAAGCAGAACTCGGCATTGTCCTCACCGAGATTGCCGGAATGGAGAGCGATCCGGCAGTGGCGGAGATGCAGATAAGGGAAGCCGCTCAGAGTTCAGATCTCGTATTGACGGCAGGTTACCAGATGGGAGCGCCTCTAGCGATGGCGGCGCCCGACTTCCCCGATGTCAAATTTGCGATCTTTGATGTTGCCCTTGATGTTCCAAATGTCGCATCCATCAACTACAGAGCAAACGAGGGCTCGTTTCTAGTGGGTGCAATCGCCGCACTGAAATCGGAAAGTGGGAAGATTGGCTATATTGGCGGAGCCGATGTTCCGTTGCTGCGGGAGTTTGAAGCCGGATACGTTGCCGGGGTTCAAGCGGTCAAGCCTGACGCCGTAGTCATCGTGGAGTACATCAGCGAAGATGCAACCGGTTTCGGAATGCCGGAAAGGGCGAAAGAGATGGCATTGGCGCAATATAAGAACGGGGCAGATGTAATCTATACTGCTGCGGGCGGAGCTGGCAACGGAGTGCTCGAAGCGGCGAGAGAGCAGCAAAAATTCATCATATGGGTTGATTCGAACGGCAACTACCTCGACCCCGGCATAGTCCTGACGAGCATGGTCAAAGAACTTTCGGCTTCCGTGATCAAAGTAATCAATGAAACTGCCGAGGGTACCTTCATAGGAGGAGCGCGATACCTCGGACTTGGAGACGGCGGGGTCAGCTACGCCGTTGATGAACACAATCAGTCTCTACTTTCCGACGAAATCTTAAATCGCGTTGAATCGCTAAAAGCGCAGATTATTGCAGGCGAGATTGTCGTTCCGGATCAGATCACACTCCCACGGAAACAAAGTTAATGAGCCCGTCACGATCCGGACAGCATTAGTGGAGGTCCCGATAGCGGTCTAAGCGACAAGGGTTGACACTAAAACGATGCAAAACTTCGTTCCGCTTGGAAGATGCCGTGATGGTATAGCGAGTGCTGGGGCTCACAGATCGTATTCGCAGAACTTTTCAAGGTTTCGTGTCGATCTTTACCGTTCGTAATATCGCGGCCCGGATTTCCATATGGTGATTTCCTGATGACAGCACGACTGGAAGAAGCGTTTGCCGAGGCTTCAAAGCTATCGCCAAGCGAACAAGATGCGTTTGCAGAACTCCAATCTGAGAAACGATGGACTCGACGATTCGCTGATTCTCAAGATACATTGTCCAAGATGGCGTCTGAGGCGATTGCTGAATATCGTAGTGGTCAAACTCAGGAATCAAATCCCAAGCACCGATGATATCAAATCACTCTACGCATTACGTATCACATCAAAAACATGCAAGTCGCACGTGTCTCACATTGAACGGAGGTCTAGGTGGCCAACGAATCCCCGCTGAATTTCGCCGAAATACTTGTGTGTCTTGATCGTTCAGAGTATTCTCGGGCGGCCGGATAAAGCCATCCTGTCCTATATCCGAGAGCATGAGATAGATCTGCTCGCCATGGGGGCGTACGGCAAACGAACCGCGTCAGAGTTTGTCTTTGGCAGCGCGACAAAATCCCTGATTAATCACGCAGAAATTCCGCTGTATATCTACCATTGATCGGAATCGAACGATTCTATTCAAATTGGACGAAATTCAACGGTTCACTTGCGACAGCGACGCACGTCTCGGGGATTGTGTAGTGTCGATAGCCTTCTTCAGGGTTCATCTCTAGACCATGCAGCGTAAGACATGAAGACCTACAACGACCTCCCAAGCGATGGCGGATCCGACGTCGCCGGGCAAGTGGCCCGGCAAGTCGGTCGCTTAACAAAACGGCTGCAGTCCGTATCCCATACCGTTGCCATTATGAGCGGGAAGGGTGGTGTCGGAAAAAGCTCGATAACGGCGAATCTCGCCTCGGCCCTCGCCTTGCGGGGCAAGCGTGTTGGTGTACTCGATGCTGACATCAACGGGCCCTCAATCGCCAAGATGATGGGCGTGCGAGGTGCAAGCGTTGAATACGGAACTGAGGGTGTCACACCAGCCACTAGTCCGTTAGGCGTAAAAGTAATGTCCATGGATCTGTTCCTCAAGGACGACGATACCCCGGTCCTATGGGAAGCCCAAACGCAAAAAGACGCGTTCACGTGGCGAGGAACGATGGAAATTTCAGCGCTCCGCGAGTTTCTGTCAGACACCGAATGGGGATCCCTTGACTATCTACTGATTGATTTGCCGCCGGGAACAGATCGATTGCCGAATCTCATCGATTTGTTACCAAACCTTGGTGGCACAATTGTCGTCACGATCCCTTCCGGAGTGTCGCAGCTTGTCGTAAAGAAATCGTTGACGATGGCAAAAGAAATAGTCAATATACCGATCGTGGGTCTCGTTGAAAACATGGCGGCATACGTGTGCGCAGACTGCGGCAAAACTGAAAACCTGTTTCCCGCGAGCGACACGGCGGAAATGGCACGGCGATTTCAAATACCACTCCTCGGAAAAATTCCGTTCGACCCACGGATCTCAATGGCTGCCGATAACGGAAACACATTCGTGGAGAAATACCCAGACACCTCCGCTAGCCACAGCATTTCGGAAATCGCGGAAAAAACCGAATCCTTTTTCAACCACAATACATAATTCAAGACACAAACACTTTTTATATATACACCAGCCTATTTGATGTTACTTATAATTTTTTGTCGATGTAAGTCCACGCCCACGTCCCACGTTCTTGCAAGTCCGGAGCTAATCGATGAAATTCCTATGCCTTGAATGCAACACAGCCATGAAATTCAAAGAATCGAAAGCACCCGAGGGCGGCGCGTTGACCGCAATATTCGAGTGCCCTGATTGCTTTGGGGAAATCGCCATGCACATGAACCCGTGGGAAACCCAGATGCTCAAGTCACTCGACGTTCAGCTCGGTGGAAAGAGTGATAGCGCACCCCCGATGCAGATGGTGCGTTCATTTCTGAGCGACCCGAATGAGGGAGCATTCTCGTCAGGTCATGCTCCCGAGCACGCCTCGTCGACCGCGTCTGAGCCGGAAGGCGGCAAGTGTCCGTTCACATCGGTGGTTGCAGACGCTTTTCAGAATCAGGCGCCGGAGCCAGTTGATCTCGTATGGACAGAGGATGCGCTTGAACGCCTGAATCGGATTCCAAGTTTTGTCCAATCCATGGCTAAAGCCGGAATTGAAGAATTCGCTCGCGAAAAAGGGATAGCTGAAATTACGGGCGAGGTGATGGACGCTGCGCGCGGAAATTTCGGCATGTAGCGCCGCGCCCCAAACGAAATGTAACAGCGTCCGCAGGTCACAGGTTCCGCCGGTCAATGCGCATATTCGTCGAACTCGTCATACGTTGGATTCACCTCGTCGCCGCTATCGTTTGGCTTGGCGGAATCCTGTTTTCAGTGAGCATCGCAGCACCCGCGCTGAGAAAGTGTTTTCCGGTCGCCGAGAGCATCCGGCACACGACGGCGATTCGGAATCGCCTTCGTCATATCATCCGATTCACTATCCATATACTGCTGATAACGGGTGCGATGAATGCCTTCCTCGTCGGATTGAACACACAGATGAACTTTCCGCGAAGTTACTTCATCGACTTCGTAGCCAAACTCGCGTTTGTCGGATTGATGACGTTGTTCCACGCCCTACATATCGCCGTTTTCAACAGGAGACTGGAAACAGCGGCGACGGACCCGAACGTCGACGCGTTAAGGATTGCAAGGCTGCAACGACTGACAAACGGATTCGGAATCTTGGCGATGTTCGCCGGCGTCATAGTGCTTGTCCTTTCGTTGCGCTTGAATGCGGGATAATGGATTGGGCGCTGGATTCTAGAATTGCTGAGATAAAACGATTGGTTTGCTAGGAATTCCGGAAAAATGGAAACGAAAGTCCAAGCCGTCTCATGGAATATCACACGGCTATGCAATCTCAAATGTGAGCACTGTTATCTACCTGCGGGATTTGTAGATACCAACGAATTTCCCACGGGCTACCATCGGGACACGGAGTTGACACAGTCTCAATGCTTTCGAGTGATCGATGAGATTGCGGATGTCAACCCCAACATTCTTCTGATACTCACGGGCGGCGAACCGCTGCTGCGCCCCGACATACTGAAAATTTCCGAGTATGCCGCGCAGACCGGATTCTTGGTCGTAATGGGTACCAACGGGGCGTTGCTAAACGACGAAGTGGTTCGGCTGATGAGCGGCCATGGCGTGAGTGGTGCGGGGATAAGCCTCGATGCCGTGGACGCGGTCAATCACGACAAATTCAGGGGAATGGAGGGCGCCTATGAAGCCACGATGAGCGGTATCGAGGCACTGAAACGCGCCAATCTGGATTTTTTGGTGCAAACCTCCGTGACGCGCTGGAATTACGACGAGATTCCGCAGATTGTCGAATTCGCGCATGAGTTGGGAGCCAAGGTCATTAATATCTATTTCCTCGTCAAAACGGGACGAGGGAAGACGGTCATGGACATCACACCGCAGCAGTACGAGAAGCTGCTCTCCAAGCTCTTTGAGTTGCAAGCGCAATACCGGGGCAAAATGCTCGTTGCCGCAAAGTGCGCTCCCCATTACAAACGCGCCATTTACGAGCAGCAGTCCGATTCACCGTTTCTGCAAGCTTATCCCGGCGGCACGTGCCCGTGCGGAGTCTACTACTGCCGTATCTCACCCGAAGGTGACCTGACGCCGTGTCCGTACATGCCGGTTAGCGTCGGCAATTTGAAAGACCGGAGTTTCGGGGAGTTGTGGAACGAGTCAAAAGTCTTCCGGGAGCTGCGAAATCGCCAACTCCTGGAAGGGAAATGCGGCGCGTGCGAGTTTCGCGATGTCTGCGGCGGTTGCCGTGCGCGCGCTTATGCCGCTTCGGGGAACTACCTCGCCGAGGATGAATCGTGCGAGTATCAACCGGGGCAGTACGGCAGTCAAGCTATTAGTTTCGAGAAGACGACACCGTTTGCCGCCGAGGTTGACTATGAGTTGCGCTGGACCGAACTCGCACAGAAGAGACTAAAGCGCGTACCATCTTTCGCGCGAGGGATGGTAATCAAGAGCGTGGAACGGTATGCCCGCGAACACGGTTATCTTGAAATCACGCCCGAGACAATGAAAGCGGTCAAAGAGAAGTTTGACAAAACGGGGATTCCGTCATTTCGCCCGCGCCGCTAGATGATTGAAGAGGGAGGCATACCGAAAATCGGGATTGCAAACTCCCCGCATAATACAGTTTAGATTTTTGTGTTTCACCCCTACGCAAAGGAGATAGAACAGTGAGCAGCGAAACCAAAGTTGAAGAACGCCTATCCGCCGTAGAAGACCGACTGGATCGGCTGGAAAATCTTCTAGTGGGTATCAGCCAAAAACTGGATAAGCAACCGAGGCCCGCCGAAATGAGCGAAGAAAAGGGCGAAGCACTCAAAGGGTGGGTCACAGACTACGTCTCGATGCGGCTGCAACAGCTTGTGCCGGAAACCTGCGACCATCCCGCCGAATCCAATCCAAGCGAAGGCCCATTTCTCGGCAATACGTCGACGCGATGCACCGAAGAGGTGGTCCATCGTGTCAAACGCATCCCAATCCCGTTTGTTCGGGAGATGGTAGTGCAGCGAGTTGCCGAGAATGCGCGAAACGCCGATGTAAACGTGGTCGACATAGAGTTCTTTGAGAAAGCCGCTACTTTTTGACAGTGCAAAGCCACGGAGGAGTTTCCTCTACCGCACTTCCATCTGGAGGATTTTCTAAAGATCCCAATCTAGACGTCTGCAATATGAGAGCCGCGAACAGCACACTCGAATTTCGCCTATGGAATGGGTCCTAAACCTCTTCTCCGAATACATCGAAAACGACTATAAAAAACGACTCGGAAATCCGAAACCCACGGTCGATGACCTGTGGGAGACGTTCAAGGTTCTCTTTCCGACAACGAGCGCGCGACTTCTCGTGCAGGAGCCAATCGGCAACACCGTCAGATTCAAAGCGCTTGCCTTCTACCATGCGGATGAAATGGGTCCGCTAATCGAGAATCCGATGCGCTACATCAAAGAACATTTCGGCGGCGGCAAGTTCAAGATTAACTTCTATAGCGGCATGCAATTCATCGCGACGATCAATTTCAAACCCGAAGGTCCGGAAATCTGGCGCGAGTTGCCCGAGCTGTCCGAGTCACATATTCCCGCCGA
This sequence comes from Candidatus Poribacteria bacterium, assembly GCA_028820655.1. Classification (GTDB taxonomy): domain Bacteria; phylum Poribacteria; class WGA-4E; order WGA-4E; family JAJDTR01; genus JAJDTR01. Next base: position 8,354 of record JAPPIK010000030.1, on the reverse strand, counting down.
CTAAGTGGTTCTCTCGGTAAGTAAATATGATTAAGTGTTGGGTGCCGGTAGTTCACATTGTCTGAACTGTGATTTATGAGATTTTTGTGATTACCTTGATTGCATGTGTCAAGTTGCCGGTGATGAGCCGGCTAGATCGTTTCGAGGGCACTAGGATTCAGAGAAGAAACCAAGTCTTCGGAAAAAAAACACGGTATTCTGTTTCCAGCCAGAAATCAAGTTTTCAAGAAAAAACTTGATTTCGACATGCGTTAAACACTTAGCGAGAAGACCACTAAGTCCAAATCGCATCGAATCATGAGCCATCCACAGCCAATCGCCGCATGCCCCCATTGTAATAGCGCGAACATCCAGAGAATTGGCGCAGACGGCTATTTCTGCCTCGATTGTGAATGGGACAACCTGTCATTTGTCACCGGCGACAACGATTCGCTGATTTCCGCGCTTCGGCACGGCGATGTCAATGCTCGCCGCGAGGCGGTGCAGGCGCTAATCAACATCGGAGATTCCGAACGCGATCTCGCAACTTCGGAAGACCTTGCCCCGCTGCTTGAAGCACTGAATGACAACGAGGACGATGTTCGCTACTTCTCAACCGTTGCTTTGGGTAAACTCGGGGATTCCGCCGCGCTCCCCAAACTCAAAGAGGTCGAGCAACACGATTCCTCCGAACTAGTCCGGCAAGGCGCCAAAACCGCAATCGAACGCCTCCAAGCCTAACAGTCTAGTGGGGTTGGCGCCGCTTATCAACCTCATGTCTATTTGTTCCGCGAGTTGTACCTTTGCGCCGCTATGCTGACGATTTCCGACCTTCCCACCGTTAACGCCGCACTCAACACCGTGAGCGCCACACTCCTGGTCATCGGCTACGTCTGCATTCGCACTCGCAAGCCGATCGCCCATAGGAACTGCATGATAGCCGCGTTCGCGGTTTCCACACTATTCCTTGCCTCGTATTTGACCTACCACTATCACGCCGGATCGACTCCCTTCGAGGGGCAGGGCTGGATTCGAGGTGTCTACTTCGCCGTGCTCATCCCGCACATAGTTCTTGCGGCCTTAATTCTTCCGCTTGCACTGACCACACTCTACTTTGCCATCCGCAAGCAGTTCGCCAAACACCGGCGGATTGCCCGGTGGACGCTCCCAATCTGGCTCTACGTTTCCGTTACCGGCATCGTCGTATACTGGATGCTCTACCACCTGTCGTAGCCCTGCCGCTTATCTTCGACTGGATATCATTCCAAAATAGTATCAGCCGTTTCCAGCATTTTTCGCAGCGTTGAGTCATCCACGGAGTAAATTTGCAGTCAAAAGATAGCGGATATGTACTTATATTTCCGTTGAGCCGCTTATCTTCGTACCTTCCCGCTCCGAGTCGATGCATTGCCTTGAATGATTGGCTCTTCAGAGTTAAGTGTGCAATAGGAAGTTGATTTAGGACTTAGGCAGTCGAGCACTCAAATCCTCCCAACTCGGTGGTAGGGGACAACGAAAGATCTCTATAGGACTTCCACCGCACTAGAATCTCTATGGGATCGCTACGGCGGAAACTGCTATCGGTCAATCAATCTATTCGTTCGCTTGATGTCAGTTAATCACCTACGGTGCAGTCCGAAGGATAGCGCACACGTCGCACAGAATCGAGAATCGCGCTCTAATGCACCCCGGACGCGGCTTCAAGCAGGATATGCCCGGTATTACGTTAGTGCGCTATTGTGCGCGCGTATATTTAAGGGTGTTCGGTTTATTGGTTATCGTATGTGCCCCTTGATGGTTTGTAAACGACGTTTTTCTTGTGCGGCGCAAATTGGCGTGGAATCCCGTAGTGGCGCGGGTTCCAGTAAGAATGTGGTCAGTTCCGTGAGGTTCGTGAAACTTCGTTTTTCTGCGTATTGACATATCGGGTTTCTCCAAGGAACGCTACGAAGTAACACTCTCAAAAAGCTAGTCATAGAGCGAAATATGAATGTGTCCCGCTGATGGATTGTAATCGCAAACTAACAGTTTGCGGTGCGAAGGTGTTACGTGCTGAAAGAATTGTCGCGACAGGGATGATGGGGCGCTACCAAGTAACACCCCACATTGCACTCCGCTGGAGTGCGGTGATTGGACGCATCACGATTCTATTGACATAGCACTCCGCTGGAGTGCAGATGCGGGGAGGATTCATGTTCTATTGACATCTCACGGGATCTTCTATCGCGCTCCTTATCCAGTCGCTTGAGGGATTTTCTATCGCGCTCCTTATCCAGTCGCTTGATCCCCGCTGGGGCTTTGGTGTTGGGTGATGTCGCGTTGCTATACATCGTCAAGATCTCTACGCAGTCGCTATTCGCTCGCTTGATCTAACCGGTCGTTTGATCTCAGTTGATCGATCCCTACAAATATCGTCGCAGTTCATGCGTTTCAACTTGAAAAGGGCGTCGAAGCGCCCCGTAGCCTGGCTTCGTGCATGAATTTTACTCGTGATTGGAGTATGCGATATTCTGCGATTTTCTGCGAATATAACTTCACCCACCCCTCTCCCGGGTGCTGAAACTGTTGCCCAAGACCGCGTCAGGCGCGATGACCGGGGACGCCCAGATTTGCTCAATTTCGGACAAAGCCGGCGCCGAACAAAGGCAAAAACAGTTGAAAAGTAAAGACGACATAGAAACAGATTTGACATTTTACGGTGTGTTTTTTCCCATTTTCGCGCCAAAAAACCCCGTGCAAGGGTGACCAGATTTCCCCCTCAGTACAACTCTTTGAAGGAGATTCGAATCCTCCTGCGGCAGAACCCTTTAGCGGCGCAGGCGCGGTGGCTGCATCGGTGAACAGAGCCCATTCGACACACATTGTATTATCGACCCGGGGACATATCGCCAGCCGGAGCAGGGCCGCAACTAACGCCAACGGCCTATATTATACTATACATGTGTGTAGTTTTCAACTGAAAAAACCAGTGATACCCCAATGAATTTTCTCCAATAGGCCACATGCGCCGTCTTGCGGATAATCTCGGTGCCACACTTAACTCTGGAGATCCCAAAAAATTTGATGGATTTCTCCCGTTCCGCTCTCGCTTTCTTTTTGAAATCCTCCCACGCCTTATAGTATACTCTCACGCAAAATTCACGCTTCCGCGAGGTAACACGAAACATGCGACCGCAACACTCCGAATCCGCCCATTCCAGCGAACCCTTAGACATCCGCGAAGTTGGCGCGCCGACCCCGGATGGCGACCCGCAAACGAGCACGAAACGTCTATTCCTGCAACTTCACGCATTTGACGGAGCGCCGCAAGCCGAGGCGCTGATCGAGGCGCTGAGCGCAAGCAGCGTCGAGTCCGTCCTTTATCACGATTTGAACGACCCCGCCGGAGTCGGCGTACTATCGATCGCGACCGATCCCGCCGACTTGGTTTCCGAAGAGCGGAGACTTTTCGGTACCCAGCCCTTCTCCGAATTGCGCCGCAAACCCGAATTAACCATGATCGGCAGAACCTATTCAACGGGGCGCGAACCCGATCTTGAGGACTGGTTGTTGGTCAAGCCTCGTCGGAATGTCCTCAATCCCGCGCTGCGTTGGGCGGTCTGGTACCCATTGCGCCGCAAGCCCGAGTTTTACCTCCTTTCAAAACCCGACCAAGGGAAAATCCTTGCGGAGCACGGCATGATGGGACGCACCTATGCCGAAGCGGGTTACGCCAACGACATTCGTTTGGCTTGCTTCGGGCTAGACCGGCACGATAACGAGTTTGTGATTGGGTTGGTCGGCGCCGACCTCTATCCGCTGTCCCGCTTGGTGCAGGATATGCGCAAAACGCAGCAAACCGCCAAATACATCGACTCGCTCGGTCCGTTTTTCGTGGGACATGTCTGTTGGCAGAGCCCCATGCAAATTGATTGAATCCGGCGATGTCAATTCGCCGCCGACGTTAAACGCCGTCCAGCATCGAGCCGTCAAAACCATCAGATTCGGGCGTAAACCGCGTTCACGACGCTCCGCCGAATTCCAAACCTCTCCGTATCCTTTACATTAGCGCATGAAAAATATCATCTCGATCTGCGGAAAAGAGCTCTATACCTACTTCGTGTCCCCGATCGCCTACTTTGTTTTCTTCGTCTTTATGGCAGTCGTCGGCTTCCTTTTTACCGCAATATTCTTCTTTCAAAGTGGGAGCGACGGCTCTAGCGCAGTGGTAATGCAGGTCGTGTTCGGCAACATCAGCATCATCCTGCTCTTTTTCACACCCGCCCTGACGATGAAACTATTCGCCGAAGAGCGGAAATCCGGCACAATCGAACTGCTCCTCACCTCCCCCGTAACCGACACCGAGGTGGTCATCGGCAAATTCCTGGCGAGTTTGAGCATGTTACTGACTATGCTGTTTTTGACTCTCCTTTTCCCCTTGCTCGTGTTGTCATTCGGAGACTTGGACGCGGGCCCCATTTTTAGCGGATATCTGGGGTTGGTTCTGCTCGGCTCATGCTTTCTCTCGCTCGGCCTCATGCTGTCCTCGATGAGTAAAAACCAAGTTGTCGCGGCACTGACGAGTTTCGGATTGTTGCTTACGCTTTGGGTCATCGGGTTCATGTCGGATCGCGGCGGCAAGCTGGGTGAAATCCTCGCCTATCTCTCGCTCACGGAGCATTTTGAGGATTTTGCGCGGGGCGTCGTGTCTCTCAATCACGCCGTCTACTACCTCAGTTTTACGACTGTCTGTCTGTTTGCCACGGTCAAGTCGATCGAATCATCAAAATGGAGGTAACCTCCCAAATGCCATCCAAAGAAAAAGACCGGGCGCGCGCGAATCTTGCGCCGCTCCTCGGTTTCTTGGCACTCATCCTGCTGTTCGGTGCGCTCGCCGGTTTCCTCCTCGGGGAAACCGAGGCATTGTGGATTTTACTCGTACTTGGCGCGTCGACCCTAACCGCTTTTATAGCGCTCAACCGGAAGATGGTCGCACGATTCTTTGTCAGCCGACAGGCACGATACGGCGCGAATGTAGCCATTAGCATTATCTTCCTCGTCGGGATAATGGCGATAATCAACATCATTGTCGATCGAAAGTTCGATTTTACGGCAGACTTGACAGCGGACAAACTCTACACTCTGTCCGATCAGACTAAGAATATACTGCGCGGCTTGAATCGCGAGGTCAAAGTACTCGCATTCTACAGCAACAATGCCGACAACCCCAGGATGCAGAATCAACTTGCGTTCGCAAGAGATGTGTTGGGAAGGTACGCGCGCGAAACGGATAAACTGGAGGTCGAGTTCATTGATCCGGCCACAAATCCCCAGAGCGTTGAAGTGTATGACATCGATTTTGACGGTACGGTGGTTTTCGAGAGCGGTCTAAAGCGAGAACAGGTGACCACGGTCGACGAACAGAAGTTTACCAGCGCAATCATGAAGGTGGTCCGCGACGAGGTCAAGCGCGTCTATTTCCTGATAGGCCACGAGGAACGGGGAATCGACGTGTATGAGGCCGATGGATATCAAGGTGCGCGGGAAGCCTTGGAGAAACAGAATTATGCCGTGGAACCGCTAACCCTAACCACCGAGCCCGATGTCCCTCCCGACTGCAGCGCCCTCGTTATTGCCGCTCCCAGGACCCATCTTGTATCCCACGAGGTTGATGCCATCGCCAGATACCTTGACCGCAACGGCAAGCTGCTCCTTATGTTCGAGCCCTCGATTATCTCGGCGAAAGATCCGAATCAACAGTTGGTGGAGTTGGCCGCACGGTGGGGTGTTTCGGTGGAAAACGACTATGTTCTCGTGTTCGATCCTCGATTCTCGTCTATGTTTGGGGGACCCGAGGCGCCGGTAATCAAGGATTTGGAGTTGCATGAAATCACACGGTATGTTGGGTTTGCCATTTTTCAAACAGCGCGATCGGTTACGCCGAGCGACTCATATAGCCCCAATCTCAGTGTGAAATCGCTTGCGAAGACGATCGATACCGCCGGCGTATGTTGGGGCGAGACCGAACGCGGGGCGGACGGCGTATTTTTGCCGGAAGCGAGTTATACCGAAGGCGTAGACACACCGCCGCCTCTGTCCCTTGCCGTCGCGGTCGAATTAACGGACGAAAACGAGGCGTCAGAGGAAGAATCCTCGTCCCGGAATCCGGCAGATGCCAAACCCGCCGAGACACGTACACGCCTCGTTGTATTCGGCGATTCGGATTTCGCGTCAAACGCATACTTTGCCAACACCGGCGGCGGCGATCTTTTCCTGAACGCGATACACTGGTTGACGCTCGAGGAGGATTTGATCGCCATTCGACCCCTCGATCCGAGCCAGCGAACGCTGCGGCGTGCGACCGCCAGCGAAGCCGGGTTTGTGCAGATGACATCGATATTCTTGATTCCGATAGTTGTCTTTATTATCGGTGTGGTCGTGTGGTGGCGCCGCCGTTAACATTCTTCCCGCATCACGTATCGTCCCGGATTTTCCGATGAACTTTCGAACAACACTCATTATCATAATTGTGTTCGCGCTATCGGCGGGAGGTTACTTCCTGTTTTTGGATGGCGGGGAGGAGATTGGCTCCGGCGAAAACGAGAAGCCAAGAATCAGCGAGGTCTACGGACTCAGCGTTGACACGGTGCAACGAATTCGGCTGTCGTTCAATGATTCGGCTTACGATCCGCTGTCCTTGGCAAAGGATGACAACGGGGCATGGCAGTTGACCGCTCCCATCGCGGCTTACGCGAATGAAGGCAAAGTCACCGAAATGCTGGGTGATCTCCTGAACAAACAGGTGAAACGCACTCTGGAGGTCCCCGAATATTCGCAATACGGACTTGATCAGCCGACTGTCCGGGTCGATCTGTGGAGGGCAGACGAAACCGTGCCGAAATCCTTTCTTATCGGCAAAAAGACTGTCAACTATTCCGTCTACGCCAAAGAAGCCTCGGAATCGCACATCTTCCTAATCGAATCAAGCGCGCTCCAGGATCTCACAAAGTCACCCGCCGATCTCAGAACGCGAAACGCGCTGAAGTTTGAACCGGACGACGTTACCGAAGTCTCGCTATCGGTTGCCGGCAAGGAGCCGATTCGATGTCAGACTGCCGGTGAAGCGGAGTGGCGGATGTCGGGTCCGATTAGCGTCAAAGCCGATGCCGAGGAGATTCGCTCAATCTTGGATGCGCTGCACCTGTTGAAAGTGGCGGAGTTCACAAAGGACGGCGCCGCCGATTTGACGGACTACGGTCTTGAAAATCCCCGCATTCGGTTGAGCCTACAACTAAAGGACGAGTCTCAAGCGTTGCTAGTCGGCTCAGATATTCCGGATACGGTGCACGTCTATGTTAAGCCCGATAGGCTTGAATCCGTCTATGCGGTCAACCGAGAGATAGTTAACGAACTGGACAGGAGCGTTTTCGAGCTCCGCGACAAGCGCGTCATCGACTTCCAGCGAACGGAATGTGATCGCTTCGAAATCCGGAAACGGGCAGAGGCAAAAATTGTCTGCGCGAAAGACCTGAGAGGCGATTGGCAGATTGAAGAACCGAACCGCCTAAAAGCGGACGCCGAGGTAGTGGATGACATCCTGTTTGGAGTGGACTCGCTAAAGGCGGTCGAATTTGTAGCGGAACATTCGACAGAGCTAAGCCGTTACGGTTTGGGCGCCCCGTCGCTGCAGGTCTCATTCTTTACTCCGGGCGCCGAGGCTTCCGTCCTGCTGTTCGGAAATACGAAAGGCGGGGTGGTCTATGCGAAAGCCCGGAGCGCCGATCCGGTGGCACTGGTAAAAAACGGTCTGCCGGAACTTATCGGGTCGGGGGTGGCGGGGTTGCGCGATAAACAGATTCTTCAGTTTGAGAGCGAGGATGCATATAAACTCGCTTTGCGCCACGGCGGCGTACAACTGACGTGCCAAAAGCAGGGTGTGAGTTGGCGGCTTGTCTCGCCCGTTCAGGAGGACGCAAACAACGGCGCCGTGAATAGCGTGATCGATCGACTCAATGACCTGAAAGCCGAGAAATACATTGCACCGGCGCCGGGTCTAGACGCCACGCGCCTTGACGAACCGGAGGTTCAAGCCAGTGTGACCTTGAAGAGCCTGAAGGAGCACACGCTGCAAATCGGTGCGACCGCAGAAAACGGACAACGGTACGCGCGACTCCGGGGTGCGCCGGACACCGTTTTTCTGCTGGAACCTTCGATATATGATGAACTCCGAAAAACGGTCGTTGATCTTCGTGTTTCCCCAAGTAATCCTTAAGAGTCTGTTTGAATAATCGGTAGCGAAGCCATTTTTTGGTCATTCGTGGGGAATCGCGACCAGGAGAATATTTCTATGGGATTTCTATCGCGCTCCTTATTCAGTCGCTTGATCAGTCATTATT
>JAPPIK010000029.1:32322-43666 GCA_028820655.1 Candidatus Poribacteria bacterium | reverse complement strand
TATGGTTCTGCCATAGATAAATATAACATAACTATTTAGAAAGTGAACCACTAAGGAACATAACCATGCTAAACATAATCCTTTCGTAGTTCTTGGCGTTGCTGAACCGTATTATGACTCATATATGACCGTTTTGCCAGTCCGAAATCCACCTTAATGTACTGTCTAATTTTGGGAGTAATTTCAGTATTTCATCAATAGTACTAAAGCCTGAATCTACTTCGATTGAGGTAGATGAAAAACGAACTGTTTCTGTACGGGAAGGCATTGTGATTAAGAAGGTGGGATAGGAATAAAGAAAGGGCACTTTTCGGAGTGCCCTTTTTGTGTATTTATAGGCTTATGTTCTATTGCTAAATTCAGACCAATCAATGCCCAGTTGCTTTACAAATTTTCGCACAACACTTGTAGGTATTTCATCAGAACCGTGAAATGGCAAAACTGAATAACTATCCGTATGCGGGTTGTACCACTGCCTATGAGAACCTCTGCTTTTACTTGTCTCATGACATCCATGCTTTTTTCTTTTCGAGACACCTCAATGTATTTCACAGGGCATATTGTGACTCTGAAGCAGGCATGGCTGCTTGGAACCAGAGATTGTGTGAATCTTTTCGTCTTCTGCCTTTAGGGGTTATTGTTGTAAACTTTGGTTCATAGATTTGTAGGTTTTCAACTGTGTCTATTTGCTCGACAATGATCTCATCTGGTAAAGGACGCTTAGAATGTCTGTATATTTCTAACGTTGCGATGAAGGCATCCTTAACATTTTTTAGGGCCTCATCAAAAGAAAAACCATAAGTCAGAAACTCCGGTAGTTCTCTGCAAGTTACTGTAATCGCCCCATCCGACTCAAGGGTTAGGACTAAAGTAATCTTAAATGTGATTCTCATCGTCCCCCTAGTATTAATCCATTTCGGGATTGCTACTTTGACTATTAGGTTTCTATGACCTAAATCATATCAGCTAGGGCGCTAATTTTCAACCCGTTTACACACCTTTAATAGGGGAAACGCATCTAATTGCAGAGGAGGTCTCATGGTGGTAGAATGAGTTGGGTTTCGCCCAAATTTTGGCACGTTCAAGCGAAATAGGCACTTGCTTGAGGGTTCTTCTATCGCACTAAGATTCCCATCGCCTTCCCTATTCGGTCAGTTGATCTATCCGGTCGCTTGATTCCGCAAGATTAGCGATTGCTAACGGATTTCCGTTCAACCTAACCTACGACTCCTCTATTTTCAGGCTCTATATCAATTCCAATTGTTCGGCGCTATTCTCGCCCTGTTCTGATTTGGTTAATGTAGTATCAGGTAATCTTCCTGCATATTCAACGGTTTTTCCATAGATGTTTGCAAGTTTACCTATGTCAATTTTGCTCAAAAGTGAGGCGGTAATAGGACGCTTTGAATCCCAGAAGATATAGGTAGAAAAAAAGACTTGCGCCTTATCCGAATTCAGTAAATCACAAAGGGTTCGAGCCTCATTTTCTGTTCGACACGGAAGAAAGTAAACGGTGTCATCGAATACAACCGGTTTGCCTTCAAAAGGCCCGACAGCCACAAATATCAATCGCTTATACAGGCTACAAATTGCTACTTTCCAGTCGGTGAATGAGTAATCGCCAACTCCAAAAATTGCGAATCTCGGTTTGTTCTGATAAATTTTGCTCTTCCGCCTAGCAAAAACTGGTTGGTGTGATTCGAGGTATGCCCAAGTTTTGGGAGCGGTTTCTTTAATCTTAAAGGTTTCCTCGCCGACAAATTGTTGAGGAACTATCACTTTCCTTTTTGGATTGTCTGTTCTTCCATTTGCAACGTCGGAACCTTTCAGCAAGGGAAAAACGTATTCCTCTTCGATTTCAACTCTTTCGCCCAGCCGATTGTAAAGCCCATTACTTCCTTCTGTCAACTCCATGACCTTCGAACAATCATGTTTTATCCCCGAACGCCATTTTACTGTTGCTTTTGAATTGAGGAGCCTATTTTCATCAAACCCCCGAATATCGCTCAGCAAGTCACCATCCCTAAACCCAATTACCTTGTCTGGTTCAGTCGAGGTGACGGTTTCAAAAATAGGGCAATCATTTTCTTTCAAGTCGCCCACAAAATCGCAAAACAGCAAGCAGGCATCGGTCGCAACACCAAATTCTTTAGGGGCATTGATTTTTAAGATTGCCGAGCGCGACAAAGGGGCGTTTGTTTGATAGATGTATCTTAAAACCCTCCTAGCAACAGCGGTTTTCAACAGGATGGCAAGCGAGCCTTTTTCTTCCCGAAGCCAATCAACCGCTTGAATCGTCATCCACTCCGAAATATCAAAATTCCCCTTTCCAGTAATAGCATCCATTCCCGCATAGTTGTGAAAATTCGATTTCATAGGAAGGTTACCGCCTTCAATGAAACCGAGAGCTGAATTTGTTACCCAGGGAAAGTTTCCAATGACCAAAATAGGGGTGGTCAAACCTTCAATAAAGGCTTCCCAATCCATGCGAAAGAAGTCCGCATGGATCAACTGCACCCTTTGATCGAAGCAAGCAAGTTTTCGTGCCTGAGACAAATGGGTGACATTTATGTCTACTGCGACGATTTTCTTTGCACAAGAGAAACATGTAGAGGAAGCCTTAACAAAAGCACCAATCCCGCAGGTTGGTTCAACTACGGTTTGGGGTACTACTCCTAATCGGGCTAACCTCTCGCATATCCGATTAGCCAATGGAAGAGGAGTCTGATAATCTCCAAATTCAATTTTCTGCCGTGGCGTTTTGCGCATCGGAGTTTACCTTATTCTGATGATGCCTTCCTCGTTACCGGCGGTTTCGATAATTCGTCTATATTGAAGCCGCCATTGTAGTGCGTTCGAAATTGTCAAGAATCCTTGTTCGGGGGATTCCTTAATATCTCATCGGCGATATTGTCTGCCTCTATCTCTTCAATAGGTAGATTCTTATCAAACATAAAGGCAATTAAATCGTCCTTATTCCCTTCATTTTCCAATATGGATCGAATCCCTCTCGTAATCTGATAGTCGCCCGTTCGATGTGCTTGAAGGTAGATATTATGAAGAATGTTCAAAGTACCCGAGCGGCTTTCATGGTCATCGGTCTTTTCGTAGACAAAAATTAGCAGTGAATATCCTAGACCATAAATCTTCTGTCGAGCCGACTTGAACGGACAGGAGGACTGAGGTTGTTTAATACTTGTAACCTTCATATCCACAGCAAAAGGCGGGAAGTCAATCCCTCTGGCTGAACTGCCCTCTTCATAATCATATTTTCGTGATAAATGAGCCCGGAACTTGTGTTCCAAATGGGTTCCTACAGCTTTCCCGTCGGTTACTCCATACAATGATGGCTCGGGTGAATTTGACACCGCCCTTGAGAATTCTCCAGCTTCGGAGCGCAAAATTGTTGCGGAAAGTTTGGGTTTAATAGATATTCCCACATGCGTTTAAGATTCCGACCTACAGAGTGTGGAATAAAGTAACCAATCAATCGAGTGAATAACGATCAACCGACTGATTAGGGAGGAATCAAGCGATAGAAAATCCTAATAGCTCATCCCGCGCGATAGAACTCCCTTCAACAACCAAGTTCTATCATTAGTCCAAGGTACGTTTACGTTTCGGTACCCCGCTTGTGTACAAAATCATAGTGAACCCAACTCACGCATTTTCGGTACTACCGCTTACTTGATCTCTGAATTCGGCACAGAGAACGGTTGCCGCATTTTTGAGTTTCTCTGTGAGTTTTCTCGTGTCCACGCTAAATGCTTGAGACGGGGTATAAATAAACTCCGCTATTCGTTTTCTTAGGAATTCTTCGCCGCTGCGCCGCCGATGACGATTAGAAACACGCTATCTACGATGGCGTGTACGGAGTGAAGGATGTCGGCTGTGAACACAACTGTCTCGCCCCGTTCCAGCGTGACCTCCTCGGCGCGGGACGTGAACGTGATATTGCCGTAGAGACAGGTGACGGAGGCGGCAGCAGGCGCCGGATGCTCATCGAGGGCGTGTCCCGATTTGAGCGCGGCAAGCACGACGGTTAGCTCATCGCCGCGGGCTAACGTCAGCGATGATCGCCCGGAGGCATTTGATGTCGCTTCTGTCATGAGTTTCTCGGCCAATGAAGGGAGCGGAAACCCCTGAGTGACCGATGTGTTCAGGTCTACGGGTTTATAGGGTCGTTCGAATGAAGTGTTCATTGTAGTTCCTCCGGGCGATGTAATTCAGCTATCTTTGTCCTTGCATCGCAGCATGAGTGAAAATGGATCACAAAGTCGTGATTTGTGCTATATCGGTGTTTCCGTCGTAGATTTCTTTATTTAGCCCTCGATATGGGGGTGACCGGTGCGGTTAGAAACCGCACCTACGGTGTTTGGTCGAGGTCATGCGCGGTTAGAAGCCGCGCCTACGGTAATTGGTTGAGGTCACGCGCGGTTGGAAACCGCGTCTACCGTATAAACTGCGGCAGGAGAAACGGCACAATCACCTTTTGAATCACGGTAAGGGTTCCGAAGATCGAATAGAATACGGCGCACAGCACCAGCCCTACCTGCCGCCATACCGGAGGCTGAATCTCCTTAGGCAGGAACTTCCGGTTCACGTAAAGCGTGTGCAGCGACGTAATCACCAGCAGGTAACCGCCAACCGTCGCGGAGACCAAAATCATGAAGAACGGCTTGGCAAGGTACATGGCGACCACGCCCCAAAGAATATAGACGATCAAGATCGGGTAGTAAATAAACTTCGCATTCGATTCTTTCATTCCCCTTGCTTATGAAAACCCGGTCCAGATGATGTCCGTGTAACGGCGCGGCACGCTGTCCACGCTGCCCAACTGCGTCGAAAAGAGCACCCAAAACCCGCACAGCAGTGTCAGGTACCAGAAAATTTGCCCGCCCTTCGCCGCGAGCCCCTCCGCTTGAAACGCCGCCGCCGACCACTCGTCGATTGCCTGCCCCGCCGGGACAAAGGAGATGGTTAGCATCGCCGGCAGCGCCATCCCGAAAAAGCAACCTACCACCCAGATGTAGTATTGCTCGAACCGATTATACTTCCACCACTCGCGGAACTTGCTCACGTTTTCGGGGGTAATCCGAAACACCTTGCCGAGATGGGACAGTGTCACCTTCTGTCCGCCGATTATCGACGGTATGGCGCCGACGAGGCTGCTCATGCCCCACCCTTTGTCGCGGACGTAGTTGGTAATGGTAATGTTCCCCAATCCGCCGCTGCCGGCGTACGCCGCAAACGCGCCCAGAAGCAGCCAATCGATCCCGCCGCCGCCCTCATCCGGGGGTGGCAAGGCGCCGAAACTAAAGAATCCCTTGATGACCGTCCACCAAACTTTCGGCGACACCATGAAGATGTCGATGATGAGGAGGTATCCGATAATCCACACCACCATGACGAGTTGAACTCTTTCGAGGGCGTTGTAGATTTTGCCGCCGAACAAAACAATGAAAAGGCAAACGAAGAAGATGAGATACGCAAACGTCCGAACCGTCCCCTGATCCGCATCGGCGGGCATATACCCAAGCCACGCGGCGGCAACGGCGGTTGAGGCCGCCATCGCCCAACCGGGCCAGATACCAAAGAAGTCGATAATCGAATAGAAGAACGCCCAGAACCTCGACCCCGGACGGCATCGCATGTAGCCGCTCAACATCGGTTCGCCGGTGTAAAGCGTGTAGCGTATGGATTCCGTGTTGAGAAACGCCTGAAGGAAGATGGCGACCGTTGCGATCCAGAGCAGCCTGCCGCCGTACTGCGCCGTTATCGCGGGTCCGAGCAGCCACTCACCGCTTCCGATCGATCCGCCAAGCATGATGATTCCGGGACCGAGAATGTTGCGAAACGCGCCCCCGAATCGGTAGGGCGGCGGCGAGGGCAGATCTTGAACCTCCCAGTCCGGCAAACACCCGCCTGGGACCGTTTCCGCCGTTGAACTTTCCGTGTTGTTTTGGTTTTCGTGCATGTCTTCTCCGATTTCCCGTAGGGTGGGCACTGCCCACCATCCTTTACCTACCCACTGCGATAGAAATCCTCTCTTGGGCACGACGGAGCAAAAGGCTGGTGCGCAGTGCGCACCCTACATATAGGCTATCCAGTCGGTTGATCACTATTCATTCGCGCGACTTCATTATTCGGTCGCATAAACGGTGGCTGAATCTCGTTGGGCCCCACCCCTACATGCTATCGCGACCGGGAGGTCGCTCCTACAAAAAATTCGTGTCAATTTCCGTCCATCCTTCCCGCCTTCCATTCTTCCATTCTTTACGGCGATTGCGCGCCTTGCGTCTCCACATAGAGCGAATACAGGGAATGGCTGCCGGCCATGAACAGCCGATTCTTCTTTACGCCGCCGAAACAGAGATTGGCGCATACCTCCGGGAGATGAATTCTGCCGATGAGGTCTCCGTCCGGAGCGAAGACGTGCACGCCGTCGAATCCGTCGCCGCCCCATCCCGCCGAAGCCCACAGGTTGCCGTCAATATCGCAACGAATGCCATCCGAGGTCCCGGGCGCCATGTCGCAGAAATTCCTGCCGTTCGTCAGGCTCGACCCGTCCACGACATCGTAGACGCGGATATGACGAGGATGGTTCGGCTTATGCGAGACGCCGGTGTCAACGAGGTAAAGGCGCGAGTAATCGGGCGAGAAGCACAGCCCGTTCGGTTTTTCAAGCTCGTCCACCACAACGGTTGCCTCGCCGGTATCCGGATTGAGCCGGTAGACGTTTGTCGGCAATTCGAACGCCGCCCTGTGCCCCTCATAATTCAGGATGATCCCGTAGCCCGGATCAGTGAACCATACGTGTCCGTCTTTGTGCACCACCGCATCGTTGGGAGCATTCAAACGCTTGCCCTCGAACCGGCCCATCAGTACGGTAATCGTGCCGTCAAGCTCGGTACGCGTGACGCGGCGGGTGCCGTGTTCACAGGTAATCAACCGCCCCTGTTTGTCGCGCGTGTTTCCGTTGCTGTTGTTGGAAGGCGACCGGTAAACGCTGACCTCGCCCGTCTCCTCCGTCCAGCGCAGGATTCTGTTGTTGGGGATGTCGCTCCAAAGCAGGTAGCGCCCGTCGCCGAACCACACGGGGCCTTCCGCCCAGCGGCACCCGGTCCACAGGCGTTCGACCGCCGAATTTCCGATCGCATAGCTCTTGAAGCGCGGATCGAGTATTTCTATTGCCGGATCGGGGTACCGAACGGGTCCCCCATCCCAATCTCTATTCATGAATACCTCCGGCGTGTAGCTCTCCTAAGCCGTGTGTGTGAAGTAAATGATACCGCTATTCATAGCAATCGCCTGTGGGCGTGATGAAGGGAGATCGCTTACACGAAGAATAATCGTGTGGATGTTCTCTGGTTTTTTCTAATGGATGGTGATGCGTTCAGCCACCCGGTCCATCTCGGGGCAGAACTCCCCATCCACAATGCTTTGCAAGAGTCGCTTTCC
This sequence comes from Candidatus Poribacteria bacterium, assembly GCA_028820655.1. Classification (GTDB taxonomy): domain Bacteria; phylum Poribacteria; class WGA-4E; order WGA-4E; family JAJDTR01; genus JAJDTR01. The sequence continues at coordinate 36,205 of JAPPIK010000029.1, read as the reverse complement.
GTGCTGGAAACAACCCTGAGGCGCCATTGCTTTTCGCTACTCTTCCCGTGTAGAGTCCTCGTCGGCCGTATCGAGCAAACTTCGCAATGCAGGCAGCAAAACCGGAATGTCTGTTTGGATGATGTCCCGGACGATGTCGTCGTCAACGCCCAAAAATCCGAATCGTATTAGGAAAGTATCTTGTGCCCGAATTCAATCATATCGGTTACAAAGCAGCGCCATTCTCGCGATCTTTGGCGAGTGCTACACATCGATTGCCTACCGTTCGACGTAGGGTCGAAACTCCGCCCGCAATGCCTTTTCAGTAACCAAATCGACCGGATGACCCAGCAGGTCCTCCAAGTAAAACTGCACGCCGAAGTAGGCTTTTGAGGTTCCCGGTCGGTCGAAACGAACCAAGATGTCAATATCGCTGTCCCCGGACATTTCGTCACGCGCGGCTGAGCCGAATAGGGCGAGGTATGTAACTCCAAAGCGTTGTGCAAGAGTCGGTTTATGCGCTCGGAGTAGATTTAAGACTTCACCCCTGTTCATCTGTCCACCAACGGATTCGCAAAATTTCGGTTAGTGATGAATTCCGTCTGCTTTCGGCCTTCTATTTTTTGGATGGCTCCCCAGTCTCATCAAGCTCCAAGTGGAGGTTCGGGCTCTCGTAGGCGAGTCGAGAATTGGTTTATTGATGAATGAATTCGCCAAAACACAACTCCTCTATAACGAATAGTGTCGTGTTTCAGAATCGCTTAAAGCCTAGCGAAATAGTGGCAATACGATAAGCGAGCATGGGGCGCGATGTCAAGCGAAATTAGTTTCCTGTGGAAGGAGATTCGTGAATTGGGGAATGTCGAAGCTACGAAAAATGCGCCCTGGGAAAATCTTTTGCAAGGGGTGCCGCCCCGCTGAGGCTTGCGGGTCGGTAAGAGTTCTATGGGATTTCTATCGCCATTGCCAATCGGTCCGATGATCGTTCTTTTGATTGCAGTCTTTACCTCACATTGCACTCCGCTGGAGTGCCTCAACGAATGACGTCTGTTTCTATTGACATTGCACTGCGCTGCAGTGCGAGGAATCGCGACCTAGAGATCGCTCCTACACGGTCGGTTGAAGGCGCTAGGAATCTTCTTGATGGCTGATCGCTTCAATCGCCAAAAAGGCTGGTGCGCGGGGGATCTCTATGGGAACTCTATCGCGTTCGTTATCCACTCACTTGATCACTCGCTATCCACTCGCTTGAGGGATTTCTATCGCGCTCGCTATCCACTCGCTTGATTCCGCCCTACAATAGCTACATATCAATCGTAATATAGGTCGATTGGCCGGTGACGATCCTGACCAACCCCCAAAAGGTCGTGACCACAAACTCGCCGAGCACCAACCCCAGAAAAAACGGCGCCGCCCTCCGAAAACTCCGCAGCCCGCCGTGCTTCACAATCACCCATTTCAACACAAAGCCGAGGAAGATCGAGAACCAGAAAAAGTTCATCGTCCACGTCGTCGTAACCGCATAGCCGGCCGCGTGCAGCGGCATCCAAAGGAGTTGCCCCCGCATCAGCGTCAGCGCAATCGAGACCAAAAACCCGGCTCCGATCGCCGTAATGACGGGCACATCGGAGTCCGAGGAATGCGTCAGCCAGCCCTCAAGCCGCTGGAATGCTTCCTCGCCCGCCCACCCGGTGTTAATCTCTCCCTGATACGCGAAATGCAGATACGCCCAGATCGACGCGACGATACCCAGAACCGTTGAAAAAACCATCACGCCCCCAAACCGCCGATACCCTATGGCGGCGCGCTCCGCAATCTTCAATCCTTCGAGTTGGATCAGCAAACAGTCGTATGCACGGTTGAAGAAATAGAAGTAGGACAGCATTGTCATATTGCTCCTGCCGAGCGGTTTGGCGCCGGCAAAGGCATACGTCATCTCGTCCGCCCCGGCAAAGTGCTGATCGTGCACCGGCGAGCCGAGTTCCGCCCGCACGCGCGTTATCCCGATAGCCAACATGTAGTACAGCCCGAAGAATTACGCAACCACCCAAAGCGACATCCCCGCCCGATGACAGAACCCGAACAGAAACGCCAAACTCAGGAGCAGCCAGACAACCGTTCCGCGGTACGACAACGGTTCATCGGCGTCGTCGACGCGCGAACCCACGCCGAGGCACGTTCTGGCGACCTGAACCAGATGCCGCCGCGCCGCCCAGAGGCCCATTACCCCGATACCGACGAACGCGCCGAACGATTGCTCGGAGGCGTAGGGAAACCCGTGCGGCAACGCAAAGGCGCTACCCAATACCCGCTGAAGTTTCCAGTACAGGTAGAACACCCAGACGGAGAACGACAGGCCCAGCGGTATGAAAAACGCCAAACCCACGGCGAACGGATAGACCCCCACCGGCAACCAATCAACCGCATCCCAGGGGTGAATGGCAAGCAACTCGGCGAGATCGTTCTCCCGCGAACGGGTGAGAGCGATGCGCGGGATCTGCGGAAAGAGATGATTGAACCCGTTGAGCAGGTCAATGAACGCGGCGACGCCAAACCCGATCCACATCGCCCTGCTGCCGAAGAAGCTGCGCCTCCGGCTCGTCATCTCCAATGGCAACTGAATCAACGGATAGCTCAACCTCTCGTTCTCCGTCCACTGTTTTCGCAGCATGAAGTTTATAGCCAGCATGGCGGAAAACAGCGCAAACAGAAAGCAGCCCCACACTAACATCGGGGGCAGCCACGCCATGATATTCGGCTTGAGGTACAGCGTCGAATCCCAGAGGTACAAATTTTCCAGCGCTCCCTTGTCTCTAACAGACAGCCATTCGGGGATATAATTCCAGAACAGCGCCTGCCAGTCGTTCTCGGGCGTCGCGAACGCAAAGGCATAACTGATGACGGATATCATAATCTGCACGCACATGTGCCCGCCTATCGCTGTTGACAGCGAGACCGCAACATAGAGCGAGAGCAACTCGGCGCGGGAAAGCGCAAGTTTCGGTAGGAATTCTTCGATGAGACGGCTGAACGCTGCAAGGACGAACAGAATCGTCACCGCATTATAGAGCAGCGAGATCATTGACATGTGCGCCAAGCCCGGCTGCATCTGGAATACTGCGTTCAGCGGAATTAGTATCGCACTTAAGAGAAGGGTTTTGGAAGTGAATTGAGCCGGGGTTCTGGATTTCATCAACCGGTACTGTGTTGGTAAGGACTTTCGCAAAGAAACTTAAACAATGTCAGTCAACATTTTATTCTGTATCTCTCCTCGGATTAATCTCTCCGATGGGATAGCCATGATATAGCAACCCTCACAGGGCGGAACAGCGTCACATCAAGCGAAACGCATCGGTTCTGTTTGCGAGGATGAGGTAAGGTCTACCAGTGACGATTAAAGGGTTATCGATACGATTGGGTTGGGGCAATTTACTATTGACAACTGATTCCTATCTTGAGTAAGATTTTGAAACTGGCGATTTACCTCGGATGACCCCGTTGTGAAAAGGTTAGGGCACTCAACTATATCTGTCTAAGACACGTTTAATGGTTAATACTCGAATTGATGACGATAGGGATGTCGAGATTGTGCCCTTGATAGGCATCCCCCGTAAGTGGGCGAATCCGACCTTAAAATTCTACTCGTTCATTTTTTTGGGTTATACGATATGGGTAACGTATCACGAGTTTGGCAACGCCGCCAAAACCCTTAAGGCGAAGTTGGCATTTCTCGTTCCGCATCTGGCCGCGTTTAGTGTTTTTGAAGCAGTGACCGTCATCGCGTTTATTCAAATCTGGGACATTATCATGTATTTGACGAATAGATTCAAAACCGATATTGAGAAAATTAAAGCCACAAGCGAAGCACGAGGTAGGGCCGAAGGTAGAGCTGAAGGTAGAACCC
>JAPPIK010000029.1:5846-32222 GCA_028820655.1 Candidatus Poribacteria bacterium | reverse complement strand
AAGCACGAGGTAGGGCCGAAGGTAGAGCTGAAGGTAGAACCCAAGGTAAAGCCGAAGGTAAAGCAGAAGGTAAAGCCGAGGCTAATCAGGTTTGGGCAGATTGGTACCACCGGCAAGAGAATGCAAAGGCGCGGGGAATACCCTTTGACGAACCCCCACCTTCTCTGAACGGCGACAAAACCAAGGAATGACGTTTTAGACTCTAGCCGGCCGCATGCGTACAAGGAGACAGCAGCGAATTTACAGGTAATTTCAGCGGAGTAGAGGGTGGATGGTTAACTCGTGCCCAACGGTTTGAACAATCACAAAACCGGTACCCTTGCGCAGGAGCGATTTCCGTATCGCAACTTGTCGGAAATGGGTGTTCCATCCTACGGTAAGGTTAACAGAGTAGATAACGGGTGATCTAATTCGTGAACAGCGAATACGATAGAGGTCCCGGAAAGATTCCCTCTCCGTATCGCGCTCTGATCGCTGCGTAACTCCTATTTGGGACATTATCATGTATTTGACGAATAGATTCAAAACCGATATTGAGAAAATAAAAGCCACAAGCGAAGCACGAGGTAGGGCCGAAGGTAGAGCTGAAGGTAGAACCCAAGGTAAAGCCGAGGGCAAAGCCGAGGCTAATCAGGTTTGGGCAGATTGGTACCACCGGCAAGAGAATGCAAAGGCGCGGGGAATACCCTTTGACGAACCCCCACCTTCTCTGAACGGCGACAAAACCAAGGAATGACGTTTTAGACTCTAGCCGGCCGCATGCGTACAAGGAGACAGCAGCGAATTTACAGGTAATTTCAGCGGAGTAGAGGGTGGATGGTTAACTCGTGCCCAACGGTTTGAACAATCACAAAACGCTGGAGGCACGATGAACCCCCCGGCTAGTGATGGGAACGGAGTGGCAAATGTCCCGCTAAAAATGGGTTTTCTCTTGTACCCATTAGTTTCTGGCATCCAATTCTCAATCCAGTACCACATCACTCAAACACCAAATTCCTCGGCGCTTCAATTACGCTGAGAATCGTATAGGGCTCATCGTTCCGCTCCAGATCGCAATTCACAAAACGCAGCCCGTTCACCCAATTCTTGATGCGCGCCCCCATCCCGAACCTCTCCACCACGACATCCCGCACCTCCGCATTCGTGACCGCAGTGATGAATATCCCCTGATTCTTCTGGGTACCCCCGCCGTTCAGCCGGCAATTTCTAATCGCCACGCGATTCAAGCCGGGTCGCGCCGTATCAATGAGCGTTTCGTACCCGTGATTCTGGCTTGACCGGTAAACGTTGTCCGCCAACCCGTTCAACACAATCCCGTAGCGATACGCGGTGTCGATCGTCACGCCGTCAATCTCGTATCCGGTGTGAGCCAGGGGTCGCAGCGAGACTGGCGCGAACTCAAATCCGCAGTCGCCGCCGAAAATTGCCACGGCGGTCGCCGCCGACGCCACCCGTACGTTCCGGATGCGGATATTATAACATGCCGAGCAGCGCACGCCGGCGTCGTTGCCGTCTACATTCCGCGTGAGGTGCCCGACTTGGATATCCTCGATCACGATATCGTGCGGGTGCGTGCTATAGATTTCGCCCTTTTCCCACAACTCGCGCATACGAGGGATTTGGTCGTCCGCGGTGGTCATCTTCCCGACGCTGCCCCAGTCCAATCCGATACCCATCAGCGCCTTCGGCGAATCAAGAATCCGAACCCGTCGTATCACGCCGAAACACGCCTCCGACATCAGTTGGATTGCCGACGCCTCCACCTGCTGATCGATGGTGATATCCTCAATCATCCAGTTCGTTACTCGTGAGAAATAGCTCGGCTTTTCGGGCGTGCCGCCGTCGTCGTACGGTGCGCCCACGCTGATCGCCGAATGCCAAATTGCCTGCGACCCCTTCCCCTCGCTGCGCACGACCCGGATTGTTCCGTTTTGGATGGCGGAATGACTGGAGAGCCTGACGCCGTGCGAGTTGGAGCGAAGGTCGAGCACCAGCGTGCTTCCGTTCAGGTCAAGCCGGACGGTCGGAGGAATCAGCAGCGCATGCCGCGACACCTCGCCGTGAACAACGGATTCGAGAACGGAGCAGTTGAGCGTGGTCGGTTCGCTGATGCGCAGAATCGCGTGTTCATGCATATCCATTGTCTTCTGCAACGAGGCGCCATCGCTGACCTCGATGTCCAGCAGTGCTTGTTTTATGACATGGGCATGAATACCGCAGACCGATAGTATTAGTAGCATCCCAACGAAAATTGGGGGAGTAAGAACGCCGACTTTCATCTGATACCTCCAAGATTTCCAATTCATCTCTTTTGCTGTCACTATCCTTTCGCTTGATCGCTAGTCGGTCATTTGGGGATTGCCGCGATTCGGAGATCGCTCTTACAGGTTGGCCGGTAGGGTCTCTATCGTCCTCGCTAATCACTCAGTTGATCGCTCAATATCCACTCGCTACAATATCCAGCGAGGGATTCGCGACCGGGAGGTCGCTCCTACAGGTTGGTCGGGAGGATCTATATCTCGTGGGATATAATATCTCCTTCTCCAATCAGTCAATTGACTTCTCACGCGATCGATTCGTTCTTTAATCCGGTTTACAGGTGTTCTCAAGGTGGAATGGGCGCGTGAACCGCACCCCTACGAGATTGAGGTCGGGGCAATGAGATTTCTATCGCGCTTGATTCCGCTCGCCGGTGTAATACTTCGTGAGGGCCCGCATCAGAATCCCTCCAGCCTCGATCGCGGTCGCTTTGTTCATCCCCTTGCCGCCACCCTCCACCAGAAACGTCGTGATACCCCACGCATGATGGGGGCCGCCGTCCCAAAAGCATTCCGGCGTCACGCCCCTATGGTGTTCGCGATAGTCGTTAATCAAACCCCGCGGATCGTGTTCCTTCAACAACGCCCCGAAAACTTCGTCGGGTTCCAACACGCCCCGCAGTTCCGGCCCCCGACCCACGAGCATGGGTGACAGTTTCGCGGAGGGCGAGGAGTGCATCGCCCAACTCGTGGTCACGGGCGCTTCGGAACGCTGGAGCGACTCCAAATCCCGCTGGAAGATGAACGCTTCGTGGGGCTGGAGCGCCGGATCGGATCCCGCCACCCGAAAACTCCGGTTACTGTCGATTCCCTGCGCATTGACGCGGCACCACCCGTTGTCGACGCCGTCGGGATTCATCATGAGCGTGAAATGCGCAATGGTCCGCGAACGAGCCTCCGCCGCCTCGTCGCTCAAGAACCATTTCACCATTCCGGCGACGTACCACTGCGACACCCCTTCGCCGGGATGCTGATTGGCGGCATGATGAACCCAGCGGCGCGATCTCGGCACGCTTCCCTGCGGGTCGGTGACCGTCACGCGATGAAGCTTCCGTCCACCGAGCGACTCCCCGAGGATATGCACCTCCACATGCGGGTGCTCCTCCCACTCCGCAAGCAGCGCTTCCGCATCGCCAACGGTCATCGGCAGTTGGGTGCAGACAAGCACCCGATCCTCGTCAAACCGTGGAAAGATGAGCGTGCCGGAACGTCCCGGAACAAAGTCATCCTCCCACGAGATATATTTCCACTCCTCGCCGTCGTAAGACCAGCACGGATCATAGCTTGTGAACGGATACGGAACGCCGCCTTCCTTTGGCGAACGAAACCTACCCCATTCTTCGGGCGCGTCGAATTCCACATCGAGCCGGAGTTCGTTCCCTCTGGCGTTTCGGGCAATCTCGAATCGCACCCAGTTCGCCCAACCCTCCTGCCGACCGGGATAATGCCTGCGGACGTCTGCCGGAAGCTCCGCGGTGGTCATGGTGGGTTGAGGCACGGGCTTCAACGTCAATTTGAAGTGGTTACGCGTTACCTCCTGAATCGAGGCGCCGTCCGAGCGCAGCGTGCCGTCCAACACGAAATTCGTTACCCGCATTTCTCATGTCCTCCGACTTTCAATCTTAGCTAGTGGGTTGGGTTGAAAAAATTAGTGACCGGATAGGGAGCGAGGTTTTCTATCGCCACCGGTATTCGCTCATTGAATCCATTAGTTTATGGTATGCGCAAACTAACAGTTTGCGCTACACGACGGGTCGCGATCTAGAGAAGATCTCTATCGCAGTCATTATCCATTCCCTTGATCTCCCACAGCAGGGAATCGCGATTGGGAAATCGCTCCTACAGTAGGGAATCGCGATTAGGAAATCGCTCCTACAATAGGGAATCGCGATTAGGAAATCGCTCCTACAATAGGGAATCGCGACCGGGAGGTCGCTCCTACAGTGGGGAATCGCGACCTGGAGATCGATACCGCAGTAGGGAATCGCGATTGGGAAATCGCTCCCACAGTAGGGAATCGCGACCGGGAGGTCGCTCCTACAATAGGGAATCGCGACCTGGAGATCGATACCGCAGTAGGGAATCGCGATTGGGAAATCGCTCCCACAGAGGGAAATCGGTCCTACCAAAAGACCTCGACCCCCAACCTGTTCCCCATCTCGGCCAACGCGCGCAGATGCTCCACATGAATCGGAACGCCGTTCTCAATCCACTCCTCGCGCTTCCGCCATTCGATCTCTCCCGGCAGATAGACCTGATCGACCCCCTCCACCGTTTTCGACGCGCGGACGGTCCGAATTCCTCGATCCACCTCCGCCGCGTATGCATGGAAATCCGTGAAACTCGACACATTGATCGCGATAAAGAAATGCTTGGACGGCTCCTGCAAGGCGTGGCACGCCATTAAACCGCCCACCAGCGGTCCCGCCAGGATGCCCATCACCACCGCCAACCCGTACCCCTTCGGACCGGCTGCGGGCATCATCAAATGTCCTTCGCTCGGATCGTTGACCGTCTTGCCGTCTCCGCCCAGGAACCACTCCTTCGGCACCGGCTGCCCGTACATATTCATGGTAAGAATCTTGCCCCACGCCGACACTCCGCACGCCATATCCAAAACGATGGGTGGCTCCTCCCCCGCCGGAAGCGCATAACTCAGTGGGTTATTCCCCACCACACGGTCTGCGCCGCCCGGCGCCACGACGGACGGTCCCCCGGTATTCGTGGTGGCAAACCCGATCATCTTCTCATCGGCAGCCATCATAGTGAAACACGCGGCTGCTCCGAAATGCCCCGCATTCCGCACCCCCGCCGCGGCGATACCCGTCGACTTCGCCTTCTCGATTGCCGTCCTCATCGCAAGCGCGCTCGCCACATGCCCCAACCCGTTATCGCCGTCAAATAGGGCATAGGCGCCGCCCTCCCGGAGCACCGTAATCTCCGGATCCGGCTTCAAATTTCCAGCAAGGATCTGCTCTATGTAGGAGGGCGCATGCCGCGTCCCGTGCGAATACACCCCCCGCAAATCCGTTTCAACTTGGAACTCCGCGACCAATTCAGCGTGATCCTCGCTCAACCCCGCTTCGCGGTACAACGCACAAACAAATTCCCGAAGCTCATCCACCCCCACAACGATTTCCTGCACGGTTTCTGACATAACAACCTCCTTTGAAACAAATAGGACTTAGTTGCCCCGATGACGGGAGCAATCTCTTGATCGCCGCGCTACCAATCCGAAAAATAGAATCCGTATACGAATGAAATTCACCGGTGCTTGGCGACGGCTTTCCTTCTTGCCATCGCTACTCGATCGCAAGCGGCGGCGGCGGTTCAACCACCCGTCCATTCTCAACCCACGCTCGCGAGCGTGACGCCGTCTCGACTGTAGGCTAGGCTGCCGATGTCGTTGGTGTGCCCGCCGATCGACCGTAGACACTCCCCCGTGTAGACATCCCAGAGCCTAATCACGCTGTCCAAGGGGAATACTCAATGTCATATATCCTTCCTTTTCCGATGCGTAGTTTGGCGCCCTCGTGCAAGCCCCACCGTGTGAATTCCGGAGTGTCGCTGTCGAGCCAAAATATAGCCAGAGCAATGATGCCCGCGACGGCTATTTTCATGTAACGTACCGCCTTTTTTGAATGGTGTTTGGATATCGGCAAATGCAAGTTGAGGTTTTTGCCGGGATAAGCGATGGTGATTTGTTGCGTTAAAATTCGTAAGTTATTGTAGCATCCGTCCGGGGGGTTAAGCGAGCGGTATTGAGCAAGATGGGTTATTGGGAATTGATATCGGGCCTTTTGTGAGTTTGTTTGATCTCTTACAGTTAGGATCCGCGTGCACATGGCGCTCCGCTGGAGTGCAGAAGCGGAGGTCGCTCCTACAGATGGTTGTCGCGATTCGGAGATCGTTCCTACAGTATCAATTGGCGCGACAGTTTAAAAGGCTGGTGCGCGGTGTGCACGTTACGTTGCTGGATCGCGACCTGGAGATCGCTCCTACAAGGAGAAATGGTTTGATTGCGTCCTACAATTCACGTTCATCCTACGGATTAAAAGGCTGGTGGGCGGAAGAACAGCTATATTTCACGTGCACATGGCAGTCCTCTGGAGTGCGGAGATTGGGAACTATTACGATTCTATTGACATTCCGCTCCGCTGGAGCGGGGAATCGCGACCGGGAGGTCGCTCCTACAGATGGTTGTCGCGATTTGGAAATCGCTCCTACAGGATCAAAAGGGCTGGTGGGCAGAAGATCTCTATGGGATCTCTATCGCGCTCATTATCCATTCGCTTGATCCCTCCTTATTCAGTCGGTTGATCCCACCCTACAACTGCCAACCCCGCTTCCCTACTTCACGACCTCCATCCGCCGGGTCATCGTTATATCCCCCGCCCGCAGTTGGTAGGTATACCCACCGCTCCCAACCGCCTTCCCGCTTTCGGCGCGTCCGTCCCAATATGCGGCTTTCTCCCGATCCACATAGTATCCCGCCGCCTGACGCCCGATCGCCAATCGCCTCACCGACCTGCCCTCCGTGTCGTATATCGTAATCTCTACATCCGAAGTTTGGGCAAGGTGATACGGTATCCACGTCTCATTATTGAACGGATCCGGATAGTTTGGCAACAGCGTTGTCTCCGCCGGCGTCAACACGGCAAGCACTCGACTAAGGAAGCGGCCGCCGCTCTGCAGCACCGCATCGGCGTCGTCTATTCGCGCCGCTAGCAAAACCGAGCTCGCTGCATTCCGGGCGAGCGGCACCGGTGCAATCAGCCGCCCATTTTCAACGGAAGGGTAGGTAGGATTTGCGTCCTCATCGACCAAGCTGACGTTGAGCAGTTTCACACTGGAAGTTTTCGCGGCGAGAACTTCAAACCTGAGTACGGCAAGCGTCCCGTTACCCTGAGCGTTCCCATTAAGCGCCAATGCCCCGAGCGTCACACGATCCTGCTCGACGACGGGCAGTAGGTCGAACACTCGCGGCGGAAGGTAGGCGCCGACCGTGCTGTCAATATATCGAAGCGCGGCGGGATCAAAAGTTACCGTTGCCTGATAACCTGCTACGCGGTCCCGGGATTCTAACTCGAGCGACAACGAGATTTCGCGTCCAAGCTCGGGCAACGCCGCCCAAGACGGTGAAATACTAACGGTCGAGCTAGCCGCGGACGGCGCGGCATCGTGCCGCCAGACAAGTACGGTGCCGTCACCGCTCGCGGTGAAAAGCGTCTCGCCATCCGGGCTGAACGCCATGCTATTGATGATGTCGATGTGGCCTTCAGATTTGCGTCGATGTTTCCACTGGTTTGACTCATGGGTAAGAACGGTGAGGGGCACGCGGCCAACCGCAAGCGCGTCTCCAGCCGGACTGAACGCCATGCTTCTAACGGACTTCGGATACTTGCCGAGCTTGTGCCGGTGTTCGCCGGTTTTGACATCCCAGAGTTGAACCCGGTTCTGATCGCCGCTCGCAATGCTATCGCCGTCCCTTGTGAACGCGAGGCTGTACACCGCGCACAGACGCTCGTCGAGAACCCCCTTCAGTTTACCCGTTTCAGGGTTCCACAGCCGAACGGTCGCGTCGAAACTCCCGCTGGCGAGCGTATTGCCGTCCGGACTGAATACGACGCAATGGACTCTATCCGTATGTTCATCGACCGTGCGCAGATGTTCGCCCGTCTCGGCGTCCCGCAGCACCACTGTCCCGTCCTGACCCCCTGTGGCGAAAACGCCCCCATCAGGTCTGAACACCACGCTGGTTACTATATCCTGATGTCCGGCGACTTCCAATCGAAGTTCACCCGTCTCGGCATCCCACAGCCGCACCCCCGTTCGACCGCCGCAGGCAATTACACCACCGTCCGGGCTAAATGCAACGATGCCGTCCTCCCGGAAATCATCGTTGAGCGTGCGCAACAGCCTCCCGGATTCGGCGTTCCACAACTGAACCTCATGGCTACTCGAGGTGGCAAGCACGCTGCCGCTTGGGCTTAGCGCGAGACTCCTGATGTGGTGATAGTGACCGAGGAGCTTTCCCTTGATTGCACCGGTGTCGACATCCCACAACTGCACGATTCCGCCGTAAAACGAAACTGCGAGTACGGTTTTTCTATCAGGGCTGACCCTTAAGAGATCTATACCCCTCGGATGGCCGGGAAATGTCCCACTCACTCCCCCGGTTTCGATGTTCCAGAGACGTATTTCCGAGTGGGCGCCGCAACTGGCGAGCGCACTACCGTCCGGACTAAACGCCAAGGCGTGCGGTCGATCTTCATGTCCGCGAAGAATGTCCAGTTGTTCCGCCGTTTCGGTACTCCATAGCCGGACCGTGTGGTCGCCGAATCCGCCCGCAAACGTGACGCCGTCCCGGCTAAATGCAAAACCGGAAATCTCGTCGGCATGCTCGCTATGTGTGTGTAGGCACTCGCCGGTGTTGACGTTCCACACTCGTACCGCATGGTCGGTATCTCCGCTGACGAGAGTCTTACCGCCGTGACGGAATGCCACACGGTCAACCTTCGCGGCGTGTCCGGAAAGTTCTTGAAGTTTTTCGCCGGTTCCCACGTCCCAAATTCGTACCGTCCGATCATGAACGCCGCTGGCAAGCATCCGCCCATCCGGACTGAAGGCCAGGCTACTAGAAAATGCGTTACGCCCGGCGAAAATGCCCAGTTTTTCGCCGGTGTCGACATCCCAGAGGTGGATTCCGTGGCTGTGTCCACCGGCAAGTGTTCCCCCATCCGGACTGAACGCCACACATGTGACCCAGCCCGAGTCCACGCGAAGAAAAGAGATTTCCCGAAGCGTCGCCGCATCATACAGCCAAGCGCCCAGCAAGCCGCCTGCAACAAGCAGACGTCCATCGGGCGAATACTCTATATCGGTTATCCGCCCCTTTCCGATACGCATCTTCGCGCCATCCGGCAACCCCCACCGGGTGTACTCCCGAGCAACACCGACCGGCGAAAGTATGAGCAGAGCCAAGAGACCCGCAACCACGATTTTCATATCACACCCCGCTTATCTTGAACGGCTCTTCAGAGTTAAGTGAATAGGAAATTGATTTAGGACTTAGGCGGTCGAGCACTCAAATACCCCCAATCCGTGAGAGGAAAATAACCTTGGATTGTTACAGAATTCCTATCGCCGCGAATGAACCGAGTTTTCTGACGCAACCTTTTTCTCAGTTCTAATTTGTGGGGCACCGGTGCGCTTGGAAAGGATTCCTACCGCGCTCGCTATCCACTCGCTTGATCACCCACCGCTTGGGTGCGACGTGCAACCTCTGATGGCACCCTACAAATTTCGTCGCAGTTCATGCGTTTCGACTCGAAAAGGGCGTCGCAGCGCACCGCAGCTTGGCTTCGCGTATGATTTTTGCTCGTGATTGGGGTGTGCGAAAGAGTGCGATATACTGCGAATATAGTTTCGTTCCCTTCCCCGGTGTTGAAGCCACTGGCCAAAAACCGCGTCAGACGCAATGACCGGCCGGCGCCTGGATTTGCCCAATTCCCAATTAAGCCGGCGCCGAACAGGCGCAACAACAGTTGGATACAACAGACGACTTAGACACAGATTCGACATTTTACACCGTGGGATTTTCCTATTGTCGCGTCAAAAACCGGCGCGCAAAAGTGAACTTATTTGTCCTCAGTGCAACGGATTGAAGGAGTTTCGATTTCCGCAGCGGCGGAACATTTAGCAGCGCAGGTGCGGAGGATGCGTCGGCGAACGGAGTGCATTCGACACTCCTTGGACTATAGTCCCGGCAACATATATCCAACCGTAGCAGGGGCGTCGCAACTAACGTCAACAAGTTCTATTATACTATACATGTGTATAGTTTTCAACTATAAAAGTCGGGAGATAATTCAATAGACATCTTTCCAAAATAGGTACCGGTTTGGCTTAATTCTACGTTATATCCTTTCAATATCATCTATTGTAGAAAGGGTAAACTATGAGTCAATTTGAAAAAGCGGTGAAATTGTCAGACGATCAATTTCTGCGAGCGGTTGGTGTTGACCAGACAGCTTTTTACCTTATTTTCGAGCGTTTGGCGGTTTACCTCGAAATCCTTCAAGAAGAACGACCGGTGAAGAAACGAGTAAAGAAATCGGAGTTAGCATTGACCGATCGCCTTCTCTTGACATTCACCCATTTGCGTCACTATCCAACCTTTGCCGGTTTAGGCGCAGAGTTTGGTATCAGTGAGTCTTATGCAAATAAAATCTATCATCAGATACTTGATGTGTTGGTTAAAGTGCTTTCGCTGAAGAACCGAAAGCACTTGTTAGAGAGCAATCTCCAAACCATCATCATTGATGTCACCGAGCAACCGATTGAACGTCCAACAAAAGGACATCGTGTCTACTACACCGGCAAAAAAAACGGCACACCATAATGGTTCAACTGATTGCGTGTTTGGCAATGTTAGAACTATTATCAGTTATCTGCCGTAAAGGGAGTGTACACGATTATAGAATCTTAAAAGAAAGCCGTCTGGCAATTTCACCTGAAACCGAGAAGTTGGCTGACGGTGGTTATCAGGGCATAGCCAAGCTGTATGCCAACAGTTCGACGCCTATTAAGAAATGTCGGAACACCCCCTTGACTCAGGAGGCGAAGCAATTCAGTTGACGGTTGGCGACACACAGGGTTTCCATTGAGCACATCGTCAGACGAAGTAAGATTTTTCGTATCACCAAAGACATTTATCGAGGCAAACATCGCAACTATGGGAAAACCTGGAATGTGATTGCCGCGATTGTTAACTTGAGATACGCCTCGACAAGTTGCCAAACGGTGTAGTTATTTTAATCGCCAAAATTATTGAAGCTACTTGAATCTATTTTGGAAAGATGTGTAATATGCTCTAGCCGATTGGCTGAGATGCGCAAACCATCTTAAGTATTTCTTATTGTCTTTCTTGACATCCTATTTTATGTTCGCTAAAATGATCGCCAATCGGAATGGTAATGAGGTCTAACGCCTAAATTTATCGCCGCTAACCCTTAATTCTATTAAATGAGATAACCATGTCTTTCTTCAAGCAACACTGGCAATTCACCGTGCCGGCAATCGTTGTCGTTTGTGCGCTATTGCTCGGCGTTTTAGCGCTGTATAGCACCAGCCAACCGAAGAAACCCAAGACGGTCTATGTCATGCCTGAGCGAAGCGCGGACGATCCGCCAACGCCCAACGCCGGTAGCGTTTCACTTTCACCTACTCCACAACCAACTACATCTGTCCAGCCCGGAGTGAGTTCCACACCAAACGATACACCTGAGTCATTTTCCACAACGGACGAAGATCTGAATGTGTGCTGTCCTGAAGAGGCGAACGATTCGTCTGCATTCTACGGGATTGCTCCTGACTCCACACAATCCCATAGCAACATGATGACGCTATCGCCCGAAATGATAGCCGATGCGGAAGATTATAGGCGCTATTGGGATTCTCTGGATCGCTATTTTGAGAAGCACGATGAACTCCGTGTCGAAGGAAAAGCACTGCGAACCGAATTGGCCTCCATGGTTTCGTTAGTTACTTCTGACTGGGACGCGTTGAGCCCCGAACAGAAAAAAGAGTTGCATGAAAGAGCAGCCCTTTTTCTGTCCAACCGTGCCGATCTGACCACCAAACAGGAAACTTTGAAAAAGGAGTACCCTACTCGTCCACCCGTCAGGCATTCTCGTTAAACGACAATCTTTAATAGACCTGAATTCCATTGTTCAGACAAGCTCAATTAGACAGAATCACTTGGGAAGTCCAAAATGAGAATTGCTGATACTGACACGATGATATGTGATTAACAAATGGTGTGCCTATCTGAGCAGCTAACAATTTAGATATAGTATGTCATTGAAAATCATATACGAAATAACTAGCACCAAAGGCTATTAAGATTTCAGCAATTAGCAGATCGCGATTTGGAAATCGCTTCCACAGGATTAAAAGGTTGGTGCGCGGAAGAACAGCTATATTTCACGTGCAGATGGCACTCCTCTGGAGTGCAGAAGCGGAGGTCGCCCTATTCTATTGACATTCCGCTCCGCTGGAGCGGGGAGTCGCGACCTGTAGATTGCTCCTACAGACGACGCGGGGAATCGCGATTTGGAAATCGCTCCCACAGAGGGAGATCGCTCCTACAGGATCAAAAAGGGCTGGTGGGCAGAAGATCTCTATGGGATCTCTATCGCGCTCATTATCCATTCGCTTGATCCCTCCTTATTCAGTCGGTTGATCCCACCCCACAACTGCCAACCCCGCTTCCCTATTTCACAACTTGCATCCGCCGGGTCATCGTTACATCCCCCGCCCGCAACTGATAGATATACCCACCGCTCCCAACCGGCTTTCCGTCCTCGCCGCGTCCGTCCCAATATGCGGCTTTCTCCCGATCCACATAGAATCCAGCCGCCTTACGCCCAATCGCCAATCGCCTCACCTGCCTGCCCTCTGTGTCGTATATCGTAATCTCTACATCCGAACTTTGGGCAAGGTGATACGGTATCCACGTCTCATTATTGAACGGGTCGGGATAGTTTTGGAACAGGGTTGTTTCCTTCGGCGTCAACACGGCAAGCGCTCGGTAAAGGAAGCGGCCGCCGCGCCGTATCACTGCGCCGGCGTCGTCCAATTGCGCCGACTGCGATAGCCGACTCGCGGCATACAGGGCGTAAAGAGTTGACGGTGCGGCGAACGGGTCAGCCGGCGCCGCCCCATCGTCCTCAAGCGGTGCAGAAAGCTTTGCAACTTCGTGGATAGCCGCCACTCCATCCCCGTTTGCATCGCGCCCGAGCGGCGGCGGTAAAACCACACGCCCATCCTCAAGGCGAGGCCGGGCACGATTTCCGAGTTGATCGACCAAACTGAAATTGGTCAGTTCCACGCTGGACGCTTTGACGTCGAGAACTTCAAACCGAAGCGTGGCGAGGGTACCCTTGCTCCGAGCTTGCCCATCACGCGTCATCGCCCCGAGCGTCACACGATCTTTGCCAACCACCGACGGCAAGACGAACGGCCATCCGGGCAGGTAGTCACCTATTTCGCTATCGACATAACGCAGCGCCGCGGGGTCGAATTTCACTGTTGCTTCATACCCTGCCACATTTTTCCCGTGTGATATGGTGAGCGACAGCGAGAGATGTTCTCCAACGACCGGCGATGTCACCCAAGTCGGCGTAACACTGGCGGTCGAATTCGCTCTTGGCGGCGCGGCGTCGTGTTGCCACGCATGCGCCATACCATCTCCACACGCGCTGTAAAGCGTCTTTCCATCCGGGCTGAACGCGAGATTGTTGATAAGCCCCTTGTGCCCGGTGAATTCACGCCGTTTTTCCCATCCGTTTGCCCCTTGAGTAAAGAGGGTGATGCGAAAATGCCCGACGGCGAGAATGCGGCCATCCGGGCTGAATGCCAAACTTCGTATAGCTCCTATATACCCGCTGGGCTCCTGCTTGCTTCTGCCGGTTTTGACATCCCAGAAACGCACGTTTCCATCTCCGCTCCCGCTGGCGAGTACATCCCCATTTCGCGTAAACGCGACACTCCACACCGTCCGGGTATGCCCGACGAGAATCTGTGTTTGTTCGCCCGACTCAGTGTTCCACAGTCTCACCGTCCGGTCGGAACTCCCGCTTGCGAGCGTTTTGCCGTCCGGGCTGAATGCCAAGCAGTGGACTTTTCCGGTATGTTCCTTGGCGGCGTGCAGATGTTCACCTGTCTCGGTGTCCCACAACCCCACCGTGCCGTCTATAGTTCCCGTAGCGTAGACAGTTCCGTCCGGGTTGAAGGCAAAGCTTTCTGATCGCGCCGGCGCCCTGGCGTCCGGCAGTAATTGATCGTCCGTCTCAATGCCCCGCACCTCTATTGTCCGGTCCCGGCTTTCCAGGAGGTAGACAGTTCCGTCGGCGCTTTCTTGGAAATAGTAAGTGCCGTCCGAGTTTAACGTAAAGTTCTCTGACCGCCACAGCTCCCTGACGTTTGTCAACAGCGAATCTCCCGTTTCGGCGTCCCACAGAAGCACTCCCCCGTAGCTTCCGCAGCCAAGCACACTGCCGTCGGGACTAAACGCAAGGGTGCCGACATGGAGGGGATCTTGGGTGAGCGTGTGCAGCAGTTTGCCCGTTTCGGCACTCCACAGCCGAACAGCTTGAGGGCTCGACGTGGCAAGCACGCTTCCGCTCGGGCTCAGAGCGAGATGATTGATGTGGTAGGGGTGTCCGAGAATCTTGCCGGTAACGGCGCCGGTGTGGACATCGCACAACTGCACTAAGCTATCATGATGGGAAGTCGCGAGTGTATTGCCATCCGGGCTGAATCTCACGTTTGTGATGGTGGCAGGATTCAGCGGGGGTGTGCGTCGCATCTCTCCGGTTTTTATGTCCCATAGTCGTATTCTTGAGTCGTTGGCGGCGCTGGCAAGTACGCTGCCGTCGGGACTGAATGCCACGCTGAACACCTGACCGGCATGCTCGTAGTGTGTGCGCAGCGGTTCCCCCGTTTCAGTGTTCCACAGTCGAACCATGTTGTCCCAGCCTCCACTCGCAAGCGTCACGCCGTCCCGGTTGAAAGCCAGACTGTCGATCAGGTTTGTGTGACCGGTGAGTGTGCGTAGACACTCTCCGCTGTTGACGTCCCAGAGTCGGATTGTGTGGTCACTGCCGGCGCTCGCAAGCGTTCTGCCGTTCGGACTGAATACCACGCTGGTGATCCAAGCCGTATGTCCGACAAGTTCATGCAGTTGTTCGCCGGTTCTGGCATCCCACACTCTAACCGTCTCGTTGACACCTGCAGCGGCAATCATGCTTCCCGCGGGGTTGAACGCAATGCTCCCGTCGCCAACAGAAAGTCTGGCGATTGTCCCCATCGGTTCGCCACTGTCGACATGCCAAAGATGGATTCCGCGCCCATCAAGTGCGGCGAGTGTCTCCCCATCCGGACTGAACGCGACACTTGTTGCCCATCCGGAGTTAACGGGGAGAAATGACGTTTCTCGAAGCGTCGACGCATCGTACAGCCAAACACCAATCGTCGTGGCGACAGCTAGTAGTGATCCGTCGGGGGAATACTCGATGTCATATATCCTCCCCTTGCCGATGCGCAGTTTGGCGCCCTCGGGCAAGCCCCATCGCGTGTATTCCGGAATGTCGCTGTCGAGCAAAAATATAGCCAGAGCCATGATGCCCGCAACCGCTATTTTCATCTAATGCACCGCCTTTTTTTGAATTGTGTGTAGATATCGGCAAATGCCGGTTGAGGTTTTTGCAGGGAGAAACGTGGGTGAATTGTTGAGTTAAAATTCGTATGCTATTTAGCTTTCGGTTGTCCTATACGTTCGGTTGATCTCGCACCGGATCGGGGAATTGCGACCGGGAGAAGATCTCTATCGCGCGCGCTATCCGCTTGCTTGATCTCCTACAGTGGGGAATCGCGATTTGGAAATCGCTCCCACAGACGGAGATCGCTCCTACAGTATCGGTTGACCCGACAGTTTAAAAGGCCGGTGCGCGATGCGCACCCTACATTTCGTTTGATTTCCTAGAGTTGGCTTTTGCGTTGTTCACATGGTGCTCCGCTGGAGCGGGAATCGCGACCTGGAGATCGCACCTAAAGTATCGGTTGACCCGACAGTTTAAAAGGCTGGTGCGCGGTGCGCACCCAACAATTCGTTTGATTTCCTAGAGTTGGCTTTTGCGTTGTTCACATGGTGCTCCGCTGGAGCGGGGAATCGCGACCTGGAGGTCGCTCCTACAATAGGGAATCGCGATTTGGAAATCGCTCCCACAGATGGAGATCGCTCCTACAGTACCGGTTGATGTAGTCGCTTGCTTGATCTCCGAGGGTTGGGTTTCGCGTGGCGCGACCCAACGTACAAGCTACTTCACGATCACCAGCTGGCGTGTCGCCGAATAATCTCCCGCCCGCAACCGGTAGAAATATACGCCGCTGGCCACGGACTCCCCGCTCTCGTTCCTTCCGTCCCAATACGCCGCCTTTCCGCGGTCCGCATAATACCCCGCCGCTCGATAACCCAGCGCCAACCGCCGGACCAAAGCGCCATTCACGTCATAAATCGTGATCTCCACGTGCGCCTCTTGCGCCAACTGATACGGAATCCACGTCTCCGGATTAAACGGGTTCGGGTAATTCGGCAGGAGCGCCGTCTCATCCGGCATCAACGCGGCAAGCAAACTTTCAAGGAACCGAATTCCTCCCAATGTCGCGGGATCGGCGCGGTCTAACTCCTTTGCCTGCCGGAGCCATCTCTCAATATCGGCCCTGCCAAAACCGGAAAGCGTGAGAAAATGCGCCGTAGGCGCTGCACCCGCTCCCCCAATCGCCCACGCGACCTGAACAAGGTCCAGGATGTCCACCACCCCATCCCCATTCACATCCGCGTCATTTTCCCCGGTTTTCGTAAGGTTTGTCGCGACCAGCACCAAATCCAAAATATTCACCATCCCGTCACGGTTGACATCGCCCGGCAGCGATGCAATAACCTCTGCGTGCACAAGGCGAGGCAGCACTCGCTCTCCGGCGGTATTGACAAGACTGACGTTGGTTAGGGTCAAAAAGGACAGTCTCGGTTCGACCGCCTCGAACACGAGTGCGGCGAGTGTACCGTCCCCTTCCCCCGCCCCCTTATATGCCGTCGCGCCGAGCGTCACATGAATGTCTTGGATTATCGGCGGAACGAAGAACGAATCCGCCGGCAGGTAGTCTCCGGAGACAGCCTCGACAAAGCGCAGCGCAGAGGAATCAAAGCCGATGCTGGCTTGAAAACCTGCCACAGCGTCTCCATCGGAGATTTCAAGCGACAGCATCAGCCGTTCTCCCACCATTAGCGACGCGGAATCAGCGGGTTCGATGCTGACCGTTGAATCCGCTGTCGGGTGAGGTGCGAAATTCCACAGCAACGCGGTGCCGTCTTCGCTCGCACTGTAGAGAGCGTCGCCGTGCGGGCCGAACGCGACGCCAGTTATGCTGCCCGTGTGCCCGATAAGCTCACGCGTAAGCTTCCACTCGTTCTCCTCGCGAGTATAGAGATTGAGCCGCCGATCCCCGACGACCAGCGTACCGCCATTGGGACTGAACGCGATACCCTTGATGAAACCGCTAAATCCCTCAAGCGTCTGCCGACGCCCTCCGGTTTTTACGTTCCAGAGCCGCACCGTTCTATCGTCACTCCCACTGGCAAGTACGCTGCCATCTCTTGTGAACGCCAAGCTCCGTACCTCACGGGAATGCCCGGCGAGGAAGTGATCCGGTTCTCCCGTTCGCGGGTTCCACAGTTGCACCGCCCCATTGACACTCCCGCTTGCGAGGGTATTCCCATCCGGACTAAACGCTAGGGCGAGGATACGATCCGTATCTGTTTGAATGATAAGCTGATTCTCTCCCGTCTGCGCATTCCGCAATCGTATGGTATCGTTGACCCCAGTCATAGCGATAATGCTGCCGTCCGGGCTGAACGCCACGTCCCTGGTTGCAACCTGCTTCTCGGGAGCTGGGAGTTGGAGTTCCCCGGTCTCGACATTCCACACCCGCGTTCCGCTGCGCCTGCCTACGGCAATCATAGTGCCATCCGGACTAAACGAAAGATGTCCGGCTTTCAGAATATTCGAGGTGAGGGCGCGGAGCGGATCGCTCGACCTGGCGTGCCAAAGCTGTACATCGTAATCACTTGACGTGGCAAGCACTGTGCCGCGCGGACTCAGCGCTAGGCTACGGACAGAATAAGCGTGACCCAATATTTCACCTTTAGCTGCCTCGGTGCCGACATCCCAGAACTTCACCGGCCCGTCAGAAAGAGCGGCAGCCAAAGTTCCGCCATCCGGGCTGAACCTCACGCTGACGATGCCGGTCCGGCCGGCGTAAAACGTCTGTCGCACCCTCCCAGTCTCTATGTCCCAGAGTGGTATAAATGAATGCCCGCCGGAGGCGGCGAGCACGCTGCCATCCGGACTGAATGCCACGCTGAAAAACTGGGCGCCCTTCCCTCGGAATGTGCGCATAGGTTCGCCCGTTTCGGTATTCCACAGCCGCACGGTATTATCCCAACCTCCACTCGCAAGGATCACTCCGTCTCGATGGAAGGCTAGACTGCTTATAGCGTCGGTGTGGCCGTCGAACTTGTGAAGAGGTTTACCGGTGTCGACATCCCAAGTCCGCACCGTGTGGTCCACACTCCCGCTGGCGAGCGTGGCGCCATCCGGGCTGAATATCACGCTATTCACGGACGACGTATGTCCGTCGAGACTGTGAAGCCGCTCGCCCGTATTTACGTCCCAAAGTCCCACTGTAAGGTCCAGAGTTCCGGCGGCCAGTTTGCTACCCGACCGATTGAGCGCGACGCTCCGCACTCCGCGCGAGTCTCTGGCGAGAGTGTCCAGCAACTCCCCACTGTTTAAATCCCAGAGATGGATTCCCTGTTTACTCCCTCCGGCGAGCGTCCCGGCGACCGGGCTAATCGCCACACACGAGATTCTACCCGTGTTAGCGGTGAGAAGCGTGGTCTCCTGCAACGTGGAAGTGTCATACAACCAGACACCAATTGAGCTTGCGGCGGCAAGCAATTCTTCGGTTGGCGAAAATTCTATCTCGCGGATCCCACCCTTCCCGAAGCGCACGCCCGCACCGTCGGGCAGCCCCCATCGCGCGTGCTCTTGAGCAGCGCCGTTGAACGAAAACACAACCAGAAAAATAAAGCATGTCACGAATACCTTCATCTAGAATACCGCCTTTCATGAAATCGTCGTCTGATAATCGATTTGATGCTTCGCCATCTGATTCCACCCTACGATTTCGGCATCTACACCTGTCGCCCCGCTGGGGCTTTGATGTGGTTGAGCTTAGCGTTGCTATACACGTTTCGCCCCTCTGGGGCTTTGAAGCTGGTGCGCGCGGGATTAGCTATCGGGTTCATTGTGCCTTCGTTTGATTTCCGAGAGTTGGGTTTCGCGTTGCTCAACCCAACCTACAGGCCATTTATGATTGTTGTTCACATGGCACTCCGCTGGAGTGCAAGAAGTGAGGCCTCTCCTTTCTATTGACATTCCGCTCCTCTGGAGCGGGGAGTATCGTCTCGGTGATCGCTCTTACGCACAGAGCGGGGAGTCGCGACCTGGAGATCGCTCCTACAATAGGGAATCGCGATTTGGAAATCGCTCCCACAGACGGAGATCGCTCCTACGGATTAAAAGGCTGGTGCACGGTGCACACCCTACGACTGCTGAATCGCAACCTAGAGATCGCTCCTACCGTATCGGTTGATGTAGTCGTTCGCTTGATCTCTGAGATTTGGGTTTCGTGTTGGTTAACCCAACGTACAAGCTACTTCACTATCACCATCCGGCGTGTCGCCGAATAATCTCCCGCCCGCAACCGGTACAAATAAATCCCGCTCGCAACCGACTCCCCGCCTTCATTCCGACCATCCCAATACGCCGCCCTTCCGCGGTCCGCATAATACCCCGCCGCCCGATACCCCAGCGCCAACCGCCGCACCAAAGCGCCATTCGCGTCATAAATCGTGATCTCCACGTGCGCCTCCTGCGCCAACTGATACGGAATCCACGTTTCCGGATTAAACGGGTTCGGGTAATTCGGCAGCAGCGCCGTCTCATCCGGCATCAACGCGGCAAGCAACTGCTCAAGAAAGCGGATCCCCTGTTGAAAATCCATATCGTCAATGTCCAAACGCTGTGCTTGTGTTAACCAGTCCGCGACATCCGGCACGCCAATGTTCGACAGATCTAAGGAATGCGCCGACGGCGCGGAGGCGCCTTCAATAGCACCCGCAACCAGAACAAGATCGAGGATATCCACAACCCCGTCCCCGTTCACGTCGGCATCATTCTCCCCGGCCGTCCCGAAATTCGCGGCGACCTGCACCAAATCAAGGATGTTGACGACACCGTCGCCGTTGACATCCCCCCGTGTCTGCTGCGGTGTTTCCTCCGAGACAATTGTAAAGGTCACCAACTTCGCTATCTCGGTAATCTCGGCTGCCGAAACGGTCACGATAAACTTCCCGGCGCGCCGACCCAAGGTGAGAACGCTTCGCGCCCGACCATCGGCGTCCGTCGTTGTGTTCGTTGGATTGAGCCTTCCGGCGCCATCGGGGACGCTGAACGACACTGGAACCCCTTCAAACACGTCGCCGTGCTCGTCCCGAACTTCAACCACGAAGGGATCACCCAGCGGCTCGGAAAGCGCCGCCTCTTGGCCATCGCCCGAGATTGGTTGAAGAGTTGTGGGCGTGCGGTCTATAAAGGATACCGTAACCCCTCGATCCTGCAGGTGCGGAACGTGCAAATTGATCGCTTTATAATTCAGGGGGTTCTTTTGCAAAAACAGTGTGTCACCTTCTCCCAATCCCGGATTGGCGAGCAACGGCGAGATATCGGAAATCGAGTTCACTGCAACGGAAAGGGCTTTCAAGTTGGTCAGGTCAGAGAGTGTCGAGATTCCCGATAGCTGGTTTCCTGCAAGAAAGAGAAACTCCAGGTTGATTAAGCCTGACAGCGGCGAGATGTCGGAGATATTGTTGTTTGTGAGATATAGCGATGTCAGTTTGGTTAAACCCTTTAAGGGAGACAAGTCGGCGATATTGTTTTTTTCAAGGAAGAGGGAGTTAATGTTGGATAAACTCGCTATGGGCGAGAGGTCTACGATGTTGTTTCCACCGACAGAAAGGTATTGCAATTCTGTCGCGAACTCAAGCCCGGTCAGCGAAAAAATAGAAGCTCGGTTCCCGACGAAATCTGTCAACATCGTTAAATCTTCCCGGGTAACCTCCGCTCCTTCTTCCTTGCCAAGAGGAATACGGAGGGCTGCGCGGAGACTGGCATCGGGTATGGTCTCATTATCGAACAATGACCACGCTGATGTATCCCATAGCTCGATACTGGAAGTGACCCCATCCCATGTGGCGCCAGCGAAATACTTTCCGTCTTTACTAAATGCAAGTGCGTCAACCCTTCCCGGAATGCCCAAGGTAGCGATATTCGCACCCGACTCCCAATCAATTAGTTTTATATTATACAGCCCCAACGCCAAGATATTTCCTGCGGGCGAGAATACTGTACGGAGCACCGCGTTGTCGTCGGACGGATCCCCGAACGAGGCGAGGAATTCTGCCGATTCAACATCCCACAATTTAGCTGAGAAATCGTTTCCAGCCGAAGCCAATGTCCTACCGTCGGGCGAAAAAGAGATTGAACGTACCCCTCCGGTGTGCGCTTCAAGCGTGGCAAAATTTTCCTTGGATTCAAGGTCCCACAACTTGATTGTAGCGTCAAATGAGCCGGTAGCGAGCGTTCTTCCATCTGGAGAAAACACCAATGACGTAACGTCCTCCGTATGCCGTTCCAGTATGCCGACGATCTCTCTGGAGTTGAAATCCCATATTCTGATTGCTTCTTCGCCGCAACTTGCGAACATCCTGCCGGTCGGAGAGAACTCGACGCAATGGGTCCAGCGCCAGAATATTGGATCCCCCCAAGGCACCGTATCGATCCGTTCTCTCGTTCGTACGTCCCAAAACACGATATAGCCTCCCGAGCCAACAGCTAGAATATTTTCATAGGGTGAAAACGCCAATGAGTTGGATGCGTCGCGGAAAGACGCGGCATCGTGCAGGACGGCGAGCATTTTACGCATCGCTACATCCCACAATATTACTCTGTTGTCATTGGACGCTGAAGCAAGTATTCCTCCATCAGGCGAAAACGCCAAAGAGTGCACCTCATTCGTGTGCGCAGAGAACGTGGCGATATGACCGGGCGCGGCCTCGTAGAGACGTATAAATCGAGTGAATACGTTTCCGTGAATGTCAACCGCTTCAATCCAAATCGGATGTATGTTGGGATCGGACAAACTTCCGTTTCCGCTAGAAGGAATAACACCATCATAATTGAACTGAATTACCGCCTCCTTTTCTCCGCCCAATTTGTGGCACGAAACCACCTCGGGAAATCCTGCCGCATCGTGAGGTTTCGTTGTGTCGACATATAGCAGTGCATTGTGAATGCCGTTGGAATCGCTGATTCTGATTTGCAAGGTAACCCCTTTTGCCCCTATCGGATATTGGCGCGGTGAAATGAGATCCACGGCTGGGTACAATCTCTGGTCAGCTTCCAGTAAGTCGAGAAAATCATCGGCACTCCTTAATCCCTCAATCTCATGGTCATATATTACATCGTCAACCGGGACATTGGAATCAAAATAGGGGTGTACCGCTAGGAAGTTGGCGCTGCACGCGGACAGTTCATCAGGCGCTTCACCATACGACATTACATATGTATCGTCATGAAAATCGTGGTGCAAACCGAAGGCATGACCTAGCTCATGCGCAGCGACCTCAAATTTAAACTCCCCGGGAAGCAGCGCGTATCCCGCAATTTTGTTGTGTTTGAGTCCATATCCATCAACTCCGAACAGCGGCCCAATCCGTTTTCTGTGATTGTCCATCACAATCATGTAGATATTCGCAAACAGATCGAATTTCGGTTCGATCTCGGCCAGCGTAGTGCCCGCTGCGTCGTTCCTTTGATAGTAACTATTGCGATGTTGCCCATTCACGCGATGAACCACCGGTTCCCCTTGGGCGTTGGTTTCAACGCGGAATGTTTTAGCCCCGTGACCGTGTGCCTGCATCTGTTCCCTATAAAAGGTTTGAATGCGGCGAATCTCTTCCTTCAAGCGCTGTACGACTTCCGGTCGGAAGTCTTGATCGTTCGGAAGAAAGTAGATGAGCCGGACGGTGCGGCGTTCGCCGACATCCGCGTTCGCCAGAGCCCGGGCATAGCGCCGATTATCATGTCGCCAGTCATTCGACGCTACGTTTTTGCCTTGCGGCGGAA
The DNA here is from genome assembly GCA_028820655.1 of Candidatus Poribacteria bacterium. GTDB lineage: Bacteria > Poribacteria > WGA-4E > WGA-4E > JAJDTR01 > JAJDTR01. The sequence continues at coordinate 9,031 of JAPPIK010000029.1, read as the reverse complement.
CCGAACCCAACCCCAATTCCGGCGCGAATAAACAAATGACGGCGGCAACCGAGAACAGTACGAAACAGTACAAACGCCTTTTCAATTTTCTTTTTCCTTTCATTCACCGCCAGTAGGAATTATACATTCTCAATAGCAAGTCTCTTTACCGCTCCCGCTGGATTTCCGATCCGATAGCCGTACATTGGAATCAATCAAGCGGATTACAAGCAATCGGTTGCCGTCCGTGTAATTTTCGTAATCAGTAGACATCTTATCAAAACAATGTGAGTCGTATCGGAGTTTTTTGCAGCGTTCAGCGATCAAAGGGGCACATTCATAATCAAGGGATTCAGGGGATATACCTCAATGCTTGTTGACCGGGATTCTTCTCAGTTTCCTGATTTGAACCTCTGTATCTTTGTGATTTTGATTGATGCAAGTTGCTACCTGTGGGATCTCTATAGGATTTCTATCGCATTCGCTTTTCGCTCATTTGATCGTTCGTTATTCACTCACTTGATCTTTCGCTATTCGCTTGCATGAGGGATTTCTATCGCGCTCGCTATCCACTCGCTTGATTACCCAACGACTGAGGACTCGCGATTTGGAGATCGCTCCTACGGATTAAAAGGCTGGTGCGCGGAAGATCTCTATGGGATCTCTATCGCGGTCGTTAGCCACTCCCTTGATCACTCGCTATCCACTCGTTTGATTACACCCTACAACCTGGTTGATCTCCGAGAGTTGGGTTTCGCGTTGTTCAACCCAACCTACAGGTTAGCTATAATTGTTGTTCACATGGCACTCCGCTGGAGTGCATAAACGGAGGTTGCGCGATTCTATTGACATTCCGCTCCTCTGGAGCGGGGAGTCGCGACCTGGAGATCGCTCCTACAATAGGGCATCGCGATTTGGAAATCGCTCCCACAGACGGACATCGCTCCTACGGATTAAAAGGCTGGTGCGCGGTGCCCACCCTACGATTGCTCCGGCGTCAGCGTGAGGAGATTGCTGATGTGTCCCAGAGCAGCATCGTCCCATCCAAGCTGCCGCTAATCAGTGTTTTTCCATCGGGGAGAAACGCCGCGCACGTGATTGCGGAACGGTGCCCGGTGAGTGAACGCAGCAATGCACCGGTGCCGGTATCCCAGAGCCGCACCTCGGGATCGGCGTTCGCCATCACAATCGCCTTGCCATCGGGGCTGAAGGCGATGTTTCCGACTTTGCGCAGAGTGACGTCGAAGGTGTGAATCTCGGTCCACGTCACGGTATCCCACAGCGTTGCGCCGTTCCGGCTCAAGCTGGCGAGCATGTTACCCTCCGGACTAAACCGGACACCTTCGACCGCGTGTACGTACGCGGAAAGCGTATGCGTGCGCGCCCCGGTACGGACATCCCATATTACGATAGTACCGTCTCCGCTTCCGGTGGCGAGCGTTTCGCCATTCGGACCAAAGGCAACGCACTTGACGGCTTTTACATGCCAGTTGAGCGTATGTAGTAGATCGCCCGTTTTCACATCCCACAACCGTACGGCATTGTCCTCACCACGCCCACCACATGCCAACCGACTACCATCAGGGCTAAAAGCCACGCTGAGAACGCCGCTCCCATGGCACGCCAGCGTCCGCAGAAGTCGTCCGGATCTGACATCCCACAGTCGTGCATGGTCACTCCCGCCCGCCAGCGTGATGCCATCTGGGCTGAATGCCACGCAATTGATGTTCTGCGTGTGTCCGGAGAGCGTGCGCTGGAGTTGTCCGGTGTTAACATCCCACAGCGCAATCTCCGTTAAATTTCCGGTTGCGGCCAGATTGCCGTCGGGACTGACCGCCAAGTTCTTGACCGTTTCAATGTGCCCCGTGATCGCATGTTTCTGCACCCCGGTATCGGGATTCCAAAATCGCACCGTGCCGTCTCTACTCCCGCTGGCGAGGGTTTCCCCATCGGGACTGAACGCTATACTTGCGACCCTGGCTATGTGCCCGGAGAACGTGCGCAGGCTGTCGCCCGTTTTGGCATTCCACGAATGCACATCGTCTGTCATGTTTGCTACTGCTATCACACCGCCATCGGGGCTGAAAGCTATACTTAGCACCGTGGAGCCGGGCACGTGCATCTTACGCACCAGTGCTCCGGTAGCAGGATTCCAGAGCCGCACCGACCCGTCCCAACTCCCGCTGGCAAGCAGGTTGCCATCCCGGCTAAACACGACGCTTTTTACAGTGGACGAATGCCCGCGGAGAACACGTAGATGTTTGCCCGTGACAGCGTCCCAGATCCCGATCAAGTCGGCTTGAGTCCCGGCGGCGAGCATCCTGCCATCCGGACCGAACGATACACCGTTGACCTGAGACTCGACGCCGCTAAACGTGCGAAGATGCTTGCCGGTTTTGACATCCCAGAGCCGTAGTTGCGCCGGCGGGTCATAACCCCCCGTTGCCAGCCTGCGGCCATTCGGGCTAAACGCCACGCTTGCAACTACGCGGGTGTGCCCGGCGAGCGATTGCCGCAGTTTGCCGGTTTTGGCATCCCATAGTTTCACCGCGCCGTCCCAACTACCAGCGGCGATCATTTTTCCGTCCGAACTAAACGCGACGCTGCTCACCCCGCTCGACGGCACCGCGAGAAAGTTCGTCTCGTGAAGACTTGACGTGTCGTAGAGCCAAATACCCAGAGAACCGGCGACTGCCAGACGCTTCCCATCTCGGGAATACGAAATCTCGTTTATGTGCCCCTTACCCATGCGCAGTTTGGCGCCTCGCGGCAATCCCCATTGCGCGTGCTCCTGCGCGAAGGGTTTATGTGAGAGCAGAATCAAAAGAAAGAGTGATATGGTTGTTGTTTTCATTCGAGATGTTGGGCGGCGGTGCGGTTGGAAAGGGATTTCTACCGCGTTCGCTATTCACTCACTTGCTGGATTTCTACCGCACTCGCTATTCACTCGCCTGATTCCCTCTGGGGCTTTGAAGCTGGTGGGCGGAAGATTAGTTATATTTCACCTGCACATGGCACTCCGCTGGAGTGCAGAGATTGGGAGCTACTACGATTCTATTGACATTCCGCTCCGCTGGAGCGGGGAATCGCGACCGGGAGGTCGCTCCTACAATAGGAGATCGCGATTTGGAAATCGCTCCCACAGTAGGGGATCGCGACCGGGAGGTCGCTCCTACAATAGGAGATCGCGATTTGGAAATCGCTCC
>JAPPIK010000029.1:0-5746 GCA_028820655.1 Candidatus Poribacteria bacterium | reverse complement strand
CACAGTAGGGGATCGCGACCGGGAGGTCGCCCCTACAATAGGGGATCGCGACCTGGAGATCGCTCCTACAGTAGGGGATCGCGACCTGGAGATCGCTCCTACAAGGATCGGTTGATCCGACAGTTTAAAAGGCTGGTGCGCGGTGCGCACCCTACGATTGCTTGATTCCCTCCCACGGGTTGGATATGCTGTGGGTGGAAAAAATCAACTTTTCAAGAAAAAACTTGATTTCGAGATGCATTCCACTACCGGCGTCATCGGTTGGGTTTGTCCCTGACCGCAGATTTCGTCATCTTCTGCGATTCCATATGATCCCACGTCACAAGCTCGTAGACATACGTCCCGCTCGGTACCGGCGCGCCGTCGTCGTCGCGTCCGTCCCAATACGCCGCCCTCGACAGACCTACATAATGCCCGGGGTTCCGGTCTCCCATGGCTAAGTGCCGAACCGGCAGCCCCTTCTCGCTGTAAATCGTGATATAGACCTCCATCTTGAACGCCAAATGATACGGTATCCACGTCTCTCGTTCGAAGGGGTTGGGGTAGTTCGGCAACAGCGCCGTCTCGCCGGGAACGGTCACGGCAAGCTGATGTTGAACGGCGCGAATACTGCGTTTCAAGTCCGCCTCGCCCTGGTTTGACTCCCGCTGCTGGTCAAGCCACTCAGCGACATCCGTAGAGGTAAGCATCGACAGCGCGGCGAGGTATGCCCCCGGTTCCGTTTTTGCGACCTTGAGATCCGTAACAGCCTGAAATAGGTCCGCCGTATCCACGGCGCCGTCTTGGTTGACGTCGACATCCTTCTTCCCGGCCTCCGTAAGCCGTGCGGCAACCTGAGGTAGATCCAAGATGCTTATCACGCCGTCGCCGTTGGCATCGACGACGACGCGGGACGGTTTCTCCACGCGCGCATCCTCCAGGCGGGGGAAGGTCTGTTTTGCGTTGGCGTCCACCAAGCTGGCATCGGACAGCGTCACCACCGAGTTCTTGACGGCGGCGACCTCAAAGGTTAGTGCGGTAAGCGTCCCACGGCCATGGCTGGCGCCTTCAAGCGCCGCCGCCCCCAGCGTCACGCGATGTGCGTCCACCACCGGCGGCAGAAAGAACGCTCCCTGCGGCAGGTATCCGCCGTCGGCGACATCCACAAAACGGAGCGCATCGGGATCAAAACTGACGGTTGCCTGATAAGCCGAGACGTTTTCGCCGTTCTCAATCTCAAGGGAGAGCGTGAGTTGCTCCCCAACCGGGGGGCACGGAGCCGACGGTGGAACGAGTCTCACCGCCGCGATCGCCGCAGACGGCGGCCTGATGTCCCAGACCAGCACACTTCCCGTTCTATTCGCAGTGGCAAGCGTCCGCCCATCCGGACTAAATGCGGCAGAAGTAATGTTGCCCGAATCTACGGCGAGAGTTTCCAGCGATTGGCCCTTCGCCGTGTTCCACAGAACAATGCCCCGATTATTCCAATGCGCCAGCAAACCGCCGTCCGGACTGAACGCCGCTCCGGCGTTCCCCGACGTTACCCCGGTATTGAATTGCCGATATTCGCCGGTGTCGATATCCCATAGCCGCAGTTCCTTTTTGGTTGCACAGTATAGTGTCTTGCCGTCGCCGCTTAACGCGACGTCCTTGACTTCATTATTTTCAAATCCAATGAATGTTCTCAAGTGTTTCCCGGTCTTGAACTCCCACAACAAAATCTCTCTGTTGCCGCTGGACACGATGAATCTGCCGTCCCGACTGAACGCCAAGTTACGGACTTCGTACTCATGCCCGCTGAGCGTCCGCAGGTGTTCCCCGGAGCCGGTGTCCCACAGAAGGATGTCCGCACCGATGCTGCCAGCCAGCGTTTCTCCAACGCGACTGAACGCCAGGCTCAAGACATTTTCGTTATGATTCCGGTTGAGCGTTCGCAGAAGTTTACCTGTCGTGATATCCCACATCAGAACTTTCTGATGACCGCCGGATGCAAGCAGATTTCCATCCCAATTGAACGCCAGGCTCTGCGCTCCATGTGCTTTCTCCTTGAGTGTCCGCACATGTTCCCCCGACTTGGCATCCCAAAGTCGAATTTTCTCAGAACGTCCAACGGCGAGAATCCTGCCATCGGGGCTGAACGTTACGCGTCCCCAACCCGTCTGCATCCAAGCGAGGGAGCGCAAATGGGCTCCCGACTCGGCATCCCAGAATCGCAGTATATTGTCGCCGCTGACACTTGCGATCGTGCCGCCATCCGGGCTGAAAACCAAGCCGGACGTGCCGCCCGACGGTCCGATTAACCGTTGTTGCAGCCGTCCCGCTTCGGTATCCCAGAGTGTGATGCCTTCCGAATGCCCGGCGATCACCCGTTCTCCGTCCGGCGTAAACGCGACGCTCGTCACCCGATTCAGATCCCGCGAGCGTGTCATGCGAAGTTGCCATGTGCCCGTATCCCACAGATGCAACTCGGAGAAGAAGCCAACAGCGAGAGTCTTTCCGTCCGGACTAATCGCTAGGCTATGGGCGTCATAACCGCCCTTGATTGTGCGCAGACAGTCACCCGTCCTGACATTCCACACGCGCATAGTGCCGTCCTTGGAACCCGTAACAAGGGCGTTTCCGTCCGGGCTGAACGCGACGCTGTTGACCGTATGGGTGTGTCCCGTTAACGTGCGTTTTTTCGCGCCGGTATCGGCGTCCCAAATCTGCACCTGGCGGCTACTCACACTGGCAAGCAGCGCACCGTCCGGACTGAATTGCACGCTCTTGACGGCATACGTGTGTTGGAGGGGAGGATATTTCTGTTCCCCCGTATTGGCATCCCGCACTCGCACCGTCATGTCCGTGCTTCCGCTGGCAAGCATGCCGCCGTCCGGACTGTATGCCACGCAGGTCACCGATCCCGTGTGGTCGGCGAGGAGAGCGAGTTCCGAAAGGGTCTCCGTATCATACAGCCAAATTCCGGTAGAACTTGCGACGGCGAGACGAGCGCCATCCGGCGAATACTGCGCCTCCTTCATCGCGCCTCTCCCGATTCGCCATTTGGCGCCTTCCGGCAGTCCCCACGTCGCATACTCCCCCGCAAAGGCATCGAATGAGGACGCAACCATTAGAATAAGCAATGCCGTGGATAATTTCATCTGACGAACCGCCTTTCCTCCTTCCGCGTCCGCCCCGCCGCACTTACCAAGAGCGCGGCGACGCGTCTCCCCCGTCGAGTTGGCTGGTAATCTTAACGATGTCGAGAACATCCACCACACCATCATTGTTGATATCGGCAGCATTCTCACCGGTTTTCATATAGTTCGCGCGGACCTCCGCCAGGTCCAGGGTGTTCACGATGCCATCTCCATTGACATCGGCGGCGACCGCGGGCGGCGCAATCAGCCGCGCGTCTTCAACGCGAGGGTAGGTGCGTTTTGCGTTCGGACCGACCAAGTTTGCCTCCGACAACGTCAGGTCGGAGTTCTTGGACTCAAGCACCTCAAACGTGAGCGCGGCGAGCTTGCCGACGCCGCGATTGAAGCCTTCGGACGCGGACGCCTCCAGGCTCAAGCGATCCCCCTCGACCAGCGGCGGTGCGAAAAAACCGCTCCCTGGAAGGAAGTCTCCAGCAGTCGCTTCCACGAATCGCAGCGCCGTAGAATCAAAGTAAAGGACTGCGTTGAAACCCGATACATCGTCTTCGGATTCGATGTTGAGTGCGAGCGCGAGATGCTCTCCAACCGGCGGCGACGGAACAGCAGCGGGTTCGAGGCTGACGGTCGCGTTCGCCGAAGGCGGCGGAATGATGTCCCAGATGAGCGCCGTTCCGTGACTCCACACGGCGGCGAGTTTCCGTCGATTCGGACTAATTGCCATCCCCGACATCCGCCCGGGGTATCCGGCGAATCTTTTTAGTCGTTCACCCTCAGTCGCATTCCACAATTCAATCTCCCAATTATTCCCGATCGCAAACAGACTGCCGTCCCGGCTGAAAGCGACAGGCGCTATTCTCGATCGAAAATCGATTGGTACGTGGACGTAATTCCAGGTGGCGGTGTCCCAAAGTCGAGCCTTCCTGTTATTTGCACTGCACAAGGTTCTGCCGTTCCGGGAGAACGACACACCTTCAACGCCAAACCGGTGACCCTCCAGCGCCCGCAAATGTCGACCCGCACCGGTATCCCACAGATTCACAGTTCCATCGATGCTCCCACTGGCGAGGATCGCGCCGTCCGGGCTGAACGCCACACTCCTGACCGGTATTGCGTGCAGAGAATCCGTGTGCAGACTTTCACCCGTTTGCGAATCCCAGAGGCGTACCGTGTCAGCCCCGTACTCCCCGCCGCTGCCGATAATCGCGCCATCCGGACTGAACGCAAGACACAGCACCCCACCCCTATGTCCGGTTAGTCTGCGTAGATGGTTTCCGGTCGCGGCGTCCCACAGCCGTATCTCCTCCTCGCTGCCGGAAGCGAGCAGGCTGCCGTCCGGGCTAAAGGCAAGGCTGCGCACCGTATCCTGATGGCCGCTGAGGGTCCGCAGATGTTCCCCCGAACCGGTGTTCCACAGACGTACCTGCGGACCGCCCCCGATGGCGATCGTCCTGCTGTCGGGACTAAACGCGGCGCCGGCAAACTGCTTCCCGATCCAGGTAACGGAACGCAGCACCGATCCCGACTCGGCATCCCGCAACCACACGGTCAAGTCGTCCGTCCCGGTGGCAAGAGTGGCGCCGTCCGGACTGTATACCAATCCAAAAACCGAACCCGAATAGCCGGTAATTGTCCGGACGCGAGCACCGGTTTGCGTATCCCAAAATACCAGCCTTCCGGTGCACCCGCCGACAACGCGGTTCCCGTCGGGCGTAAACGCGGTGCGCGTCACCTCGACTCCCTCTTCGGCGAGTATCCGTCGAAGTACCCACGTGTCCGTATCCCAAAGGCGCAGCGTGGCGTCGGCGCCGCTGCTGGCGATCATTTTGCCGTCGCGACTAAACGCCAGACTGGTCACCGAGCCCGTGTGTGCGTTAATCGTCCGCAGTTCCTCCCCCGTTTTGGCGTTCCAGACGCCCAGTGTCCTATCTTTTGAGCCGGTCACAAGGACATCACCGTCCGGGCTGAACGCCAGGCAGGTGACATTATCGGCGTGGCCGGTGAGTGTATGCCGTTTTTCGCCCGATTTGGCATCCCAAATCCGCACCCGACGGTCGCTTGCACCGGCAAGTACCGTGCCGTCGCTGCTGAATGCAACGCTATCAACGAAGTCCGAATGCCGGAGGGGAGGGAGTTCCGGTTCACCCGTGTTGGCATCCCACACGCGCACCGTCCAGCCGAGATCTCCGCCGGCAAGCCGGCTTCCATCCGGACTGTATGCGACGCTCATCACCTGCCCCGAATGTCGGTCGAACAGATCTACCTCCTTAAGCGTCGCCGTATCATACAGCCATATTCCGACAGAGCTTGCGATGGCAAGCCGGGTGCCGTCCGGCGAATACGCCAGATCATACATCGTGCCGCGCCCGAGACGCAGCTTGGCGCCTTCGGGGATCCCCCAACGTACATACTCCTGCGTGACGCCGCTGACGGAATGCATGGCCAGAAGAATTAGTGACATCATCGCTATTTTCATCTCACGGACCGCCTCCTTTCAATGATCGCCTCTGGAGCGGGGAATCGCGACCTGGAGATCGCTCCTACAGTAGTGAATCGCGATTTGGAAATCGCTCCCACAGTAGGGAATCGCGATTTGGAAATCGCTCCCACAGTAGGGAATCGCGATTTGG
>JAPPIK010000049.1 GCA_028820655.1 Candidatus Poribacteria bacterium | reverse complement strand
GCTCGCTATCCACTCGCTTGATTGCACCCTACAACTGGGCAATCGCGACCGGGAGAAGATTTCTATGGGATCTCTATCGCGCTCCTTAATCAGTCATTATTTATTCCTTTGATCTCCTACCGGGTATGATTTATTCGGTCGGTTGATGGCTGCCGGTGCGGCACTACCTGACGATTGCCATGCGGCGGGAGGCGCGGTAACTCCCCGCTCGGAATACGTAGATATACACGCCGCTTGCAAGCAGTTCTCCGTTATCGTTGCGCCCGTCCCAATATGCCGCATAATGCTTGTCGGTGTAGAATCCTTCCGCCTGCAACCCCAAATCCAGTTGCCGCACCAATATTCCTTTCGAGCTATATATTGTGATTTCGACTTCCGATTCTCTCGCGAGATGATACGGAATCCAGGTTTCCGGATTGAAGGGATTCGGGTAGTTCGGCAATAGCGACGTTCTTTCCGGCGTCAACGCCTCCAACAGATACTCCAAATACTCGATACCCCGCAACAGCGCCACATCCGCAATGCCAAACCGCCGCGCTTCGTCAAGCCACTTTTTAACTTCGGTAATCCGAATTATTTCTGTTCCGGCTGAATCGACAAGCGGCGCGCCTGCCTCATTATCTATCATCTCCGCAACTATCACCAAATCGAGGATGTTCACCGTGCCATCCCCGTTGACGTCCGCCCGGTTCTCCGCCGCTTTTCCCAAACGCCCAGCGACCAACACCAGGTCCCGAACATCCACGCTCCCGTCCCGGTTCACATCCGGTTTAACTTGCGGTGGCACCTCGACTTGCGGGTGTTCATCTTCCGGAGGATCGGGGGACGGGAAGATTTCCCACAGCAGCACGGTACCGTCCCTGCTCCCACTGGCTAGCGTACTCCCATCCGGACTGAATTCTACACTAGTGACATCACCAATATGCCCTTCGATCGTGCGTATATTCTCACCCGCCGCAGTATCCCACAGACGCACTCTGTTATCGGTATTACCGCTCGCGAGCGTGTCATCGACCGGACTGAACGCTACGGATGTATTCCGAGCGTGATAACCATACAGCGAGGATATTTGTTCGCCCGTGTCGCCGCGTCCCAAACACAAACTATTTCATCAGAGCCGGCGGCAAGGGTGCTGCCGTCCCGGCTGAACACGACATCAGAAGCGTCGAACGTGTTGCCGCACCTTATCAGGTCGATGGGGTCACCAGGCACCGCATCGTAGAGCCAAACACCGGCGCTACTAACGACCGCCACATGTCTCCCGTCCGGGAAATACTTAGCATTGTAAAGAATTCCCCTGCCAAATCGCGCCACGGCGCCCTCGGGCAACCCCCATTGGGAAGTGTCTTCGGCTATGGTGTTGAGTGCAGCGACACCGAGGAGAATCAGTGACGTAAGCGCTGTTTTCAAAAGGAATTCTCCTCGCCCAATCCTGTTATCACATTGCCTAAAGGTGGTAGGCGGAGCACCGTGCCCCGCCAGTCATCTCTCCCGCCAACTACTCTTCGGGGTGCGGCAAACGCCCCGACTGCCGTCCCGCTTTATTGTACACACGCACATAGCCGCCGGATTCGTCTACCGACATGCCGGCTCCCGAACGTCCATCTTTGCCCAGTATACCCGCATGACCTCCGTTCTCCGTGATTGCCATCGCCGCCCGCGACCTGCCGTCTTTGCCGAAGACTTCGATGCGGCCGCCCTCGTCCGTGATGCCCATCGCGGCTTGAGAATCGTTATTTCTGCCGTAGACCTGCACCCGTCCGCCGTGTTCGGTGATGCGCAAACCGGCGTGAGAATTGCCGTCCACCCCCCAAATGACCACTTGTCCCCCCTTCTTGTCAAGACGCAGCGCCGCCTCGGATTTTCCCTCCGTGCCGTGCACGGAGACAAAACTACCCTCGGTGCCGGTGCCCAAAGTAACGCCCGTCTTTCCATCCTGCGCTACAATTCTAAGCCCGGTACAGGAGATTTCTCCGAACGTGTCCCCGCTCTGCGCTCCGATCGGAGAGAACGAACACACCGCCATCGTCAACGCCGCGCCGAAGCAACCCCCTAAAACCGCACACAACCGCTCTTTCCTGTTCATAAATCAACCCTTTCATCGCGTGTTATTCATCTTAAGCTAGTCACCGAAGATCTGTTCTGGAACAATCGGGTAAATCCCAACACCGCGGGGATTCTTAATCTACCAACTCATTGATTAGATTGCTATTTTCAAGGGCTCCACACCTCACGGGGCGTGACAACCCAACTAAGCGGGAGGGCCCTGTAATATATATATGTATAGTATATATTTGTGTGGTAATTGGAAGAAATATGCTTGACATATGTTACGATGAGTGGTACGATATAGTTGGCACGATATTCTCTGAGGGAGGTGATACCATGAGCATACCTTATCCTGCAAAGGCAGTAGCCAATTGGTTTATCCGAAGATCTTTGAAGGAAAGCAATCCAGTGACTTTAATGAAACTATTGAAGCTTGTTTATATTGCACACGGTTGGCACTTGGCTATTGTGGATAAACCACTGATAAGAGACCGGGTTGAGGCTTGGATGTATGGTCCCGTCATACCTGAATTGTACCATGAGTTCAAACGTTATGGTATATTGCCGATACAAGAGTTGGCTACAGATTATGAACCAATTTTTGATGGCAAAAGATTGATAGATGCTAAGTTGGTTACACCAAAGATTCCCAATGATGACACACGCACCCGAAATTGCCTGAAACGAGTTTGGGAAGTATACAAGGGATTTACTGCCATACAATTATCCAATTTGACGCATGAGGCAGGTACTCCTTGGGATTCTGTTTTCAATAATGCAGATGCCAATAAGTCTGAAATAGATGATGAAGCAATAAAAGCCTACTATTTGCGCCGTTTAAACTCATGAATGATTTTCAGAAAATCTACGAACGGCAACGCGATGAAGAGATTTCTCCGCCTGTTGAAGTTCCAGTGGAGGAACTGTTTGACAAACATGCTTTTTCAATGTCCAAGGCTCTCGTTGAAGAAAAGTTAGCCAATATAGAACACAAAAATAAGTATGTGAAATGGATTTTTGTTCTGGTTGCTACTTGGCTGGCAGTGTTAGTTTTGATTGTAATTGCAGAAGGGATAAACTTTTTTGGGTTTTGTTTACACAAAGATATTGTAATCACGATTATTACTACTACTACGGTCCCGGTGGTTGGGTTGTTGGGTTATATTATCCGCGCATTGTTCAAACAGTAAGTTCGATTAATATTTATGATTTAATGTATAGAAAATCGCAAAGTGTATGAATTTGATTTAAGAATCTTGCATTCTGTAGAATTTGGGGAACAGGAGTTTCATTTTTTACCCATAGGAAGACACCTTCCCACCGGCGACACCAGTAAATACGCTTCATTTAGCCTGCATTGAATTCGATGGTGTCTTTAGGTGTTTTCCCGTTACCCATGTTTCCAATTGAAAGCCGTCTAAATGCAAGGAATGACTCCAAATTGAATAGGTGTCGGTATGTAGAGAATCGCAAGTTGCATGAAATACTTTTGCTATAGAATGCTTCATGCAGAATTATTCCCAATCCGAGCAAACCTCCACAAACTTGATTCGAGAAAGGACTAGATGGAGGTGCATGAGCATAGTGGAGTCCACATGAATCTGCAGTCGTACAAGAGTGAATCGCAAAAAAATGTGTCATCCTTTACCTTTGGAATTGCCTTGGTTGCAGTTCAGCCATTCACGCTATAACTGCCGTTATCAAACTCAGGAACGAAACTCGGTGTTCTTTGTAACTGGCCGTAAACCCAAATAGCAAAGGAAGCATATTCAAATCATGTCATTTATAAGGCATCGGTGCAATTCATTGTGATTTCCACGCTTGCTGCTTCAACTTCCCCCAGATTGTAACCCGGCTGCCCTCCGGCGAAACGGAGAGTTCTCCCGGGTAAAGCCAATCCGGTTGTTGATCCCGGAACCGGGGAGCATGTTGCATCACGTTGACGGCCCCGTTCGTTACATCTACCGCGTAGATTCCGTGTCCACCACCCTTTCTCTCAGCGTGAAACGCAATGACATCACTCTGCGGCGACCATGTCGGATGATTGTCCCCGTTTATTTTCGTAAGTCTTCTCTGATTCTTTCCGTCGCTGTCCATCACCCAAATCCGGTAATCGCTCGCATACGCGATCTGTACCCCGTCGGGCGACCAAGACGGCATATATTTGTGTCCGGCGTCCCTTGTTAACTGCCGCGGATTCCCGCCATCGCGATCCATTACATAAACCTGCCTCGTGTCACCAAAGTTACCGAACGCAAATGCTATCCAATCCCCATCGGGCGACCACGACGGATGTATGCCGCCTCTATTCTTAAGCAGTCTCTTGTTATTTCCATCGGCATCCATCGCTGCAATCCCGCCGGGCGCCAGGTCATGGTCCTCCTGAACATCACCGGCGGCGTACAATATTGTTTTGCCGTCTGGCGACCAGTCCGGATACGAGTCCGACCCACCGTCCGTTAGTCTGACCGGATTCCTACCGGCGGCGTCAATCACCCAGATCTGATTGCGGCCCCTGTTTCGATTGGAAACAAACGCAATCATTTTCCCGTCCGGCGACCATGCCGGATACCGATCGTACGTTGGATTCACCGTTACTCTTCTCTGGTTTCCCCCGTCTCCGTCCATGACGTAAATTTCAGTATTCCCGTCACGCATAGAGGTGAAGGCGATCTTGGTTTTGCGAGAGGCGTAACCGTTTACCGCAAGCTGCATCTGAATCAGCAGAGAAGCGGCAAGCGCTGCGGCGAAGGTGCGCCCAACTTTGAATGGCATTTTGTCCTCCTTAATCATATTAAAGCCGATCTGCGGCGTACAGGAATCCAGGCAGCCGCCGCCGTTTTTTGTATCGCAAACTGTTAGTTTGCGGATTCTAAGTGCGGATGTTTTTCGGTCTCGATCCACATCTAAAGTTGTAGGGTGGTCACCACCCCGCCATTCGCCTTCCATCGTCCTAAATAATCGTTCAAGTGACCGATAAACATCCATTCTCTTAAAGACCAGATTTCTCCCCTTAATCTTAATGGCTTCACGATGCGGAATAATCGGCTCATGACGGGCAACTCAACGCCTACAATCAGGTCAATCCAATAATCAGATAAATCACAGTTCAGACAATGTCAACTGACGCCCACCCGTGCGTCGCTCATCGAAGGATGGAAGTGAAATTCTTCAGCCTCCCCCACATCGTAACCCGGCTGCCCTCCGCCGAAACGAAGAGTTCTCCCGGATTATGCCAATCCGGTTGTCCATCCCCGAAACTGGGAGCATGCTGCATCACGTTGACGGCGCCGTTAGCCACATCCACCATGTATATACCGCGCCCACCACCCTTTCTCTCAGCGTGAAACGCAACGGCATCACTCTGCGGCGACCATGTCGGATGTTCGTCCCCAGCTATGTTCGTAAGTCTTCTCTGATTCTTTCCGTCGCTGTTCATCACCCAAATCCGCCCTTCGCTCTCATATGCGATGTGCCCCCCGTCGGGCGACCAAGACGGCATATGTTTGAGTTCCGTGTCCCTCGTTAGCTGCCGCGGATTCCCTCCATCGGCATCCATTACGTGAACCTGAGTGTCCCTGCCAATGTTGCCCGAGATATACGCTATCCTATCCCCATCGGGAGACCACGACGGATGTATGCCGCCTCTATTCTTAAGCAGTCTCTTGTTATTTCCGTCCGCATCCATCGCTACGATCCCGCCGGGGGCGAGGTCATGATTCTGCGCAATATGACCGGCGACGTACAATATTGTTTTCCCGTCTGGCGACCAGTCCGGATATGAGTCCGACACACCGTCCGTTAGTCTGACCGGATTCGTTCCGTCGGCGTCGATCACCCAGATTTGCTTGTGATTTTTGTTTCCATTGTTTCTATTGGAAACAAAGGCAATCCTTTTGCCGTCCGGAGACCATGCCGGAAGCCAGTCCCTTGACGGATTTACCGTTACTCTTCGCTGGTTTCCCCCGTCGCCGTCCATGACATAAATATCAGAATTCCCGTCACGCATAGAGGCGAAGGCGATCTTGGCTTTGCGAGAGGCGTAACCGTTTACCGCAAGCTGCATCTCGACCAGCAGGGAGATGACAAGCGCTGCCGCGAAGGTGCGTCCAACCTTGAATGGCATTTTTTCCTCCTTAATCATATTAAAATCAATCTGCGGCTTACAGGATTCCAGATGGCCGCCGCCGCTTTTTGTGCCGCAAACTGTTAGTTTGCGAATTCTAAGTTCAGATGCTTTTCAGACTCGCCCCAAAGTTGTAGTTGTAGGGTGGGCACTGCCCACCATTTCCTGTAGTCGCGACCTCATTTCTTTGCACGAATCATATCCGTTCTGCAGGTTGGAACAGTCAATCGTCGAACCTCTGATTCTTCCTCCTGCCGCCCGCCATGCGCATCGCTCATCGAATACTAGACGCGGCATTCTTCAGCCTCCCCCACATTGTAATCCGGCTGCCCTCCGGCGAAACGGAGAGCTGTCCGGGGTTGAACCAATCAGGTTCGGTATCCCCCTTTTCATGAACCTGGTCAATCGGGTTGAGGGCGCCACCGATGGCGTCTACCGTGAAAATTGAAAAAGCACGACGGGCCCCGTTCCAAGACTGAAATGCGATTTTCTGGCTGTCCGGTGACCATGTCGGATGCTGGTGCCATCCTCTATTCGTGAGTATTCTCTGATTCTTTCCGTCGCTGTCCATCACCCAAATGTGATCGCTGGTGCAATACGCGATGCGGCTCCCGTCGGGCGACCATGCCGGCATGTATTTCGAAAAGCCGCCACGCGTTAGACGCTCAATGTCTCCTCCGTCGGAGTCCATCACGTAAATCTCAGCAGACATCTCGTGATTGTTAGATCTAAAAGCAATCTTCCCTCCGTCGGGTGACCACGACGGATTTGTGTCCCACTCCGGTTTTTCAATCAGTTGTCTACTGTTTCTTCCATCTGAGTCCATCACGTAGATGGTACGGTTCCATTTATCGTTGTCCCATGGATTTAGAAGGAAGTCGTACGCGATCTTCGTCCCGTCCGGCGACCAGTCCGGATTCTGGTCCGACACGCCATCCGTCAGTCTAATCGTGTTCTTCCCGTCGGCGTCGATCACCCAGATTTGAATGTGACCCCCGTTTCGATTGGAAACAAACGCAATCTTTTTCCCGTCCGGCGACCATGCCGGATCCTCGTCAATGTTTGGATGCACCGTTACTCTTCTCTGGTTTTTCGCGTCGCCGTCCATGACATAAATTTCCAAATTCCCGTCACGCGTAGAGGTGAAGGCAATCTTTGTTCCGCGAGAGGCGTAACCATCTGTGGCAATGTGCATCTGGACAAACAACGAGATAACAAGCGCCGCCGCGAAGGTGCGTCCAACCTTGAATGGCATTTTTTCCTCCTTAATCATATTAAAATCAATCTGCGGCTTACAGGATTCCAGATGGCCGCCGCCGCTTTTTGTGCCGCAAACTGTTAGTTTGCGAATTCTAAGTTCAGATGCTTTTCAGACTCGCCCCAAAGTTGTAGTTGTAGGGTGGGCACTGCCCACCATTTCCTGTAGTCGCGACCTCATTTCTTTGCACGAATCATATCCGTTCTGCAGGTTGGAACAGTCAATCGTCGAACCTCTGAATCTTCCTCCTGCCGCCCGCCATGCGCATCGCTCATCGAAGGCTGGACGCCAAACTCTTCAGCCTCCCCCACATCGTGATGAGGTTGCCCTCCGGCGAAACGGAGAGTCCTGCGGGATAGTGCCAATCCGGATCGACATTCGAGTAATCGGGATCGAGTGGCAATGCGTCTACAGCGACGTCAGTTACATCCACCGTGTAAATCGCAATATATCCAGGATCCCTTCCAAAAGAGTGAAACGCGATGAGTTCACTGTCCGGTGACCATGTAGGGTGTGTATTCGAAGCCGACTTCGTGAGTTGCCTCGGATTATCTCCGTCGCTATCCACCACCCAAATCATGCTATTGCCGTCAAATGCGATGCTCCTCCCGTCGGGTGACCATGACGGCAAACGTTTGTGCACAAAGTCTTTCGTTAATCGCTTTGGATTTCCTCCTTCGGCATCTATCACGTAAAGCTGACCATTCGTATACACGATGCGCTTCCCGTCGGGAGACCACGACGGATGTAAGCCTCTTGCATCCTTAAGAAGTCTCTTGTCCTTCCCATCCGCATCCATCACGGTAATCCCGCCGGGCGCCAGATGATGATCCTCCGGAACACGAACGGTGTCGTACACTATTTTCGTGCCGTCAGGCGACCAATCCGGATTACTGTCCACCAACCCGTCCGTCAGTCTAATCGGGTTCTTACCGTCGGCGTCGATCACCCAGATTTGCGTGTGATCTACGTCTACATTGTTTCTATTGGAAACAAAGGCAATCTTTTTACCGTCCGGAGACCACGCCGGAAGCCAGTCCCTTGCCGGACTTACCGTGACTCTTCTCCTGTTTTTCCCGTCGATGTTCATGACATAAATATCAATATTGCCGTCATGCCTGGAGGTGAAGGCTATCTTGGTTCTGCGAAAGGCGTAACCGTTTTCCGCAAGCATTGTCTGGATAAACAGGGAAATGACAAGCGCAACCGTCAAGAATCGACTAACGTTGTAAGACATCTGTTCCTCCATGCTTGAATACGCGCCGTGTACATCATCATCGACCGGGGGCCGGCTCTTTGATTTTGCCCCAGGTAGTGACATAATTCGTGGCGGGGGACACCGACCATGCCCTCGGGTCAAACCAATCGGGCTCGGTATCACTGCCTTCGTGGTCCTCACCGAGCTGTTTAATGTATTTTCCGCGCACGGTCATCAAATGAATCATGGTCTTATTCTTGGGACCGCTTTGGACGTAGGCTATCGTGTCCCCGTCCGGGGACCAAGCGGGGCGCGTACTGCTTGGCCGCTCGCGTGTTAGTCTTTTGATTCCACCGCTGCCATTGGTTTTCACGACAGAGATTTGAAAAAAGAATACCGGGCGTCTAGATTCGAACACAATCCGTAGACCGTCGGGAGACCATGACGGAAACCCCCAAGGCAAGTCTTCTCCGACAAGTCTTACCCGATTCGTGCCATTCACATCCATTACAATTATCGTGTTTCCGTCGGATACGAAGGCAATTCGTTCTCCATCGGGCGACCAGGCTGGCAGAATGTTGAATCCTACGTGCGTTAACAGTCTCCGGTTACCCCCGTCGGCGTCCATTACGCAAATATGTCTGCCTCCTTTGTTGCGAGAGAACACGATCTTTCGTCCGTCGGGCGACCACGACGGGCTCGTACCGCTCAATTCTTTTGTCAGCGGTATCACATTCCGTCCATCGGAATCCATGACGTAGATACGGTCAACTCCATTGTCTCTATCGGAGACAAACGCAATCTTTTGCCCGTCGGGAGACCACGCCGGACCGTAGTCTTCCGCCGGATTCTCCGTTAATCTCACCTGATTGCCTCCGTCGGCATCCATAACATAGATTTCGGAATCCCCGTCTCTCGTGGAGGTAAAGGCAATCTTGACGCCGGTGGCGGCGTACGTGTACGCCGCAATGTCTATCAGCAGAATTAGGCAGACGACAAGCGCTGCCGCCAAGGTGCGTCCAACTTTGAATGACATTGTTTCCTCCTTCGTCATGGGTAATTCAAGTCTCTGCGCCCAAGTATTCAAGGACGCACGCGCGTTTCTTGTACCGCAATCTCGTCCGCTGGTAGGTGCGGTTTCCAACCGCGCCTTCACCCAACACAATTTGCTCGATCTTCAACTTCTGTAGGTCAGGCTTCTAGCCCGACCCGACGCCGTATATCTCTAGGCAAAATCTAATCCGTGAAATCCCGTAATCCGTGTAATCCGTGTAATCCGTGATTCAGACAATTACTAAAAATTCCTCTCCTACCGCCCTCTCCGCTAACACCTCACTGGAGGCCGGACGCGAATTTCTTCAGCCTCCCCCACATTGTAATACGGCTGCCCTCCGGCGAAACGGAGAGTCCACCGGGATAGAGCCAATCCGGTTCAAGATTCCAGATCTCCGGATCAACTTGCAAAGCGTTGACATCGCCACTCGTTACATCCACCGTGTGAATCCCAACTACAAGATCCGCGCCACGAAGTCCACGATGATCTCTTTTAAAAGAGTGAAAGGCTATGGATTCGCTGTCCGGTGACCATGTAGGGTGTTCTTCCGTAACTATATTCGTGAGTTGCCTCGGATTTTCTCCGTCGCTATCCACCACCCAAATCACGTTATCGCCCACATACGCGATGCGCTTTCCGTCATGTGACCATGACGGCAAACGTTTTCGCACAAAGTCATGCGTTAACTGGGTCCGATTTCCCCCGTCGGCATCCATCACGAAGACATGACTGATGACACCGACTGTGGAGATAAATGCTATCCTTTTTCCATCGGGCGACCAGGTCGGATGTAAGCCTCCCGGCGTAAGTAGTCTCTTGTCCTTCCCATCCGCATCGATCACGGTAATCCCGGCGAGGGCGTCGTCGTACACAATTTTCGTGCCGTCCGGCGACCAGTCCGGATGATAGTCCACCAACCCGTCCGTCAGTCTAATCGGGTTCTTCCCGTCGGCGTCGATCACCCAGATTTGCCGGTGATCTTTGTTTACATTGTTTCTATTGGAAACAAAGGCAATCTTTGCCCCGTCGGGAGACCATGCCGGATAGCGGTCCACACTTGGATGTACCGTTACTCTTCTCTTGTTTCTCCCGTCGCCGTCCATGACATAGATTTCCCCATTCCCGTCACGCACGGAGGTGAAGGCAATCTTGGTTCTGCGAAAGGCGTAACCGTTTTCCGCAATGTGAATCTGGATGAACACGGAAATGACAAGCGCTGGCGCGAAGGTGCTTCTAGCTTTGAATGACATTCGTTCCTCCTCCCTTGCAAAAAAGCGGCTATTCCAAGCTCGCCGCACGCATCATCGACGACCCGTGGACGGCGCTTTAATCTCGCCCCAGATTGTGAGGTAGTTCGCCGCTGGAGACACGGACCGCGCCCTCGGGTCAAACCAATCGGGATCGGCAGAAAAGAAACCGTCCTCGATGAGTTGCTTTAGGTGGAGTCCGTCGGGAGTCATCAAGTTGATTGTCGAATTAACGAGATCCCAATTCACATATGCAATCGTGTGTCCGTCGGGCGACCAGGCGGGGCTCGCATTATTCGGCGGGTCGCGGGATATTCTTTTCGTGAAACCGCCGCCGTCCGTCTCCACCACATAGATTTGAAATACCCAGTCTTTGTGCGAGTCATACACAATCCATCGACCGTCGGGAGACCACGATGGATTTCCCTTTTCCGCCAGATCATGGGTAAGCCTTACCTGATTGTTTCCGTCAGTGTCCATGACGTAGATTTCAGGTCCGGCGTGCCTCCTGCCGGACACGAATGCAATTCGCCCCCCATCGGGCGACCACGCCGGATCATAGTTTTCTCCCCATTTAGTTAACAAGTTCTGGTTTCCCCCGTCGGTGTCCATGACCCAAACCTGTCTTTTCAACGCTTTGTAGCGAGTGTACGCAATCTTCGACCCGTCGGGCGACCACGCCGGAGCCCAACCACCCGCATTTTTTACGAGTTCGATCACATGTCCCCCATCGGAATCCATAACGTTGATGTGGTGGTCTCGAATAAACGCTATCCTCGTGCCGTCGGGAGACCACGCCGGTTCATAGTCTCGTGCGGGATGATCCGTGAGTCTAACCACATTGCCTCCGTCGCTATCCATGACGCAGATCTCGTGATTCCCGTCTCTCCAACAGGTGAAAGCAATCTTGGCTCCGAAAGCGGCGTACCCGCGTTCAGCGATGTGCATCTGTATTAACAGGGACACGACAAGCGCTCCTGCGAAAGTGCGTCCAGCTTTGAATGACATTTTTTCCTCCTTCGTGGCCGGTTTCGGGACATCGGGGCAAGACGATCTCTATCGGAGTTCTACGGGATCTCTATCGCACTCCTTATTCAGTCGTTTGATCACTCGCTATCCACTCGCTTGCTGGATTTCTATCGCACTCGCTATCCGCTCGCTTGATCCGCTGGAGTGCATAGACGAGGGGCGTCCGTTTCTATTAACATTCCACTCCTAACGGAGTGCGGAGTCGCGACCGGGAGAAGATCTCTATTGGATTTCTACCGCGCTCGCTATCCACTCACTTGCTGGATTTCTATCGCGGTCATTATCCATTCCCTTGATCACTCATTATCCATTCGCTTGATCTCCTACTAAGGAGAAGATTAGCTATCGCGCGGTATTTTCTAAGGGAATTGTATCGCACTCCTTATTCAGTCGTTTGATCCTTCGCTATCCGCTCGGTTGATTCTATTCCGTCGCTTGATGGTGTTCTGTCGGGGTCGTTGTTCACTTCCTTGATTCCACCCTACCACAGTAAGTGTGGGCTCGGCAAACGTCGAATTGCCGCGATCCTGTCCTACCTCCTGACACGCACACAATTCACCGAAGGCTGGACGCGAATTTCTTGAGCCTCCCCCACATTGTAATACGGCTGCCCTCCGGCGAAACGGAGAGCCCTCCGGGATACAGCCAATCCGGATCGTAATTCCCGAAGTCGGGATCGCGTAGCAAAATGTCGACTGCGCCGCTCGTTACATCCACCACGTATATCCCGACTCCACGTTGAAAAGAGTGAAATGCGATGGATTCGCTGTCCGGTGACCATGATGCGTGTTCATCAGAATTTATATTTGTGAGTCTTCTCTCATTCTTTCCGTTGCTATCCATTACCCAAATCCGGTGATTTGCCAAATACGCGATGCGGGTTCCGTCATGTGACCATGAAGGCATACGTTTGAACCCCACGTCATGCGTTAACTGCTCCGAATTTCGTCCGTCGGCATCCATCACGTAAATCTGACCGAACGTGTACACGATGCGCTTCCCGTCGGGCGACCACGATGGATGCGCGCCGCCTTGATTCTCAAGTCGTCTCTTGTTTTTCCCATCCGCATCCATCACGGTAATCCCGTCGGGAAGCGCATCGTACACAATTTTCGTGCCGTCCGGCGACCAATCGGGATAACTGTCCACAAACCCGTCCGTCAGTCTAATCGGGTTTTTCCCGTCGGCGTCGATCACCCAGATTTGCATGTGATCTTTGTTCCTATTGGAAACAAAGGCGATCTTTGCCCCATCGGGAGACCATGTCGGCAATTCGTCCCTTGCCGGATTCACGGTTACTCTTCTCAGGTTTCTCCCGTCGCCGTCCATGACATAGATTTCCGCATTCCCGTCGCGCGTAGAGGTGAAGGCGATCTTGGTTCTGCGAGAGGCGTAGCCGTTTTCCGCAAGTTGAATCTGTATTAAGAGAAACATGACAAGCGCTGCCACGGACAAGCGTGTGGTTTTGAGTGACATTTTTTCCTCCTGTTTTGCCGGTAAGCCGGGGTTTTCTTTGCAAGTAACCAAGATTAAAGAAGCAGTGGATTTCTACCGCGCTCGCTATCCACTCGCTTGCTGGATTTCTACCGCGCTCGCTATCCACTCGCTTGCTGGATTTCTGCCGCACTCGCTATCCACTCGCTTGCTGGTCAGTGACTAGTGACGATTCGCAGCGGCTAACGTTTTCGGTGTTTGGCATTCCCTTGTCGAACGCGAAGAAATCAAGTTTTCAAGAAAAAACTTGATTTCGGGCGTTTGGGGAAAAAACGCGGTTGCGAGTCATGTGCGGAACGTTTATCGAAGGCTGGAGGCGAATTTCTTCAGCCTGCCCCAGATCGTGATGCGGCTGCCCTGCGGCGAAACGGAGAGTCCACCGGGATAGAGCCAATCCGGTTCGAAATTCTCGAACTCGGGATCGCGTTGCAGAGGGTTGACATCGCCGCTCGCCACATCCACCGTGTAAATCCCGATTACATGATCCGCTCCTCCAAGTCCACGATCCCTTTCAAAAGAGTGAAAGGCTATGGATTCGCTGTCCGGTGACCATGTAGGGTGTGTATCCGTATCTATGTTCGTGAGTTTCCTCTTATTCTCCCCGTCGCTGTCCACCACCCAAATCACGTGATCGCCCACATACGCGATGCGCTTCCCGTCGTGCGACCATGACGGCAAACGTTTTCGCACAAAGTCATGCGTTAACTGAGTGCGATTTCGTCCGTCGGCATCCATCACGAAGACATGACTGATCACATCAACTCCGGAGATAAACGCTATCCTTTTGCCATCGGGCGACCATGTCGGATGAAAGCCTCTTGCCTTTTTGAGCAGCCTCTTGTTTTTCCCGTCCGCATCCATCACGGAAATCCCGCCGTGACCTAGATTATGGCCCTCCGGAAGACGATGGGCGTCGTACACTATTTTCGTGCCGTCCGGCGACCAGTCCGCATAAGTGTCCACCAACCCGTCCGTCAGTCTAATCGGGTTCTTCCCGTCGGCGTCTATCACCCAGATTTGCCCGTGATCGTTGTTTACATTATTTCTATTGGAAACAAAGGCAATCTTTGCCCCGTCGGGAGACCATGCCGGATCTTCGTCCTTTGCTGGATTTACCGTTACTCTTCTCTGGTTTCCCCCGTCGCCGTCCATGACATAAATCTCGAAATTCCCGTCACGCGTAGAGGAGAAGGCTATCTTGGTTCTGCGAGAGGCGAAACCGTTTTCCGCAAGCTGCATCTGTATTAACAGAGAC
Organism: Candidatus Poribacteria bacterium; assembly: GCA_028820655.1. GTDB lineage: Bacteria > Poribacteria > WGA-4E > WGA-4E > JAJDTR01 > JAJDTR01. The sequence continues at coordinate 29,438 of JAPPIK010000049.1, read as the reverse complement.
ATGACAAGCGCTGCGGCGAAAAAGCGTCCAGCTTTGAATGACATTTTAACCCCCTTAGTCAGATCTAAATCGATCTGCGGCTTAAAGGATTCCAGACAACTACCACCGTTTTTTGTACCGCAAACTGTTAGTTTGCGCATCGCAAAATCGCTCTCATCAGCGCCGGTAGGCGCGGTTTCGAGGTACATTGCCGGAAAGAACCCAAGTTTTTAAGAAAAAACTTGGGTTCGCCGTGCGTATCATCTGCGAGCCGACGCCGGCTTTTTGATCTCGCCCCACGTAGTGACGAAGTTCGCGGCGGGGGACACCGACCATCCTGCCAAATAAAACCAATCGGGATCGGTATCATCGCCGCCGTGCACCTCACTGAGCTGTTTTAAGTATTCTCCCTCGGCAGTCATCAAGTGAATCGTCGTCCTACGAATGGGTACTTCGTGGACATAGGCAATCGTGCCGCCGTCAGGGGACCAAGTAGGACCCCATTTGGTTGGCAGATTGTCTGTTAGTCTTTCCGGTTGACCGCCGCCATCCGAATCCACCACATGGATTTGAGAAGGCCATAATCCGAGACTTTGGTCATACGCAATCCGTCGACCGTCGGGCGACCACGCCGGATGCGACGTAATATTCATGTTGGGCGCAAGTCTTACCGGATTGCTGCCGTTCTTCTCCATCACGAATAAACCGGCCGCTATGTTCCCAAGGGATCGGAAGGCAATTCGACCGCCATCCGGCGACCAGGCCGGGTTTCTGTTTTTGCCCTCCTTGGTTAACTGCGTTTGGTTGCCCCCGTCGGCGTCCATGATCCAAATCTGTCTGCCTCCTCTGTTGCGAACGTAAGCAATCTGGTCTCCGTTGGGAGACCACGCCGGTTCCTGATGCGTCGAATCGTTTGTCAGTCTCGTTGTATTACCTCCGTCGGAATCCATCACGTAGATTTGTTCCTGTCCTCTCTCTCTGTTGGAGACGAACGCGATCCTATCGCCATCCGGAGACCATGATGGATCATAGTCTCGTGCCGGATTAATCGTTAATCTCACCTGTTTACTTCCGTCACTTTCCATCACGTAGATTTCGCTGTCTCCATCTCTCGTCGAGCTGAAAGCAATCTTGGGTCTCCACGCGGCGTAACCGAACCCCGCAATTAGCATCTGGATGAAAAGAGAGAGCACAAGCGCCGCCGTCAAGAATCGTCTAACCTTAAATGACATTTTTTTCTCCTGTTTTGCCGGTAACCGTGTTTTTCATCGAAAGAAACCAAGATTTCTGGAAAAAACTCGGTTTCGAGGCGTTTTTCAAGCGTGCCGCGCGCATCATCGACGATCCGAGGCCGGCGTTTTAATCTTGCCCCAGATGGTGACGAAGCTCGCCGCTGGGGACACTGACCAGCCTACCGGAGCATACCAATCGGGATAGGTATCCGAACCTTTGTGCTCCTCACTGAGTTGTTTAAGATGTTTTCCCTTTACAGTCATCAAGTGAATCGTCTCTTTTTGGACGGGAAAGGGCTCTACTGACATGTAGGCAATCTTGCCGCTGTCGGGAGACCATGCCGGGCGCCATTTACTCGGTGGGTTGCGCGTTAACATTTTCGGAAGATCGCTTCCGTCGGTTCTCACGGCAAAGATTTGAAATTGGCCTGCGCCGTCTAGCGACTCATATGCAATCCATTGACCATCCGGAGACCACGATGGATGTCCCGAAGCCGTCATGTGTTGGGTAAGTTTTTGCTCATTCTTGCCGTCCGCATCCATGACGAATATTTCTGGCCATCCCGCCCTAAAGGCTGTGAAGGCAATTCTCTTGCCATCAGGTGACCACGCTGGATGAAGGTTCAATCCGACGCGAGCTAACTGCGTTTGGTTGCCCCCGTCGGAGTCCATTACCCAAAGCTGATTCCCTATTCTGCCGCGCGTATATGCAATCTTTTTTCCGTCAGGAGACCAGGACGGGGCCCAACTTACCGCTTCGTTTGTCAGTCTCATCAAATTACCCCCATCGGAATCCATCACGTAAATGTGATCAGCCTCGTTATTTCTATCGGAGACAAACGCAATCCTATCGCCATTTGGAGACCAAGACGGATCTCTGTCATCGGCTGGATCGTCCGTGAGTCTAACCTGATTACGTCCGTCAATATCCATCACGTAGATTTCGCTGTTTCCATCTCTCGTAGAGCTGAAGGCAATCTTGGGTCTATCTGCGGCGTAACCGTACCCCGCAATGTGGGTCTGGATGAATAGAGAGATGACAAGCGCCGCCGTCAAGAACCGTCGCGCTTCGAATGACATTTTTCCCTCCCTTTTTGCACATGACCTCCCGCTTCAAGCGTGCCGCGCGCATCATCGACGATCCGCTGGTTTCCATTTAATCTCGCCCCACGTAGTGACGAAGTTCGCGGCGGGGGACACCGACCATCCGGCCAAATAAAACCAATCGGGATCGGTATCATCGCCGCCCTGCTCCGTACTGAGTTGCTTGAGATGTTCTCCGTCAGAGGTCATCAAGTGAATCGTCGTACGAACCGCGGGAACCCGTAGCACGTATGCGATTGTGTCGCCGTCGGGGGACCATGCGGGACGCGTTTTGTGCGGTGCGTCGTGTGTAAGCCTTTTTCTCCGACCGCTGCCATCGGCATCCACGATATAGATTTGAAAAAATGCACCTTGGCGACTCGCTTCATACGCGATGTGTTGACCGTCGGGAGACCACGACGGATTGAACTTGAGTTCCATATCTCGTGTAAGTCTTTCCTGATTGCCGCCATTCTGGTCCATTGCGTAAATCTCGGGTCCCGCGTGCCTGCCGGAGGACACAAAGGCAATCCGTACCCCATCAGGCGACCACGCCGGATCCAGATTTGACGATTCTTTTGTCAGTTTCATCAAATTGCTTCCATCGGAATGCATGACGTAGATGCGTCTATATCCGCTATCTCTATTGGATACAAACGCAATCCTTTCGCCGTCCGGAGACCACGACGGATGATCGTCCCATGCCGGATCATCCGTTAACCTAAGCTGATTGCCTCCGTCGCCATCCATAACGCAGATATCGAAATTCTCTTCGTGCGCGCAAGTAAAAGCAATCTTGGTTCCGGGAGAGGCGTAAGCGTACCCCGCAATCTGCATCTGAATTAACAGGGAGACAAGGTGCGCTCCTGCGAAGGTGCGTCTAACTTTGATTTTCATTTTTTCCTCGTCAATCTTAGCCAATGCAATTCACGACGTACAAGACACGACACAGCCGCCGTTTTCTGTACCGCAAACTGTTAGTTTGCGCATTCCAAGTGCAGATGTTTTTTGGTCGCGCTCCAAAGTAACGGTTGCAGGATGGACACCGCCCGCCACGCGCCTTCCATCATCCTAAATAATCGTCAAGTGACCGAGAAAGATCTTCATTTTTTTTGTAACCCAAGTCGCCACCCATTGTAAATAGTTGAACTTGAGATTTTCCGAGCGTTCGATTCTAGCCCTGCTCGGCTTGGATAGACATATCCAAGCCGTATCCAATTGCAGTGGATTTGTCAATCCACTGCGAGCAGTTTCCGTCGATTTAACGTACATCGACCCGGTTTGCGATGCATCCTATAAGAGAGTCGGGCTAGAAGCCCGATCTACGGGAATGGGTAGCAACATGTATTAAGTGACCCAAGTTGCCACCTATTGTTGATGATTGAACTTGAGATTCTCCGAGCGTTCAATTCTAGTCCTGCTCGGCTTGGATAGACATATCCAAGTCGTATCCAATTGCAGTGGATTTGTCAATCCGCTGCGAGCAGATTCAGTCGATTTAACGTATATCGCTCCGGTTTGCGATGCATCCTAATAAAAGGGTCGGGCTAGAAGCCCGACCTACGGGAATGGGTAGCAACATGCATTAAGTGACCCAAGTTGCCACCCATTGTTAATAGTTGAACTTGAGATTTTCCGAGCGTTCAATTCTAGCCCTGCTCGGCTTGGATAGACATATCCAAGCCGTATCCAATTGCAGTGGATTTGTCAATCCACTGCGAGCAGATTCAGTCGATTTACCGTACATTGCCCCGGTTTACGATGCATCCTGTAAGAGAGTCGGGCTAGTAGCCCGACTCTACGAGGTATATCTCTTAGCGAAACCTCATCCGTGAAATCCTGTAATCCGTGTAATCCGTGATTCAGACAAATACCAAAAATTCTCCCCGACCTTCTCCCGCCATTCGCCTTCTATCGTCCTAGATATTCGTTCAAGTGACCGGTAAAGATCTTTTCTCTTAAAGACTAGATTTCTCGCTAATTCCCAGCGGCTTCACGGTGCAGAATAGTCGGCTCATGACCGGCAACTCAACGCCTGCAATCAAGCTATTCCCGTAATCACATAAATCACGGCTCAGACAATGTTGACTGCCGCCCGCGCATAGTTCACCGGAGAGCCGCCCCGATGTTCTTCAACCGCCCCCAGATCGCAATATGGCTGTCCCCCGGAGTAACCAATAGCCCCCCGGGATGGAACCAATCAGGGTTTGAATCGTCCTGATCCCGAACTTGGAGGAGCGGATCCATGCCGCCGGCCTCAACGTCGACCGTGAAAATTGAAAACGAATGCCCGACTCGAGATTGAAATGCAATGGTCCCGCTGTCCGGCGACCATGTCGGATGCCTGTGACTTCCATTTTCTGAAATTGGTCTCTGTTTCTTTCCGTCACTGTCCATCACCCAAATACGGTGATTGCTCACATAAGCGATGTGCTCACCGTCCGGCGACCATGCCGGCATGTATTTCGAAAAGCCGCCGCGCGTTAGACGCTCGATGTCTCCTCCGTCGGCGTCCATCACGTAAATCTCATCAGACCTCTCGTGACTGTGAGATCTAAAAGCAATCTTCCTCCCGTCGGGTGACCACGACGGATATGTCTCCCACTCCGGTTTCTTAATCAGTTTCCTGTTGTTTGTTCCGTCCGAATCGATCACATATATGGTACGCTTCCAATTCTCATTGTCCCATGGATTAAGAAGGAAGTCGTACGCGATCTTCGTCCCGTCCGGAGACCAGTCCGGATTCTGGTCCGACACGCCATCCGTCAGTCTAATCGTGTTCTTCCCGTCGGCGTCGATCACCCAGATTTGAATGTGACCCCCGTTTCGATTGGAAACAAACGCAATCTTTTTCCCGTCCGGCGACCATGCCGGATCCTCGTCAATGTTTGGATGCACCGTTACTCTTCTCTGGTTTTTCGCGTCGCCGTCCATGACATAAATTTCCAAATTCCCGTCACGCGTAGAGGTGAAGGCGATCTTGGTTCCACGAGAGGCGTGACCGTTTTCTGCAATTTCCATCTGTATTAACAGAGACATGACAAGCGCTGCCGCGAAGGTGCGTCCAACTTTGAATGACATTTTAACCTCCTTATTCAAATATAATTCTATCTTCGGCTCACAGGATTCTAAACAGCCGCCGCCGCTCTATGTACCGCAAACTGTTAGTTTGCGGATTCTAAGTGCGGATGTTTTTCGGTCTCGATCCAAATCTAAAGTTGTAGGGTGGTCACCACCCCGCCATTCGCCTTCCATCGTCCTAAATAATCGTTCAAGTGACCGATAAACATCCATTCTCTTAAAGACCAGATTTCTCCCCTTAATCTTAATGGCTTCACGATGCGGAATAATCGGCTCATGACCGGCAACTCAGCGCCTAAAATCAAGGTAATCCCGTAATCACATAAATCACAGTTCAGACAATGTTCACCGCCGTCCACAAAACGCACACCTCACCGGAGGCCGGACGCCAAATTCTTCAACCTCCCCCAAATCGTAATCCGGTTGCCCTCCGGCGAAACGGAGAGTCCTCCGGGATATAGCCAATCCGGATCGGAATTTATGAAATCGGGATCACCTAGCAAAGCGTCGACAGCGCCGCTGGTTACATCCACCGTGTAAATCCCGTCAATTCCGGGATCCCTTCCAAAAGAGCGAAACGCGATGGATTGACTGTCCGGTGACCATGTTGGGTGTCCATCATTATTTACTTTCGTGATTTGCCTCTGATTCTCTCCGTCGCTATCCACCACCCAAATTACGTGGTTGCCCTCATACGCGATGCGCTTCCCGTCGTGTGACCATGACGGCAAACGTTTTCGCACAAAGTCATCCGTTAACTGGGTCCGATTTCGTCCGTCGACATCCATTACATAAATTTGGGGGCTGTCACCAGGATTTTTTCCGGAGATAAATGCTATTCGTTTTCCATCGGGCGACCACGACGGATGTGCGCCTTCTGGCGTAAGTAGTCTCTTGTTGTTCCCGTCCGCATCCATCACGGTAATCCCGGCGGGCGCTATATTATGCTCCTCTGGACCAAGATGGGCGTCGTACACAATTTTCGTGCCGTCCGGCGACCAGTCCGGATAACTGTCCACCAATCCGTTCGTCAGTCTAATCGGGTTCTTCCCGTCGGCGTCGATCACCCAGATTTGCGTGTGATCTTTGTTTGCATTGTTTCTATTGGAAACAAAGGCAATCTTTTTGCCATCGGGAGACCATGCCTGAAGGCGGTCCACATTTGGATTTACCGTCACTCTTCTCAGGTTTCTCCCGTCGCCATCCATGACATAAATTTCAGGATTCCCGTCTCTCGTGGACACGAAAGCAATCTTTGTTCTGCGAGAAGCGTAACCGTTTTCCGCAAGCTGCATCAGGATAAACAGGGCGACGACAAGCGTTCCTACGAAGGTGCACCTCGCTTTGAATGGCATCTGTTCCTCCTCTCCGCAACATCTGAGTTTCATACAGATCGCTAGCCGCCCTAAAACCCCGATTTTGGCTTTTTTATCTCGCCCCAGATGGTGACGAAGTTCGCGGCCGGGGACACGGGCCGGCCAAACGGGTCAAACCAATCGGGAGCGAGACGATTAATACCGTCGTCCCCGGTGAGTTTTTTTAAGTGTATACCATCGGGAGTCATCGAGTCGATCCAAGCAACGGGCTTGTCCCATGCCACGTATGCGATCGTGCCGCCATCCGGTGACCAGGCGGGTTCCCATTTCGTCGGTGAGCCGTCTGTCAGTTTTTTTGAACGCCCCTCGGGCTCGGCCTCCACCACATAGATTTGAGAGAGCCAAGTTCGGAGACTCTCGTCATACGCAATCCATCGACCGTCGGGAGACCACGACGGATTATCCTTGTGTCTCAAATCGTGGGTGATCCTAACCTGATTGCCGCCGTCGCTATCCATAACGTAGATCTCAGGTCCGGCGTGCCTTTTGGCGGATACGAATGCGATTCGGTCCCCGTCAGGCGACCACGCAGGTTTATAGTTCTCTCCCCAGTTCGTTAACTGTACCTCGTTTCCTCCGTCGGCATCCATTATCCAGATCTGATATTTCAACGCTTTGAATCGAGTGAACACAATCTTTGTTCCGTCGGGAGACCACGCCGGTTGCCTACCACCGGTTAGTCTCATCGGATTGCGTCCGTCGGAATCCATAACGTAGATAGCGGAGTTATTTTTACTAAACGCAATCCTATCGCCGCCGGGAGACCACGACGGATGAGAGTCCCATGCCGGATCATCTGTTAATCTTACCTCGTTGCCTCCGTCTTCATCCATAACGCAGATATCGAAATTGTCCTCGTCATTCGCCTTGTACACGCATGTGAATGCAATCTTGGCTTGAGGCGCGGTGTAACCGGTCCCCGCAATTTGCATCTGGATTAACAGGGACATGACAAGCGCGGTCCCCGCCAGTTGTCTAGCGTTGAATGGCATTTTAACCTCCTTATTCAAATATAATTCTATCTTCGGCTCACAGGATTCTAAACAGCCGCCGCCGCTTTCTGTACCGCAAACTGTCAGTTTGCGGATTCTTAAGTGCAGATGCTTTTCGGTCGCTCTCAAAAGTTTATACTCTGCGCTGTTGGAAGTTGCGTTTTTTAAGAGTCTAGAAATGGAGTGCGAGTTTTGCAGGTGGTAGGAGGAGTTCCCACCGATCCCCGACCGTCGCGATTCGGAGAAGATCTCTATCGCACTCACTCATCATTCGCTTGATCTCCTACAAACTTTCGGTGCACAATTCCGCAAAATTAAACGATGCTGAGTATAAGCTGTAGGGTGGAATCAAAGGAATCAAACGAACGTATAGTGAGTGCGATAGAATTCCCATAGCGACTGCGATAGAGATCCTCCGCCCACCATTCTCCTTCTACCGTCCTAAATATTCGTTCAGGTGACGGATAAAGATCATTTCTCTTAAAGACTAGTTTCTTCCCTAATTCCTAGTAACTTTACGATGCGGAATAGTCGGCTCATGACCGGCAACTCACCGCCTACAATCAAGGTAATCCCGTAATCACATAAATCACAGTTCAGACAATGTTCACTGCCGCCCGCCCGCGCATGGTTCACCGGAGCCTGGACGCGTATTTCTTCAACCTCCCCCATATTGTGATCCGGCTGCCCTCCGGCGAAACGGAGAGTCCTCCGGGATAGAGCCAATCCGGATCGAAATTCACGAAGTCGGGATCACCTAGCAACACGTCGACAGCGCCGTTAATTACATCCACCGTGTAAATCCCGATAATTCCGGGATCCCTATGAAAAGAGGTAAACGCGATGGATTCGCTGTCCGGCGACCATGTAGGGTGTGATTCCGTAACATGCCAGGTGAGTTGCCTAGGATTTTCTCCGTCGCTATCCACCACCCAAATCACGTTATCGCCCACATACGCGATGTGCTTCCCGTCGTGTGACCATGATGGCAAACGTTTGTGCAAAGGATCATGCGTTAACTGGGTCCGATTTCGTCCGTCGACATCCATCACGTGAATTTGATTCACGCGACCAGCATTTCCACCGGAGCTAAATGTTATTCGTTTTCCATCAGGGGACCAGGTCGGATGTAAGCCTCTTGCATTCTTAACTAGCCTCTTGTTCGTCCCGTCCGCATCCATCACGGCAATCCCGCCGTGACCTAGATGATGGCCCTCTGGAAGACGATGGGCGTCGTACAGGATTTTCGTGCCGTCCGGCGACCAATCCGGATAAGTGTCCACCAACCCGTCCGTCAGTCTAATCGGGTTCTTCCCGTCGGCGTCGATCACCCAGATTTGCTTGTGATCCTTGTTTACATTGTTTCTATCGGAAACAAAGGCAATCTTCTTTCCGTCGGGAGACCATGCCGGAAGGCTATCCCTTGCCGGATTTACCGTGACTCTTCTCAGGTTACTCCCGTCGCCGTCCATGACATAAATTTCCAAATTCCCGTCGTGCGCAGAGGCGAAGGCGATCTTGGTTCTGCGAGACGCGTAACCGTTTTCCGCAGTGTGCATCTGTATTAACAGAGACATGACAAGCGCTGCCGCGAATAAGCGTCTAGTCTTGAATGACATTTTAACCTCCTTATTCAAATCTAAATCAATCCGCGGCTTACAGCGTTCGATACATCTACCGACGTTTTCCACCTACAGTTCGTAGGCGGGAATCAAGCGACTGAATAGAATCAACCGAACGAATAGTGAGGGCGATAGTAAATCCCGTGCGATAGAGATCCCCTTGCCCCGCCCGGTTTCATGTAGTGCGCGAGCACCCGACTTCAGCCTACAGAATTCCAGGCAGCCGCCGTTTCTTGTAGCGCAAACTGTTAGTTTGCGCATTCCAAAATTGCCCTTCATCTGCAGGCGTGGTTTCGATGCGATAACGTGAGAAAGAAACCAAGTTTTCGAGAAAAAACTCCGTTTAGAGGCGCATTCCACGCGCGACGCGCGCATCATCTGCGAGCCGAGTTCGGCTCTTTAATCTCCCCCCAAATTGTAACGAAGCTCGCGGCGGGGGACACAGCCCATCCCACCGGATCATACCAATCGGGATCGGTATCATCGCCGCCGTGCTCCTCACTGAGTTGTTTTAGGTACTCTCCGTCGGCAGCCATCAAGTGAATCGTCGTGTTCTTGTTGGGAATCACTTCGACGTAGGCAATCCAGCCGCCGTCGGGGGACCATGCGGGCCGCTCTTTATGCGGTGGTTTCCGCGTTAGCTGCTTCCGATGACCGCTGCCGTCGGTTCTCACGACAAAGATTTGATAGCCGTCTCCCCGGTGAAGAGATTCGTGCGCAATCCATTGACCGTCGGGAGACCACGATGGGTGACCCTTCTTCTCCAAATCGTGGGTAAGCCGTTGCTCATTGTCACCATGCCGGTCGATTACGTAGATTTCAGGACCGCCGTGCCTTTTCCGGGTAACGAAGGCGATCCGATTTCCATCGGGCGACCACGCCGGATTATAGTTCGCTCCGAGCCGCGTCAACTGCAGCAGGTTACCCCCGTCGGCGTCCATGACCCAAACGTGAAGCCTTCCTTTGGCGCGGATAAAGGCGATCTTTGTTCCGTCGGGCGACCACGCGGGTTCCGTATTTGACGATTCCTTTGTCAGTTCTATCAAATTCCGTCCATCGGCATCCATAACGTGGATATTCAACCCTCTTTTTCCTCTTGCGGAGACAAACGTAATTCTATCGCCGTCGGGAGACCACGACGGTTCCACGTCATACGCCGTGTCATCCGTTAGTCTTACCTGATTGGCTCCGTTGCTATCCATTGTATAGATTTCAAAGTTCCCGCCTCTCGTAGAAGTGAATGCAATCTTGGCTGGGGGCGCGGAGAAAGCGTTATCCGCAATTTGCATCAGGATTAACAGGGGGACGAGGTGCGCCGCAGCGAAAAATCGTTCAGCTTTGAATGACATTTGTACCTCCTTGCGTTTAAATACGCGGCTATTCCAATCACGCCGCGCGCATCATCTGCGAGCCGATGTCGGCTCTTTGATCTCACCCCAGATAGTCACGAAGTTCGCGGCGGGAGACACCGACCATGCTTCAGGGTCAAACCAGTCCGGATCGGTATCATCGCCGTTGTGCTCCCCACTAAGCTGTGCAAGGTAATCCCCATCGGCGGTCATCAAGTGAATCGTCCTATTCTTGAAGCGAACCGATATGACGTAGGCAATCGTGCCGCCGTCAGGGGACCATGCAGGCGACGTTTTATGGTGTTCGTTTCGTGTAAGTTTGCGGGTAAATCGGCTGCCATCGGTTCTCACGACGAAGATTTGATTAATGACTTCGTTGTGCCAAGAATCGTGAGCTATCCATTGACCGTCGGGAGACCACGATGGATTGCCCTCGGACCAAATCCCGCGGGAAAGTCTCTCCTGATTGTTACCGTTCTCGTCCATTTCGAATATTCCGCCTCCTTTCGTAGTGGTTGTGAAGGCGATTCTTTTTTCATCGGGCGACCAGGCCGGTTGAAAGTTCCGACCTACATTGGTTAACCGTTTCTCGTTACCCCCGTCGGCGTCCATTACCCAAATCTGCATCCCTCCTTTGTTGCGAGTGAACGCAATCTTTGCCCCATCAAGCGACCACGCCGGGTCCGAACCATTCAATTCTTTCGTAAGTCGCATTAAATTCTGTCCATTCGAATCCATAACGTAGATATGTTCAACCCCATTGTCTCTATTGGAGACAAATGCAATCCTTCTTCCATCTGGAGACCATGACGGCTCAAAGTCATCCGCCGGATGATTCGTCAGTCTTACCTGATTGCTTCCGTCGGCATCCATAACATAGATTTCACGGTTTCCATCTCTTGTGGAGGTAAAGGCAATCTTGGCTCTGCGAGAGGCGTAACCGTCCGTTGCAATGTGCGTTTGGATAAACAACGAGATGACAAGCGCTGTCCCTGCCAGTTGTCTAGCTTTGAATGACATTTTAACCTCCTTAATCATATCTCAATTAGTCCGCGGCTTACAGCGTTCGATACATCTACCGCCGTTTTCCACCTACGGTTCGTAGGCGGGAATCAAGCGACCGGATAGAATCAACCGAACGAATAGTGAGGGCGATAGTAAATTCCGTGCGATAGAAATCCCCTTGCCCCGCCCGGTTTCATGTAGCGCGCGAGCACCCGACTTCAGCTTACAGAATTCCAGGCAGCCACCGTTCTTTGTACCGCAAACTGTCAGTTTGCGCATCGCAAAATCGCTCTTCATCAGCGCCGGTAGGCGTGGTTTCGAGGCGCTTTCCAAGCGCCTCGCACGCATCATCTGCGAGACGCTGCCGGCCATTTAATCTCACCCCAGATAGTCACGAAGTTCGCCTTCGGAGTCACGGAGCGGCCCGCCGGATAAAACCAATCGGGTTCCAAATCCGTGTCATCGTTGTTCTCACTGAGTCGTTCAAGGTGCTCACCATCGACAGTCATCAAGTTGATCGTCGCAAAGAGCGCATTCCATGTCACGTAGGCGATCTTTGTGCCGTCGGGGGACCATGCGGGGTATGATTTGTGCGGTCGGTTGCGCGTCAGTCTTCTTGTCAAGCCACTGCCGTCCGTTTTTACCACAAAGATTTGATAGGTCCGATCTCTGCGCGCCTCATACGCAATCCACCCACTGTCGGGCGACCACGATGGATTTTCCTTTGCCGCCAGATCATGGGTAATCCTTACCTGATTGTCCCCGTCGCTATCCATAACGTAGATTTCAGGTCCTCCGTGCCTTTTGGCGGATACGAATGCGATGCGAACCCCATCGTGCGACCACGCCGGATCATAGTTCTCTCCCCATTGCGTTAACAGCATCTGGTTACCCCCGTCGGGGTCCATGACCCAAACCTGTCTTTTCAACGCTTGGGAGCGGGTGTACGCAATCTTTGTTCCGTCGGGAGACCACGCCGGGTCCCAACCTCTCGCATTTTTTACGATTTCCATCAAATTCCGTCCATCGGAATCCATAACGTGGATATGGTGATCTCTGCTAAACGCAATCCTCCCCCCGTCGGGAGACCACGACGGTTCGCTGTCATACGCCGGGTCCTCCGTTAACCTTATCTGATTGCCTCCGTCTCCATCCATAACGCAGATTTCGAGATTGTCGCCTCTCCAGCAGGCGTAGGCTATCTTGACTCCGAGCGCGGGTTGACCGTGCCCTGCAATTTGGATCTGAGAATACAGGGAGACGACAAGCGCCGCCGTAAGGAATCGCCTGTTTTTCAATGACATCATTTCCTCCTTGAACCCGGATAAGCGGATATATCAAGCACGCCGCGCGCATCACCTTCGAGTCGATGCTTTGTGTTTAATCTCCCCCCAAGTGGAGACGAAGGACGCGGCTGGTGACACCGACCATGCCCTCGGGTCAAACCAATCGGGATGGGTATCCGAGCCGCCGCCGAACTCACGGAATTGTCTAAGGTAAATCCCCTTGTCGGTCATCAGGTGAATCCTCCTATTCTCGAAGGGGGCAGTCGACGTGTACGCAATCGTCTTTCCGTCCGGGGACCATGTAGGATTGTATTTTTGCGGTTCTCTGCGCGTTAGTCTCTCTTTTCGCGGGACATCGTCGGCTCTCACGAGATAGATTTGAGAAAGCGCGTCTATGTGACGAGATGCATACGCAATCCATTGACCGTCGGGCGACCACGATGGATTATTTCTGGCGATTAGCAGATCGTAACTTGTCGTAATATCATCAAACGCCGGCAAATAGAAACTCGGGACGTCCGCGACATATTATTTAGGTAAGAGGTAGTTGAGTGTTTTTCCCATTATTAGGGTTGCAATATTACCAAGTGAAAAAACTTGACAGGTAAACAGAATTGTCTTACACTCCGTTCATGTTTCAAAAACCCGTGACTAATTTAATTCTGATTTGAAACATGAACCGACATCAGAAAATAAGTCAGACACGTTTGATCCATCTTACTCTGGCTAGTAATAGGGTCAATGTTGAACTCAATTTTATCACAATAAGGGAATTTGCCCGAACGAATTGATTGGAAATATCTTCGTATGGAATGGACAGAGGTTTTGGGAGTAATTGGCGGTGCGTTTGGTATTCTTGCATTAGGTTTGACTTGGGGCAACAGGGTTGTGACTAAAAAAGATCTCGAGCGGTCGTTAGACCAGGTTGATGAAGACTTGAGAAGGCACATTAACGAAGTATATCTGGAACTTTCTACCAGCATCAACACAGTGATTGCCTTGCTTAGAAAGGATGATAATGATGACCAATAGAAATCAAGCCATAAAAGCTGTTGAGACCCTACTTGACTATTGTTCTACATTTCAACTTGACAATGAACATCGGGAATTCCTAGTAAAGAATGGGAAACTTCCAGGCACTGCTAATGATTCCGTAGAGGCGCGAAAGCAGTTGGCACATCATTATGGTCAGAAAAATTCTTTCTTTGTGATTGAAACCAAGGCAAAGGAAATAAAGAAATTGTTGGAAAGAGTTACTTATCGGAGTATTTCTTGAATTCTGTGGCTTTGTTGTGTTCGCATAGCGAAAGGCAAAACGTCCTATCGCCATAATTGTTCTTTATTCCCCTTTCAACCGTCTGCGTAAGTTTTCGCTGTTCGCATCGAGCCTTCGTAGGCTTCATTCGGGGGATGGTCAGAATCTTAAGAGAGTCGATTCTGGCACGCATCGTTTCCGAATTTACCCAAAAGCGTTACCTAGAATCGGTAGGTTAGAAATCGTGCCAATCCCGGTTGTAGATTACGCAATTCTTGCCCCTTCAGGAGGCCACGTCGGTTCCGAACCAGCCGTTAGTTTCAACAAATTCCGTCCATCGGAATCCATAACGTGGATATGGTGATCTCTGCTAAACGCAATCCTCCCCCCGTCGGGAGACCACGACGGTTCGCTGTCATACGCCGGGTCCTCCGTTAACCTTATCTGATTGCCTCCGTCTCCATCCATAACGCAGATTTCGAGATTGTCGCCTCTCCAGCAGGCGTAGGCTATCTTGACTCCGAGCGCGGGTTGACCGTGCCCTGCAATTTGGATCTGAGAATACAGGGAGACGACAAGCGCCGCCGTAAGGAATCGCCTGTTTTTCAATGACATCATTTCCTCCTTGAACCCGGATAAGCGGATATATCAAGCACGCCGCGCGCATCACCTTCGAGTCGATGCTTTGTGTTTAATCTCCCCCCAAGTGGAGACGAAGGACGCGGCTGGTGACACCGACCATGCCCTCGGGTCAAACCAATCGGGATGGGTATCCGAGCCGCCGCCGAACTCACGGAATTGTCTAAGGTAAATCCCCTTGTCGGTCATCAGGTGAATCCTCCTATTCTCGAAGGGGGCAGTCGACGTGTACGCAATCGTCTTTCCGTCCGGGGACCATGTAGGATTGTATTTTTGCGGTTCTCTGCGCGTTAGTCTCTCTTTTCGCGGGACATCGTCGGCTCTCACGAGATAGATTTGAGAAAGCGCGTCTATGTGACGAGATGCATACGCAATCCATTGACCGTCGGGCGACCACGAAGGCATACTCTTGTCCGCTTTATTTCCCGTGCGTCTAACCTGATCGCCGCCGTTCTCATCCATGATATAGATTTCGGAGCCGCCGCCATCCCTGGAGGATACGAAGGCAATTCTTCTCCCGTCGGGCGACCACGCCGGCTGACGGTTGTATCCTATATGCGTTAGCTGCACCAAGTTCTTCCCATCGGGGCCCATGACACAAATCTGAGAATTGCGATTGAACGCAATCTTTCCTCCGTCAGGCGACCACGCCGGATACCGATTTATCGAATCCTTTGTCAGTCTCGTCACATTCCCTCCGTCGGAATCCATGACGTAGATGCGGTCATATCCATGATCTCTATTGGACACAAACGCGATCCTTTTGCCGTCGGGAGACCACGACGGATCTCGGTCGTCTGCCGGATATTTCGTCAGTCTCACCTGATTGCCGCCGTCGGCATCCATAACGTAGATTTCACCGAGTCCATCATCTCTGGTAGACGTGAAGGCTATCTTCGTGCCGCGGGAAGCGTAGCCATTCTGTGCAATTTGCCACTGGAATAACAGGGAGACGACAAGCGCCGCCGCGAAGGTGCGTCCGATTCTGAATGACATTGTTTCCTCCTTTGCCATGGTTAACCCGGATTTCTGCTTACAAATATTTAGAAACGCAATAGGGTTCCCACCTAGAGTTGGTAGGCGGGAATCAAGCGACCGAATAGAATCAACCGAACGAATAGTGAGGGCGATAGTAAATCCCGTGCGATAGAAATCCCCTTGCCCCGCGCAGTTTCATATGGGACGCGAGAAACAGGCAACCCTCGAATCATCGACTCCTACCGCCCTCTCCGCCAGCATCTAGCGGCGACTTCGCGCCATATCCTTCAACCTCCAAATTTGTACCGCAAACTGTTAGTTTGCGGATCGAAAAATCGCGCTTCAACGGCACCGGTAGGTGATCAAGCGAGCGGTTAGTGCCCGCGATAAAGTTCCCATGGGAATCCCCGTGCGCCGAAAACCGCCTTACTCAATCCGACTGCTGGTAGGAGCCATCTCCAGGTCGCGACTTCCTTAACTTGGCCCACAACTTCCGTAGGTCGGGCTTCCAGCCCGACTCTACGAGGCGTCTCACTTGGCGAGACCTAATCCGTGAAATCCGTTAATCCGTGTCATCCGTGATTCAGACAGAAACTAGTCAATCCTCTCCGCCCGCCATGCGCATAGCTCATCGAAGGCTGGACGCGACATCCTTCAACCTGCCCCACATCGTGACACGGTTGCCCCCCGTCAAAACCGAGAGTCCTGCAGAATTGAACCAATCCGGTTGGAAATCCCCCACCTTGTGAACCTCGCTGATCTGCCTGAGCGCGCCGCTGCGCACGTTTATTGAAAAGATTCCATGTTCGGCGCCGTGCTTTTCCCAAGATTCAAAAGCAATCGTCCCGCTGTCCGGCGACCACGTGGGATATCTGTTCCACCTCTTCTCCGTAATTTTTCTTTGGTTCTCACCGTTGCTATCCATCACATAGATTTGGGAGTCATGGACAAATGCAATTCGCTTTCCGTCCGGCGACCACGTTGGGTAACGATTGTCTCCGAAATTATACGTTAACCGCTTCTGGTTTCGCCCGTTGGCTTGCATCACGTAAATCTCGACGCCTCCGTCTTCCATACTGGATGAAAACGCAATTTTTTTGCTGTTAGGCGACCAAGACGGATGCGTGTCATACGCCGGTTCCTTGATCAGTTTCCTGCTGTTTCCTCCATCCGAATCCATCACATAAATGGTACGGTTCCATTTGTCCGCGTCCCACGGATTAAGAAGGACATCGTAGGCGATCTTCTTCCCGTCGGGCGACCAAGACGGATGTCGGTCCCACACGCCATCCGTCAGCCTAACCGGGTTTTTACCGTCGGCGTCAATCACCCAGATCTGAATGTTGCCCCCGTTTCGATTGGATTCAAAGGCAATCTGCCTCCCGTCCGGCGACCAAGTTGGATTGCCGTCCTCCTCGTCGTGCGTTGTCACTTTCCTTGGGTTCCTACCATCGGCATCCATCACATAAATGTCGGGATCGCCGCCTCTGGTAGAGGTGAAGGCGATTTTGGTTCTGGGTCCGGCGTAACCGTTTTCCGCAATTTGTATCTGTATCAAAAGAGACATGACAAGCGCAGCCGAGAAGGTGCGTCCGATTCTGAATGACATTGTTTCCTCCTTCGTCATGGTTAACCCGGATTTCTGCTTACAAATATTTAGAAACGCAATAGGGTTCCCACCTAGAGTTGGTAGGCGGGAATCAAGCGACCGAATAGAATCAACCGAACGAATAGTGAGGGCGATAGTAAATCCCGTGCGATAGAAATCCCCTTGCCCCGCGCAGTTTCATATGGGACGCGAGAAACAGGCAACCCTCGAATCATCGACTCCTACCGCCCTCTCCGCCAGCATCTAGCGGCGACTTCGCGCCATATCCTTCAACCTCCAAATTTGTACCGCAAACTGTTAGTTTGCGGATCGAAAAATCGCGCTTCAACGGCACCGGTAGGTGATCAAGCGAGCGGTTAGTGCCCGCGATAAAGTTCCCATGGGAATCCCCGTGCGCCGAAAACCGCCTTACTCAATCCGACTGCTGGTAGGAGCCATCTCCAGGTCGCGACTTCCTTAACTTGGCCCACAACTTCCGTAGGTCGGGCTTCCAGCCCGACTCTACGAGGCGTCTCACTTGGCGAGACCTAATCCGTGAAATCCGTTAATCCGTGTCATCCGTGATTCAGACAGAAACTAATCAATCCTCTCCGATCCCCCGCCATTCGCCTTCCATAGCCCTAAATAATCGTTCAAGTGACCGATAAAGATCATTTTTCTTAAAGACTAGATCTCTCCCCAAAATCCTAGCGGCTTCAAGATGCGGAATATTCCGCTCATCACCGGCAACTCAACGCCTACTATCAAGGTAATCCCATAATCACATAAATCACAGTTCAGACAATGATAACCACCGCCCGCTCCGCATATACCTCACCGCACACTCCCCACGATATCCTTCAGCCTCCAAATCTGTACCGCAAACTGTTAGTTTGCGGATCGCGATTACTGTTCCGACGCACTCCCAAGGGACACGCACATGATTGACTGAATTTCACTGTCACAAAGCACGGAATCGGCATTCCCCGAATCACCGAGGTCTCTCCTACCGCCCGGTCCACTCACACCTCACCGGAGCCCTCGCGCGATTTCCTTCAACCGCCCCCAAATTGTGATATGATTCCCTGTCCGATCTACCGCTAGCTGCCCCGGATAAAACCAATCGGGTTCAACACCTCTTAGCCCCGGAGCCGGGACGAGCGTGTGGATGATTCTCCTTTTTATATCTATCGTGTAAATCCCGGCCCCACCATCCCTGAATGACTGAAATGCTATGGCGTCGCCGTCCGGTGACCATGTAGGATGTTCATCCCCCATACCGTTCGTGAGTTTTCTCTGATTCTTCCCGTCACTGTCCATCACGTAAATCCCATTCCCGCTCGAATAGGCGATGCGCTTACCGTCGGGCGACCATGATGGCGTAAGTTTGTCCACCAAGTCATCCGTTATTCGCCTCTGATGTCCTCCATCGGCATCCACGACGTAGATCTGATTGATGTTACTATCTCTACCAGAAACAAACGCTATTCTCTTGCTGTCGGGCGACCACGACGGTGAAGAGCCGGACTCCCCTATCAGTTGCCGCTCGTTTGTTCCATCCGCATCCATCACAAAAATCACGTGCGGCGAATTATCAAGGTCTTTTGGATGAAGAACGGCGGCGAACGCAATCTTCTTCCCATCGGGTGACCAGTCCGGTTGTATGTCCAGCAACCCGTTTGTTAGTCTGAACGGATTCCACCCATCGGCGTCCATCACCCAGATTTGAAGGTAACCCTTGTTTCTGTTGGAGACAAACGCAATCTTCTTCCCGTCGGGAGACCATGTCGGATGCCGGTCTATTACCCGATTTACCGTTACTCTTTTCTGGTTTCTTCCGCCGCGATCCATGACATATATTTCACCGTTTCCGTCTCGCATGGAGGTAAAGACGATCTTGGTCCTGGCGGCGGTGTGACCGTTCGCCGCAATGTGCATCTGGATCAAAAGGGAGACGACAAGCGCAGTCGCCAATAATCGTCCCGCTTTGAATGACATTTTTCCTCCTTCGCCGCCGGTAAACCGGGTTTCAAATCGCTGGAAACCACGTTTTCAGGAATAAACGCGGTTTCGAGGTGATTACCGGGCGCCTTTCAGTTCACACCAACTGGTTACCAATCGTGCTGTCCGCGGCACGGACAACCCGGAAGGGCGCCACGAAGCCGAATGATCGCTAACGCGCGGCGTCCGAGTGAGGTTGGCGGCGCCGCTGCCGTCCGCATTAATCGCATAGACATCGGAAGTGCCGTCGGGTTCCTGTCTGTCATAGACGATTCTCGTCCCGTCGTTGGACCAACTCGGAGTGTACTCGTACGCCCACCGACGCTCTTCGGTCAGCATTACCGGGTGAGTGCCGTCCGCGTTCATTACGTAGATGTTGTAAGGCGCGAACCAGAGACCGGGTTTGGGCGATGCCGAATAAGCAATCTTCCTCCCGTCCGGAGACCAACTCGGCGTAAGGTCAGAGGCACGGGGATTTTGGGTAAGGTTCATGCGATCTGCGCCTCTGGCATTCATCACGAAAATGTCTCCGTCCGCCCCGAAGACTATTCGCTTACCGTCCGGCGACCAGTCGGGGCTGTGGGCGAATTCAAAGCCCGGCGTGAGATTCACCGTATGCTTTCCGTCCGCGTCCATCACGTAGATGTTGGTCTGTCCGCTGCGATTGGACATAAAGGCAATCTTCTCTCCATCCGGCGACCAGTCAGGCGCTCTATTCCCTTTGTGTCTGCCCTTCGTGAGATTCACACGATTCTTGCCGTCGGCATTCATAACCAAAATATCGCTAATATCGCCGCGGAAACGGTTAAGCCCAAAGGAGAACGCGATCCTCTTTCCATCCGGCGACCAAGACGGGTGGCTGCCGCTCGAAAGTCTGACGGGGTTTCCGCCGTCGCTGTTCATAATATAGATGGCTTGTTTCCCGTCTCGATTTGAGGTGAAGGCGATCTTACCGCCCTCACTGAATGCGTTGAGTGCGGTTAGCACACTCGCAGCGAACAGCGAGACGGCGATAATTCGGCGTGGGGAGGTCCGTTTCGATTGGCGGGAATTCACTTGTCGGACTCCTTTCGCAGACCCCGCAAGCAGCGCCTTCCGGTCTCGGAAGGCGGGAAGCGTAAGATTTCGCCGGATCGGGAATGTAGATTACCGGCGGAAGGTGATCGAGGCTTTGATCTCGCCCCAAATTGCGATCTTGTCGGAGGAGGGCAACACGCCGAGTTCCATAGGACCGAAGTCCGGTTGAATATCATGCCCGTCGCGAATATCGCCGAGTTGCTCAAGATATTCGCCGTCGGCGGTCATCAAGTGAATCGCTCGTCTGTCCCCCATATCCAAACCCTTGGCTGACACGTATGCGATCGCTTGTCCATCCGGAGACCACGTGGGCGACATGTTATACGCTCGATTGCGCGTAAGTCTTTGGTGATCTTTGCCCTCGCTGTCCACGACATGGATTTGAAGAAATCCATCCTCCCAAGACACGTATGCAATCCGCCGACCGTCGGGCGACCACGCCGGACCGTTCTTGTCCCCCAAATCGGCGGTCAATCTCTTGAATCCTTGTCCGTTGGCATCTATGGTGTAAATCTGATTGTCATTCAATCCATCCCAGAACTCGAATGCGAGCCTCCGACCGTCGGGGGACCAGGATGGATTCCGCCCGTCGCTTAGCTTGAAGACATTGTGCCCGTCGGCATCCATCACGGCGATATGCGCTCTTCCCGCCGCATTCCTGGAAGTGAATGCAATCTTATCCCCGTCGGGAGACCAGTCCGGATCACTCGCCCAGAGTCCATCTGTCAGTCTATTCAAGAGCGTTCCGTCGGCGTGCATGACGTAGACTTGGATAAAGCCGCCGTTTCGATTGGACACAAACGCGATCTTCGTTCCGTCCGGCGACCACGCCGGATCAACGTCGTCCGTCGGATTGATTGTTAACCTTTCCCGGTTTCCGCCGCCGCTGTCCATGACATATATGTCAGAATTCCCGTCTCTAATCGAGGTGAACGCAATCTTCGCTTTTAGCGCGGCGTGCCCGAACCCCGCAATTAACGTCTGCATTATCAGGCACATGACAACCGCTGCCGCGAAGGTGCGTCCGGTTTTGAATGGCATCGTTTCCCCTTGGTCTCCGGTGACTCAGGGTTTTTCATGGGAAGAATTCAAGGAGATGGCTCCTACAGACGACGCGGGGAATCGTGATTTGGAGATCGCTCCTACAACTGGCTTGATTCTATAGGATTGTGTGAGAAAGAAATCAAGTTTTCTAGAAAAACCTTGATTTCGGTCGAATCGGGTAAAAACTCGGTTTCGAGGGGTATTCGCATCGCTCATCGAAGGCTGGGTGCGATGTGTTTTAGCCTGCCC
Organism: Candidatus Poribacteria bacterium; assembly: GCA_028820655.1. Taxonomy (GTDB): domain Bacteria; phylum Poribacteria; class WGA-4E; order WGA-4E; family JAJDTR01; genus JAJDTR01. The sequence goes on along the minus strand of JAPPIK010000049.1, from coordinate 7,602 downwards.
CACATCGTTACATGGCTGCCCTGCGGCGAAACGGCGAGTCCTCCGGGATAGAGCCAATCCGGTTCGAGGTTCCAGAACTCGGGATCAACTTGCAAAGCGCGGACATGGCCGCTCGTTACCTCCACCATGTAAATCCCAATGACGTGAGCCGCTCCACCAAGTCCACGATCCCTTTCAAAAGAGTGAAAGGCTATGAATTCACTGTCCGGTGACCATGTAGGGTGTTCTTCGGTAACTATGTTCGTGAGTTGCCTCTGATTCTCCCCGTCGCTGTCCACCACCCAAATCACGTGATCGCCCACATACGCGATGCGCTTTCCGTCGTGTGACCATGCCGGCAAACGTTTTCGAACGAAGTCGTGCGTTAACTGTGTCCTATTTCCGCCGTCCGCATCCATGACGAAGACATGATTGATCACATCGACTCCGGAGATAAATGCTATTCGTTTTCCATCGGGCGACCAGGTCGGATGTAAGCCACCTGCCCTCTTGAGCAGCCTCTTGTTTTTTCCGTCCGCATCCATCACGACAATCCCTCCGGGCGCCAGATGATGGTCGTCGGGAACAAGATGGGCGTCGTACACAATTTTCGTGCCGTCCGGCGACCAGTCCGGATAGGTGTCCTCCACGCCGTCCGTCAGTCTAACGGGGTTATTGCCGTCGGCGTCGATTACCCAGATCTGAATGTAGCCTCCGTTTCGATTGGAAACAAACGCGATCTTTTTCCCGTCGGGGGACCATGCCGGATACCGATCAATGTGTTGATGCGCCGTCACTCTTCTGCGGTTATTCCCGTCGCCGTCCATGACATAGATTTCCGCATTCCCGTCGCGCGTAGAGGTGAAGGCGATCTTGGTTCTGCGAGCGGCGTAACCATTTTCAGCGATTTGCATCTGTATTAACAGAGACATGACAACCGCAGTCCCCGTCAGTAGTCTAGCGTTGAATGGCATCTTAACCTCCATGGTGGCTGTTTTTTGGGGTGCGGGGGCGGAGAATCGCGATTTGGAAATCGCACCTACAACTCGCTTGATTCTATAGGATTGTGCGTGAAAGAAATCAAGTTTTCAAGAAAAAACTTGATTTCAAGGCGCTTTAGTCGATGAAGGCTCTCTGATCTCGCCCCAAGTGGTGACTATGTTTGCGGCTGGAGACACCGACCATGCACTAGGGTCAAACCAATCCGGATCGGCATCATTGCCTTGGTGGTCCTCACTGAGCTGTTTCAGGTGCTTTCCCTCGAAAGTCATCAAGTGAATCTGCTGCCTCGTGTTACGATTTAGGCGCTTCTTCCCCACTTCTAGTCAACATCGACTAGACGCATAAGTGGATGAATAAAAAAAGCCAAGAGATATTTCACCCTTGGCTTTAATGAAACGAAACAGATGATTCAACTGTTAAATTCTGACCAGTCTATCCCTAAGGCTTTAATGAAACTACAAAGAAGCCCTTTGTCTATGTCCTTATTGCCGTGATACGGAAGCATAGAATACTTCCCTGTGTCAGGGTTATACCAACTTCTATGAGAACCCCTGTTGCCACGTTTTATCTCATGGCAGGAATATCCCTTCCTTTTCATTCTCTTGACTACTTCTCGATATTTCATGCATACACAGGAATTGGTACAGCAATATTAGGTGGACTGGGCAGATTGGCTCTGAACCAAAAATCATCCAAATCATTCTCAACTGTGCGCTTGGGCGTTATTGTTGCAAATCTTGGTTTGGACAATTCAATACCTTTTACAATAATGCCTTCTGGCAATTTTCGGTTTGAATGCTGATATATTTCCAAAGTGGAAATAAACGCATCTAGCACGTTTTCCCTTACTTCCTCGAAGGTTTCACCGCCAGTAAGAAATTCTGGAAGTTCTTCACAAGTGGCAATGTAATAGCCATTAATCTGTTCTTCCACAATTAAGGTTATGGCAAAAGTTATTCCCATGATTAAAACATCCCATTTTCAATTTTTCTTTTATTAACTTTGGATTGTGGTGATGCCACTTCCATCAACTGCTATTCAATTATACGTAAATCCACAAGAGTAAACAACAAAAAAGTTGCCCCTCTTGTTCCAATTTTTCTGAAATTATGGACGTTCACGTCTACTTGTACAAGTAGACGTGGATGAAGATTGTTTAGTTTAGTTAATGACAACTTTTCATATCGGAAATAGCAAAGGATAATTAATCAACCTTTACATGGTCCGTATCTAGCAATCTCAACCTATAGTCCCCGCTTAGAATTCAGTACATGTTGGCTTGAAGTTGGTTGCGGAGCGGGACGGTTTTAGGTCTATAGAAGACCCAAACGCTATCTTCCGTCCGCCCGGCGGCCACGCCGGTTCATGGTTCCATGCCGGATCATGCATTAGTCTTAACGGATTGCCTCCCTTGCTGTCCATCACGTAGATTTCGCTGTCACCATCTCTCGTGGAACTGAAAGCCATCTTGGGTCTACCTGCGGCATAAACGCTCGCTGTCATGTGCATTTGCATGAACACGGATACAATAAGCGCTGCTCTGAGCAAGCGTCCGCCTGTGAATTCCATTTTTTTCCATGCTCCCGGACTAGCGGCGTTTCTAAGGCGCGTCGCACACCTCGTCAGCGATCCGACGATGGCTCTTTAATCTCGCCCCAAGTGGTGACGACGTTTGCGGCTGGAGACACCGACCATGCACTCGGGTCAAACCAATCGGGATCGGCATCATTGCCTTGGTGGTCCTCACTGAGCTGTTTCAGGTGCTTTCCCTCGGAAGTCATCAAGTGAATCGTCTTTTGGTCACGTTTGAGATTAAACTCCCACGACGTGTATGCTATCGTGTTCCCGTCCGGTGACCACGTCGGCTGCAATTTGCGGTGACCGTCGCGTGTTAGTTTTTCTATATGCGGGACGCCAACCACTTTAACGGCATAGATTTGAATAATGCGTCTTTCGTCGTTCGCTGCATACGCAATCCATTGACCGTCGGGCGACCACGAGGGAGCGTCCACCGGTACCATGTCTTTTGTAGGGCTTTCCTGATTCTCTCCATTCTCGTCCATGACGTAGATCAGACTTCGCCGGTCCCTAGTGGATACGAACGCAATTCGTTGACCGTCGGGAGACCAGGTTGGCAGCTCGTTCTTTCCATCTTGAGTCAAACGTCTCTGGTTACCTCCGTCGGCGTCCATGACCCAAACCTGCCGGCCGCCTTTGTTGCGAACGTAGGCAATCTTTTCTCCTTCGGGAGACCACGCCGGTTGCTGATGTGTCCATTCCGCTGTCAGTTCCGTGACATTATCCCCATCGGCATCCATCACGAAGATCTGTTCGATGCCTCTGTTTCTGTTGGAGACGAACGCAATCCTGCCGCCGTCGGGAGACCACGACGGATCATAGTCTCGCGCCGGGTTAATCGTCAGTCTGGCGTGATTGCCTCCGTCGATATCCATCACGTAGATTTCGCTGTCTCCGTCTCTCGTGGAGCTGAAAGCAATCTTGGGTCTCCCTGCGGCATAACCGCTCTCTGCCATGTTCATCTGGATGAACACGGACACAATAAGCGCTGCTCCGAGCGAAAGCCTAACTTTGAATAACATCGTTATCTCCTCCCTCTCAATTAAGTGGTGTTTCTAGCGCGCCTCGCGCACCATTCAAGAGCCTGTTTGAATAGTCATTCCGAATAGATTCATTCGTGCCGAAACCGAGTGTTTTCTTCAAAACTCGGTTTCTTTCTCGCACATTTCTGTCGAGAGCGCACTGCGCAGCACACAAATAGTATTTTTCAAACAGGCGCTTACCGCTTAATCCTTAGGGCAAGTCTTGTGCCATCGGCGATCACGCAGTCATACCGCCAACAGTGACCGATTTCAGCCTTTACGTGCACTAAACAGTACAGGGATTGCCTTCACGCCGCCCAAATTCGTGCAGGACTAAGGTCTGCCGTTATCGCTTTAAAGCCGGTGTCCGCTTTTTAATCTCGCCCCACACGGTGATAAAGTTCGCCGCCGGAGCCACCGACCATCCTATCGGAGCATACCAATCGGCATAAGTGTCATCGCCATCGTGCTCCTCACTGAGTTGTTTAAGATGCTCTCCCTCGGCGCTCATCAAGTCAATCGTCTTACGATTGACGCGAAAACGACTAATCCATGACGTGTATGCGATCGTGTTCCCGTCCGGGGACCACGTCGGCTGCAATTTGTGGGGCGGCTCGCGCGTTAGTCTCTCTATATGAGGGTTTCCCACGGCTCTTGCGACGTAGATCTGAAATCTGTGTTCTTTGTCGACGGCTTCATACGCGATCCACTTGCCGTCGGGAGACCACGCCGGATTAGCCGTGAACGCTTGATTTGGGGTGAGTCTTTTCTGATTGCTCCCGTTCAAATCCATGACGTATATTCCCTGCCCGCCGTTCCTGCGGGATACGAAGGCGATTCGTGCCCCGTCGGGCGACCAGGTCGGCTCCCTGTTCTTTCCTATTTCGGTTAACTGTATCTGGTTCCTCCCGTCGGCGTCCATTACCCCAATCTGACGGCCGCCTTTGTTGCGAACGTAGGCGATCCTTTCTCCGTCGGGAGACCATGCCGGTTGCTGATGTGCGGCGCCATTCGTCAGTCTTTTCAGATTACCCCCGTCGGAATCCATGACGTAGATCTGTTCCATTTTATTGACTCTGTCGGACACAAACGCAATCTTTTCTCCGTCGGGGGACCACGACGGATCGTAGTCTCGTGCAGGGTCGACGGTTAGTCTTAACGGGTTGCTCCCGTCGATATCCATCACGTAGATTTCGCTGTCACCGTCTCTCGTGGAGCTGAAAGCGATCTTGGGTCTGCCGATGGCGTAACCGCTTTTGGGGATGTGCATAGGGATTAACAGGGAGATGACAAGCGCTGTTGCCGCCAATCGTCCAGCTTTGAATGACATTTCTGCCTCCATGCTTGACATTAAACCGGAGCTTCAAGCGCACCGCGCGCGTCATCTGAGAACCGGTGCCGGCTTCTTGATCTCGCCCCACGTGGTGACGAAGTTCGCGGCTGCGGACACCGGCCGTCCTAGCGGATCGACCCAGTCGGGATCGCCCTCCACCCCTTCCTCGAATACACTCAGTTGCTTAAGGTAAACTCCATCGGCAGTCATCAAGTGAATCGTGGACTGATTGAAGGGAATCGACGACGCGTATGCGATTGTGCCGCCGTCCGGCGACCAGATAGGGCTCCATTTGGCCGGTACATTGCGTGTGAGTCTTTTTATGCGGCCGCTGCCGTCCGCTTCTACCACATAAATTTGAGAAACCGCTTTATCGCGATTCGCATGATACACAATCCGTTGACCATCGGGCGACCACGAAGGGCGGTACTTAACCAGCAGATCTCCGGTTAGCCGCACCTCGTTGGTGCCGTCTCGATCCATTGCGTAGATTTCGGGTCCCCCATGCCTCCTGGAGGTTACGTAGGCAATTCGTTTCCCGTCCGGCGACCACGTTGGATGATAGTTCCATCCTAAATTCGTCAACTGCGTCAGGTTACCCCCGTCGGTGTCCATTACGTAAATATCGATATCGTTCCCCGTGCCGTAAGTCATCGCAATCTTGACTCCGTCAGGCGACCACGCCGGATCCAATCCTCCCTTTGTTAGTTTTATCGGATTCACCCCATCGGAATCCATGATGAAAATGTGTGGTGTTCCGCCAACTCTGTGGGAAACAAACGCTATCTTTTTTCCATCGGGAGACCAAGACGGATCCAGGTCAAAATCCGGATGGTGAGTGACTCTCCTCTGATTGCCGCCGTCACTATCCATCACGTAGATTTCATGGTTTCCGTCTCTTGTGGAACTGAAGGCAATCTTGCCACTGAGCGCGGCGTGCCCGTTTTGTGCAACGAGCATCCGGATCAACTGAAAGAGGACAAGCACGGAAGTCAAGCATCGTCTAACTTTGAATTTCATCTTTTCCTCCTTGGTAGCGCGCCATTATTCCTGTCGGGATAATCCATTCAACAAGCAACACTCTTGTACCGCAAACTGTTAGTTTGCGGATCACAATCTAACAGATTGTGGTACAGACCACCCCATTATGCGTAACGATACGATGCCCACATTTCGCAACTCGATTTTCGCTCAATGACGAGACGTGAAAAGTGTTCCTTCGTCGTCTGGTTTTCACTCCAGCGGAGTGAGATGTCAATAGAGTCGCGATGCGTCCAATCGCCGCACTCCAGCGGAGTGCAATGTGAATAGAATCGCTCAATCGTGCCGCCCGCATCATCGCGCGGCCGGTGCGGGCGCCTTAATCCCGCCCCAGGTGGTAACGAAGTTCGCGGCCGGGGACACCGACCATCCTACCGGAGCATACCAATCGGGATAGGTATCCGAACCGGTGTGCTCCTCGCTGAGTTGTTGAAGGTGTTTTCCCTCGACAGTCATCAAGTGAATCGTCTCTTTTTGAATGGGACCGGGTTTTACCGACATGTAGGCGATCATGCCGCCGACGGGAGACCATGCCGGGCGCCATTTACTCGGTAGGTTGTGTGTTAGCATTTTCGGAAGACCGCTCCCATCGGATCTTACGACAAAGATTTGAAATTGGCCCGCACCGTCTTGCGACTCATACGCGATCCATTGACCATCCGGAGACCACGATGGATGTCCCGAAACGGTCATGTGTTGGGTAAGTTTTTGCTCATTCTTTCCGTCCGAATCCATGACAATTATTTCGGGCCATCCCGCCTTAAAGGCTGCGAAGGCAATTCGTTCGCCGTTGGGCGACCACGCCGGATAAACGCTCGTTCCCGCGTGAGTTAACTGTGTTTTGTTACGCCCGTCGGAGTCCATTACCCAAAGCCGGTAACCCCCTTTGTTGCGAACGTACAAAATCTTTCTTCCGTCGGGAGACCAGGTGGGACCCAGACTTACCGCGTCGTCTGTCAGTCTCGTCAAATTACCCCCATCGGAATCCATTGCGTAAATGTGATCAGCCTTGTTATTTCTATTGGAGACAAAAGCAATTCTTCTGCCGTCGGGAGACCACGACGGATCTACGTCATCCGCTGAATTATCCGTGAGTCTGACCTGGTTGCTTCCGTCAATTTCCATCACGTAGATTTCGCTGTTGCCGTCTCTCGTCGAACTGAAGACTATCTTGGGTCTCCCTGCGGCGAAACCGCGTTCAGCTATATGCATTGGGATCAACAGAGAGAGGATCAGCGCTACGGTCAAGCATCGTCCAGCTTTGAATCTCATCTTTTCCTCCTTGGTAGCACGCCATTATCCCTGTCGGGATAATTCTAGCAGCAGGTAACTCTCTCGTACCGCAAACTGTTTGTTTGCGATCACAATCTAACAGATTGTGGTACAGATGTCCTTCTCGAAGACTAGTTCTGAAAAAGTGTTACTTGGTAGCGCCCCATTATCCCTGTCGGAATAATCCATTCAGCAAGCAACACTTTTGTACCGCAAACTGTTAGTTTGCGGATCACAATCTAACAGATTGTGGTACAGATGTCCTTCTCTAAGACTGGTTCTGAAAAAGTGTTACTTATTATCACGCCATTATCCCTGTCGGAACAATTCTTTCAGCAAGCAACACTCTCGTACCGCAAACTGTTAGTTTGCGGA
>JAPPIK010000050.1 GCA_028820655.1 Candidatus Poribacteria bacterium | reverse complement strand
ACCTGCTGAAAGAATTATTCCGACAGGGATAATGGCGCGCTACCAAGAAACACTCGACATTGCGCTCCGCTGGAGCGCGGCGATTGGACGCATCATGATTCTATTGACATAGCACTCCTCTGGAGTGCGAGACACGGGAAATATCTAACATGGAACGCTTTTTCAAAGCTAACCAAGGTGTGAAAACCGGTGTTACCTGCTGAAAGAATTATTCCGACAGGGATAATGGCGCGCTACCAAGAAACACTCCACATTGCACTCCGCTGGAGTGCGGCGATTGGACGCATCATGATTCTATTGACATAGCACTCCTCTGGAGTGCGAGACACGGGAAATATCTAACATGGAACGCTTTTTCAAAGCTAACCAAGGTGTGAAAACCGGTGTTACCTGCTGAAAGAATTATTCCGACAGAGATAATGGCGCGCTCTCAAGAAACACTCGACATTGCAGTCCGCTGGAGTGCAGACGCGGGGAGGATTCATGCTCTATTGACATCTCACAGGATTTACTATCGCGCTCCTTATTCAGTCGCTTGATCCTCTGGAGTAAAAACCAAACCACGAAGGAACACTCTTCACGGCTAGTCATTGAGCGAAAAAACCGGTGTTACTTGCAGAATGAATTATCCCGATAGGATAATGGCGCGCTACCGAGAGAACCACTTCGTTGTGGCACAATGAAAAATGAAGCAACTCGCTTTAAGCGGCTGCACGGGTACAGTTTGGACAAACTCCCAACCATTTAATGACGACCTCGGCGCAGGGGAGGTTTTCAATGAGCCATCCCGTAGCGCCCTCCCCATCATCGGAAATCGACGTGCACAAGCTATTCGCGCAATCTAACGGGGATTTGGCTTGAGTGTCTTCAGCCTGCCCCATGTTGTGGTCGTCCCGGAAGCGGGGGACACGGCTAATCCAAGCGGGCTAATGTCTGGCTGATAATCGCGCGCATTGCGGTCATCGCTAAATTGCTTGATATACCTACCATCGGCGTCCATCAAGTGAATCGTGCCGTGGAGTTTTCCCTCCAAGATACCGTCCCAGATCCAATATGCCATTTTGCGTCCATCGGGAGACCATGCGGGGCCCCAATGATTCTCTTCATTGTGTGTAAGCCTCTTGAGATTCTTGCCGTCAGAGTCCGCGACATAGATGTGATAGAATCCCTTGTGCTCCGCCATGTATGCGATCCGCCGCCCATCGGGAGAAATCGATGGGCTCCATTTACGTGCCGAATCGTGCGTTACCCTTTTGCGCCCCCGTCCGCCAACGCCTACCACGTAAATTTCACCGTACACGAATGCAATCTGTTTTCCATCCGGAGACCATGATGGACACATCGCGTCGCCTTCAAGCTTCTCACGCTTTCTACCATTGGCATCCATCACGGCGATATAATCTTCCCCATCGCTGACGGAGAACGCAATCTTTCTCCCATCGGGAGACCAGTCCGGATCCCCCTTGCCGCCTCGTCCATCCGTGAGCCTAATCACGTTCCTTCCATCGGCGTCCATTACGTAAATTTGTGCCCGCCTGTTTCCGTCTCTACCGGAAACGAACGCAATCTTTGTTCCGTCGGGAGACCAATCCGGATCCCCGTCGTACGCCGGATGGTTTGTCAAATTTTCTTGGTTTCCTCCATCGGCATCCATAACATAGATTTCATTGTTGCCATCTCTCCTTGATGTAAAAACAATTCGACCCGAGTTTGCGGCGAGCGCGTTTCTCAACCACAGTTCCCCGCTCGCCAGAGGTGCGCATAGCCCCGCCAATAGCAGAAATCTAAGTACCAACTTGAATAGCATTTTCTCCTCCTCAGTTGTAGGTCAGATGAGAAATACAGTAACTTGCATTGCACGCGGGCGCTGTTTGGCCGCACTTCCAACCATTTTGTGACGACCTCGACGCCGGGGAGGCTTTCAATGACCCATCCCGTAATTTGCCTCCCCCATCATCAAGAAAACGAAGTTCATAGGCTATTCGCGCAATCTAACGGCGATTTAACTCGAGTTTCTTCAGCCTGCCCCATAGCGTGGCTGTCTTGAAAGCGGGAGACACAGCGGTGGGAGGCGCGGCTAGGCCTACCGGGCTAAAGTCGGGTTGAAAATCGAGCCCGTCATGCTCATCGCTAAGTTGCTCGAGATGTTTTCCGTCAGCGGTCATCGAGTGTATCTTTGCGTTGTGGAAAAAATTTTGATTATTATCGGAACTCGCGTATGCAATCCTCTTTCCATCAGGAGACCATGTGGGGTGATAATGGTACTCTTGATTATGCGTAAGTCTCATGGGATTTTTGCCATCCGCCCCCACAACATAGATGTGGAGGAATCCTTCGTGCTTCGCCATGTATGCAATCTGTCGTCCATCGGGAGAAAACGTTGGGCTCCATTTACCTTCCAAATGGTGTGTCATCCTTTCAACCCCCTGTCCGTCAGCGCCTATCGTGTAAATTTCGTTGTGCCCACCTCTCCAAGACACGAATGCAATCTTCTTCCCATCGGGAGACCATGACGGCTGCATCGCATGGTCTTCAAACCGCTCACGATTCTGTCCGCCGGCATCCATGACGGCGATATGAGGAAACAAATCGTCTTTCCAATCTGCATGGACGGTGAACGCAATCTTACCCCCATCGGGAGACCAGTCCGGATCCCGCTTTCGCCGCGGTCCATACGTCAGTTTAATCTGGTTCTGACCGTCGGCGTCCATCACATAGATTTGGTCAACGCCCAGGTTTCGGTTGGAAACGAACACAATCTTTGTCCGGTCAGGCGACCAATCCGGATCCCTGTCGTCCACAGGATGGTTTGTCAAGTTTTCCCGGTTTCCTCCATCGTCGTCCATTACATGGATTTCATAGTTGTCGAATCGTAGGGTTGAGAACACAATCCGCGGCTTCTGTGCGGCGAGTCCTCGTGTTAACCACAGCTCGATGCTCGCCAGAGGGGCGCATAACCCCGCCAATAGCAGAAACCTAGGTATCAACTTGAAACGCATTTTCTCCCCCTTGGCTGTAGGTCAGATGAGAATTGCAGTAACTTGCTTTACGCGCGGGCGCTGTTTAGCCGCACTTCCAACCATTTAATGAAGACCTTGAAGCGGGAAAGCTTTCAATGACCCATCCCGTAATTGGCCTTCCGCATCATCGGAAACCTAATACCATTTCTTTAAAATGCTTGTGCATTAATCGCGTGAATCAGGTAAAAGAAACCCGCGTGAAGCAGAATAAGAAGTCGCCTTCTGCGCAAATTCAGCGGGGCAAGGGGATCTCTATCGCGGTCGTTATCCACTCCTTTGATTCCCGCCTACGGAATAAGGAAACGATATGGTTAAGGCATCAAATGCACTTTTATTCAAGCGAAATGGTATAAGTGCATTAGCTATGCGCGCAAACTAACGGCGGTTAAGTTCAAGATTCTTCAGCCTGCCCCATAGCGTGGCTGTCTTGGATGCGGGAGACACGGCGGTGGGGGACACGGCTAGTCCTTTCGTGCTAAAGTCGGGTTGAAAATCGAGGCCGTTATGGTCATCGCTAAGTTGCTTGAGATATTTCCCGTCCGCGGTCATCAAGTGAATTCTTGCGTCGCGGAAAAAAAGATCCTCATAGGCCGCATACGCAATCGTTCCTCCGTCCGGAGACCACGTGGGGTGCGAATGATGCGCCTGATTGCGCGTAAGTCTCTTGAGGTTCTTACCATCCGTCCCCACCACATAGATGTGCCTCAATTCGTCGTGCGACCCGTAGTATGCAATTCGTTCTCCGTCGGGTGAAAACGATGGGTTGTGTCCACCCGATAATTCGGGCGTGACCTGTTTAAACCCCTGTCCGTCAGCGCCCATCATGTAAATTCCATGGTTATCATCCCTCCACGAAACGAATGCAATCTCACCCCCATCCGGAGACCAAGATGGTTCGCTCGCCTGGCCTTCAAACCTTTTGCGATTATTTCCATTAGCATCCATCACGGCGATATGAGGATCCCGCTCTTCATCTTCGAAGCGATCCGGGTAGACGGTGAACGCAATCTTACCCCCATCGGGAGACCAGTCCGGATCTTGCTTCCGCCGCGGTCCATACGTCAGTCTAATCTGGTTCGTTCCATCGGCGTCCATAACATAGACCTGAAATATGGCGTCGTTTCGGTTGGAAACGAACGCAATCTTTGTCCCGTCAGGCGACCAATCCGGATCCATGTCGTCCACAGGATGGTTTGTCAGGTTTTCCCGGTTTCCGCCATCGTCGTCCATTACATAGATTTCCCAGTTGTCGAATCTCAGGGCTGAAAAAACAATCCGTGGCATCTGAACGGCGAACGCATTTCTCGACCACAATCCCCCGCTTATCAGCATCGCGGTTAACCCGATAAACGACACAAGTGTGCGTCCGAATCGCATTTTCCCCTTCTTAGCTGCGCGTAAGATGTACAGTAAAGAACCGGTTTCGAGGTCGTGCGGGGGTACTGTTTGAACGCGCCCCCAACCATTAACCGACGCACTCGGCGCTGGCTAGATTTTCAATGACCTGCCCGGTCGCCTAGCGCCATAAACATCATCACGGGTTACCGCTCCGCTTGAGAACTCCCCAAGATGTCGGCAACTTTCCGTTTGGGAACACTGCCAATGGGCTAGGCAACCAGGAAGGAGATATGCTCTCGGTGCCGGGAGGGGTTGCCGTGAGTTTGACTGCGTTCCTTCCGTTGGTATCCATCAGGTAAATATTAAAATCTCCTTCGCGGCTTGACGCAAAGGCGATTTTTCTGCCATCCGGGGAATAGGCCGGCATTCTGTTATTGCCCTCTTGCGTAAGCTGCTTTAAATTCTTTCCTTCGGCAGTGATGACGTAAATGTCATAACCCTCGAAGGGGCGCTGCGATTGGAAAACAATCTTGCGTCCATCGGGCGACCAAGAGGGATTGTGATTGTATTTTAGGTTGGTGTCGCCGGTGAGATTGCGCCTTTCCGTTCCATCCGCGTTCATCACGAAAATATGCCGAGGATCCAGCGCGCCGAAGTTGGGAGCGGAGACAAACGCAATCTTGCTTCCATCGGGCGACCAAGCCGGTTCGACATCCTGCATCTCGTGTTCTGCCACCCTTGTCCGATTTGCTCCGTTGGCGTCCACGGTGAAGATGTCGCAGTTGAGTTTGCAGAATGACGCGAAGGCAATCTTCCTGCTATCCGGCGACCAACTGGAGCGGGCTTCGCCAAAATTGTCTTGGGTAAGTCTGATCACGTCATTGCCGTCGCTGTCCATCACATACAGATCGGGCGTGAGGCCGCGTCGCGACGTGAACGTTATCCTTTTGCCATCCGGCGAACCGGAAGGATGATTATCGGATCCCGGATGGTCGGTGAGTTGGACGAGATTGTCCCCGTTTACGTCCATGGAGTAGATGTCCCAGTTGCCATTCCAGTTGCCATCATGGTTTGATGCAAAGACGATTCTCGGTTCGAACCGCTGCGCTATGCCGTGTGACGTAATCGTAAACGTCAACAGCAGTAGAGATAGGCATCTTCTCAAGAATAGACTGACTTTATTCACCGCTCACATTCTCCTTTTTCGGGTTCATCACTTCTAGAGTCTCACTACGTTCTCGCTATTAGCTGTCAGACGCGGCAATTCTTCAGACATAAAGAAATCGCCTTACAGGCTGATTGAAACACAGGAGTGTAGGGTGCGGCCAACGGGACGAACAATGATCAACTGAATTTTACGTAGGGTGCAATCAAGCGAGTGGATAGCAAGTGATCAAGTGACTGGACAGGGAACGCGATAGAGATCCAGCAAGCGAGTGGATAGCAAGTGCGGTAGAGGTCCCATAGCTGATCTTCTGCGCACCAGCCTTTTCTGACTCGCGCGAAAGCATATCCCGTGCGACAGAACTCCGGCAAAAAACAGGACTCCAAATGCCAAATAGTGTCTTTATCTTCCATTATTCAAACGGGATTTTGAGCCTACCCCAAACTGTGGTTTTTTTGGATGCGGGAGACACCGCTGTGGACGAAACGGCTACTCCTACCGGGCCAAAGTCGGGCTGGTAATCGATCCCATGGTGGTTGTCGCTGAGTTGCATAATATATTCTCCGTCTGAGGTCATCAAGTGAATCTTGGCGTCACGAAAAAAAACATCTTTGTAGACCGCATACGCAATCGTCTCTCCATCCGGAGACCACGCGGGGTGCGAATGATGCCCTTGATTTTGCGCGAGCCTGTTTTGATTTTTTCCATTCGCCTCCATCACGTAGACGTGTCTGAATCCTTCGTGCCCCTCATAGTATGCAATTCCCCGTCCGTCGGGAGAAAACGATGGGCTGTGCCCGTTTGTCACCTTTTCAAGTCCCCCTCCGTCAACGTCTTTCACGTAAATTTCATGGTTCCCATCTCTCCAAGATAGGAATGCAATCTGTCCCCCATCCGGAGACCATGATGGCTCCGTTGCGTGGTCTTCAAATCTCACACGATTGTTTCCGTTGGCATCCATTACGGCGATATGGGGTTCCGCATCGCGGACGGTGAACGCAATCTTACCCCCATCGGGCGACCAGTCCGGAAACCGCTTCTCCCGCGGTCCGTATGTCAGCCTAATCTGGTTCTTACCGTCGGCGTCCATCACATGGATTTGGTCAACGCCTTCGTGTCGGTTGGAAACGAACGCGATCTTCGTCCCGTCGGGCGCCCAATCCGGATCCATGTCGTCCACTGGATGGTTCGACAAATTTTCCCGGTTTCCTCCATCGGCGTCCATTACATAGATTTCAAAGTTGTCAAATCCCAGGTGCGAAAATACAATCCGTGGCATCTGTGAGGCGAGTCCATGTCTTGACCACAACTCCCCGCTAACAAGATAGACGCACAGTCCTGCAATCAGGAGACACCTTGCTATCCGTCTGAATCGCATTTTGTCCTCCTTGGTTGTGGGTGAAATGAGAATTCCATTAACGTGCTTTGCACGCGAGTGCCGTTTTGGAGCACTCCCACCCATGACGTGGCGCCCTCGACGCCGGCGAGGATTCCGATGACCTAGTCCATTCATACGAAATTCGCGCAGATTATGGAAGCTCGGGCGCGAGTTTCTTCAACCTGCCCCAGGTTGCGGCTGCCTTGGAAGTGGGGGACACAGCTAATCCGACGGGCAGAAAGTCGGGCTGAGAATCGTACGCATCATCGACAGCGCTAAGTAGCTCAAGATATTGTCCATCGGCGGTCATCAAGTGTATCGTTGAAGCGCCATCACGGTTAGGATCCCGGAAGAACGTATATGCGATCCTCTTTCCGCCGGGAGACCATGCAGGGTCTCCATGATTCTGTTGATTCTGCGTCAGCCTCTTGGGATCGGTACCATCAGCGTTCACCATAAAAATGTGAGAGAACGATTCGTCCTTGGCTTGGTAGGCAATCCGTTTTCCGTCAGGAGAAAACGCCGGTCTTTCCGCACCCGATAAATGATGCGTCACCCTTCTAAGTCCCTGTCCGTCAGCGTCTATCACGTAGATATGATACGATTGCCCGCCAGCTCTCCGGGACATGAATGCAATCTCACTCCCATCGGGAGACCATGATGGCTCTCTCGCCTGGTCTATCAGCCTCTCGCGATTCTCTCCATCGGCATCCATAACGGCGATATAATCTTCCCTATCGTCAACGGTGAATGCAATCTTCGTCCCATCGGGAGACCAGTCCGGGGTTGACTTATACCGCGGTCCATCTGTCAATTCAATCTGGTTCTTTCCATCTGCGTCCATGACGAAGATTTGAGATCCGCCGTTTCTGGTGGAAGTGAATGCAATCTTCGTCCCGTCGGGAGACCAATCCGGATCGTAGTCATACGCTGGATTATTTGTCAGGTTTTCCCGGTTTCCTCCATCGGCGTCCATGACATAGACGTCAGAGAAGTCAGGTTGCGAATAGAATGTAAAAGCAATTCGATTTGTGTTGAAAGCAAGTCCGGTTTTTAGCCACAAGCCCCCACTTAACAGAATCACGGTTAACCCGATAAACCATACGAGTGTGCGTCCGAATCGCATGTTTTCCTCCTCTGTCGCGGGTCAAATGAGCAGTACATTAACGTGTTTTGCGCGCGAGTGCCCTTTGGACGCGCTCCCACCCATGGCGTGACGGCCTCGACGCCGGCGAGGATTCCAATCACCCGTCAATACGATATTTGCATCGCTTGTCGAAGCGTGGGCGCCAGTTTCTTCAATCTCCCCCAAGTTGTGCTTGTTTTGGCAGTGGGAGACACAGCTAGGCTAACCGGGCCAAAGTCGGGGTGATATTCGTTCCCGTTGTGCTCACCGCTAAGTTGCTTGATATATTTCCCATCGGCGGTCATCAAGCGAATCTTCGCCGGGCGGTTTACGTGAATATGAGGTCCCCACACGTAGGCTATCAGCCGTCCATCGGGAGACCATGTGGGGTCCATGTGATACTCGTCCTTGTGCGTAAGCTTCACCCGATTTCTACCATCCGCCCCTATCACATAGATATGAGAGAATTCATCTTTTAGAGCCATGTATGCAATGCGTTTCCCGTCGGGAGACCATGCCGGCGTACCCTTGATCGCCCAATCTTTTGTCACACTTTCTCGTTTGCGTCCATCAACGCCAATCACGAAAATCTGATCGTCAATATTCCTCCCGGAGGCGAATGCGATCCTTTGACCATCGGGCGACCATGAAGGATCCTGCCCGTCTGTAAGTTTGAAGGGATTGTTTCCGTCCGCATCCATCACGGAGATGCGGGGATTCTCCCATGTCGGCCGGTGCTGACCTTCCCATGAGGTGAATGCTATTTTCTCCCCGTCGGGAGACCAGTCTAGATCCCCTTTCCCCCGCGGTCCGTCTGTCAGTTTAACCGCACCCTTGCCGCTGGCATCCATGACGTAGATTTGATGCCCCCCGCCGCCTATGTTGGAAACATACGCAATCTTCATCCGGTCGGGCGACCATGACGGATGGGCGTCGCGCGCGCTCTTGATTGTCAATCTTTCTTGATTGCCCCCATCGGCATCCATGACAAAAATGTCGGCGCTGTGATGTCTCGTGGATGTAAAAACAATTCGTGAGTTCGGCGCGGAATGTCCCTCTCTCAAGGACATGTTCACACTCGTCAGAATGACGCACAACCCTGCAAACTGTAGAAATCCAGCAACCGGTCTGAATCGCATTCTTCCCTCCTTGGTTTTGGGTCAAATGAGCATTACATTAACACGCTTTGTTCCTCGGCGCTGTTTGGACGCGATCCCACCCATGACGTGCCGGCCCCGACGCCGAAGCGGTTTCCAATCCCGAGTTCATGCGGTATTCGCATCGCTTATCGGAGATTGGGCGCCCGTTTCTTCAATTTCCCCCAAGTTATGGCTTTGTTGGATGCCGGGGACACAGCTAGGCTAACCGGGCCGAAGTCGGGGTAATATTCGTTCCCGTTGTGCTCACCGCTAAGTTGTTTGATGTAATTCCCATCGGCGGTCATCAAGCGAATCTTTGCCGGGGGGTTTAGGAGAATATCGGGTCCCCACACATACGCTATCAGCCGACCATCCGGAGACCATGTGGGGTCCATATGGTGCTCTGGATTGTGCGTCAGCCTCACCCGATTTTTTCCATCCGCCCCAATCACAAAGATGTGAAGAGTTCCATCGTCCGTAGCCATGTAAGCAATTCGTTTCCCGTCGGGAGACCATGCCGGCATGCTCTTGACCGCCCTGGATTTCGTCACTCGTTTTCGTCTGCCTCCGTTAGCGTCTATCACGTAAATGTGATCATCCCGATCGTACCCGGACGTGAATGCAATCCTCCGACCGTCGGGCGACCATGACGGGTGCTCCCCGTCGGTCAGTTTGAAGGCGTTTTTTCCGTCTGCATCCATCACGGAGATGCGTGGATTCTCACGGCTCCACCAATCCTGTCCATCCCAAGAAGTGAATGCTATTCTCTCGCCGTCGGGAGACCAGTCCGGATCCCCCTTTTCCTCGGCTGTATCTGTCAGTTTGATGGCGCGCTTGCCGCGGGCGTCCATTACGTAAATTTGACGCACACCGCCGTTTCGATCGGAAACAAACGCAATATTCTCCCGGTCGGGAGACCATGTCGGCTGATCGTCATACGCTCGATTGTCAGTTAGTCGTTCTTGGTTGCCCCCGTCGGCGTCCATTATATAAATTTCTGTGCGGTGGTGTCGCGCGGTTGAAAAGACAATCCGCGAGTTCTGAGCGCCGAATCCTTCTTTCAACAATACGTCTACACTCGTCAGAGGTGCGCACAGCACCGAAAACAGTAGAAATCTGGCTGCCAGTTTAAACCGCATTTTGTCCTCCTTGGTTGTGAAAAAACGAAAAGCAAACTAACAGGATTTTAGCGCCAGCGGCGATAAATCAACGCCCTCGACGCTGATGCGAATATTAATGACCTACACCGCCGTATTTCCCACATTTTCAAGATTCATGAAATAATCGCACAAATTACGGGAGGTCGGAAGTGCGAGTCTTTAGCCTGCCCCAAATTGTGCTTTTGTTGGAAGCGGGTGACACTGCTAATCCCAACGGGCTGATGTCGGGCCCCAGGTCGCGCGCATTGTCGCCATGGCTAAGTTGCCTAATATATCTGCCATTGGAGGCCATCAAGTGAATCTTGCTGGGCCCCAAAGGCCGTCCCAAACATGGTATGCGATCACTTGTCCATCAGGAGACCATGCGGGGCCCCAATGATGTTCTTCATTGTGCGTAAGCCTCACCCGATTTCTACCATCCGCCCCCACCACAAAGATGTGACCGATTCCTTCGTGCTCCACATCGTATGCTATCCGCCTCCCGTCGGGAGAAAACGATGGGCTCGATTTACCTCCTAAATCGTCCGTCACCCTTTTACGCCCCTGTCCGCCATCGCCTATCACGTAAATCTCACCGTTCACGAAGGCAATCTGCTTACCATCCGGAGACCATGATGGATACCTCGCCCGGTCTGCAAGCTTCTCGCGATTTCTACCGTCGGCATCGATCACGTCGATATGATCTAACAAATCGTCGACGGAGAACGCAATCTTTTTCCCATCGGGAGACCAGTCTGGATGACTCTTCGTCCCAGGTCCATCCGTGAGTCTAATCACGTTCTTTCCATCGGCGTCCATTACGTAAATGTCACCGGTCCCGTCTCTCCAAGACTCGAATGCAATCTTTGTTCCGTCGGGCGACCAATCCGGATCAACGTCATACGCTAGATGGTTTGTCAGGTTTTCCTGGTTTCCTCCATCGGCATCCATGACATAGATTTCAGCGTTGCCGTCCCTCAAGGATGTAAAGACAATTCGACCGGTATTGGAGGCGAGCGCGAGTTTCGACACCGGTTTTCCGGTAGTCAGACTGACGCACAGTCCTGCAAACAGGAGAAATCTAACCGCCAGTTTGAATTGCATATTGTCCTCCTTAGTTTTGGGGCGAATGAGCATTACAGAAACTTGCTTTGAGCGCGGGCGCGCGGGTGCTGTTTGGACGAACTCCCAACTGTTTTATGGCGGCCTCGACGCCGGCGAGGATTCCAATCGCCTGTAAATTCGAAATTCGCATCGCTTATCGGATTTCGGGCGCCCGTTTCTTCAATTTCCCCCAAGTTATGGCTTTGTTGGATGCCGGGGACACAGCTAGGCTAACCGGGCCAAAGTCGGGGTAATATTCGTTCCCGTTGTGGTCACCGCTAAGTTGCTTGATATATTTCCCATCGGCGGTCATCAAGCGAATCTTTGCCGGGGGGTTCACGAAAATATTAGGCCCCCACACATACGCTATCTGCCGTCCATCCGGAGACCATGTGGGATCCATATGATGTTCCAGATTGTGCGTAAGCCTCACCCGGTCTTTCCCATCCTCCCCAATTACATAGATTTGATAGAATCCATCTTCCAAAGTCAGAGCCATGTATGCAATTCGTTTCCCGTCGGGAGACCATGCCGGCGTACCCTTGATCGCCTTAGATTTTGTCACTCTTTCTCGTTTTCCACCGTTAACGCCTATCACGAAAATCTGATCGTCAAATTCTCTCCCGGACGTGAATGCGATCCTTCGACCACTGGGCGACCATGACGGTTCCTGCCCCTCGGTCAGTTTGAAGGCGTTTTTTCCGTCTGCATCCATTACGGTGATACGGGAAGTCTGCCTATCCTCTCCATCCCATGAGGTGAATGCTAATTTCTCCCCGTCGGGAGACCAGTCCGTATCCCCCTTTCCTCCCGGTGTATCTGTCAGTTTAATCGCGCGCTTTCCTCGGGCGTCCATCACGTAGATTTGAGGCCAGCCACCGGCTCGGTCGGACACAAACGCAATATTCTCCCGGTCGGGAGACCATGTCGGATAACTGTCATACGCTCGATTGTCAGTTAGTCGTTCTTGGTTGCCCCCGTCGGCGTCCATCACATAAATCTCGGTGCGGTGGTGTCTCGTGGTTGAAAAGACAATCCGTGAGTTCTGCGCGGCGAATCCTTCTCTCAACAATACGTCTACACTCGTCAGAGGTGCGCACAACACCGCAAACAGTAGAAATCTGGCTGCCAGTTTGATTCGCATTTTGTCCTCCTCAGTTGTCGTCTCGCCACATCTTTAAGACTCACGGGGCTGGCACAATAAACCTGATCGGCCGACCCGGTAGGATCAATTGATCGGCTGCACGGTTACTGTTTGGACGCGCTACCGACCATTATGGTCGATTCAACTACAGATTTACACGGATCGGACTCGCGGAATCGGGATCGTAGTCCTGCAATCTATTCCACCTCTTTTGTAGGAGCGATCTCCGAATCGCGGCCTTGAGCCGGAGATCGCTCCTACGGTTGACTGTTCAATTGACTCCGGACCAATACTCGCATCGCCTACCGAATGTTGGGCGCGAGTTTCTTCAGCCTGCCCCAAATTGTGATTCTGTTTCCTTCAGCGGCAACATTAAGCGATGAAGGATCAAGCCAGTCCGGGTCCCAATCGCCGCGTTCGTGCAAGCCGCTGAGTTGTTTGAGGTACTTGCCATCGGCCGTCATCAGGTGGATTTCGCTTATGCGGTCGGGCGCTCTCCAAGACTCGTATGCGATCATCCCGCCGTCAGGGGACCACGCCGGGCTCCAGTCGTACTCGCCGTCCGTCAACTTTCGCTGATTCTCACCTTCCGTATCCATTGCATAAATTTGAATCGAGCGCAAATCGTTGTACACGAAAGCGATGCTTTGACCGTCCGGAGACCACGAGGGTTCACGCTTGTTCTCGCGAACGCCATCGTGGGTTAGTCTTTTCTGTTTTGTGCCATTCGCGTTCATCACGTAGATTTCAGAAGCGCCGTTTCCGGAGCTCACGAATGCAATCTTTTGACTGTCCGGCGACCAAGATGGATAGGAGTTATTCCCGGGAACGCGGGTTAGCCGCTTGCGACTCGTTCCGTCCGGGTTCATGACGTAGATATCGGTGTTCCATGTTCCATCCCCAAGCCCCGCATCTTTGTAGCCGGTAAATGCAATCTTTCGACCGTCAGGAGACCATGCAGGATTCATGTCCCACACTTCGTCAGTTAATCTTGCCGGGTTTTGTCCGTCGCTATCCATCACGAAAATCTGAATATTGCCGCCATTTCTATTGGATATGAATGCAATCTTTTTGCCGTCCGGAGACCATGACGGCTGAGAGTCGCCGGCAGGATGATTCGTTAGGTTTCTCTGATTTTTGCCATCCGCATCCATCACATAGATTTCGGAATTTCCGTCTCTCCCGGAAGTGAACGCAATCTGCGGTTTGTGGTGCGCGGCATGTCCGGTTAACTCCAACAGCGCCCCGATCACCAAGAGATTGGATAGTACCATCAGACGCAAGAGTCTATCGACCGGTTTGAATCTCATGCTTTTCTCCTTCAATGGGTGCCCTACCAAGATGACCGCTACAAGGCAACCCGGGCAAATGCCTTGGAGCGGCCCGTCTGCTCCACATTTAGATATTTATTAAGTCAATCGTCTTCGCATTGGCGCGTAACGACATCACATAATACGATCCGGCTCTCAAAGCACAATGCTATGGAATGTGCTTAGGTCTCGCCGCCGAGTTCATAGACATCATCGCGGGTTCCCGGTCCATTTGACCATACCCCAAGATATGGGCAACTTTCCTTTCGGGTTGACTGCCAATGCACCGGGCAGCCAGGAGGGAGATGTGTTCCCGGTACCGGGCGCGCGTTTCGTAAGTTTGACCGCGTTCGTCCCGTTGGCGTCCATCAAATAAATATTGGAATCTTCTCTACGACCGGACACAAAGGCGATTTTTCTCCCATCCGGCGAATAGACTGGTAATCTGCTGGTACCCGGCCCGTCCGTAAGCTGCTCCAACTCCTTCCCGTCGGCGGTGATCACGAAAAGGTCATCACCCGCTATGTTGAACCTCGAGCTGAAAGCAATCTTGCGTCCATCCGGCGACCAACTGGGAGCGGAATTGAACCTCAGGTGGGTGTCGTCGGTGAGATTGCGCCTCTCCGTTCCATCCGCATTCATCACGAAGATGTGCCTAGGATCATTAAAGAGGCCGGTACGGGAGGATTCAAACGCCATCTTGTTTCCATCTGGCGACCAACTCGGCTTATTGTCGTTCCACCTGTGGTTTGTCAAGTTTGTCTCGTTATTGCCATCGGCGTCCATCACGTAGATTTCCGAGTTGCCAACCTCCAAACGGAAAGATGAATAGGCAATCCTCGCGCCATCCGGCGACCAACTCGGGCGGCTTTTTGAACGACCGTCACGGGTGAGCCTGATCGCGTTTTTGCCGTCGCTGTCCATCACATACAGATCAGGTGACAGGCCGCGATTGGAATTGAACGCAATCCTTTTCCCGTCCGGCGACCAAGCGGGATATTCGTCAGAAGTCCGGTGGTTGGTGAGTTGGAGGAGGTTTTCTCCGTTCACGTCCATGGAGTAAATGTCCCAATCTCCGTCGCGGTTCGATGCAAAGACGATTCTCGAGTCCAATCCCTGCGCCGCGCTGTCCGACGCGACCGTTAACGCAAAAATCAGTAAAAACAAGCTTCTCCTCAAAGGCGGGCTTACGTGATTCATCGGTCATATTCTCCTTCTGTCGGGTTCTTCACTTCTAGAGAATTTTCAAACCTAGGTTGGCACCCTTGTAGCACAATCTGTTAGATTGTGTTTGCAATGCGTAAATTGACAGCGAAACGTTCTATCGCACTCCTTATTCAGACGCTTGACTTCCGGGAAATCCGCGCGATTAATATTTTATTCTTAAGAAAACTAACGGTGGCGTATGACTAAGATTTTGCAGGCGGCAACTTTGATTCTGTAATTCCTGGCGATGACTTAAATGTCCGGAAATTCGTCCTTTGAAATCTCCATAATGAGTGGGCGCCTATCGCTTTCATGCCATCATCGCGGGTTCCCGGTTCGTTTGAGAACGCCCCAAGATATCGGCAACTTTCCTTTCGGGTTGACTGCCAAGGCACGGGGCAGCCAGGAAGGAGATGTGTTCCCGGTACCGGGCGCACTTTCTGTGAGATTGACCGAGTTCCTCCCGTTGGCGTCCATCAAATAAATATCTCTATCTCCGTCACGCGTTGACACAAAGGCAATTTTTCTCCCATCCGGCGAATAGACCGGTGACCAGCTGCTACGCGGTCCGTCCGTAAGCTGTTCTAACTCCTTCCCGTCAGCGGTGATCACGAAAAGGTCATGACCCGCTAAGTTGAACTTCGAACTGAAAACAATCTTGTGTCCATCCGGCGACCAACTGGGAGCGGAATTGAACCTTAGGTGGGTGTCGGCGGTGAGATTACGCCTTTCCGTTCCGTCCGCATTCATCACGAAGATATGAGTGGGATCATTAAAGCCGCCGGTACGGAAGGACTCAAACGCCATCTCTCTTCCATCCGGCGACCAGCTCGGATTAACATCGTTCCACTTGTGGTTTGTCAAGTTTATCTCGTTGTTCCCATCGGCGTCCATCACGTAGATTTCATAGTTGCCAATCTCCAAACGGAAAGATGAATAGGCAATCCTCGCGCCATCCGGCGACCAACTCGGGCGGCTTTTTGAACGACCGTCACGGGTGAGCCTGATCGCGTTTTTGCCGTCGCTGTCCATCACATACAGATCAGGTGACAGGCCGCGATTGGAATTGAACGCAATCCTTTTCCCGTCCGGCGACCAAGCGGGATATTCGTCAGAAGTCCGGTGGTTGGTGAGTTGGAGGAGGTTTTCTCCGTTCACGTCCATAGAGTAAATGTCCCAATCTCCGTTGCGGTTCGATGCAAAGACGATTCTCGAGTCCAATCCCTGCGCCGCGCTGTCGGACGCAACCATTAACGCCAATAGTAGCAGCAATAGGCATCTCCTCAAAAGCGGGCTGACGTTATTCATCCGTCATTCTCTCCTTTTGTCGGGTTCTATACCTGTAGGTGCGACCTCATATCGCGAGCAAAATCTGCTGCCAAAAAAGATGCGCAGTAACTACGATTCTACATATCGAACAGTCTAGTCCTAAATGTGTAATTCTCAATTGGAATGACTATTGAGTACTCTCTATATCTTGCCAATGCCGTGTTTAAGCGTCAGCACCGAGTTCGTTGACATCACGGGTGCCCGGTCCGTTTGAGTACTCCCCAAGATATCGGCAACTTTCCTTTCGGGTTGACTGCCAATGCACGGGGCAGCCAGGAAGGAGACGTGCTCGCGGTTCCGGGCGGACTTCTCGTGAGATTGACGGCGTTCATCCCGTTGGCGTCCATCAAATAAATATCGGTACCTCCTTCACGCATTGACACAAACGCAATTTTACTCCCATCCGGTGAAAAGGCTGGCATGCTGCTGTTACTCTCTTCCGTAAGCCGCTCTAACTCTTTCCCCTCGGCGTTCATCACGTAAATTTCATAACTCTCCAAGTTGAACAGCGACCTGAATGCAATCTTCCTTCCATCCGGCGACCAAGTAGGATCGAAACTGTTTACCAGGCCGGTGTCACCGGTGAGATTGCGCCTTCCCTTTCCGTTTGCGTTCATCACGAAAATATGATGAGAACCGAACGCGCCGCCGTCAAACATGGAGACAAACGCAATCTCGTTTCCATCCGGCGACCAACTCGGTGACAAATCAGGCTCTTTGTGTTGTGTCAAATTTATCTCATTTTCTCCATCGGCGCCTATTGCGTAGATTTCCCAGTTGGCAGCGGGCAAACGAAATGATGCAAAAACAATCCTCTTTCCATCCGGCGACCAACTTGGACGCCCCTTTTGAAAACTGTCATGGGTAAGTCTGATCGCGTTCTTGCCATTGCTGTTCATCACATACAGTTCGGGTGTAAGGCCGCGATTTGAATTGAACGCAATCCGTCTCCCATCCGGCGAGCACGCGGGATATTCATCGGATACCGGGTCGTCAGAGAGTTGGAGGAGGTTGTTTCCGTGCATGTCCATGGAGTATATGTCCCAGTTGCCGCCGCGGTTCGATGAAAAGACGATTCTCAAGTCCAATTCCTGCGCCGCGCTGTCGGACGCAACCATTAACGCCAAAATCGGTAGAAACAGGCATCTTCTCAAAATCGGGCTGACGCTATTCATCGGACATATTCTCCTTTATCGGGTTCTCTAATTCTAGAGTCTCTTTACATTCTCGCTATGACTGAAATTCATGTAGGGTGCAATCAAGCGAGTGGGTACTAAGCGCAATAGTAAGCTCGTAGGGTGCAATCAAGCGAGTGAATAACGAGTGATCAACTGAGCGAACAGCGAAGGCGATAGAAATCCCATAGAAATCCAGCAAGCGAGTGGATAGCGAGTGCGGTAGAGCTCCATAGCTAATCTTCTGCGCACCAGCCTTTTCTTGATCGATTGATCTCCCGCAGAAAATTGGACTCCAAATGCCAAATAACGTCCTTATCTTCTAATTTTCAAACGGGATTTTGAGCCTACCCCAAGTTGTGCCTGTTTTGGAAGCGGGGAACACGGCCAATCCCATCGGGCTAATGTCGGGCTCGTAATCGAACGCATCACCGCCTTCGCTAAGTTGCCTGATATATCTTCCATTGGAAGCCATCAAGTGAATCGTGCGGTGGGCCCAGCCGCCGTGCCAGACAAAATACGCGATCACTCCCCCATCCGGCGACCATGCGGGGCCCCAATGATTCTCTTCATTGTGCGTTAGCCTCGCCCTATTTTTACCATCCACCCCCACCACAAAGATGTGAGAGAATCCTTCGTGCTCCGCCTCGTATGCTATCCGCCGCCCATCGGGAGAAAACGATGGGTGATGTTTAGGCGCGAAATCGTGCGTCACCCTTTTGCGCCCCTGTCCGCCAACTCCTATCACGTAAATCTCCCCGACCCCGTCTCTCCAAGACACGAATGCAATCTGTTTTCCATCCGGAGACCATGATGGTTTCCACGCATGGAATTCAAGCATCTCACGATTTCTACCATCGACATCTATCACGGCGATACTGTCTACCGTATCGTCGACGGTGAACGCAATCTTACCCCCATCGGGAGACCAGTCTGGATGCCGCTTCTCCCCCGGTCCATCTGTGAGTCTAATCGGGTTGTTTCCATCGGCGTCCATAACGTGGATTTGAAAATGGTCGCCGTCTCTATCGGAAGTGAACGCAATCT
Organism: Candidatus Poribacteria bacterium; assembly: GCA_028820655.1. Classification (GTDB taxonomy): domain Bacteria; phylum Poribacteria; class WGA-4E; order WGA-4E; family JAJDTR01; genus JAJDTR01. The sequence goes on along the minus strand of JAPPIK010000050.1, from coordinate 26,578 downwards.
TCGTCCCGTCGGGAGACCAATCCGGGTCGAGGTCGTACGCTGGATGGTTTGTCAGGTTTTCTTGGTTCCCTCCATCGCCATCCATTACGTAGATTTCAGGATTGCCATCTCTTAAGGATGTAAAGGCAATTCGGCCAGCGTTGGAGGCGAGCACGTTTCTCAACCACAGTTCCTCACTCACCAGACAGATGCACAGCACCGCAAACAGTAGACAATTAGCTCTCAGTCTGGATCGCATTTTTGTCTTCCATAGTCGTGGAAAAATGAGAAATGAAAGAACTCGCTTTAGGCGCAAGTACGGGTGATTATGGGACACGCCGCCAACCGTTTTGTGACGCCGTCAACGCTGGCGGAGTTTTCAGAGCCGGTTTGAAAACCTATTTCCAACAACTCCGTTTCCTTGAAACTGATTCTTGTATGTCAATTCCGTTTAATTCGCAAATATCGGCGTAGGGAATAACGATCGTTATTCCCTACAAAAACCAAAAGCAGCGCTGTATTGTCCTCGCTATCACAATTCGGCGTTCAAAAGATAATCGCGCAATCTAACGGCGGTTAAGCTCGATTATCTTCAGCTTGCCCCAAGTTGTGCTTTCGTTGGAAGCCGGAAATACAGCTAATCCCAGCGGGTTAATGTCGGGCTCGGAATCGCGCGCATTACGGCCATCGCTAAGTTGCCTGATATATCTTCCATCGGAAGCCATCAAGTGAATCGTGCCAGAATCCCCGTCCTCGTAAACATTATATGCAATCATCTGTCCATCGGGAGACCATGCGGGGCCCCAATAATTCTTATCATTGGGCGTAAGCCTCACCGGCTTTTTACCATCCACACCCACCACATAGATCTGACCGAGTGTGAGGTGCTTATGCACCACGTATGCTATCCGCCGTCCATCGGGAGAAAACGATGGGGCCCATTTGCGCGTTAAATCGTGCGTCACTCTTTTAAGCCCCTGTCCGTCAGCGCCTACCAGGTAGATGTCATGGCCTCCATCTCTCCAAGAAACGAATGCAATCTCTGCCCCATCCGGAGACCATGCTGGAACGGCCGCCTGGTCTATAAGCTTTTTACGATTATTTTCATCGACGTCCAACACGGCAATATGATATTTTCCCCTATTGTCGACGGTGAACGCAATCTTTCGCCCATCGGGAGACCAGTCCGGATGCCCCTTCTGCCCCAGTCCCTCTGTGAGTCTAATCACGTTCTTTCCATCGGGATCCATTACGTGGATTTGATAACGGCCGGTGTCTCTTCTGGATGCGAATGCGATCTTCGTTCCGTCGGGAGACCAATCCGGATGGATGTCAGCCCATGGATGGTTTGTCAATCTTTCTTGGTTTCCTCCATCGGCATCCATCTTATAGATTTCAGTGTTGCCATCTCTCCTTGATTCAAAAACAATTTGACCTGTGTTTGAGGCGAGTGCGTTTCTCAACCGTGACTCTTCACTCATTAGACAGATGCACAACCCGATTAAGAGTAGACAACTAGGCACCAGTTTGAGCCGCATTTTCCCTCCTCAGTTGTGGGTACCATGAGAAGTAAAGTAACTCGATCTGAGCGGGTGCACGCATACCGTTCCGATGCGTTGCGACCACTTGCCGAAATTCTTGACGCTGGCAAAGATGTCGATGACCTACACCGCCGTATTGCCCTCGTTGTCAGGATTCGTAGCTCAAAAGGCAATCGCGCACACTACCGGCGGCTTAGCTCGACATTCTTCAGCTTACCCCAAGTTGTGCTTTTGTTGGAAGTGGGGGACACAGCTAGTCCTGTGGGGCGGAAGTGGGGGTCATAATCCCCACCATTGTGGGCATCGCTAAGTTGCTTAATATATTGTCCATCGGCGGTCATCAAGTGAATCGTTCCTATGAGGCGATTATCACGTGCCGACGCATAGGCGATCGTACGTCCATCAGGAGACCACGCGGGCAGCCAATTATTCTGTGTACCGTGCGTAAGCATCACCCGTTTTTTGCCATCCGCCCTCATCACATAGATTTGAAAATAAAGAGACTCTTCGTCTATGCACCAGTATACAATCCGTCCCCCGTCGGGAGACCATGATGGCCTGCCTTTAACCCGTAAATCGTGCGTCAACCTTCTGCGACCCCGTTTGTTCGCGCCTATCACGTAAACTTCTTCCACCCCATCTGTCAAGGATACATACGCAATCTCTTTCCCGTCCGGAGACCATGACGGCTGCATAGCGTGGTGTTCAAGTTTCACACGATTATTTCCATCAGCATCCATCACGGCGATATGAATTATCTTTTTGCCATCTGTGCTAGAGGAGAATGCGATCTTTTTCCCGTCGGGAGACCACGCCGGATAATCGTCCTTGACGGTGTCTGTGAGTCTAATCAGATTTTTTCCATCGGCATCCATTAGGTAGATGTGATCGAACCCGCCATTTCGGCGGGAAACGAACGCAATCTTCGTCCCGTCGGGAGACCACGCCGGACGGAAGTTCTCGGCTTGATTTGCTGCTAATCTTCTACGGTTTGTGCCGTCACTATCCATCACATAAATTTGGTTATTCCGATCTCTGGTAGACCAAAATATAATCTGTGTTTTGTGGTGTTCGGCGAGTGAGCTTTTTAACCACAGTTCTTCCCTCGTCAGACAGATGCACAGCGCCGCAAACAGTAGACATTTTGGTCTCAGTCTGGATTGCATTCTTCTAGCCTTCGCCCGAATCCGACAAAATCCCGTTGGAACCAACACTCCAACTCTTACGTTCCGGGGCAACCAATTCGTTTGACACCGTTTTCGATTATTGCTACTATTGTATCAGATTTCGACTATTCCTACAAGAATCGTACCGACAGACACACAACCATCATCAACCATTACCGCCGCTGGTCACGAGGAGTTAGTTGAGTTCTATCACATTTCACGACATCGTTGGTGCGCGTCGGGTCGTTTCCCGCTTCCTTCAACCGACCCCTTTAATCCGTTACCCGGAGTTGTCCGACCTGCTCGGTTTTAACGCCTACATCAAACACGAGAACCATCAGCCGACCGGAAGTTTCAAGGTTCGAGGCGGGTTAAATTTCATGAGCCGGCTTCCGGAGCCGCAAAAACGGCGAGGCGTGATAACCGTTACCAGCGGAAACAACGGGCAATCCATCGCGTATGCGGCGAAACGGTTCGGCGTGCATGCAACCGTTGTGGTGCCGAACGGTAACAATCCGGAGAAAAACAGCGCGATGTCCGCCCTCGGCGCAGAGTTGGTCGAGGGCGGCGCCGATTTTGACGAAGCCCGCGAGTTGTGTGAGCGACTGCGCGTCAAACGGGAACTCTATTATGTCGATCCGCTCAACGAGCCGGCGCTCTTTCATGGCGTGGGCACATACTCCCTCGAAATCTTCGAGCAACTCCCGGATGTGAGTACGATCATTGTGCCGATTGGCGGCGGATCGGGCGCCTGCGGGGCGATTACCGTCGCCCGCGCCATCAACCCGGACGTAAAGGTCATCGGAGTGCAAGCGGAAAACGCGCCCGCGGTTTACCTCTCATGGAAAGCGGGGAGGAAGGTTCAGACGGACTCTTGCCAAACCGTTGCCGACGGATTGGCGACGCGCGTACCCTCGGATTTCCCGTTTTCGATTCTCAGGGATGGAATCAGTCAAATCGTATTGGTCGGTGAGGACGAGATACGGGCGGCGCTTCGAATGATGCTCCGATATACACACAATTTGGTTGAAGCCGCCGCCGCGGCTTCGCTTTCCGCCGCCCGCAAACTGAAAAGCGATCTTTCGAGCGAGAATGTGGTGATGGTGATGACCGGAGCAAACCTTGATACCGAAACCCTGAAGTCGATTCTGAAATGACACCGTTTGAGGAGATTACCCATGTCAGCAGAAATAATGCTTCAAAACTATATAAATAACGAGTGGATAACACCCGACAATGATGAATCTCTGGAAGTCACAAACCCCGCGACCACCGGCGTTTTGGCCAGAGTGCCGCTTTCGCCTGCGGCGGAGGTAGACATCGCCGCCGGTGCAGCCGCGTCTGCGCTTGACGACTGGCGGCACACCCCTCCCACCGAGCGCATCCAATATCTCTTCAAGCTAAAGCAGTTGCTTGAAGACAACCTTGACGACATCTCGCGCACCATCACCATGGAAAGCGGGAAGACGCTGACCGAAGCCAAAGGCGAGATGCGCCGTGCAATCGAAAACGTGGAGGTCGCCTGCGGTATTCCCACAATGATGCAGGGCACGAATTTGGAGGACATCGCATCGGGGATTGACGAGTTCATGATTCGGCAGCCGGTCGGAGTCTGTGCCGCAATTGCGCCGTTCAACTTTCCCGGCATGATAACCTTCTGGTTTTTGCCGTATGCCATCGCCTGCGGCAACACCTACATCGTTAAACCTTCCGAAAAAGTACCCATCACCATGCAGAAAGTCTTTCGCTTGCTCGAACAGACCGGCTTGCCGAAGGGCGTGGTGAATCTGGTGAACGGCGCCGCAGACACCGTCAATGCCATCATCGACCACCCGACCATACGAGCCATCAGTTTCGTGGGGGCGACGGCCACCGCCAAATACGTGTACGCTCGGGCGACGGCGAACGGCAAGCGCGCTCAATGCCAAGGCGGGGCGAAGAATCCGATTCTCGTGCTTCCGGATGCCGACGAGGAGGAGGTCATCCACGCCGTGGGCGAGAGTGCGTTCGGGTGTGCGGGTCAACGGTGTTTGGCGGCGTCACTCGTCGTCACGGTCGGCGGGGCGAAGGGGTGGTTTTCGAAATCCATTGCCGATGCGGCCGCATCGCGCCCCGTAGGGTACGGGTTGGACGAGGGAGTTGAGATGGGACCGGTGATAACGGGAGAAAGCAAAACGCGGATTGAAGGGTTGATTCAGCAGGGCGCCGACGAAGGCGCCGATGTGTTGGTAGACGGGCGCCATCCACTCATCTCGGGCTTCGAGAACGGCAATTTTGTGCGTCCGACGGTTTTGCAGAACCTGAATCCGGCGGGCGACATAGCCTCCACCGAGATATTCGGCCCCGTGTTAGGGCTTATCCACACCGACACCGTGGACGATGCGATCCGGTTGATAAACAGCGGAAAATACGGGAATATGGCGTGCCTCTTCACTAGCAGTGGGGCTGCCGCTCGCAAATTCCGTTATGAAGCGCAAATCGGGAATATCGGCATAAACGTCGGCGTCGCGGCGCCCATGGCGTTCTTCCCGTTCAGCGGGTGGAAGGAGAGTTTCTTCGGCGACCTTCACGGTCAGGCGGGCGACGCAATCGATTTCTTCACGCAAAAGAAAGTCGTCGTCGAACGCTGGTTCTAGCCGCTGCCAATATATCTGAAACTACTGCGCCTCGACTGTAGAAGCGACCTCCCGGTCGCGAAGGAACCGAGATTTTCCTCAAATCTCGGTTCCTCCCCTCTACTCACCAATCCACCGCTCTTCCAATCTTCCTCCCTTCCACCTCATCCCGATTACCCACAGGCCCCTGGTCACTGGCCACTGTCCACTTGCCACTACTTATCCTCTTTCCCCAATGGGGACGTAATCCGTCGGCTCCGGGCCGATGTACTCCGCCCCCGGCCGAATCAGACGATTATCGCTACGCTGCTCGAAGATATGCGCCGCCCAGCCAGCAATTCTGCCCATGACGAAAATCGGCGTGAACATCGGCGTTGGAATCCCGCAAAGATGATACGCGGACGCCATAAAGAAATCGAGATTCGGGAACAACCTCTTCTCGCGCCACATCACCTCTTCAACCCGTTCCGACACCTCAAACAACGTCATGTCGCCGCTCGCTTGGGAGAGTCGCCGCGACCAACCCTTGATGATATCCGACCGCGGATCCGACACGGTGTACACCCGGTGCCCGAATCCCATGATGAGTTGCTTCGTCGCCAGCATCTCCAAGACGGCAGCCTCGGCCTCGTCCGGCGTATCGAATCGCTCGATCAGCGCCATCGCCGCTTCGTTGGCGCCGCCGTGCAGCGGTCCCCTGAGCGTGCCGATGGCGCCCGAAACCGCCGAATAGAAATCGGTGAGGGTGGCGGCGGCGACGCGCGCCGTGAACGTCGAGGCGTTGAACTCGTGCTCCGCGTAAAGAATCAGAGACACGTCAACCGTCCGGCGCTGCAATTCATCCGCCTTCCGTCCATGCAGCAGATGCAGAAAATGCCCCGCCGTGGTGTCGTCATCCGTTTCCACCTCGATACGTCGGCCGCTCTCATGAAAATGGTGCCAATAGAGCAGCATTGACGGCAGAACCGCCACCAGTCGGTCGGCGATATCGGAAGGGTTCGTGTTTTCCGTTTCCTGCTCAATCGTCCCCAGCACCGAACACCCTGTGCGCAGCACATCCATCGGGTGCGCGTCTCCGGGCAACTGTTCAAGTACGATTTTCAACGCGTCGGGCAAACCCCGCGCACCGATGAGTTTTTCGCGAAAACCATCCAATTCCGACTGCGAGGGCAGCTTCCCGCGAATGAGGAGGTAAGCGATCTCCTCAAAATCCGCGTGCTCTGCCAAATCGTGTATCCCGTAGCCGCGGTAAGTCAACCCGACTCCCTCGGTACCCACCGTGCATATAGCCGTTTCACCGGCGACAACACCTGCCAAACCACCTGCCTTTTTACTTTGCATCATTTTCCTCATCCGGCAATAAGCCCTATAACTCATTCCCTGAAACCGGGATTCAGCGCTATTGTAGGTGGGCACTGCCCACCATTCCTCTAATCCGAAAGGCGCCGTAGGTTGGGTTGAACGGAAACAACCAATAAGGCCGATAATTTGAATCAGCGCGGTATCGTTCGTTTTGCTTGATGTCTCCCAACCTTGAGTGAAACCCAACTCCATTCGTAATGTGCAATCAAACGGCAGAAATCCTTCCGGTACGCCTTCGTAGCGGCGGGGTCACCCCGCCCGCCAGCCCACTTTTACGTACTACGCATTACGCATCACTTATCACAATCAAGCACTATTGTAATTTGGGATCGGCAATTGTCAATCCCTCGATTTTCCGTCCTCCCCTACATCCCATCAATCTTCCGCTCGTACTCATGATAATCGAGAAACTCGTACAATTCCTCCCGCGTCTGCATCCCGTCAACCGCCCGCTTCTGCGTCCCCTCCTCCCGCAACGTCCGAAACACATCGAGCGCGGCGGCATTCATCGCGCGAAACGCCGACAACGGATAAAGCGCCATACTCACTCCGGCGCCCCTGAGTTCCTCCGTTGTATAGAGATTCGTTTTGCCGAATTCCGTGATATTCGCCAGAATCGGTACGCCAACCGCGTCGGCAAACTTCCGGTACTGCTCCAATTCGGTAACGGCTTCCGCAAAAATCATATCCGCGCCGGCATCTCTGTACCGGCACGCACGTCCGATAGCGGCATCAAGCCCTTCGATGGCGAGCGCATCCGTCCGCGCCATGAGAACGAAGTCGGAATCCGTCCTCGCATCCGCGGCGGCTTTGATTCGGTCTACCATCTCGTCCGGGCTGACGACCTCCTTGTTTGGGCGGTGACCGCAGCGTTTGGCGCTGACCTGATCTTCAATATGCATCGCGCCGGCGCCAGCCCGGATCATCTGCCGAACCGTTTTCGCAATCATAAACGCGTTGCCCCAACCCGTATCCGCATCCACGAGCAACGGAAGTTCGGTCGCGTTCGTAATCCGGCGCACATCCTCAAGCACCTCATTTAACGTGGTCATGCCCAAATCCGGCAGACCGTATGACGCGCTCGCCACCCCCGACCCGGAGAGATAGATGGCTCGAAATCCCACGCGTTCCGCCATGATCGCGGCATACGCGTTGATAACGCCTACCACCTGCAACGGGCATTCTGCCGAAACCGCATCACGAAAACGCCTACCGGGAGAACAAACCTCGACAATCAAACCGCCATCCTCCACCGCAAATTCACCTCGCTCCCACGACAGCCCCATTATACACCAATCCCGTCACACTGCCAACACCTAAACCCCACGCCAACAGGGCAATGGCATCTAATTACGGAGTAGGTCTCATGGTAGTAATACGTGTTGGGTTTCACTTGTATTTTCGTGTGTTAAAGAGAGATAGAATGGAAAAGTCGCAAAGAAACGGTGAATCGGAGCAACCGCAAAATGTTACGGATTTTCTTCTCCTTATGGGTTGAGATTCAGAAAAGTGTAAGGATCAATTCCGTCTGAGTCGGGATCGAGTACCGTAATGCCGGACGGAATGATCTCTTCATCCATTATAGAATCATGAACACTAACTGGCACGTCCGGACCGCTCGTAACTCCGGAGACATATCGGGTCATAGTCCCATCCGGCTCCGCGAGGTAACTCCATTCGACATATACCGTATTGGGGTAATGCGGCAAGACGAGCCCCTTGTGCGTTGACCCGGAACTGACCCTATGCCCCTGAGACCAGAGTTTGATTAACACGCGCTCTAATAATTCCAGTTCCCGCATAAAATCGCTGCCGAACACGTTATCGCCTTCAGGATAGTGATCTTCTTCCCAAATGGGAGTGTCGGGGAAGTCTGACGGCACATCGGGAAATGGACCAAAACCAAAGGGCGAGGTCGGTTGATCCTCCTCCACTTCAGCCATCAACAGTTCCAACTCCTCATCCGACAACGCCGCCAACACATCATCTACCGACTCGCTCGCTACGCCGGTAACCGGAGTCGCCGCCGACTCAATTGGCGTTTTCTCGGATTCGGTTTTTACTCCTTCTAAGTTGACTTTAGCGACTTGGTCCGCTTCAGGTAGTCTTGGCGTGAGCGTTGAGTTGTCTGGTATATCAATAGGTTCAACATCGCTGCTATAATACCAGCGACTGCCGAAATACGCGCCAACCACAATGAGAATGCTTAATGCCAGTGCACCGAGAACCAATGGATGACGGAGCACCTCGAATACGAGCTTCATTGTATTCCCTACTTTCCTTACTGTCATCGTATAGACTCGACAACAGAAAAAGGTCTGTGTACTGCAATCGTGCAGCCCTTTCGTTTCCGATCACAACGTTGGCAGCCATGGATCGCTATCTTAGTTGAAGCGATTTTGAGTTTGATCTCATTGTATTTCCGGGAGTTTCGAGCCGCAGACTTGAGGCAACCACAATCACTATTAAATATCATCATCAAACCGATAGCAATTATATCACAACTGCATTCATATTTTGTCGACACCTGTTTGCAATCTTTAGAATTCCCTCTCTTCCCGATTTTCCTTTCCTCCTCCCAAACTAACCACTGACCAACAATTGAACGGATAGATTAACCGAACGGATTGATCATGTGACTGAATAAGGAACGATCAGATGTGCGAAAAGCGATTGCAATAGTAATCCCGGAGAGATGGAGCTCCCATGGCGGATGACATCCACTGTTTTTCACCTTTCCATTGGCATAAAACCGATGATAGCCACGATCCCTTATAACAGCCGTCTTGAATTTCTGTGTATGTTGCAGAAACGCAACCTCCATGTTACCCTTTATCCCATCTTACAGTTCCTGTAGGAGCGATCTCCGAATCGCGACTTAAACTCCCGACATCAATGCGCCGTCGTTTTAGAGAATTATTACAGTTACCTTAAAACCTAAGGAGAATTTCCAAAGTGCCTGCCAAGTGGCCAAAAATTACAATCCTTGCTTTTGTCGCTCTTTCATCCCTAATCACTGTCTCCCCCGCCTCTTCCCAAGATACCCCCGCCCGCTTTACGCTCCAACTCCTCCACGCATCCGACCTCGAAGGCGGCGTCGAAGCGCTCGACAATGCCCCCCGATTCTCCTCCGTGCTGAACGCGCTCAAAGCCGAAGAACCGAACACGATTATCATCGGAGCCGGTGACACCTATATCCCCGGCGCGTTTTTCGCGGCGGGCAACGATCCGAGTCTACGCGGTGTGCTGGGGCGAGAGGGTTCCGGCCGCGCCGACATTCTGATGCTCAATGCGATGGGTTTCATGGCGTCGGCGCTCGGCAACCACGAATTTGACTTGGGCACCGGCACACTCGCAAGTCTGATCGCCGATGATGGCAGGGGCTACGTCGGGGCGGAGTTCCCGTTCCTGAGCGCAAACTTGGATTTCAGTCTTGATAACAACCTCGCCCCTCTCGTCGTCGGGGCCGGGCTAGAGGCGAAATCGATCCCCAACCGAATCAGCAAGAGTGCGGTTATCACCGTCCCTTCGGGTGAAAATATCGGAGTCGTCGGCGCTACCACGCCTTGGCTCCCAAAAATATCGATACCGGGCGATGTCCGAGTTTATCCCGAAAACCGGAACGACGTCCCGGCTCTGGCGGCAATTATCCAGGAATCCGTTGATGAATTGAAATCAAGCGGGGTGAAGGTGATTATCCTCGCCGGTCACCTTCAGCGATTCTCCATCGACGAGACGTTGGCGGGCCTGTTGGACGGCGTTGACATCATCATTTCCGGCGGTTCGAACGCCCTGCTCGCGGACAACACCGACCGTCTGCGCGACGGCGACACCGCCGACGGAGACTATCCCATTCTGGGGACCTCCGCGGGGGAGGAACCCGTCGCCATCGTTAGCACGGACGGCAATTACAAATATGTCGGTCGGTTGGTGGTCGATTTCGACGAGACAGGCGTTCTGATACCGGAATCCATCAATGCCGAGTTGAGTGGAGCCTTCGCCACGGACGAAGCCGGCGTCCTGAATGCCGGTGACGCCGCCCCGGCACCCCAAGTTGCTGCCATTACCGAAGCCATTCGGGATGTCGTGCTTGCAAAAGACGGGGTAACTTTCGGGAGAACGAGCGTCTACTTGGAAGGAAGGCGCGGCGCGGTGCGCACGGAGGAAACCAACCTCGGTGATCTGACCGCCGATGCCAACTTGGACGCCGCGCGTCGCGTCGATCCGAATGTGGTTGCCTCTATCAAAAATGGCGGCGGCACGCGAGCCTCTATCGGTGTCAACGTTGGTGCGCGGGATCTTCCGCCTCCCGCGAACCCGCTCGTGGGAAAAGCCGAGGGCGAAATCTCGTAGCTCGACATTGAAAATTCGCTACGGTTCAACAGCGGGCTGAGTCTATTGACACTGACGGCGCCGCAACTCTTGGAAGTGGTCGAACACGCCGTCGCCGAAGCGCAGCCCGGCGTGAGCACAGGTCAGTTTCCTCAGGTTGGCGGACTAGCCTTCAGTCTTGACCTGTCGGGGCCCGCCGGCGGGCGGGTCGAATCGCTTGTCATCATTGATACCGACGGGAATCCGACGGATATCGTCGCGCAAAACGGGGTGGTCGTCGGCGATGGGGAGCGAACCTTCCGCATCGTCACGCGCGATTTCCTTGCCGACGGCGGCGACGATTACCCCTTCCCGGATTACCCCGATACCGACCGCGTCGACCTGCCCGACGTAATGACGGAGGAACAATCCGGCGGGAAAGCCGATTTTTCCGCTCCCGGCAGAGAGCAGGATGCCTTCGCCGAATACCTTGCCGCGAACTTCTCGGAAACGCCGTATTCCGTCCCCGATGTCGATCCCGAAAGCGATGAACGCATTCAGAACCTCGCGCTCCGGGTAGACAGCCTGGCCCATTCGTCGGGCGCCGCGAACACATTTGAGACGCGACTCGCCGCGGGACTGAACATGATTAGCCTGCCCTTGATGCCGGACGAACCGCACACCGCCCGGTCCTTCATGGAAAAGCTAGGCGCGACGATCATCATTGAGTACAACCTATCCGCCGCCAAATTCATCGGATTCACCGCAAATTCTCCCGGAGGCGGCTTCCCGATTGAGGGCGGTAAGGGCTACATCGTCAACGTGACCGAATCGAAGGTTGCTTCATTCACCGGTCACGCATGGCACAACGCACCGGCGATGGCGGCACCCGCTCCGCCCCGGTCTCATACGGTCTGGGCATTGGTGCTTCACGCGCGGATCGACGGGCTTGACGGCATATCGCTGACCGTACACAACGGTCGCACCGGAGAGATCGAGGTGATTGAGGCAGGCAAATCGCACGTTGTCTGGGCGGACATGAACCGACAAACAATTGCCGCAGTTGGCGATGTTTTGATTGTCGAAATCTACAACGCGGGCGGCGGACATGCGCCGCGCCTTCACCGAGTTGCGGATCACGCCGGACGACATGATGCCGAAAACCACCTCGCTGCTCCCGAACTATCCGAACCCGTTCAATCCCGAGACCTGGATGCCCTACCAGTTGGCGATTGGCACCAACGCCGCCATCCGCATCTTCACCCCGTCGGGAAGGCTTGTTCGGAATGTTGAACTCGGCTTCCGAGACGCCGGATTCTACATTGGCAGATCACGCGCCGCGTACTGGGACGGTTGCAACGACGATGGCGAACGAGTGGTATCTGGAACGTACTTCTACCGGTTGATAACCCCCGAATCGACGGCTACGCGAAAAATGGTTATCCTGAAGTAGCACCGAGGCAATCGATAACCGACCGGCCTGAATTCACGAATCCAAGCCGAGAAACTGAGTTTTTTCTTTCTCCGTAGTTGTAGGGTGGAATCAAGCGAGTGGACAGCGAACGCGATAGAAACCCCATAGGAATCTTAAAGGTGTATAGATACACCGAAACCTCCTCACACCTAAGCCCCAGCGGGGCGACACTGGTGTCCGCACTCCGGAGGAGTGCAATGTCAATAGAAAGGAGAAGCCTCAATTCTTGCACTCCAGCGGAGTGCTATGTGAATCACACGGTACGGTATCCAATCCCGATTAGCTTGGTGTTCCCCGATTGCTTCATCGCACTCGGCCAACCGACCTTTTGACCTGTAGGAGGTCAAAGGAATGAATGATGACTGATCAAGGGAATGGATAATGACCGCGATAGAACTCCAGCAAGCGAGTGGATAGCGAGTGATCAAGTGACTGAATGTGGAACGCGATCGAGATCCCGGCCATGTCAATAGATTCTCGCGGTAGTGTCTAGGTGATTTTTGCTCGTTCGAGGAGATATGCCCTAAAATCTAGGATGTAAAAATTCTAGATTACACAAGTTTATTATGCGGATGGTGAGTAGAGAACACCATGAACCCGATTATTTAATGTCCTGCGCACGTTGCTTCAGACTTCCCCAGGTCGTCGCCAGCTTGCCGCGTGAATCAACGGCGGTCGCGAGCGAACCGCCCGCGAACAGCGTATAGCCGTTGCCGGAAGAATCCTGATAAGTGCGTGAGCCGGGACCTTCGTCAAAGCGCCATAACGCTAACGTCCGCTCATCCGCTCGCAACCGGCGTCTTGGACGAATTTCCTCGCCAATTTCTTCGCCGTAACGGGCGCCCTTGGAAACGCGGACTTCGTCAATGTAGCCCTCCATGGATTCGAAGCGCTTGTCCCATTCCCAAATGTCATTGAGTGTCACAGGTGCGGGACCGCCAATCACTAGAGGGGTATTTTCGCGCCCCATGAAGCGCCTCCGAGTGCCCTCCCGGCATTTGCGGTCATAGCATGGAACTGAGCCGTAAAATTGAATATTGTGGACCTCGTCATGTTGCACCACAATCTGATGTGCAACATGTACCCAACGCCGCAACGGGAATTCTTCTGGGGCGATCGGAACGCCACTGCCCGCGGCACCCCAAGAATTGCCGACCGCTCGCTCAATCGAAAACCACATGTATGTTAACCCCTCCTGGTCATCCCGTCGAGCGGGTGAACCCAGATCTCTTCCCGTGATAGTAACATGATAACTGCCAGGTTTGGCGAGGACTATCCAACGCCCCTCCTTTGTGTCGCGATAATTCCCATCTTTTGGTTGATCCGTCAAATAAATCCACGCTTCAACCGTGATGCCCTCGCTTTCAGGGTCATCGAAGACACCCGGGTAATCCGCGTAGAAATAGCGGTCCCGCTGCGTTTGAATCACATCGGGGGGTATGTCTTCCGGTACGGCGAACCCGTAATGAACTATGAACAGCCAGCAGATGGCTGATACGTACATGCCCTTCATGGTGACACCTCCTAACTTTTCAGTTCGTAGGTTGGGTTGAACACCGTGAAACCCAACTATTTGCCTTCCAGAGCACGGCGTTTAAGACTTCCCCAACTGGTAGCCAACTTACCACCCGCCTCAACGGCGAGCGAACCGCCCGCACGGAGTGTATACCCGTTGCCCGAGGAATCTCCATAACGAGTTGCGCCGGGACCTTCCTCAAGGCGCCACAGTGCTATCGTCCGCTCATCCGCCTGCAGCCGCCGTTTCGGACGGATTCTATTCCCCGGCTCTCTGCTGTAACGGAACCCTTTGGAAACCCGAACGTCGTCAATATAGCCCTTCATGGATCCATATTCCGTTCCCCAAAACCGCCCGATTCGTTTGGTGCCGCCAATTAGCAGCGGCGCATCGGTGCGGCGCATCGCGCTACCAAAGCCATGGCCTCCCCTGTCGCCATCGTAATACGATATCGTATCCGTATGATTTTCTTTCACGGCGATCTGATAGGCAACATGCACCCAACGCTTCAATTCGAATTCGTGTGGTAGAATCGACCATCCCGAACTTGCGGTACTCAAGCCGCCGGCGCGCCGGCGCTGCTGCACTCCAAATCTGATATATACGGTACCTTCCGGGTCACGCCGGTCCAGGTCAGAGCCTAAATCCCTTCCGGCGATCGTAGCGAAATAGCTAAAGGGCTTGGCAAAGATTATCCACCGTCTCTCGGAATCGTGATAGTCTCCATCTTGTGGAGGCTCTGTCAAATATATCCATGCCTCGATGGTGATACCCTCCCCTTCTGCGTCATCGAATACGCCGGGATAATCGGCGTAGACATAACCGTCCGCGCGCAGTTTCAACACGTCGCGCGGCACCTTCTCGGGTCTGGCGTATGCATGTTGAGCGAGAATCAGCCACACAATTGAAGTTAGAATACCGGATAAAATGTCTGTGCCGAATGCGATAGCGCTCGATAATCGAGAGTTTTTGGGTTTGATTCTTTGCATTTCGAATCTCCGCATCTCAACTGATGCCGCGAGAAGTTCACATTAAAGCCATGTGCCGCTAGAAGTCGATCAAACTAACTAAAGAACATCGCCACGCAAAAATCCTGCCAATCTTCCATCGTACAGGAGCACAAGCCAAAAACTAAATCACCGGGGCAAGCAGCGACTTGATTTTATGAGTTAGACAAGGCAACGTGCAAATCTGCGGTCATGGCAGTAGCGTTAGATCCCCATCCGGGGGATGGCCGATGATGTCTAATCACTTGAACGAAATGGTGCAGGCGCGTGTGATGAAAAGGTAGGTAAACACAGATGCTCTACCAGATTTGCAAAACACAGGCACTGTTGCGAGAACTGCCAATACTCCCCTTGCGCAGAAATTGGACAATGGCGTTCATCTTTTAGATACAAAAGGGCGAAATGCCATGGCGTTTCCATGACACATCGGCGGACAACGCCGATGAAATTCGTGGATAGCGCCAAGTCCGGGCTGCTTGAGGGCGTGGCACAGGTCTTGCTCACGCTTTACTAACGCAGTCAATCCGATCGCCATCAGGTCCAGGGGAGCCGATCCAATGATATGGACTCGACGTTTAATGCGAACCGCTTTCATTTTTTTTGTAACGATGACCGCACCAACCTACGAATCCAATGCCGACATCCGGACCGACTGGATTCGGATCTATGATACCGAGGCAATGCGGCGCGTGACCGAACTCGAAACCGATGGACGCCGCCTCTACGCCGGGACAAAGGAAGGACTCCACATCTCGGACGATGACGGTTACACCTGGCGTTTAACTCTCGACGTTGAGCACTGTATAGCAATTACCAGCCATCAGAATACCGTGTATGCCGGAACATATTACGACGGCGTGTTTCGCTCCGAAAATCACGGGGTCACATGGAAGCCCATAAACAACGGATTCCGCAAATTCGATTGGCGTGAAGGGGAATCCTCATACGGAAATATCAAGCAAATTCTCGCGATCGGTGACGGCACAGTCATTACTACCGTGCGGCCCCACACCTATACATCGGCAGACCGAGGCGAGACATGGCAGGACGTATCGGAAGAGTGGAAGGTGCGCCAATGGGAAGCGCCCGATTGGATATTCGGCCGCGATATCGACTTGATGGCGGAGTTTGACGGCTATCTCTGGGTCGCCGCTTGGTCCCAGATATTACGGTCCCCCGACAACGGCAAAACATGGGAATACGCAGGCACCCGCAACGAAGGGTTCGTTTGGGCGACCGACTGGGCGGTGCTCAATAATCGATTATATATCGCCGCCGAAAAACACTATTCTTCACGAAACAGATCGGATAAAGGCTTTTTTGCACGCTACGGGGGAGCACTCCATTGGGAGGTACTCAACCAAGGGCTTCCGCCGCACGACGTCGAAACGACTGAATTCTACGGCGTGCCGATGGTGCTTCGTACCCACCTTACCAATATAGAAAGCCTGGCCGTTAATCGCGGCCGCCTCTTTGCCGGACTTAATCGCCGCGGCGTGTATATGTTTGATGAGCGCTCCGAAAGGTGGATCCCCGCAGGCCTGGACGGGTTGACCGTTACCTCGATCGTATCCCATCAATCCAACCTATACGCGGCAACGGGAGAGGGCATCTACCGTGCGTCGATCCCGGTCGTGCAACCCCACGGCAAAGCCGCCGCCACCTGGGGCGCCGTAAAACGACAATGAAATACCTAATCTTCATCCTCAGCTTGTTAAGCCTTATGGTTGCTGCCGTTTTCCTTGTGATCGCCCTCGGTAGTTGTGCACCCAACGCCGATGCGGGCACTCGCGTCGAGTGGTTTCCGATCGACGACTCGACATCCATGGGGATCGTCAAAGAGCTTCACACCGACGGTCAACGCCTCTATGCCGTAACGCGCAACGGGCTTTACGTCTCGGACGAAGACGGGCGAAGTCACACCTGGCGTTTAACCGATTCGCCGGTAAGGATCGACACAATCACAATCGACCAAAATCACGTGTACGCCGTAACGTATAGCAGCGGCATGTTTCGCTCAGATGATCGCGGCGCCACCTGGAAACCTATCAACAACGGAATCCCCGTAGAGGTTCGGGATGGCGGCGGGCGCAGATATCCGATAATCAGACACATCTTCGTCATGAGATCCGGTACCGTCATCGCATTGGGCCTCGGCAAAGGCAGTTGGACATCGACCGACCGGGGCGAGACGTGGCACAGCGTCATAGACGAATGGGTCGCGATCCCACCCCAGACATTCCGTAACGAGAACAAGCAACCGCGCGGAATCCAAATCCCGATGGTCTCTCTCGACTGGATGATAGAATTTGACGGCGATCTGTTGGCACACAAAACTGGCAACAGTTTTTATCTGTCACGCGACAACGGCGCCACATGGGAATACAGCTTCCTTCACTTCAACCGGCCTAACGACTGGGCTGTACTTAATAATCGATTATACATCGGTGGTTCTCACGGGCTGACCCGGTTCAGTCAACCGTGGGACAACATCATCTACGGCCGGTACGACGTTCTGCCGGACGGGTTGCCGGACGGAGAAGTGGTAAAAATTACTCTACCGATAACTACCCTAGCCGTTCATCGCAACATTCTCTTTGCGGTGAATAGCGAAGGCGTGTACATGTTTGACGAGACCACCGACACCTCCATACCCGTGGGCCTTCATGGGTTCCGCGTTACTTCCCTCTTGTCCCACGGATCGCGTCTGTATGCGGTGGTCGAAAAGCCCGCTGCGGACAGTCCGCCGTGGCATCCCGCGGGCATCTACGAGGGCGTAATGACCCCGCGGGTACAGCCCAACGGCAAAGCCGCCGCCATCTGGGGGCGCGTGAAACATGGTCTCGCCCGAAAATTTGGAAGGAGAAAACAGTGAATATGCGAACCGCTTTCATTCTCTTAGTATCGTTGACTGCGATGGCACGGGAATCGAATGGGGATGCCGAGTCATGGATCAAACGTTTCGAGGGAATGAACAGGGAATGGGTGAGTGTGCTTGAAGCGGGTGAGAACCGACTCTACGCTGGGACATCCGAGAGAATATACATCTCTCAAAATGACGGGTACTCCTGGTATACCGTCGCGTTCAAAGACACAGTTACCGCTATTGCAGCCGATGGGGATACGGTGTATGCGGGCACGCGAACCCAAGGCGTATTCCGGTCCGATGATGCCGGGGTAACCTGGAAGCCGATCCGGGACGGATTGCAGACTTATAAGAGTGGTAGTTTCGGAGAAGTTCGTCGAATCCTAGTCATGTTCGACGAGATTATCAATGTGATGTACCACAAGGGCACGTATGCATCAAACGATCGCGGCGAGACATGGCTTGACCTATCAAGGGAATGGGAACGAGGCGACAGTATCCATTCCATACAGCAGTTTGACGGTTATCTGTGGTGCGCGATTTCCATTAGTTCGATGGCGCGTTCGTCTGACAACGGACGAACGTGGGAAAGCCTGCGCCGGTACGAAACCGGCCATGTTATAGATTGGGCAATACTTAATAATCGCCTGTACATCGCCGGGGGTAACGGCGTTGGACGATGGAATGAGAAAACGCAAGATTGGGAGTACCCGATGAAAGGTCTACCAAACGGGAGCGGGCACGATTCGGATGACCCGCCATCGGTGTTGAGTCTGGCTGTTCATGGCGGTCGTCTCTATGCCGGACTGAAAGGCCATGGCATTTACGTCTTTGATGCACGGACCGACACTTGGGGTTCCGTCGGTCTGGACGGGCGTTGGGTTTATGCGCTCCTATCCTACAAATCCTCACTGTACGCCGGCGCGGATGACGGTCTCTATTCTGCCGCAATTGACAGGTTGCAACCGCATGGGAAGGCGGTCACGACTTGGGCGAGCCTGAAACAGGGGATCAAATGAGATCAACCGGCCCCTGTAGGATCAAGCGAGTGGATAGCGAGTGATCAAGTGAGTGGATAACGAACGCGATAGAGTTCCCATAGAAATCCCTGGATCTCCAGGTTGCGATTCCCCGCCACAAACGTTCTTTTGCTAGATCCAAACAATTGATGCACTCGCATTCCGGAAAGGGGGATAATCTGTCCCGCAAACAAACGCGTGAAGAACGAAATTGGTGGTTGGATTTCAAACGCACTCTCGCCACTCGCAAGATGGTGTTCATGTCAGCCGCATTCTCCCTTTGCGATGCCGGCTATTCGTGCACAACACTTCAGCAGCTTTTCACCTGTACAGAATCCAAAAAGTGCATGACGCCCCCGAGCACGTGTGGTATAATTGGAAAGTAGGACGAACCTGCTGCAAGACTGTGTCGGGACCTTGTTTAGGAAAAACAAGAGGAAAACGATGTCATCCGCTGCCGTACAATCTCACATGACACCCGAAGAGTACCTCGCTCTGGAACGCAAAGCCACGATCAAAAGCGAATACTTAAATGGAAAAATGTATGCGATGTCCGGTGCAAGTCGGGAGCATAATATCATCAGCGGAAATATCTTCGTTGCTCTGTATTTGCAGTTGCGGGAACGATCTTGTGAAATCTATAGCAATGACATGCGCCTAAAGGTCAGCGCGGCAGGACTATATACGTACGCTGATATCGTTGTTGTCTGCGATGAACCACGATTTGAGGACGGCAGTGTTGACACACTCTTGAATCCCACCGCCCTTTTCGAAGTCCTCTCGCCGAGTACGGAGGCGTACGACCGAGGCGCGAAATTTGGGTACTATCGCCAACTTGACACCATCCAAGAATATACCCTCGTCTCACAGGATTCTATGCGCGTCGAGCACTACCTCCGACATAACGAACAGTGGATTCTGACAGAATCTGGCAGGCCCGATGATGTTGTTCGCCTGACTTCAATAGACTGCGAACTGTCCCTGCGCGAGATTTATGCGAAAGTAGAGTTCCCTCCGACCGACGCACTCGACCATCAAGTGAGTGGATAGCGAGTGATCAAGGGAATGGATAATGACCGCGATAGAAATCCCATAGAGATCCCTCAAACTAGTCCGCAGGTTGGGTTAAGCACGACGAAACCCCACAACTCCCCTTCCCGACCCACCACTCGCTTGGTCCGGACTGCCAAATCCAATTGAAATCTGTAGGGTGCGCGCTGCGCACCAGCCTTTGAGAACACCCACCTCCCGTTCTCCGCTTTCTCTATCCGCGCCAAGCTCGCAAGGTTGCGCACAGCGAAACCCGGCAACTCCACATCTCGAACTTCCTCTCGCTCGGTCTGGATTGCCAAATCCAGACCATCACCTGACGATTGATTTCAATCGAGAAAACTGTAGGGTGCAATCAACCGAGTGGATAGCGAGTGCGATAGAGATCCCGCGCACCAGCCTTTGAGAATCCGCAGGTTGGGTTGAGCACAGCGAAACCCAACAACTCCCCTTCCCGACCTCCCACTCGCTTGGGGTCTTCCCTAAATTCTGGAACACCCCTGTAGGAGCGATCTCCGAATCGCGACCTCAATTCACGTCATTCCCGAGCCCGTAGGCCGGCATGATCACATCAAAACCCGTCAACTCCGCTTCCCGACGTGCCACTCGCTCGGCAGGATTCCCAATTACGGCGACGTTCCTGCATTTTCAACGCCATGGATGATAACCGGGGCTTGTTACAAACAGATGACGATTATGTGAAAATCGCCTTACGATACTGTTACGATTTCATTACACTCACGGCAAAACCGCTTGTGATCGGCGGTCATCGGCGGAGATAAAGTGACAGAACAGGAGTAGGACCTGCTACCGTCTTCGCTATCCACTCAATTCATCGATACAGATCCCGTTCAGAAAGTTTTCCCTTCCCTTACTCCATCCGTCCTGCACCCTATCGAAACCGATAGACAAAAACCGCAAAGAGTAGTAAAATAGCGGAACTAGAGAATAGTGCCCAAAATCCCACCCGCTGTTGCTAACGGGTCTACAATGAGATTCGATGCTATGGCGCCCGAAAGCGCCCAAGAAATCACGGAGGAAAAGAAAATGAGAAAAACAATATCCATCCTCGGCACGACGTTCTTCCTAGTGACAATATGCTTAGCGGCACACGCCGACATCGTCCCCGGCGCCGTGTTCTACCTCGACGCCCGAGACAACCCGACACATCCCGACGCCTGGACGAACCTTGCCGAAGATGGCGGATCGATACCGCCCATGGCGCTCAAGCCCGCGCTTGAAGAGGGACCTATCAAAATCCCGGACATCGGCTTTAACGAGCGCAAAACGAAGTATTACACGTCGCGCAAGAGCGCCGAGATGTACGGCACCCAAGCCTGGAATCCGCCGCTGAGTCTCGACGACTGGACGATCGAGTTCCTCGTGCGGCGTAACGGGGACCTGTTCCGAGAAGAGCACCAACTCCTAGGTATCAACACGTTGCCGGAAGGGCGGCAGGGATTCCGGTTAGGCATTCGAGGCGGGGACACACTTGGAATCGGGATTTATCATGGAAACGCAGATATGGGGATCGCCTCAAACGTGAGACTCGAGGAGGGCGTATGGAACTGGGTAGCCCTCACCGGCGAGGACAAGAAGGAGATTTTGGTGTACCAGAACGGCAAGAGGGTCAGCCAACAGGCGGGGGTCGACTTTGACAAGAAGATTCCGCTTCGGGTAATCACGATCGGATCTTTTTCTCCCGGCGAGAAAAACCGCAACTTCAACGGTTCATTCGCCCTAATCCGCGTCTACGACAAAGCGCTTTCGCAAAATGAGCTAGAGCAAAACATCAACGCGTGGTCGGGTTTAGCCGTCCAACCCGACTCAAAACTCGCAATCACGTGGGGCATGCTCAAGGCATCGCGTTAACGCCAACGCTGTACATCCGTAGTAAGTTTGTAGAGTGGAATCAAGCGAGTGGATCGCTCAAGTGGCTGAATAGATTCAATCGAACGAATGGATCAAGTGAGCGAACAACGAGCGATCAACCGACCGGATAGATTCAACCGAACGAATAGTGAGGGCGATAGTAAATCCTGAGCGATAGATCTCCCTCCGCGAAAGCAAATCCCCTGCCCGCCATTCCTTGTAGGTGCAATCACCTGACATAGAGAGGCGATAGTAATCCATCTCCCGTGATCCACACTCCGGAGGAGTGCTACTGCTATAATTAATAGCGTGCTATGTGGAGCGAGCGCGGAAAGGACAACCTCATGAACCAGCTACTTCGATATTGTACCTGGAAGAACCTATTCATCGCGCTGCTCGTGATTCACATGCTTCCGATATGGATCTTCCCCTATTTTCCCTCCCAAGACGGACCCGCCCACGTCTACAACTCAAAGGTGCTTAAGGACTATCATGATACCGACAATCATGAGATTCGAGAGGCTTACCGGCTAAATCTCAGGCTTTTCCCGAACTGGACATCGCACGCCTCGATGACGGCGCTGATGTACGTCGTGCCCCCGATTATCGCGGAAAAGATATTCCTCACCGTGACCGTCGCCCTGCTGCCATTGTCGTTGTGCTACCTGCTGGGGGCAATAGATCGAAGATATGTGCTATTCAGCCTGGTCGGTTTCATCTTTTCCCACAACAACATGCTTCACATGGGGTTTTACAACTTCTCGCTCAGCGTTTCCCTAGCCCTGTTCACGTTAGGCTATTGGTGGAAACACAGGGGCGGCATCCATGTCCGCCAAATCGTCGTCCTCAATGTGTTGTTGGCTCTCACTTACGTGACACATTTCGGCTCCTATGCGCTTCTCCTGACGGCGATGGCGATAGTCGCTCTATTCGACTTCGTCTCGGGGTCGGTCAAAACCCTCTGGGGACTGAAACCGGCGGGATTCACTGCGTCCGGCGTTTGGCGGGGTATATTGTCCCAACTGAAACCGCTGGGGATATACGCCGGCTACATGCTAATGGCGCATACGCTCGGGCTGGTATACTTTCTGCGCACGCTCCAACCGTTCAATGAATCGGTGCCGGAGATTGAGTGGACAACGAGATACTTCTGGAATATGCTCATCCTGGTGTCGTACACGGACTGGCACGTGTATGTCACGCGGCCCATATTGGGGGCGCTCATCGCCGCCGGGATTGCGTCAATCGTGCACCGGATATGGAAACGCCAATGGTTCAGCGAGCGCGATGTGTTCCTGTTGTTAGCCGTAGTCTTCACCGTGCTGTTCTTCACCTCGCCGAGCAACCAGTCCGGCGGAAGCTGGGTCAATCAAAGGATTTACATCTTCATCTTCCCCTTCTTGGCGGCGTGGTTCGCAATGTTCCATAAATCGCTGCGGTACATTTTCGGAACAGCCTTGGTAGTCCTCTCCCTGATACACATCGGCAGATACTACTACGAGTATGGTGCCCTCCAATCCGAGATTTCCGAGCAGGTAGCCGCGACCAAACTCATCAAACCGCATTCCACCTTCTTCCTCGGCGATGGATCGGGATTGTCCGAACCCTTGGGAGACGTGAAATACGTCAACCCGTTCCACCACTCACCCTGCTACTACGCATTGGCCGCGAAAGACGTCGTCTACCTCAATAACTACGAAGCGGGGATTCATTACTTCCCCGTGAACTGGAAATCCCGTCCCTCCCAAGAAGACAGAGACAATGCCGATTACATCCTGATATGGCACGATCCCGGGGACAATAAGGACAAGGACATGGAGAAGTACATGGACAGGTACAATCTGATCCACACCTCTCGCCGGGTCAAGCTCCTCCAGTTGAATGCAAATCAAGCGCCTGAATAGCTAAGTGTCTTCTGTAGGGCCGACCTCCCGGTCGCGATTGCCTTGAATGGTAGAATGGATCCTACACGCCGATCTTTGTAGGAGCGACCTCCCGGTCGCGACCAATCAAGCGGCTAACATTGAATGTCTTCTATAGGAGCAATCTCCGAATCGCGACTTCAATTCATCCATTTCCTAGTTATGCACTGTCATTTTAGAGAAATGGTATAAGCCCTGGAAGGGCGACAGGTGTATAGCAACACGGAATCACTTCACACTAAAGCCTCAGCGGGGCGGCGGTTTTAGATTCTGGTAGGAGCGATCTCCCGGTCGCGACTTCCCTAATCGAGCAAAACGCTATTGGGATGACTACAGACAGAGAGAGGTTTGAAAATGGAATTTCATGCTTGGATGAGAGGTAAACTCTCAGATTACGAAAGAACCTGCAAATTTTATGAAGTGGCGAAACAAGAATTCCTGAAGGATAGGGACCTACGTTCTTTTGAAAGTGCAATAAACGACATAATCGAAGCTCAAAAAGGAAATGAGTCGGACCTTATGGAAGAAGTGTATTTTATTAGAGCCACGATGAATTTCTATTCCAAAAACTATGAAGATTCCATAGATGATTACAATATGGTTCTAAAAATTAACCCGCGAAACAACCATGCAAAAAAGGAACGAGGTTTAGCTTACTCTTGTATTGAAGATAGTTATGAGGCAGAAACAGCGCTCGTGGAATGCTTGAATTCTTTACAAAAGCCAACGGTGTTTGTCCCCGATTCCCGTCCCTAGTTCCCCCACCCGTTTAACCTACAGACCTTTAACCCGTTCTCCTTTCCACATCCAAATCGCACTTGTAGACAATCAGGTGACCGATTAGGGAACGGGATACGCTAACCCAGTCACTGTCTGTTTCGGCGATCAAAAGAGATCTCAATAATCCGAGATTTTGACTTTATGACCGTCCGTGCCGTCCCGCTTCCTTAAACCGTGACAAATGTCGGGAATCGGAAGGGATCTCAATCAATGCTCTCTATCCCACGGAATTTCCTATCGCGCTCCTTGTTCAGTCGGTCGATCGCTCGGACATCGGAGTCCACCCGCGGCCCGGGTGATAGGGACGCGCCTGCTCGTACTTCTCTCGAAGTTGGTGAAACTGCTCCGGCGTAGCCACCTCGCGGTGCGGGTTCTTCGTGTCTCGGATAACAAAATCCGCTTCCGTCGGAGCGCAAGCCATCGTCACCGGCTCTCGCTCGCGCGTATACGACTCCGGCTCCTCATCCACATTGTTCGGCGGCTCCATACTCTGATACCTGAGGTCCAAACTCCACCGTACCACACCGCTGTGGTTCTCGAAGGAGGCGTGCGGAGTCAGGTTTGTCAGGAAAAGAACGCTCCCCGCCTCCATTTCAACCGGTATCGGTTTTACCTTCCCGAGCAAATCCCCCGGTACTTCAAGATAGCCCGAATGTCCTCCGGTGTAATGGCGTTTCACTCCCCGAGTGTGCAATCCCGGCAACACAAAAAGGCAGCCGTTTTCGAGAGTCGCGTCCACCAGGGGGATCCAGCAGGTCAATATGAGGAATCTGTCGCAATGCGGCATGAAGTAACCGGAATCCTGATGCCACGGCACCTCCCCGTGCGCCCACTCCGGCAGCTTGGGACGCACGCGATAGATCGAGGCGCCGATGATGTCGGGCCCCAGAAGGCTTTCGATACAGGAAA
Organism: Candidatus Poribacteria bacterium; assembly: GCA_028820655.1. Taxonomy (GTDB): domain Bacteria; phylum Poribacteria; class WGA-4E; order WGA-4E; family JAJDTR01; genus JAJDTR01. Next base: position 1,189 of record JAPPIK010000050.1, on the reverse strand, counting down.
GCAGCGGGCGATGCCTGATGAAGTGGAACATCGACTCTCCGCTAAAGCCGCCGCCTGCCTTTCCCATGATTCTTCGATAAATGACCCGGCACGATTCTTCGTCCGCGTAGCGAATATGCGCAAGGCGGGTTTCGAAGGGTTTATCCTCGTAAATCTCATCCAGCATCCCCTTCTCTTTCAGGGCTAGGGCTTCTCTGTGCACAATCTCGGTCAGGGCGTCTTGGATGGGCTCCATGTCACCCCGTGAGAATACCTTGCGCTTCATCACCCAGCCTTCGCGTTCAAACTGATCTACTTCCTCTTTCGTTAGACTCATTTCAACCTCAGCTATAATCGCTTCAAAATGCCGCTATGCCTATCGCCATGCGACGGTCATATCTTGGGCTCCAGCGGAGCGGAATATGTGTATTTGTGAAGATTGTATGGAACGCAGATATTCGTTCCATACACATAACTCGGGACAGTCGCGATTCGGAGATCGCTTCTACAAGTGTTGGGTTTCGCCTTCCTCAACCCAACCTACGGGCTATTCACTGATTATCAGTACAGGGTTAAGGGCGATCGAAATCTATAAAGATTATGACGGCTTCAAACCCTTAACGTGGTTGGTTATGATTTTGCTAACGGCAATATCGCTCTTTATTGTTGGCTCAATCATACTGTGGGTATTAGAAATGATGTGGCCTGGGGCAAGGCGTTTATGGCCGGTTTTCTTGTCAACTTAAAAACTGATTGAGTAGCATATAGACGGCGGGTGGGTGACTAGCCATCATTCATCCTTGAAAAAGAGAATCAATATAGGCACAAAAAAGGTTAAACCGCTAACCTAGTCTACTGCCTATATTGCTTTCCGCCGTCTATATTTCACAGGAAGTGGGGAAGGGTTTATCCCATTAACTCCAATCTATCACAAGGATAGATGTACATGGTAGAGAGACCTTGACTGTCAATCCAAACTCTCTGTTATGTATCCCCACTATACATACGATCAACGTAGAGGAAGATAATGTGCGTAACGTCCCAAAAACTACTTGATATAATCGACAGAATCGAAAAAGAAATATCTGAGCTAACTCTCAACAAAAATAAGCTATTAGAGCTATGCGATAATAAATTAGTAGGATTTATTCGTGATCCTATAACTTACCCCCATCCTTTAGACAGTAAATGACAAGATTTAAGTAATGAA
>JAPPIK010000038.1 GCA_028820655.1 Candidatus Poribacteria bacterium | reverse complement strand
TTTCTAGTCGAAAAGATTACTTATCTAACTGTCTAGTTTTTGGGGGTAATTACACAATGCCCAAAATGCGTTGTCGTAATGGTGGGAATAACCGACTCCATTCCTCAATGAAATAAGGATGATCTTTTGCTATTGTCCAGCGGGTTTTCTGTTGGCGTTCTTGAGAATCTTCATCCGGATTGATTGGAGCTGGCAGTGGTGCGGTATCTATTTCTGAAGGCGCTTCCGCTTTTTCTGTATCTAAGCACCTCAAAAATTTCAACACTTTCTCACAGGATGGCTTATACCCGCACAAATCTTTAGTTTTCTCTGCTACAACCTCTAGCAGAAATTCGTCTGCCTCCTGCACCAACTTTGTCCACGCCTCTGGCAAACTCATCTCGATTTCTCGCTGTTTTGCGACACTCTGGTAATCGTGCGCGATTGCCTGGATGGCTTCGCCGGTGCATATTGACTCATAGTTCAGGTACCTGTCAAGGCACTCGGCGCTTTCTTCACTGTCCCCGGCAATTAGATTTAACTTGCATACCCTGCGGTCTTTGTAATTGCCTTGTCCACTCGGGTAGAAAAAGTGCCACTCCTTACCGTCGGTGAGAACAGCAATTGGCACGCCGTCGTGAAAAGCGTATTGAAACAGTTGTCGTTCTCCCTCTTCATCAATTTGTCCAACTTTTTTGACCTCAATGAAGATTATTGGCTTTGATTGCGGATGACACAGCGCATAGTCCACTCTTGTCCCCTGTACGGAATATTCGGGCGTCACAACCTTGGTGTTATACCTAGGCCATGCCAAGGCGTCAAGCAACCTGCCCACGATGCCATGAGAAACCTGCGCCTCATTTGTAAATTGTTCTTCTTGTAGACCTTTGCGTATGTCATCAACGTGCTCTTTGAGTGTCATTGTTTAAATGCTCCGTAGGGCTTATGCAGTTGAGTGCTCAAATCTGCTTAGTTCGACAATATCGCCGTAGGGAATAACGATCAAGCGAGTGGACAGCGAGCGCGATAGAAATCCCTCGTTATTCCCTACGAAAGCCCCGCAACATGAAAATACTGCCAAAATCATCGTTATACGCGTTCCGTGTATGTCCTTTTCTCCGAATGGACTCATAGCGGAGAAAAGGCTTAATATGCTACAAATTGTATTCCTATTCTGAGCTCAACTGCGACGATTCAGCGGATGCTCCCGATTCTTAATCGGAAACTCGACGCGCGCGCCCGTAAGCTGCGATTCGTACGCCCCAACAATCATCTCGAGGGCGGCGACGGCGTCTTCGGCGCTGGAAACGGGTTTTCCGTCATTCTCGATTGCATCGATCAGGTCCATAATGGCGAGCTGGTTACCGCTAGTTATCCCGTCACCCTCAACCGTAGGTGGATCGCAGATTTGTACAAGTTCCCCCTTTTTCGACTCATCGCTGGGCGACCAGCCGGCATCCGGATAGACCGTTACCGAATTTGGTCCCGCGCCCGGAATTAAGACGCCTTCGCTGCCTAGAATCTCCGTACCGCCCCGTCCGAACTGGTCTTTCCGTGAATCGTACAGACCGGACACACCGCTCTTGAAGGCGAAATAGCTATTAACGCAATCGCCAGCCACCGGTCCAACCGGCTCCGATCCTTCCCAGGCGTCCTCGACCGTAATTTCCCGTCCATTGACGGTGATATGCGCGTGCATCCAGTCGACATCTCCGACAAGGAAACGCATCATGTTGAACGTGTGGGTGCCGAGCGTAATCATGTCCTCGCCGCCGCCGCGCCCGTCCTGTTTGCCGTGCACGTAGATGGCTTGCACATCCCCAATTATACCCTCCGCCAGCTTCTTCTTGAGCGCCTGAGTCGCCGGGGCATACACCCCCTGATGCGCTACGGCAATCTTCAATCCCTTCGCCTTCGCGTCACTGACGATGGCGTCCCCGTCGGCGAGCGTGGCGGTCATCGGCTTTTCGCAGTAGATGTGGCAGCCGGCGTCAAGGCAGGCGGGTACCAGTTCGAGGTGTGCGGGAATCCAGCGCGGGCACACGCTCACGATATCCAAATCCTCTTTGGCGAGCATGTCGCGGTAATCGGAATAGTCGCGCAGCGCTCCCGTCTCCTCCACCGCTTGCCTCCGTCCAGCGTCGTCCGGATCGGCGACGGCAATAAACTCGACATTCTCCAAGTTCTTGTAGGCGACATGCAGTCCATGACCGTAATTTCCGGCGCCTGTGTGCCCGATGGCAGCGGCGCGATATGTCTTTTGACTCATGAAAATTTCTCCTCTAGTTTGTAAGAGATTCGTCCCCAAGCAAGCTGGCAAACCTTCTAGAACGGCAATTCAAGATTCTGCGTCCTTACGGCGGCGGCTTTGGGCGTCAATGCGCCCAGCGGTTCCTCTCCGTTCAAAACGCGTGCGAAATCATCCACAATCATGTCGGCGACCCTCAGATTCGCATCCTTCGTTCTACCGGCGATATGCGGCGTGTGCACCACGTTGTCGCGTCCGCGGAGCGGATCATCCACTGGCAACGGTTCAACGTCGTAGACATCGAACGCGCCCGCCAATTCATCGGCAAGAATTCGTTCCCGCAGGGCATCCATATCTATGGCGAATGCGCGCGTGATCGCGACAACCAGGGCGCCTTTACGCAGCCGATTGATTCGTTCGCGCGAGAGCAGATGGCGTGACGACGGCGTAGGCGGTACCGCTACGAACACAATCTCCGCTTCGCTAACGAGCATATCCATGTCAACCGGACGTATATCCCACTCCTTGAGCAGGGATTCATCCACAAAAGGGTCGTAACCGTCAACAGTTGCGCCAAACGCCCTGCACCACTGGGCGATCTTCCTGCCAATCTGCCCCAATCCAACCACCCCGATGTGTTTTGTTCCGAGATCGCCATTCACGAAGTCCGGTGCGTCACAGAATTGACCGTAATTATACGTCCACAACGGTTCCCTATTCACCATGCGATGATGCCATTGCGCTGTGCGTCTCAGCGACGACAAAGCCAATCCGAACGCGCATTCGGCGACCGATTGCGCCCAGGCGCGCGTTGCTTCGATAAGCGGGATATTCTTCGCCTGCAGCGCGTCAAACGGATCTCTCGTTCCGGTATTGTCCTCCATGGTGCCTACTACCTTCAGCTTGGGTGCAAGATCGACACATTCGGCCGTCAACTTACCGCCAAAACGGGCGATTCCCACGAATTTATCCAGCTCAATCTGTTGATGAATCGGTTCCTTGCTCTCTGTGTTAAGCACCAGCGTGGTACCCAATTCATTTAGGCGCGTGACCATACGCTCATGCAGAAATGGCCAAGATTTCTCCAATCCGGGATGACGCGTGAACAGAAACTGATTTTCAGACATTAAGTGAACTCCGTTTCCTAACAAGGTAATGCGAAAAATTACGACTGAATTGGCTAAGTCCTAAAGAAAGAACGTTAACGTTCAAGGATTGCGTGGAAGGACAGTCATCCGTCCTTCCACGCCTACTCTTCCAAACCGCCTCGGAAGACAATCTTCAACACCGCAGGTTGCCTACACCCAACCGTGCTCGCGAGTTATCGGCGAACCGGAGGTTTGTGTTGTCCAGTTCAAACCGCTTTCCAGCAGCACTTCCTGACCGGTGATTGCCGATTCCTCTGCCGCGAACAGGATTTCCATGATATGGCGCCCCCACTCACCGTGAGCGGGCGGCTCTATGTCCTGTTGAATGGCTTCGACAAACGCTTTCCACTCGTTCTGGAACTGAGCCGGCGGATCGTCGAACGGCACGTCCTCCCATTTGTCGTCCTTACCAACCTTGACGAACTTTTCGCCGTGTTGGCTGAATCGCAGCGATCCGTTGGCACCGATTACGTGGCACTCGTAACTCGGTGCACCGTCCGCATAACCTACCGACACCGCGACCCCTGCCAGTCCATTCTTATATCGAATGAATGCCGTAGCGGAATCATCCCCCGCCTGATAGTGCGCCCGAGTTCCGATAGATGCGGATACGGAAACCGCTTGAGACGCCATAACCCACGTCAGACGGTCGACCACGTGAACACCGTTTGATAACCACATCCCGCCGCCGTGGTAGCGGCTGCGGTACTGAGGAGGGCGTCCGGCAAAACCCCAATTCTTGGACATGTAGCATACGGCGGTGATTAGCGGCCCCAGTTCACCGGAATCAAGAATCTCTTTCGCCTTCAGGCTGGTACCATAAAAGTGCTGTGTCTGTCCGACCATCAGCTTGACGCCGTTTGCAGCGGCGGCGGCGATCATGTCGTCGCACTGTTCCAAGCTAATCGCCATCGGCTTTTCGACCAACACGTGCTTACCGGCATTGCAAGCATCCACGGTGAGGCGGTGATGAAGTTGATGTCCCAACGTGACAGCTACGGCATCAATGTCGTCGTCCTCCAGGAGCTCGGTATGAGAGTCGTACCCCTTGGGAATGTTGTATTTCTCCATGTACTCTCGCCGCTTTTCCTCAAACAGGTCCGCGACAGCGAGGACTTGAACCTGATCGTGGAGTTGCGCGATAGCATCGCAGTGAGAGCGAGCGATTCCGCCGCAACCGATGATTCCAACCCGTAGCTTACTCATTAATTTTACCTTCTCCTTGTTGTTTGACTAATGGCAGAGACAACGATAGAATTTATAGGATGCACGTTAATCTGAAAATTTCTGCGTCCAATTCCTGAGTTATACTCAGCATCGGTTAATTTTGCGGATTTGTACACCGAAGGTTTGTAGGAGATCAAGCGAATGAAAAGTGAGTGCGATAGAGATCTTCTCCGAATCGCGACTGTCGGGAATCGGAAGGGATTTCCATCAGGACCTACTATCGCCTTCACTATCCGTTCAGTTGATCACTCGCTATCCACTCGCTTGATTCCTCCTACTACCTGCAAAACTCACGCACAATTTTTAGACGCTTAAAAAACGTAACTTCCAACAGCGTAGAGTATAGTTTCTACATTTTCAAACGTAGGACTTACGCGGCAACGGGAGGTGCGATGTGGAGGATATAGCTATCGATTAACTGAGTGGTTAACGAAGGATCAAGGGGGCGATTTGCGACTGCAATAGCTCATCTTGTGCGATAAGTTTCCATAGAGATCCACTGATCACTAGCCACTAAACACTTACTGGCCTCTGAATGCGCGATTCCAAATTTGTGTGAGCGACTTGGTTGTCAAGCGTTCTACTCTTGACGGTTAGCGAGTTGAACACGGAGGCGTTCCAACTCCGCTTCCGCCTCTCGCCGTCGCTCGGCTTCTTCTGCGGCAAGTGCCCGCGCTTCCACTCTGAGGCGATGCTCTTTCTTAGATGTTGTAATCGGCGTGCCATCAGGAAGATACGGGCGCAAAAGTCTGACTTGGGTCGTAAGTTGCTCCTCCCATCGAAACCAGAGATTTAGCGCTTCGCTGAACAAGCCGCCTCGTTCATCCGGCGCGATTTCATTCATTCCACCCGAAGGGTTTCGCCGCCAACCATGAAATTCCGGGCGCTTCTCCATATCGGGCTGATGGATAAAATATTCTTGAACGCCTATGTCAACCATATACAGTCGAGCCTTTTCATGCCGATCCTGATTCGCTGTCGTGTCGGAAAGGAACTCAAAAACAGCCGTAGGAACGGCGCCTTCCGACCAAGTATAAAAACTTCGCCGCTGTGGATTTTTATCAGCGCCTAGGACGACGTAAACATCTGGGGCAACGAACTTTGTGATGTCTCCTTCGCGATAATAGATGAAACTGTCAATGCCAATGTAGATGTGTGAGTTAATCCCCGTCGCTGCCATAGGTTCATCGTCCTCGCACGGGTATCCCTCAATGTAAATCGTCGGTTTTCCACTCGCTTTTGGAAAGTCGGCATATACTTTCTCTGCTTGAATTGAAACTCATTTGCGATACCCATAATTATTTTCCTTCGTAAAGCTATTTACAGTCCGTTGGAAAATGTGTGGAGTAACGACACCGAGTTTTGAAAACTTGCTGTCTTTCTTCTACTAGTCCGTGTAACCTTCTATTTGGGAGGCATGAAAATCGCTTGTTAATTTCACGCCTGGATGCGACGGTAGAACTTTCTATTTGAGGTTATCAATCGAGTAAAATTTATCAGACAGCACCTCACTTGTCAAGGATGAATCACCACGGCAATCAGATGCGATTCGCCCAGTGATGGGAACAATGGGGTTGAAAAAGTAAATGGGATTTGGTATAGTTAAAGTACCCTACGATTCCCAAACGCAAAAAGAGACAAATGATGGAAGAATGGATCAAAGTTTTCATTCCGTTAATCGGCTCGTTAGTCGGAATTGCGGCATTGTGGTGGAAACTTACCACAAGCATGGCGACAAAAAAGGACATATCAGAACTTCGGGCTGACATGCATCGCGCCGACGACAACCTCCGTGCGGACATGGGTAAACTGAGCAGCAGGCTGGATGCGCTTTATGATGCACATCACACGGGAATAAATAAACTCAATGAGAAGATAGATGCCAATTCACAGGCGCATCTCAACGGCATAAACAAACTCAATGAGAAGATAGATGCCAATTCAC
>JAPPIK010000057.1 GCA_028820655.1 Candidatus Poribacteria bacterium | reverse complement strand
ACATTTTTCTTACGTTTTACGTTTGACGTCTGTCTAAAAGCTACAAATTACTAATACCGAAAGCTTATTGTTCCGTTTCAAGAAAACTCCTACACTCAAACCATGTAATCAATGCACTGTAATTTTAAGGAAATGGTATGACTAGACCTTGAAGCCCAGGGGGGCGACAGGTAAAAGCTTGCAAATGCTCCTCACGGCTCTGTCTGATTGTTCAAGCAGGTTCACCGACATTGCATTGACTGACATTCTTTGCGCACTTTACGGAATTGCTGATAAAATCTGATACAACAAAAACGGCTTGAACCCACATACCTCAAGGATTCAAGCCATTCCTAGAATTATCTCGACAGCGTTAATTTTAAGTTCCTTTATCGATGCAACCTGACGATCATCCCTAAGCTTCCGATAAATCTAACACACTCCGCACCACCTCTCCCTTTTCGAGGGCGGCAAAAGCGTCGTTCACTCCCTCCAGCGGATAGGTTCTCGTGACAAGTTCATCCAACTTGAGTTTTCCTGCTCGGTATAGGCTAAGCAACCGATTGAAGTCCACGTGGGTGCGTGCCGTGCCATAGTAGGATCCAATCACCGACTTTTCAAGCATCAAGATTCGAGCGTCTATCTCGACCGGGGTGTTCACGGGAGCATGTCCGATAAAGACCGTGACGCCGCGGCGCCGAGTACACTGAATGGTCTGTAGGAACGGCTCCCCTGTCAGCCCGATCGCCTCGAACGCATAGTGCGCGCCGGCACCGCCTGTGATTTCCTTGATACGCTCGACGGGATCTTCTCTGGAGGAATTGATGGAGTGCGTCGCGCCAAACTGCTCTGCCACCTCCAATTTGCTGTCGAGAATGTCCACAGCGATAATCGGCTCCGCATTTGCCAAGACGGCGCCCTGAATGCAATTCAACCCTACTCCGCCGCAACCGAAGATGGCTACCGATTTCCCCGGTGGCACCTTAGCCGTATTGATAACGGCACCCACACCCGTCATAACGCCGCAACCAATCAGCGCCGCCTGCGCTAGTGGATAATCCTTCGGTATAGGTACCACCACATCCTGTGGCACGACAGTGTAAGTACCGAACGTGCCTAACCCCGCCAACTTGCCTACCGTTTCGTCGCGTCCTTTGAACTGAGGACGGCGAGTGTTGTCCGGATCAACCGTGCAGAGGTTTGAAAACCCCTCTTGACACATCTCGCAGTAGCCGCAACTCCGTCTCCACGCTAGAATCACATGGTCGCCTTCGGCGACCCCCGTCACACCTCTGCCAACCTCTTCAACGATGCCCGCTCCCTCATGACCGAGAATGACCGGAAGTTTGATGAATGGCCAATCACCCTTGACGACATGCCAATCGGAATGGCACACGCCGCTAGCGCACAATCTTACTCCCACCATGCCGTGAGTCACCTCGGCTGGGTCAAGTTCTTCGATTTTTAAAGTTGTGTGGACATCATATAACACGGCAGCCTTCATAGACTCAAACCTCCTCACAGTTCAATAATATAAATAATGCCGACGGTACTAATTTCTTCGGGTGAACCCCGTGGCTTTGGATAGAGAAGCCGAGACATTTCGGACGTGAGTTTCTTCAGAAATTACGGCAACTAGCTTTCCTTCAAAATACTGATACGGTGTCTGATTCGCTGATTGCCCCTGTCAGCACACCCACTTTTAGCGACTGCCCCTGCTGTGAAAAGCGCATTCTAAATGCATCGGCGATATCCTCTAGCGGATACGTATGCGTGGTCACTGACTTCAGATTCACGCGTCCTTCGGCCACCAACTTCACCATTTCGTCATAGTGGTCCCGCCGAAAGTAGTGTACCCCGTAGGAAAATCGGTGGCGCAACTCATCTTCGTTCAGCCTCGCCACACCCATCACCGAGATGAAGCGCCCTTCAAGTCTTGTTGATAGCAGTGCCCGATCCGGCACATTTCCGGCAAATGTCGCACAAATCCCTACATCCACGCCCATTGGATACCCGAGTCGATGCAAATCCTCTATAGGCGAACAGGCGGTTGGGTCCATCACGATGTCGGCGCCGAATTCCTCCGCTTTCTGTCTACGGAAATCGATCGGGTCTAACGCTACTATTTCCTTCGCGCCGAATGCCTTGCATAACTGAACTGCCATCTGTCCAACGGGCCCGCACCCCCACACGGCAACACTCTTGTCCTGCACCTCGCCAGCTTTGACACCGGTGAATGCCGGCCCGAGCGTATCTGCTATGAGGCTGCCGTCAAGGATGCTGATTGAATCTGGTAAGGGGAGACATGCATCGGACCGAACGCAAACGAACTCGCTGTAGCCATCCCAGAGCGAGAGAAATTCATCGGGACAATGCACGGTGTATCCGGTTAGGCAGTAACGACAGCGACCGCAGCCGATGCAAGCGAGAACCACGACCCGATCCCCGACACGCACATTCGTGACATCTTCACCCAGTGCTTCGACGATACCAACTGCCTCGTGTCCGGGATTCGGATTGCCGTCTTCGATGTAGCGGGCATCGCTGGCGCAGACGGCATTCACGCCCACCCTAACTAGCGCCTCGTTTCTCGCAGGAGAGGGTGTCGGTTTGTCGACAATCGCTACGTCAAAGAGGGAACGAAACTGTGCTGAGCGCATTTATGGCACATTTCTGATTAGGGAATCTCTACCACCACATACTTCTCGTCAACCGACGCGGAATAGGCCTCAGCTGTGTACGGTCCCTTCTCAAGTCCCATCCCTTCAACTTCATCGTCATCGCTGCAAGGAGGCGGTCCAGATTCCACACTGACCTTGTATTTTCGAGCGCGTCTTCTCGCCGGACTCCACCAAGATTGCCCCGTCTTGACATCAAACTCCCAGCCGTGCCACGGACACCGCAGGATTTCCCCTTTGCGGACATACTCGTATTCTCCCGGCACCCCAGACTTCAGAAAACCTGTAAGATGCCCCTCGCAGAGCGGTCCTCCTGTATGCGGGCAATTGTTGCGAAGTGCGTAAAACTCACCGTCGATGTTAAAAACGCCGACTACCCGTCCACCAATCTCCACAATCTTCCGCTCGCCGGGTGGGATTTCGTCAAGGGTTGCAACTATGTGCTTTGCCATAAACTAGTGTAATGACCGATTCCAAAGAGGTTAAGGCGTCTTCGTATTATGCGCTCAGGTTGAATATACGGACACAGTTCAATCCGCGGGGATTGGATTTCCCAACCCAGACGGTACTGTGTATCGATTGACATCATCCACTCCCCTCAATCCAACTAGAATTGATACAGGGCACGAGCATTCTCAGCCATAATCCGCTGTCGCAGATTAGGGTTGAGATTTTTGGGAAGCGCGTGGCCCGGAGAATCAAAGTCCCAATGTGGATAATCGGTGGCGAACATCAATTTCTCATCCGCGTTGATATGTTCAAGCAACTGCTGAAAGTATTCCTGTTTGGGGGGTTCTTCCATCGGCTGAGTGCTTACCCAGAAATGCTCGCGAATATATTCTGACGGCGAGCGTTTCAGATATGGAACCTCCTCGCGGAGCATTTTCCAAGAGCGGTCGAGCCGCCACATCAGCGGCGGTAACCAAGCGAATCCGCCCTCGATCAGCACCACCTTGAGTGTAGGAAAGTGTTCAAAGACCCCTTCGCACACGAGACTGGTCACTTGGGTTTGAAACACTTGACACATGCCCGCATGGTCTTCAATGTAGTGCGAAGGTTTGCCTACAGAAGTGATTGGACCGGCACCTACACCCCCGAAGTGAATCCCGATCGGTAGGTCATGCCGTGTCGCTGCCTCGTAAATCTTCCAGTAACGACGACGTCCCAAGGGTTCTATCGAGCGAGCGACAAGCAGCACCTGTACAAACCCTGGGTGGTCGCCGAGTCGATCAATTTCATCGGCGGCGAGTTCACCGTCCTCAAACGGAACGAGGATTGATGCTCTCAACCTTGAGTCCGGCTTAATCCATTCCTCAATCTGCCAGTCGTTAACCGCGCGTGACAACGCGGCATTGAATTCCACGCTCCGCATATCTTGGAAGATTAAACAGTTTAGAACCCCATATTCAATGTTCCAGTAGTCAAGTAGCTGATCTTGCATAAACTTCAAATCAGAACCGGGCGCTTTGCCGGAAGGTGGCCAGGCATCCTTTCTTGCCGCGTATGGATTCCCGCGTGGGAGATACGACCCGTTTCGGGAGGGAGTTCCCACCATCTCAAGATGCCGTCGCAAACGCTCTGACATATACGGATGCAATGCCTTGTGTGAAGGTATGGCATTGTGGATGTCACAATCAATTACGGGCATTTTCCGTCGATTTTCCGATGAACTCGTTTGTGCCTCAACTGCCGCCATTATTCTATCCTCCTTGGTTCAACCTTCAATCAGTGAACTTAAACGCGAAAAGATTCTGCCAAGCGACTCATTAATCTGGGCTCTGTCTGCTAATTCATGTTGAGCGATGTGCTGATATTATAGGAAATATTTGTCATAAAAAGCGATAGAAATTCCGAGCATTCCCCGCCATGATTTTCCGTCTCAGATCTAGCGATAGGTTCTTGGGAATGGCGTACTCCGGTGAATCGAAGTCCCAATGCGGGTAGTCGGTGGCAAACATCAGCTTTTCGTCGGCATCGATGTGTGTAAGCAACTGCTGAAAATACTCCCGCTTGGGCGGTTCCTCCACCGGCTGCGTTGTTAACCAAAAATGGTCGCGAATATAATCCGAGGGTAACCGATTTAAGTACGGCACTTCATCCCGCAATTTCTTCCAAGCGCGGTCAAGCCGCCACATCAGTGGCGGCAACCAACCAAAACCGCCTTCAATCAAGACAAATCTGAGCGTTGGAAAGTACTCGAAAACGCCTTCGCACACCAGACTTGTGACCTGCGTCTGGAACGCTTGCGTCATTCCCGTATGGTCTTCGATGTAGTGTGAAGGTCTGCCGACAGCGGTGATTGGTCCCGCTCCAACGCCGGTGAAATGGATGCCAATCGGAAGATCGTGGCGTGACGCTGCCTCATACATCTTCCAATATTTCCGGCGTCCCAAGGGTTCCATTGTACGTGCTAGTACCAACACCTGCACAAAGCCGTGGTGATTGCTGAGTCGGTTGATTTCCCCAGCCGCCAATTCACCATCATCGCACACCACCGTAATCGAAGCACGCAACCGTGGTTCGGGCTCCAGCCACTTATCAATCTGCCAGTCATTCACCGCTCTAGCAAACGCCGCCGCGTACTCCAGATTGGGCATGTCGGGCACGGCGGTGAGGCAATTCAGGATGCCGAACTCGATGTCCCATACGTCTAGCAACTGTTCCCGCATAAAGTCGAGGTCGGAACCGGGACGTTCCCCGGATGGCGGCCACGCGTCATGACGAGCGCCGTACGGCATACCGCGTGCGATATATCCTCCGACCTTGTCCGGCGTCTCCAGCAGCTCGTGATGCCTTTGCCACCGCTTTGACAAATAGGGGTACAACACCTTGTCCGAAGCTAGAGTGTTGTGAACATCACAGTCGATGATTGGCAGTTTGTTTCTTTTGATTTCTCTCTTCAATGTCGCTAAACTCCAACTTGGGTGAGTGCGATATGCTGCAATTCCCTACCAAGAAGCTTTAGTCATGACAATCAACAATCTCTCGCACCGAACCTCTGTATTTGGTGGTTTGAATTACTACAAAGAGAAGTCCGTGCAACAATGAAACACATTATAAACTCTTTTCCCTTGGCAGCATAGACTTTCTAGATAAGCGGCTCAAACCGACGAAAACCAGTGAAGTGAGTTAAGCCATCACAGGCGCTTCATTCTGACCATTCTCTAATTACGCCGTATGCATCAAAGTCTGGGTCTACTCCAATAATTGATATGTTTCAACGAGTGCTTGGGCAATTATCAAACGGTAAAACGGATCTGTGTGTTGGTCGTGAGGATTTCTGTGTCGCGGATAGAAAGGTAATGTAGTCAGCCTAACGAGGCTATCAACTGTAATATGGAGCATTTCAATCCTATTGAGATGCAGTTGTTCTGGAAACAAGCGATCAAACGGTTCAATTAAATCTAGTTTCCCCATCCTCACCTTGATTGCAATCTCCCAAAGACTAGCGACACTGAGCAATCTATCGTTGTTTGAACTTTCGATGAGTCGTCGAGCATGGCGACTCAATCTTCTATCGTTAGCGAGAAACCAGAGCAACGTGTGGGTATCAAGTAGGTATCTCACTGCATATACTCTCTGAACTCCGGTAATTCACCGTCGAAATCTTCAGATATGTGGATGAGTCTTTTTGCACTTCCAGCAACAGCGGCTAGCCACGGTTCAAGGAAAACCGTCTTCCAGTTGTATTGATAGGTTGGCATCAACGTGTCCATCCACTCTGCGTAAAACAGTACGTGGTATTTTACATACGTCTTATCAAGCAATTTAATGCACTCATCAAGTTCCCCGAATCTTGGTACAGTGTCAGGATTGTCCTTATCCCGGTGGGCAATACGTTTATCGGCATACCCCTCACATGCCCCTACCGCTGATTTAAGCTTGTCACGATCAGCCATTACCATTTGTGGACAAACATGCTTCCCACTGGCATCTGCATATTGAGCGAAGTCATCCACATTTATCAATTTCTTAATCTGCATATTGAGCGAAGTCATCCACATTTATCAATTTCTTAAGTTGTGACGAGTCAGTAATTCCCGCTTCTGCAAGCGTTGTCCTACCCTCGCTTTCTATTTGGCAGATGTCAGGCTCATCGGGATGAGAGCAGAGAGAACGGTAGTAACTCCGGGAGAGTTGTTCAGGGTTTTCTGCGATATCATCAAGCAGCCCTATTAAGGAAATGCTTTCTTTGTTCGGTTTAATTTGTCGTCGTAAACCTGCCAGTGCGTGAGAAAGATAGGTTCTTCCCAGATAGCAATAGAAAGTGCTAGGCTTTTGTATACGCGGGTTCGCACTTATAATGTCTTGGACTTCCCAAAACTTGCTCGTATCCCGAAGCAGTACGGAAATCTCGCTATGAACAACCTCCATCCAACGCAGCCACTTCTGAAGTTTCGGACTCCTCTCAAATTCTAGGTTCATGGTTTAAATGCTTCCCAGCAAAAAGTATTAGCAAAACCGTAGAATCTCTTCTACTGTTGGTTGACCCGTATTCATCACGCGCTAGTCTTTTTTAGCGCGTTTTATGACATCTCGCGTGACTATGCCTAAACCAAGGAGAAACACGACAAACACAACAATGACAAGCCATTCCATTACAATTCCTCCAATTGATCAATCTTTCGATATGCGACTCTATTGACCCAAACAATCGCAAATGTAACTAGAAATACTGCTACCGTACAAACTATTAGAAGACGTGGGCTAACTTTACCGTAATTCTGAACCAGCCAAGCGACCAGCGAAATGTCAGTGGCAATCAATATGGCGAATACAATCTTAAACCATCCAATTTCTTCCTTTAGTTTATCAATCCTTGCCATGCCGACTCATACCCCTTTTTATCGCTAAACACCTAATGGCCTGAGTTCAGTTGCTCGTCTGTACGGAAAGACACCCGGTATCCTAAGAAAACGGGCGACAAACCGAAACCTAGCGTGATATAAAAACAATTAGCAGGATCACAGCGATTCCAACAACTTGTTAGGCGCGAACAAGTTGAACTGGCTCAATTTCCATTGGTTCATAGTGCAGCGTCATAATCTGATTTGGTCGCAAACCGACTGACTCATACGTACGGCCGTCACGGTCACTGAATTCAACTTCAAATGCAGTACCGCCTGCAAGGATTTCGACCACCGTACCAACTTGCCCTCGCCTGAGATTATATTCAGGCAAATCGTCTGTAAGAGCAACAACGTCAAGCAGCTTGGTTTTCACTACATCCACCCTCTAAACGTAACATGGGCCATCCTATTGAGCCAAACGCCCTGCTAATCATTATGAAAGGGCAAATGTCACGACAGGAACAGACATTCTTTCTTGAGCAGATTCGCTCTCCCTCGCAATCGCATCTAATTGTTCCAGAGTTGATGCCTCATAATACCGTTCTCCACATGTCCCGCATACGCCAACGGGCACATCTCTGATAATCACCAATGTACCCTCATACCAGTGTTCTGCTGTAACCTTTTTTGGTTGAATGGCTCCGGTGCAATATTCACATTGGTTCGCTCTCAATGTCCTTCTCGTTCCGTCACGTAAACTGTTATTATTCTTAGCTTCCCCGAATCCAAGATTCGACATACCGCGTTGGCATCCCTTCCGTCACAGGCATTTCCGCAAACTACATATCGGGCGCCCCTAAATTCATCTGTTAACCGGCGGATTTCATTGTCCCACTTATCGGAATCAGTTGGAATTAGAAATACTTCCTATTGAATTCCCACCCTTAATGGAAAATCATCACACCGCGATAACTCGCGCTGTATCGTATCCCGGCGCACATATATGTATGCTTACCTCGCAGTTCAGGCACTCAAGAAACCGCAGGAGTCGTTCAACGCTATAGTCGGAAAGTTTGGCGTCGTTTAGGCGAGATATTTCAGTCCGTTTTACTCCGAGCAAATTTGCCGCTTCCGTCTGCGTGAGTTCTCGTTCCTTTAGAATACACTGGATTTCTACTCCTGGTTGCGCTCTCAATAGTTCGTCCTTTGCAACGTCATCGGAGAACCCTAAATCTTTGAAGATGTTGCCGCTGCCCTCTTCAACCCTGATTTTATTGCTCATACCTCCATCTCCATTTCTTTCGCCCGTTTTAACCTTCGTTTAATCAAATCAATTTCCTTCTTGGGTGTACTGATCCTCCTTCTTGACTTCTTCTGGTAAATGTGTAATCCATAGATGTTACTGCCAATCTTTACGGGATAGACTACACGATAAGTATCTGTGTCATAATTGTCAACAATCTCATTAACACCAGTGCCTTTGCGCGCCATCATTCTTGCGGATGGTGGGATTTCGCCAATCTGTACGCGATACAACGCATGGCCAATATCTTTCCGCACCGCCTCTGGGAAACCTTGTAACCGTTTTCATGAATCGCCAATCCAACGGACCTTTCTAAGAGGCATTGTATTTTGATTCAGCGTGCTTGAATCATATTTAATGTTCCGGTCTAAATCCCTGTTTGTCCTATTCCTGAATATCGCATTCCCTCAAAGCCGGTAAAACTCCCTCGCATTCTCAGACAAAATCTTGCGTGCCAACGTCTTCGGCAACTTTGATGGAAAAGCCTCATCGGGAGAGTCAAAATGCCAATGAGGATAGTCTGTCGAAAACATCAGTAGGTCGTCCGAGTCGAGTTGCCCGATAATCTGCAGCAGTTGTTCAGCGGTCGGAGGTGCGTCGATTGGCTGGAGCGTCAACCGCATGTGTTGGCGGATATACTCGGACGGCAATCGTTTGACCCACGGCGTCAGCCGTCGCAAGCCGCGCCACTCCTTGTCAAATCGCCACATCAACGACGGCATCCACGTAAAGCCGCCTTCGATCAGTGCCACGCGCAGATCGGAGAACTGGTCAAAAGCCCCTTCCGACACGAGGCTGAGCACCTGTGCCTGAAACACCTGAGACATTCCGACGTACTCTTCGAGATACGTCGAGGGCCAACCCACGGACGTCGGCGGCAAACCGGGCGCGCCGCCGTAATGAATCCCGATTGCGAGGTCATGCCGACACGCAGCGGCGTAGATAGGATGGTAGCGTCTGTTGCCGTAGGGCGCCTGCGAGCGCACTGGCAGCATAATCTGCACAAAACTCGGATGATCGCCCAACCGGTCGATTTCGCGCGCCGCCAACTCCGGATTCTGGCTCGGAACAATCAGCGAAGCCTTGAGTCGCGGCTCAGGCTCAAGCCAATGTTCTATCTGCCAATCGTTGACCGCGGAGGCAAGCGCTGCCGCCAGATCTTCATTGTGCACGCTCTGCACGCGATACGCGCAGGTAAGTATTCCGCATTCCACGTCCCAGGCGTCTAAGGCATGTTCGCGTAGGAGAGCCAAATCTGATGCCGGTCGGTCTTCCGAAGGCTCCGTAATTCCGGGTCGCGTCGAGGTCGGTACGCCGCGCGGATAATCATTGGCGTCAGGACCATAGAAGCCGGAATCCTCGCAATGATCTACCCAGTAGTCCGCCAAGTAAGGGTAGAGCATTTCAAGTGATGGCAACCGGTTGTGGAGGTCGCAATCAATCGCGGGCAAACCCGCTTGAATGAAGCCCGGTTTCTCATCAGTTGTTGCCATGAAATTCACCTTCTATCGCCAATTTCTCTGTTAGGTTTCAATTGCGTTCAATGGGTTTAGCATACCTTCTCCACTCCAGTTTTGTCAATACAAAACAGATGTTGGAAGACGCTGGTACTTAGACACGGATCTCCCGAATGGCACGCGAGGCATTTGCGATTGACAGCCCTAAACTGTCCTCCATTGGTGCCCAGTGCACGCCTCACTTTCCTAAATCATTTGGAAGATTTCCTTGATTGCCACAAACGCTAATAAACACCTTACGGAGTCGACTGAGTTTGTCATCCCCGTGACGGTTCACTCATCCGCTCCCTTGCCTGACGAGAGAGTTCCGCCAGATGTCCATCGTTCGCCATGTTCTGCTCCAGGTGCCGCATACGTTCCGGTCCGGCTGTGCGCACCATTTTCTCCCCATATTTGCGATTAATCCAAAATCGCGAAGCAGTTGAAATATGATCGTGCAGGTCCTCCAATCGATCTTCCGGATAACGCTGACTCAAATTTATGGTGAACATGCGTCGCCGGATGCCCCCGCCAAACGCTGCGTGTTTGGTGTTATGATTGAACATAACGAGGTCGCCGGGTTGCGTCTCCAAGACAGCCGCCGGTATATCCCGCCCTTGCAGTCCCCAAAGCTCCTGACTATCCCTAACCTGATCACTCAACGAATCTGCGTACCCGTCACCGAAGTGATGACTACCCGGAATGACGCGCAGCGCTCCAGAGTCACGCGTCAGTGGATCGAGATAGAACGCGATTTTGATGTGAATTGGATCCTCCGGTTTGCGTGCTCCATCGGAATGCCATCTGGTCTCCCCCACGTAGAAATTACCATCGCTGCCTGTATAATTGAAGTCTCCACCCAAGATTGAAGAAGCAATGCCAAGGATGCGCGGGTCATCCAGCAGAGAACATAGCGTCTCGCTTTGGTCAATAAACGGAACGATACACGACCGAGCCTTCCCGTCGTGCGGCTTGCCGTTGTGACCGCCCCCGTGTGCTACCCAAACTGCCTCGAACTCACGTAGGATCTCTTCGATTCGGTCAGTCATCAGACCGGGAAAACTGAGATAGCCAAAAGTACGAAAGAAACTCATCTGCTGTGCGGTTAGCTGAAAACCTTGACCTTCCATTTCCTACTCCTTTGGAATCCGATCATATTACATAACTCCCGCAGACACCAGGGATACTAACAATCAACCGGTACCCATTATGACTCAGAATACTCTCGCTCCCAAAATGTCTCAACCCCTAGTTTTTCGGCAATTGCTTCGAGCCCCTGCAGGTGATCGAGGTGAAGTGGAAGTCCATTCTCAATCCACATCTCATAGTTGCGCCACTCAATCTCTCCGGGCAGGTAAACGTCGTCCACGCCCTCGACCGTTTTCGAAGCCTTCACGGTACGTATGCCTCGATCAAGTTCCGCAGAATATTCATCGAAATCCGTAAAGCTGGAGATATTCAGCGCCATGAAGAAGTGTTCAGATGGACCGCCCGCTCTATGGCAACCCATTAACCCGCCAACGAGAGGCCCCGCTAAGACACCCATGATCATCGCCAATCCGTATCCCTTTGGCCCTGCTGCGGGTGCGAGCATTCGTCCCTCATCCGGATCCCCGGTCGGTTTTCCATCGGCGGTCAACATCCAATCGGTTGGGATGGGAATGCCGTACATGTGCATGGTTCGAATCTTGTTCCAGGCTGAGATGCCGCAAGCCATATCCAGCACAATCGGTCGCTCCTCACCAGCCGGAAGCGCATAGCACATCGCTGTATTTCCGGCGACGGGGGTGGCGCCGCCCGGCGCGACAACTGTCCTCGCTGCCGTGCTTGTTGTCGCGAATCCAATCATCTTCTCGCGGACAGCCATCATTCCGTAACAAGCTGCCGCTCCGAAATGTCCTGCATTGTGCACCCCAACCGCTGCAACTCCGGTTTTTTTGGCTTTTTTAATCGCCATCTCCATCGCGAATGCAGAAGGCGGATGACCTAAAGCATTATCGCCCTCTATGATCCCGAAACTCGGGCCCTCCCGGACTACGGTGAACTGAGGTGCCGGATTCACGTCTTCGTCCAGAATACTTTGTATGTATCCGGGCAACGCGCGTGTGCCGTGAGAATACACACCTCGTAGATCAGTTTCGACCTGTAGTTCAGCCATTACCGTTGCATGTTCCGATGACAGTCCCGCTTTTTGATAAAGCGTATTACAGAACTCGCGAAGCTGATCTGGCTCAACCGACAATTCGGACTTTTCTTAATTCATAGGATTTGTGCTCACTCAATTTTGATACTGGGGATTTTCGCCGTTGCCGCAATGACTCGCTTAGGGCCTGATTGAAGAGTACATGCTGTTAGGTGCAATCAAAGGAGCGAAGAGCTACTGCGAAAGTGATCCAGTGAAGCAGCTTTTGACAGTATACTATTTTAGGATTACCATACGTCGCACTTGAGTAAAATTCCCCGCCCGAATCTGATAGAAATACAGGCCGCTTGCAACCGACTCACCATTCAGGTCTTTCCCATTCCAGTAGACCGCCCTGCCGGGAGTTGTATACGTCCCAACGTGCTGATAACCAAGGTTGAACCAACGGACACCCTCGCCGTCAGGATCGAAAATTGAGATTGTCACATCTGAATCGGTAGAGAGCTGATACGGAATCCATGTTTCCGGGTTAAATGGATTCGGATAATTTTGCAGCAGCATCGGTTGGTCTGGGAATAGATCTACCATTGAAATTTTCTCACCAACCACATGTAACGGAATCGCTCTAGCCAAGGAATCCGCCATCTGGATGTCAACGAGTTGAATTGGAAATTGTGATGTAGGGGGTTCCGTCTTTCTGACATGAAAAACGAGTGTAGCTAATGCCTCCTCTGCCGTTAGTCCCCCCATCGTTCCCCGGCGCGTCTGCGTTAGCTCCAGGTGCGCCTCTTGCTGAGAGACATGCCAGTAGCTCTGGTATTGCGCCGTGTCCAACACGGGGCTTGGAATGCAGGTAAGGAGTTCTAATACCTCCGGATCATACTGGATCAAGAAACGGTAACCGAAAAGGTCCTCTATCGCCATCGTGTGAATTGCAACGGTCAACCGGCGTGTATCTGTCACACTCGGGGTTACGATGAGGCTCAGTTCCCCTTCCGGCGATGCCGAGCGGAATCGCCCAAACCCCGCAGTTGGCGCGGCATTTATGAATCTTTCGCCTAAATGTTGAGCGACTATTACGAGATCGAAAATATCCACCATTCCATCTAGGTTGACATCATAAGGGGAAAACCTACGCTCAACATCTTCTTCGATTGTCAAGGTCAATGTGTACGTAAATTCCGCACCGCCTCCGCCAAACACATCCCTAATCTCGGCGTAATATGTTCCGTCTACGGGAATCTCAAATCCTTCCAGCATTGAATCAATGCCTTCTACAAAGAGTGGAGCCTCGGCTATACGCTGAAAATCGTCATTATAGAGCGCCAAAATTAAATTTGAGACCGGTAGAGGGCCAGTGGATAATCCATTCCCCTCTAGTGTGATGATCTGACCTCTTTTGGCGTCAAACTGAAACGCATCGGTATCCCCGGCATAACTGATCACCCCCTCGACGGGGACGCCCGCCGCTAACGGAGTCAGAGTCCCTTTTAGATCGTCGTGATCATCTTCGGGTAGTTCACCCTCGGATAACGTCAGCGTGTAGGTATAGGAGGAACCGATAGCGCCTCCTATGAAACCGGCAATATCGACACAATGCTCACCATCGGCGGGAATTCGAAATCCATCAATCCGTACCTCTAAACTGTTGGGGGCGCCGCGGGCAGATACCAACGATTCTCCGGAGGCGTTCAAAAGACTAAGTTGCGCTACAAAGAACATTACCTCACGTCCAGGCTGTTCTATCACAACGCTCAAGGCAACGGCTGTGCCTGCTGAAGCTTGAAAACGGAAACCGTCCGAGTCATGAGGATCGCGAGATGCGGGGTTGGTGCGAAGTGTGATGTCCCCGGATATGGGTTCGTTGAAAGTCAATGGGGTTTCTTCGCCGCTACCGCACGCTGCATGGTCATCGGTCTTTCCACCGATTGTCAGTGTGTAGGAGTAGTTCAGACCGCCGAAGGGCACATTCAGATTGGGAAGCGCGATGTTGCTGATAGCGAGCAAATATGTTCCATCGCTTGGCAGTTCCGCACTCACTCGAGAATCAATTCCCAGGGGATTCAGTTCGGGATTCGGCTCCGGACCAACAGTCGGTAAGACATCATCACTTTTTGCAAAGAGTTCACCATCAGGCCCATAAACAACGAGCAATGAATCTAGGTTGGAGTTCTTCGTGGCGACGGTGACATCAATGCGCTGCCCCTTCGCACCTTCAAATGCGAAGAAATCCGTGTCGCCATCAAAGTCAATGAAACTCTATAAAGTGTCCCCGATCGACACGGCTGTCGCTGTGTCAGGCGTATCGCCGTGACTGTCGATGATCAACGCTAGTTTGTAATCGTTTGTCGCACCATTAACGCCGGATACCGTAACGAGATAATCGCCCGGCACTAATTCAAGCGACGTGATATCCTTCGTTTCAAAGTTAACGAGTTTGATGCCATTCGGACCCGTCAATGCTAGCATCACTTCCCCGTAGATGGGTTGAAAATCAATCCCTAACCCAACCTGCATTGTCTCGTCTAAACGGAATTGATAGTAATCCTCATTGTCCGCTGAATGCACTGATAGCTCTTCGTTGATATAAGGGAGTTCCACTATGGCCGCAGTCTCCACCGTATCGTTTTCCTCCAAGGCATCAAGTGCCAATCGGGGGCGCGTAAAGAATCCGCGGTTCTCCATAATTCCTAAGATCAGGCCGAAATTTGCGTCACCATTCAACTCTTGGTCCGCCAGAAGAATTGCCATCGCCGCATCGAGAAATTCCGTGTCAGGCGAAAGGAAAAAGTGGCTTTCGACAACCAGTCGGAGCGTTGCGTCGCGTCCAATCGCCTCGAAAATTTCCCATAGTGCCGCCGACCAAATCTGCCCGTCGGCGTGCGGGTCGCCCACTACGTCATCGGGATAGCGTTTGTTGCCATTTACGGGGCGCGTGGCAACCTCCGGGTCTTCCGAACCGGCCCACTCAAAAACCAGAGTGTCACTGAAACCGTCACTCACCGCGCTGAAAAAACTGGCCGCGAGAAAATCACTGAACCCTTCATGTATCGCTCCGCCTTCTCCTTTGTTTATGCCGGGAACTTGCCGATCAAGAATCGCGTGGCCATATTCGTGGACGATCACTTCGCCATCTTCGGCAACATCGGTACCGGCATCTCCAAAACCAATCGAGCCGTCACTGTCGTCGTAAAAACCGGCTCTTGTCATACCGGTATGCACATTCGCGGAAACCTGCCAATTATCCACGAAATCGAAGCCGAGTCCCTTCAGATAACGCCCCACTGAATCTACGTGATAATAAACCATCACCTCCTCAAATCGGGGGTCATCACGGAGATAGTTGAACACCAACCTTGGCTCGTTGGCACGACTTTCGGTCAATCTTGTTCTCACGTAGGACCCATCAAGAAATCCACTACCGTCCAAATCGGGCAGCATCACATCCGTATACGCTGCTTCAGGTATTGCGTTGGCAGAATCGTCCTGATCCGTGAGAGCAAAATCCTTAAGGGCGACCACGGGATTTGGGTTAAAAACACGCCCCCGCCCGTCTGCAAACCTAAGCAAGTTCCGCCGGTGCAACGGTTCACCTGCGTTGGCATCAATGACGTACTCCCAACTTTCCAAAGGCCGACGGGAATGTAAATGTACGCGGTACGCGAGATGACCCACATCCGAATGGTCACCTGTCTGTCCCGCGCCGCGATACGGGAAGATTACCAAGTCGGCACGTGACGGCTTGCGCAACTCAGATGCACCGGCATCGGCAATAGCAATACTGATCGCATGTTCGGGAGAAAGCGATGCAACTGTACTGAGATTGATGTGGGAGAGGTAGTTGCTGTGAATGACCCGTATCTGACCGAATCGGTTGGTATGCAGTGAGACCGTCGCACCATAAACTTCGATACCGTTGTGGTATTGTTGGAAACGAACATGATTGCCGGTTAAGCTTCGCTGTATGTCCGTGACCTGCAGTTCTATGCCCGGATCGGTCATCGCAAATAGGTCACGGTAGTCATTAACGCATCTACGCATCGATGTTTCTAGCGTTCCTATCGGGACAGGTAAGGTCAAATTGTAAAGACTGCGCACCGTCCCGCGGTGACGATGCCATCGCGCTCGAGCAGGGGTTTCTGAATTCGATTTTATGCGGTGCAAGGCCGCTCCTGCTCTCAGTCGAATCCGTTGTTTTTCCTCCCCTATAACAGACGCAATTGGCAGGGCTATAAGGACTGCACAGAGTGTTAGCGAAATTGATGTCGCAATACCCTTTCTGTTCATCAAAAAGCGTTCCTTTCGCGCTGAAAACTGCTTGTTTCCGATACACGCTCTAGGGTTCAAGCGCCGCCATTTACCAACCGTGTTTTCAAGTCGTACCTGGCGGAATGTATCATCGAGCTACGGGACCGTCAGCATTCAAAAGCGTCAGTCCGAATTCATCCAGAGTTTTCCGTATACGCGTAACTATCACTTTTTCATCCTGTCTGACTGATTCTTTCAGCAAGCAACAGTAGGTTTTCGCTCAATGACTAGCCGTAAAAAGTGTTACTTCGTGGTCTGGTTTTCACTCCAGAGGAGTGAGATGTCAATAGAACACGAGTCCTCACCGCGTCTGCACTCCAGCGGAGTGCCATCTCGAGTGTTACTTGGTAGCGTGCCATTATCCCTGTCGGAATAATTCTTTCAGCAAGTAACACTTTTGTACCGCAAACTGTTAGTTTGCGATCGCAATCCATCAGCGGGACACATTCATTTATCGCTTTATGACTGGCTGAAAAAAGTGTTCCTCCGTGGTCTGGTTTTCACTCCAGAGGAGTGAGATGTCAATAGAACATGAATCCTCCCCGCGTCTGCACTCCAGCGGAGTGCAATGTCGAGTGTTACTCGAGAGACGTTCTGGGGTTTTCCATGATGGACAATCCATTCTTACCATCCCATTGCACACCACGGCTTAAGGTGATTGGCAAACATGGCATCGGCGCGCTCCAAGGCACCATGTACACACTCCTCAATTCGCCCGGCGCTCGCAAGCGTCGAAAACGTCACACCGCCCAAATAAGTGGCGCCCAATTCTGAGGCGCGCAGCACAATATCGGGTGACTTGCTTGAAACTCGGCAATCCGCCCCATCCGGTCCGCCATCCAACTCATAGCGTCCTTCATTCCACGGGCAGAGCGCGTCTCGCAGTTCTATTACTAGAGATCCGCCTTGTGAGTAACGCCGGCTCGATAATGCCACTGCCGCATTCACCAAGCGCAGCCATTTTGAATCTTCCGTTGATCGCTGCAAACGCCGGGGGTCAGCCAACATCCACATTAACGGGTCATCCACCGGACGATTCGGAGCTACTATGACTGATTTTAGGTCTATACCGAAGCAAAATTGCCATAGGGAGGCATAGGCGTGACGGGTTGTTGCCATAAGCCCGATCACCCTCACCGTATTCCCGATTGTACGGTAGTTAACATAACCGTCAACATTGCCGCCTTCCTCATAAACGACATAATAATTGGCGCTACAGCCGTGTCGCCGAAAGTCGTAATCGCTGGCAATGAAATCCCATACGTAGCCGGGGCGGGGCACCCAGCCAGGTCTGTCCTCCCCGGTACGCTCGTACACCTCCGGGAATATATTTCTCATCTCGCTAGTATCCACATATCTGGTCCGTCCTTTGGATACGATGGGCGGATTAAACGCCGTGTGCTCCTTGGCAATAGTCCAATTCTCGCGATGAGTCGCTATACCATACCCTAAGCGGCCGTAGATGATACTTTCCGACGCACCAAGCCCGGCAATCGGATCTCCGCGATCATAAAAGTCTTGGAACTGGCGCTTTGTCATCGCCGTCATGATGCCGCGTCGCCGATGACTCGCCTGTACGCAAACATGACTCACCCCTGCCATCGGCAACACATTTCCGGGTACCCGCATCTCTAAAGAATAAGCGTGAGTCGCCGCTACGAATTCTCCCTTGTCAACTACCCCCAACGCACGGTCAAACTCGAAATTGCCCCGAGTCTTAGGCAGTTCTTTGCTGAAGTCGAAGCCGAAGGCGCGCACCATTGGTTTCGTCCACGCTTCGTATTCGTCGTCATCGTCTTCGATTGGACGCATCTCCCATTCCATATTCTGACTTTCCTTGAAAGACTCTTGAAAATCGGCGGGGTTGATTTTGATGCACCCTCAAGATCGATCACGTTTTAGAACTGGCGCGAAGACCTGACGGCACACTTTGTCGAGACTGGATGAATTCCGGTCCGGCCGGGTAACTGAACCTACCGACGTGTAAAAAAGACATTGTTTTTAGAATAGATATGAAAGACTTGGGCTGCCAATTGTGTGTACAAAACCTTCACAGGTGAGGACACCATCGCAGAAACTCTGTACAACTTACCAGTGCAGTATGCACCAAGGCTCGCGCGAGGCAGAGAACATGGAATCGGCTCGCGCTAGTGCGCCGCTGCTTCGCTCTTCAATGTGCCCAGCACAGTAGAGAGTCGAAAATTTGATCGTCCCAAGGTATGTACTGGCGAGATTGGTAGCGCTGAGTACGAGGTCTGGCGAATCCTTGGTTAATCGGCACTCCGCCCCGGCGGGTCCCCCATCCAATTCATAATATCCCTCATTCCATGGGCAGACCGGATCTTGTACTTCAATGACCAACCGACCATTTTGTGCATATCGTCGACCCGATAGCGCGGTTTTTACATCCACCAAGCGGATCCACATTCCGTCCGTTTTTATCCTTTCCAGTCGGCGTGGATCAGCCAACATCCATACCAATTGCTCGTCCACGGCGCGCCCGGGGGCTTCAATCTCGGTCTTGAGATCCACTCCAAAGCAGAATTGCCAGAGTGCGGCGTAGGCAGCGTCCGAGGCAGCCAAGAGTTCCCGCACGATTAGAGTATTTCCGGCGGTCCGATAACACACGTATCCATCAATCTCACCGTCCAACTCGTGAATCGCGTAATATCCTGCGCTACTGCCGCGGCGAAGCGGTTCGTAATCTGCGACCCAAGTATCCCAAATGAATCCCGGTCGGCTAGCAGCCATACCGGGCCTTCCCGCCGCAACCCGCTCGTATACCCCGGGAAATATCTCTCTCATCTCGGCGGGACTGACAAACACCGTCCTCCCCGAAGTTTCCGCTGCAAATTCAATGGCGGTGTGTTTTCTCTCAATACGCCAGTTCTCTTTCATGGCGCCGATGCCATAGCCGTAACGCCCGTAAATGATGCTCTCGGATGACCCGAGCGTGGCGAGCGTTTCGCCTCGCTCATACATGTCTTCTAGCTGCCTTTTCATCAGTGCGGTTAGTATGCCCCGTCTACGGTGCGTCGGTCTCACGGATACCCAACCGACCCCTGCAAACGGCAATTTCCCGCCCGGCACGATGAGGTCGTAGCGATACGAATGCGCGGTTCCCACGACCACGCTGTCTTCGATAGCGCCCAAACTGCGCTCCCATTGGTAGGTAGGTCTATCTATCGAAGAGATGTTCTCTTCACTGAACCTGCCTCGGCTAAGGGCGGTAGCCAAGGTCGTTGCCCAATCGTCGAATTCTTTTCCGTCTTCACCCGCAACCGGGCGAATTTCCCAACCCATTCGTTTTCCCTGCATCACGCCGTTATAGCAATTAAAGTAAGTTTAATCATCAGCGCAATTGTCTCACTCACCCTCGCGCCGTGGGCGGACGACCGTGATGCCGTCATCCTCGATCAGAGGTCGATGGTAGATGTAAGGCGGGTCCAAGACGCCCCGTTGGGCGTCGGTTAGCTCCGAGACCCACTCCGGAAGAGCAGTCTCGTAGTAACCCCCGTGGTAATGAAGGTATTTCGGTGTATAGCGATAGAATGCCAAACGTCTTTCCCCTTTTCCCTTCCAAGGGAGCGTGCCGTGAGTTGTGGCTTCGTTGAATATCACCAAATCGCCTGCATTCGCAACAATCTGATGCACGAGTTCTTGGTCCGCCTCTCCAGTTCTTATGACTTCGGGCATGGGGAAATTCGCCTTGTGACTGCCGGGAACAACACACAGCCCCCCATCGCCCGGGTTCGCGTCCTTCAAATAATACTGTAAGACGACAAGACCACAACGCATGCGTCCGTTCTGATATTTATAAAAACGGGAGCCATTAAAATTCAGATTGCCCTCTCCGTGCAGCGGCAGACCTTGGCAGCCAACTGTTGCCGTCAAGACTTCGACCTCATGGTCCAGTTTCCAGCCGCGTCCCATTAACGTGTTGAGATATGGAATAACCTTCGGATGCGCCAGCAAGTCGCGAAACGGTTGACACCACGGCTGATCCCATGTGAGAGTGTTCAAGTGATGAAAAAATGAGGCGAATTCACCCTGAACAAATCGCCCCGTTCCTTGCAAGCGGGGTTGACGCTCAATGCGTTCATTCATATTGGCGTCGACAGCCTCATTAAGCGATTGCACTTCGGAAGAGGTAAGAAAGTCTTTGACTACGAGAAAACCCTGAAGGTCGAACAGGTATTTTTCTCGATCACTCATGGTCACAAAGTCAACTTGCTCATTCATGGCGATTACCTTACGCGGCTAATTGTCCCGACTATTCGACACGTTTTGTCCGCTACACTGGAAGTTCGAATAGCCTAACGGCTGCCTCGAATGCCGATTGAGACACATACGGTTTGCAGCGGGGCATAAAGTCTTGGAAAAACTCGCGGCAATTGTTGACAAACTCTGGGCTCAACGAACCTAGCTCCACTTCGTTTGAAAATGTAACTTCAAGGAAATCGCATACCATCTGTTCGGACGGCTCATATCTGTCACCGGTGAAACGATCATGAAACTTGAATCCTCCTGACGCACCAATTGTTGGATACAGACTGGAGCGGTCGCATGAACAGTAAAAATACGCAAGCCCTTCAGCATCGAGCCCGATGACCTCCTGCAGGAGGTGGCGTTCGTCAGGTTCCAGAATGCCTTGTTGAAAGCCCTGCGTACCGTAAACAGCGTGACACAAACCCGCGAGGCATACATACTCGGTGTTCCCCCACCTGACGAGCAAGTCGGCTGTCCGACGCAAGTGGGAGAAAAAATCCCCGTTAAAGTGCGCAATCTCCCCGGTGTCGTAAGAAGTAAGAAAGGTCTCAGCCTGTTGGAACCTCGGGCTATTGATTGTCATCCAATTCCCCCTGTTTAGCGACAAGGGCAGTTTAGCGACAAGGGCAGAGATTAACCGAAAGGAATCCTACCTATCGCATCCGCCTTTGGGAATGTGCTACATTCCCTTGAAGAAATCAACGAGATCTTTGCCGTGAGTTCTTGCATTGACGTTGGTGTCAATCTTGGAAATCTTCCCCGCTTTGTCAACAATGATGGTAATGCGCTTGCTCATGTCGCTTGGAGCATCGGCAGCGCCGAAAAGCAAGCTAAGGTTGCGCCCGCTGTCTACAAGCAGTGGAAAATTCAGGCTATGCTCCTGTACGAATCTCTTATGCGACTCGGCGTCTTGGACACTGATTCCGAAAATCTGCGCATCATGGAGGGCAAATACGCTCGACTCATCCCGGAGTGAGCAAACTTCTGCCGTTCAGCCGCCCGTAAAATCCTTGGGATAAAACGCCAAAACAACACTCTTCTTCCCTTTGAACTGACTGAGCTGATATGTTTCGCCATCTTGGTCGGTAGCAATAAAGTCCGGTGCGGGTTGTCCGACCTCCAGTTCGCCAGTTACTCTGTTATTGATGAACTTAACCACGTCGGCACCATGATTCGCAACGTCAACCTCCTCATCGATGACTCTGATATATCCGGCTTTGTCGATAACAAACGTTACGCGATTCGAAGCGTTGAACCGTTCCATTATCCCACTATAAATTTTGCTGACCGCAAATTCCGTGTCTGCAAGTAAGGAAAAGCCAAACTTCTCAACCTCCTGGAATCTCTTGTGCGACTGCACGTCATCTACACTAATGCCAAACACCACACTGTCAGTGGCTTCAATGTTACTCAGCTCATCCCGGAGCGAACGCAACTCCGTCGTTCAGCCGCCGGTAAAATCCTTCGGATAAAACGCTAAAACGACGTTCTTTTGCCCTAGAAAGTCGGACAGATTGCGTTCAACCCCATCGCCATCCATTAGGGTAAAACTTGGCGCTACCATGCCAACCTGCAGTGATTTGTATTCCTCCATAGATTCCCCCTCCGAATGTGACTGCACAATAAATGCCACGAATGTTGCTAAAGTTAGGAAAACTGCGCCTGTTAAACTATTATGCATAATCTGTACCCTTGAAAACTCTCGCTTTAGACCTCGCCGAATTATACGTGTGCGATGCCTACCTGTCAAGAATCAAGTGCTGACACAACGATTCAGATTGACCCCTTGAAAGAAGTCTGATATCATCTTTTCTGGACCGTCACAGCCCACCACTTACCAAGTACCATACCTCGATCACCAACCACACCAACATGATCATGGAAAACAGGATTGAAACTCCGATCTCCGAAGACTTTCTGCTTATCGCAAATCCGATTTCTGGAAAAGGCAATGGTAAAATAATTGCCGAGAAAGCTCTCGAGCGTCTCACTTCCAGCGGGCGAAGCGGTAGAATTACGCTGACAACCCGGCGAGGAGATGCCCGCCGCTTGGCACAAGAAGCCATCCGGAACGGATGTCGGTGGCTGATTGCATGTGGTGGCGACGGGACGGTTCATGAAGTTGTCAATGCAATTGCGGCGAGGTCGGAAGTATTACTGGGACTCATTCCGTGTGGAAGGGGCAACGACTTTGCTAGAGCGCTCGGAATTCCAAAAAAAACGGATCGAGCCATTCAAGTGCTATTAAGTGGCAGACCTTATCAAGTTGACGTCGGTAGGATTGGAGATTTTTATTTTGATACGATAGTCACGTGCGGGTACGACGCCGAAGTGAGCCGTCGTGCTTCCGAGTCGAATGTTCCCTTCTCTGGTACCGCAACCTACGTGTACGCGGCAATTGCCACGCTTTTCTCTTACAACACCCCTGCTGCGCGAATCGAAGGCGATTTCGGCGTGTATGAAGGGGATATTCTCTTGGCTGCAACGGGGATCACGCCTCGCTATGGAGGCGGATTCAAAATTGTTCCTGACGCTGTCATCAACGATGGTCTGTTTGATGTCTGCATTATTGAACCGGTGTCTCGACTGACGGTGTTGAGTATGCTTGTGAAATTGTTCTGGGGTGGCCACACATCCCATCCCGCAGTCAGCATTCAGCGCACAAAATCGCTGACTATTCATACAGAACCGCCAACCCTGCTTTACGCCGATGGCGAGCAAGTAGGGTACACTCCTGCTACGGTGCAACTTGTCGAACGCGGACTTACGGTACTAGTGCCCTCGGCATAATGTGCAGAATTAAAACCCCGAAATCTGTGGCTGGTCTAAGTGCATAATTCCTCTGCTTGTCACAACTAGACTCCGATGCGGACGTGTTGAATCCACGCATATAATTTTCGAAGTGAAGGTTCCGCGATCCGCCACGACTCTCTTCTCAATGGCGAATGAACCTTCATGTAACTGCAAAAGTCAAACCGATGCGCCCTATACTGCTCTTTGTGAGCGATTAGACCGTGGTTTTCGGGCGGGGAGGCGCCAAAATCTACCCACTCATATCCCTGTGCGCAAGCCCACTGAATAATGTGGTGAAAGATGGCATTGTTCGGCCGATATTCCAAATGCCGAGGATCGGATGCTTCGCACCACAGGGTTACCGTCCGATTGAAGTAGAGATACAACAATCCGGCGATGACCACGCCCTTCCGCTTTGCGATTGCCAATTTTCCGATACCGCTTCGATAAAGAGATTGAATTAAAGATTTCGGCTTCGGCGTGCCGCCTACGCGTCTAATCGTCGCGAGATAGATTCCATAAAACGCTTCCAAATCAGCATTCGAATGTGCGTCAGAAACGCTCACGCCTGCCTTTGCCGCCTTCCGCACCGCACCCCTAACACGCTTGTTATACCCTCTCCATATCTCATCATAATCCTCCGACATCTTGAGAAGATGAGTGAAAAGCGTCATGTGTTTCTGATAGCCCATTTCGCCGAGCCTGTCTCCGTAGTCTGCCGTTCTATCGCATGAAAGTGTAATGACCGTCTCGCAAATCCCCTTATCGCGTACCGCATTTGAAAAGCGGTTTTCCGCCAATTCAAGCAACGTCGTAAAATCTATCTCCTCACCGGCGGCGAGTTGGAGACCGCCATACAAATTCCACGGCATTGAATGTAACATCCTGATGCCGGGAATCGGCCGGAAAACGAATGCTGGAAGTCCGCCAATTAATTTGTTGTTCTCCTTAATCACGTGGTACATCGGAGACAGTTGAGCAAACGCTTGGTCGAGGGCAACTCTCCATGCCGTTGAATGGAACGCATTGCTTCCCGGACACCTCTCCAAAACCTCATCCCACGAGTCCTCGTGTTGAGAGTTCAAGGGTTCAATCGTATACATGCTTGCTATAGACAATTTCGGCAGTCATTCAATCGTAACTTACATACCGCTCGAGGGATATCGGCCTCCCGTGTCAGATTCGGAAGTTGCCAGGCGAACGCGGTTCTTCACATGAAACCTAAACGCGCCTGATTCAGAGCATTATATCTGACAAGCAGAGGTTCTGCAAGCACATCTGGTTCTATCAGATGCAGCGAATGTCTGTCACTCCACGCTACTTTGCTCCATCGTGAACCCATCACCTCTTGTGCGAATGCGCAACCACTCCGCGCCAATTTGTGTCGTCCTCCCTAATTCCTCTACGCACGTCGATGCTTTGATGTGCGAATACCCGGTTTATGCTTTTCTCTTGAGTGGAGTGCCAAGGTATGTTATGATTCGGTCACTATTTTCGGATTGATAAAATGAGACGTGTTAAGCTGATGTTGGACAATCGAAGTCGAGCTGGAACAGAAAAGGATTAGTATGCCGGAACAAAATGGATTCTCCGAACTTGCTAAGTTGATGCACCAGCAACCGGACCGGAAAACTGCGTTGAGGCGTGTCCTGTCGGAGAATTATTCTCAAGAAACCCTCATAGATTCATTGGAAAATCAGAAACCGCTTACATGCAGGGCTGCCGCGTACGCGCTGGGTGAGATTGCTAACGAAGGTGCAATCCCATCTTTGGTAGGAGCGCTTACGCACGATGACCCGGGAACGCGTGCCAATGCCGAGCAGGCATTGTGGTCTATCTGGTTTCGGTCTGAAGATGAATCGGTTGACGACATGATGCAACAAGGTGTAATCCAAATAAAAAAACAACGGTACGACGAGGCGATTCAAGTGTTCTCGGAGGTCATTCGGATTGCCGCCGACTATGCAGAAGGGTACAATCAGCGCGCAATTGCATACTTCATGAACGACGAGTTGAGCAAATCAGTTGAAGATTGTAAAAGGACGATTGATCTCAATCCCTTTCATTTTGGCGCATTTGCGGGAATGGGGCAGTGCTATCTAAAACTCGGAGACCTAACCGCTGCATTAGATGCGTTTCAGCGAGCTGTAGAAATCAACCCGAATCTCTATGCAATCGCTCGCATCATCGCGGAAATACAAGATACTTTACAGCAACATATGGAAGAGGACTGAATTGACACACCTCGGAGTGGGCGGGCGATACAATTACTACAGATTCGGCCATGCGATGAGTCTATGCACGACGAGGCGAATCTTCTTTTCCGTTGCAGTACTCGGTCTTCTCTTGTGGGCGCTTAATCAACTCCTATCGCAAGCCAAACTTGCCGACACTTTGGGGACCACGTTGATGTCGGAGCTCCTCTTGGTCCTGATTGCTTCACCCTACTTTTCAAGTCGCGCTCTCGCCAACAAATTCAGTGACGTCTCGCCGGATAATCTTATTGTACTTAGCCGTATAAACCCGCGATGTTCACTTGGTGCAGTCGCAGTGAGGAGTCAGGTCCTGCTTATCTGTTTTGTAATCCTAACAACACCCGCCTTTGTCCTTATTGAAGAATCAAGTGGCGGCGTGTCGCTTGTCAAGTTATTGTCCTATTATCTGGTGCTTCTCGCTTCTGTATTTTCGGGTGCACGTATCGGTATGTTGGGATGGCGGATTTTTCGCCATGAAATTCATGCCGTTCAGTTCGCGTACGCCATATCACTGTTGATGATTGGAGGGGTTTTTCTTCTTTCGCCATTGAATCGCTTCTTCGGATCGCTATTGATCGCTGGCAAGTATTCGATTGTTCCCGTGTTCCTTCTCATAAATCCACTAATCGCTGTGTGCCAGTTGTTTGATGTCGACATATTCAGAGCGCCGCACCTGTACAATCTGACTCCGCTCCCGTCTTCTGTGTTCTATTACCCCAAATGGTATGCCGTATGCGGTTTTCAAGTCTTGCTTGGGCTTTGCTGTTTCTTTATGGTGTCAAGACTTAATCTTTTCAAGGATTTTCACCGTGACAAGGCTTAAATGCTATGGACACTCCCATTGCCAGCGTGTCAGGAATTCGTGGCATCGTTGGTGAATCCCTGAGTGCGGCTATGTTGACACGGTTTGCAACCGCATTTGGCACCATGGTTAACACTGCAAAGTGCCGGCACCGTGAGGACACACGGAACAACAGCGAACGTCCCAATACTGTGGTAGTTGGTAGAGATTCGCGAGCGTCGGGTGAGATGGTACGACTTGCCGTTGTAGCCGGGCTTATTTCTACCGGTTGCAGAGTAATCGATGTAGGTTTGTGTCCAACGCCAACGATTCTGTTCATGGCGAAAGAATTGAACGCGAGTGGCAGCATCGTCATCACCGCAAGCCACAACCCCGTAGAATGGAATGGCTTGGAATTTGCACTTGAATCGGGGCGACTGTTGAATCAAGCTGAGCGAGAGCAGTTCATGCAAATCTACGAATCCATGGACTGCAACCTTGCCAAATGGAACCAACAGGGATCGGTTGAAACCTATGAAGGCGCCGTCAATCGGCATATTGAAAAGATTCTGGATTGCGACTGGGTAAACCTTGACGTGTTGCGCGCTCGCGCCCTTAATGTCGTCATCGATTGTGGCAACGGGGCGGGTAGTGTCGCCAGTCCACACTTGCTCAGGCAGCTTGGATGCCGAGTCGTTGAAATTAACTGTATTCCGGATGGCCGTTTTCCGCGCTCGGCTGAACCGACCCCGGACGCGCTTGAGCAACTTTGCACGGCTGTTTTTGCAAACGGTGCAGACATTGGGTTAGCGCATGACGGTGACGCGGACCGGCTCGTAATTGTGTCCGAAGACGGTGTTCCCGTGAGCAGCGAGTACACATTTGCGCTTTCTGCCGATTTTATCCTAAAAAAAAGGTGTGGTGACGTTGTTGGTACGGTCTCCACCAGCCTAATGATTGACGACATTGCGGCTCGACATCAATCTCGAGTTCACCGTACTCCGGTTGGTGTAGGTTTCGTTGTTGAGAAAATGCGCGAATCCAACGCGGTCATTGGCGGCGAAGGCACGGGAGGCGTGGTTTTCCCTGAAATCCAATATACGACCGACGGGCTGGCATCTATCGCAGCCATCATTCACCAACTCGCTGAATCTAACACCACGGTTTCAGCGTTGGTTAAATCATTACCGAGTTACACAATGTGTCAAAAAAAGTTGGAAAGTCATTCGCAGTCGCTTTCTGAAGCGGTAGTGCAACGCGCTGCGGAGATTTACGCGAAAGGAAGTCAATCAACTGAAAACGAGGGAGTATTTCTCGATTTAACGGACGGTGTGAAACGCGTCTGGGGAGACAGCTGGGTCAACATTCGAAAGTCGGGCACTGAACCGGTGATTCGAGTATTCAGTGAGGCGCCAACTGCTGACCATGCCGAATTGCTTTGTAATGAAACAGTTGAAACCTTGAAGGGACTAATCGAGAGTTAAACAAGATCGTAATTTCGTCCTAAGTTCCTTTGGTGATAAATAATCTATGGAGAAATTCATGACGGACAATAATGCGTTGAAACTAGCCTGTATCGGCGGCGGAACTGGTCTATCGTCTCTGCTAAGCGGCATTAAGAAGTATACAAGCGCCAAACGCGATCAGTCAGAGATTATTGACATAAATAACTTAGCCGCTGTTGTTTCTGTTTTTGATGACGGCGGCAGTACCGGTAGACTCATCGAAGAATTTGACGTACTGCCGCCCGGAGATACTCGCAAGCTTCTTTATTCCCTTTCTGACGCCGACGAATTGCTCGCACGATTATTTGAATACCGTTTTTCCAGCAATGGCGACTTGGGCGGCCATACAGTCGGGAATCTGCTCCTGATTGCATTAACAGAACTGAGTGAAGGTAGTTTTCCAAAAGCGATTCAAGCCGCATCCGAACTCCTCGCGGTACGCGGAAGGATCATTCCGGTAAGTCTCGATTACACAATGCTCTGCGCGGAACTAGCGGATGGTGAGGTAGTTAGCGGAGAATCGCAGATTCCTAACCGCCGGAACCGTGAACCGATTCGACGAGTATTCCTGGCGCCGCGTGAAAATGGTAAAGCCCATCCGCACGTTTCACCGGATACATATCAATGTGTCGCCCATCGAGAAGCTATCGAAACCATAGAAAATGCCGATGTAATTATCATTGGTCCCGGTAGCTTATATACCAGCATTATGCCGAATCTCGTTGTCAAAGGAATTGTGGATGCAATTCAGGCATCGGATGCCATGAAAATCTACATTTGCAATGTTATGACGCAACCGGGAGAGACGGACGGGTATTCAGTGACTGACCACGTTCAGGCAATATACGATCACGCTGATGTTTCACTTGACTACGTCGTTGTCAACAGCCAACCGGCACCTGACGAGCTAGTCAAAAAATATGTTCAGAAAGAACTATCGGAACTCCTGACAAGGATTCAATCGCGCGCCGAGGAAGGTCTAACATTGCTTGAGGACAATAAGGTTCGTCCAACAGATTTGGTCATGAGTTTGACGAACTACATCTCTCAAATATCCGATGAAACTCGGGAACAGATGGCTGACACTTCTAAAGTACAGGTTATGTACGATTTTGAGCGCGACAATATTGAGGGTGGCCATGTTGTCGAAGCCGACATTATTCGTGATACAGTCGTCATTGAAAATGGAGTGCAACTGAATGTGATTCGCCATGACCCTGAAAAACTCGCGCGCACGTTAATCAAGGTGCTTGGCGACCACCCCAAACTTCAAGAAACCGTTTGATCCATTCTGAAGGTTGTTCCTCCCCTTTCCACACCTTTTAAGGACAATCACCACGTTATCCTGGAGATTCGTCCATATTCAACGCTCCAATCGATAATCTCAGCCCCTCCTGACATCCAACTGCGCAGCAACGCCGCCACTAGTGAACCCGTAGCGACGAGGGGTTTCAGGCAAATATACTCTATCCCGCGGTTGTGTCTTGACAATCTTCTGTGACCGTCCTCGTCTGCCCATAGCAGTCATCCTAAGACAACCTATCAGTACAATTCCATTCCCCAAAACTCACTTCAAGTGAAAAGTTCATGTACAGGCAGTTGCAGTCATATTCACATGCATAGATTGTATGTAATTCGATTTGATATTTGAAGATTGTTGCGACTAACCAGCTACTTGTAGGAGCGACCTCCCGGTCGCGATATGCTGGCGCATGTAGAACTTGCACTAGAAAGATAGACAATAGACTGCGTTGCTACAAAGCGTTCTCTATAAGTTTTGAATGTATAATCCCTGTTTGAAATGACTATGGTTCATTGCCGGCAATTGCAACCGCAGTCCGAAAGCTGTGTTGGATTACCCATTTAGTTTTTTTGGCGAACAGATTTTATACATCTGTAGGGTGGAATTAAGGGAGTGAATAGATCAAACGAGTGAATAACGACCGCGATAGAACTCCCATAGAGATCCCATACAAAATCCCCCGCGGACCAGAATCCAAAAGCGCCAGCGGTGATCAAGCAAGAGGACAGCGAGCGCGATAGAAATTTTAAGGTGTGTAGCAACATGGATTCACCCCGCTTGAAAAAGACCCATCGGGGCGACAGGTGTAAGTCGCTGCAGGAGCAATCTCCCCGCTCCATCTTTAGGAGATCACGAGAATGAATAATGCCCGATCAAGCGAGTGGAAAGAGAGCGCGATCGAGATCCCAAGGCGATAGAGTATCCAAAGAGATTTCTCGGCCTTCATGGCTTCAGAGACCCTTAGCAATCTTTTCTACTGCATCCGGTGAGTAACATACCGGTTCTGGGATGCAGAAGCGGATTCGACTTTTTCGATGGTCCACCGAAAAAAATATACGGTAAAAATCTTATCCCCTTTTCTAGGTCGATTGATTGATACCGCTTGTTATGCTTCTCGAATGTACAAAGTCGAATCAATGTATGCATGGAGCATGAAAGCGCTGAACATTTTCGTATATGCGATGGGGAGAATCTTACGCAGAAAATCACAATTTGGTTGAGTAATACGAGAAAGACGTGATAAAATCTTTAATAGACATCTTTCCAAATTAACCTTTGTTGCAGACGATTAATAATCCACTGGTTTTAAGCTAAAATTGAAGTGATTTTCCTTTCCCTCTAGCAGAATAGAGCATTAAAAAATTTATTGAATCAACTCACATAGCCCCAGAGGGGCGGCAGGTGTATAGCAACACCGAATACACACTCACCAAAGCCCCAGAGGGGCGAAAGGTAGCAACACGCATTAGTCAATTCACAAAGATACGGAGGCTTGAGGCCGGAAGTGAGAAGACAAGCAGGTAAACAGGCATATAAGTACATTCCTTCAATCTCTTGACTGTGCATTTGCGCGGTTGGTTAATCGAGACTGTGAACAAATCCAGAAACTACTGACGTTATTTTGGAAAGATGTCTATTGAAGAGATAGAAGCATTAGCTGAAAGGAAGTTGCGAATGGGCCAATTTGCGCAAGCTGCGAAAACCGATGAAATCCAAGTGGGCCGCGGCATCGGTGTCAAAGTTGAAGGAGTTTTGGTGGGAATATACAATGTCGCCGGTGAATTCCATGCCATGAACAACATCTGCCCGCACCTCGGAGGAGTTTTGAGCTATGGATTCCTGAACGATAATGTTATAACTTGCCCGCTCCACATGTGGGAATTTGATGTAAAAACTGGGAAGTGTGTTTGGCCTGGGCAAACCTGCATCGCGACGTATCCCGTAAAAGTAGAGGGAGACAATATTCTAGTAGATGTCAACTCGCCCGTATACGCGAAGATGGAGGCTTAACCTTCGATTACATGGTAGTCATTTTCCTAGGAATTAACCCGATGCACCATTAACTACCGTCCTGTTACGAACCAACAACTCGGTCATTGCCACTCCCGTAGTATCAGCGCCGAGCGTTGAGAAGCGTGTATAGTAGATTTCTCCCAATGATCTAGACTGTCCGGCGCGGTGCTTGTCAATAGGTCAGGCAACCGTTATCCAACTAGGAGGTACGCGTCATGGCTTCAACTGTCGCCCCGCAAGAGACCACAGCTAGTTCAATCCATATTGATGATCCGCCAGTCGAATTTGTAGACCAAACCGATCTCGTGTATCACAAACTATGCCCCGCACAATCCTTTGAACAAGGAGAAGGCAAACCATTTCATGTGAATGGTACGCATCTCGCAGTTTTCCGATACGGCGAAAAATTTTTCGCCTTAGACAATCGCTGTCCGCACATGGGCTATCCAATGTCGGAAGGTAGTGTCAGAGACGGCGTGCTAATCTGTCACTGGCATCACTGGGAATTCGACCTGAAATCTGGTGGATGCTTCTTGGCTTTCGGTGATGACTTGAAAGCCTTTCCCGTTGAATTGCAAGACGACGGCAATTTGTACGTCGGATTAGCTCGCGGAGAGAAAGAAGCGGCACAACGCCGCGTAATAGACCGGGGAAAGCGCGCGCTGGAGCGTGGACTTAAAGATCGAAGTTCGTTCTTTATCGCGAAGGCGGTGACGGCACTTAATGATGCGGGAGCAACGCCACAAGAGATTATACAGCAGGGACTTTACTACGGTGCCAACAAGAGCAGCGATGGCTGGTCGTCCGGTGTCGCCATCCTTACACTTGCGGCGAACCTTTGGAATGAAGTAGACGACAGAGACCATAACCTGTTTCTGGTACACGGACTAACACAGATTAGCAATCGTACAACGGGCAGTTCGCGTCCATATCGTGCACCATTCCCACGCACGGATGACGAGCACGATCTCACTACCTTAAAACGGTGGTTTCGGTATTTCGTTGATAAGCGTCATTCCGGGGCAGCCGAACGTATCTTGCTGACGCTTCGAGATCGTGGTCATGATAAATCAGTGATTGCCGATTTTGTCTTTACCGCGGCTACCGACTTCTACTTCACTGGGGATGGTCACGCTCTTGACTTCGCCAACAAAATGTTTGAAGCGCTGGATTATGTAGAGTGGGACGGCGCTCATGAGATGTTGCGCCCCATTGTTGTCGATCTTGTCAGTCGGACCCGGCACGAGGAAACATCCCGTTGGGCGGACGCCGTACCAGTCTTGGAGCCGGTTTTTGAGCGGCTTGATGATATTTGGACCGAGAATCAATCGTGTCACGATTCTCTCGACATATCGGATTTTACGCAAACCCTGCTTGGCAGCGAGTTCGCACCGATTGTCGAGGAAATTGAGCGGAAGTTGCGTGCTGGTGTAAATCCGGTTGACATTTGCCGTGCGATGACTTACGCGTCCGCTATTCGCACTGCGCGTTTTCACCTGAAGAATGAAGGAGACTGGCACGATGTAGCGAACATATATTCTTACGCTCATGCGCTTTACTGCGCCTTTCATTATGCGCCAAGCAAAGAACTGCTAAGGGGAATCTTTCACGGTGCGGTCTTCTTAGCGTACGTACGTTGGTTAAACATGCCTGCTGCCCGCGTTCCGGCCCTAGGACAGCGACTCGACGAACAATTCGCTTCTGTGGATAAAATGCTGGATCGACTCCAAGAGTTTGCAGACTTTCAAAAGGTCTTTGAGGCAGAGATTCTCGTCAGCCAATACCTCGAGGAAGGGCATGATGTTGGCAGACTTCGACGCACACTCGCTCACATTCTGCTTCGTGAAGACGCGGAACTTCACATGTTCCAGGTGCTCGAAGTTGCGTTTAGACACTATGACCTGTCTGATGACCCGATGGAGAGAAGAATGCATCTCTTGGCGGCCACCAGATACATCACGGCGCAAAAACTGATGAAAGGAATACTTTGGTCAACGGAGAACGCTGAGAGGTTAGCGCGCGGTGAATTGCTCAGCGAACGTGAGGATGATAACTAGACTCCAATGACATTTTATCGCAACATGACCATTAAGAGGACTGCACAATCGCAGGATTCTTCGTAGGGGTTGGGTCTCCCAACCCATTGGGCGAGGGAACTCGCCCCTACGAATACGGATACATCTCACATGAATGCCAACGTGCCCTCGCAATGATTCAATCGAAATCAAGAGGTTCGTTCAAATAGCGCTACGGTCTATTCAGTCTCCCACATCTGTTTGAGTGCCGAAAACTTCCGTTTAAACTCAAGTGAATCACCCTTCAGACTCTCGCTGGCATATCGGGGGAGAATATCGCGGAACGCTTCTTCAAGCATCTCAATCTGTATCCAATTGTGCTTGAGAAGTGCCAACACGTCTGAGAAATCTTCTGCAGTTGCACGTTCGATTTTGCTGAGCGCCATGCTGTAAGGATCAAAATGAAATACCTCAATCTTCCCGTAATGCCCCAAGAACTGGCAGCGCGTCTCGTAGCCGGATGGCAGTGGGATAAAGTGACGCGGCGAGGCTTCCTCTACATTTATTTGCATCTCCTCCTTGAGTTCGCGCACGACATGAATAAATTCAGTGTGGTCTTTAGGGTCCAATTCAAAAGCGATGTCAATGTCTAGAGTCTGTGTGCGGAATCCTTCATAAACCATCGTTGTCCCGCCAACGAGATAAACTTGCCCTGCACCCCGAAATCGCTTTCCAAGTTGGTTAAGGAACCCCTCAATACGGTTGCGATTCACCGCATCGCGAAAACTCATAGTTGTTCTCCATTCTTAACTGGGCAAATAGTAAATCCATCACTTTGAGATAAGAGGCGCGCCAGTTGAAGTGGTACGGTGATCGACTCGCATGCCAATCTGCGAGTGCATACAGACCGTTCTTACCGTGTCGGTCTTCAGGTTTGGGAAGGGAGAGTTCCTGAGAATACAGATCTGGGAGAAGTGGAAAGTCTTTGATGTAAAGTTTTAACCGAGGCATCCAGAATCGTTGTAGGTATACTGCAGCCGTATAAAACGTCTTCAGTTCTGTACGTGCCGGTTCGTTTAACTGTCCTACAAGGTCTGACACAATCGTGGAGTGTTGCGGATGCCGAATAAATAGAGCAATAAGAGCTAGCCGAAGACGCGGGTCCGAATCCTCTGCGATTCGCTTGATTAAAACCCGCGGAGAGAGACGATTTCTTGCCTCCTTATTCATTTCACCTGAAGCTAAGTAACAGATGCCAAGTATTCTAAGGTTTTCGACGATCTGATTTCTGTCATTTTCAGTGGCATTAACCATTTTGGAGTTTTTCTCTTTAAATGATTGGTAGTTCGGATCCGCCCGTTACGGAGACACTTTAGTTGCAACCTAATGGCATCAATCTAGTTTTGATCAAGTCTCGACAGGATATTACTACACTTTTACGGATAAGGCAAGAAGGAGTGAAGCAACCGCCCATTGCCCGTATCCCGTACTAATGAACAAGGGGTGTGGATTTGACCTGCTCTTTTCAGATGCGATGGTTAGATTTCGAATTGATTCGAACTTTTGAGGCTTCAGTGGATTTGCTTGGATATCTCGCCCTGTAAAGAAGCTATTGTTTAGTTGACCACTGCGGAGCAATGATACGCGGGACATTAGTGTTGAACCACAAGGCAGATTACATTCCCTGCTGTTGCCCCGAATTGCCATACTCGGTTGGCAATTTCAAGCAGGGGCGGTCAACATCTGCAATTTCCCCGATCATCACATTTTTTTCGCAAAACTCGCAAAAAGTGCATCCTATTTTGCGGAATAGTGAAAGACTCGGGACTAAAACACTGTACTGGAATATTTCACACAGTTACAATGAAAAATCAGCGCTGCCGGACCTTAAATCACGAGCCTGATGTCAAAGTCAAATTTGACCCGATATCCAGATTCACTTCCTGTCACCGGAGATGTGAATGTCAACAACAGATAACGAAAAACCGGCGTTGGACACTCTACCCGGCGTAATTGAGAGCGCTCTACGAGACAAAGACATTGGTATCGAAACTGTGCGCTTTGCAGCGCGAACCGATGTTGAACCCGACGGCTCGTTTGGTGAAGGCTGGTTCGTACTCACCGAGACGGACGTGTTGGCGCTCGACGCAACGGGAACAATCCTAAATCGAGTCCGGTATAAGGAAGTAACAGCAATACGGGCGGAACCGGTTGTTGATGGAGGAATCATTGTTCTCGAGAAGGAGGCGGACGCCCTTGATTTCCTTCGATATTCCAACGGACTCGCCCCGAAACTCGGGTATATCGCACAGTTCTTGAGTGAAGAAATCGAACATCGACAAGGCAAAAGAGACGAAGCGCCGGCTTGGAATTACAAAGAAGAAAGGAAATTCTGCCAAACGTGTGGCTTGCCGCTGCGTGATGAGTTCTCGCCCTGTCCTGCTTGCACAAAGAAGCATCGCGTGCTGTTGCGGATTCTGGTTTATCTGAAGCCGTACAAGTTTGCT
Organism: Candidatus Poribacteria bacterium; assembly: GCA_028820655.1. GTDB lineage: Bacteria > Poribacteria > WGA-4E > WGA-4E > JAJDTR01 > JAJDTR01. The sequence goes on along the minus strand of JAPPIK010000057.1, from coordinate 14,067 downwards.
GCCGCAATGTTGATGCTCGCGGTGATTGGCTCCACCGCACTCCAGCTTGTGCCGCCCCATTTCATGCGCATTTTGGTGGACGATGTGTTGGCGTTGAACGATGCTGCTAGAACGGCCGGCGAGGTTTCAGAGACGCGATTGGGTCAATTGTTTCGAGAGGTTGGAACCGCTTCCATAGCTTTGATCGCCGCCGTCGGATGCCTCCTGACAGTTCACATTATAACCTCAATCAATGACGTCTTGCTCGGTCGCTTAAGCGCATGGTTGACGATTCGTCTGACAGCTGATATCCGAAGCCAAGTCTATAATCGACTTCACAGTCTTGCCATACGATTCTTCGATAAACGCAAGACGGGAACCGTAATCTCCCACATCACCGAAGACAGCCAGCGTCTTGAATGGTTCATGCTAGACTTTCTTCAATTTGTTGCCGTTGATTTGTTGATGATCTTCGGTATTGGCGTCGTGCTCTTCTCGGAAAACTGGAACTTGTCCTGTCTCATCCTCATTCCGATCCCGCTGATCATTATCGGAGCAAGATGGTTTTGGAAGAAGGTGCACCATCTATGGCACCGTGCCTGGCGGCGGCGATCCAAGTTGTTCGACATCGTAAACGACTCAATTTCCGGTATTCGTGTTGTTAGGGCATTCGGTCGGCAAACCGGAGAAATAGGCAGGTTCTCAACGGCAAACGAGGACGCACGGCGCTACGACACCTATGCCGAAACTGTGTGGGCAACCTATTATCCTCCGTTGGCCTTTACTGTATCACTAGGTACCCTCATCGCGTGGTACGCCGGCGGTCTTCAGGTGATAGTCGGTGACATGTCACTGGGAACACTGCTCCTGTTTCACGCCTACTTGGCGATGTTCTACGGACCTCTAAGGCATATAAGCCCTTTAATCAATTACGCGTCGCGAGCGTTGACTGCCGCCGAACGAATTTTCGAGGTCATTGATTCCCAACCGGAACAGTATGACGACGGCACACTCATCTCAATGCCGGAACTGAAAGGAGAAGTCGAGTTTCGAAACATGACCTTTGGCTACGATTCACATCAACCCGTGTTACGGGACATCAATCTCCATGTGAAGAGTGGAGAAATGATCGGTTTGGTTGGACATTCCGGTGCGGGCAAATCAACAATGATCAACCTCGTCTGCCGATTCTACTCACCCGATTCTGGCGGGATCTACATTGATGGAGAAGACATTACAAAGATTCGGCTGGAAGATTTGCGGCGCCAGACCGGAGTTGTCCTCCAAGAACCGTTTCTCTTTAGCGGCTCCATAGCAGAAAACATATCTTACGCAAAACCGGATGCAACGATGGAGGAAGTCATCGCGGCGGCGAAAGCCGCAAATGCGCACGAATTCATCGTGAAATTTCCCGATGGATATGACGCGGAAGTCGGCGAGCGAGGAGGGCAACTTTCGGGAGGCGAACGCCAGCGTATCTCTATCGCGCGGGCGATCCTGCACAATCCGCGCATCCTGATTCTAGATGAAGCTACCTCATCGGTAGACGTACAAACGGAGAAGAAAATCCAACAAGCGATCGACCGGCTGGTGCAGAATCGAACAACTTTCGCAATTGCGCATCGCCTCTCCACTCTTCGCAGTGCCGACCGTCTCTTTGTCATTGAAAAGGGACGAGGTGTTGAATGTGGATCTCATGAAGAACTAATGGAAAAGAAAGGAATATACTTTAAGCTAGTTGAAACGCAACGAGAGGCTTCTGAGATCCGTTCCGCAGCTCAAGTGGTCGAGCGTTAAGCCGTTAATCGAATAGATTTTGGAGTAAACCATGCACCGAGAAAAACAGCACGAACAAAAAGCCAGCCCCGGCAGGGAAACAAAATCGGAGTTTGGGCTTGATTTTGATGACGATGACTTTGTTCCGAAATATTTGAACCCCGAGAGAGTGCGGCTGTATCGCTCACCCATGGGATCGCCGCGACTTGAAATTCGGAATGAAGTGTGCTATCTGCGCGTGACATTCCGGCGAATTCTCCCGCTCAGCGATCCTGATAACTATATTTCACTTGGAGTTGGAGATGATGTTGAAATTGGAATAGTCGTGGACCCCTCGAAACTGAATCTTGAAAGCCGCCAGATCGTTCTCGAGGAGTTAGATAAGCGGTATTTCACGCCCGCCATAACCAGGATTCACCGTGTTAAAGAGCGATTTGGCGTCCATGAATGGGATGTTGATACCTCACGGGGAAGAGCCAACTTCTCTGTGCAAGGACTGCACCAAAACATTAAGCAGGTCGCGCCGGCACGAATTCTCGTTACGGATGTTCGCGGCAATCGTTACGATCTACCGGATTATCGTAAACTGGATCCGAACAGTTTCGCCCAGATCCAGCGGTACCTGTAGCGGAAGCGCAATTTAGTCGATGAAACCGGCGATTCGCAGCCAACTCTAAACGTTACGCGTTTTCTCGATTTCTGTGTACCACGCGATAATGGAGAAAATTCTCGCCCTCGACAATGCGATGATCCAACAACTCAAGCTCGATTAAGTCAATAAAGTCGAACCCCGCCCCTTCAACAGGCGTCGGGACATCACGTCCGCCAATCACTCGCGGACACAAAGTGAGATAGACTTCGTCGATAAGTTGCTCGCGAAACATCGCGAAGTTAACCTGCCCGCCCCCTTCGATTAGCAGGTTCTTCACGTTGTAATCTCGCCCTAGAAGCTCTACGATTTGAGTGAAATCAACTTCATCATCCCCTACAATATGCACCGCATCTGCTGCGTTGTCCAACATTTTTTTGCGATTTGAGGGGATGCGTGTCGTAGTAAAGACGAGCGCCGGCGCGCCGTTTGGCTCGAACATACGAGCAGATTCCGGCACGCTCCCGGAACCGCTGACGACTACCTTGATTGGCTGGGGTGACAGACCGCGTTGAACACGCTCGTCTTTGTAGATTCCGTCTTCCGTGAACGTCGGATCGTCGGAAATTATCGTACCTGCTCCCACAAGGATGGCATCGGCGTGCGTTCGAATCTCTCGCAGTCGCACTTCGTCCGCGGTGCCCGTAAAGCGAGGTCCCGTGCCATCGCGTGTTGAAATCTTTCCGTCGATGCTCATCGCCATGTTTAAGAAAACATGGGGTCTGTAGCTCTGGTTAGACATGTGTTGAAAACCGATAGGGTCATTCGTTTGATATCCAAATGTATAATTCCTGATTAGCAATAACTTAGCGCAAGATGGCGAGTCTGCCGACCCTCTCCATAGCTCCGTTTTCTGCCTCAACGGTTACTTTGTAAAAGTACGTACCGTTTGACAATCGACTGCCAGATTCGTCGCGCGCGTCCCAGTACGTTTCATTGTAGCCCCGCGTTGAAGATGCGTCTTCAATAGTGCGAACCAATTTGCCGGAGATGGAATAAATCTTGATGGTCACCTGCTCCGGTCTCTGCACGAAGTTGTAGGTAAAGAAGGTACCGGTGCGTATCGGATTCGGAACATTCCGTATGTCTTCAATCTCTACCTCTTCGTCAAGCTGAAAGCGGAGTTCCTCTCCTTCGTATGTATTTCCGCTCGTGTCACTGGCGAAAGTTTGAATTTGGTACTCGCCATTCGCTAGACTCGGTGCATATATGATAGTGGCTTGGTCGGGCTGAGCCTCGTCAAACACCAAGTCGTACGCCTCGCGCGGGATCGAGCTAAGTTCCTCCCCTACTTTGGCGAACGAGAGTTGTATCGTGTTGGATTCTATTGCGCGATTATCGGTAAGTTGCACCTCAATCTCGGGCTGTTCTAGAACAATCAAACTATCCGTTAAGATTTCTTGATTTAAGCGGATTTCTGCCGCCGGCGGTTCAAGATCAGGCGGCTCTTCCACATAGAGCGTGAACTCATTATATCCGCCGTCGTGCCTAAGCTCATTGCCGTTCAAATCCTTCGCCCAGATTCGATATAGATAGCGGCCTACTGAAAGGACAGGCGCATAGAAAATCGTCACCGGCGCGACTTGCTCCGGATTTGTTATTGTGAATTCGGTGATTTCCTTAAATGGTCCCCCGTTCTTGCCTACGACAAATCGGAAAGCATCCATATCTATTCCGTTAGAATCGTCAAGAATCATGGAAATCTGTGGCCGAGACGGGATAACGCTGCCTGATACCAGCGCTTCTCCTTCAATCCACATTCTGATTCTGGGTGACCGTGTGTCCGAACTTGCCATAAGCGCGAACGGACTGAATTTGGCTGCCTCCGCGGTCACTATGCTGACCGTTTTTGTGCCAATCTTAAATTTGTCTCCAAACGCAAACGGTTCTTCACCTGGAGTAATCAACACTTCAACGCCAGGGTCGCTCATATACAGAGGTTCGCCAACCGAACCGAGGAGGACATCTCCGGAGATTTTTCCATCAGAAAGGTTTAATCTATCATGAATCTCAAATGTTTGGTTGTCTCTAAACAGAATAAGCCAATCACCGGATCGAAAATTATCCTCGGACCCAACTCTTAAGTTCAGTTCTGGAGTTCCATTGCCCCGGTTGCTATTCCTTATTTCGGACAAGACAAGACGCTCAAACCGATCCAACTTGGTTTCAAACGTCAACACGTCCCCAAATTCAAACGGTCTACCGATGTCCACCTCCTCCACCCTCTTGATTTCTACCCGAACACCGAATTCGTTAATAATGAAGATTTGTCCCGGCTTCCCGATCGCACCGACCTGATTAACAGTCGAATTATCCGCGTCACGAAACAGAACGAGGTACCTATCCGAATCCAAAAAGAATATTATCCACATCCCGATTGGAGTAAGTTCCGAATCAATTCGAATCTGTGAATCCAGCAATTCGTACGGATTTCTGTTTCTATTCTGCGCTGGCGCGAGGAATTTTTCCCGATATAGACTCCCATTTTCCTCGTAGCGGATTCTTGACGCTAACCGTTTCCAAGTTTTTGTCTGTTCTCTCCAAGAATAGATTCCCATTCTGCTTAAGAGGTTGTCTTGGTTGTTGACATCGCCAGGATTCAAAATACCTAGGTCATGTAGGTGATCATTGTCGAATCGAAATCTAACTTCAACAGGTCGCAGAAGTTGCGAATCCGATGAAGGGAGATTGATTACATACGCCTGTGAAGCGCCGGCGTATTGGCGTACGAGTGTATTCTGCTCGTTCGCCGGTTGGGGAATAGCTACAAATCTTAGGCCCGGCTGAGTGGAGATTGGTGCGTCAAGAGCGTTTATCGAAAGTGTGGTGGGCTCTAATGCATCAACAGTGAAAAATGCTTCAAATACTTGATCGAGACTGGCGCATGTCAGTTCATTCTCCGGCTGAAAAGCAAACTCGTTGACATCAATTGAGATCACCTCCCTGTTGTCGGCAGAACGCGTTTCATCAAGGACGCCGAAAACCCTATTTTCCGAATTCTGGTCGGGCGGGGTCGGATCGACAAAAACATGGATTTCGTGGTGCCCGCGTGATAGCGGTTCATTCAAAGGCAAAATAGCTGTAGCTTGCTGATGAACTGTGTCTCCCGGTACCCATTCGTAGGTATTAACCTCTACTTTCCCGATTATATTTGCGTCCGGGTCTATTTGGTGATCCACATTTCGATCAGGATCGCCCTCCGAGAACCAGACTTCAACATCTACTGGAACGTCATCTCCCCCGTCGTTTATTAAATCCACTTTCAGGACTGGCATATTGCTGTCTTCCAAGCGTACATAGCGAATAGACGGAGCGTCTAGTGAATTCGGAACGATGGCCAAATTGGCATCCGCCGGTACTTTGACAGTTTTTCGCTCCTTTTCCGATGGATAATAGACAACATTGTTGTCCTTGTCGGTCGCGAGAATGTGGTAGATCACTGACCGCTCCGCCGGCGGTAGTGGAATTGGAGTCTGTAGTCGCCACCATCGCCCCCCGTCGGAAACGGGAGCCGAAAATTGCGGATCGGGGATCATTGGCGTCGTGCGCGTTTTGTACAAGACGGTATCGTTCCACACTACATCGACCGACTCGACTCCGGCCTGTCCGGCATCATCCACAATCTGTACACGGAGATTTAGTGCATTGGCTGATTCTCTGTCCAGTTCTTCTCGCACGTCATGGATTCTCGGCTGTTCGGTCCAAAATTCCGCGCCGCCTAAAGCCGTGCGCTCACCGTCACTCGCGAACAGTCGCACAATCCCGCGCCCCGCAGTCACACCAAGCGGCAAGTCAAAGCGAATTGCGCCAAATTCGCCTTTCCAAACATTGAGTTGGTCCTGCCGCGCGGACAGATCGTTGTAAGGATCCTCGTCGAAACTATTTGCAAACACAACTGCCGCCGACAATCGTTCTGTACTGAAGTCCGTGGCAGTAATGAATCTTCTCTCGCCCGTTGCTATATTAAACTCTTGGTTCCCGATCGTATTCTGCTTTATCACTAACTGCTTGTTGGGATTCAGTGCAATATCACTCAGTTCTACCTTAATTTTCATATCGGGAAATGCCAACCGAGTCGCGGGGTCTCCAAAAAGAATGTACTGTTCGGCGCCGGGAATCCATGATCCCCTGTTTTTGCTTGCTGCCTCTCCTATAAATTTTATTTTTGCATCGGCAGTTATCGCGCCAAGGGTTGCCGGTTTCACATTGAATATGGAGTCGAACAGATCTTCGTCAAACGCTGCGTTGGCCGTTGCAAACGTCAGGCGCGTGGCGCTCAACGTGCCGACCGCAGCGTGTAATCCCATCATGAATTCTTCACTCAAACTACGATAGCCGTACTCAAGAGGCCTGTCAAATTGCCCGTTGAGACAGGTGGTTGTTATAACAAAGGGAAGGTATTGATTCCTCATCCCTGGGATATTCTCGATCCGAAAAATGCCCTCATCCGCCCATGTTTCGGACCCGCCGTGTCCTGCATATTCGAGAATCAGCAGACCTTCATCAATAGAATTAAGGATGAGCCGGTTTGTGCGCTCGGGACTCCCGATTTTTCTAAGGTAAATTTCGCGTGTGTCGAAAGCAATTGGGATGTATTCCTTGATGATGCGATTGCGGCTGTCTTCGAATATCCAATCAATGCTATTGCTCTTTTCGTCGTCCGAGACTTGGGCGAGCGTCCGTTGCCACACGCCAACATTGGGGTTTTGTTCATAATCGATGAGTTTCTTCACCATGTCATCTAACTCATCTGAACGTTGAACCGACAATCGTCCAATGAACATGTCGGGAAGTGTGTCATCGCCGCTGACGGTGACAAATCGATGATCCATTGCCGTTTCGCCGCTTACCGGTGCCCAGCCGTGAATTGTAGGAACATAAATGGGAGGGAGTGTAAACCTCTTGCCGACTAGCCGCCAATATTCGCGGCTTGCGCCCTTATAGTCCCAATGCGCGTCGCCAACGAGAAGCACGTAGGAAGGAGCTGGCTGTCGCCAACTCGTGTATGCATAGCGCAAGAAGTGTTGGATGGCATACGGGTTGAACACGCCGTAATTGAACTGGTCGTATACATCGTCGATATCCGCTACAATGACGGAATTTCCTTGAGAACGTCGAAATTCGACTAAGGGTTGTATGCTTTCAAGGAAATTTCTGTGGCTGATTACAATATAATCAGCCTGATTCGCAGGGTTTTTGAGTGTTTGCGGCTTCGCCGGAACTATACTGGCGTTCTCGTAGGCACTGCTATCAAGTACAATATAACTGGTCGGTTGCGTGACCACATCCTCGAACACAATCTGAAAATCTTCGTTGGCATTTTGACTGATTCTCCCGTTGACCATCTTTTCGACAATGCTACCATTACGTATCTTATAGACGTCAACTTCGCTGTTGCGCAAATTCTCGACGCGGTATTGAACAATCCCGTTAGATTCAGGTTCGGTGATGGAGTTAAACTCTAGCGACCCGGACAAAGCCTTGAAACTATGCCAATAGTCGAATTCAAACCAATCAAGGTAAAACTCGATCCCGTCTGTAGATACTCTGGGGTTGGGGTCGGCAATCACGGTTAACTCGTTGGTCGTATGATGGACAAGAAATCGGCGCTGGTCAAATTCGTGGATCGTCAGAATATCATCCTGTCGCCTCCAGTCCTGTGTGCGCGCAATCCATTTCTTATTGAGGAGAATTCTCGCTTTATGAGTAAATAGGGAGACCCCCTGAAGCTTCACGCGGACCGTTGCGGAACGGTGTATCAATTCGCGTGGCACCGCGCCCGGTAAGTCAATTGGAAACGGTTTGTCCTCGCCGCTTTTGAAGCGAGCCCAAAAGTAGTGATCCGCATCCCCCGAGTCGGCGTCAGCCGCCTCTAAGGCATCATGAAAAATGTCTCTTTCAAAGCGTTCCCTCTTCAGAAACGCTATCGGTAGCCGTATGCCCCGAGTCTTTAGCTGGGCGTCGCTAACCCCTACGCGCGAACTCTCGAGACTATTCCAAGATAGCCAATACACGTTCGTGTCGGTGTATTTGTCTCCAACAATCGCTTGACCATAGAATATAATGGAATCCTCGCGGTCAAACTTCCCGTCCTCGGCTTTATCAAAGATGTACACTCCGACCATGCGCCCGTTGTTTTCAAGCTTTATCGTATTTAAGTCGATACTGGATGGATCCCCTGCCCGCTGTAGTCTGGAATAAGCAATTCGATACATACCGGTGAGTTTAACCGAGATTCTGTATCTTTGCTCCATCTCGCCTTCTGAAAACGTGGAGGCAAATTGAGCCTGTGATTGCCGTGGCATCCGCCATGCCTTGGATTGATTATAGTTGAGCAGCCTTGATTGAAATAATTCTTCGAACGGTCTTGATGGCTGATAGGTGGTAAACGCTTGAGAACCGGAATGTGTCGGTTGATTGAATTCGACTCGAATCTGCATTGACCGATAAATTTTGAGTCGTGACAACCGGGGGTTATATTGAATAGGTTGAATCTTAAGTAGCGCGACTCGCTGGTCCCGGATGAAGCCAATCGGAATGATCTCAACCAAATGTGTCGGGTAAAATCGGTTTTTCCCATAGAAATCTGTGTTCATCTCATTCCGAACTGAGCGCGGAACGTGTGATGACTCGGATTCACGTACGAGGTCTGCCTGTACAGGCAGGATTTTCTCGGTAGGCCGAGTATCAAACTGGGAGTTGATCACTGTGGCTTGTGGAACCTCGCGAACGGGAATTCCAATCAATTGCGAATAGGTGGGAAGCTGTGGGTAGCCATCTTTCAGCGTGTGATGGGAACCGTCAAAAGTAACTTGAGAGTACGTATCACCCCCATCGACTACTTCGCTGAATCGTAATTCTGGCAACTTGAATTCAACGACGAGGCTAGTGGAGTCGGCGTAAACGGTGCGGATGATCGATTCCGCCCACGTTGGCTCGATAAAACAAAAGAGAAATAAGAATGGGCAGAGTAAGCGACTATAAATAGGTTGCATGCGAAGCGATTCGTATTCTGCCTCCTGCGAATGGCACACTGGTTGCCCTGATTTATCTGATTTCAAACCTAACAGCCTCGTTGGCCTTCTCTTTCGCGAATGTAGAAAAGGCCATTATGACAAGGAATCTACTTTCAAGGGAACGAGAAAAGAAATCACCACAATTGATCGGCAACACATCAAAATGAATCCGCGCATGTTTATTTCAGTCTTGGATTTCCAACTCATACCAAGTGCCGTATAGGCCCTGGGCTAAGTGTGACCCCTTGAGCCAATTGGATCGATGTCCAATTCGACGTCGGATTCTATAGTCTGATGGTTGTGAAACCGTATTTCCCTCGCACAATGGATAATCTATTCTCAGCATCAATTAATTTTGCGCAATTGAGTACCGAAGGTTCGTAGGAGACCAAGCGAATGAAGAGTGTGTGCGATAGAGATCTTCTCCGAATCGCGACGGTCGGGAATTGGTGGGAACTCCTCCTACCTCCTGCAAAACCCACGCTCCGTTTACGCTCAATTTTTGACTCTTAAAAAAAGCAACTTCCGATGGCGTAAAGTATAGATGAATCTGGTTTCTCGAGTTTTCGTTCCCGGAGTGAATCCGCTTCGTGCCCAAGCCTACTTGATTACTACCATGCGCTTAACTGAGGTGAATTCGCCCGCGCGGAGTTGATAAAAATACAGACCACTCGAAACAGGTTCTCCGTTTTCCGTCTTCCCGTCCCAATACGCTGCTTTGGATTTCAGATCATAAACCCCGGCCTTTTTATTTCCAATTTCCAATAGACGCACGAGAGTACCCGAAACATCGTAGATCAGGATCTGAACGTCGACATCAGCCGATAGCTGATAGGGAATCCAAGTTTCTGGATTGAAGGGATTAGGGTAGTTGGACAGCAATTTCGTAGCCGTAACAATTGTTGGAATAGGTCTCAACCAATCCCTGAGAAACTCACGCGCAATTAACATACCGGGCGAAGGATCGGCAAGGGCTTCCATACTGTCAAGTGCGTTGCGCATGTTGGCGAGTTGATGTTGAGAATAATGCATCTTGCCGCTCGGCGCTGCCGTAGGCACATCATCTTCGACGATGTGTGACGCAACAAGAGTCAAATCCGCAACGTCAACCAGCCCGTCAAGGTTGACATCCGGAGTGGATTGACTAGGCACCGGTTGGCCAAATTCACTAGCCACCAGCATGAAGTCCAATAGATTAACGGCTCCATCCGAGTTCACATCTTCAAGATTGCGAAATCTTGATGCGCCCCCGAACCGGTTTGCAGATACCGCACCCCTGAATCCTCCCAGGTGAACGCGAAAATCGGGCACGGTTACGAAATTGTCGCGATGGGCACACCGCGTGACAATCTTTTGGTTTAACCAGCACGCCCCTCGCAATACACGATGTTTTCCCGTTGCCGGCCCCCTCGGATTTGACCATTCGCGAGGAGTACGGTAATATGTGGGGTGATACCAATCGAACACCCACTCCCACACATTGCCTACCATGTCGTATGCACCGTAAGGACTGACCCCTTTGGGATAATTTCCAACCGGTGTAGTCCTGTGCGGTCCCGCCTCCCATGAGTTCAGGCGGGATGGATCCCACTGATTTCCCCATGGATAAAGTCGACCGTCTATGCCTCTCGAAGCCTTCTCCCATTCTGCTTCGGTCGGCAGCCGTTTCCCCGCCCATTTTAAGTACGCCAATGCGTCGTTGTGGCTAACTTGCACCACAGGGTGGTTGTCCTTACGCTCAATTGAACTTCCACGGCCGTGGGGGGCACGCCACGATGCTCCTCTCGGTCGAGGCCATTCATTAGATCCGTCCCACAAGAATCCCCAGCCCTGTCTCTCCGCATCTGTGACGTATCCCGTCGAATCCACAAACTTCTCGAATTGGCGATTGGTGACCTCGTATTTGTCGATGTAAAATGAGTCGAGATAAACGACGTGCTGCGGTTGCTCATGTGCAAAGATCGTCCTGAGAAAGTCGGCATCCTTCCGTCCCTGGAGAATTCTCTGAAGTTGTGAATGCGTCGTTCCCATGATGAAATCGCCTGCTGGTACGAGCACCATCGTTCCGTTGTCCTTCGGGTGTACGATTTCGGATCCGGCGACCTCATCCAGTATCACGGTACTTAACCCTGGAATACGCACCTCTAATCTTTCTCCGCTCTGCAGTCGGATAGTAGTGTCTACCGACGTGCGACCGAAGTTGGCGGCTATCAGACGATTGGATCTCCCATCAATGAACGCCACCGCTTTGACGAGACTTTCGTCCGCGCTCAACCATTGAACTTCGGTTCGCGCCATCTTTCGCGTCGAACGCGCATTTCCGCTATAAAAAAAATACGCCTGCGCTCGGATGACATCATCCCGATTATATATGCGTCGCACCGATGTCGGCACGTAGTCGATTCGCTCGCTTATCTGCCCGTTCCAAATACTTCTATTCCCCGCCGAGAACTGAAACCGACCGTTATCCGGCACGCTAATGATACCAAGTTTGTTGTCTATATTGACCCAACTTGAATCCATGACTACGGGGCTTGTTCCCACTCCCCTTGCTCCTCGCAAGCGCGCGTTGTCTCTCTCCCAATTTACGAGTCTGCTACCATCGTTGAAAATATCGTTTGGAAGGTAATACGACAATCCTGACTGCTCCGCTACACGGATCGTCTTCTTTGCAACCAACAGTTCTATCAATACAGCCATGCTGTTCCTTGGCAAGGCTGTGAAACTGACGTAGTGATCCACTCCAAAAGTGCCTCCTAATCGCCCCTCTTGAATGTGGCCGGTAGTGACAAAGCCGTCCTCGATTAGACGGTTTTTTTGGCGCGCGGTGGTTCGGCTCATGTCGGCGTTTTCCACCCTTAGAGTCCCCATTAGATTGGCGTCGGCCCATTCCACCATATAATCGTCCCCCGGTACGAATAGCGCCATCGGATAATTCCTTGTAAGGTGTTTCCAACTGAACGATACAAACACCTTGTTATTTCGAGCGTAAAGAAACCGGCAGAATCTGCTGTGAAAATTACCCGTGACCCGTTCTTGAAAGTCATGCGCGCTTTCCGCGTGAATCGAAGGGCCGTATTGGTGAAGTAGGTATGCCAGCCCCAAATTCGCATAACAATCCGTTTCATATATCACTGGCCAACCTTTGCGCTCATATCCGAATCGTCTACCGAAAACGCTTCCGCGGCTGTTCTGCTGCTGTTCCCACTGAAACGCTCCAAAGCGAAGCTGCTCTACGAATCGAGCGTCTGATTCGCCAAATTCATTTTGAAGCAACACCAACACGGGTACGATGAAGTAAGGGCCGTATACGTGCCGTGCCCAATCCTTGCCTTGCGGGTAAGCGAAACGCCCTGAATAGAGATGGGTTCGCTTGGCGGCATTCCACACGTTCAAGAGATTGTGAAATAGGGATTGGGGTACAGGTTGACCGTTACTAACAAACGCGTAATACGCCCAAGCAAGAGAATGCAACGGCACGGCAATATAGTCAAACTGATATCCACCGTGGCCTTCAAGTGTAAAATCTGGATGCACATTTGTAGTATAGACCCATTCACTCACCGGCTTGCCATCTACGATCGCTGCGTTTTGTCGGTCCTGAGCAACCGAAAGCGTGTTCATGAACTGTTCCTGCGCCTTAAGCAACCATGCATCTGCGTTCGCATGCGTTGGATATAAACTAGCTGCCCAAGCTAGAACTTCGGAATTTATGGCATTGAATTCAGCATGCGAATCCCCATACACGCGCGACAAGGCGCGCTGTTTCAACTGGTAATTGGCTTCTTGCACCACCATGCGCTGGATTGAAACCCTTTCAACCTCGGTCAGTTCGTCCCAAATGAGGCGCGCCCCTGCTAACGCCTTCGACATTACCCACGGCGCTAACCACTGAATTGGTTGTTTTCCCCATTTACGTCCATCGACACACACCCGATCCCCGGTGACATGTGTATCCGTGAGGAATCTTAGGGCTGCGCGCGCTTGAGTCAGCAACCAGTCTCGGTCTATTCTAGACACGGACGAATCGTAATTCTCGTCTGCGTAGAGAAGCGCACAAACGAAAATGAAGTTTGCGTGAGATCGCATCTGGTTGTGATCATGTGCGCCGGTGCCAAAATAGCCTAAATTGGGATCTCCGCGATAATTGCTGCGCCACAGCGACTTTGCATAACTGGGGAATCTCTGTAGGAATGAGATATAATCTGTGTCATTTGGATAGTCTCTGCCGTGATACGTATGTGGTAGGGGCGGGGCTGCCGCCGTATCGGAGATGATGGTCAGTGAACACGTGCAAAGCACAATGGCTATTGTGCGTTTGAGGCTCTGTTTGCTCATATAATTATAATGCCTATTCGCTCGATAACAGTGCATATGGTGGTTTCCGATAATGCGATTGTGACGCGACCCACACTCTTGACCGCACGCCGCAGGCGAGGATCAAGGGAGTGAACTTCGACCGCGACAGGGACGCCTCGAGAGGAACTGCTGGACGCTATGGCTGCACTGCCATCATAGAGGAATACTATTAGTGGATTCCCAATGGGCGATACTTCAATAATGGCATTGGACAGTTTGCCACAGTATAATTCTAGGGACTTAGTAGTTCACTGCTTTCTGGTCAATTTGTTTGCTTTTCTCTTCTTA
>JAPPIK010000056.1:27879-501485 GCA_028820655.1 Candidatus Poribacteria bacterium | reverse complement strand
TTCTAGTCGAAAAGATTACTTATCTAACTGTCTAGTTTTTGGGGGTAATTACAGATGGACGTGATGAAGGGCAAAACGCACCGCGTGAGCGTTTACATGACACATCGTCGTGATGGCATTGTACTTGAAGGAATCTCTTTCGCGTTGCAAATTACCGATGCTAACGGTAAAGAAACAACCGTGCCACTGACCTACAACAAAATGATGAAAGCTTTTGATGCTTTTGCTGCGGTGCCATCTGGCGGAAAGTATCGGATTCGCGTTCTTATTGCAACTCCTGAAATTAACATTTTACAGTAAACAATTCAATGTGATTGGTTCAAACCCAACGCAATCTTTGAACCAATCACTAGGCTTAATGCTTGAAAAAGAATACGTGAAAATCTCTGAGCGAGATTTTAGGAAACTTTATGAAAAAGCTCGTTTCATTTACATGGTTGCTTCTACTTGTGTTCTGCGCCGGGCTTCCAATCGAGTCAAAAGTTCGGAGGGCGGCAGAGACACTGACGACAGAATCGCTTCCTCAGTCCACCATAGTGGCACTTACCGCAGGAATTGACCTGCCGACCCTTATTCGCCTTGCCGTTGAACGCAATCCTAAACTCAAAGTTGCTCGCGCAAACTGGCAGGCAACGCTCGAAAGGTATCCGCAAGTGACAGCCTTGCCGGATCCGATGCTGATGTACAGTTACTTCGCTCGGAGTGTGGAAACCCGTGTTGGTCCACAGAGGCACCGTCTCGGGTTTTCGCAGTCGTTTCCGTATCCCGGCACCCTTGATGCCGTAGGGCGGGTGACGCTGAAAGAAATTGAGATTCAACGGGTAAAATATGAGCAGGTTGTGCGAGATCTGATTGTCGATCTAAAACTCGCCTATCACGAATTGGTTTACTTTCAACGTGCAAATCAGATTACCGAACAGAATCAGAAATTGCTCAATCATATATTAAAGATCGCGAATACACGCTATGCTGCTGGCGAAGCAACATTGAATGATGTATTAAAGGCACAGAGCCAGTTAGCACAGTTGTCATACGATCTGATCTTACTGCGAGAGTTGGAAGAGGTCGAAAAGGGCAACATCAATGCACTCCTTTCCGTGCCTTCGACAATCCCTTTGGGACCACCGGCGCCTATTGCTTACACCGTACTTGATATTCCGATTGCTGATTTGGAAAGACAAGCGTTGGCACGGCGACAAGAATTGCAAATCGCCGAGTTAATGATACAGAAAGCGACTGAAGCTATTAAGCTGGCAGAACTGAAAACCAAACCGGTGTTCAAACTCGAATTGATGACTGTCGAAACTGGCGATGCGCTGATGCCGCACACTCTCGATGGTGGGAAAAATCCAATCTCAATGGGATTTGGCATCTCGATTCCGTGGTCTTCGTCAAAGAATCAGAGTCAGATACGAGAGTCGGATTTGATTCGTTCCGCTGCTGTCGAAAACAAGCGGTTGATGGAAGACCTGACGTTGGCGAATCTAAAGAGGCTCTACTTCCGTCTTGAAAACGCCCGTCGATTGGTAGATCTTTACCAGAATAGCCTCATTCCACAAGCCGAACAATCAATGGAAGTCGCCGAAACGTGGCATCAAGAAGGTACAAAAAGTCTTGCAGGTCTTCTTGAAACCCAGAGCGTTTGGCTGAATTTTAACTTGGCACGGCTGCGTGCAATTACCGACTATCACCAGAATCTTGCACGATTGGAGAGATTAGTCGGCGGAAGCATCTTGGAAGAAGAGGAACCGAAGCAATGAGCAAATCACGTGCGCGAACGGACGAATTACCCAATACGCATAACGTTTCACGCTTCATGTTTCACGCTTCATACCTGATGTGGTTCCTCTCACTTCCTATACTACTCTTGGCGTGTGCAAACGGACGACAGACGACCTATCAAGCCCTGCTGACGGAATATCGGAATGAACCAAGGCCTGAATACTATCTGACGGAAGTCGCAAAAGATGCTTCAAAGCCAAAAATTGATGAACAGATGGAAAAGGAGGCGTTTCTGGTAGAAGTCGAAGCGAGAGTGCTAAAATTTCAGAAGGAATTTCAAGCGCAATTGGAAAGCGAGCCACCCCTTCCTGCAACGTTCTACGACTTTTCGCCCCCCCAAATGAAAGCGTATCTCGAGCTTGCCGCAAAAGAGGAGCAAGCGGAGGCAAGACTAGCTGAGCCGATCAACCTCGAACTGCTGTTGGCGTTCGGATATGTGTGGAACCCCGGCATTAAAGCCAGCCGCCAGGCGCTCAGAGCCACCCTCGAACAATATCCTCAAGCAACCTATCTGGACAACGTGTTGCGGCAGTATAATGCTTTCACGAAACAACTCGACACGAAAATCAGTCAACCCCGCCACAAAGAGATGACCTCAATGAAGTTCCCATTCCCTGACATGCTGGCGTTGAAGGGACAAATCGTCACTGAAGATGTTCAGATTGCCCAGAAGGAGATTGATATTGCGCTTCGTGAACTAGTGACGGACATTAGACTAGCTTATTCCGATTATCTCTATCTTACTGAAGCCATTCGGATTAATCAGGAAAACCAACAACTCCTTCGTCAGATGATTCAGATTGCTCAAGCGAAGTTTCGTGCGGGCATCGGTAAACATCACAGTGTGATTATGGCGCAAGTGGAGTTTTCCAAACTTTCCGACTCGATTCTCACATTGGAAAAACAGCGCGAAACCATTATCGCTCGCATCAACACACTATTGAATCGTTCCGCCGATGCACCGTTGGGGATGCCGAAACCGCTGGAACATGAGGAGGTCGTTCAACCTTTAGCAGAGTTGTACCCGCTCGCACTCAAGTCCCGTCAGGAAATTCAGAAGCAGAAACTGACGATTAGCAAGATGAATCTCATGATTCAATTGGCGACGCGAATGGCATATCCCGACACAACGCTCGGTGCGAGCTATTTTGAGGAACGGATGAAGCTGAGTACCGGTACATTGAAGATGCCCCCGACATTCTCAACGCAACGCACGCTGAATACGGAAAACTCAACGTCGTTTGGGCGCAAAGACGCGTATATTCGAGAAGTCGAAATCAAGGTCGGTGCCATGGAACAGATGCTTGCCGGACTTGAGAACAAGACGCGATTCGTGGTAAAGAAGCACCACTTCGGGATGGAAACTGCCAAGCGCAGCATCGTATTATACCGCAATGCGCTGCTTCCGCAAGCGCAGGATGCATTGGAAACCGCCAATACCGCCTATCAAGCCGCTCAGATCGATTTCATCAGTTTCCTCGACACCGAACGCACACTGTTAAAGTTTCGACTGGAAGAGCAGCGAGCGTTCCGAGACCATCGTCACCACCTGGCACAATTAGAACAGGCGGTCGGCCAGGTATTACCCAAGCAGCCCATGGTGTTGACAATTGAGGAGAAATAAACAATGATTCTGAATACAATCCGGAATGCCGTCGTTTTGCTATTGATAGCCGGGTTTGCTGTGGGATGCGGCAAGGATGATTCCACGAAAGAGAGAGCGGCAGAAGTGACGCAAAATACACACAAAGACCATGACACCGTGACAGGTACAGACCACGAAACACCGGAAGTGACGATGGAAAATGGCAGCATGGCAGACCACGCGGAGCATGGCCTCGTCCCTGCGGTTTCGGCTGATGAGAAAAAGATTAGATACTGGACATGTGTGATGCATCCATCGGTTAAGATGCCCGAAAATACAAATTGCCCGGTGTGTAAAATGGAGTTGATTCCGGTTTATGAAGGTGCCGGGCTGACACTCACTGAGAAACAGAAAGCCCTGATTCCAATTCGCACGGAATCTGTTGAATTCCGCAAACTTAGCCGTGAAATCCGAACTGTGGGTGTTCTGGACTACAATGAAACCCGCATGGCTTATGCATCAACCCGAATCTCTGGCTGGATTGAAGATTTACATGTGGATTTCACCGGCATCAACGTTCGCACCGGCGATGAACTGCTTTTGATTTATAGCCCGGAACTGTTAGCCGCTCAAGAGGAATATCTTACGGCGTTGAGAAGTGTGGATGAATTGCAAAATTCGCAATACGCCGACCTGCAACGCACCATTGAACAGACGCTATCCGCGGCGAAATCTAAGCTAGAATTGCTGGGATTGACACAATCACAGATTGATGATATTCGTGAGCATGGTGAAGCAAGGACAACTCTGCCGTTGTACGCTCCCAGTGGCGGAACGGTTATTCACATGAACGTTTACAAAGGACAACATGTCAATCGCGGTATGAACCTCTACCGAATCGCAGATCTGGAAAGCTTGTGGATTATGGCGAATATCTATGAATACGAACTGCCGTGGATCTATATGGGACAAGATGTCGAGATTACAACCCCGTCGATGCCGGCCCAAACGTTTCATGGTAACGTCAACTATATTTATCCGTATTTCGACACGCCAACGCGAACGCAGAAAGTCCAAATCGAAGTGCCGAACTCTGACGGAAAGTTGCGACCAGGGATGTATGTCACCCTTCGACTGAAGCCCACTCTAGCAGAAATTTATGCCCGCGGAGCCCATCCAAAGGACCCGTATGCTTGTCCGATGCACCCGTGGATCGCTTCCACAACCCGCAATGAATGTACCATCTGTGGGATGGATCTTGAATCAACACGACCGGAAGCGATCGTCTCGGCACCGATGAAAGACGTTTGGAGCTGCCCGATGCACCCACAAGTGCAACAATCAGAGTTCGGTGAATGTGACATCTGCGGTATGGATTTAATTGAAAAACAGATGCCGGCGGGGACTGATGCCCATTCCGCGCATAACCATGGTCAAATGATTCCGGAACAACAGCCATCGGACGACGGCATGACACAAGAGATTTGGATATGTCCGATGCATCCCCAAGTGCAGGCAAATAAACCGGACGAATGCGACATTTGCGGCATGGACTTAATTGAAAAACAAGTGCCGGCGGGGACTGATGCCCATTCCGCGCATAGCCACGGTCAAATGATCCCGGAGCAGCAGCCGTTGAACGAAAGCATAACACAAGAGATCTGGGTATGTCCGATGCATCCCCAAGTGCAGGCAAATAAACTGGAGGAATGCGACATTTGCGGCATGGACCTCGTGAAGCAATCCGATCTTACCAAATCAACCACCGCTAGCGGTGATGCCCATATTCACGATTCGACAGTTCCGTCAGTACCGCCTGCGCAACCAAAGCATCAGCCTCTGATTTTCAAGTACGCTTGTCCCGATCACCCCAACCAATATGCCACCCTATTAGATAAATGTCCTATAGATGGGAAGCTCCTTGCGATGACAGGAGAAGTCTTGGCGGTGCCTAAGAGCGCTGTTATTGACACCGGACTCCGAAAGATTGTTTTCATCGATTTGGGCGAATCTGGCTACGAGCAGCTTGAAGTTGAGTTGGGACCGGAAGCATGGGCAGAGGTAAATCACAACGGCCATACAACTAAACAGCGATTCTATCCGGTTGTGAAGGGACTGAATCCCGGTGATATGGTTGTAACCAACGGAAACTTCTTGCTCGATTCACAGACGCAATTAACAGGGTCAGCGGCGGGAGCGTATGGAGGAGCACTCGGTGAAGGAGAATCTAGTACACCAGCGCATCGGCATTGATATCCAATCGTAATGTTTTTGGCGTATCGTACAGTGGGAGGAACCCCATGATTAACCGAATCATTGACATCTGTATGCGGAATCGCCTGCTTGTTTTAGTCACATTTGTATTTTTGACAATGGCAGGTTGGTGGGCGTTGAATCATACCCCGATCGATGCTATTCCCGACATCGGCGAGAATCAGGTTATTGTGTTTGCAGATTGGCCAGGGAGAAGTCCAAGAGACATTGAAGATCAGGTTATCTACCCGCTTGGTATTGCCATGCTTGGTATTCCCGACGTCAAAGATGTGCGATCCACCTCAATGTTCAGTTTCGGCTATATCAACATCATTTTCAAAGGGAACGTGGACTTCTATTGGGCAAGGACACGCGTGCTTGAACGGATGAATCTCGCGCAAAAGGATATGCCTGAAGGGGTCGTGCCGGTGCTGGGCCCGGATGCAACCGGTATCGGGCAGGTGTTCTGGTATACGGTCGAAAACGGTTACTATTGCCCCGACCATCCAACAAAACGGTATGATGCACCGGGAATATGCTCCGAAAATGGAAAACCGCTGGTAGCATCGAGGCTCGACCTACATGAACTCCGTACCTTACAAGACTGGACGATTCGGTATTATCTGGCAGCCGCCGATGGTGTATCGGAAGTCGCGTCTGTCGGAGGATACGTCAAACAGTATCAGATCGATGTCGATCCAAACTTGCTCTTGGCGTACAACGTACCTCTTTCAATGGTCTATAACGCGATTCGTGCGAGCAATATTGATGTTGGTGCGAAGGTCATTGAGGAAGGCGGAATGGAACTCCTCATCCGGGGCTTGGGTTTCATAAAAAGCGTTGAAGACATCGAGGACATCGTGGTTAAAGCACACAACGGCGTTCCTGTGTACGTTAAGAACCTAGGCATCGTAACTGAAGGTCCCGATTTTCGCCGCGGCGCATTAGACAAAGCGGGCGTGCCAGCGACCGGCGGGGTCGTGATGATGCGATACGACGATAATCCGTTGCGTGTCATCGAAAATGTGAAAGCAAGGATTTCCGAACTTGAACCCGGTCTGCCTCCGGGGGTTCGCATTGTTTCTTTCTACGACCGAAGCCATCTAATCCACCGGGCAACGGAGACACTAAAGGACACGCTGATTGAAGAAATCGTTATTGCAGCCGTCGTCATCATCATCTTTTTGGGGCAAGTGGCCAATAGCCTAATTATCGCATTGGTATTGCCGCTAGGGGTGTTACTCTCATTTTTGGGCATGAAGTTCATTGGGTTACCATCGAATATCATGTCAATGAGCGGGATAGCGATTGCTATTGGTGTTATGGTAGACGCCGGCATCGTCATGACAGAGAACATCACCCGTCTACTGCGAGAACCACACCAAAATGAGAACAAACTGGCGGTCGTAACTCGTGCCGCAAAGGAGGTTGGGCCGCCAATCTTCTTCGCCATGTTAATTATTATCGTTGCATTTATTCCGGTGTTTTCGTTGACAGGACAAGCGGGCAAGTTGTTCAAGCCGTTGGCATTTACGAAGACTTTTGCAATGCTCGGCGCGACAATTGTTGCGATTAGTCTCGTTCCGGTGTTAGCTTCGTTTCTGCTTTCCGACCCCACGCGACGACCCAATGTTTTAGGTCGAATCCTTGTCATCTTCGGTTGGCCGCTGAGAAAATTCGCCGATGGTATCACATGGCTGTTGAAAGCTCTCTATGGTCCTATAATTCGATTTGCAGTCAAAAACATCTTTACCAAATTGATCGTGGTTGCCTTGGCGACGGCAATTTTAATCGTCAGTATTCCACTCACACCTTTTTACAAGAACATCGGGCAGGAGTTTATGCCGCCGCTCAACGAGGGCGATTTATTGTTCATGCCTGTGCTGTTGCCCGGCGCGTCGATTACACAAGCCAAAGATGCTATGGCAAAACAAGACATGATTATGAATGGCTTTCCCGAGGTTTCCATGGTTGTTGGAAAACTCGGCAGAGCGGCAACCGCTACCGATCCCGCCCCAATTGGGATGTTCGAAACCATTGTTAGTATAATTGATCCCTCCACATGGCCCCGGCGTACTGTCAAAGAAGCAGACACAGCCGTTCTTGTTGAAGATATTGCCGGACGCCTTATGAATTCCAAAATCCTAAGTGCCCTTCATGTGGAATCTATGAATGCAGATTTCACCGCGCGCATCGCCGCTGATGCTGCAGTCCGGATTGATGAAATGGCGACACAGCACCACAATCCCAATATTTCTATTGCAGATCGCGAAAAACTATATCGGATTTGGTTGGTACGGGTGATTATGGAGAAACTTCTTATGCAGTTGGATGAATCAAGTCAACTGGGTGACAGTGCATTGGAACGCCAACTGCACGCACTTGCAGGCGAGATTGAACCGACACTTGAACACAAAGCCTATTTCCGCACAAAAATGCGCTCTGAACTGGTCAACGATCTCATCGAGTCATGCCGGATGCCCGGTGTTTCCCCAATTATGACCCAGCCTATTCGCAACCGCATTGACATGCTGGCAACAGGGATTCAGACACCAATCGGTATCAAGGTCTTTGGAAAAGATCTGACAAAAATTGAAGAAATTGCGGTTCGTATTGAGCAGGAACTGATTAAACTTCCCGGCGCTGTGGGACCGTATGCAGAGCGAATTGGCAACAAACCGTACCTTGAATTTCATATCGATCGGAAAGAAGCGGCTCGCTACGGGATAAAAATCGGGACGGTTCAACAGATTATCATGACTGCAATCGGGGGTGTGAACCTTACGACGACAGTCGAAGGGCGTGAACGTTTTCCCGTCCGTATTCGCTATAAAAGGGAATTGCGTGACAACGTTGAAGCGTTACAGCAGGTATTGGTTCCAACACCAAAGGGCATACAGATTCCACTCGGGCAATTGGTACGAATCGAGCGCCGTCCGGGACCTGCAAAAATCTCTTCTGAAAACACACTCTTATTCTCCCGCGTATTCTGCGATGTAAATGTAGATGTAATCGGACTGGTCGATTTCGTGGAAGTAGCACAGAGGGTACTCAACGAGAAAATCAAGCCGACATTGCCGCAAGGATATTTCTACTCGATCAGTGGACAATATGAGGCGGAGTTGGAAGCCCGTTCTCGTTTGCTGATTGTTGTCCCGGTGTGTATCGCTGTGATTTTCATACTGCTTTATATCAAGTTCCGTTCGTTGTCCGCGATGCTGGCAATCTTCCTCGCGATTCCGTTTGCTTTTGTCGGGGGCATGTGGTTGCAGTGGTTCATGCAGTATGTGCCCCCGGCGCTCGGCGGTGGCTATGCAATTAAGTACAGTACCGCCGTATGGGTCGGATACATTGCCCTTTTTGGCGTCGCAGTGGAAGACGGAATTGTGTTGATGGAATATTTGATCGAAAGAGTGCGGGCAGGCGAGCCGATTGATGTAGCCGCGGTCAATGCGGGTTTGTTACGTGTGCGTCCCATCATCATGACGACTACTACGACTGTGCTGGCCCTTGCACCAATTATGCTGTACGAAATCAGCACCAATACCGGGGCAGAATTGATGAAGCCGATTGCTGTACCGACCTTCGGAGGGATGATCACTGCAACCGCTGCCAACTTGATTTTAGCCCCCGTTTTGTTTTCACTGTTTTATTGGGTGGAAAGCTGGGGGAAGCGACATCAACCTAGAAGAGACGAAGAAGTTGTGAACAAGGAAGTACCAATAGCGCCATCTACGGAAGAGACCATCCCTCAAGGAAAAGTAGTTGCCCCTACCGAAGAATCAACAGACGACCCAAAACGGCAAAAATCTTCAAAGGTGGGGTTGATACCGCGTTTTACCTACCTACTGACGAATCGACTGACAACAAGAATCAGGAGGAGGAAGAAAAAGGAAATTGGAGAGGAAGAGCGCAAGTAAAGACGCTAATCTTCTAGCTTCCCATCCACGTTTATCGGAGGACGATATGAAATTGAAAACGGTATGCCAACTTGGATTCCTTATAGTGCTACCCGTAATACCTACATTGGGGTTTGGCTTTGAACTCGACCAATATAAGCATATCGCTAAGGGCGTAACGGCAGGCGTTGGGCGTGGAATCACACTTTTTAACAAAGAACTGGAATCCGCTCGTGCTGAGGAAGTTTCACTGGGGATACAGTTGATTCCCGATGTATTACACTTCTCGGTGCCCTTTGGTAATTATAACGTTGATAGCCGTGGTAACGTTGGCGATGCATTGCCGATCGGTACAATCAATGTCAATACGGTGGGCATAGCACTGACTTTGGCAAAACCGGGGCGCTGGTCACCGTTTGTAGGCATAGGTGGCGATTTTTACTCGTTCGGCGAACAGTTCAGTACACCCGTGAACATTCAGAACGCGTTTGGAGCGAGAAGTCATGGTGGAATGCGAGTCCGCCTGATTGAAAATATCTTTGAGGTAGTGCAAGTACATGGAACGATTGCTTATCAATTTAGCCTATTGAAACCGGGCATCAGTGTACCGAACAAACCCGAAATTGACAGTCTGTCGCTGAACCGTCACGGTGTGATGTTTCGATTGGAGCTAACTGGCTTGTAACTGACCAACGACGATAACATTATAGTTCTGGATGGTACGAGCTCTCCGGGTACAGGCGGCATACACCTGATACAAATCCTAAAAGTGTGCGGCGTGAAATACCTTTGTACGACAATCAAGAGATAAGTCAGGTTGGCAGAAAGGAGGCGATTGGTCGAGAGTAGCCGGCGCCAAAATCGGGATAGAAGAAAACAACCGACGATTTCGTTGCAACTTGCGGCTGTGGTAGGTGTGTTCTGCACAAACGGTTGTTTTCGTTTGGCACTAAAAATATTACAGCCTACATTGTACCAAATGACAAATTGACAAACAACGCAAAAGACGGCAGAAGCCTTTGGAACTTCATTGACGGGATATGCGGAATACCGTTGCATCGATTTCCGTTTGGACTGTAAACCTGGAACAAATCAGGGCGTCCAAAACTACGAGAAAAAGTCTCCAAATACACACCAATGCTTCCCATTGCAAAGATGCTCGGAGATATCCAAAACCCGTTCGCCAGCAGTCAAATATGAAATCCAAAACAACCGTAGTTCTTCTATTACTATCGATCATTTCGATTTACTTCCTTTGTCCGGTTCTGTGTCCCTTGATTGGAACCCAAACCTGTGGTGTTTCCAACGCGGAACAGCCCAAAAGCCAGGGGGCAGCCTCGGTTTGGCAGTTCTCGGAGCACCATGCTAGTAGTTCGACATGCTGCCGCACCAAGAAAAGCGAAACCACTCCCGGCGACCATTCTGACGAAGAAAAAGACAACTGTTGTCTAGATCATTTCGGAATACTCAAAGCCAGAGAATACCAGCGCTTCTCTGAGACCGTAGAAAAATCCTTACCATCGGTTGCCGTAATCGTTCCCAGTCTTACAATTCCCGTCTTTTCCACGAATTCTACCGTCGTCCTAAATGCCTATCCGGATCCCATTCTAGAATCGATATCCTACCAGATCTCGCCCCGTGCACCTCCGTTTTCCGTCGCCTAGCTTTCGCGTCGACATCTTCACCAAACCCCATAAGCTGAAAATCAATTGATTCATTCGTGTTAGTGCGCTATGAATCAGAACATCCTAATTGATTTGCGATTTTTTTTTTGCTCAAACGGAGGTGTATCTAATGTTATTCAGAACTTCCAATCCACACAAGGCTGGTGTAATCAACCCTCTCGCAATACAAGGCTCCGCAGCGGTGTTCACGCTCGGATTCCTCGCCGTGTTTCTGTTTCAGATCGGGTGCGGAGCGAAGACCGATGAATTTGTTATCTCGCACAACCACCCGGCGAATGCCGAAGCTCCGCAAACTGTCTTCGAACCCGTGACCGATATGATGACATCGGATATGGAGTCGCATGATGAGGAAATTGAGCGCCACGTGACGGTATCATTGTCCGAGGCAAGCGAAGACGCGTTGGGGATGATGCTGGACGCCTATTTCGCTATCGGAGATCAACTAGCATCCGACACTATGGAAAACGTCAATGCGAAGACGCAGCAGATGCTCGAAGCATTCCATACCCTCGAGAATGAAGTCCCGGGGGACTTGTGGGAATCTCACAAAGACCACACGTTGGCAATTCATGAATATGGCCACGAACTCGGCGATGTTTCAGACATCAAGACGGCAAGGACCATTTATGGATCGCTCAGCGAAGCTGTGAATCACCTTGTCACGCCGACCGGCGTGCCGACAAAAGACGAAAAGCCGGTTTACAAATATGTTTGTGGTATGGCTTCCGATGTCCCGCAGGGGGGTGTCTGGCTACAGAAGGGATTTCCTGCACGCAACCCCTACTTTGGCAGCTCTATGCTCCGATGTTACAGCGATCAAGCTCAAGTTGCCGCCGCAGTTACCAAAGAATCATCGCCCGAAGCGGCGGAATATGAGCACCACATGCAAATAGGGACAGATTACAGCCATCACGGAGAACAGATGCAACCTGCAAAACACGATCCGGTTCATGAACACACGAAGGGGAGGGATTAAGATGTTCAACCATGCGAAAAGCGCTAGGGCGGATACATACCGCCCAGCGCCCCCCTTTATTTCGATTGGTTTTGCCGCGATGATTGTTGTGTCAGGTTGCGCTAGTGTGTCGAAACAGCCGAATCTGTCCCTCATTCAGGAACAGGTGGAGCAACGAATCAATTCCACCGTACGCTGGAACACCGGCGTAGAAGCGGAAGAGGAAGTAGCTGAATCCATTCAAAAACTCCTAGAAGAACCGCTCGCCGCCGATGACGCGGTGCAGATTGCGCTGTTGAACAATCGGCGTTTACAAGCAGTGTATGAAGAATTGGGTGTTAGCCAAGCAGCAGTTGTCGATGCAAGTTTGACCACCAACCCTAGATTTCACGGGGGTGTAACATTTGGGCATGCTGCGGGTCACCAAGCTACCGCAGAGACCTCCGGTGGTGCAAGCGAATACACGTTCGAATTTGGGATAGATTTCCTTTCCGCACTGTATTCAAGAATGCGTACATCGGTTGCCGAAACCGAATACGAGATGGCAAAACTTCGCGTTACGGCTGCCATCATGGATTTAGCGGCGCAAACGCGCCTCGCATACTACCGGGTGCAGAGCGCGGAACAGATGCTTGAATTGTCTCGGCAGATTGCGGAAGCAACCAATACCGGATACGAGTTCACCCAACGTCTCTTCGATGCGGGGAATATCATCGAGCTTGACCTGTTGCTTCAGCAAAGCTTCAGCGGAGACGCAAAATTGAATTTGGCGTCAGCAGAATTGGAAGTGGCAGAAAGTCGTGAAGGTCTCAACGCGCTAATGGGACTTTGGGGCGAGAGCGTTTCATGGAGTATCGCACCTCGGCTGCCAGACGCTCCCGCGAATCCTATGGAACTTGAGCATCTCGAGAAAACTGCTATCGAAAACAGCATTGATCTTGCGCTCGCTCGACAAAAGATAATCGCCATGGGAAAACGACTTGGAATTGCCAAGGCGACCAAGCTTGTTCCGAGTTTGGATCTTGGCATGGAAATAGAACGTGCCTCAGGTGAATGGGCAACCGGCCCAGCCATCGGATTCGAAATTCCGCTCTTTAACTGGAATCAAGCGAAAGTTGATTCGGCAACATCCGAACTGCGTCGAGGCCAACAGGAATTCTACGCCCTCGCGGTCGAGATCCGTGCTGCTGTCCGTGCCGCCCGTCGCCGTTTGGCGACCGCGCGACAAGCCGCGGTGTATTACCAGAATGAGATACTCCCTTTGCGATACAAAATCGTTGTGCAGGTGCAGTTGCAATATAACGCGATGCAGGTTGGAACGCCTCGGTTGCTGCTGGCAAAACAGCAAGAAATCGGTGCCGGACGAACCTATGTTCAGTCACTTTACAACTATCATGCGGCACGCGTTGAGCTGGAGCAGATCCTTGCTGGCAGACTGCCAAAATCAACATCGGCAATTGGATCTATACCATCGTTCGCTAACACTGAATCACTACCCGATGGCTCGTCCGAAGCCACACTCGGACACGGAGGACATTGAAATGAACCGACGAGATCTACTAAAAACGAGTGCGCTCGCCGGGGGCGCCGTTGCATTGGGGGCTTCACGGTCAGACGCAATGGAAACCCGTTGGGAAAAATCGTACGCAGGCGACGCAAACCGTCCAGTCTTAGAACCGGGGCTTCCCAATAAGCACTATCGACCGGTAATTACACCGAGCGGTACGTCGCTCGACTGGAAGATTGTGGATGAGGTCAAGGTGTATCACCTTATAGCAGAGGAGGTATCCAATGAGTTTGCCCCCGGTTTGAAAGCCAAATGCTGGGGATACAACGGACATGTACACGGTCCCACCATTGAAGCCGTGGAAGGCGATCGCATTCGGATTTACGTAACAAACCGGCTCAAGGCGCCGACCACCGTCCATTGGCACGGTGTATTTCTTCCTGCCGGGATGGATGGCGTTGGAGGGCTGACTCAGCGCGCCATTCAGCCGGGTGAAACATTCAAGTACGAATGGACTGTACGGCAATCGGGCACGTTCATGTACCATTCCCATCATGACGAAATGACCCAGATGGCGATGGGGATGATGGGCATGATGATTCTCCATCCGAGAAAACCTCAACCTGACTATGCGGTTGACCGTGACTTCGCTATCATGTTAAGTGAATGGCGAATCGATCCGGGCACGGCAACACCCAATCCCAACGAGATGAGCGATTTCAACGTCTTGACAATGAACGCAAAATGTTATCCCGGTACTGAACCACTGGTTGCCAAGCTAGGCGATCGGGTGCGGATTCGGCTCGGCAATCTAAGTGCAATGGACCACCATCCCATCCACCTTCACGGGCACTACTTCAAGATAACCGCAACCGATGGCGGACAAATCCCCGCAACCGCGCAGCGACCCGAAACCACAGCTCTTGTACCCGTCGGCGCAACACGCGACATTGAGTTTGTTGCAAGTGAACCCGGCGACTGGGCGATGCACTGCCACATGACACATCATGTCATGAACCAGATGGGTCACGACTTTCCCAATGTGGTCGGCATCAAAAAAGACGGCCTCGATCCGAATGTGCGCAAGCTCCTGCCCAATTACATGACCATGGGCGAGCACGGCATGGGCGAGCACGGGATTCACGTAGAATCGGGCCACATGGCGGTACCGGCGAATAGCATACCGATGGTCGGTGCATATGGTCCGTTTGACTACATCACAATGGGTGGGATGTTTACTATACTGAAGGTCCGCGAGCATCTCGTCAATTATGACGATCCGGGCTGGTATGAATACCCCGCAGGCACGGTTGCGGACTTGGCGGCAGAAGAGGAACTGTTACGAGATTTGGGATAACATGGAAAACTGACATATCCTCACTTTTCGGGGGTTAATCTCATTTCTCTTGAATTGTTTTGTTTGCATTGGCCGACCGTAGGCGGGGATCAAGCGACCAAAAAGGGAATTCGATAGAGATTCCCTTTCCCCGCCGACGTTACACGGAGAAAAAACTTCCCATACCGCTCCACAAAAGTTTCTCTACTTGATCCACGCAAACAAGATACTTGCGATCACCGGAAATGCTTTAAGTCAATGGCAAACCGCGGCATGTAGTGCACTCGGAGAAACACCGAAGCGCTATTCTCATTTTTTCTGGATGAACCCCCCACCGTGTGATATGATAGTATCTTCAGGGTTTTGGCCGTGGTAGCGTGAAACATCCTGCAAAATGATTGGCAGATTCAAGTATCTAACCGCCTCTTGGATATTCAGTTTCCAATGTCCGATCTCGTCCTCCCCAACATCAACAAGATCTTGGTCATTCGCAACGACGGAATCGGCGATTTGCTCAACTCCACACCCGCGATCACTCTGCTACGCAATAATTACCCGCGCGCAGAGATTTGCGTACTCACCCAACCGCTAAATGCGCCGGTATTAACCGGCAATCCCCACATCAATCGGATTCTGATTTTTGACCGAGACGGTGCCCATCGAGAAGTGCGAGATCGAATACGATTCTATGGCGATTTGCGCCGTGAAGAATTCGATGTCGCTATTGCCTTGCGCACCGCTTCATGGTCGAACTTTGTGACATTGCTCTCCGGTGCGCGCTACCGATTGGGACGCTATCACAAACGTCTCAAACGTACACTAACGCATAGATGGCATGGTAAGTACGAGAAGGGGTATGTGCACGAGGTGGATCGGAATTTGGAGTTGATACGGTTAATCTGTGCGGGAGAAGGCAATCGGGAACTCGTGTTCAACTTGCTAGATCAGGAAGTTTCATTTGCCAAACGGCAACTTATGGACTGGCGTGTTCATTCAAACGATTTCTTGGTGTGCCTGCATCCTGGCGGAAGTTCGTTTGATAAGCAGTGGCCCAGCGAAAATTTCGCCCACATAGCTGATTGGTTAGTAAGTGAATTTAACGCTAAAATCCTGATTTTGCAGGGACCCAACGAAGCGCACCTTTCTCGCAACGTAAAAAAACTAATGACGAGCCCGTCAATTTCCCATGCGCCGGAGTCGATTCGTAACCTTGCCGCCCTAATGAAACACTGCAATCTCGTCATTTGTAACGATTCTGGTCCCATGCATATCGCTGCCGCTCTTGACGTTCCCATGGTGGCAATATTCGGTCCCACCGACCATGTTGCGTGGAAACCTCTCAGTGAGAAAGCGGCCATTGTGCGGCGTGACATGCCGTGTTGGCCCTGCAGCGCCCACAAGTGCAAAATTGGGTGGGAGTGCACGAAAAAATTGCCCCTCAATTTCGTGCGGGACGAAATTGCGCGGAGAGTTGGTGGACATTTGGGCACAAGTGCCGAAAAAATGAGCGCATCGGTGGTGTGACCATCGCACCTGCTTAATTGGAAGTTGCATGCGAATAGTATTGAGTACCTGGGGCACGACCGGTGATGTCCACCCATTTGTCGCCTTGTCTGAACGGTTAGTTGCCGCAGGACATGATGTTCGGGTGTGCGTGTCCAGCCTCTATAAAGACCGTTTCGCCAAGTTCGGCGTTGACTTTTACGCCGTTGGCGTCCCATTCAACATTGATCAGTTCCATGGATTCATGGACGATTTGGTCCGCATCAAGAACCCTCTTGAATCGGCAATACGAATCGTGAAAGACGGAATCTTGGCGGACGCCGAGGAGTGGTATCAAGACTGCCTTCGAGGAATGGAGGGCTACGACCTAGCAATTTGCCATTCAGCCGACGTGCCCGGACAGGAAGCGGCGATCAAAAATAAACTTCCGTGGTTAACGGTTAGTTATTGTCCGGGATTCATCAAGACCGCCGAAGACGCGCCTTATCCCGCGCCCAACCTTGGGCCTCAATTTAATTGTCTTTCTTGGAGGGTTGCAGAATGGCTGATACGGAAACGGGCGGATCCGGCCTTCAACGAGTTTATAGCCTCCGTGGGCGGGCAGGAACGGAAGTTGATTGGCGTGGAAGGAATGTATTCACCACAATTAAATCTGGTTGCCGCTTCGCAACATATTTGCCCGCCACCGTCCGACCTCCCGAAGCATCACAGATTCACCGGCGCATGGTTTCTTGACGAGCCTAACTTCAAAGTTCCAACCGCGCTGCAAGACTTCTTGCGCAGAGGGGAACCCCCTGTTATTATATCGTTCGGTTCAATGGGCGGCACGCGAGCGGCCGAAACGACTCGAATTCTCATTGAAGCAGTGGAATTATGCGGCCAACGCGCGGTAATTCAGGCAGGTTGGGGCAATTTGCAGCTACCCATCTCATCGCAATCCATTTACTTCGTTGAATATGTTCCACACAATCTTCTTTTTCGCCAGGGGAAATGTGTGGTGCACCACGGCGGCGCAGGCACCACCGCGTCCGTCTGTCGAGCCGGTGTGCCCTCGGTAGTAATTCCCCATCTTGGCGATCAGCCGTACTGGGGTAGAAGACTACGTAGGCTAGGGGTTGCACTCAGACCGCTATACCGCTGCGATATGACTGCCGAGAGTTTGGCACGCCGCATCCGTAAGACAATCTCCTCCAAGTCAATGGCGAAAAAAGCTCGCGCGTTAGGAGAAAAAATCAGTACCGAAGATGGTTTGGGAACTGCAATTGAACTGATAGGATCGTATGCCGGAAAGAAGGGCGGTTTGATTTAGGTCGGGGTTGATGAATTCATCTTGACCGACCTATCGCACGCCACGTTTTGTGGGACATGATTAAGAATATCTTGGTCTTCAGCTTCAGTTTTATCGGCGATGCTACCCTCTCGACAGCGGTAATTAACCCCCTTCGCCGCCATTTTCCCGATGCGCAAATTTCCCTTCTCGTCGGCACCCGAGCCTTTCATCTCCTTGCGGAAGACCCGGGGATTGATTATGTTCTAATTTATGACCATCGGGAAAAGCACGCCGGATGGAATGGAAAATGGCGCCTCATCAGTTCGCTGCGAAGCAAGCGATTTGATCTGATTATCGATCTTCGGGATAGCCTCTGGTCACGTTTTCTAGGAGGAGTGCATTGGGGGTTGCCAAGGCGCGGCAGCAATACACATGCCGTCACTCGGTATCTTGAAGCTCTTAAACGTCATGGAGTTGACACCGCCGGTGCACGACCGCAACTTCGGTTTACCGATGGGGAAATCACCGCCCGCGATCAATACCTGATCAATAAAGGTATGACGCGCGATCGACCGGTTGTGGGCATTCACCCTGGGGGAAATTGGCGTTACAAGCTGTGGTCCCCTACAAATTTTGCCCGGATTGCGGATCTCTTGGACGATGAGTGGGACGCCCAAATCCTTCTGTTCGCCGGCCCTGACGAATTATCGTTGCAAGTCCAAGTCGCTGACTCAATGAATTTGGAGCCCATAGTCGTAAAAAACCAGAGTCTACGACAGGTAGCCGCACTGATTGAGACTTGCGATATTTATATCGGGAACGACACAGGTCCAATGCACATCGCCGCTGCGGTAGGCACATCGGTTATTGCCATATTCGGCTCCACGAACCATCATCGGAGCGGCCCCTACGGCGAGGAGCATATTGTGGTGCGAAGCGATATGGATCTCGGCTGCAATCCGTGTCACCCGGGGAAAAACCCCGGCAGTTGCGGCGCGGAAAGTTGCGCCGTGATCGATGCCATAACGGTTCAGCAGGTTTTTCAACGGCTAAAAAACGCGAGGTCATCCAGAATTCAATGATCAACTTTCCGGTTTATGGAAATCACAGAGCGCTTCTCCCAGCAGCTTCTGCTAGATTGACAGATTTGGCAGATCACATGGCTTTAACTGTAGGTGCGGTTTCTAACCGCACGAATTACACAACTCCCGGCTAGGCGAAGTAAGAAACAGTACTTTCCACTATGGAATCGATCTTCGGCGAGTGCGATTGAGAATCATACGCTTTAAAAACAGTCTTCCCAGCGACTTTGTGCAGAGACCTAGCTCCTTACTCCACTCCGCCCGAGTTCATTTATGTGATCGACCTAAGCAATATATCCGCATTCTAGGACAATAGTGGAAATTATGAGAGAGAATAAAGTATGAAATACGACAGGGTGAACCGTGCCTTCGATTGTGAACCGACCCTCACCGATTCACAAGTTCTACAATTCTGCCGCGATGGCTATTTACAACTCCACGGTGATGTCCCCGATGAAATCAACCGGCGGACGTATGACTACCTCAACGGCGATCTGCCCATAAACCCGAGTTTTATGCCCGATGGGCTGACACATTCCGATTTAGAGCGAATTCGGGATACGCACGAACCTAGTTCCATATTGCTCGAGGACTGGTTCATCGAGCATGTGCTGCTGAATCGCAATCTCGCGGGAGCGTTGCGCTCACTGCTCGGAAAAAACATGGGATTGCCCGTGCTGGTAAGTAACCACCGAGTTGAGTGCCCGATGCCGGCACAGGTGTGGCATCAGGACGCCGACCACGTTTTTGGACCCGAAATCAACTTTCTCGAAGTTTTCTACTTTCCACAGAATACGCCTTTGGAAATGGGCCCTACAGAGCTTCTACCCGGTTCGCACATTCGTCCAACAAGCAGAGACATCGCCGAGAAGGGGGTTTCAAGCGACGGATTGGCGGGTTCGTTTGTTATTCATTCTCAAAGTATCCTCCACCGCCGCGGTGAGTCCACGACAGAAGGATTGCGCCACATGTTGAAATACAGTTATTGGCGGACAGTACCTCCGACACGCGACTGGATTAAGGAACAGGGATTCGACTTTCGGACTGCGGATTACGGTGGGCACGGCGTGGCAAGATACATTGCACACATGTTCTATTGGTTATGCGGCAGAGGTGATGAGTTCCGCCTCATCGGTGGACAAGCATGGCCCTGGTCGAGCGCGAATCAAATAGGACCTTCATACGGCTTCGGACACAAAGAAGGATACCTCCCAAATTGGCGGAAAGACAATCCTGACGATTACTCAATGCCCTAACCGGCAATATTCTACCGAAAACTCGCGATTTTCATTTGACCGCCCAATATTTTCAATTCAAAAGGGATCATTATGCCCATCATCCATACGGATACTCTACGGAAAGTCGGTTGCGACCTGTTTGAAGCTGCAGGTTGTTCGCCGGAAGACGCTCACGCGGTGACAGATCATCTGGTCGAATCAAGCCTTTTTGGACACGACTCGCACGGCGCGATCCGGTATTCCGAGTATGCTCGCGCGCTCAGAGATGGTACCTACCAGCCGCGCGCCACGCCTGTAATCGTCCGCCAAAACCCTTGTACCGCTGTCGTGGATGCCCAAGGTGCGCTCGGTCAAATTGGCGGGAATTTTGCTATGAATCTAGCGATGGAGAAAGCGCGCCAATATGGCACCAGTACGGTGGTGTTGCGCAATACGAGCCACGTTGGACGGGCTGGGGCGTACGCTTTAAAGGCGGCGCGCTCTGAAATGATGGGGCTAGTTTTTGTCAATGCCGGACGTCTCGGTTACCAGATTGCCCCTTACGGCGGAATTGATGGCCGACTTTCGACCAACCCGATCGCTTTTTCTGCTCCTCGCCGTGACGAAAACCCACTCCTTGTTGACATGACCACCTCGGTTGTGGCGGAGGGGAAAATTCGAGTTGCCATCAATGCAGGGCAGAAAGTACCCGAAGGATGGATAATCGACAATCAAGCCAACCCGACGACAGATCCGCGGACATTCAAGGCGGACCCGCCGGGCGCGATTCTCCCGATGGGCGGGGTTGTCGCCTACAAAGGATACGGACTCAGTTTCGTTGTGGAACTTTTAGGCGGGGCGTTGAGTGGTCAAGGGTGTGCGGCGGGCGAAAAAAAGATGGTCAGCAATGGGGTTCTCTTCACGGTCTACAATATTGACCATTTCACCGAGTTGGAAACGTATTATAAGGAAATCGAGGATCTGATTCTGCATGTCAAGTCAAGCCGTGTCGCCCCAGAATTCTCGGAAATTCTGGCGCCCGGCGAGCCGGAATTCCGATCTGCCGAGCGCAAAGTGGTCGAAGGAATTAACATTGACGAAACAACCTGGGGAGCCATCTGTGACGAAGCCCGTGCCGTGGGGCTCAATCCTGATGCTTGGTTGGAGTAGGTTACGCTTGTGCCTGCATGGCACAAAAGACGGCATGTGGTTTTCGTTCCCTACCACTAACGGAGATGCTGCGGAGCGCAATGCATGTCATTAGACCCCGCATGCGTTCTCCCATCAATTCATAAACATACCGCAATCAACGTTTATGGCTTGACCCGTGATGTTTCGCGACCGCTCCGAGACAAGAAACGCGACGAGCATTCCAACATCCTCCGGCGTTTGTTCCCTGCCAAGCGGACACCGATCTCGAATAAGTCCCTCAAAGGTTTTTCGTTTATTTACGTTCTCCTCCGAAGCGTCGCGAGAATACATGCCTTCAAGTTGCCGCCACATGGCTGTCCAAAGCACCCCTGGACAGACAGCGTTGACATTAACGTTGAATGCCCCGAGCTCGTTTGCCAAAGATTGTGTAACGCTGATGGCGCCCGCCTTGGATGCCGAATAGTCGGCATGCGTACCGCTCCCATGCCGCCCCGCGACCGAAGCGATGTTCACAATCTTCCCGCCTCCAATCTCTTTGAAGTGGCCAACAATCGCGCGGCTCACAACCCAAATGCCCCTAAGGTTGACCTCGAAACACTTGTCCCAACTTTTTAATTGAACTTCATCTCCAAGGACGTGGTCACCCATAATGCCTGCGTTATTAACCAAGATGTTAATCCGGTTGTGCTCGCCAAGTGCGCTCGAAACCGCCGACGCCACAGATGCTTCCCGCGTGATGTCCATCTCGACAACCGTAACCTTCCGCCCTAGATCTCGGAGTTCGATTGCGGTGTATTCAGCGTTGTCGAGGTCGATATCGGCGATAACGATGTCGGCGCCCTCCTTTGCCAATTCCGTTGCGATGCCCTTGCCGATTCCGCGTCCGCCGCCGGTCACCAGTGCAGTTTTGCCATCTAGTATTCCCATTGCTTCCCCCTTTCATTGATGCGGTTTACCCTAAATGCTCTGACCTATTCACGCTCCTACTGGTCATACTGGCTTCGCTGGGATTTTGGTCGCGCAGCGTTATTCCTGATGAATCGGAAATCCCTGTACCCGATTCGAACTTCCGAATCATAAGACATATTTGCTGAGGTCTTCGTTTTTTACAATATCAGACAATTGACCGTTAACATATTGAGCGTCCACCACAATGTCCTTGTCCTCAAGGTCTGGCGCTTCAAAGGATATGTCTTCAAATAGTTTCTCCATGATTGTGTGCAAGCGGCGTGCACCGATGTCTTCGACAGCTTCATTAACCCGATACGCGAGGGAGGAAATCGCATCCACGGCGTCATCGCTAATCGTGATTGTCAACTCTTCGGTCTGCATCATGGCTATATACTGTTTGACGAGAGCGTTTTTGGGTTCCGTGAGGATTCGCTTAAAGTCGCCTTCACCTAGGCTCTTGAGTTCGACTCGAATGGGAAAACGCCCTTGCAACTCGGGAATGAGATCCGACGGCTTGGACATGTGAAACGCTCCCGCCGCGATAAACAGAATATGGTCGGTGCGTACCATGCCATATTTGGTCGCCACCGTGCAACCCTCGATTATCGGCAAAATGTCACGCTGGACACCTTCACGGGAGACATCGGGCCCCGCCTTACTTTCTCTGCCGGCAATTTTGTCAATTTCGTCAAGAAAAACTAACCCGGAGTCTTCGACCCGCGAAACTGCGTCTCCCACCACACCGTCCATGTCAATTAACTTTTCCGCTTCCTCTTGCATCAAGATTTGGCGAGCCTCTGACACGGTTAACCGGCGCTTCTTCGTCTGTTTGGGCATTAGCCCGCCGAATACATCCTTGAAATTTATGTCCATCTCCTCGATTCCACCCGGCGAAAAAATCTCTATAAGCGGAGCCGTGCGATTCTTGACACTGATTTCAACGGGCTTGTCTTCTAGTTTGCCATCGCGAAGCTGT
This sequence comes from Candidatus Poribacteria bacterium, assembly GCA_028820655.1. Taxonomy (GTDB): domain Bacteria; phylum Poribacteria; class WGA-4E; order WGA-4E; family JAJDTR01; genus JAJDTR01. The sequence continues at coordinate 478,332 of JAPPIK010000056.1, read as the reverse complement.
TGCCGAAACTTTTCTCGAGTTCTTAGATATCGTTCCTCCCTCTGCTTTCGGACGGTTTCCGATTCCTCGGGTTCATTCGCTATCTCAATCAACCCTGCAGTTAATTCCTGTACTTCTTGAGGCTCCTCTTCGCCCCCGTCGCTTTCAGCTAAATCTTCCTCTTCACTTGATTCGTCTTCTCGGTCCTTTTTCAGCGAACTCGGCGGCGGATAGATATAGTCCAAAAGCCGTTCCTCGACCTGTTCAAGCGCTCTTTCCTTGACAGTTTCGGTCTGCTCCGCTTTTACCATGTTAACCGCGAGTTCGGTCAAATCGCGAATCATTGATTCTACGTCACGCCCGACGTAACCAACTTCGGTATATTTTGACGCCTCCACCTTTATAAATGGCGCATCAACCAGTCGCGCCAATCGACGAGCAATCTCCGTTTTTCCTACACCCGTGGAGCCAATCATAATGATGTTCTTGGGGGCGACTTCATCTCGGATATCTTCTTCGAGCATCTGCCGGCGCGCTCGATTGCGAAGTGCAATGGCTACTGAACGCTTGGCTTCGGCTTGGCCGATGATGTATTTGTCAAGTTCCGCAACAATCTGTTTCGGCGTGAGAGAATCACGCAAGGTCTTGCTCGCTTCTTGAGTATTCTGTAGATCCAAGATAATCCTCCGGTTTGGTCGTTAATCTGTCAGAAACCAAATAATGAATGCTTAGGACGAGAGGCGGCTAAGGTTCAATAGTCTCAATGGCAATCTCATCGTTGGTATAAATACAAATCCGGCTTGTGATCTTCAATGCCTCTTGGACAATATCCTTGGCGGTCAGTGAGGAAAAACTCAAAAGAGCCTTGGCTGCCGATAAAGCCACGGAGCCTCCCGATCCGATGGCTAATACATCGTCGTCGGGAGAGATCACGTCCCCCGCACCGGAAATAAGATAACCGCCTTCCATATTCATAGCAATCATCAAGGCATCAACCCTTCTCAGCACTCGATCGCTTCTCCAATCCCTAGCTAACTCAACCGCTGCTCGTTGAAGATTTCCTCGGTATTGATCCAGTTTTGATTCCAATTTCTCATACAACGTAAGTGCGTCCGAAGCAGAACCTGCAAAGCCAAGCAGCACGGTGTCCTCATGAATCTTCCGAATCTTCTTGGCACCATGCTTGATCGCAGTGTCACCAAGGGTTACCTGCCCATCACCCCCGATGGCAATTTGATTGTTTCGGCGTACGGCCAAGATAGTTGTTGACCTAATCATCGCATCACCTAATATAAAGCATGAATCACTCAAATTTTGCTACGATCATGATTGTGAAACAATTGAATCAAACGTCGCGATAAAGCGCCAAAAATACGACGAAACCGCAGAATAACATTGTTCCCATGAACACGCCACATCGAATTCCGGCGACAATTGTATGTTGCCGCTTGTAGAAGTAGTAGGGGGACAATACGAAAGTCAAGAGCAAACTGACAGGAACGAAGACAGGAGTCGATCCAATTTGGGGAAAATCAACTCTATATCGTCCTCCTAAAGGCGTAGAATTCCAGTGCCACAGAAACTGTGCGGAGGCAAATTGGTCTATGACTATAACGCCGGCGAACGCGGCGATTCCGGCGATTCCCGCCGAGACAAAGGCGTGCGCTGCCATTGAGTTCAAGCGACAATACAAGTAAATGATCACAGTGATCGCAATCATCCACGCGAACACCACGCACAAAGGAGCAGCAGGCATTACGGCTAAATCAGAGCGAAGATAAATGATGAATTGAATTCCATGCGACAATCCCCAATCTAACGGGATGTAGGTAAGCGATGCCACTACGCCGAAGAGGACACTCCGCTCCAGAATTCGGGATGTCTCTCGCTCTTTCCAAATCGCGTAACCGAAAAGAATCGCCGCGATCAAACAGTTTATGTGGATAATCCACAGCAATGCAAACTGGGAGTACAACCAGAATGCCAAGAGCATCATACCGCATATGGCAATGACGGCTCTGTCTGTTGTAGAAACCATTGGCATTCGCTGGGTCCACACCTCTTTCGACTCTGTTTCGAATGGGTCATGCAAATGAATAGTAAGCGATTAAACGAGTGGGTATCAAGCAGGATTCTTCCCCTCTGATACTGTCCACCCCAGTGATCGACAGACTTTCCCTAAAATTTACCTCCCCAGCCATGAAAAGACCGGTTTGACAATCACAATGCATCGCTGCATCAAGCGCATCGCTGGAGGCACGCGAAGGCGCAACTGCGTAAAATACGGTGATGACACTCTCATATGTTAATGCGTTTTCCCTACGCCGCATTATGCTGTATGTAAAGAATGTGTGAGGTCTTTTCAAATATGGGGACAGTGCCTGAAGTACGAGGATACCTTAATTTTCGAGGAGATGTTCGCGGGGTCATCGGGGTAGTTTTCGCTAACTGTGTGATTATAACACCAATTCGTGTTAATTTCAAGCAGTGATTAATTCGCACGAGGGAGTACACACATGCCCTATGGTGTAAGATTCACCGTTGTTGGTCAAAGCAACGGGGACAAGATACAACCATCACCGATTTTCCGATTTTCATGGGAGGTCCGAACAACTGCCAAGTAAAAGAGTTACTTAGATGCGTTAAAGTGTATAGCAACTCCCTCGGTCCAAACATCGTCGCACGTTACCGACTGCCATCATTTCGTGTCCTTCTCCAGCGCATGTACGGAATTCACCTTGACAATGAAGCGTCATCGGTGATATCATTGTCCGCTGTTGTGCCGGTAGGCTTGATCGCACCTTCGCCTTTCATTTTCTGCATATAATCCCCACTCAACCACGGCGAAGAGTTTTGGAAACTCCGGGTACGAGTCGGCAAACATTTAGTGGACACTGCCAGTCACGATTCTCGCAAAGTTGAGAGCCGGAATTAAGTATTCTCACAAAAAACTGGGCAGGACCAATGTGCGATGAGCGGGTAACGGAAGAGAATCAACAGGCAGTTGGAAGCCGGTTCCGGGCGAGCGCCAATGGACGACGCTGCCAATGTTAAACGAGCGTAGAAGGAAACGTTATGGGACTTCGGATGCAAACGTATTTTCCCAAATCTGATTCTTTGTCAGATGAGGATGTTAAGTGGTATGTGGTAGATGCGGGAGGTCAGGTGCTTGGCCGATTGGCAACCCGAATTGCGTCGGTGCTAAGAGGCAAACATCATCCAACCTTTACGCCGCATGCTGATCCAGGCTTTCGCGTCGCTGTGATTAATGCCGACAAGGTTGTCGTCACAGGCAATAAATCGGAACAGAAGACATACTTTCGCCATAGCGGCTATCCGGGCGGCGACAAATATAGGACTTTCAATGAGCAGATGGAGCTAAACCCCGAATTGATCATTCGTCGTGCAGTCAAGGGTATGCTGCCGAAAAATCGTTTGGGAGACAAACTCATTAAGAAAATGAAAGTATATTCGGGACCCAACCACCCGCATCAAGCACAGCAACCGCAAGTTTTGGAGGTGTGAATGCGGCATACGCATGTTGCCGGATGCTCGACACAATCGAGCGAAGCCATGCAAATTCAGCCGAAAACACCGTTATCGTATTGAGGAAGAAATATGGCAATCGAACAGTATTGGGGAACAGGACGGCGTAAAACCTCAGTCGCACGCGTGAGGCTACTACCCGGTTCCGGTCAATTTATCGTTAATAAAAAAAACCTTGAGGAATACTTCGACCGAGCGGACCACGTTCAATACGCTAGACAACCGATTGAACTCGTTTCGAGAAGCGCCCACTACGATGTGATTGTAAACATTCGTGGCGGTGGAATCTCCGGTCAAGCAGGAGCGATTCTTCACGGTTTGGCACGGGCACTCGTAAAAGCAGATGAATCCTTGAAACCTACCCTCAAAAAAGCCGGATTTCTGACCCGTGATTCTCGTATGGTTGAACGTCAGAAGTATGGTCAGAAAGGCGCGCGGGCACGCTACCAGTTCTCCAAGCGTTAGTCGCAGTGGGAATGCCGCACATTGAGTTGAGGAAATGATTCATGGCGAACACAGCAATCTTGGGCGCCCAATGGGGCGATGAAAGCAAGGGCGGCACCACGGACTTCCTTGCCGAAGGCGCAGATATTGTAGCTAGATATCAGGGCGGCGATAACGCCGGGCATACAATCGTAATCGGAGAGGATAAGTTTGTCTTTCATTTGCTTCCCTCAGGACTTTTGCACCCCAACACAGTTAACGTGATTGGCAACGGAGTCGTCATCAACTTGGAGACTCTGTTCGATGAGATTGCGAATTTGGAGGCATGTGGAATCGATGTTGGTGATCGGTTGAAGATTAGCTCGCGCGCGCACCTTATCTTGCCCTATCACAGGATAATGGAATCTTGGGATGACCTCGGAAGCGTGCTCAAACTTGGTACCACCGCGCGAGGTATCGGTCCGACCTATTCCGACAAGATGAATCGACATGCGGGAATACGTGTTGCAGATCTGCTTGATTTTGAACTTTTTCAGAAAAAACTCGACTTCAATCTGGCTGCGAAGGGTTACGCACTCGATCAAATCGGCGGCGAGATTGATCGGCAGGCTTTGTTAGAGCAATACTTTGTGTATTCAGAGCAACTTGCCCCGTATGTAGCCGACACGCCTGAACTCTTGAACAACGCACTCAAAACTGGAAGACGAATCTTGTTCGAGGGCGCACAAGGCACGATGCTTGATGTCGACTTCGGAACGTATCCGTACGTCACTTCTTCCAATACTACGGTCGGTGCCGTCTGTACCGGCCTAGGTGTTGGCCCACAAGCAATAGATCGGGTTTTGGGCGTATCAAAAGCCTATGTCACTCGTGTCGGAGGCGGACCATTCCCCACGGAGATGCCGCCTGATTTAGATGAAGAGATACGCGGGATAGGTGAAGAATACGGTGCAACGACACAACGTCCTCGACGTTGTGGTTGGCTTGATCTCGTGGCGCTTCGCTACGCTTCCCGAGTTAACGGCTTCACCGGTCTCGCGCTGACGAAGTTTGATGTTTTGGATAATCTTGACGAACTTCAGGTTTGTGTGGCTTACCGGCGCCGAGGCGAGGAAGTTATGGCGTATCCGTCAAGTTTGCGATTTCTCGAGGAATGTGAGGCGATCTACGAATCGTTGCCCGGGTGGAAGCAGCCCACGGTGAACGTTCGCTGCTACGAAGACTTGCCGGAAAACGCAAAGCGATATACCGCCTTCATTGCCGAGTTTCTCGATGTTCCTATCGCTCTCATCTCTGTTGGCAAAGAGCGAACGCAAACTATTGTTTGTGACGAAGATCTTCTTTGACTAATATCCTAGAATTGAAGGCGCTGGAACTTCCCCACGTAGTTGGTGTTGTATTGAGGCTGGCATTTTTGAATCAATTCGGTGTCAGTTCGATTCGCATAAGCTGAGGCTACGGGCCGTTAGCTCAGTTGGTAGAGCATCTGACTTTAACACGGAGCCTTTACATGGAAACATGTAAAGTGGAGGACACTGTATGCTGGAATCCCCTTAGAGCCTTTGGTACGCGGCATAGCGTGAAATTCCAAAGGATTGGGCAATCAGCAGGAAAGCTAATCCGACGACGAGGTGGGTACTCATGACCGAGTTTGCGATTAGGGATATCAACAGTATGCCGTAAGCTGATATCCAAGGGAGAGAGGTCTTCTTTGAAGACTTGGCGCTTCCTTCGCTCCCCAGAGACTATACGTGTCCTACCCTATCAGTTCGTTTGTGCTGAGGGTAAAGATATAGTCCAGACTACAACAGATTATTTTTCGTCTGGCTCACGAAAGTGAGTGTGGTAGGTTAATCAGGTGGTCACAGGTTCGATTCCTGTACGGCTCACCTTGCGTCCCCGTCGTCTAGTCTGGCCAAGGACACTGCCCTTTCACGGCAGCGACACGGGTTCAAATCCCGTCGGGGATGCTTATGAAATAGCCCCTTCCAAAGTTCACGGAAGGGGCTATTTGTTTGTAAACACGATGTGAACTAACCAATCGTTTTTTGCTCGAATCCGCGCTCTGCGAACCGGATATTCAGAGAATGGATGTTCAATCACAAGAACCGGGTTCAGTCACTTGCGTCCGAACCACTGCCACACGTATTCAAGAATCCCTCGAACGATTCCCGCCAACTGCCCGACAATGCTGACACGCCCAAAACTCTCCCAATCGCCCGTAGGTTGGATCGGTCGAAATGGTACACATGGTGGATTTCCTTTACGCTCAGTCGGGCAGGGTCAATCTTAATCCGTTTGATCGAGTCACCGGCACCGACCGTTCCTTCTGCCAAAACGCGAAGGTAAAAGCCCGAGCGTTGACTCGACAAAAACCGTCTGGGAAATGTCGACACCCCCATTTTCACGCCAAGCTTGAAGCAGGGCACGCGCGGCTGGGTCACTTCAACCTGCGCTTCCCCAATCTGAAAAACATCGCCAATGTGAACCTCCTCTTCCAACAATCCTTCCACGGTGAAATTCTCGCCGAACTGACCGAAGCGAAATTCCCCACACTCCAGCTCTCGCCTCCAGTGTTCATAATGTTCAATAGGATAGGCGTATACCGCTTTGTCGATTCCGCCGTGTACGGTAGGATCGCCGTGCCCATCCCCGTCCAATCCAAGTTTCCGTAACCAGATTCTTCGCTCCACAGATTCTTTGAATATCCCCGTTCGCACCAATTTCCCTTCATACGCCACATCTTTTGGTTGCGATACATTCACTGAATGCAGCTTCATCTTTACCTTTTCGCGATTTGACGACCTGGACGACTGTCGGTTATAGTCCCTTGGCTTTGATACGCTCGCGCCTTGATCAGAGATTTGCGCGAGATTTTCCGCAGTCCGTTAGCGTAGAAATCGACAACTTCGTAGCTGAATTTCCGTGCCCATTATACCACATGTATTCCACAGAGTAACTGAAAATTAGCTAGTCGCCGGAACTGAAGCCCTTCACACTAGTTCAAAACTAGAATTGAAATCTCAATATATGATATGCCGGTATTGCCGACGCCTCGGATTGTGACGCCATTGTCTCGAATCATGGAATTAGGGGACCATTGAATCCACATGGACTGCAGCAAGTTTTCCGCATTGCTGAATCACCGCATCTAAGGCCTCGGGTTGCGACCGGTAGTCGGCACCTTCAATGTGCGTTTTTGTCTGCTTGGTGAATGATCGAAGTTCGTCGTAGGCTACTCATACACGCTAAAACTGGATGTCATCGTAATCGTTACAGCAGCTTAAATCTGTTGATTTCCAAGTAAATCTATGGTATTGTTTCTTTAGGCAATAATACCGTTTTTTCGCTGCGGACATCTTAAATTGAGGGGGACATCGTGAGACAACAGGGCTATCTTCTTGTCGCCGACATAACAGGTTACGCCGAATTTAGCGATGCGGAAGAGTTAGCACACGCGGAAAACATCTTAAGAGAGTTGTTTGGCACTTTGATTGGGCAACTCAAATCTCCATGGGAGATTCACGAACTCGGGGCGGACCCAATTTTCGCCTGCCTACTTGATGGTGATATCTTACAAGCACAGACGTTGCTTGAGACGGTTGAAAATCTTTACCGTTTGTTCGTAAAAAAACGTGAACAAATACTACAGAACACTACATGTTCGTGTAAAGCATGTGAACAGATTTCGGTTCTGGCCCTCAAATTGATCGTGCATCACGGCTCCTTCATTGTGAATCAGGTCGCCGGAGTTGAGCGACTCACCGGAGAAGACTTGGTTGTCGCTCACACCTTGCTGAGAAATCGAATCGCTGAAACTACGGGAATCGAATCATACGCGTTCTTCACCGAAGCGGCGGCTAACTCCATGTCTCTAGGTGAATTAGTGCATGGAATGAAAATCCACACGGAAATATATGAAGAACTGGGTCAATATGGTGGTTTTGTCCATGATTTACACATTATCTGGAAACGTACGGAGGAAAGTCGACGAGTTTACGTGGATATGGATAGACTCTATTTTAAATTCGACAGTGATTTCCCTGCCCCACTGGCTATAGTCTGGGACTACCTTACCGAACCGGAACGCTGGAGGCAACGCATTCGAGCAGACTACTTTGGCATCAAGGGAAAGAGTCAGGGACGCGTCGGAGTTGGCTGCGATCAACATTCTGTTAAGGGAAAACGCGTGCAAATGCAGACCATTGTGGACTGGAGGCCATTCGACTACCTTACCATCGATTTGGAAATTCCCCTTAAGGGCGTCATGCGGCAGACCACCCAGTTGTCCGAGACAGAAGATTCCACCCGTGTGTCGTGGTATTTTGGCAAACCTACGGGTCGAAACCTGATGCACACTCTTTTGGTTAAGTTCAGATTGGCATTTGCAAAGGGTAAGATTAGAAGAAGTATAAAGAAAGGACGCCAAATCATCTATGAGCTAATGGAGACCGAGTTGGCAGAAAGTCAGACCTAACAGAATAGTTTTACATCAAGCCCGGTTGATGTTGGTTCGCAACACATCGACAATAGGCCCTACAATACGCCCTTCAGCTTTAGGTGGGAAAGTGAGAAAAATCCACACGAATCGCCACTTCATCCCGCATGAGTTGCGCTTTTTTTGCGACTTTGAGACGATATCTGGAAAAAGTTAGTTAGCAAGTCACCTTCGGACACTCTCACCACATTTGAGAAGAGCAACTTCCAACGGCGATTGAAGAACGGAAGTTGCATTCAACTTATTCGCACCGAAATTGTACAGAGGCGGATAGTCCCAACGATATGCTGCCTTCCCGCCATAGTATCTCAAGAATGCAGCTTACCAAATTTGATTCCTTCAGCTGCGATCCTTTCTTTCATTTTCCGGCATGCACAGTTTAATCACGAGGCCAGTCTCTCCAGTTATCGTTCTAGTCGCGCTGCTCACCCCCTGGGTGTGTATTGCCCATGAAATTGGGTTCAATTGCGGCTCGGAGATTGCGTATACGACGAAACAGGGAAGATTATACCAAAGCGATCAGTCATATACTCCGGCCAATGGTGCTGGGTACGTTGATGGACACAGTGCCAGGTCACCTGACGATGTCAAATCAGGTGGTACTCGAGATTACGATTTGTACCTTCTAGATCGTCGAGGGTTAAGCGAGTATAGGTTTGATGTACCGAACGGTGCATATGTCGTCAAACTACACTTCAGCGAAACCGAACATGTATGGCGCAAGTTAAGAGTATTCGATATCTGGATCGAGGACAAAAGGCTTCTTAAAGATTTTGATATTTTTGACGAGGTTCGTCGAAACTACAGTATTGATTATCAATTCGCGACTCACGTCGATGATGGTCAATTGAATGTCCGATTTTCCCCCATCCAAGGCGAACCGTCACTCTCGGCAGTCTATGTATTCTCACGCGCTTCTGACTTGACCGCACCCGCTGAACCGCGCAATTTCTCAGTCATCGGCGGTTACAGCGAAGCGATTCTTGATTGGACAGACAATCCGGAAGATGATATCGCCGGGTATGACGTGTATCGCTCTCAAGATGGTGAGTTTCGCCTACTGGATCACGGTCCGTCTTCCTCCTACATCGACCGTTCAGTCGAACCACATCAGATATACCGATACGCAGTGAGTGCGATAGACCTTTACGGAAACCGCAGCACGCGTGTCGAGTTTCGACCCGTGATCATTCTTGCTCGTACCGATTCTGCGTTGCCCGTGTACGACTTATATACCGATGAAAGCCACCTCGTCTATTTGAGTCAACATGTTTGGGACGATATGACCATTCCCGTCGTGTTCCGTCATGATGGTGTCGAATACCGTGGTGTAAGGATGCGTCATCGAGGCGGTGCTGCTCGACGCCAGGCATTGAAACCCAGTATCAAACTTGTCTTTGACGACAATGAACTTTTTCATGGGAGAAAGAAACTCAATCTTCAGAGTGATACCAGAGACTCGTCTTTGATGAGAAGTAAATTGGCTTTCGATGATTATCGACGGGCAGGGGCATTGGCACCCGAGGCAGAATGGGTTCATCTTCGCCTTAACGATGAATACATGGGCGTTTACACGGCGGTCGATCAGATTGATGAACGATTTCTGAGCATGAACGGTCGTGATCCCACGGGAAATGTCTACAAGCCGTTCGACTTTCTCGTTGTATTGCCGACCTTGGATGATTATCTGCTGTCCACGGAGAAGGAGACGAATCGGGGTCGGACTGACGGTGATCTCAAGGGATTTGTCGAACTGGTCAATCTGACCCCCGAGCATCTCATCCGTGAGAGGTTGTGGGAGGTACTTGATGTCAATGAGTATTTGAATTGGTATTGTGCCAACCAACTCATCGGCAATTGGGATATCGCCGGTCACAACTTTTTCCTTTTTCACGATCTGAAAAGAAAGAAGTGGGAGATCATCGCTTGGGATCCCGATGTCTCGTATGTTCAAGAAGATATGCCGCTCGATCAGGGCGGTCGCCACAACCCGTTGCACGATGTACCGTATTGGTGGGACCGATTGATTGATCGGGTGTTGAACGTGCCGCAATTTCGACGCATGTACTGTCTGCGGCTATTGGAATTACTTGATACCACATTCTCCGATACGGAGCGAGTATCACGAGTTGAAGCTGGACATTATAGCATCCGTTATGACGGAGAACGGGATGCGAAAAAACCGGGCTGGCTCGAGAATGACATATGGTTCTACCCCAGTCTGTCGTGGATTAGGGATTTTTCCACACAACGAAATGAGTTCCTTCGAACTTCAATCCCCGATTTTATTCCACCTCCGTCGGTCAATCTTTTCATCAACGAGATTTCGCCTGAAGACTGGATCGAGATTTACAACTGGAGTCCGAAAGAACCCGTCAACCTCCGGGGATTGTATCTCTCGGACGATGCGACCGAACCGACTAAGATTCCGCTTCCAGACCAAGACCTCCCACCGGGAGGCTTTTTCGTCATGAAAGCAAGCGAGGTTAAATACGGCGGCGGATTCATAGGTTTATTCGAAAGGGGTGACGGCGGAGATGTCAGAGCGGTAGATCAGATAACTTACCCTGCTCTCGGCGGCAATCTTGAAGATCGGGTTACTTACGGTAGGATTACCGATGGTAGTGGAGAGTTAGACGTTCTCCCGAATCCAACACATGGAAAGGCCAACCGATGGCGTGCGCCTGTCGTAATCGATGCATCTTCGAAGGCTGGTTTTGCCCCGCGGCGACTCGTGAAAGGCGACCGATTGGAATCCATTGTCTATCTACGGAATCGGATGAACGGGCCTCAAACGGTACAGTTATGGAGTAAACTATCTGCCGCGGGAGAGCCGGCATATCCGGGGGCGTTCTCGCGCCCGCAAGAAATTAAACTCCAGCCCTTGGAAATCTTCAAATACGAGTTGTCAAGAGCATTGCCTGCAAATCTGCATGCTGGCGTTTCTTATGATTTTGTTGTAGAGATTGGCATTATACAGGAAGGCAACGAGAGAGTGTGGGATGGTTTGCAGACGCAATTGTCACTTTTCTCAAGCGATTTTGTCGGACAGTTGTACATCAATGAATTGATGGCGGCGAACCGTCAAACAATCGCCGATGAATACGGTGAATACGACGATTGGGTTGAACTCTACAACAGCAGTGATACAACGATACGCTTGGACGGATTGTATCTTTCTGATGACATTCGTGAACCTACGAAATGGGAAATCCGCGGAGTCGAAATTGCGTCAAAGGGTTATGAGTTATTTTGGTTGGATGGTGATCGCGCTCAAGGTGTGAGACACGCCGGCTTCAATTTGAGCGCTAGTGGTGAAGGAATTGGGATATTCGATACCGATGAAAACGAAAATGCGATTATCGACTGGATTGCCTTTGGTGTTCAGGCGGAGGATGTATCCCTCGGTCGGTATCCGGATGGCAGCGCTAAGATTGGAACCTGTGCGACTGCTACGCCGGGAGAATCCAACATCCGCATTGAAGACAGCGTAACATTCAACGAGTTGATGGTCGACAACAGATCCACCTTGGCCGATGAGGCCGGCGAATATGATCCATGGATAGAGATATACAATTCCGGATGCCATGTTGTAAACCTTGGAGGATTGTACCTTTCCGACACAGCATCTGTTCCAACCCGTTGGATTTTGCCCTCGGTGGATGTTCCGCCGGGCGGATTCAGGATTATTTGGGCGGATGGTCAAGTGAATCAGGGGGTATTACACACGAATTTCAGTCTGTCGTCGGATGGCGGCAGCATATTTCTTTTCGACAGAGACGTGAACTTCAATGCGCCCCTTGATTCGTTCCGGTTTGGACAACAGACGGCGGACGTTTCCCTCGGACGTCATCCGAATGGCGATGGTCAGTGGGACACTTTGAGGACGCCAACTCCCGGCGCGATAAACATACGGCCCCAATTATATATCAATGAAATTATGGCGCGAAATCGCAGCACCATCGCCGATGAATCGGGGCAATTCGATGATTGGATTGAACTGTACAACGCCACAGACAAACCGATTCGCCTCGATGGATTGTTTCTTTCGGACGACCCTGGCGATCCGACCAAGTGGCGTCTTCCGGCAGTGACGATTTCAGCCGGAGGCTTTGTACTCATCTGGGCGGATAGGGATGAAGACGCCGGCAAACTACACGCGAATTTCAGTCTCAGCACCAATCCTGAAACGGTAGGCCTGTATGAAGCAAGTAATGCAGGAGTGAAACGTATAGACTCGCTTGAGTTTCCTTTGATGGACATGGATGTCTCCTACGGGCGAATCCCCGATGGTGGGTTCGCCCTAGAGATGTTTAATACTGCTACACCGGGGTCGCCCAATGTCAGCGATTCTGAAACTCCCGCAGGTCCAATTCGCCTGATGCAAAACTACCCTAACCCGCACACGACCGATACCCTCATTCCCTTTCGGCTGTCAACACCGAGCGAACTGGCGCTGATGATTTACAATCATCGTGGACAAAAAGTTCGTCACATTGACCTCGGATTTCGAGAGACTGGCAGCTACGTTGATTTTCAACGTGCGGTTCGTTGGGACGGACAGAACGAACAGGGCGAGTTGGTTGCTTCCGGAGTTTACTTCTACACGTTGGCCTCGGAGAATTACCGCGCAACACGCAAACTTAAGGTTCTGCGTTAGGAAAAGATTCTGCTCGGTTGAAAGCACCAGACTCTATACTTCGTAAATTCGACCCCGAGACTACACAAGATTGAAATTTCCAATCCGATTGTTAAGCAGTACGGGGATTCCCATAAACATTGCTACGGTTGCGGAGTGATGTGCCGTGAACAGCCTTGAATGTATAACGCCTTGCATACTCGTTTTTCTATTTGCCCTTATCGGATGTGGCGGCGATGCGCAGCCTCCGCTCGGCTACATGGAGAACGGTACGCATGGCGTAGAGGGCAAACCGGTCATAGAATTATCCGGTGTCCTAGAGCGTACGACTCTACAATCAACCAATATCTACATGCTTTCCGGTGGAGCGGTCACTGTCCCGTCCGGCACTGTATTGACAATTGAACCGGGTACGTTGATAAAAGGCTCGAGCGCACCCCGTTCACGGTTGGAGGTTGAGATTGGTGCCAAAATCATCGCCATAGGGACACGCGAGGCGCCGATCGTCTTTACGAGCGACAAACCGGAAGGCAATCGGTCCGCCGGAGATTGGGGCGGCATTGTAATAAATGGCAATGGCATTGGTCACTACAAGCAGAAAGGGAATGCGAGTGACAGCAGTGGAGCTCTCAGGTTCGTGCGAATTGAGTATGCGGGGTCAGCTTTTGGCGATGGTCATTTAAACGGAATCAGTCTGAATCATGTGGGTGCAGGCACAGTTGTCGAATACCTTCAAGTATTTGAGGCGCTTGATGATGCCATCGAGCTGTACGGCGGAAATGTAAATCTCAAGCACATTGTGGTATCGGGATTCCGAGACGATGGAATCGACTGGACTCAGGGATACTTGGGGACAATCCAATATCTTATCTGTCATAAGACAGATGGACCTTGTGATCGCGGCATTGAAGGGGACAACAATCCGGACGCGCCCAACCAGCAGCCCAGGAGTAAGCCCAAAATATACAACGCAACCATAGTCGGCATCGATAACGAAGGTATTTTGTTGAGAAATGGCAGCGCCGGCACGATTACAAATTGCATTACGATGAACTGCGGAGGCGCCGGTCTAATGGTCGATTCAACCTCCGTGATGTACCCGAGTGCCGTCGATGGCATGAGATTCACGCACAACATCTTCTCAAACAACAACCCCGATCTAGACGACCCGGCAAAGAGAATTGCGGAGTCGGAAACAACCTTGATTGCTCAACCGCAACTTCAAGACATCCCCAACTGGGATTGGAGACCACAACCGACATCTCCCGCTCTACAGCCCGCAAATGCAAATATTCCGGTCGCTCCGTTCCTTGGTGCAATCGGCACAGAGGATTGGACGACTGGATGGGTACGTCGGCCGGATTAAGCGCCGCCATTTTACTTCATGCCAAAATTGGCCTGCACCGCCGAAATTTTTTCTTTCATGGGTCGCCAACTTGGCACCTTCGCATATGGTCCAAGTGCGCGACAAATCAAGCCACAATATTTATTTGAGGGCGCAAGCCCTCTAAAGGGAATCGAACAGCGATTCCCAAATTCATTGCTATGTCAAGTGCTATAGTGGATGTCTCACGCTTTCACCTTTGCTTCGGTAAGCAGACTTGCTTTCTGATTTGTGCGGTGCTATTTATTTCATTCGCGTCGTGGCCTCCTCTAGCTTATGCCAAACCCGATGTCAAATCTAAAGTCGGAAGAACAACACTCAGCGGCTACACGCAAGTACAATTTCAAGCTACAAACGATGGCTCAACCGAGTCACACACATCCTTTGAAGTTCGACGTGGACGCCTCCAATTAGAAGCGAAATTGAAGAAGGAGCTGTCACTGCGGATCGAGTTCGATGCAACGACGACGCAGGTCAAAACCAGAGATTTGTATGTGAGGTACGATATTGGGCGTAGCTTGACACTTAAAGCGGGCCAACTGAAGAAACCGTTCAGCTACGGTCGGCTTCGGGCTGCGCGCAATTTGCGAATTATCGAGCGCCCTACCCATATTAGGAAGGATTTTCAAGGTTATCTTGGAAGGAATGTTGGATTACTCACGGAATGGGAACCGATTCAATCGGTGCAATTCTCACTCGGGATTTTCAATGGCTCAGGCGTTGGCCCCGGAGCAGGAACAGATAACAATGATGCCAAGGACTTTGTCGGGCGGGTTGAATTTGAACCGTTCAAAGACCTTACCCTTGGGCTAAATGCCTCGTCACACAGTGTTGTGCAAACTATACAAGATCCATTCCCCGCCTTTGCTGATGCGCGATTCACCGGCTATGGCGCCGATGTTTCCTGCGACTTTGGAAACCTCAAACTCATCGCCGAGGGCTTATTCGCCGATAGACTGGTAATCGACAGCGACGCCGAGATAATCGGTTTATATGTCACGGGTGTGTACAAACGCATCGTTGAAGCCTACGGGCTTGTTGCAATGGAACACGGCGGGCGCCTTGAGTACAAGGATGGCGGCGATCCGCTTGATACTCTGAATTCCGTGATTTCGATGACTCCGTACGTTGGTTTTTACTTTCACTCAAAGGCGAAAATCCAGATCAATCCAATTCTACGCTTTCCGGGAGAAGGGGGCGCAATCCTCGAGTTTGTCACCCAAGCACAGATCGAATTCTAGCGTGACCTCGTCTTGAATTCCACCGAATATCAGTGAAAGACACCATATGTCGGTATTCCAAGCACTGCGCCGAGTATCGACCAAGAACAGCCAATGACCTGGTCTCCCAAGATAAGTCCGATGAAAAAAGGCACTCCTACCCGATACGCTCTCAATCCGCCATATTTTAGGATAATTCCCTTGAGCGCCCATCCGACAATGATGGATGTCCAGACATGGATCATTCCCCATGAAGCGCCAAGCGCGTACCCTCCTGCATGAAACGGCCACCAGATAAAACCTCTTTGCATTATCATTAGGAAAGTGGTGAATGCACCCCCGATTCCGATGAAAAGCACGGCATTGTGATCGGGTTCTCTCGGATATTGCAGCCAAGATGTCAGCATGTTGAACGTCTCCGGACCAATTCCGACGATATAACCGCGCGCCCTCGCGGTCATACCGTTTCGATACATGACGTCCATATAGCTCCAGAACGAAACGAGGATGCTCAGAATCAGCGCGAGCACCATCCCCCAGAAGATGTGCCGATTGCTGATGCCGGTACGTTCGGCGATTTTGAAGCCTTCAAGTTGGTTTGGCATCGGATGCGATGAATTATCTCTGTTGAACGGGTAAAGAAACGTAAGGAGCGTCAGATTGTTTGCACCAAGCCCCCGCGTGCCTAACACATCCACCATAAATATTTGGGGATGCGTAAAGATTACCTCATGAAACGGAGGCCCAAGAGCGGCGCGGACGCGCGTGATGGCAATTGAGAGAAGAAAATAGATGCCAAAGTAAAACGGGATTAAGGATAGCGGGAGCCCAGCCCTGCGCAGAACAAGCACCAGAAAAGCCAAAGCGAGAAAGAGACCAAAGATGGCAAATCTGTAGGGTATGGGTTCGTGTGAATTGTTCACCGTTGACGACTGACCGATAATGTTTCGCCAAGCCTGTTTTAGGTGCCTGCGGCTCACCCACAGAGACAAGACCCCGAGCGTCGTCCATGCTCCAAGCCCTTGCTCGTTGGTGTAGGGAAAAGCGGAAAGCACCTGCGACCCCGTATGGGCGAGAACTTGCTGCGCCTTAAAGAAAAGGTAGAAAAACCAAGTGGAAAACGACAAATCCAACGGAACAAAATATGTCAGACCGATGACGAACGGGTAGAACGAAAACTTCATCCAACCGAGTGCGTCCCACGGCTTATCGGTAAAGTGGGCAAAGTTATGCATCGGTAGGCCGGGGATGGCCGGATACAGATAGTGCAACCCGTTCAAAATCTGGATAAACGCCGATACTGCGAAGCCAGCCCAAAAGAGGGGGCGAGTCGTTGCACGAGGTGTGGTCAGCTCAAGGGGGATTTGTACGATTGGGTAACTAAGCTTGTCTTGTTCTGTCCACTGTTTTCGCAGGATGATATTGAAGCACAGGAACACGAAGAAAATGGCGAATATGATTAACGACCAAACAAGCATGGGCGTCAACCACGCTTCAATATACTCCGCCGTGTAGAAGGATTCTTCGCCTTCGAAAAACCCGCGTAGGAGCTTCTTATCCGACACGGTGAACCAAGATGGAATATACCTGTGGAAGAGTTCGGCGTATTCGTTTTCTGGTGTGGCAAACCAAAACGGATACGTCAGTACGCCGACGAGAAATGACATCATTCGCGTTCCGCCAACAGTCGATAGCATTACCAGCATGACGTAGACAGTTAGAAGCTCGGAACGGGAGAAACTGAGTTTGGGTGCGAACTTTTGAAGGCCGAGATTAACCAGTATGAGAAAAAACAGGTTGAAAACGGGACTGAAGAACAGTGATGTTCCCGTCATACCTATCAGCGACGACCATAGGTCGCTCGCAATGGTTATCCAATAGGCATTCAGTGGGAGAAGGATGAGACCGACGAGTATAGCTCTGGTGGGAAAGGATGAGGCTTTCTGCTGAATATCCTGCTTATGCACAGTCGATTCCGAGTAGCGCTGCTTTGGTTGGGATAACTCCAAGGCGATTGCGTGTAAATTGCCATTGGCGTGGCGAAGAGAAACGCAGGCTCGGGATCAATCTTTACCTGTTCGCACAGTCGGGCTTGCGTGTTGGCGCCGTACTTGACAGGACAAAAAAATGGGAATCGGTCGAGAGATTCAACCTCTATCTCCGACTTAGACGGTAGCGTAGCTTATCACAGGTAAAACGCACGGTCAACACGTTTCTGACAGATGGGTATCGAGCGCGTTTCTGCCACTGAAGGTGCCAAGGTGATACCTTCGAGTGCCAATTCAATCACAATGGATAGAATCGGTAGTCCCATGGGGGAAGTCACACACCATTGGAACAATTTGCCTATGTCATGGATTCATATTTCACTCTGGAGATTTCTAAATCGAAGGCCTTCCCGTTATCCAATTCCTTGGAGATTGTCATACCACACGAACTCCAAAGCGCTAATGAGCGGTAATTGTCTGCCGACACATCCATCGCGCAGAGCCGGTCTATATCCAGTTCACCAAAAGCGAAAGCCATCAAGTACCTCACGACTTCCGTTCCGTACCCCTTTCCCCAGAGTGATCTGTCCCAAATTCCGAGGGGCATGCGCATTGTTTTCTCATTGTCAATTATTGCACGTTCCAGATTCATCCACTGTAGACAGGCTTCGCCGATGGTTCTATCGCTTGCCTTTTCCACGACTGCAAACAGAAATCCCTGTCTCGCCATAGACTTGCTGGCACGTCTGAGATAGTCAACGGTGACGGGGGCGTCAAGCGGTTTTCCTTCCATCGCGTTAAGCAACTCGGGATCCCGGTAAAACGGCAGTGAAAGATCGAAATCGGAATCCTTGAATGGCCGAAGCCTCAAGCTGTCGGTATCAAAGTGGTGGATGTGCCCTGCAAAGTTTTGCAATTGCGATAGTGCCTTATCTGCGTTCCCAAAGACCAATCCGAACCTCGATATCCAGCGCGACTAGAAACGGGAGCATGTGCACAGCTTCCAAGATTACCGGCAGCAAGCGATCACACTTCGCAAAGAATCTAACAGAGATAACCGTCTTCATCCGGCGGTCGAGCCATTTATGCTTTTCTTTCTAGCGCCACCATTGTAGAGAATGAGTTCCTTTCTAATGTCATCCCTGTTTTTAACCAAGTTTGGAATTGCTCGGCAGTATGAGTTCGGCAAACCAATATCAAATACCAGTTTGGAAACCGGCACAGGTTTATCCTGCTTGTCAAGATACCATTTTATTCTGTCAGCGATGCGATACGGGATGGAATCAAAACTCTTGCCGCCCACCAAGACCGCATCTCCCACGCTGATCACTCCGCTGTTCAAGAAGCTACCTAGCACGCCGCGCTTGTGGGTTATTTTTCTAGGGCTAACTCTATCCGTTATCTTCCCGCAGGGTTCGCAGTGAAATGTAAGTCTTATCCTGACGTTTCCAATCTGAATAACGGTTCCGGATTCCAACTTGTGCAAATCAAACCCGTCAATGACAATGTTCTCCCGTAGATCTCCGGGTTCCAATTTGAACTCTCTCAAAACTTGAGTTGGGACAATTAGTACCTGCCGCAAAGGCTGGCAATACACGTGTCCCTCTATACCATTTGGGCCCGCCCAAAACGCGATGACTGGACGCATCGGATTTCCGTGACCACTTTTCACGAACAGATGCTTTGCTTTCTTCACTCAATCGATTCTTCCGGTATGGGAATGTCGCCCTGCAATTTATGGCACCAACTCTGTGCCAAGAAATCATATCGATTGACATTATAACACATAAACCAATTAAGGATTCCGATTATCAGAGGAGCACTCAACGAATCGAATTGACCAATCTACCGGATAAGAAGGGCGATAGAGATCCAGCTTCATTAGAGATTGTCTGGCGAGTGCGATGGAATTCCATTGTGCATCGTCGAGCCGTTGAGTTTTTGTCCCAGTTAGAAGTCTCAATGCTCAATTTTCGCCGCCCCGTTTTCCGCGCATTCAAGCTTTAACCATTAGGTTAGGTTGAGCAACGCCGAACCTAAATCCAAGCTGCGACGCTTTCTCGACCAGTTCAAGGCGCGGTGAACACACCCTTGCATCCCAATGCCAGATTTAGTGTGCTCAACTCACACCCTATTCCATTGACACCCCTCCCTGACCGTGCTACACTAAATCTATTCCTTTGATCCATAGCTAACGAGAGAACCCTTCGCGATGAAAGTCGGAACCAACGTCAAGGATATCACACACCCCGAACTCATGAGAGACAATCCCGTCGTGCACGATCCCCTCTTTGCCAAGGTGATCGTGTACGATGACGGCGACACCGTCGTAGCCATTATATGCGTGGATGTAATGAGTCTCTACTTTCACGAGGGCAGCCTGGGAATCGACGGGCCCGAAAAGTATAAAAGACTTGGAATTGACCACACGTTCCTCAATTGCACGCACACCCATTCCGATGCGCGAGGAAGTTGGACAGACGCATGGCGTAAGAACGCGCGGCGATTAATCGACGAAGCCGTAGAAGCGGCATATGCCGACCGTGTCCCCGTTTCTCTGCATGCGGGCCGCGCCCCGTCATACATAGGCTCTAACCGCTACGGCGAGCCGTTCACGCAAGTCTCAGTGCCTTGGGTCAACACTTTGGAAGCAAGAAACGAAAACGGTCAACCAATAGCGATTCTCTTCGAATACGCCGCACATCCGGTCATCACCATAGAGGTTCCCGAGATCAGTGCGGACTATCCGGCGTATGCAGTTCGTCGTATATCCGATGAACTTGGGGACAGTGTGGTTCCAATGTTCGCGCTTGGTTGTGCCGGAAACTGCAATGGCGATCCCGTAGGATTTAGCATTACAAGCGGATGGCACGAAAAAGCTGAAGAAGCGGGAAGAAAGCTGGGTGATGCGGTGTTAACTGCGACCCGTAATGGAACGGTTCTTACCGCAAGTAAGTTCACCTTCCGCACACAGTCCGTGATGCTTCCATTGCGCGTACCTGACCAGGCGGAATGGGAATGGAAGGTTGGACGCGCGAAAACAGAATACGCTAATGACGAGTGGGCGCTGAAGAACTTGATGGTGGTCAAGGAGATTATGAAGCGTGGCGAACAGCCGATGATGGAGTTCCAACTCAGCGCCTTGACACTCGGCTCTGAATGGATGCTCGTCACGATGGCGGCTGAAATGTTCAGCGAGTATGAAGTTTGGCTCAACGCTTTCGCTCCCTTTCAATTTACTATGGCTTGGGGTTACACCAATGGTCGAATCGGATACATCCCGTCCGACTTGGCACTTGCCGGTTCAATAAAGTTTCCTCGTTTGGCGGCGAAGCGAGGGCTTGACGGCGGGGTCTCCGCGGCTCTCAACGAAGTACGGTCTACCACACACGAGGTAAATCTGCCGTTTGCAGTCGGCACCCAAGAGATTCTTCAAAATGGGATAGCATCGTTGTGGGAAGAATGACCTGGCGGCGTCATGAATGATTGAATGCGGTGTACTATGGTCCAAATTACAGGCGCTAAACTCTCCAGCCTACAATTCGTCCGATGAACTCATAATTTCATCAAATCAAGTCTCCACATTGACACAAATACATACTGAAGTAGTTAGCTTGCATCTTACCCTACCGCTATAACATGAAAAACCAGAAATCCTCGATCATTCCGAATATCGCCAAGGAAATTCAATCGGGCACCGTGCAACCCGTTTATTTACTCTGCGGTGAGGAAGATTATCTAATCGAGGAAACCCTCAAAAAGATGCTTGATGTACTTTTGGATGAGCCGAGTATTCGTGAGTTCAATTTAGATATCCTTGATGGCGTGACCGTATCGATTCGTGATGTTTTGAGCGCCGTTGAAGTTTATCCTATGATGTCAGATTGGCGCGTGGTCGTTGTCCGCGAATCTACGGTGTTTCAAAAGACAAAAAGATCCGATCCGCTTGACCTCCTGAGAAGTGCGCTTGATGCAGTAGATGAGTCGCCCAGAAAAGCAGTTTCAATTATGACAAAAGTGCTGGAAATCCCCGCACAAGAAATTGCTGAGCAAAGCTATGACTTCAAGGGTGCGGTGAGCGATTTTGAAAGGGACAATGGTGACACTTTGACGCCGGTTGAGCTTGGGTTCTTGAACAAGCTGCCCGAAATCGCCCGCCAAGTGGAGGATTTACAGAATCTTGCTGGTGGCGCAGATGATGCCGTGTTGCTCACCGAGTGGCTAGAAGGGGATCTTCCTACCACAAGCGTATTGGTTTTTACGGTCAAGGGCAATGTTGATGGTCGGAGCCGACTCGTCAGAGCAATTGAACATGTGGGTAGATGTGTTACATTCGATCGACTGGAATCCGGTCAATCTTTTCATCAAGATCCTTTATTCCTTAGCGTGTCCCAGAAACTGGGGGTTGAAGGAAAGAAGATTACGCCGAGAGCGTTTAACCTTTTGCGAGAGCGGACCGACAACGATTTGCACATCATTTTCGAGTCACTCAAGAAAATCATTGCGTTCGTCGGAGATAAAGTGCAGATTGATGAAGAAGATGTTCGGAATTTGGTTTCTTCAAGCAATTTTGAGAACATCTTCGCCTTAACCGACGCGATTGGTAAACGCGCAGTTCGCCGTGCGATGGAAAGCCTTCATAGTATCGTGCAGAGCGGTGAACCGCCAATCAAAATCAATGCGCTGATTGCAAGACAGATTCGACTATCGCTTCAGGCGAAACTCCTCGCGGACACTGAAAATTTGAAACCGACAGTAGGCCGCATGAATTACCAAGAGTTTGTTAACACCGTTTTCAACCCACTCGCCTCCAGACTTTCCGGTTCACTTCCCCAGAATCCCCAAATTAATCTCTTGAAGCAAAACCCTTATGCTGCATATAAGATATTCCAGTGCATTCCCTACTTTGATACTTCGGATTTAATTCTAGGTTTGGAAAAGACGCTTGATGCGGATATGCAACTCAAGAGCAGTCGATTGTCGCCCGATTGCATCTTGGAACAGTTGGTCTTTGAACTGTGCGACACTCAGAAAGTCAAGAGAAAACCTGCAACACAAACTCACTATGGCGAACTATCCAATCTCGGCACTCATCGTAGACAAGCAGACGGACGGAACACAAGCACCGGCTTCAATCCGACAGCTAAAGCACGCGAGCGAGTTGCCCGCACCGGCAGGTAATACCCTCGTTAGGGTCAATTACTCAAGTCTGAACTACAAAGACGGCTTGGCTGTCACCGGTAAGGGCAAAATCTTGAGGCAACTACCTATTGTCCCGGGAATCGATCTTGCCGGCGAAGTATTGGAACCTGGCGAGAGTGACCGTTTTAAGCGCGGAGATGAAGTCATACTTACTGGCTGGGGTATGGGCGAAGAATTCTCCGGGGGATACGCAAGTATGGCGCGCGTAAACGGAATGCGGCTTCTACCGCTACCCGCCGGAATTACGGCATTGCAGGCGATGGCAATCGGGACCGCCGGCTTCACCGCAATGCTTTCGCTCCTAGCCCTCGAGGATCACGGTCTCACGCCTTCCGCAGAGAGTCAAAACGAAGTGGTTGTGACGGGCGCTGCCGGTGGGCTTGGATCGATGGCAATCGCACTATTGGCAGAGCAAGGTTACCGCGCCGTTGCCTCCACCGGGCGGACCGAGGAAGAGGGTGATTACCTTCGGTATTTAGGGGCCTCCGAGGTTATCCACCGTAGAGTATTGAGTGAACCCACTGGTAAGCTACTTGAAAGCGAACGCTGGTCGGGAGCGATTGACACAGTAGGTGGAGAGACACTTGCATGTGTGCTGCGCCAAACGCGTTCTCACGGTAGTGTTGCCGCTTGTGGTCTTGCCGGTGGTATGGAACTGCCGACGACTGTCCTCCCCTTTATTTTACGCGGCGTGAATCTTCTAGGTATCACGGCTGTCAAGTGTGATCGGGAGTTGTGTGAACGCGTATGGCGGCGGCTCGCCACGGATCTTGACATGGAAAAACTGGATACCATGACACAGGTGATTTCATTACACGACATTCTCCGGGCGTCGGAGGAGATCTTGGCTGGTCAGGTACGCGGGCGCATCGTAGTGGACCTCAATCTCTGAGGATGTAGCTGAAACTTCACCGCGTCACCAGCACCGTTCATATCCGATGCCTGACGCAAACCTAACCTGAAAGGAACGAACCGATGAATGACCGCGAAAAATTTCTGTTCGACCTTCAAGGGTTTCTTGTTGTGCCGGGCTTCCTTACACAAGCCGAGGTCGAGAAAATTAATGCTGCAGTAGATGCAAACATGGACAAGTGCGGTGAAGATGACAATCACGCCCTCGGCGACTCCAAAACCCTTGTTGGCACACATAGACGAGGTATGTTCACCGGCATGTTGACGTGGCCCAAACCGTGGTGCGATCCTTTTCGGGAAATCATCGTGCACAAGAAAGCTGTTCCCTACCTAAACTCCATACATGGACGTGGGTGGCGGCTGGATCACTCTCCCTTTATTCTAACTGCCGACATGGACACCGAAGGTTTAATCCTGCATGGTTCTACAAATCATCAATTTTTCGGTGCGGCATACTACATCTACACCAACGGACAGATGCGTTGCGGGATGGTGGTTCTTCAATATCAACTCGCTGATGTGGAGGAAGGCGACGGTGGGCTTTGCGTGATTCCGGGCAGTCACAAGGCGAACTTCCCTTGCCCAATTGAAATAAGAGAGTGGGAGGTCAATAAGGAGGTCGTGTACAACATCCCGGCCAAAGCCGGGGACATGATCATATTCAACGAAGCGACGATTCACGGCACGCTCCCTTGGACATCCCGGGAACGTGAACGCCGCTCATTGTTGGTACGTTACTCTCCGAAATATTTACACTTTGCCGGCGGTTATTATGAACCCGAGTTCCCCGAGTGGGTCGATGAACTGACGGAGGCCCAGCGGTCGGTATTGGAACCACCGTATATCTACAACCGACCACTCCTTGAAGATGATGGGGAGACGGTTGTGCGCCCACGCGTAGAATACACGTAGGAAGGGGGCGAAGGGTTTTCAACCACTCCATGCCGTCGCAATCAGTTGGACTCTGCAAAGATCTGTGTGCTGGCGCAAGGGAGTATCGTCACCTTTGCATCTTGAGGCAGCGTTTCGGCGAGCATATTTATCAACATGTCCCATTCACGGAAGAGAATGTCATTCGGGTGCCGCTTGTAAAAAGCGTCAACGGGGAATAGGTCTGACCAAACCAATGCCTGTTCTCGTGAACCAACCTTGGGAGCGGGGAGTGACATCGGTTTCTGCCCTGCGTTCTGCTTCGCAAAACGGGGATAGTCGATCTGATCGAAAAGCCCGTGATAACACACCCCTTCTGTCGCTGGATTAACGATAACCGTGTAGGCATTGTCAAAATGTTCGCGCGCCCAAAGCGCCTTTCCAGTCTGGATAGGATCCCAGTCTAGCGGATAGCAGTTTAACAAAAGGACATCTGTTTCTTTCCTCATCTGCTCCGGGATGTGTGTTGCATAGGTTTTTAGCGCGAAACGAGCACCAACGCGATGCGCTTTCACGAAATCGCCGACAAACACACCGCCAACTTCACGCCTGCTGTTCGTAACGATGTTCACAATCACATCAAGCCCCAAAACCTCCGCCACTTCCTCGGCCACATCGCGGTGATCCGGTTCGTCACCGATCCTGTCGATGATCGCGTGACCGCGCCTGGGATAGTATTCATGGAAATAAAATATAGACGCAAACCCGGCGACACCGGGCAGAATCAGTTTTGCGCCGCCGCCGAACCCCACTGAACCGTGCGGAAAAATACCCCCCAGGCAAATTTTAAAGTCGGCATCGGCAACCACCGGGTTAATGTAAATGGGTAGCCCGCTATCAAGATTTCCCAACGCGCGCAGGTCGCCCGCCATAAAATCGTGGTTCACCACCTCATATTCCGCCGCGACATCTGTACCGATTTTTTTCGAAATCTCGTCATCCGTGAGTCCGCGATGCGAACCGCCGCCCACTACAAAGCGAATCTCACGCTCGGGAACCCCCGCTTGAATCAGCTCTCGAAGCACAAAAGGGACAACGTCCGAAGCCGGTGTTGGTCTACTCAAGTCATCGACAATAATGACGGCGTTTTGTTTTCCCTTGGCGAGTTCCACGATTCTCGCCGTGCCAATCGGGCAGTCAAATGCGGTTTGAATCTCGGCTTCTGACAACCTCGACGTACCTCTTGGCGGTAACATTTGAATCTCCCATCCATCGGGAAAACTCAACTCTAGCTTGATGTCACCATACCATGCGCGCGAGGACAAGGTTGCATAATTGCTTGACGTCATTTTCACCTCGGATCCGAAGCTGGAGCAACAGGTAACGCCAGATCAGTGAGCATAACTGCGCTGCTCATATATGGCGCATACTTGACTCGCTAATGTAAGCGATTTGCAAAGTCTGAAATTTCTCACACTAAAGGGTGGTCGATTCGTGCGTTCCGCGCTGCTTTTGATGGTGTAGCGCCGCTCGAATGAAGTCGCGAAAGAGGGGGTGGGGAGAAAGCGGTTTAGACTGGAATTCCGGATGGAATTGCGAGCCGACCATCCACGGATGGTTTAACACCTCCGCGATTTCGACCAGATTCTCATCCGGTGATAGACCGCTCAAGCACAATCCCTCCGATTCAAGCTGTTCCCGGAACTGATTGTTGAATTCGTATCGGTGGCGATGGCGTTCCAGAATGATTGGTTGTTGATATGCGGCACTGCTCTTGGTATCGCCTTTGAGCACACACGGATAAAGGCCCAGCCGCATCGTCCCTCCAATGTCGGAAAGATTCCGCTGGTCCGGCATAAGATCTATAACAGGGTGGAGCGTCTTCTCGTCGAACTCGGAGCTATTTGCGTTTTTCAAACCAGTGACGTGGCGTGCGAATTCAATGACCATACACTGCATTCCCAAACACAAGCCCAAAAACGGAATGCTGTTTTCACGTGCAAATCGTATAGCAACAATCATCCCTTCAATCCCGCGAACGCCGAAACCTCCCGGTACTAAAACGCCGTCAATCCCTTGAAACCGTGCCTTTAAATCTTCTTCGTCCAATAACGTCTCGGAATCTATCCATTCAATTTCGATGACGGATTCGTTGGCAATGCCGCCGTGCTTAACGGCCTCCTTGACGCTAAGATAGGTATCGCACCCTTTCACATACTTTCCGACAATTGCAATTCGGGCAAGGGATTTTGGGCATTTCAGTTTGTGAACCATTTCTCCCCACACGCTATTCGTAGGGGGACGGTCTTCCAACGCTAGTCTCTTGGTAACCAAATGTGCCATCCCCTGGCGCTCAAAATTCAGCGGAATCTCTTCGACCAAATTTGTGTCTTTGCCCTCGACTATATACTCCTCTCCGATACCGCAAAGTAACGAAATCTTTTTGCTTATACCGTCATCCATCGGCTGGCTTGTCCGACAGATCAAAAGGTCGGGCTGGATCCCAAGTTCCTGCAATTTACGAATACTGTGTTGCGTCGGCTTGCTCTTGTTCTCCCCGCCGGGTGACGCATATATCAGTGACACATGCATGAAAAGCGTGTTTTCGCGTCCAACTTCGACTGACATTTGACGAATTGCCTCAACGAAAGGCGGAGTTTCAAAATCACCAATCGTCCCGCCAATCTCGGTGATGACGATGTCGGCGCCGCTATCTCGGCCAATTTGATAGATACGCTCCTTGATTTCGTCGGTGATGTGCGGAATCAGTTGAATTGTTTGTCCAAGGTATTCGCCTCGCCGTTCCTTGGCAAAGACTTCACTGTAAACCGAGCCGGTGGTGAAATTTGAATCCCGACTCAGGTCGATGCCCAAAAATCGTTCGTAGTTGCCAAGATCAAGGTCCGTTTCAGCTCCATCACGCGTGACGAACACTTCACCGTGTTGGAACGGGTTCATGGTACCCGCATCCGAGTTGAGATAGGGATCAATTTTGGTCACCATGACGCTAAAGCCACGGTTGATCAGCAAACGCCCGAGAGATGCGGTGGTTATTCCTTTGCCGATTCCGGAAACCACGCCTCCGGTCACAAAGATATATTTCGTCATTGGATTAAAATTCCCCTACAACTTTGTGATGTTTACGATTCTCGGTATCCCAATTCTCGACGTTCGACTGAATTTGAGCCACATATATCTCCAATCTCTCCTTGCGAAGATACCACAAAGTAAAATTTGTCCGGCGCTACCAATCTTCATCGTAGAACGGCGTACTCGGATAGCTATAAACGCCGCCCTCGTAGTTCTTCAATCTGATTTCATCATCATCGAACGACACTACCGGATCCGGTAGAAGTGCGATTTTACCGCCGCCGCCCGGGGCGTCAACCACATAGTGGGGCACTCCAAGCCCGGAAATGTGGCCTCGCAGCGCCTCAATAATCTCCAACCCCTTCTTGATTGAGGTTCGAAAATGATCGGTGCCAACGACAAGGTCGGCTTGGTAGATATAGTATGGCTTCACACGGATAGCGAGAAGATTCTTCATCAACTCGACCATGATCTCCGGATCGTCATTGACTCCCCTGAGCAGAACCGCTTGGTTGCCTAAAGGTATGCCGGCATCGGCAAGCATACCGCATGCCTCTGTCGTCTCTGGTGTAATCTCGCGCGGGTGATTGAAATGAGTGTTGATATAGAATGGGTGATTTTTTTTGAGAATGGTGCAGAGTTCGGGTGTGATACGTTGCGGCAACGTTACCGGGACACGTGACCCGATACGAATGATCTCAATATGATCAATGGAGCGAAGTCCACTCACGATATAATCGATCTTCCGATCCGTCAACATAAGAGGATCGCCGCCGGATATAATGACATCGCGCACCTCACTATGCTCGCGCAAATACTTGAGGCCCCGCTCCGTGTTGTCGTCAGGGATAGAATCTGGGTCGCCCACCTTGCGTTTCCGCGTACAAAAACGGCAATAGATTGGGCACATATAATTGACATAGAACAGCACGCGGTCGGGATAGCGGTGGGTGACGTTTGCAACCTCGCTATCTTCCTCCTCGTGAAGCGGATCTTCTACTCCGGTCGCTATCAATTCCCTTGAATCCGGAACAACCTGCTTCCAAATAGGATCGCCAATCTCTTCAATCAGACTCAGGTAGTACGGATTAATACGAATCGGAAACTCCTCATGGATCTTTCTCATCATTTCGATGTCGACATCAAGTGCCGCTGCAAGCTTTTCCGGTGTATCGACCGTATCTCGAACCAGCCGTTTCCATTCTTCCATTTATTTTGGGACCCTTCCAGATGATACGTAATTTCGCGGTGTTTTCATCTTTACTCTATTCATTTTATCTCCAGCACGAATCCTGTCCACCACATCAAGACCTCTGATCACACGGCCAAAAGCGGTATACTGCCCTTCAAGATCTCGGTAGCGGTTGGAATCGGGGTTGAGGCAAATGTAGAACTGACTTCCTGCGGAATTGGGCGTCCGTGTTCGCGCCATTGCTACGGTACCTCTCTCATGCACGGGCATTTTGACGCGCAGATTTGAATCTTGAAATTCGTCGGGAATAGTCCATCCGGGCCCTCCGCTACCATCTCCCCTGGGATCTCCGCCTTGAATCACAAAACCGGGAACGTACCTGTGAAAAATGAGACCGTCATAGAACCCTTGATCGATGAGGGTTAGGAAATTGTCGACCGTGACGGGAGCGGCTTCGGGATAAAGCTCAATGCCGATTTTGCCCTTGTCTGTCTCAATCGTTACTACCGGCTTTCCGCTTCCGCCGCACGCCGCGAGAATCAAGAAAATAATCAACAGAAAAAATGCCCGTCCCTTTTGGCTTTGAATCATACAGCCCCCCGGTTTTCGCTATCTGTATTATACCTGTCATGCCGAGGACAGTCAATCGAAATTGGAGACTCCGCAGTACGTGAGCACGCAATATCCTTGACCACTCCCGGACACCATTGTAGAATTTCGCGAGCATTCACATCAAGTGGAGCTAGTGGTTCAATCGGTGCAAGGTTGATCATGCACACTTTCTCGACACTTCATGTCGCAATTAAATGCAAGGTGAATTGACTCATGTCCAAAAAGAGAATCTCGAATGAGGTCTTTCAGCAACTCTTGATTCCGAGTACTGCCACTCTCACATCCGCCCTGAAACAGCTCGGGCTGAGCCGGAGCTTTATACACGGCGTCGCTCCGCTGCGTCCGAATATGAAGATGGCTGGGCCAGCGTTCACGCTTCGTTACATACCTGCTCGTGAAGATTTGAACGCGGGGGAAGTAGACAACATGAAAGATGTCCAACGTATCGCGATTGAAGAAATCGGGGTGGGAGAGGTTTTTGTTATTGATGCGCGAGGTGACACACGCGCGGGGACAATGGGTGATATCCTTGCCACCCGCCTCTTCAAACGCGGGGCTGCAGGTGTCGTAACCGACGGCGCCTTCCGTGATAGCCCTGCCATTGCCGAAATTGGCATACCCGCCTTTGCCGCAGCGATGAACGCCCACTCGAACAAGACCGTGCATCACCCCTCGGAAATTCAGGTGCCCATCGCCTGCGGCGAGGTTGCGGTGCTTCCGGGTGACATCATTGTAGGAGACGCCGAAGGCGTGGTCGCTATTCCAA
Source organism: Candidatus Poribacteria bacterium (assembly GCA_028820655.1). Classification (GTDB taxonomy): domain Bacteria; phylum Poribacteria; class WGA-4E; order WGA-4E; family JAJDTR01; genus JAJDTR01. Next base: position 447,990 of record JAPPIK010000056.1, on the reverse strand, counting down.
TTCGACTTGCAGAAGAGGCCGCTCAGATTGCCGTCGAAATGGAGATGCGGGAAAAATTTATCTTAAAGAAGATCCAATCTGGTGCGAGTATCGTAGGGAGCTATCCACCGGACGAATCAACCCTAGCTGAGTATAAAGTATGGAAGAACAATAACAAAGAGGGTTGATTGAGTCAGGAGCCATTGCTCGAGCGCCGGCTAATGCCACAAATATGAGGCGAGACCAGCCAAATCGATGGTGACGATTCTGCGTAAGAAAGCAATACGCTATGTGCTGCTCGACCGGTTTTCTGATAACGTTATCGGAGGAGGGGGTTCCTTCAGCGAATACAGCACTTCCGAATGTGGATAGCAGAATTCCACCTTGTCACTCTTTCGGAATTCAGCGTGGATGATTTTCACAATGTCATTGATATTTTGTGCATACTCCGCTGGACGTGTATTGTAGCGCAAACGCATCAACACACCGGCGTCGAACAATTCTGCCCTTATGAACGGTTCTTCACCTGTTTCTCTGATTGCATCAGTTACAATCTTTCTTGCGGCATTTAACAGTATCTGCTCCGCCTCGTCCCAGTCAGACTGAAATGTTATGCGCACCGGAACTTCACTGAGGATGTATTCTACATCAAGAGTATAATTCGTGATAGTTTGACTGAATAGGATGGCATTGGGAATAAGTATGCCGCGCCCCGACCGTTCCTCACCCACAACCGTGCCGCCAACTTGATTCAGAATCACATGTGTAAGGGTAATATCCACTACGTCGCCTGTCACCCCTGCGATAATGACACGCTGTCCAATCTTAAAAGGACGTTTGAGAATCAGCATGAGCCATGCGGCTATTCCGGTAACCGGCGCCTGTAGTGACCATCCCAATAGCATACCAAGAAAGCCAACGGAAATGCCTAGTGTTTTGATTGAGCCGCTAAGGCCGATTACGCCAAAAATTGCGATGATTGCAAACCAGAAGAATTTCCATGTTGTCATGAAATTCGCGGCGTTCTCTTGCTTTAAGGCGCGTTTATATACGTATGCCTTTACAGGACGTGTCAAAACAGCCCTAATCACCAATAGCCCGATAATGGTGACGATGCTTAGAAGAATGCCGCGTTTGTCAGAGACCCAAAATAGTGTTAAAAGTTGATTCAGTATGCTAGATAACCACTCCATCTCTGTTTATTTTCCTTTAATTCAAAGTTATGCATGTTGCTACCACGGGCTTCTAGCCCGACTCTCGTATAGGATGCGTGGCAAACCGGGTTGATGTACGTTAAATCGACGGAATCTGCTCGCAGTGGATTGGCACATCCACTGCGCAAATGCGGACACGGCTTGGAAATGCCTATCTAGACCGATCAGGATTACAATTTAATACTCGGAAAATCTAAAATTCAACTATTGACAATAGGTCGCAACTTGGGTTAAATTTCAAAAGTTATTTTGCCGGCGAATACCTACAAAGGACAATCGTGGGGGAATCAAGTGCACGTTTCGCCGAGAAAAAATGTAAACGACAAGATTCCCCGACCGCTACATCGAGTATAGGGTAATTTACACGCTTCGAGTCGGTCAATCTGCCCTTTTCGCCCATCCAGCCCTTTTCTGCATCTTTCGAATCCCTCTGGCAACCTTGTATTAACAATAGATTACTTAAATCTGATTGCAAACTCGGCAAACATCAATTCACCCACCCGCGTGTGGTTCGCTTCTCGTCCTACCGGTGGTACGCTGGCCTATTTCCTGTCCGACACATCGAACTTTGTTGAAAGGAAATGAGCTTTATACTGTGCAACTTCGACATTAACCAAATAAGTCGGAGCAAAGTAATGTCTCGGTCATCTACGAAGTGGGGGCAGATTCCAAAATCGGGATGGTGGGGCGTACTGGATTTGAACCAGTGACTTCTACCGTGTGAAGGTAGCGCTCGTACCCCTGAGCTAACGCCCCATCAAGAGTGGGCAAGCACGAAGACATGCGCAAGTAATAGTGGAGGGTCGATGGGCCCACTAGGACTCGAACCTAGGACCGGCCGGTTATGAGCCGGCTGCTCTAACCGACTGAGCTATGGGCCCACTTTCACATACGCCATTATTATAGAAATCGCGGACACAAAATGTCAAGAGGATTTCTCTATCCATGAATCGCATGGAACGGAGCATTAAAGAGAGAGTCTTGCACTTTTCGGATTAGTATTTACTATTCAAGAAACCCGCGCAACTTCTGGCTGCGGCGTGGATGACGCAGTCTCCGTAACGCTTTCGCTTCGATTTGACGAATTCTCTCGCGCGTGACCTTGAATTCGACTCCAACCTCTTCCAAAGTCCTTGGGCATCCATCCTCTATGCCAAATCTCATGCGGAGAACCTTCCCCTCGCGTTCCGTCAAAGTCTCTAACACGTCGGCGACGCGCTCTTTCAGCATAGTCAATGCAGCTTGATTTAGCGGAGATATCGTATCTCGATCTTCAATAAAGTCTCGAAGTTGCCGATCTTCTTCTTCGCCAATAGGGGTTTCTAATGAAATTGGTTCCTGCGCTATGCGCAATACTTGCCTTACCTTCTCCGTTGAGAGCGCCATTTTCTCTCCAATCTCTGCCGGAGTAGGTTCCCGTCCCTTTTCCTGAACCAAGTCGCGCGACACGCGAATAAGCTTGTGTATTGTCTCTATCATGTGTACGGGAATACGTATCGTACGAGCTTGATCGGCAATGGCGCGTGTAATACCTTGGCGAATCCACCACGTTGCATATGTGCTAAATTTGTAACCGCGCCTATAGTCGAACTTGTCAACGGCTTTCATCAAGCCGATGTTACCTTCCTGAATAAGATCGAGAAAAACCAATCCCGGCGTTCGGTTTTTATATTTTTTCGCAATGCTGACAACCAGTCGCAAATTAGATTCCACAATAGTCATTTTAGCATCCTGGGCGATGGCTTCTCCCTTGAAAATCTGACCGGTGATCTTCTTGCCGCCTTCGCGTGGGACACCAAGTTCGTGTTCTTTTTCAGTGATTGCTCGTTGTAGTGGATTGGCAGCTAGTTCATCGCTAGCTTCGACTTCCTCGAGGTTCTTTCCCAAATCTGAAATCTCTCTGACTAATTCCTTTATCTTTCCTGAAATCTTGCTTATTTCTTCCGCATCAAACTTCAACTCTATTAGGGTGTCGACCGCCTCTTTACGATTTGTCTCAGTTTCGTGTTGAAGCCTCTTTTTTTCATCCGGGCTCAGCACTAGGTACTTTAACCTTCGTTCCTGATGTCGTATTTCAGAGTTTAACTTTCTCAGATGGTCAGTTTTTGCCTCAATGAAATCGGGAATAACGCTTTCTTTGTTCCCGCCTGACGCCCCTGGCATGGTCATGTCAACGACATCGGATGCTTTCTTGTCCCCGGTTAGGATTTTCTCAAGCAGGTCCAAGGCAGCCTCACGTCCCAGCGATGTTTCGAAGACCACCCTCTGGACATCTCGATTTCCTTCCTCGATTTTCTTGGACAAGGCCTTTTCCTGATCTCCGGATAGCAATGGAACCCGCCCCATTTCGCGCAGATAGACCTTGACAGGGTCCTCATACCTCTCCATTTTGCCGAGTTGCGCCAGATCGCTCGATTCAACTAAATACTCGTTCTCCTCAAGTTCATTCTCATATATTTCAGCGGCATCACCATTATCTTTGAAATCCATCGCGGTTAAATCCCCTTCATCGAGGTCTTCTGCCACGGTAGGCAGGTTAATTGCTTCAACATGAACGTGGAGCAGTTCGTCTAGACCTTCCGGCGCTGTCTCCGGGCGCTCACCGTACTCAAAATAGCTCTCATCCTTACCTAAACCAATTACATTGTTGTTCATTGTGGTTGAATTACCCTTCCCCACCCGATGTAACAACAGTCAACAAAACAGGGTGTAATGAGATGGGCACTCCCGTACGAACAAGGTTGACGCATCTTTCATAATCTCACGCAGATTGCATTGAATCTTCGTCATTTTCGACTAAGAGACAAACTGTCGTCTCTGATTGGAAAGTTCAACAAGCTGTTCGAGTGTATCAATGTCGTCATCTCCCTGCGTTAAAGCATCTGAACGCAGGGTGCGTTCCATGTCTAGTAAAAGGTACTGTCGAAACTTCCTTAGACAACCATCCACTTTTGCCTTGGAATTCGGTGGCGTACGCTGCTGAATGATCGCATTGGAGATGATGGCTTTTGTCTTATCATCAATAGAGGAATCAATGAGCTCTTGTATATCGACCGACTTACCGGAAGAATTGGCTTCCCAAAGCACCTTCACAACCTGTGCCAGATCAGGCCGAGTAAAGTTTTCATGCTGCAATTGATCTGAAACGTGCGGGATTAACTCTGGAGATTGAATTAAGGTTTCGACCAGTTCTTCCTCAACGGATTCGCGAGGAGACAACTGGCGTCTGTCTGAGGAAGTTTGAAAATCCAAAGGGGCGCCGGAACCATTTGTCGCTTTCCTACCGATACCCTTGCTTCGCAACTCTAGCCGGAGTGCACCTTCGCCCACATCCAATTCGCGAGCGGTATATTTCACATACTCATTCAGTTGAACTTGATTTTCGACATTTGACAGAGTGAAACCAATTTCTTTCACTGCTTGAGCCTTGACCTCTACGTTGCGAAGAGCGCCTTGACGAACTGCTCGCTGAATTTGAAATTCGACTAGATTGACTGCCTTTTCGATTTCATCTTTGAATCTGTCCGCGCCATTACTGCGCACATACGAATCTGGATCTTGGTCGGGCGGGAGTAGTGCAATTCGCACCCGAAGCGCCTCTTTTAAGAGCAAATGCAACCCTCTTAACGTAGCTTGAAACCCTGCTGCATCACCGTCATAAACCATCACGACTTCCTCGGAAAACCGCTTCAACAAGCTCGCATGAGACGCGCTGAACGATGTGCCTAATGAAGCGACGACGTTCTTTATACCGGCTTGATGAAGCATCAGCGCGTCAAGATATCCCTCGACTAGCAAAGCGCTTCCCGACTTCTGGATCTCTTGCCGAGCATGGTATAGATTGTAGAGTATTTTACTTTTATCATAGAGCGGAGTCGTAGGAGAATTTAGATATTTGGGTAGGAGATCGTCCGCGAGTGCCCGACCACCGAAACCGACGGGATTACCTCGGTCATCCAAAATTGGGAATATTATACGACCGCGAAAACGGTCTACCGGTCCGTGGTCATCGTTCTTGATGAGCCCTGCATCAACCAACTGCTGAATAGAGAACCCGGCATGTGTCGCAACCTTCACTAATCCCCGCCGATCCGGCGTAGTATAGCCAAGTTGGGATTGTCGGATGGTCTCGTCATTTACGCCGCGCGACTTCAAGTATGCTAGCGCGGTCCCTCCTATCGTCGGAGTCAAGAGTTGTCTGTGAAAATATTGTGCCGCGAAACGACTGACATTTTCCAGTTCATGACGTCGTCGGCTCGCTTGTGCTGCTTTGGCATCTTGAGTCGGAAGCGCCATCCCAATCCGACCAGCCAACCATTCGACCGATTCGACAAACGATTTACCCTCATGTTTTTGCACGAAACTGATGACGTTACCTCCAGTCTGACATCCAAAACAGTAAAATATCTGTTTATGTGGTGAGACGCTGAAGGACGGCGTTTTCTCGTCGTGGAATGGACAATTTGCCTTGTAGTCCTTCCCCGCAGGTCGAAGAGGGACACCACACTCCGAAATCACTTCGACGATATCACTTCGATCCCGAATCTCGTCAATAATTTCGCGCGGAATTTGATACGAAGGTGCGTTCATGGCGAATCACCAACACATGGCAAATGATGCCTAAATTTTAGAGTGCGGTCCTAAAATCGACTTGACACCGGTAATTTTGGCTACTCTTTCAGCACTACAACGGTGGCACCGTCTCCTCCTTCACTTCTCGGCGCCAGTTCAAAACTCGAAACCAACGGATGTCCAATCAAGCCTTCATGAATTCCTTGTCGCAGCGCGCCGGTACCTTTTCCATGCACAATTCGTACTTTTGGCATGCTTGCAAGAAAAGCATCATCTAAGTATTTATCGACAACTTCGAGCGCTTGGTCAACCGTGTAACCGAGGATGTGCAATTCGGCCTTGACGGAGTCGGCTTTGATTCGCTGTACGTCTACGACTGATGGGGTAATCTTATTGTTCTGTTGCCGGGGCTGAATCTTTCCAATATCCTGATAAGATATTCGCATCTGCATGTTGCCGACCTGAAGTGTGATAGGCGCGTCACTGTTTGGTGAGATACTCAGCACCTCTCCATATTTCTTCGACCCCTCGAGGCACACCTTATCACCAACTTGGACTTGCTGTAGCTTTTCCGGCCTACTGGATTGCATCTCCACGCGTTGTCGCTGTTCATCCTTCAGTTCGGCTTTAGCGCTCGAAATGTGCGACAACGCAGTTCGAATAGATTGTTTGGATGCCGTTTCTCGCCGTATGTCAGCAATGCTCTCATCGACCAATCGTCGAGCATCATTCAATACGGTGTACGCCTCATGTTCAGCCTGTTGTGCGAGTTTGGTTCGATTAGTTTCAAAGTCCTGTATAAGATCTCTATGCTTCTGAAATTCTGTCTCTGCCGCACGAACTTTTTCATCAAGAGATTTGCGTTCCGTCTCCAACTCCCGCTGGGACTGCTGCATTTTGATGATTAAATCATCAATCGCGACATTCTGATCGCCTACGTGCGCTTTGGCGTCGTGTAGAATGGAACGGGGTATCCCTAACCTAGCGGCTACCTTGAATGCGTTGCTACTCCCCGGCACGCCTATCACGAGACGATAGGTGGGGCTCAGCGTTTGCCAATCGAACTCCATGCAGGCATTCTCCGTATCCGCCTTAGCGTGAGCATAGCTCTTAAGCGCTCCATAATGGGTTGTCACAAGTGTACGCACCCTTCGTTCTCCGAGCCAGTCAAGAATTGCCATACTAAGTGCGGCACCCTCAGTCGGATCGGTACCCGCGCCAATTTCATCCAGTAACACAAGTGAATTTTCACCCGATTTACCAAAGGAACTCTTGATGCGATTCAATGTGGCGGCTATTTTTGTGATGTGCGAGGAAAACGTACTCAGATTCTGTTCAATGCTCTGTTCATCGCCGATGTCTGCAAACACCTGCTCGCATACCGCAATTTCGCTACCGGGTTTCGCAGGAATGTGAAGTCCAGATTGTGCCATGATGGTGAGCAATCCGAGTGATTTTAGAACTACGGTCTTCCCGCCGGTATTCGGTCCGGTAATCACCAATGTGCTAAACTGATCGCCGAGATGCAGGTCCGTCGGCACTACACGAGTTGGAAAGTCGGTAGTGTTTGGTTTGTCACCGGTCACCTGTTGTCGTCGTAGATTCAATTCAAGAATCGGATGTCGTGCGGCGATTAGTTTTGTGAACCCACGACTGTTTAGTCGTGCTTCAACAGCGTTCAGATCGATGCTGAGTCTTGCTTTGGCGTTAAGAAAATCCAGTTCTGCCAGAACGCTCAACGCAGTCTCAAGGTTGGCGGAGCATTCGCGCACCGCATCCGTGAGGGAAAGCAATATTCGTCGAATCTCGTGGCGCTCCTCGTCAACCAATCGGTGCAGATCATTGTTCATGTCAACGACGCTGAACGGCTCAACGAAAACCGTGGCTCCACTTGCCGATTGTCCGTGAACGAGTCCTAGGAAATGAGGTTTCGCATCCTGTTTGACGGGAAGAACGTAACGGTCGTTGCGCAGAGTGACCACGTGATCTTGAATCGATTTCTGATGCTTCGAAGAGTGCAGGAGAGAATCTAATTTTGACCGAATGGCTTCGCGAATCTTGACCAGACTTCGGCGGATTTTTCGCAAGGTGGGACTAGCCGAATCACGGATTTCAGCGTCCGGGCCGACGCATTGCTGAATGGATGCCGCGAGTGCGGGGAATGTTGGCAGCGTGTCCGCGATGGCAAGCAATTTGGGGAAGTCGTATTTTGGCAACTTCCCCATGAATCGATGTACGTTCTCGGCGACTTGAAGTACGTGCGAGACATCGCACAATTGGGAGGGTTCCAATATCGAACCCGGTTTCGTCGCTATTCGAAGAATCGGTGCCAGATCCCGTAATCCCGCTAATGAGAAGCTTCCGTGGACTTGCACCGCACGCTTCATCTCGCTGCACAGTGCAAGGTTTTCCCGTATTTCGTCAATTCCGCTCTGCGGAGCAAGGTCATTGACCTTCGATGCACCCGGTTGAGAGAACGTATAGCGCTTAATAAACGCCTTCAACTTGTCGTATTCTAACGCTCTTTCGGTGTGGACGGAGATAATCTCTCTCATAATTCTAGCCGCGTGCTAGCAACGTCGCACCAAATGAAGACCACAGAACTATTTGTGCGCTAGTTGATTCTTATCGCGCTGAAGAAGTGCTTTTTCATAGAGGCTGCGAGACGGCGCAAAGTCAAGTCCAACAGCCTGATTGTAATAATATAACGCTAGGCTAATGCCCGATTCGGATTCATTTTTGCGAGCGTTCTTCAAATGCTTGACAAATTCACTCACCCTTGATTCAAAATTCCTGATTTGTTTGCGCAGTGCGTTGTCTAACCCACCTTCTACATCTCGCCGGAACTTATAATTGCGTATCGAATTATAATAAGAGATCAGCGCGTCATAACCTCGACCTTCGCTCTCCAAGCCTTGAGCTTCAGACATCACCAAAGGCTCCGGAATTAGGTCAATCAATTCCTTCGCGTCGAGTATCAATTCAAAACTCTTCTGTTGGATTGCCTTTTCCAGGTTCTCGCGAAATTGGTCAATTAAATCTTCATAGAGAGATAAGGCTTCAGTAGTTTGGCCAAGTTTTTCGTAGCATAGCGCCTGATTGTACTTGGCATTCGCAAGCGCGAACTCTCGAACCGTAATTGGGAGCTGTGGCGTCGGTGGATAGGATTCTTCCTGATAGGCTTGAATTGCTTCTTCATATTTCCCTTCCTGCTCCAAGCAATTTCCAATCGCTTCTTGCGCATACAAGGCTACCATTTGATTCTCGGACTCAACTTTCTGTGTGATGGATTGAAATTGGGTTCGCGCCGCTTGGTAATCTTCCAAGAAATAGAGAGTTTTGGCATAGTTATACCGCGCTTTGTCGGCGAAGACTGTCCCCGAATACTGTTGGAACACTTCTTGGAAATCCGTACCTGCGGTCTTGAACTGTACGATGGCATCATCCGCCTTCTCGGCATTTAACCAGTTGTTTTCCGCCTCCTGAAATATCTTCAGTGCTTGGTTAAAGGCCGCAGATGCTTTTGCATGTCGTGTCTGTTGATGGCTTCGGTAACCTCGCAATCCGGCAGCACCAAGCGTAACAACCACTGCAATTATCACTATTGTTTTCAGATTATCTCTTATGAATCCGTACGACTTGAGTGTTGATTCGACAAACTGATCATGCTTGATTTCTTCTTTGGTGAGGCGATTACTTCGACCCATTGATTTCCTTTCACACTTCGGGCTGGGAACACGACTGGTCGGTATGTTGACCAAAGGCACCGGGTACAATCAAGTCTTCTGCTGTATCGATTGCGAAACCCGGCAAACCGACGCCAAAAACGGAAGGCAACCGCAAGACATCACGGTCATCACACTCGGGGCAAATGACGACCTCTTTCTCCGATGTCTCTGATCAAGTCGTCAAATCTATGGTTTCATTGGTTGCAACATCAATCGCAAATAGGCAAACTGTGTACCCATTCACTTATGCAAATCTTCACCTAGGGATGGAAAGGCGAAAGACCACGGCAAACTGTCTAGATTGTGCCGTGCCCCGTCGTGACTGAGCGGGTGACGGGAATTGAACCCGCGACCCTCAGCTTGGGAAGCTGACGCTCTACCGCTGAGCTACACCCGCACCCGAGAATTTCTAAATTATACAGAGTAAGGGTGAAGTTGTCAAGGCGATTTTGCTGTAGTGATGGTGTTATTACTTCATATTCCAGGCGTCAATGGTTTTGAGATTGACCTGCGAAAGGTGTTGGTGTGCTGGAATTACTGCGCCCTCGAAACCGTTGGCAGCTTGACAGCCCCACGGGTTATTGGAGATTGCCATCGAACGAGAATCGGCCATGTGCATGACACGGGCTTGCGGGTGGAAAGCGTAATACATTCAAGGCAAGATATACTCTAATCTTGCCCTTATTCAAGAATTTGGACACCCGTCAGATAAGCGAATGCCCAGTCATTTCAGGAGGTTGATCCAAACCCAGTAATGCTAACAGCGTCGGTGCAATATCTGCAAGCCTACCGTCTGTTAGCGGTGGACGTTTCTTAACACTATCGTCAACGACTATGAGGTCGACATCATAGGTCGTGTGAGCAGTATGAGGCCCGCCGATTTTCGGATCAATCATCTGCTCGGAGTTTCCGTGATCGGCAGTCACGATGAGCGAACCTCTCTTTGCCAACACGGCATCAACGACCATCCCGACGCATGTGTCGACGGTTTCAGCCGCCTTAACCGTGGCGGGCAAAGATCCCGTATGTCCAACCATGTCGCAGTTGGCGTAATTCACAACGAACACATCGTATTTGTCCGACGCAACTCGTTTGAGTATTTCCTGTGTGACCTCGGGCGCGGACATTTCGGGCTTTTGATCGTAGGTCGACACGTCTCGCGGTGAAGGGACGATTTTTCGGTCTTCGCGATCGAATGGTGCGTCACGGTAATCATTGAAGAAATACGTCACGTGCGGAAATTTTTCTGTCTCGGCGCAACGAAACTGCGCCAGACCGGCATGGCTCAAGTATGATCCAAGAATGTTCGGCATCTTATCGGGTTTCGGAATTGCGACTTTCACCGGGAGACCATACTCGTATTCCGTCAAGGTGACGAATTCGACATCAAGCTTCTTGCCCCGAACGAAACCCATCTGTCGCTTGACTCCGTCTTTCCCGGTACTTTCGAACGGAAACTCGACGGCAGAAAATGCTTTGCACAGTTCTCGCGGTCTATCACCTCTGAAATTGTAAAAGATGACTGCATCTCCATCTGCGATTCGAGGCAGAGGATTCCCATCCCCATCCTCAATGACCGTGGGTTTGATGAATTCGTCGCCAACGCGGTCGCTGTCGGTTGGGTGGTCGTAGTAGTGTTGATAAGCTTCCGGTGACGATTTTACAATGTGTGATCCGCCATCCGTCAAGAGTTGATAAGCCTTTTCTACACGCTCCCACCGGTCGTCACGATCCATGGCATAGTACCTTCCAATTACGGATGCGACTTTACCAACACCGATCTCTGTTATCTTGGCTTCGATCTGCCGACAGAAATCGATGCCACTGGTTGGAGGACTGTCACGGCCATCGCTAAAGTTGTGGAGAAGCACTCGGTCTCCGGGAACTGCCAATTCCTTTGCGAGGCGAAGTAATGCGTACAAGTGATTCAGCGAACTGTGGACACCGGCTTCACTCGCGAGCCCTATCAAATGGAGATTCGTTCCGCGTGTTCTTGCGTTAACCATGGCATGAATGAGCGTTTGATTCCTAAAGAACTCGCCGGAGCGGATCATATTTGTGATGCGCAACAATTCCTGGTCTACCGTTCTACCAGCGCCTATATTCTGGTGACCTACCTCACTGTTACCCATTACTCCCGCCGGTAATCCTACATCTTCGCCGGAGGTACGAATCAACGTGTGCGGATATGCTTTCATCAACAGATCGTTTACCGGCGTTCTGGCAAGGTGTAAGGCGTTAGCAGTGTTCCACTCGGGGTGCGGATTGTGTCCCCAACCATCCCGAATAATCAGGACAACCGGTCGTTTTTGAATTTTGGGCATTCAACACACTCCTAACGCGCTAGACTATGAATTGTCAAATGGTTTGTGCGAGTCCGGATGATCGTCAACAACCGATCAAGGAATTATTGGAATTATCACGTTAACCACAATTTTAAAATGGGATGCGATATTTGAGGGGTTTGGAAGGCTGAACCTTTTTACAAGAGATATGGGTGAGAAAATGGAATGGCACATCGCCCTCAACATTATCCACTCATGTTGGAGGACATTCACGCATTAGCAAGAGTTTTTTCGCCGTAGAGACTCGGTCCAAATCATATCATATCATGTCCGTGTACCACAGTAGCACGGTGCCATCCTCACCTACGCTGGCGATGGCTCCGCCCTTTGGACTGAATGCGACACTCAACACCGCCCCAGTATGTCCGGTCAGCGTTCGATTGCGGCTACCCGCAATAGACCTCCACACGAAATTTGCCAATCCTCGTGTCTGTTCACTCCTAACCGCATACCACAAATGTACGCGGCCGTCCGTGTCTCCGTGACCTGTAATTACACCACAGTCCGGATTGAATCCAACGCTTCGTACCCTATGAGTTTGTCCCTTAAGCCTTCGCTTTTGCGCCCCTGTGATCGAGTCCCACAGCCGAATGGTGCCGTCTGAACTCCCCTCGCTAGCCAGCGTTGATCCGTCAGGGCTAAAAACCAGGGTGCGTACTCCGCCTCCGTGTCCGGCAAGTGTCCGCCTCTGTGTGCCCGCTACAACGTCCCAAAGCCGAACAGTGTCGTCGTCGCTCCCACTTGCCAACATCGTTCCATCGGGGGTAAACGCTACGCTGTTTACTCCGCCCTTATGCCCGATGAGTGTGCGTTTGTGGTCTCCCGAGACTGCGTCCCATAGGCAAACTGTACTGTCCTCGCTTCCGCTCGCCAAGGTCGACCCGTCCGGACTAAAAGTCACACTCCTAATTCTCTTGGTGTGACCAACCAATGTCTGCCTCAGACTCCCGGTGGCAACATCCCATAACCGAACGTTATTGTCCCAGTTCCCATCGCTGGCGAGCATTCTGCCATCCGGGCTTACCGCAACGGTTGTCACCCGATCGGGGAACCCGTGAAGTGTCTGCTCGTGAGCGCCATTCAACGCATCCCACACTTGTATGGTGTTGTCCTCGCTTCCAAACGCATTACCACTTCCACTAGCAAGCGTTTCACCATCCGGGCTGAACCCCACGCTGGTTATTGCAGCCGTATGCCCGGTAATCGGCCGATCATTTGGTTCTTCCGCGGCCTCCCACAAGCAGATTGTGCTGTCATCGCTACCGCTGACCAACGACGACCCGTCCGGACTGAAGAAAACGGACGAAACCCGCTCGGTATGTCCGGAAAGCGTCCGTTCGTGGTTGCCCGAAACAATGTTCCACACGTGAATGGTACCAAACTCACTCCCATTGGCAAGTGTCGTGCCTTCCGAGCTAAAGGCAACACTCCAGACGCTCTCCGTGTGCCCGGATAAAATCAGCTTTTGACTACTCGTGGCAACCTCCCACAGATAGATGATGCCAGACTCACTCCCACTTGCAAGTGTACCGCCATCCGGTGTGAATGCTACGTTTCTTACTCCCGGAGTATCTCCCTCGAGCTTGCTTTTGTGGCGGCCGGTAGCGGCGTCCCACAAACGGACGGAATTGTCATCGCTTGCGGTTGCAAGCATCTTTCCATCCGGGCTGAATGCCACGCCGTGAACCGCACGAGCATGTGCAGTGAGAGTTTGCTTATGCTCGCCCGTCGTCACGTCCCATAACCGGATCGTGGTGTCATTGCTCCCGCTGGCGAGCGTCGATCCGTCGGGACTGAACGCAACAGATAACACTGGGTTCCAGTGTCCGGTCAGCGTCTGTCTATGCTCTCCCGTTTCCACATCCCAAACACAAACGGTGTTGTCGGTACCCCCGCTGGCCAGCACGTCTCCCATTGGGCTAAATGCGACACTAGTGACCTCTTCAGTATGCCCATTGAGTGTATGCTTGTGCTCTCCGGCTGCCGCATTCCATAAGCGAACGGTGTTGTCAGCGCTGGCACTGGCAATCGTCTTGCCATCGGGACTGATCGCAACCCCTTTGACACCGCCCGTGTGCCCCGTAAACCTCTGCTTGTGCGCTCCCATGAGGCTATTCCACAGGCGGATCGTGTTGTCATCGCTTGTGCTGGCCAGCGTTTTTCCATCCGGACTGAACGCCACACTCGAAACCCATTTGGTGTGTCCGGTTAGCGTTCGTTCTTTAATCGAGGTGGTGGTGTTCCACAGATGGATGGCACCGAATTCACCGCCACTTGCCAGTGTATTTCCATCAGGGCTGAATGCCACACTTGAAACCCGTCCAGAGTGTCCGGCAAGTTCTTGTTTGTTGCCGCCGGACTTGAGGTCCCATAAGTAAATATTGTCATCCCAACCACCACTAGCCAGTGTCTCTCTATCAGGGCTGAATACGACGCTTCTTACACCGCCCGCATGCGCCGTGAGTTTTTGTTTATGAGTACCGGAAACAACCTCCCAAAAACGGATGGTTTCGTCCTCGCTACCGCTAGCCAGCGTGCCTCCGTCGGGGCTAAAAGCGACGCTTCTCACTCCTCCCGTGTGCCCGGCAAGGGTTCGAATTCGTTGTCCGGTGCGCACGTTCCACAGACAGATGGATTCGTCCTCGCTACCGCTTGCCAGCGTCCTTCCATCCGGGCTGAAAGTCAAGCTCAACACCCAGCCCGTGTGTGCAGCCAGTGTTTTTTCATGCGTACCCGTCATAACATTCCAGAGACGAATCGTGCCATCCCACCAACTTCCGCCACTGGCAATGGTTTGTCCGTCCGGGCTGAACGCTACACTGGAAACGGGACCGGTGTGTCCGGTTAACAAATTAATCTCTTCACCGGAGTGTGCATCGTAGAGCCACACTCCGATACTACTGCCTATTGCGAGATAGTTGGCATCCGGAGACCACGCGACGTTACTGGAGAGCCACCCCTTGCCAAATCGAGCCTTGGCACCCACAGGCAAACGCCACTGCGTACAATTCTGTTTGGTATTCTCTCTTGCTAATTTCATCTATTCAGAGTCTATTGTTTCGGTTTTGCAAACACAATACACCACATTCGCGTTTATCGGCAGCGCGGTATTATCGTGCCATAAATAACACTTTTTACGCTTTGTGGTGCGCCAAACGCAACGCTTTTAGGTCGTAACAATAGATTGCGGAGATGACATGTACCGGGCTGCGCCCGAACTTGAACCAAGAACAATTCGCACTTCCGAAGAACGAAAAGAGGCGGATTCTCCGCTCCTCCCCCGAATTATTTGCGGAATCGCGTGCGCCGACGATATCAACTTTTTTCCACGGGACGCTCAATTGACCAGTGCCTATCAGAACTCTGAATCACAACGGTGTCGGGCAGGTTCACTTGGTCGAGCATTTCTTCAATTTCGGCGATTGTGAATGCGGCAAGGAAGGAATCGTAAAACAGTTTCCGTTGGTAAGGCGTAGCGCCGTCAGCATACTTCTCCACAAGGTTTAAAGCAGTTTCCGAGGATTCGGGGCGGATTAAATCTCGAATCAAGATTAACCCATCCGCGCGAATCACTCGGCTAACCTCGCCAAGCATTGGGAGTGGATCCGGAATGTGGTGGATAATGCTGTTGCAAATGACACCATCAAAAAAACCACCCGGATAAGGCAGTTCCTTCGCGTCAGCCTGCCTCAATGTTATCCGTTCAGTTAACCCGGCCTCGTCAATATGAGATTTTCCCAGTTCCAGCATGCTCGCCGAAAGGTCAATCCCGGTTACTTCCACGCTCGGCAACCGTTCAGCCAACATGATTGGTATGGCTGCGGGTCCCGTCCCCACGTCTAGGTAGCGTCCTCGCTTCGCCCCAAGTTCAATGACGCGCTCTACGAACTCGATGTTGACGTTAGTATGGTCCATCGCGTCGTAGGCTTCAGCGTCCTCCAATGAGTCCATTGCCTCCGGCTCTAAAACTCGATCCATCTATTTCTTGCTCCCGCCCAAAATCCGATTCGCCACTGTCACGCGCTTGCCGCCGCGATGATAGTCAGCAATGCAGCCAAATAGTACGCTGTTTTTCGGAGCCCCGAACCCGCGACAGACATTTACCGAATCGCGATCGGATTTCCCGGAGATCCGGTGCCGCCCTTGATTCGCAGCGGCGCGAAGACGAAAGCGAACTCGTAGACCTTGTCCATCGCCAACTCCTCGGTGATGATGTTCTCAAGTATATAGATTCCGTTCTTGGGTAATATCAACTGGTGCACGGGGAATGCCAGCGATTCATCGGGATTCGGCACCACCTCTACCCCCCAAGTGTCGCCGCAGACCATGGCAATCTCTTTGTCGACCAGGTACTGGCCCGCTCCCAGACCGATGCCGGGTTCGCTGGCATTGTAGCGTTCGTTGTCCGTAATCCAGAACCTACCCCAACCGGTATGGATTATTACCACATCGCCGGAGGTGATTTTGGTTCCCTGACGCTTAAGTGCGCCCTCTAAATCGGCTACGGTAATCTCGTAGCCTCCTTCCAGATGTTCAACACCCTTGTAACCGGCGACATCGATAAGCACTCCTCGCGTTACAAAGGCGCCGACGTTCTCAACACCGATTTTTAACAATCCCTCGGGCTTGGCAAACTCATTGCGGTTGAAGCCGTTATAGTAGAGGTCGCCAATTCCAACGTGCCCCAGACCATCGAACTGTGTGCCGATCTGGCCAAGCTCGCCACTAACAATCTCTTCGAACCATGTAATCTTATTATCGCCAAGCGGTCCCGACATAGCGGGAATGCGCAAACTGTAATGGCGCGTCCCAAACACCGGCATATCCGTTTCGTAAACCCTACCCAACTGGTAAATCTTCCCCTCTTTAATCAGGGTAGCCGCTTCCAATATCTTCGCCGGCGTGATGCGATTCGCCGCCCCGCGCTCATCGTCAGCTCCCCATCTCGAAGGATACCAATTGCCCTCATGGGTGAGCGCCCACCTGCCCGTTAACGCGACCAGCCCGGCTGCCATCCCGACCAGAATGAAAAACTTGATCCGAGTCCTGTTAAACATCGTTACCTCCCATACTGTAAATTGGTTTATCGAAATCTCTAGGGATTCCACAAATCCCACGGAACATCTACCTCAAATCTCTCAGCAGATTTCCAACAAATCATCCCTCATCTTGTCGAATTTTTCGGTGTTAAATGTCCTGTAACGCTCTTGCCGCTGCCGACACGGCATGCGCAAGTTCCGAATCTCAATCTTCCGCTATCGCGAGGGAGCCAACCCTGCCACTTCGATTTTGACCCCTCTTTCACTCCAGAGGACATCAAACGACTGTCCAATTAAAACTCATCGGACGAATCAAGCGGTGAAATTGCGATCGACCGAACGAATAGTAGAGGCGATAGAAAATCCTGTGCGTTAGAGATTCCTAGGCGATCGATGACCTTTCACGATTGGCATCCTCGATAATCCAAGAATAGGGAAGGCTGCCAATCTTTCGGGATAGTTCATGGGATCAACGCTTTGATTGAAATTCGCTCGGCTGCCTAGCTGTAGGTTCCACTCAAAGTGACTCCGTTTTTCTACCCGCAGTCCGCTTTCAAATCATTCAACAGTTTTGCTATTCCGTCTTTAATCATACCCTCGGTCTCCGGCTCTAACGGAAGGTAGGCGCTATTGGGGGAAACGCCATGCCCACCCGTCAAATCCGGTAATTCATAGTCCTTTGCGGTTGCAACATAACTTACGCTTCCGTTAATGTAACCGAGAACTATTGTATGCGGAAACGACGATACGGCGTCAGCGTGCAACTGGTACTCGCAGAACATCTCTCCGGGAAGCATGAGGATTACCAAATCATTCCCGATCGCATAGGCGGTCATCGGAAGCTCTAGATATTTGCGCACACCGCTTTCGGACACTTCGAGCAGATGTTTCAGGTTTCCGCTCTCCGGATCTTCGCTCAACCATTTCTTGACTTGCTCGACCGGCGGCAGCTTGTACGGGAGCGAGAGTGTAGATTGGCGATTTCTTAGCACTCCGGGCGTGATTACCGCACGGTTGTCGATGGCGTTTCGAGTCGCGAATGCCAAGGAAAGCCCTGCCACCTCGCACGCGCCAATACCGCCCCGCAGTGGAAACCCGTTTATATTTGCGCCACAGGCCTGGGCAAACATCAACACCCCCGATTGTTGATCGTCCGCTGTGAGGAGGTTGCGCAGATGTTTCACCGCGTAGCCGGGGAAATCGGGACCGATCGCCGGTTTGGAGTAGTCCGGATTCGGCCAACCTCCGAAGTGTACGATGACGGGATGGGCTGCGTGGGTGAACATAACGGCAATTCGATTTTTTGCATCGCATCGGCCTGTGTCCTTCGAGTAAACTCCCAAGACATCTGTCCATGGCACCACGGCGCCGTTGGGGTTCTCAGCCATCACACACACGCCGTCACGAATCGAGCGGCGGTTGTAGCCGATCTGTACCGGCGCTCGTCCGACTCCCAGTTCTGCGGGCCGAAGATTATCTTTCGCGCGTTTCGTCGCTTCCGCCAGATGACAGAACCACCACTGAACAAATGGGTCCAGTTCCCTTCCTTCGCGTCCCAGCCATTCATCATACGGAATGTCAAGTTCTGCGGTGGAAACTTGGGCTTCCTTTCTCCATCTTTCGCCCGGGAGCATGGAGTTGTGAGTATGACTGAAGTTGATGAAGATATCGTTCGGCGGTATTCCGGTCGCTCTATTGACGACCCGGCGCATCATCTCGGATTCGTCAAAGCCCTGCATGAAGTGGTCTGCAGTTATGATTGCAAGATAGTTCCGTCCGTCCGATAGTACGAGCGATCTGGCATACAGATCCTCGTAAACTGTCGGTTGCCAGTCGTCCGACTGTTCCATAGCGGGGGTGAAAAGGTTCTCGGCGGCACCCGCCAGTAGTGTATCTGTGTGCGCCGCAACGCTTCCGACAAATGAGGGACTCAGCGACAACAGAACTGAAGCTAGTGTCATTATGCTCTTCCCAAATCTTGAGTTTTCACGTCAAAATTCATTAAAGACAGTTACGGGCACTCCCGATTCGGCCGAATTCACGCCTGCAACCAGCGCGGCCACGGTTTTTGCCCCGTCGCGCACATCTATCAAAGGCTGTTTTCCAGTCATTACACAATCAACGAAATGGCTGACAGCAATTTTGATGGGCTCGTCGTCGTCGTAATGAATTTCCGTTGATTCTCCCGCGGCAGGGTAGAGACGGTCTCGCCATACGGTCGCCTCCGTACCGTAGATTGACAGGAAGCCCTCTCCCATACCGTGCCCCCTGCAGCCGGTTGTCACCAACACCTTTCCGAGACAACCGCCCTTGAATCTGCAACTGAAAATATAGCAATCCTCCAACACAAAGTCGCGCGCCGCGTAACCGTTCGAATAGGCGTGCACTTCCTCAATCTCCGATCCAACCGCCCAGCGAAGCAAGTCCAACGGGTGGCAACCTCCGCCTATGAGAATATTCTGAGGATTCTCCGGCGCCGAGCGCCATGTGTTCCGGGCATAGATGCTATTCATGTCGTGGATATAGCTGCCTTCCACGAAGAAAGCCCTGCCAAGTACCCCTTCGTTGTAAAGTTTTTTTATCGCTTGGTGTTTGGGACGAAACCTCATGAATTGGCTCGCCATAAAGGTAAGGCCCGTTTCGTCTACTGCCTTGACCATGTCCTTGCAATCTTGCAAGGTAGTTGTCATGGGCTTTTCGCATAAAACGTGTTTCCCGGCTCTCAACGCCGCAATCGAGTGGGAAGCATGCAGATGATCGGGGCTGCACACCATTATAACATCAATTTGCGGGTTTTCAAGCAATTCCTCAAGTTGCGTGGTCCATAAACCCATCGACCCTTGCGCCGCCACCTCCATAGCGCTATCCGCTTCGCTGTCAAAAGCCCCGACCAATCTCACATCGGGATGTGCAAGAAACGCCTCAACATACGCGCCGACATGGACATCGCTACCGACAAATCCTACTCCCAGTTTACTCATTGGCCTAATTGTGTTGTTAGCGTATAAACCAAAACTTTGTTATTGAGCCAATCGCTCCTCGAGGGTTGACAAATCCAGCAGATTTTAGCAAAGTTTATAAAGCGCTCAACCCCCTTGAAAAGCGCCGCCGGGCGGCAGATCGACAACGCTGAAACGATAAAGAGTAACATCCCCGCCATCATTCAGACTTTCTCCGATTCCTTTTTCGCCCGACGTATCTCCGCGACCAAATGGCGAGTGGCTGCAAGCGGATCCGGTGCGCCGCACACCGCCGAAATGACGGCAACTCCGTGCGCCCCGGCGCGAATCACGTTGAAAACGTCCTCAACAGTGATGCCGCCGATAGCTATTACGGGACATCGGGCAATTTTACACATTCTTGAAAGCGCGTCCAATCCCTTCGGCGCCTCGGCATCCGGTTTTGACGAAGTTTGGCGAATCGGTCCGAACCCGATGTAATCGGCGCCCTCCGAAATCGCTTTCAAGATTTTCTCTTCTGTCCGCGCCGAAGCACCGATTATCGAGTTTTGCGGAAAAAGGTTGCGACCGATTGAAATTGGCAAATCGTCCTGCCCAAAATGCACACCCGCGGCACCGACAGCCAGCGCAATGTCCGCTCGATCGTTTACTATCAGCGGGACAGCATGTTGGGTGCAGACGGCTTGAGCGTCTTGTGCCGCTTCAAGCAGATCACGCGTTGTACCCGTTTTCTGACGAAACTGAACAGTATCCGCGCCGCCCTCGATTGCCATTTCCGCGAGTTGCGCATGCGTGAATCGCGATTGGACTGTCGTATCCGTGATCACATGCAGCACGCCAATTCGCTTCATAGTCTTTTCAGAAACCGCAACTCATTAGAAGGCATGAGACCACAAGGTGCAAACGCAGAACTGGAAGACAGGAAGACTGGAAGAATGGAAGGATCTACTGATCCCATCCTTCTTTCATGCTTTCACTCTCTTTGTTCTCATCCAATTTGATTCAGAAGAAAGATTTCTTCGTCTTCGCGGAGACACAGGTCATCGCCCCATTCCCCCTTCTGCCGCTATGCTCGGAGTGATCAATTTGCCGCAACAGTGCGTTTCCATCAAATAGTGTTGTTCATCAATTGCATCGAACGTCGTTTCGGTAAATTTCCCGGCACGGCAGCAAGCATGGCACCGCGAATAAACTTTCCTGCGGATCGCAATGCGATGTTGAGAATACGTTACGGTCAATTCGGCATCTCCTTGACTTTTTCGTACAGGAAAGCATTCAAATCTACTCTAACCCCCGTACACTATATTCATCTTGACGCTAGGGCAAGTCGCCGGAGCAGATATCGGAACACCTCCCCCGCATGACTTACAGTCTTCCACTCTTGCATTCCTCAACTTCTTCATCCGGCTGACGAAACGTCCGGTTCCACCCGACGGTGTACGTCCAAAAATACAAAAGCGTCCCGAATATACTCAATTCGCTTCTGCAGCACCGCGGCACGCTCAAAATGAAGGTTGGCGGCAGCATTGTCCCGCCGATCCGTCAACTTCTCAACCACCGTTTCATGCTCACCATCCAACAAATGTTCGACATCTTCAATCATTGCCCGATAAGACTCACGGCTGACCCGAGCCGCGCATGGCGCGTCACACCGCTTGAGATAGTGGCTCAGACATGGACGAGCATCGCGGCGCGGTGCAATTTTGTCTTCACAGATGCGAACGGGGAAGACATGGTGCACCGAGTTGATAACATCCTCGGTCCATTTTCGCCCGGAGAATGGTCCGAAGTATCGCGCGCGATCTTCTATGCGTTCGGAAGTGAGTTCAAGCCGCGGGAATTCATCGGAATGGTCAATCTTGATGTACCACGATTTCCACCCCTCCTTCAATGCGGAGTTGTAAGGCGGTTGTTTTTCTTTGATGAGCCGCGCTTCGAGCAAAGACGCCTCCAGTTCAGAGTTACAGACTTCGAAATCAACCCCGGAGGCATGACGTACCAGACGTTTTATCTTATATGGACGCCGTTTTGTTTTGTATAAGTATGAGTGCACCCGTTTGCGCAAAGATTTCGCTTTGCCGATGTACAGAATCTCCTTCGACCTATTGCGAAAGAAATACACCCCCGGAAGCGACGGAAGGTCTGTCATCATGTCTTTCGTAAGCATGGCGCTATTGGTAGGTATGCGGCCGAGCGTCCGACAGCGATTCGGGGTTAGCTGTTGGTATCCATATTTCTGATTGCCGAGTATGTAAGATTCAAGATAATCCGGCAATGTCACCTTACTTGATTTTTGGCGATAAATTACGGCACCTACGGGATACTTGCGATAGAGTCAATCCATATCTAGTAGATAACGTCTGATTGGTTGCCAAGATTCAGTGTTTTGACGCCAAGAGTCCATCAAGAGCAGGTTTCCGTGCGGACTGACGGTTTCTGTGCCAAGCGCAGTGTAAATCCGAGGTCCGAAAATAGGTACAGAGATGTGAACGCCGCGCCAATTCCGACCGGATGTTCGCATCTCGGACAGGGCACTTTCCGCTGATAGCGCGGAATCGCGGGTAACCGAATAGGTACAAATAGGTACAAAAGAAAAAGTGTGCATATTACCAATCCGAGGTGCGCCAGAACTGCTCCCCTTGGTTCCAGAGTGTCTCAGCAAAATCGTCATCTTCAACGGGGTCAGCTTCGTCGACATGGGCGATCAACTTATCGAGTCTTTCGAGTTCTTGACATCTCTGAATTACCAATGACTGCCAGCCAAGATGCCTCCCAGCGTCATCCCATTTTTTCAGTATTTTCATTATTCCCTCGATTGACACCGGAGGGTGTAAATCTGGCTGCATGGCTCCTGCAATGTGTTTTTGAATGATCCAAGATCTGTGGAAGTCGTACTCCAAGTCATGATTGGGCTGGGAGAGGCGTACCTCTTCTTCAAGAATGAGGCTGAGATATTCGGAAGGCAGTTTCTGATGTTCCACGCGCAATTTGGCTTCGTTAACTTGGTCGTCGGCGTCCTCTTTTTTTACCCATGCGGCGTTTAAAGCGAACGCCTCGTCATAGTCGTCAATCAGAGGTTCAAACCGAGGATGTCTGTCAATCCAGTCAAGATATTCATAGCTCTGCAGTTCCCGGGCGTGCGCGCTAGCGAAGATTGAATCGTAAATCGCAATCTCCGTAAGGAATGTTTGCGCCAACAAAGCGGCGTCTTCGCATTCATTTCGAGATCTGTTTAGGAAACACAAATAGCCTCCCAGCAACGCGAGAGACACTGTATAGCGCTCCGATATTGAACGTAATTCGTAGAATAATGTTCGTTTCTCACTTTCGCGCCTGTGCCGCGCGGCGCAAAAGGTTCTGAACAGTGGAGAATCGATCAGGGCATTGTTCTCGGCGCACCATCGCAAAAACTCGTCGCGAGTCTGGCTATTCCTCCGGCAATCGACCTCCGCATAGAGTTTACCGACCTTGTCAGGGGATAATAGAGGTGTTTTCGGGAGATTCGCGGGGTAACGCCACGTGTGAAATTCAACTCTCTTGGTCTTCATGGTCGGTGTCGTCGGCAAAAATGCCGGTTAATTCCATCAGCCACAGACGCGATTCGCGATACGCCAGGGCAAGTTGGCGAAGTTCCCTGCAATCCGTATTGTCTATTTCCAAGGCTAATTTTCTCAGCCGATTTTTACAGAGAATTTGAAGTTCCAGCGCGATTGACATGTCGTTGGCGATAAATGTTGTTATTTCTTGGCGCCGTTGTTCGGTTAACTTTAGATGTGTGTCGTGGGCAACTTTGGCATCAAACGCCTCGACACGAGTTTGCCATTGATAGCGGGTTGACCATCTGCCGATTTGCGAGAGGTGACGCTTTTTCCCGTCGACTTCATCATCGCAAAGGGCGCGGAGAGACCGGCGGGTGCCGGTGTCTCGGTAGATTTCGAAGTATGCGAAGGCGATTGACGATTCTCCGGGGAGTCGCGAATCAAAATTGAACTCGGGCAGGTCGCTACATTCTTCTTTTTTCATGTGCATTCATCCAATTGATGCGAGGGACAAAATCAGGTGTTTCACCAGGTTTACCGTAGTTCGCCCGTGTGTGGTTGTTAGGGCAGAAACGAAAAAAGCCCACTGGTGGCGTCGTATGACTTCCACTAATGGGCTTGTCTTTAGGTGAAAATTATTCGGTTATCCAGTCGTGATGCCTATTTAGTAGGCTTGCACGATTGGGTTATTCTTTTCGGGTCGATTTTGTAAGCTAGTGCAAAATTTTCCCGATGTGATTCAACACACCCGAACAGCATTATGGTTTCATAAACGGCGTATTTTTCTTTATTTTTAGTTTGAGCAGTTTTGATTTGTGCCGTGAAAGGACAAGAACTCAGTGTCGGACTTGAGATTCTTCTCTTTGATTGATGTCCACGTCGTCGGCTTCCAATTCCCCGATGTGGAGTTTCAATCTCGGACTCGAGATTCTTCTCTTTGATTCGACCACACTTTTGAAGACGTGTTTCGCGTGTACAAGGTTTCAATCTCGTACTCGAGATTCTTCTCTTTGATGGGAAGTGCCCATTATGCACACGCATTCACAAAACGAAGGTTTCAATCTCGTACTCGAGATTCTTCTCTTTGATGGGTTAAACGATCAGTGGTTCATGTTATATCCAACGCCGTTTCAATCTCGTACTCGAGATTCTTCTCTTTGATGGACAGCTCTTACGCTGATCCCGTGTATCCGTGTCAAGTTTCAATCTCGTACTCGAGATTCTTCTCTTTGATGGTGTATGTCGCATGGAGATACCGCGACAACGGCGTCATTTGTTTCAATCTCGTACTCGAGATTCTTCTCTTTGATGGGGCAGGGTGTTACCCCTGCCTATGGTTGGTTGTGATAGTTTCAATCTCGCACTCGAGATTCTTCTCTTTGATGGTGATGAAGCATTGGAAATGGCTAAAGATGCGTATTTGTTTCAATCTCGTACTCGAGATTCTTCTCTTTGATGGTCGTAGGCTTGCCAGCTAAGATATCAGGATTGATTGTGTTTCAATCTCGTACTCGAGATTCTTCTCTTTGATGGAATGGCGGACGCAATCGACTTCGATAACCAAATACGGAATGTTTCAATCTCGTACTCGAGATTCTTCTCTTTGATGGCATCGTGACGATGTTGCTCCGTCATAAGTACACGACAACGTTTCAATCTCGTACTCGAGATTCTTCTCTTTGATGGTCAGCCATCGTTAATTTCCTTCCGAATGTTACGAAATGTGTTTCAATCTCGTACTCGAGATTCTTCTCTTTGATGGCAAAGGACATGGTATTGATTGATGATTGACCCCAAAGTTTCAATCTCGTACTCGAGATTCTTCTCTTTGATGGAGAATTGCGTGGACGCGGTATTCCGTTCGTCCGCGCTGTTTCAATCTCGTACTCGAGATTCTTCTCTTTGATGGCTAACTGCGTCACAATGGCAGGTGGCAGTTCGACGGAGTTTCAATCTCGTACTCGAGATTCTTCTCTTTGATGGGACGAACGCGCCGAAGCTGTATATATCCGCTTGCACGGTTTCAATCTCGTACTCGAGATTCTTCTCTTTGATGGTTTACCCTTTGCGCCTATTGAAAGACCAGCACCAAGTTTCAATCTCGTACTCGAGATTCTTCTCTTTGATGGAAATAGTCGCGTGCCTGCCTTCCGACTGCGACAAAGTTTCAATCTCGTACTCGAGATTCTTCTCTTTGATGGCAACTTCTCCAACGCCATGACTATAGCTTTCTGCAAGTTTCAATCTCGTACTCGAGATTCTTCTCTTTGATGGTATGATTGGGGAGCTCCCAGTGTCGCCAAGAGGTGAAAACAAGTTTCAATCTCGTACTCGAGATTCTTCTCTTTGATGGGTCTCGGTCGATAGCAGATAGCAACAATTTTCTGTCATGTTTCAATCTCGTACTCGAGATTCTTCTCTTTGATGGTTTGTCGGACGCGATTGTAGACGACGAAGGCAACGCGTTTCAATCTCGTACTCGAGATTCTTCTCTTTGATGGAGAGATTGCGGAACGGGCGAGGCTGTACACAGGTGACGAGTTTCAATCTCGTACTCGAGATTCTTCTCTTTGATGGAGAAGGTTTATCTCACCGGCTTTCCGTGCTGGCTTAACGTTTCAATCTCGTACTCGAGATTCTTCTCTTTGATGGACGGCTTCGGTTTAGATTCGGAGCGACCGAGGTATTTATGTTTCAATCTCGTACTCGAGATTCTTCTCTTTGATGGTCGCGCCACGGTACTAGACTCGCTTAATGACGTGTACGTTTCAATCTCGTACTCGAGATTCTTCTCTTTGATGGAGATGCGCTTTCGTTATGTAGCTCATCTGGTCGGCGCTGTTTCAATCTCGTACTCGAGATTCTTCTCTTTGATGGCCCGGAACAAACCCACAGCAGTGGGATATTGTCATCGTTTCAATCTCGTACTCGAGATTCTTCTCTTTGATGGTTTCGTGAACCTTCATTTTAACCCCTTATTCAATGCCTTGTTTCAATCTCGTACTCGAAATTCTTCTCTTTGATGGAGAGATTTTGCGAAATACCAACAGAGGATTGGCAAGGGTTTCAATCTCGTACTCGAGATTCTTCTCTTTGATGGTCCAAATACGGGGCAGACAATCGGTGAACGATTCACGTTTCAATCTCGTACTCGAGATTCTTCTCTTTGATGGAAGTTTATAGCTGATGAGGTGGTTAGTAGATTATGAATTGTTTCAATCTCGTACTCGAGATTCTTCTCTTTGATGGCATGTAATCGTCCATCGTTACCCGGTCATCGTTCTCCGCGTTTCAATCTCGTACTCGAGATTCTTCTCTTTGATGGATTTGATTTAACATCTGGGAACGACGAGCCAGTCGGTGTGTTTCAATCTCGTACTCGAGATTCTTCTCTTTGATGGATCAGGCGGGCGGAATCGAAGCAATGAAGGGTTGGAGTTTCAATCTCGTACTCGAGATTCTTCTCTTTGATGGGGCGACATGCGCATGAGCGATAGTTCGGAACAGAACAAGTTTCAATCTCGTACTCGAGATTCTTCTCTTTGATGGTTTCCCATGACACGTTGCCACTTGCCACGATCTGCGGCGTTTCAATCTCGTACTCGAGATTCTTCTCTTTGATGGAGGACAATCATGGGAGTATCAAACGAACTTGCCTTTCATCGTTTCAATCTCGTACTCGAGATTCTTCTCTTTGATGGCGTCCAGCCCTGATCTTCGTACACGTCCACGGACACGGTTTCAATCTCGTACTCGAGATTCTTCTCTTTGATGGGAGCAGCTCGGTCAATGCGTCTGGAACAGTTGTACAACGTTTCAATCTCGTACTCGAGATTCTTCTCTTTGATGGCCGCGCCGTCATCAGCGTCTATCGCGGCAGTCTCGGTGTAGTTTCAATCTCGTACTCGAGATTCTTCTCTTTGATGGGGCAACGCATACACGCTTGTACTCGATCCTACTGTCTCGTTTCAATCTCGTACTCGAGATTCTTCTCTTTGATGGTTCCCGACCGCACGGTGCTGTTCGATGTGCAACTGGCGGACGTTTCAATCTCGTACTCGAGATTCTTCTCTTTGATGGAACACCCCTGCCGCACGCCGCGCACCACCTGTTTGATGTTTCAATCTCGTACTCGAGATTCTTCTCTTTGATGGAGCGCAATCCGCTGGGCATGCGGTACACGATCAATGTTTCAATCTCGTACTCGAGATTCTTCTCTTTGATGGTGTCCTCGGCAAAATCGCGCCGCATCCATAATTCATCGTTTCAATCTCGTACTCGAGATTCTTCTCTTTGATGGACTTCCTTGACCTGAGCGGGGGTTATTACGGCGATGGTGGTTTCAATCTCGTACTCGAGATTCTTCTCTTTGATGGAGAAATGTTAGTTAATTTTCGACGCCGTTAGAAAACTGTTTCAATCTCGTACTCGAGATTCTTCTCTTTGATGGCTTGTGCCGGCGAAATTCACTTCGGTTCTGAAGAAGGTTTCAATCTCGTACTCGAGATTCTTCTCTTTGATGGTCAAGCTGCGTCCGGACGGCAACCCGTTGCGCGATATGTTTCAATCTCGTACTCGAGATTCTTCTCTTTGATGGTCCCCTCGCATTATAAACCCAATGCCAATAACGCCAGTTTCAATCTCGTACTCGAGATTCTTCTCTTTGATGGCAGACGGAATTAGAGCGTATGCGGGCGCGATGAGTGGTTTCAATCTCGTACTCGAGATTCTTCTCTTTGATGGCACTTTCTTCCTCTGATATCACCATCACCACCCGTACATGTTTCAATCTCGTACTCGAGATTCTTCTCTTTGATGGTTATCTGTGGCAACCTCAAGGCTTCCCTTAAGTATCAGCCTGTTTCAATCTCGTACTCGAGATTCTTCTCTTTGATGGCGGATCGAATCGGCTTTCGCCTTGCCCGTCGTCAATGTTTCAATCTCGTACTCGAGATTCTTCTCTTTGATGGCCAAACGCGATAAAGCCGCCGCTTGCGCCCTGTCTCGGTTTCAATCTCGTACTCGAGATTCTTCTCTTTGATGGAAAACAACGCGCCAAAATTCAAGGAAGTGGGATTGATTGGGTTTCAATCTCGTACTCGAGATTCTTCTCTTTGATGGCATCGACGTTTTCTATCGCCGCGGCGATGTTATCGTAGTTTCAATCTCGTACTCGAGATTCTTCTCTTTGATGGTGGGCGGCGTCGGTGGATGTGCCTCGGACACGCAAAGTTTCAATCTCGTACTCGAGATTCTTCTCTTTGATGGCCGTGAAAGACGCGACCAAAGCCGTCATCATAGCCCTTGTTTCAATCTCGTACTCGAGATTCTTCTCTTTGATGGGAAGACACGCTGTGGCGAATCATCGATGCCAACGTGCCGCGCGTTTCAATCTCGTACTCGAGATTCTTCTCTTTGATGGTCGAAGCAACCCCGTTCTCCCGCGAGGAGAAGTACGTTTCAATCTCGTACTCGAGATTCTTCTCTTTGATGGAGACCCTCAAAATCCATAACCGACCACCTCCTGGAACTGTTTCAATCTCGTACTCGAGATTCTTCTCTTTGATGGTTTATAGGACGGTCGTGAGGGCCCGGGTCGGGCTGACAAGTTTCAATCTCGTACTCGAGATTCTTCTCTTTGATGGTTCGGCGGGCGTGGGGCATGTCCATTTCTTATTCTGCAGGTTTCAATCTCGTACTCGAGATTCTTCTCTTTGATGGCCACGCAATGCGTACAGTACACATCAACCATGATGTTAGTTTCAATCTCGTACTCGAGATTCTTCTCTTTGATGGGCCCCCAGGCTTCCGCGAGCATGTGACCGTAGCGGTCGTTTCAATCTCGTACTCGAGATTCTTCTCTTTGATGGCGAACAATGCGATGTTGACGGAGTTCATTCGGATTTATGTTTCAATCTCGTAC
This sequence comes from Candidatus Poribacteria bacterium, assembly GCA_028820655.1. GTDB lineage: Bacteria > Poribacteria > WGA-4E > WGA-4E > JAJDTR01 > JAJDTR01. Next base: position 418,691 of record JAPPIK010000056.1, on the reverse strand, counting down.
TCGAGATTCTTCTCTTTGATGGAGCACCCCTTTGGAAGTCAATAGTCGCAAGGGTTGAGAGTGCAAGAAACTGTCAACCCATAGGACCTCCAATTTTTCGTCGGTCACAATTAGGTGATTCTCGAAAGTATGCATCTGCAAACCCTTTTCATTACAGTCTTCCCAGCAATCCTGTCAGTCTCACATCTTTTTGTTAGCACGGTGGTTGACAGTCCAATCTTTCGCGCTTATTAACTGTTAAACGATGTATGCGGCTGTGTCAATGCCCTTCTCAATACCGAGACGTTCGATTCCCTTTTCGCAAGAGCGGCACAGATGATAAAACGTCACGGTATCCTTCTTCGGGTTGATCGCATCCTGAAGCCGATCTTGCAAGCGAAGGTAGGCACGTCGATCCGTGTTGCACTCAAACAGACTGTACTGGATGCGCCTACCGAAATCTAGCAGAATCTTGGCAACTTGGTTTCGCCGCCGGTCATTGGTTATGTCGTAGGCTACTGCATAAAGCATTGGTCGTGTTTTCCTCTTAACAGCATTTTGCACATGATGTGGCTTTATCGAACTGTTAGTGATGTGTAGGTGTCAATCTCTCCCATCAGACACTTGGCAAGCAGTCGCACCTGCAACTCAATGGCACGTCGAAAGTCGATCTTGTACTTGAAGATGGGATGGGTAATCGTCTCATTTTTTCGTCCCTCGTAAGCGCCGTAGAATCGCTTTCGTGCAGCATCTTTCAGAAACCATCCGCCGTGTGACTGGGTAAAGTCGTCCAGTTTGATTTGCCGTTTGTTGATTAGCGTAATGGCAACGGAATCGGCGATAATCGGACGGAATTCCTCCATGAGGTCAAGCGCAAGGCATGGGCGACCGTAATTCTGTTGGTGGAAGAACCCGACATACGGGTCGAGACCAACAAGCTGTATCGCAGAAATGAGATCTGCGGTTAGCAGCGAATACGCGAAACTGAGCAGTGCGTTTGTCGGATCTGCCGGCGGACGACGGCTCCGTCGTTGAAAGTCGAAGCCCATTTCCGGTTTGAGCATCGCCGAAAACGATCGGAAATACGCGGCGGAGGCATTGCCTTCAATTCCCAGAAGTTCCGGCAGCCCACCCGCCCTGGGGATTTTCCGCCGCATGGCAGCGAGGTCGTCAATGCTCGACAGGATATCGGGACCTCCGTTTTCCGTTTCAGTTCGGTCTGGTTCAAACTCGGAATCACAATCTTCGCCATTGACAGTTCTGCTTCGCCATTTCCGGCGCTGGAGCATCATCCGCATGTTCGTGAGTTTGCCGTGCACAAACGCTTTGGCGAGCGCAAGGCACTTCTCCGAGTCGTCCGCAACCCGGTGTTGGGCAACGCGCAACAGTGAGTTTCGGGAGATTTTCGGAGTCAACGTTCCCTGATACCGCCCGTATGCGGACTGGTAAACAATAGGAATCCCTTCAATGAGCAATGTCTGCATTACCGGAGTTGTCACGCTGATGTTCCCGCAGAGGACCACTTGCCCGACGTGAATGAGCGGAATATCGCGTATAGTTTCGCCCTCTTTTACAACCAGCAATCGCTCACTGGTCTTTTTCAATGTGCAGCCCGGTTCGTCAACGTACAATACGTTGTCGATGCCGAGTACCGGTTTTATCCGCTTGGGACGATCATCCAACTCATGGAGATAGGCGACCTCATCCGGAAGACAGATCTTCCGCACGCTGCAGCCGTTGCAGCGGTTGTCATGAACGGGTTCGGGAATTTTTCTTGTCTGCAGCAGCGACTCGGCGCTGGCAACGAAGTCGCGGCTGGTCTGTCGCAATTCATCGTCAAAGACAACCTTTCTGCGGCGTTTCGACCCGATGTAGTAGATGTAGCCGTGGGGCACCTCAGTCCCGGTGCTCTCTTCAATGAGCATTCCTTGGAGACAGAGTTGGACTTGGTCGTTGAGCCAGTCACCCGTCCCCGCCTTCTTGTATTCGACAGGATACGTAACTCCCTTTTTTTCTTCAATGAGATCAAGGTAACCCGAAACCCCAAGTGTCTCGGAGGCAAGATATTGACTGCGAGAAACGCGCGCATCGCGTTCACTGCGATCTTTCATCTCGGTATCAACACGGGCATGCTTAATCTTCCCTTCCTCGACATGCTCGTTTATTACCTGATGCCCCTCAACCGATTCGTAGTAAAACCGGCGCGGGCAAAACACATACGTATTTATCTGCGACAGCGGTATGTAGTTTTCGGACATAGTTCAAACTCCTTCTATCCTGCCAATCTTCCAGTACTCTACTTCCCCTCTTTCATTCTTCCAACCTTCCCGCCTTCCTATGTTTTCCGCGTTTGTCCCATTCCCATCGTCGTTTTGTAGCCGGTGCCGCAGTAGAAGGCAAAATTCGCGAGGAGATTTGCCAATCGTAACATTTCAACCTCCTCTCCACTTTCGGTTTGCCGATCCGAGAGGAATTGGTATGTGCAACTTCCGACAAACCCAATTTCCTTGTGTTTGCCGAAATCCAACATCTTACTCTCGGACTTAACCTCGGTCAGTCCAGCTTGATGGGTAATGAAATCAAGCATTCGACCTTTATCAATCTGCATCGGCGCGAACGCGTTCCATTTGTTGACCCAGCTCTGATAGCAGCGTATCAAGTCGATATTCGCTTGATTCCGTGTTTTCTTCCCTTGCGGCGTGAGTTCGCGAAAGGCGGTCGGAGAGCGGAATTCCATACGAATCCGTGTGTCGGGCTGTGCGGATTCAAAGAGGTTTTCGTAAGTATGCGTGCCGCTCCAGTCGGTGTCTACACCGGAAGACGCGACCATGCGGCTGAGTTGAAACCTCGCCTCGCCGAGGCGGATTGACGGCAGGCTCTGTGTCAGAAAAGCGCTGCCGAAATAGGCGAAGAGTTCGTCGTCAAGGAAGGTGTAACGCAGCCAACATTCCGTCCCGGCACGGATGCGAAGCAGATTTCCGCGTCGTTCTCCCTTGCCGATGAGCGGCGACACGGTGAACGGTTTCTGTCTTGACGCGGCGTGGACCTCTTCTGCTTTCGCCGGATCCCCCATTCGCAGCAGTGAGAGAAACGCGGCGTGTGCGTGGTGCCCCATTGTGGGGCGGAGCGTGACGTCTTCTAGGGGGACGAGGTGGATGACGGCGCTGATGGGCATGGGGGTTGTCTCCTCATGAGGTCATTTAGAACAGGATTTACGTAGTAATAGGAAGTCGCGATTCGGAGATCGCTCCTACCGGGTCGTTTGTTCCTTCTCTTTCCACTTTCCCCGTAACTCAGCATGGATTAGAAACGCTTGTGAACCAAACACTAACAGATACTCCTGCTGTTTGCCATCTTCAAAGGTTACGGTTAGTGGCTGGGCGGCTTGTCGTTTCGTTTCCAAGATGTTTTTGAGGGCATATCGGCTCTCCATCTTTGATAAGAGACAAGTGATGTGTCGGTTTGTCAACACTGTCTGGATTTCAAGCGGGACGACTCCATTAATCAGTCTTAACCGTAAACCTTTTAATGCCGTGGGGCCCCAACAGTATTGGCGTTCAAAGGATTCCTGATTGTCTCTACCGGCATCGTAGTCAAATTCGATCTTTTGCGGTGGATTCTTGAAGTGATGAACCTTCACGAAAAACTCACAATGATTTCCCCAATTGCCCGTGAGTTCATAGTATTTCCTTTTGGCAATTTGTTGAAACTCGCAATGCGAAAGAACGTGAAAAAGGTCGTACTCGGCATGTTCAGCAGTGTTCTGGAAAAGATGATTCGGGTCATGAATGCCGCACCGGATGCCGACATCCGAACCGCGAAAGTTGAATAGCGACTGAATCGAATGGTATTTCTGTTTTGCGTGTTCAACAACTCTTTCTCGGTTGGAACGATGTTTAAGAAAACCTCTGATTGCGGTGTTTAATTGATCACTTGGTGTATTTCGAAACGCTTCCAACTTTCCACTGAGCCAACTCTGGTGTTTGAAATAACTCCATGTCGCTTTTTCCTGTTGATGTTGAATAAAGGTGTTGTAAGCATTCTCCTCGGACGCATCAATAACCGTTTTATAGGTGTGATGCCACCGAATCTTTTTCATCACTTCGTCAAATGTAGTTTCACTCTCTGGCGCGAATACTTGTCGAATCATCTCGAAAATTTCACGGACGCGCTCATGACGTTCCTCCGATGTCCTTCTTAAAAGATCATAGAGTGGGTAGAACGCCTCAAGTACCGCGTAAGACTCAATGTAATAGTAGAAACGATTATCCTCTCCAAGGGAGTCTTTCACGAGTGAGGCAAACTCCCGACGCCCATAATTTTTCCCTGACTGCAATCTTGAATAGAGTTTCCCCTGCACATACGCGTGCGCAATGCTTGGATGTTTGAAATCTTTTTTGCCGAGTAACCGGCCTGCTCGCCCAATTCGCTGTATAAATTCCGATCCGTAAAGCGCGTCAAAACAGACGAAATCAATGTTTTGTCGTGATTTTCCTGCCTTTTTGAAATTGTACCCAATGTCTACTGTCGGTGTCGCGAGGACAAGTGGAAAAGCTTTGGTGGCATCACGACGTTCCTCCGTACTGACAGCGCCCGTGATCAATCCCAGTCTGTTCTGAATGCCTCCTTGTTGAAGTCCTTGTTTAATTTCATTGATGGTGCGGAGAGAACCGCTGATAATAGCGCCTTCTTTTCCTGTATCAAGCAAGTTGCGGATGCACTCGGGTTGTGTCTTGAGGGCATCATACATTTTGCTACTGTGTATCGTCAATTCAAGAGCAGAAAGCGTCTGTATTTCTTCATAATCCTTGCTTTCTGTCGGTTCATTTTCTGGGCTGATGAGTGCGTAATTGAGGCCAATCTTTTTCAGATAGGTCAGCAACCTTCCATCGGGAGTTGCCGAAAGTAGACAGATTTTCCTTCCGGCATTGAAGTAACCGTACTCCATTGACAAAATGAAAAACATCAGAAAATTGGCGAGTTGTTTGGCGTTATAGTAGTGAAATTCGTCAATAACGATGTAGTTGAATTTGACCAGAAAAGGACGAAAAAGGTTTGCGCTATCTAATTGTGAATAGAGACTATAGAAGCAAAGATAGAAAAGATCTGGGTTTGTCACCAAAATCAAGGGAGCGCGCCGTGTCAGCTTGGGAAAATAGTCACGCGGATTTTGAATGAGTTCGTACAATTTTCTCGGATTTCTAACACGATAACCGGGATTGTCGACAATCTCCCATTCACGGAGTTTCGTGCCAGTGACCGGGGCAACGACAAAATTCAACCCATGTTCGTCAACAAACTCTTGAATATCATCTGCATGTTGGTGTATCAGTTCATTTGTCGGAGCAATGAATAGGACGTTTTCATCTTCAAGGTCAAACAACTTTAGCAGCGACGCGCAAGTTTTGCCGGTGCCTGTGTTGTAGGTATTGATGACAAGGTCATCTGTTTTGAGCGCTTCGTAAGTGCGTTGTTGGTGGTAAAGCGGTGGAAGTCTCAGTCCTAACGGGTTTGTCGGACTGATTTTTTCAGAGCCTGCGTTCAGGGTAACTGTTATTTCCGGCATGGCGGTACCTCAATGAAAGTTATAGACTATGCTTGCAGTCATTTTATAGGCACAATACTCAGCCTATGGAAAACCGTACGGCAATCTAAAAATCGGTAAAGAACCGCATACCTGCTGGCAGCAGCGTTTGAGCATCATCCGCCAATTGCCAGAAACTGCCCGATAGGTGGACGTTTCGGATTAAGGGTGTAGGGCGGATATTGAGCATATCGAACATCCCAATTCGCATATCTGACGGCAGATCGTTTGGGTTGAGATAGTTTGGATAGATCGCGGTTTCCCTCTGAACTTCACGGTAACGTTGTTTCCTCGCGGAAATCTTTGTCTTGCTCATAAATTTTCCGAGCCGGATGTAACGTGGAACCCGCAGTTTCTCTTGGCTTGTTACATAGAAAACGCCCCGGTTGCCGATTGACAGGAGTTTGAGCCTTCCAATCTGTGGAAAGTTCGCTGCCCGTGCCTTTAACCGCGGATTAAAGATACGGCGTCTGTCTACGGAAATGGCGTTCTGTTCCATCTGAAACCAGTAAGAGTCCGACATCGCGTTGAATTGAGTCACCGTGAAACGAGCTTTCTCCGTCAACGTCCCGGGCGTAATGTAAATGCCAACTTTGTTGAGTCGATCCAAATCCGCAGCATAGGTGATTTCACTATCGTTATGATAACTCGAGTTGCACAGCCCAAGCGCGTAAGCGAGGGCATAGTTTCCGATAACCGGCTCGGTTTGGAAAAAGTTGCTCACCTCGCGACTGGCGAAAAAGAGGTTTTCCATCAATTCAAATTCGCAACGATAGATGTGCATGAGATACCTCCAGCGTTAGGTAGGAAATGCCTGCCTAACGTTTCACCCTTGTGGATAGAGCGCGGTAATTGATTCCAGTAGCCCTTTTACTTCCGTTGGCGACGCGAACGTTTGTTGAATCTCACTGATCAGCTCGGTCAATTCTGTGTCAGCGATTGGTTGTAGATTGCCGATGACTTCGTGCGACAGATCTTCTACGGCACCGGTGATTTCCGTCACCACCTGCTTGTCGTCAAGTGGGAATTGCTGTCCATTTGAGCCGAGTCGGTCATAGACGCGCTGTGTCAACTCCAGGTTGCTGAAGAGCTCACAGTCGCTGAAGATTGCACCGACAAGTGTATTCCGCATCTTGCCCAACCGTGACGAGATAGCGCCGTAGCGACGACTTCGCAGCACGTTAGCTATAACATAGCGAATTTCATGCGCTGTCAAGTCTTTGAGCGTCTGCATGTCGATAAACAACGTTTCCGGTTTAACGTATTCGTCCTCTTGGATGCTTGCTGACGCATCCCCGGAAACCGGGTCGCGCATTGTACTATTGTCGTATAGAGCGTTGAAAGTTCGCTTTGCCGTAACCGTTTGGTATGACAAGACGCTGAAGGCATCGTCAGTAATAACGCGAGATTTTTGGGCGCCACCCCCGCCAACGGCATAACCGTAAACCATGCAGTCGGCGCAAATTCCGCAGGGCTTATTGCGATTCAAGGCACATATATTGTCCTCGGTTTCCGCGCGATTGCCTCTTGAATCCGCCGCGTAGAAAAGCAGGTTGTGTTGGCGCAACAGTTCACGCCCGGTCCGGCGTTCAACAGCGGTCTGCTTACGCTTGCTTATAGTCACACGCGAAATCACCTCGCGATTGTTGATCCCGGCGTGAACAGAATCGCGTGCTAACCCTTCACCAGATCCCTCGGTGCGGAAAATCATTTCTGATTCGGCTTTCCGCGATATAATCAACGTCAGGTAACGGCTTTGTGGAAAATTCTCATATTGATTAACCATAAAATCGGTGTAGTGGTCCAGAATACTCATGACTGTTGTTCCTCCTTTTCTTTGTCGCGCTTCGGAATCATCTCTGTGATGAAGTAGAGGTACCCGGCACGAATTCGCGTCCGGTTTTCAATTAGATCGAGCACATTGCCTTGATAAACGCCTTTGTAAATCTGATCGAACAGAACCTTAACGAATTGCGAAATGTTTTCTAATTTCGTCGCACCGAAAAATCGTGGGTCAAGGCGTTCAATCGCTCGGGCAATTTCCTTTGACATAATTGCTCGCGCCTCCTCTGGGGTTTCGCGCTCTGGTTGCCAGCGTTCAAGGCTGTCGAATGCCACATCAAGCGGTTTCGCAAGAGAATTATCCTTGAGACTATCGCCTTTCAATCGCCCCTCCCACGCAATGCGAGCGAGATCTTTAATGTGAGCCATAATCGGTTCTCCTCCTTTCTGTGCCACAACATCGGCAATGAGTGGCGCCGTGTTACGAACGGTTGCGAACTGCAGCGGTTCATTTCCCGCTTGTCCACGTTTAATCATTCGGTGAGTTACGTAGTAAAGTTCAAGTGCGTCATAATTTAAGCTTCGAATCAGCCGTACCAAATCATCTGCGTCAATACTTCCAACTTGAGATCGGATTTTGTGTAGTTTGAGTAGTTGTTCAAAAACCTGTTTTGTCACATTACTATTAAGGTTGTTATCCGGCAACCACCCACGAAATGCAAGCGGGATATGGTCAATGAAAAAGTGGTCAAATTCATCGCCGGAAAAGAGCGGAACTGACGAGTCGGTCAGCACTGCGCGACAACCCAAAAAGCGTTGGTAGAGCAGGGCGTTCCCAATAGCATATAAAACGTCCTCTGTGTTATTACCCCCTGGGGTATTGACAGGAATAGTTAAAATATTGCCGAGAGCCTCAGAAAATCTCGGTAGCGGGTTGCCATTGACCTTTGTTCTACTAAACGGCATAACCAACTCTAACTGCGCCGATTCTTGGTAGTGTCGCAACGCATCGTCCGTCTTGAGAAATACAGAGGGAAAATCTGGGTCACGAAATCGGTCCTGCGCCGTACGAAAAGCGTGGATAAATACGTCGGTGAAAAAGGAAATCGGATATAGGTGAATGAACAGTGTCGCTGTGCTCCCGCCCACGTTGTAACAGATTTTGTCAAGCATGTACTGCGTGCGACAGACTTTACAGACACGGCGTTTCGGTTCGCGCCATGTGCCTCCTTCAAGTCGATTCGAGAAATATTGCACCTTGATATTCGGCGGCACGTCCGGTTTCATCCACTCATCTGTTTCAAATTCCCCGCCACAAGTGCTACACTGAACGTGATTATCCCCCACATAGCGGGAGAGATTAGCCGCGAAATTTCGACCCCGGTCAGCCGTGAAACTGAAATCCACATACTTGTGAACGTAATCCGCTAACATTCCAAATTCGCTTTCCGGGCGGGACGTTTCCAAAATGGCTGTGCCATCGTGGACAATCAATTCGTAAATTTCATCAAGGTTTCTACCATCATTGTAAAGGTCTCGCCCGATAATGTATCCCCTGTCGGATAGTGCATTGAAACTCGAATATCGCGCGCGACACGTCGTATTCTCAATCTCCAGTGGCAACTCAAGCAAATCGTAAATGTAATTCCATGCGTCGGGGATGTTTTGGGAGAAGTGCTTGTTCAGGAAGATGTAGTACGTCCGAACTAACTCCCCAATTCTCACGGCGTCATCGTCGGGCGGTAACAAATGGGCATCCTCAGCCAAGATTTCATCGATCAACACAACCTGTGACGCAGGATTAGGGTTCTTCTTACTCGGTTTCGTCTTTTCCGATTTCGCCCGAGCGTCCTGGAGTCTTCTCCGACAACGGTCATTCATATCATCCACTTTAGAAGCGTACTTTCGCTCGCTGATGATGTTCCGCACCTCATTCCAAATCCGATCGAAAGATAGCCCGAGCGACAAGCACTTCTCATCCACCTTGATGCCTGCGGGACTGCCCTGAATGAACTTTCTAAATTCTTCGCTAGTCTTTGATTCAATGTTCTTAACAACACGATTTCCAAGCGCTGAGAGTTCATCGGATGTGGTTTGGACATCTCTGTGGCGATCAACAAGATATGCTACACCATCCGGATAGTAAAGCAGCGGCAGGAGGTCCTTTTCCGTTTCCAGGCGCTCTGCAATTTCATTGTGGATGAGGTTCGTCATTATGCCTCGCTGTTCACTCACCTTGTGGTAAACAAATTCGTATTGTACATCCAGGATTCGGTTAATGTGTTTGAGGAAGTCAGCCTTTTTTGCTCGTTCCTCAAGCGTTTTCGAGAGGTCAATTACATCCATTGCCCGGATTATCGGAATTAAGTAATTCAGAAGTCGATCTCTGTCGTGTGAATACGGATTGTACGCCAAATCAAGCGTTTCATCGTAGGTGTTATGGTAACCTGAATGGGCGCGGACAAGGACTTCAATGTCTTTCAAATAATTTTTCCATTCCGGGAAAAATCGTTCCATCTCAAGGTTCGTCAGCACCGCCCCGATATTTTTCGCGTTTGCCAGATAGTTGAACGAACGCTTCTCGTTTCGGAACTCTTGCAGCTTGTTCAAATCATGGACGCTGAATGCACTAAACAGCAGTTGCACCTCAATATCTTCCAGATACAGGATGGGACGCAATCGCTCCAGAACGAAAATCCCATTGATGACGTGAAGATAGAGCGATTCACCCTCCTTCGCGCCGTATTGGATGATTGCCTGATATTCTCGCAACTTTTTATTGGCGACCTCTTCTACATACGTTTGGAAGAGGTCGTCAGCCTCTAAATCAATACCAAGCGAAAAGAGTAATTCTTCAGTTCCGGATTTTTGTTTTACCATGCTATCTCCTTCCGATTTTGTCAGTCGGTAAAGATTGTAACATGTGAATAGTCGTACAAACCTGCAACTGGTAGAAAAAACATTGTGGAATTGCTTTGACAGGTCTGTGATTGAGGGTTACAATATAGGTTGCAGGACCGAACCCGTCCTTGGCGGCCGATGTAGGTTCTGCTTTTTTTCGTCTATTTCAAGTATGTGGTTGATTGCGAGACTTGTTTCGATACACCTCGACCATCCTCTCTGCCGCCTCCGCCACGTGCTCCCGCAATTCTTTCGGTTCAAGAACTTCCGCTTCATCTCCCCATGTCATTACCCACCACGAAATCTCGCGCAAACCGGCAACGGTGACTTCAAAGTGAAGCGAGCCATCGGGCATTGGGCACAGTTGTTGGGTTGGGTGCCAGCGTACTTCCCGAATCAACGGCGCAATGCGCGGCGCGAATCTGATAACGACGCGCGTCTCGGCGCCGAGCATGACATCCCAGCTTTTTTCGAGGTATTTTTGGACGGAAAAGTCATCGGGAATGGTGTAGGGGGAGTGCGAGATGGAGAGATGGTGGATGCGGTTGATGCGGAAGGTTAATACGCGCCCTCTGGTTTCGGAATGCCCAATGACGTACCAGGCGTGTTTGCGAAATATAACGGCATAGGGGGAAATACGATGACGGGTGCGTTTGCCGCGGCTGAAGGAGTCATATGTGATGGTGACTCTGAGCCTTTGACGAATTGCCTCGTACAGCGTTTTCCGGTGCGACTGAATTTCATCGGGTTCGCTCACCTGAGAATCCGGGATGTCAATTTGTGGAGCAATCTGTCGCAGCACGCGCTGGGTGCTTTTGGGTAAACCTATCGCGATTTTCGCGATCGCATTGTCCAACGCATCTTTTGTTTGCTGTCCTTCATTTGCTTTATAGACACTTGCCGCGGTAATCAGAGCGAGGGCTTCCTCGAAATCAAGATTGAGGGCGGGAAGAAAAACGTCGGAATTCATTTCGTATCCCTGTTTCCCCCGGGCTACAATCTGAATTCCCATTTCGCGCAAGAGGTCAATGTCGCGTTGGATGGTTGCTTTGTCCACGCCTAGGGTATCCGCAAGGCGGGGGCGCGTCCATCGGCGGGGTTGGTGGTGGATTCGGCTTGCGACTTTGAGAACCCGTGCCATCTGGTAAGTTCGATACATTTGCGTCTGTTCTTCCAAAGACTGGGAAGAGTGGAACGGGCAGGTTCTCATTAAGCACGGCGAGCCGTAATTCGCTCAAGCTAGGATGGGACTTACGAGGCAACAAAAGGTCGCGATTCGGAGATCGCTCCTACCGGGTGTTCAACTACGTAAGCCCTAAAGAAGCAATTATTTCACTCTATGACTACTATTCAAACGAAACGGTACACACCTCCTACCTTCTTTCCAGCTTTCCAACCTTCCTCTCTTCCATCCTTCCGTTCCTACGTGTCCCCCGTAAGTTCGTGAAGCTTCTGTAGGCGTTCATTGTCCGCGATGACGATGAACGCATCGCCTTGTTCCAGTGCCCAATCGGCGGGCGGGTTATATTCAAACCTACCATTCCGGTTCCTTATCGCAACCGTGACCAAGCCGGTTCGATCCTGAATATTTGCCTCATCAAGTGTCAATCCGATTAACCGAGAGTTTTTCCGGATCACGGATTGGGTGAATCGCGTGGCTTCTTGGTGCTTAATCATGATATCCAGTAGATCGACCACGTCGGGCCGCATGACGCGAGACGCCAATCTCACTCCACCAATCTGATCCGCCAAAACGACATCCGCAGCCCCCGCTTTCAACAGTTTAGGGGGTGAGTTGTCCTCGACCGCCTTGGACACAACCCGCAAATTCGGATTCAGTTGCTTTGCGGACAGGACGGTGAACAGGTTGTCCTGATCTCTGGAGAGGCTCGAAATCAATCCGCGCGCACGATCAACGCCGGCGCGGTGGAGCACTTCATCGTCCGTGGCATCGCCGGCAACGTACAGGAAATCCCTGGTCTCTAGCAGTTGTGCGATTCTGGAATCCTCGCGCTCAATGCCAACGAATTCGACCTCCATCTGAAGCAACTCATCAAGCGAATGGACGCCCGTGTCTCCCAATCCGCAGATAATGTAGTGATTCGATAGTCTGTCAATCGAGTTTCTCATCTTTCTTCTCCGAAAAATTTCATGCAGTTGCCCCTCTATAATAAAAGCGGTTGCGGAGCTAATGCTGTACGCGCAAACTCCGAACCCTCCAATTAACAAAAACACCGTGAAAACCCTGCCGGATTCGGACATTTTTCCATCGTCGTATCCCACGGTAGTCAACGTGATGACCGTCATAAAAATGGAGTCGAATACGGACCACTTATCGGGAGCATGATTCTGCTCAGTGATTGTGTAACCCACAACTCCGGTGAGAAAAACACAAATGAGTGCGGAAAATGCGAGAAAGAGGTGTCGTTTGTGGGTCAATGTTCTCTCCTCAGAAATCTGTCCAAAGTTTTTCGATAAGGCGCGTATTCAAGACGCAGAAAGGTTGTACGCGAGGGTTCAGAAGCATCCTCGGGAGCATCCAACCAACGTGATTTTGGATAGGGATAATCGTTATTGGGAAGGGAGTTTGTAACGTGATTGTACGGAAAGATTGAACTCACTCTTAATGCTTATGTGCGGCAATACCATAGGAATCTACGGAATCGACGAGCTAACCTCCTTGGACAGCGTGGATAATTTCAATCTCGCTGGTAGGCGGGATCTGCAACTCACCCCACCGCTTTCTTGGAATCACTTCAAGGTCGAGCGCGACGGCGATTCCGGGCTGTGACGGATCAATACTCATTTCCAGCAGCAGTTGCTGCACCGTCAAGCCTTGCTGAACGCATTTGGTTTCGCCATTGATTCGTATGTCCATCGGTTAGTTCCCTCACAGCGCCCCGTTATCCGATTTGAAACCGAGACAACGGAAACGGCGCTATGGCTTGGGTGGAAACTCCGGTCAGGATGAGAGAGGAGATTTCACGCGCCGTGACCGGCGTGAGAAGGATGCCGTTCCGATAGTGTCCGGTAGCCATTATCAGATTCTCAACAGAGGTTTTGCCGAGGATCGGCGCATTGTCCCGACTGCCGGGACGCAGCCCTGCCCACGTCTCCAAAACAGGGAGGTCGTAAATTCCCGGCACTGCTTCCCAAGCGCTGCGGAGCAGTTCAAACAACCCGCCCGCGGTGAGTCGAGTGTCGAATCCCATCTCCTCGCTGGTCGCGCCCACAATCAGTCGTCCATTTGCTTTGGGCACAAGGTAGGCGTTTGTATTGTATTTCGCTCGCGGGGTGCGAATCACCTTTTGTGTTGTGATGCCCGCTTCCATCTGCAAAGCCATCATCTGTCCTTTGACGGGTCGAACGGGCGGTGCAATCGGATCGGGTAACCCTTCGATGTCGGCGGACCAGCATCCGGCGGCGAGAACAATCACATCAGCTTCGTGCAGCCTATCCTTAATCCGGACACCTCGCGCCTTTCCGTTTTGGACCTCGATTTTCGAGACGGGAGTGCCCTCGGAAAGCGTCCCGCCCGCAATTCGAAAAGCGGTCATCAAGGCACTCACCATCAGTCGATTATCAACCTGATGGTCGTCTTCACAGGAGATGGCGGCTGTGATTTGCGGCGACAAGAGTGGTTCAATGTCGCGTGCTTCCGCGCCTGTGAGCCATTCCGCATTGAGTCCCAAGAGCCTTTGTGAATCGAAAAAGTGTTGGAGCAATCCGGCATCATCTCGGTCGACGCCCACGATGAGCGTTCCTTCTTGGCGGAATCCCACGCTCATCTGGGTGTCGGATTCCAGCTCTCGCACCCACTCCGGATAGAGTCGAAGGCTGGCGCTGCCAAGTTCAAGCAGCTCCCGCTCCTCGAAATGAACTTCGGCGATCGGCGCAAGCATGCCCGCAGCTGCCCACGACGCCGCGCGTCCGGCGCGGTCACGCTCGTAGATTGTGACTTCACATCCCGATTTGGCAAGCTGCCAGCCAATGCCCAGCCCAATTATCCCGCCGCCAATGATGACGACACTTTCCTTCGAACCCCGCATAAACACGAATTAAGCAAGTCTTTGAGGTGCGCAATGCGATTAACCGGGAGAATATTGAGGAATCAAGTCGAGGAATCGGGAGTAGTACGTGTTATGGCAGTCACTGTTCGCTCCAATGATCAATAGTGATCCACTACTAGCTTGATTTACCAACCACCCGGTAGCGATCCGAGCGACTGCAACGAATAACATGCTCGCTTCCCGTCTTCCCCCCTTCAATCGTGCACCGTTCAATCGGCGGCTCGCTCATCGGAAGCCGGTTGATACACCTCCGCCCCCAGCTGATTGAATTCTTCGCTCTTCTCCGCCATTCCGGCGGCAAGCGCCTGCTCTTCGGTCATACCCTTTTCCTGAGCATATTTGCGCACATCCTCCGTGATCTTCATCGAGCAGAAGTGCGGACCGCACATCGAGCAGAAATGCACGGTTTTGGCAGAGTCGCTCGGCAAAGTTTCATCATGGTACTCGCGCGCCGTATCCGGGTCGAGACTCAAGTTGAACTGATCCTCCCACCGGAACTCGAAACGCGCTTTCGACAGCACATTATCTCGCTCCTGAGCACCGGGATGGCCCTTCGCCAGGTCGGCGGCGTGTGCCGCAATTTTATAAGCGATGACTCCCTCTTTAACGTCCTCTCGATTCGGCAAGCCGAGGTGTTCCTTTGGAGTGACATAGCAGAGCATGGCGCACCCGAACCACCCAATCATCGCGGCGCCGATCCCGCTGGTGATGTGGTCATACCCCGGGGCGATATCCGTTGTCAAAGGACCAAGCGTATAAAAGGGCGCCTCGTCGCAGTGTTTCAGTTGCAGATCCATATTCTCCTTGATGAGGTGCATCGGAATATGGCCAGGGCCTTCAATCATGACTTGGCAATCGTGTGCCCAAGCGATTTGGGTGAGCTCGCCCAACGTCTCCAGTTCAGCGAATTGGGCCTCATCGTTAGCGTCGGCGATAGCGCCGGGGCGCAGCCCATCCCCAAGCGAGAAGGAGACATCGTAAGAATTCATAATCTCGCAAATTTCGCTGAAATTGGTGTAAAGAAAACTCTCCTGATGATGCGAAAGGCACCATTTTGCCATAATGCTCCCGCCGCGCGACACAATGCCGCATGATCGGTTTGCCGTCATCGGAATATAAGGGAGCCGTACCCCGGCATGAATGGTGAAATAATCAACCCCCTGTTCCGCCTGCTCGATCAGGGTATCCCGATACACGTCCCAGGTGAGTTCCTCAGCCTTCCCGCCGACCTTTTCCAGCGCCTGATAGATTGGCACCGTGCCGATGGGCACCGGGGAATTGCGCAGAATCCATTCGCGCGTCTCATGGATATTCTTGCCGGTTGACAAATCCATGACCGTGTCCGTTCCCCACTTGGTCGCCCAACGCATCTTCTCGACCTCTTCCTCAATCGAAGATGCGACCGCGGAGTTACCGATATTCGCGTTGATTTTCACAAGGAAATTCCTGCCGATAATCATCGGCTCGGATTCGGGATGGTTGATGTTGGCGGGAATTATGGCACGGCCGCGGGCAACCTCGTCCCGCACAAATTCGGGCGTGATGTAATCGGGCAGCGGGGCGCCGAACGATTCGCCGGCATGTTGGTGGTTTAACGCGTTTCGCGTCCGGTAATCGCCGTCAACCGCGTCAAAGGCTTTCTGTCGCCCCAAATTTTCGCGGATAGCGATGAATTCCATCTCCGGGGTAACGATGCCGCGTTTCGCATAATGCATCTGCGTCACGTTTCCACCGGCTTTGGCGCGGAGCGTTTTGCGTTTTAATCCCGGAAAATACTCCAATCCACCCTTCGCTTTTTCACGTGTGCTCGCATACTGCGCGTGACCTCTTGTCAGATAGCCGTTGTCCTGAGGTTGAACCTCGCGCCCGTCATATTCTTCGACATCACCGCGAGCAAGAATCCATTCCCCACGCAACGGAGCTAATCCAGACCGAACATCGGACTGCTGTGAATCATCACCCCATGGCCCGCTAGTGTCATAGACACGGATAGGATCATTCAATTCCGTCTTTCCATCGGTCAGCCGGGTCGGTTGAAGCGCGATTTCACGGAACGGCACACGTATATCCTCGGTGCCGCGCGCGTACACTTTTTTGCTACTCGGATAAAACCCGTTTTTGCTCTCCATCGGTTCGTTGGCACTCATGGTGTTAACCTCCTAACTAAGGCTAAGCCTGTGATAGTAAGCTCAATCCAATTTGGCGCCAAAAGGAAATTGAGCCCAATCCGATATGTCAAAATCATCCAATTTTAAAATCATAAAAAAAGCCGCCTCCCAGCGATGGAGAGCGGCTCTCTGAAACGAAAACCCGATATAAAGACGTGCGAACCGGCTTTCATTTCGTCAACTTGTGTCTTCCTACGCTGGTATAATCCAGGTCAGGTTCAAAGGGTGTGTTCTCAGCTCTTGAATTGGCTCAAAAGCACCCCCAACGGTTGTGAGTTATATTCTCTTGCGTCCGATTCCTAAAAATATGGACTTAAAATTTTCCCCCATTTTACACTATGTGCTTTAATCTCGTGACGCCGATTCCTCTCTTTTCTTCGGCTCTAACCAACAAGATTCGCCTATATATCCACGCAAAACATGGTGGGGCCGCGCCATCCACGTTAGTTGATCACTAAACACGATAATCGTACAGTAACTGTAAGCGAAAAGTCAAGCAAAAACGTTATTTTACCTTGACGCTATTTTCGGTCAGATGATACCATTTTTATAGCGGACCATCGTTAACCATTGCCGCGCCCATGGATAACCATCCAACATCCACGATAGAATTGTTTCATCAAATCTTCACATTAGTCCCAAATCGTGTAGGAGTCAATCGACATGATTGAAGTCAAGAATCTTACGAAACGCTATGGCGCTACCGTTGCCGTAGACAATGTCTCTTTCAACGCCAAAGCCGGGGAGGTTTTGGGTTTTCTTGGTCCAAACGGCGCCGGCAAGACGACGACCATGCGAGTGCTAACCTGTTATCTTTCCGCCGACGAGGGGAACGCTACGGTTGACGGATATGATGTATTCGACGAATCGGTCGAAGTGCGAAAACGAATCGGGTATTTGCCGGAAAGCGCCCCGCTCTATACGGACATGGGCGTGATAGACTACCTCAAATTCATCGCGCAGATTCGTGACATTCCCAAGAGCCAACGGCAGCAACGGACGAAAGAGGTCATAGATATTTGCGGTCTCGAAAGTGTCATCCAGAAAGATGTGGGCGAGTTGTCAAAGGGATTTCGTCAACGATTGGGCTTGGCGCAAAGCCTCATTCATGACCCGCCAATCCTTATCATGGACGAACCCACCTCCGGCTTGGACCCCAATCAAATTATCGAGATTCGCAATCTCATCAAGGACATCGGCAAAGAAAAGATGATCATCTTTAGCACGCATATTCTGCCCGAAGTATCGGCGACGTGCAGCCGAATTCTGATAATCAATGACGGGAAGATAGTCGCCAACGGCACCCCGGAGAGTCTCGCGGATCGCGCAAAAGGGGGAGAGGTGGTGGATATCACCATTCGCGGACCTGCGGAAGAAATTGAGTCGAAACTTCAGGAATTGAATTTTGTGAACGAATTTGACCGCGTGAACACGGTTGATGGATTGTTAAGTTACCGAATCACTTCGGATAAGGGAAAGAACGCTGCCGAGGAACTGTTCCAATTTGTGGTTCAGAACGGCTGGAGTTTAACGGAGTTGCGCCAAGAATCGGTTAGCTTGGAGGATGTGTTCCTTGAACTGACGGGTGAATCTGATAATAGGGAGGTGGCAGCTTAACCGATTATGAACAACATTGCGGCAATTTTCAAGAAAGAATTTAGGAGTTACTTTAACTCGCCAATCGCGTACATCTTTATAACGTTCTTCCTCGTCCTTTCCGCGTGGTTTTTCTTCCGCGGCTTTTTCATCATTAACCAAGCGAACATGCGCGGATTCTTTACCGTCATGCCTTGGTTGTATCTCTTTTTTGTTCCTGCCGTCACGATGAAACTATGGGCGGAGGAGCGCAAACTGGGCACGGTTGAGATCTTGATGACGCTTCCGATCAAGGACTACGAGGTAGTTCTCGGAAAATACTTGGCGAGTTTCGCCTTGCTCGGTGTAACCATCCTTCTGTCGCTCTCACTCCCGATCGCGGTCGCGGCACTTGGTGATCCGGACGGGGGGCCCATCATTTGCGGGTACATCGGCTTGCTGCTTATGGGAGCAGCCTACCTTTCCATAGGGTTGTTTGCTTCCACATTGACGGAGAATCAAATCATCAGTTTCATAGTGGGAATCGGATTGTGTTTTGTACTGCTCATCATCGGTGAAGATATTGTGTTATTCAACATCGGCAGTGCGTGGTTGGCTTCCGTTTTCAGCTATCTGGGGCTGGGAACGCATTTCAGCAGTCTGCTGCGAGGTGTACTTGATTCTCGAGATCTCATCTACTATTTCTCGCTGATCGGTTTTTTCCTTTATTTGAGTACTTTAAGAGTTCAAATGCAGAAAGTGGGGTAGATTATGGCAAAGAAAACATGGATACAAGGCAGTAATGCCCTGGCTTTTGCGCTCGTCATTCTTCTGATTCTCGCGGTTGTCAACTTCCTTTCATACCGACGATTTGTTCGAGCGGACCTTACGGAGGACAAACGGTACACCATATCGGATTCCTCAAGAAACGTGTTGAATCGTATGGATGATGTCGTTACCGTAAACGCCTACTACTCGCGCGAACCGGCACAAGTAGCCGATAGGCGCCGCAAAGTTCGCGATGTGCTTGATGAATACCGCGCATTCTCGAATAAGCTGCAAATCAACTTCATAGATCCCGCGGGATTCAAGGAAGGCGAAAAACAGGAACTTAGGTTCAGAGGCATTCATGAACTGCAGGTAAACGTCATCGAAAAAGACAGAGCCGAGGTGGCAAATGTTTACATGAGCGTCGCGGTGGCTTACGGCGGTAAGGAGGAGGTGCTTCCCGAAGTGACCGACACAGCCACGCTTGAGTATGACTTGACGTCCGCCATTCTCAAAGTGACGACGAAGGAAGCCAAGACGGTCGGGTTTTTGGCGGGTCACGACGAATTGGACATCGACGGGCAAAACTTTTCGATGTTGCGCGCGCAACTGGATAAGAACCAAAACGGTCAATTCAATGTTAGAAAGGTTACGATTGAAGACGGCGAGGCAATCGGTCAAGATGTCTCGACTCTTGTCATTGCCGGTCCCAAAAGCGTGTTGACCGAACGCGAAAAGTATGAAATCGATCAGCACATCATGCGGGGAGGGCGAGCCGTATTCCTGATAGACTCCGTTCGAACCCAGGAGACCGGGCTGCAAGCAACGCCGCTGTCAACCGGGTTGAATGATCTGCTTGAACACTACGGCGTCAAACTCGGGAACAACCTCGTGCTCGATCAGTCAAACGAAATGACCCGATTCAGCGCGGGGCGAAGCATCACGATTCAACCCTACCCGTATTTCATATCGGTGCTCAATCGGTACCGATATCGAACGGGGGAAAGTTCCGAAGGATTATCCAACGAACACATTATCACGAGTGAGTTGGAAAAGTTGGTTCTTCCTTGGGCGAGTTCGCTTGAACTCCTGCCGATAGAAGGTGAGACAATTCAGGCGACAATGTTAGCGAGAACGAGCAGCTCCGCTTGGACAACCCAAAGTCCGTATAACCTTGATCCCAGCGCCCCGACCAACCAATTCAATCCATCAGGGTCTACGTCTAGCGCCTTCACAGTGGCGGCGGCGCTGTCGGGTGTGTTCAAGAGTTTCTACGCCGGAAAAGAGATTCCAACCCCGGAGATCGATGAATCCGATTCCGACGAAACGCCGCAATCGGCCTCGGAAGATCGGGAGACAAAAAACGCGAGCGAACCTACACAGATTGTGGTCGTAGGAAACTCAAAATTCTTGGAGCAGGGTCGTCCCGACGGGCAGCTTTTTTTCCTAAACACGATAGATTGGCTCACGCTCGGGGAGGACCTGATTAGTATCAGGTCTCATGCCATCACGGACCGCCCTTTGAGGGAGGTCTCGGAAAGCGAAAAGACATTCGTTTGGTTTATCTGTGTGTGCGGTGTTCCGATGATTGTGATAGCATTCGGGCTACTTCGATACTACTTGCGAAGGAGGGCAAAGCGGTTGGTTGAGACTTACGGAACCGTGTAAATCCTAATATGAAAACAAAACAACTTCTAATCTTACTCGGCATACTCGTTGTTCTGGTGGTGATCGTCGGGCTTGTTGAAAACCCGTTCGCCAAAAGCGAATACGCGAAAAAGATGGAAGCGGCTACGCCGCTGTTCCCTGACTTTAACAAAGAGGATGTTGTGAAGATAGAGATAACCGCATCGGGCGAAACAACAACCCTCGCAAATGAAAACGAACAGTGGCTTGTGGCGTCGATGGACAACTATCCCGCCGACGCCGAAGGAGTTGCCGACGTTCTGGACAAGGTAGGCGAACTGAAATCAACCGGCTTGGTTTCCAGCAATCCGGAAAAGCAGGCAGAGTTTGAAGTGGATAGCTCCGGCGCCGAGGCAAAACTGCTAGGCGCCGGTGGTAATGTGTTAGCCCACCTTTTCCTTGGCAAGACCACACCTGGTTACTTGAGCAGCTATGTCCGCGCGGCGGATTCCAATGATGTGTATGTAGGCAAAGGAAATCTCAAAGCCACTTTTGACAAAGGAACTCGCACTTGGAAGGACCGGACAATCTTCAGTTTCAATAAAGGCGATGTCACCCACCTCACTATTCGGTCGGAAGAGGAAGAGACAGAACTTGAGATGGATGCGGAGAACAAATGGCAGATGACCAAACCGGAGCCATTTCCCGCCATACAGACGGAACTCGATTCGCTGTTGGACAGTTTGAGTTCCTTGGATACTGACGATTTCGCGGAGGCGAACGAATTGTCGGAGTATGAGCTTGATGATCCCAAATCCTCGGTGCTGGCGAAGCTAAACGACGGTTCGACCAGATTCCTCTTGATCGGAAAAGAGGAAAGCGGTAAGCACTACGTGAAACGCGATGACAAAGACCCCGTCTTCATGCTCTTCCAATACAAAATCAACCAACTCCTGAAAAAATCCGAAGACCTAAAGGACGATACACCCGTCGCGGAAGATGAAACACCCGAGTCGGAGGAGAGTGAATCGGGTGACGGAGAATAGAAGACGGGAAGGATGGAAGAGTGGAAGGATGAGAGACAGAATCGCCGAAGGAACGTGAATCGTAGTTATCGTAAATTAAGAACCTGGCAGATGGCGGTAGATTTGTACGCTTTCCTGTATGACAAAGTTGGGGAGATTCCCGGGCGCCCGTATCGCTTAGAACCTGTTTGAAAACGCGGTTTCTTTGAGATATCCCTATACCGATGTTTCGTAAGCCCCAGAGGGGATCAAGCGAACGGATAGTGAGTGCGATAGCGATTTTGAAGGTGTATAGTATCACTGAAACCCTACTTAACTAAGCCCCAGCGGGGCGACAGGTATACAACAAGTCACAGTAAAAACATGGAAAGTAGCTTTATAGATTACCAATAATGACTTGACTATCGATTATTCAAACAGGCTCTTAATCGCCCAGATTTTGGATTCCGCATCGTCAACATCGGCGAATGTTCCACTGGACTCGGAGGGGAGGGTGCGATCTCGAATTTGAACTAACTACCACTCCTCCAATCTTCTCTTCATTCAATCTTCCACCTATCCAATTATCTGGTTCAATTATTCCAAACCGCTAATTCGAGCATTAGCCCCTTCCACTCTTCTATCATTCCGGTTCCTATTCGCTTACACGCGCAGCGGTAAGATAGTACGCTCCTGCGAGCCGGTTTCCCTCCTTGTCGTGCCACCAACTCTTCAGCTGCGCCATGCCGCAATTCAGCGCCATGCGGAACGTAACATGGTTCGCTCCTTCAGGCACACACTTTGTCTGCTCCGCCTCCCCCGCCCGTATCCAAGCCGACCCCACCGGTAACGCCGCTCCTTCGGGCAACGTTCCATCAAAGCCCTGCATGACCGGCGCCGGCGCGGCAATGCCCAATCCGGATTCCTCGGGCCACCGGCGCAATGTGAGGTCATAAAGCCCAGCCCGCGCAACGTCCACGTGCCATGCGCCGCTATTCATGACGCACCCGCGGATATTCTGTTGGTTGTCCGCATAAACCCCCGCCCAGTCGCAACTGGATAGGCGCACCGGATTCTCGTGGTCCGTGCCGATGGTAATCGGTTCGTATGAATCCAAGTTGTCGCCGACCTCGTCCCACCATCGTTCGTAATAATCTTGCATACGACTCACCACATCAAGGTTTGACGCAGACACATCCCGAGTCTGCCCCACATCGGTAGATATGTCGTAAAGTTCCGTACCGTTGACAAGTCGCCACTTTTGCCAAAGCACGGCTGCGTTATCCTTTTCCGTGTGTCCGTAAGTGCCCTTGTTAGCATGTCCGTATTGAACGACAGCCATTCGATCTCGTTGAGGTTCCGTATCTTCCTGAAGTGCGGCTGCAAGCGACAATCCATCGAACGTTAGGCCGGCATCAACGTGCAAGCCGCATAGATCGATCAAACTTGGCAATACGTCCGTGCTTCGAGTCAGACCGTGAACACCTCGGCCGCCGCCAATGCCGCCGTTTGGCCAGCGCATAAAGAGAGGCACGCGATGCCCGCCATCGTATAGCGACCGCTTTTTTCCGCGCATTCCCGCATTGAACACGTTCTCGCCCGTGGCGGTGCCGTTATCCGTCATGAAAATCAGGATGGCATTCTCGCGCAATCCCGATTCTCCCAAAAATGAGTCGAGACGCCCCATGTTCTCATCAATGTTTGCAATCATCCCGTAGAAACTTGCCTCGTTCCGCGTGACCTCGCCAAGGTACGGCTGTCTAAATTGATTCGGCACCCACAGCGGTGTATGCGGAGCGTTGGTCGCAATATACGTGAAGAAGGGATCTCCTCGCCGATGGCACCGCCTCATCCAAGCTATAGCCTGCTCAAACCACACATCGGTACAGTATCCCCGATACTGCCTGATTTCGTCGCGGCGGCGATAATGGTCGTCAAAGTAATCATTCCCAAAGTAATCGGGTGCCGAGGTAATGCCCCACGCGGGATGATACACCGTTTCGTGGAAGCCTCGGTCCTGCGGTCTGTACGGATAGTTGTCGCCCAAATGCCATTTGCCGAAGTGTCCCGTATGGTAACCGTTGGCGGCGAAGATATCCGCCATCGTGGGGAGATCGCCGCGCAACAGTGCGCGCCCCATGCACACGAAAGTTGCTCCGTTGTACAACGCGTCGCGCCCGGTCAAAAGTTCACCGCGGGTGGGGGTGCACATCGGTGCGACGTGGAAATCGGTGAGACGCACGCTCTCGGCATGCAATCGATCCATGTACGGGGTGCGTACCACGGGATTTCCGAGACACGAAAGATCCCCGTAACCCTGATCGTCAGTCAACACGAGTACGACATTGGGTTGAGTCATGCGCAACCTCCGAGAACATCCGAGCGGTCAATTCGCGTGAACCGGATGAACACTTCCAGCAGGCATTTTCCATCTCCTCAGCCCGACTTTGTACTTTTGTAGGGTGCGCACATTCCGTTACCGCAACTCACACCAAATGCACGCAGGTTCGAGATTGCCTCGCACGACCCTGCTAGGCGGGGCATCTTGCGCCGAATCATCCGGCCAACGCGGAGTTGGCCGACCAAGCGGCGAGAAACCAATCGAAAGACAAAATAATGTATCGTGAGCGCGATTGAGATTCCAGAGGCGCACCATAGCTACTAAACTCTCGGCAAATTCTCTCTAGAAATGATCACACTTCATTACAGAATACGCAGTCGATTCATCTCACGCACCTAACCAACGCGAGCGGATAGTGGCGTAACTCGTTTTCTTTGCTCTTCCCACCCTAATCATTCTTCTGGTCAAAGGAGTCGGGAATAATCGGGCAGGGTGTTTGAACGATGGGTTGCACTCGTCGGGATAGGTGGTCTTTGATGGCTTTACTCGGTGTCGGGTGCCCAGATACGACTTTCTCGCGCCTCGAAAAACCCTTGGTTGGTGGATCTCAGTTTCCAGATTTCAACTTGCCGAGTCGTAGTTGGGTCGCCGTAGGTGTAAGCGTTCAGACCGTCGGCAGATCTATAATCCATGTGGGCACCAACCACGGCTTGCCGCTCATTGGCGAAAACCTCGACAAGGTATTTGTCGATGTAGATGCGCAACTCAATGTCTTCACCTTCAGGAAGGTCGGATACGTCGAACGGCGACTCGGTTGTACCGATGCGGAGGGTGCCCGTCTCGGGGTGTATCAGAATCGGCAACCCTTCATGGTCGTCGTCGGCAAAAAGTTGGAACCCGAACCGCTTGCGCTCCGCCTGCTGTCTATCAATCGTGATTCTCAACTCAACGGCGTCACCCTCAAGATTGGCGATGTGTGCGGTGGCAGTACCGCTGTGCGAGCGTTCCGGGGGCGTTACCGTGATGTTTCTGAGAATCGTTCCATCATAGCGGAGGCTTTCTAGTTCACGCAGCGGACGGATACGCAGTGCATTGTCCTCTGTCAAACTCAGTTCACGCGGCAGAGATTGAATGGACCTTTGGGAAATCTCATCGTCGAGCGTGACTAGCCACGCCCACATGACTCGGCGTCCATCAGGCGTGAGCACGCTTTCCGGAGCAAAAAAGTCACGGTACTCCGTGTTGTAGATGGACTGATCGGGACGCCGCCAATTCATTCGCCCGTGCGTTTCGGGAACAAACTGCTCGTTCTCGGCATCCCAATCGCCGAGGTAGTAGCGGCAGCCGAACGGATGGCTGATACACAGCAACATCCACTTGCCTCCGAGACGGAAAAAATTGGGACAAGAGATGTCCTCGCCGATTGCTACATCCGGTAATTCGTGCCGCAGAAAGTCGCCGACATAGCTCCAATTCCGCAAATCGTACGACTTACTGAGCGGCTGATGCCTGCCGCCGGAGATGGCATAGTACGTGTCGCCAATCAGGAAGCAATCAGGATCCCAATGGTGCATGTCCGCATCCGCTCCGTCGGCTGTTTTTGGCTCGACCGGATACGGCTTCTCCCACGCGGATAAGGTTCTGTCTTTGGCGAGAGCGATGTGATTTCGCTTAGAAGCTTGGCCATGGTAAATTGCGGCAGGGGTGCCCTCTTTGGTGACGAATCCGGTGCCGCTGTACATGCCGTGACCCGTGAAAGATGGCTGAAGTTTCGTTCTCTGCCATGTCCAATTCAGCATGTCCGGACTGGTGACATGGACAAAGCAGTACGACCGGTCGCCACGCCAAGTGTGTCTCAGGATATAGTGCAGGTGACACAAACCATCAAGATGAAATGCGGCGTTGGGATCGCCGGGCGCGCTGTCGCCGCCTGGATGCATAAGGTGAAAGTTGAGCGCCATATCATCGGATACGGGTAATTCATTATCCTTTTTATTCATTATTCTTCTGCCTTTTTCAAGCTTGAATGCGATGCGAAGGGAAAAAACTCATGAACATATTGAATATCTGTCCTCTTTGTCAACATCAGAAAACGCTGCGACTGGTGACGAGCCTCAATCTACATTTCTACGGGAAGTTCAATTATGATTGGCGCTCGCCAAGTCCCAGAATAGAATTGTTCCATCCCCGCTTCCGCTGGCAAGCGCCAGTCCGTCGGGTGAAAACGCTACGGACCGGACTCTCATGGTGTGTCCCATCAAGGTGAGAAGGTGTCTGCCATCTCGAGCGTTCCACAGGCGCACGGTGCTATCGGCGCATCCGCTCGCAATCATGGATCCATCGGGGGAAAAAACCGCGGAATAGACCTCGCTAGTGTGTCCAGCCAACGTAAGCAAGTGTTCCCCGGTGTGCGCATTCCACAACCGAATCGTGTTATCCTGTTCCTTGCGGGTAGGGGTGCCGCTCGCACTGACTAGCGTGTTTCCGTCGGGAGAGAAATAGACACAATTAACATCACCGGTGTGTCCTTCAAGGGTCAGTCTGTGTTTACCGGTGTGCACATCCCATATGCGAATTGTGCTATCCGCACCCCATGACATTCCGCTCCCACTTGCAAGCGCATCTCCACAGGGAGAGAACGTCACGGCGTTGATTTTGTCCGTGTGCCCTTCTAGCGTCAACCTGTGCCTCCCGGTAAGAGCGTCCCACAACCGGATCATTCCATTTCTATTCCCGCTCGCAAGAGTCTTCCCATCCGGGGAAAACGCTACGGAGGTGACTTGTGCCCGATAACTTTGGCGGATTGACTCGTGTTTTCCGGTGCGCGCATCCCACAACAGGATGTTGTCTGAACTCCCGCCGGCTAGTATTCTGCCATCAGGCAGAAAAGCTATTGAACTTACCTTATGAAAATGCGTTTCAAGGGTGTGCATTCGTGCCCCCGTTCGGGCATGCCACAGTCGAATCGTGTTCCAATTTCCACTGGCAATCGATTCCCCGTCGGGTGAAAACGCGGCGGCCATTGTGCCTTCAGCATGTCCCTCAAAGGAGTTTCTCTGCTCACCGGTGCGAACAGCCCACAGTCGAATCATCTTGTCTTCGCCGCCGCTCAAAAGCGTCGAGCCATCAGGAGAAAACGCTAGGCAAGAAACCACCCTCGGGTGCCCTCCGAGGGTGTGCTTAGGTTTTCCAGTGAGTACATCCCACAATCGAATCGAATGGTCTATACCATTGTCACTTGAAAGGGTGGATTCATTGCGATCGAGAATGGCAAGGGGTGGGGGCGCAGATTCATCAGTGGCGTGGCGGCTGTTCCCGGCGCTAATATTCAACAGTTGAAACTTGCCGTACCCACCGCCGCTGGCAAGTGTCAAACCGTCGCGGGAGAACACGAGCGAGCGAATTGGCGCCGTGTGTCCGATTAGGGATAGCCGATGTTTACCGGAACGCACGGACCAAAGCCGAATCGTGTTGTCATCGCTTCCGCTGGCAAGCGTGTCCCCGTCCGGTGAGAACGCAACGGCAGTGACCTCCTCTGTATGCCCTTCCAAGACCTGAAGACCATCCCCGGTGCGACAATCCCACAAGCGAATTGTGTCGTCGTCACTCCCACTGGCAAGTGTGGCGCCATCGGGCGAGAATGCTATGGCGCGAATAAGGCCGGAATGTCCTTCAAGTGTCAACCGGTGTTTGCCGGTACGTGTATCGCACAGTCGAATCATACCGCCTTTGCCTCCGCGAGCCATGGTGTCTCCGGCGGGAGAGAACGCTACGGAAGTGGCGATCGACCAAGGCTCGTGCAAGGTCAACCGGTGTTCACCAGTGTGTGTGTCCCATAAGCGAATCGTGCGGTCACCGCTCGCACTTGCAAGTGTACGCCCATCCGGAGAATAGGCAACGGATTCAATTGGCCAGGTGTGCCCCTTTAGGGTCAACCTGTTTCCTCTACTGCCCGTGTTCCACAGTCGAACAGCGTCCCAACTGCCGCTGGCAAGCGTACTCCCATCGGGGGAGAATACTATGCTAGTAATTCGACCAGTGTGTTCTCCAAAGCTCCGGCTGAGTTCCCCGGTGAGAACATTCCAAAACCGAATCGTGTTGTCCTCGTTGCCGCTTGCGAGCATGACGCCATCGGGAGAAAACGCCAGTGATTCGATGGCACCGATATATCCTTTAAGAGTTTGTCTGCGTTCTGCAGTGCGAACATCCCACAACAGGATTACATCGTGCACACTTGCCCCACTAGCTAGTGTGAGCCCATCGGGAGAAAACGCGATCGACTTGACAGGAGCCGTATGGGCGCTTAGGGTCTGGTTATGTTTTCCCGTACGCACATTCCATAAGCGAATTGTGTGGTCACCACTTCCACTGGCGAGCGTGACTCCATCGGGAGAAAATGCGACGGTGCGCACCGGAGATGTGTGCCCCGCAAGGGTATGTTGCAGATTCCCCGTGCGTATATCCCAGAGGCGAATGGTGTTGTCGACGCTCCCGCTTGCCAGCGTAATTCCATCCGAGGACAACGCAACGGAACGCACCGGAGCATCATGCCCTTCAAGGAGTCCCGCGGCTTTCCCGGCAAGCGCATCCCATAGACGGATGGCGCCGTCTCCACTCCCACTGGCAAGCATAGTTCCATCGGGAGAGAATGCTACGGAAGTGACAACAGCCTGATGCCCTTCAAGAGTCTTCTTGTGATTCCCGGTAGCGGCATCCCACAAGCGAATCGTATTGTCCCAACTCCCACTGGCGAGCGTTAAGCCATCCGGAGAGAATGCCACGGAGGTGACAACTCTCGTGTGACCTGTCAATAGAGAAGTCTCATCACCATTACGTGTATCGTAAATCCAAATACCGATACTACTCGCAACCGCTAGCTGCGTTCCATCGGGTGAAAATGCAATTTCAGATATCCAACCCTTGCCGAGCCGCGTCGTGGCGCCGTCGGGCAAATTCCATTGGGTTAGATGTTGGGCGTGAGTGTGTGGAAGGAAAACTGTAGATAGGAACAGAAGGCGAAGAATTAGCAGCTGGGCGGCATTCATCAAGTAAGTAATCGCTGCCAGATGAGGGTTGGGAGTTACATTCGGGTTTTTCCGTTCACCAAGTGCAGATGCAAATCTCTCGGCACGCTTTTCTTTCGATTGCTTGCTAGGGAAATCAGATTTAGTTTCAAGTTAATCATCAACCGGCACCCGCTGCAGTGCCAGATGGTGATTCAGGTGCGGAGTTTTCGAATGAGATACACGAGCGCGAGTCCAATCGCAAGGAGCGCGAGCACAGTAGCGACAAATTGAAATACCCAAACAGCGATTGGCAAAATCAACATTACCGCAATTAGTGTAAGTACGACGATTAACGCCAGGATGATGAATTTCCTTAATAACGGCATTATCGAATCCAATACCAAGCCCGGGTGACATCGAAATTCCCAAGCACCGGTTTACTTTTTCAGTTTTTCTTTAAGTTTGGCGAGTTCATCCTCAATCTCATCGTGAGGATTAGGTTCAAAAAGTGAGTCTTCCGCATTGAGATCTCGAAGTTCGCGATAGGCTTCGGCATGCGCCTCGGTTTCAGCCACGCGATCTTGAATTCGATCAAACGCATCGGCTGCACTTGATTCCGCGATGCCGGCTACCGTTTCCTGAATATTCCTTTCGGCTTCCGCCCGCTTGGCGCGGGCAATCAGAATGGCGCGTTTATGCTCTGCCTCTTCAATCTTCTCCTGCAACGTCGCCAATCCATCTTTGAGAACCGCAACGCTTTCCCGCTGGGATTCAAGTTGCTCACCGTAATTATCGGCCAATTCGCTATAGGCTTTCTTGCGGCGCAGCGCCTCTTTCGCTCGAACATCATCGCCGTTTTCGATGAATACGATAGCTCGCTTTTCCCAACTCTCGGCGCTATCCAGATTCTCCTTGTGTTGAGCCTCGAGCCGATTCCCATCGCGAATCGCCGCAACCACCTGCACCTTTGCCTCTTTGAACTCATGGCGCATATCCTCAAGCAACTGATTCAAGACCTTTTCCGGGTCCTCGACGCGATCCAGTAGATCGTTGATATTTGATTTGAGAATTCGACTGATTTTTTCAAAGATTGGCATGGCTGGTTAGTCTCAACGTTTGGTGGTTAGACCGTAAATTCGCCTAGCGTCTCATCATCCAAGTTTTCCAACACGCTCTTCGTCTGCTGCTGATGCGCCTCTTTCAGATCGTCCTCGGAGAGACCATGCTCTTCGATAACCTCCTCGGCGACGTAGATTGGTGATTTACAGCGCAGCGCAAGCGCGATGGCATCGCTCGGGCGGGCGTCAACATCAATCGTGCGTCCACCCGCCTGAAGTGTAACTTGCCCGAAATAGGTTCCATCTTCCACGGAGTGCACGCAGACAGAAGTGAGTTTTCCTTGAAGACTTTCAATGAGACTCTTCATCAAATCGTGAGTCATCGGGCGAACGGAATCTTCGCCCTTGATTATTGACTGAATGGCGGCGGCTTCCGGCGGACCGATCCAAATGAGCAACATTCGCTTGGTTTCGGCTGCTTTATCCTTCAGCACCACAATTGGTGTACCCACATGTTGGTCAAAAGAGATGAATGCCACGTCGACTTCAACCATGGTTACTCTCCTTGTAATTCCCTGATAGAATTTACCCGACCTTGTCGCAATCGGGCGAGTTTTTACGCAAGGCTTTGCGACGACCTTGCTTGTAACCCGAAACTGCGTTGAATTGTAACGTGACCGGGTGGGAATTTCAACAAAAATCTGGATTGATGTCAACCGTTCGCACCTCTAAATCGAGACGTCACGGCGGCTGGTATTTAATCGCCGGTAGAGATTCTGCATTTTAACGCCGCTAAATCCTTATCCACTTCAGCCTTACGTTCCAACGCATGGAACTCCCGCTCAAGTTTATCGCCTTGCATCAATTCATCGAACGCCTCGGCATGTGCCTCCAAGTCTCGCACCTGATCAACCATTCGATCATATGCGTCAAATGCACGACTATCAAGCACATGACCGCTTGTGTGGGTCGCTCCGAGCGAAGATTGACGAGACAACGTTTCTTGTACATCCATTCGCGCCGCATCGAAACGCATTTCACCTAATCTAGATTCCAAGGATTTCAGACTTGATTTGAGCGTATCGATGGTATCGCGCTGTGCGTTAAGCTGCTCGCGATAGCGTTCCGCTCTTTGCGTTAGTTCGTGCTTACGCGCAAGTGCGCGCCGCGCCAAATCCTCCTCGGATTTTTGCAGCGCAAACGTCGCCCTCTCTTCCCACGTCCCCGATTCGGTGTCGGACTCTTCAATTTGGCGCTCAATCAGTTTGAGATCGGCAATAGCGCCGACGATGAGAGACTTAATCCGTCGGATATCGTCGCGCACCTCCTCAAGCGCCAGTTGTCGAGTCTTCTGCCCGTCCTCCAACTTCGTCAGCAAATCGCCGACTTGTGCTTTCACTATTAACTTTGCTCTGTCAATTGTTTGCACTTTCGGTTTCTCCTTGGTATGAGATGTGAATCTGTCGTATAGACGCAATGGAAGCTACAAGAATCTTGCCGTTTATTGGGGAATGCTTCGAAGAGACGGCACGCGAATGCGGAAATTGAAGAGCAATTACAAAAAAGGTGCAATCGCCAACCGTGTCAATCGGCAACTGCACCTTGAGGTAGAAATATACTCAAAAACCTGATGGAGGTGACGGGAATCGAACCCGTGTCCGAGAGCAGTTCAATAAAAGCTACTACATGCTTAGCATAAGTTTTGGCGCTTCACCGTAACGACTCCCTTATGCCAGATTCGTTCAGGCTATCTCAAGTGTTTTCTCGCAGCCTGACCCTTGAGAACAGACAAGCCACAGAGCCCGTTGTCTGGCGCCCGACTAACTCGACGGGCCGCAAGTTAGCCGAGCGTAGCTGCTTTAAGCAGCTAGAGCTAACTCTTCGTAGTCAGCAGTTAAGTTTTTTCCGCCTTTTTAACGAGGCCTGCGGAGACCTCGGCATGCAACTCTTATCTCATTGACTCACGTCGAAACCTTTTCACCCCCGTATTATAGGTGTTCCATGACGCCGCAATTATACTGTTATACCAAAAAATGATCGATTCCAACCGTTTTCCGTACACTAAACGTCCCGTTTTCCGTACACCAAATGCCGTAGACGGGGCATCTTGCCCCGCATTGGAAGTAGTTGTAGGGTGCAATCAAGCGCGTGGATAGCAAGTGCGATAGAAATCCTACGCGCACCAGCCTTTCTATAAATGAGACCGAATTGCCCGCCGCGCCTCCTCCTTTTCAATGGAATCGCGCTTATCGTAAGCGCGTTTACCTGACGCGATCGCAATCTCAAGCTTTACCCTGCCGTTATTGAAATAGGCTTTCGTCGGCACAACCGTCATGCCCGCCGACCGGATCTTGCTTTCAATCTTCCGAATCTCGCGGCGGTTCAGCAGCAACTTGCGTTGACGTTTCGGCTCATGGTTCTCACGGTTGCCCTGTTCGTAGGGACCGATGTGAGCGTCAACCAAAAAGAACTCGCCGTCGCGGAGTTTCGCATAACTATCCGCCAGATTCAATCGTCCCGCGCGTATCGACTTGACTTCGGTTCCCTGCAACACCACTCCGGCTTCGTACCGGTCGTGCAGATGGTAGTCATGCCGCGCTTTTCGATTGACGGTTACAACTCTGGAGGAATCGTTTCCGGCGGCATTCTTCATGAAGGGATTATAGCATAATTGACTGATTTATGCAAACTCAACAGCGAAGGGGTATTCTTTTCGGTATACGCCCCGTCTGTAGGAGATCAAAGGAATGAATAATGACTGCGATAGAGATCTTCTCCGGGTCGCGATTCTTTCCACGATGAATCTGCTACTAGTAGCACGTACCTCCTCCCTATCCGATCAATCTGCGTAATCCCCATTCATGAAGCCCTCAATACGTCCTCATCTCTTAAAGGAAACTTCCGTAGTGAATAGCAATCTTTCCCTTCCACACCTCCTCATGCTCGGCTCACCACTAAACTTATATGCGACAGGCCCGCGGCGACCTATCTATTCCTCTTGTACAGGTTCGTATATTCGGAGTATCATAACACCAAGCTGAAGTTCAGTTGTACCGGAAAACTCAACTCCTCGATACGGAAAGGAAATCAATTTAATGGATTTGACACGCCAGCCGCCGCGTCGACCTTCGAATCTTGGAATCGCCGGCATTGTAGGGGCAGCGCGAATGGTCGACAAAGCTAGGGCACACAACGACGAAACACTAGGAGAATTTCTTTACGGCGGAGAATCGGGATTGGACCGCAAAGTCTTGGATTTTCTCGGCATCTCCGAAGAGGAATTCGCTGAAGCCGTGGACGAACACGATGACGAGTCACTGAACCAATGGATCGGAGAAAGGAGCAATGTCGCGCAGGAAGCCATCGACCAATTCAATCGGACTGAATTGGAGCAGCTGCCCGAAACAGACGAATACAAGCAGCGTTTGAAAGACCGCATTGCCAAATACGCGCCCGGAAGTACGAACATCAAGACCATTCTGCAATCGATCGAACTCGACGATTGGGGCAATTTCTGGCAGAAAGATTTGACGAAGAAACCGCCTCGCAGCCCGCGCGCCAGAGACGTTGCCGGAATCTTCGGGGTCGCGCGAATGGCGGACAAAGCCCGAGCCGTACGAACCGGAAAAAACGGAGAATATCGATTCGGGGCGGATTCCGGACAGGACCGCAAAATATTGGAGTTTCTAAAGGTGTCGGAAGAAGATTTCCAAGAAGCGGCAGTCAAGAATCCCAACGATTGTGAATTGGGGGAATGGGTGTTGGAACGGAGCCGCGTCCAACCAAAAGAAATTGATGACTTCAATCGCGCTATGGCGAATCGGGGAGCGGAGGATGCGGAAGCGCGGGTCTACCTCGAATCTCGTATCCGCGAGATCGATCCGAGTCGTACCGACATTTCGACATGGGCGGAACTTCAGGACCTTGACGATGAACGCGGTTTCGGCATCGTTGACCTCGGGAGGCATGCGCCCCGCAGCCCGTATAGTACCGATATTGCGGGGATCGCGGGCTTGGCTCGAACACTCGACAAAGCAAGGGCGTTCAAGGCAGACTCAATCGGGGATTACTGGTATGGTGAGGATTCCGGGCATGATCGGCAGGTGCTTCAGTTTATCGGCGTCACGCCGCAAGAATTCCTTGAACTCGTTGGAGACCTACGCGGCGACAACGATGTCACGGACTGGGTACGGGCTAACGCGCGGAAGACATCGGACGACATAGTTGCGTTCAATGATGAAATGATAAATCGACGCCCGGTGACCGAACGGCATCGCGCATTCTTCGCCAAGCTGATTAACAAACTCGATCCCCGCCGCACCGATATTCAGACCTTCTTCGACCTCATGGTTTTCGCCGATGAAAAAGAGTTTGGAACGCGTATGATAACCCGCTCTTAGGTATCGCCGCTGTCCGGGAACATGGCGCTTATGCTTTCGCGATTATGGATGCGCCGGATAGCCTCCCCAAACAGAGGGGCGACAGAGACAAACTGAATCTTTTTCGGCAATGAATTCGGATAGTTCTCCACCGTATCCGTGGCAAGGAGTTTTGTGATCGGGCTATCATCAATCTTCAGCGCCGCGTCCTCGGCGAGCACTCCATGAGAAACCATAGCGTAGACCTCCCTTGCGCCCCGTTCCATTAACACTGTCGAGACATTGACCAATGTCCCGCCGGAAATGGTAAAATCGTCGACAATTACCGCTGTTTTGCCGTTCACTTCGCCGATTATCTCCAGAATCTCGGACTTCTCATCGTGTTCCGGGCGGCGCTTATCCGCGATGGCGACGGATGTGCGGAGGTAGGACGCGTAGCGCCTTGCATCCTTTGCAAATCCCGTGTCCGGTGCGACGATAACAATATCCCTCAATTTCATCTTCTCAATCTCTTGGCACAGCACGCGGTGCGCATAGAGATTGTCCACCGGAATCCGAAAGAATCCCTGAATCTGAGCCGCGTGCAAATCCATCGTAACGACTCGATCGGCGCCTGCCGCCTCAATCGCATCCGCGCAAACCCGGGCTCGAATGGAGACGCGCGGTTCATCCTTTTTGTCTCCCTTCGCGTAGCTAAGATACGGAATCACTGCCGTCACTGACTCGGCGCTTGCACGCTTCAGGGCATCGATCCAGAAGAGCAACTCCATAAAATTGTCGTTGGTGGGGAATATCGTGGATTGGACGATATAGACGTGTCGGCCTCGAACGTTCTCAAGCACGCGGACAAACGTGTTGCCGTCCGAAAATTGGATGACCTCGTTTTTCCCGGCCGATACTTGGAGATACCGACAGATTTTCTGGGTGAGACGCCGGCTTCCGCTGCCGGCAAAAATCATCATTGGGTTTGCATCCATAGACGGCGTTCCATTCCGATCAGGAATCGCGACGGGTTTGAATATGGAAGGGTGTCAAATGCGCATGGGATGAAAGATTTGATAAATCCGGTTTGGATTCGCGCAATTCGCGGTTTGCTCCGCTGATCGGCGATCTCTCGTTCCACCCGGTCCGAATTGCCAACTCAAACCGGGTGTTCGGTTATTTTCCCTCGGTCGACAACCTGTCCGTGATCTCTCGGACTTTGTCTCCTTTTTTCACTTCGCCGAAACCTTCGATGATATTTACCTTGGACACACGATCACTCTGCACGTCCGAAACTTCGACTTTGCCCACCTTCACGGGGATAAAATCCAGCAACTCTCCAGTAGCCGGATCCTTCAATGCTTCACCCTTCGTATAGACATCAAACCGCTGTTGTACTTGGACTCCCCTGTCGGAACCGACATTGATATAAGCGTTTTTCCGATCTTCCGCGTCCACATGGATAATTGTTCCGATGATGGGGCCCTTTGAACGACTCGACTCGGCGCGCGATTCCCTTCTCTTCTTTTCTCGTTCGGCGATTTCCGATGCCAGAAGAAAATCCGGACCAACATGCCGGCGCAAATTCTTCACCACCTGCAGCAACACATCGTCCGTTACCATTCCGAGCAGCGTCTGGTCATACTGCGGAGATCCGAAGGCGATGCCGCTTACTTCTCCGGGACGAACTATCGGGCGAAACTTTTTCTCTGCGCGCGGTGATAGTCCGTAATTGAGTTCGGTGCCCTCTTCCGTGGCAATGGCTTGAATTTGGGCAAATTGTGCGCCGCCAAGTTGATGTTTTTTCATGGCTGAAACCTGCGGTGCAGCCACTTCCTTGCCGGATGCGCCGTAGAACTCCATCTCTAGCTTGATGCGAGCCGTATAAACATAAGCCAACACTTGTACGCCCGTTAGAAAATTTGCTTGCAAGCCTTGCCGGGTTTGCTCGCCTCGGAGCGACTGGGAAGCATTGGCGCGTGCCCGCTCCTGACCGAATTTTCGGATATTGCCGACGACTAACGTCTCGGCTTGTAGCCGCTCGGCAAGGGATTTTCTCACGTCGGGTTTTTTTCTTACATCCTTGCGAGAGAACTTCAAATGCTTCATTGCATCGAGTATTTCGTCTTGCGGAACAGACCCATACACC
Organism: Candidatus Poribacteria bacterium; assembly: GCA_028820655.1. Taxonomy (GTDB): domain Bacteria; phylum Poribacteria; class WGA-4E; order WGA-4E; family JAJDTR01; genus JAJDTR01. The sequence continues at coordinate 382,319 of JAPPIK010000056.1, read as the reverse complement.
CCCGTCGTCTCAAGTTTACGGTTCAGTAAACTTGTAAACCCCGCTTCAAGATCCCACAAGCGTTTCTTTCCACTGATAAATTCGCCGATGACGCCAGGGATGCACCCGCAACCGGTTGGCGAATCGAATTGACTATAGTCATTGAAATACAGAACCGCTATGCGCTTGGACACCCCGAAACTATGATGCGTAGTAACACCCATCAAGCACACAATTGTTAATAAGACAGCGGCGATGTAAACGGAAGTGGTATGAAAGGTCCGTCGGTTCATGAGAACGTCCTCCTTGCTACTCTGTCCTAAAATGCTCGTGCAATGTTTCACACCTAGAGACACGTTGATATATTGTAACTTTGTCGCGAGATCTCTGTCAAGCCCATTCCCGTAACCTCACAGTGCAACTACACCTCGTTCCTAATACGTAGATTCGGTTGAATGGCAAACCGAGAGATTCCCTTCGAAACAATAGACGCGCGAGGATTTACTCGACGGAGCGTGCCGAAATCTGAATGGGATCCAGCACTTTAAGTAAGGAATATCGCGGCTAGTTGTTTCTTCTCCCAAGAGTATGTACCGTCGATCCAATGTGTTAGGTGTCCTCCATCGGCCGCAAACCGCCATACGGCATCCAACCCTCGGTAGGAGCGATTTCCGAATCGCGACTCTAATCCACACCATGAACGCCTGGCTGTCATTTGGTTAAGTCCGTTCTTCAGAGTCAAGTGTGAAATTGAAATGTGCTGCAGTAATGCGTGTTTACACCACGGGCACAAATCGGCAGAAATATCTCTCAAATTTTTAAATTGAAAACTATACACATGTATAGTATAATAGAGCCGGTTAGTGTTGTTCGCGGCCCTACTCCACCTGCCGGTATGCCGCCGACACGAAAATTCAATGTGTCTCGAATGGGCTCTGTTCACCCACGCGTCATTCGCGCCTGCGCTGCTAAAGGGTTCTGTCGGTAGAGAAGTCGAAACGCGTTCAAACCGTTGCACTGAGAGAGCAATCGGGTCGCTTTTGCGCGCCGTTTTTTGACGCGAAAATAGGAAAAAACCACAGGTAATATGTCGAATCTGTTTCTAAGTCGTCTATATTGTTCAACAGTTATTGCCCCTGATCGCCTCCGGCTTAATTGGCAATCGCGCAAATCTGGGCGGAGTCCGGTCATAGCGCCTGAAGCGGTTTCTGTCGCTCTTTTCGTTGCGGCGGGGAGAGGGGTCAAAGTTATATTCGCAGGATATCGCAGGATTTCGCATACTCAAACACGACGCAAAATTCGGCGCGAACCCAAGCTACGGTGCGCTTCGACCACCATTTTGGGCCGAAACGCATTAACTGCGACAAGAAATTTAGGGTGTGATCAGAAGTTATTCGTCGCATCCCAACGGTAGGTGCGGTTTCCGTTCCGGACTCGGGCATGTTCCGCCAAACGCTTCCGCCGCAGAGGCAAAACCTTCAGTATTCACGGGAATTCGTGGTCAACCGGCAAGATCTTTAGTCAATCGGCTCACACAACGGGATTTTCGATTGTATTCCCGTTGAATTCGGGGTAATATTTAGGAAGTTGAAACCTCAAGCGCAGGGCCGCAAATAACACTTAGGAGTATCGAAATGCGACGTCAAAGAACCAAAATCATTGCCGCAAGCGTCATACTGGCTTCTGCCATGGCGTTCCTGGTTGTCGCAGGTATCAAAAACACCAGCATTCGACACTATACTCCCGGTCAGTTGGTCGCAAACGCCGCCGCAGTCGACAATAAAGGTGTTCAAGTAGACGGACTCATTCACGAAGGAAGTCCAAAATGGGATGCGGCGGAATTTAAGCTAACTTTCGCAGTTCGCGACCGAGAGGGAGAATCGACGGTCAATGTACTTTACAGGAAACTCAAACCGGACAACTTCATCGAAGGCGGAAATGTCTTTGTTGAAGGCAAATACGACGCGGAGCGCAACCTCATAACCGCCTCAAAATTGATGACAAAGTGCGCCTCCAAATACGAATCCGCCGAAAGCGCGGGACAAACCACCGAATATTGACTCGTGGTGGGTCGTGAGGAAATAAGGTATGGTAGCGGAAATAGGTCACGCCGCGATATGGCTATCGGTGTTCTCCTGTCTATGGGCAATCGTCCTGCTCTGTACAGGGCTGCGCTACAGGAGTCATGGCGCAATAATTAGCGGTCGCAACGGCGTGGTTGCCACGTTTCTTCTTATCAGTTTGGCTACCGGAGCCCTCATCTATGGTTTTGTGAACGACGACTTCTCAATGAAATATGTCGCCGAGGTGTCGAGCCATGACCAACCGTTGATGTATAAGATTACGGCGCTATGGGGAAGAATGTCCGGTTCCCTGCTTTTCTGGCTATGGCTGGTCACCCTTTTCGGAGCGTTGGTCGCTTGGCAAAATTGGCGAGCCGCAGACAGACTCGGCGATTTCGCTCTCATTCCCATCTCAATTGTTCAACTCTTCTTCACCATCCTCGTTACCGGGTTGATCGAGGGAGTGTACAACCCACTTGCGCGTTTTCCGGACGGCGTAGCGCTCCGTGACGGCGCGGGAATGAACCCGTTGCTACAAACTCCCAGCATGGCGTTTCATCCCCCGTCCCTCTATGTCGGTTTTGTAAGTTTGACGGTGCCGTTTGCATTTGCGGTTGGCGCATTGGCATCCGGCGACACCGGCAGCAACTGGATTATTCGCTCACGCCGCTGGATGATCGCCTCATGGTTGGTACTCACGGTTGGCATTACGCTTGGCGGCAATTGGGCATACCGCGAACTCGGTTGGGGCGGCTACTGGGCGTGGGATCCGGTCGAAAATGCGTCCTTTATGCCATGGCTGCTTGGAACCGCCTATCTTCATTCGGTGATGATTCAAGAAAAACGCAACATGCTCAAACTCTGGAATATCGTCCTGATTACACTGGCGTTTCAGTTCACACTGCTGGGAACGTTCATCACGCGCAGCGGAGTAATTTCCTCCGTTCATGCTTTCGCGCAATCGGATATTGGCGGTTATTTCCTGGGCTTTATCGCGTTTTCCTGCCTTGGCGTTGCGTGGCTGATCTACTACCGGTGGAACGATCTGAAGAGTCCAAACCGACTCGAGTCAATTCTCTCCCGCGAAAGCGCATTCCTTCTTAACAACTGGATGTTTGTAGGATTGACGCTGATTATCCTTTGGGGAACGCTTTGGCCCATCATCACGGAGGGAGTAACCGGCGACAAATCCGCCGTACCGGAGGCATTCTTCAATAAAGTCGTAATCATTCCCGGGCTATTGCTTCTCTTCTTGACGGGCGCCGGACCAATTGTCTCATGGAAAAAATTGACCGTAAGCAATTTTAAGCGGATGTTCGCCAAACCGATTCTCTTTGGACTGGTTGGCGGGGCATTCATGTGGGGATTTCTTGCGTTTAGAGGGCACTCGACACCGGTCTATTCCGCACTGTGCGCGTTTGGCGGCGTATTCGTATTCGTGGCGATCTTCGTTGAGTTTTATCGCGGCGCGAAATTGAGAGCCAGGCGCGGGGAAACCTCTATCTTTCACGGGCTTTCACGCCTCATTCAACGCAACAAGCGGCGATACGGCGGATACATTGTCCACATCGGAATCGTAATCCTTTACATCGGTATCATGGGGTCCAAAGGCTACTATCTGTTGGAATCAAAGAGTCTAAAACTCGGAGAGTCTATGGACGTGGGAAAATATACACTGACGATGGAGGATGCGTTCCGGAACAGGTATTCGAATCATACACGCGCCGGAGTTGTGGTCGCCGTGGAGAGAGGGGGAAAAACGATCGGCACCATGCGGCCGGCACGGGGTTTCTATGATCGAGCGGGCCAAGGCGAACAGGACACCATTGAATCGGCCATCCGGCATTTCGGATTGAACGATCTCTACATTGCTTTGGGGCCGCTACCGGAAGACGTGCCCTCCTATGTGCGGTCAGGACAGCTTGTCCCGCTTCAAGTTTACCACAATCCCCTAATCAATCTCGTTTGGATTGGTGTTGGGGTTATGATGATTGGCGGGTTTGTTGCGCTTGCCGAAAAACATCAGGTAAAAGAACGCGATATCTAACCGATTCACAGGGTAAGATGACTTCACTCAAACTCCTTTGCATAGCACTTGCAACCGGATTGTGTCTCGTTGCCATCTCTCGGGCCGTATCCGCCAACGAAACAGACGGCAACACGGAATCATCGATTGACACGCGGCTGGAAGAGTTGAAAACGAGTGTATACTGTTACTGTGGGTGTACAAGGGAGACTATCCAACAGTGCGTGTGCACGACCGCGCGGCAGATTGAGAATGACTTTCGCGAGAGCCTTCTATCGGGCATAAGCGTTGAACAGATCCGCGATGAATACATCGCCAAGTACGGCACACAGTTCTTCGCCCTTATGCCGCCCACCGGATTTAACCTTGTCGCGTACGCAATGCCGGTCATTATCATCGTCTTGATTGGCGCCATCATCTCTCTCGTGATCAGATCGAAAATGCGATCTTCGAGTTCGACTCAACACGAGACGCACAAAACCGGCACGGTTTTATCGGCCGACGTACAGAATCAAATTGAAGCCGAACTTGATAACCGTAAGGGTGCACGTTAGAAAACCTGCGGATTGCGTTGGATTGATTTCCGCCCATACCGTTTTGGCTCATCTGAGAGAATTACGATGGCGACGGAGCACCACAAAGATTTTATGGGAAGATAGGAGTACAATCGGCAAAATCGCGCTCATCTTATCCTATAAACAAGGATTGCACAATTCCCACGATGTTATTGATTCTTTTATGGATCTTACTGCTTGGAATCCCTCTCGTAGTTTATCTTGGTCTGCCGTTGCGGTTTAGGGGACGCTCTATGCCGGAAATCGATGCCGCAGAATCGGACATTCAGCGGTTGTACCGCGAGCGAGAACGCAGTTATTCCGCTCTCGCGGATCTAGATGAAGATTACGAAGTTGGCAAGTTGTCGGATGAAGATTATCAAACATTGAGGGCGCAGCTTCTTGAAGAGACCGCCGCGGTCGTGACACAGATTGATTCGTCCGGGGTTATTTCGGTTGAGGAAGAAATCGAAAGATACAGAAGAACAAAGGATAAGAGCTAAATCAACAATGCAAATTGACCAATCAGGCTCGGTATTCCAAGTATGGCGCAATTCACGATTCAGTCTCTTCGTATTGTGTCTTTCCGCCGTCCATCTAGTCTTAGTCTCCCCTGTTATCGCGCAAGATGCGACGGGGAGCATTAAAGGGAAAATCATCGATAGGCAGCACAACAATCCGTTAATGGATCAGAAGGTTACGTTAACGATTCACCAAGGCACGGAGACACAGCAGCGAGAGACAACAACCGCGAGTGACGGCTCATACAGTTTCGACGACCTCTCGATCGGTGTGGGAACGTACTACACCGTTGCGACTGTGCATGAAGGCAGGGAACACACGGAAACGGATGTGGTGTTATCGACCTGGGTACCGGAATCCAAGGTGGACATCGACATTGGAGCATTTACCGATGACCTTTCGGTCGTGAAGATTCGCCAACATACGATTATCATCGCACCGCCCCCGCCGGACCATGCGCCGGATGGCGCATTGACGATTACGGAATTCGTTCAATTCGAAAATACGAGCGACATGGAGTTCCGAACCACGGTGAACAGCCAAGCGGCGGGAATGTATTTGAACCTGCCGATCGGTCATGAAGGCCTCCAGATCGACTCCCTGATCAGTAAGAATCTCGCCGTCGAATCGAACAAGCTGATTTCGAAACAGCCGCTTGCCTCAGGAACATTCGCCTCGGGCTTCTCCTACATCATGCACGTAGTTGATTCCGGTCTGGACTTGTCACGTTCACTCACCTTCGATACGGATCAACTCTATGTGTTTATCACGGAGGGGTTGCCACTCACCCCTCAATCCCCCATTTTTGGAGCGGGTCGTCGCGAAGAGTTTCACAATACCCCGTATATCATTTACGCAACCAATCCCGCCAAACCTTTGAGTATCGGAAAAACGGTCCGACTCAACTTCAAGGTCGCACCCGTTACTGCGGCGAATGGAAGTGCGCGGATAAGTGCAAACCAGCCCGCAGACCCCAAGATGATTGGTCTGATCGCTCTTGCCGCGGCGTGCGCCAGCGGTTTCTTGGTCGCGGCTATCTTCATGGTGAGATCGGGCGCAACGAAAGCAACTCCGTCAGGCTCCACTGCGACCAATCCCGATTCGAGTTGGTTGAACAAACTTGGTTCCGATGACCTCGATTCTGCGCGAATTGCAAGGTTTGAGATGGTTACACGCCTTGACGAGATGTATAAGAAAAAGGAGATTTCGGAGCGGGTATACAATCGATTGCGGAAAGAGCAGGTGGATCGCCTGACCTCCGTTCTCGAGAAAAATCGGAAAGCAGATGGGCAATAATGGAACAGAACCGCGAAATTGAACAGCTACTCGAAGAACTGGATGATGAAGACACCGAGATTCAAGATGCCGCAACGTCGGCTTTGGTCGAAATCGGCGCCCCCGCCGTGCCAGCGCTGGTAGAAGCGCTCGGACACGATGTCTGGGATGTGTGCGATGGCGCGGCTGATGTTCTCGCTCGAATTGGCGAACCAGCCATTCCCGATCTGATTGAAGCGTTGGGAGATGAGATAAAACATCGGAGTCTCAATGCGGCTGACGCGCTTGGACGGCTCGGGAAAAGCGCAGTGCCGGCACTGATCCAAGCGCTGAACGATTCGTATCAACCCGTCCGCGAAAACGCCGCGAGGGCGCTCGGAATTATGCGAAATTCCGCTGCTGATGCCGTTCCCGCATTGTCCCGAGCACTGCGTGACGAGGATATAGAGGTTCGCACCAATGCGGCTATTGCACTCTCGCACCTGGGAGAATCCGCGAGCGGCGCCGTCCCGATATTGGCCGAAGCCTTGCTGGATGAATCCGAGCGAGTTCGCGAGCACGCTGCCTACGCCTTGGAACAGATCGGAACGCCCGAAGCGGCAACCGCACTGGATCAGTTGTAGCACTATGTCAGTGCTTGGAATCAACCGATGCAGGAGACGGTCCGATGCTATCCTTGGGGTGGCGACCTGCAGGTTCGCGATTTGACGCGAACACGGCGTTCGTGATATCTCGGCTTCCCTTTTTTGGCGATATGCTCGGGCACGAGCCAAGCAGAGAGTGCCTCTACAGCGAATACTCGGATATAATCCCTCCACACAAAATACAGAATTCAGTTGAAAACCTTAGTGCAGTTGTGGTATCCTTAAGCATGAGTGTTGCCAAGTTGCCCACCGATCGGTACCACCCAACCATTAAAACATATCGGACAAATGACCTAAACGATAACGGTAGCCTGAAAAAAATCGTCGTTTTATGCTTAATATTGATATGTTCGTTCAAAACCAAAGTGGGAGTTTATTGGCAAGAAAGGATTAAAGATGGCAAAATTTGACTTCGCGATTGCAATTGGCGGGGCGGCCGGACAGGGAATTGCTACCCCCGGCAACATTCTCGCTAGAATTTGCGCACGTCGTGGTCTTCAGTTTTTTTCTTATAATTCCTATCAGTCTATCATCCGTGGCGGTCACATCTTCCTGACAACTCGAATCAGCACGGAACCCGTTACGAGTCATGGGGATAAGATTGATCTGTTATTCTGCTTGAACCAAGACACCATGGATCGCCACCTTCAGCATGTTGCGCCGGGAGGAACGGCGATTTTTAACAGTGATACCATCAAGCCCGGAGAAGCTTCTGAAGGACTTCAACTGTGTCCAATGCCGGTCAAGGAGCTAAGCAACAACAACCGAAACAAACTAGTGCAGAACACGGTGGCACTTGCCGGTGTGCTCCACTTACTTGGCTTAGAGTTCAAATTACTGGAAGACATCCTGACGCTCCAATTCAAGCGAAAAGGACAAGCTGTCGTTGACGAAAACGTCGATGTTGCTCGCGCCGCGTATGAGTATTCCGTAGAAAATTTCGTTCCCTACTCGACCCCGCTCCCGCAGAAAGACAAACCCCTTGCCCAAGTTGGCGGCAACGAGGCGCTCGCCATGGGCGGTGCTGCCGCAGGCGTAAATTTCTATTGCGCTTATCCGATGAGCCCTTCCACCGGTGTTCTTCACTGGATGGCCGAAAATGCAAACGATTTGGGAATCATGGTTAGACAGGTTGAAGATGAGATCGGAGTCATAAATATGGTGATTGGTGCCGCTCATGCCGGTTGCCGCGCAATGTGCGCCACTTCCGGCGGCGGGTTCGCGCTTATGACGGAAGCCGTCGGAAGCGCGGGAATGATGGAAATCCCGATGGTAGCCATCAACGTCCAGCGTGCCGGCCCCTCAACTGGCGTTCCGACGAAGACCGAACAGGGTGATTTGTGGCAGATGTTGGGAGCAAGCCAAGGCGATTTCCCAAAGATTATTGTTGCGGTAACTGGTATATTGGATTGCTTCAACACCATTCCGGAGCTGTTCAATCTGGTCGACAAGTTCCAGTGTCCGGGTCTTGTTATTACCGACCTTTCGGTTTCGGAAGGTTACGCGACCGTCGATCCGGACGACATCAACTGGGAACAGCCAATCGACCGGGGCGAGTTAATCGCCGAGCCAGATAATGACGGGGAAAAGTATTTGCGCTACAGATTTACGGAGAGCGGAATCTCGCCGCGGGCAGTGCCCGGTACGCCGGGGCATCTGCACGTGGTTGCGACAGACGAACACGATGAGGACGGAGGGTTAATCAGCGACGAGTTCACGAACCCACACATTCGCCGCGCAATGGTCGAGAAACGCCAGCGGAAAATGGAATCAGTGGTTTCGCTAATCGACCCGCCCGAACTGGAAGGTCCTGAAAATGCCGAGGTTACGCTTATCGGTTGGGGCACGTCCAAAGGCGTAATCGAGGAAGCCGCGGGGATCCTGACTCGGGATGGAATTCCTACGAACCAGCTCGCCATTAAATGGATTGTGCCGCTGCATGTGGACGAAATCTTACAGGCGCTATCGACAGCCAAGCGGACAATAATCGTGGAAAGCAACTATACGGGGCAATTCGCACGTTATCTTCGCGGTGAAACCGGTTTTGATGCTGACGGCCACATTCGCAAGTACGATGGTGAACCGTTTATGCCGCACCATATTGTGGATGGAGTCAAGGAGCAGGTTGCTGGCAAGACTGACTTGTATGTCCCATATCAAGAGATTGTTGTTTAATTAAGGAAGGAGGACAACATGGCATCGGATAAACCTATAAAAGCAGCCCCGACAGCTAAGGATTTCAAGGGAGATGTAGCACCGGATTGGTGTCCGGGATGTGGAGATTTCGGCGTTCTCAGGGCGCTTGAGTTGGCGTGCGCGAAGTTGGGACGCGAACCTCACGAATATGTAACGGTTAGCGGTATCGGGTGTTCCTCGAACCTCCCAGGTTATATCAATACCTACGGGATGCACACTCTTCATGGTCGGGCGTTGGCGGTGGCTACAGGAGTGAAACTTGCCAACCATGAATTGACCGTGGTCGCCACCGGCGGTGATGGCGACGGCTATGGTATCGGAGGCAATCATTTTGTTCATACCATGCGGCGCAACGTCGATCTGTTGTACATAGTTATGAACAATCAAATCTACGGTTTGACCACAGGCCAGGTTTCCCCGACCAGCCGAATCGGAATGAAGACCAAGAGCACCCCGTTCGGCAGTCTCGAGGGCCCCGTCAACCCCTTGGCGATGGCAATTGTGACAGGGGCGTCCTTTGTTGCTCGCGGATTCAGCGGAGACACAAAGCACCTGGCTGAACTGATGTACAGGGGCATGGAACACAAAGGGTTTGCCTTGGTTGATGTCTTTAGTCCGTGTATTACCTACAACAAGGACAACACCTTCGCGTTCTTCAAACAAACCGTCACCAAACTCGAAGATGCGGGACACGATCCCACAGATTGGAAAGCCGCCGTCGAACACTCGATGCAGTGGGGCGATGAAATTCCGACCGGGTTATTCTATCATGACACAAGCCGTCCGTCGTTGGATGGCGCTGAACCCGTTCTCGGCGAAGGAGGTCCCCTAGCTCATCGGAAACTCGGAGTTACCGCCGAACAAGGCGCGGCGATCATCAAGAAGATGATGTAACCAAACCTCGCCAGCCCCGCAAAATGGTTAAATTGGAACCACATCTTTGGTTCTTGTTTCGAATTTGGACAGCCTGAAATCGGAAGGATGATTTCAGGCTGTTTTTTTGCGAGGAAACCCTGTTTCCACTTTTTGTCATTGAAATCTAGAATTGGTATTTAGGAATCGTCCGGTCCGGTGTGTAAAGTAGAAGCGATCTCGGAGCCGCTACTCTCCTGGTCGTCACGAAACCGAATTTCTCCCCGAAAACTCGGTTTCTATTTTCTGCCATACCTAAAAGCACGATAAACCGTCTGATCAAGATGACGAAGCAAGATTCGACGACCGAGCAGAGAGCGTGATAGCAAATTCTGCAAGAATATGCCTCGCCGTAACCCCCACCCGAAAAATTCGTATTTATTTACGACTCATAAGATTGCCTCTAATCTATAGAGAAAGCTGCTTCTGCACACAATAGCGCGGCGCGCGCCATCCCCAACAGAGCATATTGATTCATTCCACGGTTACCGATATGGCGATGCGCATGTCAGCGCAATCAGATCACCCGTCTCGTTCTAACTCCCGATTATGTTGCTCCAAGCCACCAAAATAACAAAACGCTTTGGCCATCGAACCATTCTTGATGAAGTGGAAATCAAGGTTCAGCCCGGAGAGGTCGTGTCAATTCTTGGCCCCAATGGCGCGGGCAAGACGACGCTTATCAAAATCCTTTCGACGTTGATCAAGCCGGGATCCGGCGATCTGTGCATTGCTGGCACAAACGCCCTCGAAAATGCGTTGCATGTGCGTCCGTCGCTCGGCGTGGTAGTCCACGAACCGCTTGCCTACCTTGAATTTACTCCATACGAAAACCTTGCGTTTTTCGGCAAAATGTACGCCATTGATTCATTAGAACGGCGCATTAATACGCTCCTCGGCGAGGTCGGGTTAGCCCAATTTGCACACGATCAGATGCGCGTGTTTTCGCGCGGCATGATTCAGCGGTTCATGATTGCAAAATCGCTCATCCATAACCCCACACTCTTGTTACTCGATGAACCATTTTCCGGTCTTGATGTCGCCGCAAAGCAATTTGTCTTGGATCGAATCCACCACGAACGCTCACAGGGAAAAGGAATCGTGCTGACGACACACGACACCGAATTAGCATATATCGCAGGTTCACGCTTCCTCTTCTTACTGAATGCTGATCTCAAGGCAGTTGCCCAAAAAGACGAAATTGCGGTCGACGAATTGGCGCACCGATACGAACAGGATTTGAAACAACACCAGATGAAATGAAGACATTTCGCCAAATCGGTTGGCTGGTACGAAAAGATGTTGCCCTCTTCTTCCGTACGAAAGACACGTTGGTTCTAATCGTTGTTTTCAGCGTGCTCGTAGTATTGATCTTTGGTCTTGCATTCGGGCCGGTTTTTCCCCAAGAGGCTGAAGACAGAGGGAAACTTGCAGCCAGTGTGTTATGGACGGCTTTCGCATTCGCGGGGATAATCCTACTGAATCGATCTTTTGATGTTGAGCGAGCGAGTGGGGCATTACACGGAGTCAGATTAACCGGCGTGGACCCCGGCAATCTCTATCTGTCGAAGGTTGTGAGCAACCTCATTATCCTTGCCGTCTTGGAGGCGATGATTACCCCGGTTGCACTTCAATTCTTGGACGCACTGGACACGTTGACGTTTCAGACACTGGCGAAACTTATCGGCGTACTCATCGTCGGTGCGGTTGGCTTCTGTGCGGTGGGCGTTACAATTTCGGGTATTTCCACCAGTACACATGGTAAGGAAAGCCTCCTGTCTGTTATTCTGCTACCACTGATATTCCCAATCATCATGGCTGGGGCGAAATGTACCGTATCGCTGCTAACGGCGGAAGGGCTAGAGGGGAATTTTTGGATTTCTACGTTGGTCATCTACGGCATAGTGTTTTTATCGAGTTCGTACCTCCTCTTTGAGTTTGTGATTGAGGACTGAGCACCGCTGAAACTGAAGATATCTAAATCCCTTCCCGCCTGTTAGCGTAATTTTCGGAGCAATTCATGGCAATTCAGGACGGATCCTATATTGCGCATTACGCTTTACAAATACTTTGAGACTTTGGTCCCTTCATGAATCGGAGTAATTTGAAAAAGGCCTAATTTGATAACAGCTCAATTCGGAGGTTTGAGTGACAAAGATAAAAAACGTTCGTGCACGCGAAATTCTGGATTCTCGAGGAAACCCGACTGTCGAAGTTGACGTTAGTTTAGAGTCAGGCGCAATGGGACGAGCAGCCGTACCTTCCGGCGCATCAACCGGCGAACACGAAGCGGTGGAGATCCGCGATGCCCAGCCCTCCCGCTACCTCGGAAAGGGAGTGAGGAAGGCGGTTGAAAATGTCAACACCATTATTGCCGGGCAGTTGGCCGGCTCCAATGCGGAGAATCAGACTGCCATCGATCAAGCATTGATTGATCTTGACGGAACAACAAACAAAGGAAGACTTGGCGCAAACGCAATTTTGGGTGTTTCCCTTGCCGTCGCCAAAGCTGCCGCCAATCAGCTTGGGTTGCCTCTATACAGATATATCGGCGGCGCCGATGCGAAGAAACTTCCGCTTCCAATGATGAATATCTTGAACGGCGGATCGCATGCGGACAATAACGTGGACATCCAAGAGTTCATGATCATGCCGATGGGCGCCGTCTCATTTTCCGAGGCGTTGCGAATGGGTGCGGAGATCTTCCATAACCTGAAAACAGTGCTGCGGGAACGGAATTACAGCACGGCGGTCGGGGATGAGGGAGGATTCGCGCCGAACCTCGGATCAAATGAAGAGGCGCTTCAGATCATCGCGGAAGGAATCGAACGCGCGAACTACACTCCCGGCGAAGATGTCCTATTGGCGCTTGATCCGGCTTCAAGCGAGTTCTATGACAACGGCACCTATCGACTTGATGCGGAGGTCAAATCCGATAAATCCTCCGAAGAGATGGTTGGCTTTTACACCGAGTTGGTCGAGAAATATCCTATCGTCTCGATTGAAGACGGATTGGCGGAAGATGATTGGGATGGATGGGAGATGTTGACACGCGCCATCGGCGATAAAGTCCAGCTCGTTGGCGACGATCTCTTCGTAACAAATACTGATCGACTGCAGCGCGGGATTGATCGGAGTATCGGCAATTCGATCCTTATCAAGTTAAACCAGATTGGTACGTTGACGGAGACCTTAAACGCGATCAAACTTGCAAAGAGATCCAACTATACAGCCGTAATTTCACATCGGTCCGGAGAAACGGAGGATACAACAATCTCGGATGTTGCCGTCGCGACAAATGCCGGGCAAATCAAAACCGGATCGCTGTGTCGAACGGACCGAATCTGTAAATACAATCAACTATTACGAATCGAAGAGGAACTCGGAGAACAGGCGCGATTTGGAGGAGATGACGTCTTCTACAATCTTCAAAACGACTGAAACGCCGAAACTCATGCGCGTTGACGTATCCGTAGGAGCGAGTTGCGAATCGCGGCTTCCTCATGATTTGTAAGAATCTTGGAAAGTATAAAGCCTTTAAACATACTCTACAACAATTAAAGGAAAGCAAACCATGCGAATCTTCCAAATAATACTTGTCGTGCTTGCAGTTCCGCTTTTAACTGCAAGCCTACTTAACCTTTCAGATGAATATCAGGATTGGCAAGAGGCCCAAGTACTTCAACAACGTTCTCAGGATGAGCTAAAGAATCTTACGGTAGAACGCGATGTACTGAAATCTCACGTCGAAAAACTGAAAACGGACGAACTGATTAAAGAGCAACTTGCACGGCGTCTCGGTTACGTCAAACCTGACGAAGCGATCTACGAGATCGCCAATGCCGCGTCGAAAGAGTCTTCGGACGGTTCGTACAGCAGATAAGCTCAAATCACCTCTAAATCCGGAGCCGTAGGTTTTGAGAAGGACATTACGGGCGATGTACATTAAACCCGTTTAGACTTCTCGATGTAGGCGCGTAGATGAGCCAATGCGCGGCCACTTTCGATGGCGTGCTTTGTTCGTTTTACGGCCTCAGCGGCATCGGAACAAATGCCTAACAGATGATCCGTCATCGCAACATTGAGGACGATTCGATCATATACATGGCCCATCTCTCCGGACAACGCTGCTAATCCCGATTCGGCAAAGGTGTCGGGACTTACCGCATCCATTCGAGGATTGCGCCCATAGTTGAATCCAATGGATTGAGGATCGACGTCGAGTATAAAATCGTCGCGCCGCCCATTGACTCTCCGAAATCCCTGCGAATAATTGACCGCCATGTAACCCTCGGTGGAGGGCTTTGCCAATCTCAAGGTGTAGTGGCTTGTCCCTTCCTCTCCCTTAACGGCAAGCGCAGCTTGAAATCCCCGCTCCCAAGCCAGATTTAACAGAGGCCCTTCATAGCCCGGATGGTAATAGCCAATAACAAGACTGTTTGCTCCGGGCGACTTGAACAGTTGCTGTGCTTTTTCCGTCGCCGCCCAGGGCGGCCGCTTCTTGATGTGCACCCTTAACTCACGAATACTGTACGCCGCCGGAGAGTATTCCCGCTGGCTCACGTACGCAAAGCCTACATCTTTATCCTCAATCAAGGTTCTTGCCCCGTCAATACCGAGGTCCGTTCGAGCGCCGAGCGCACGCAAGATTCCTTCCTCGGTCACCCCGCTTTTCGGCGGCATCTCATCGACACCGTGCAATACCGAGGCTTCGCCAAGAGCGGCGCGTACGGCAGCCACGAAAAGGGTTGGTCGAAAATAGCGGGTCGCTCCATCAAACGGCTCTCCGAAATGCGTCAGCGCACCCACTGAAACTTCCTGCACCTGTTCGGGACCGAGAAAGGCATCAAGATATCCACGCACCTCATCGTAAGTCTCGCGATTCATCCGCTGCCCAATCAGTGCGGCTGCTTTCAACGCAGGCTTCACGTTCTCGCTTAGAATTGCTTCTGCCATAGCCCGCGTTTCACCGTAACCTAGATGTTCACCCTTCAGAATCTTTTTGCACGCCTCCGTGACAACCTCCTCCTCCATGGTTGACGGTTTATACCCACGATCCGGGTTCAAGATGAATAGTATCTCCTCGGGGAGTTCGGTCTCAAGTTGGGTTTCCAATTCGTCAAACGCCTCAATCTCCTTATCACTCCACCTTGTCTCCGCCGGGAAATACCTCCGAATCGTCATCGCGGCAAAAAACGCTCCCATCTGAGCTTTTGATACGGATTGGGCGGATGGAAGTTCGCCTCTCAGTGATTTCAAGATGGTGCCGAGAATCGCAGCCGGTTGTACCCCATCTGTAGATTTCGTTCCCAAAGGGCGCGTTTGATGAGGCCCCGTGCAGACCCTCGCCTGCGCTTCCAAAACATCTTCGTTTGGCCCCGGATACCGTTTTGGATACATCGCTATTTACCTCACCATTGCCCAAACAGTTCTAGAATTCGCATATAGTATTGTTGAGAATCAAGTTAGGATTTTCGAGTTCCAAACTAATGTAATGATAGCACAGCATACTGCCGGAAACAAGCGAAGGTTCGTTGTTCCGCGAGCCAACTGTGCACGCCTTCGCGCTACACCGAGAAGCGGAAGTCCCCACTTTTCCATTGACATGCCGGTGAATCAGGCGTATGCTGTTAGGGCGGACCGCGGGAGAGTCTCAATCAATTACAACATTTTCGACTATGTCGTTATCATCCCAATCGGATTCATCTTCCAAACCTTGACTTCCACGACATAACATGATAAAATGGTGATGATTTGCCATCAATTATGAGTTACGGCGCCGAACAGAACAGAGATATCGAAGAATCACAAAGCATCTCTACACACGATGCATTTACAACATCCATCTCCATAGATCCGGAGGAATAGAATTTGGAAAGACCGACGCAAATTGAACAGCAGATCGAACTCCCATTCGGCGAATCGTTGCGCATCAGTTTTCAAAGTTTAAAGATTCGATTTGGGCGCTCTATTATCACAACTGCGGGAATTACGCTCGGAATTGCGTTTTTGGTCTCGGTTTGGACCAACAACGAGATTGACTTGGCGATGCAAGAGAGTGGCAGAACCGAACAGATTACGAGCCTCGAAGAGGAGCAAGAGCAAGGAATTTCCACGAAAGACATCTGGCTCATCATCATGTCATTGATCGTGTGCGTGGTCGGGATCGCCAACTCCATGCTTATGGCAGTTACCGAGCGATTTCAAGAGATTGGAACGATGAAATGCCTAGGCGCGCTAGATCGCTTCGTCGTGCGGTTATTTTTACTGGAATCGGGGTTTCAAGGCTTATCGGGAGCGCTTATCGGTGCACTAATCGGGACCATCGGGTCAATTCTATTGGGACTAAAGAACCACGGGCTCGATCTATTCTTCTATTTCCCGTTGCTGCCGGCAAACCCCGAAGAGGCGCCCATGAGGCTTGGCATCATTGTCCTCATCCTACTTGGCTGTATACTTGGCATGGTGTTGTCCGTTATCGGTGCGGCTTTCCCGGCGTGGCGCGCCGCGCAACTTCCTCCTGCCGAAGCCATGCGCACGGAAGTGTAATCGGAAAACTAGATGTGCCACAAGATTCAATCACACATTGCGGACGAGGGTTGAGGAGTCAAAGAAACTCAAGGAGGAACGTGAATGGCAGAAACTGTCGTGAAAACCGAAAATGTGGTTAAAGAGTATCGCATGGGGACGAATGTGGTGCGCGCGCTCGACGGAATCAACATAGAGATTGCACGGGGTGAATATATTTCGCTCATGGGACCCTCGGGCTCTGGAAAGTCAACTCTATTTAACATGATTGGCGCTTTGGATGGACCCACGGGAGGCAGCGTCTATATTGACGGACAGGACATGTCCCAACTCTCACGTTCCCAGATCGCATGGTTTCGCTGTCACCGGGTGGGCTACATTTTCCAAAGTTACAACCTACTGCCGGTCATGAGCGCGTTGGAAAACGTAACTTTGCCGATGATATTTGCCGGGTTGTCGAACAGGGATCGGAACAAAAAGGGAGAGGAACTGCTGAATCTAGTTGGATTGGGTGATCGGACGCATCACCGGCCCGACGAGTTATCGGGTGGACAACGCCAGCGCGTTGCCATTGCCCGCGCATTTGCAAACGACCCGACCATCATTTTGGCGGACGAACCCACAGCCAACCTTGATACTATTACCGGTCGTGAAATCATTGACCTGATAAGAGACCTCAACCGCGGAAAAGGCGTCACCGTCATCTCGGCAACCCATGACCTGAAGATGCTTGATGTATCCGACCGAATCGTCGACATTCGCGACGGCTTGGTTGAACGAATCCGGAACCGAGACGAAATTGATATTGAAGTCGGCGAGGTCGGCGGTCATTAAGGTTTTTACGGCCTTCAAAGTAAATCGATATACAGATACACTTGCACTGAATGAGCCGTGCGCTTTTTATCTTTCCAGTCGTTACATCTCGGAAATTCAACTAAGATTGCCCCTGTTCTGAGTTGCTGCGGATTCCAACCTCCCATCCGAAATTCTGCTACCCATAGCCTAAGTGGAACGGAATGACGTAACACCACCAACGCGCCGTTATCAAAGAACCTATCAGAATCCTGCCACGAACAGTTCCGTTCGAATTTTGCACTCGCAGAACCCTGAATGGACAGTCCTTTCTGCTGGAAGTCATTCTCGCGTCGGTTCTCTTTCCGAAGGTAAAACACCTAATATCTCAATTATGATGTGAAGTCTTGGCCTTCATGAAGGGGATTGGATAAAGGAATATGTCAAATGCCTGAAGAAAATCTGGCGATAGATGGCGGAAAACCTATCCGGAATAAACCGCTGCCGGATGGAAATAAGTTTGGAAGGGAGGAACTGCGGGAACTCACGGACGTTATCGATTCAGGAGTGATGAGCCGCTTCGGCGGGACGAAGGTCGAGCAATTTGAAAACGAGTTTGCCGGAATTCACGGCGCAAAATACGGCATAGCGAGTTCGTCCGGCACAGCCAGCCTGCACATCGCGGTCGGGATGTTGAATCCCTCGCCCGGAGATGAAATCATCGTCGGTCCCATTACGGACGTCGGCAGTGTCATCCCCATCCTCGCGCAAACGGCAATCCCCATCTTTTGCGATGTGCAGCGGGACACTTTCAACATGCATCCGGAGGACATTGAGCGGAAGATCAGGAAAAAAACGAAAGCCATCATGGCGGTGCATGTGTTCGGCAACCCGTGCGACATGGACGCCATAATGAGTATTGCCAAACGACACAATCTAACGGTCATCGAGGATTGTTCGCAAGCGCACCTGAGCGAATACAAAGGACGGTTGGTCGGCACGATAGGCGACATCGCCTGTTTTAGCCTCCAACAGTCCAAGCACATCTCCTGCGGGGATGGCGGAATAACCATCACAAACAACGATGACTATGGAACTCGGGGTAAACTCTTCATGGACAAGGGGTGGGACCGGTCTCGGGAGGGGCAGCCAACGTATGTCATCTTCGCGCCGAACTATCGGATGAACGAGTTGAGCGGCGCCGTCGCGTTAGCCCAAGTGCGAAAAATGAGGAATACGGTCGCTCAGCGACGGGCGCGGGGAGATTTGCTGAGCGAGTTGTGCAAGAATCCTTATGTTGTGCCGCAGCGGGTACTCGACGGGTGCAAACACACATATTGGCTCTATGCGATGCAGGTGAAGGACGATGCACCTTTTACTCCGGAAGATTTTGCGGCGGCGATGCGGGCGGAAGGGATCTCGTGCACGCCGCACTTTTTTGGGAGGCCCGTCTTCCTTTCGCATGAGGCGGTGCGGGATCAACGGCTCTTCGGCAACTCCCGTTTTCCGTTCGACCATCCCGATGCGAATCCCGTATCATACGACGAGAATACAGCCCCGAACGCACAGAAAGTTTACGATCAGATGATTGTCGGATATGCTAGACCCAGGGTTAACCAACAGTGGGCAACCCAGTTCCTGAGCGAGGAAGACATCCATGACATTGCGAGAGCAATTAAAAAGGTAAGCAGACATCTCAGAACAAGGTAGGATCGGGGAGGGAATAACGAGCAACCTATTGAATAAGGAGGGCGATAGTGGGTCCCACGGGATAGCGTTCCCAAAGAGATCTCCTTTCAGGCAGCTACCTCGTTTCTTACATTAAGTACGTTTCAAGCGAACCACCAAGAATACGTTAGAGTTAGTTGTGTCACTCAACGATAATGTACAAAGTCGAGCCAGTGGCTTGTGCAAGACATCATCTTCGGTTTTGATAGGAAGTGCTCATGTGCCGTGTCGAGCCATGCCGGACGGCGACGATGGTTTCATAACAACATGCCGAAAGAGGTAATATCTAAACTGATCGGATGCCCGTTATATCAAGGCTTTCCACCCTGTCTTGTCTCTACTGAAATCACCGACTTCGAGTGAAAGGCATGAGATTCTTAGGATTGCAAAACTAACCTTCCCAACTGCACCCAACGTTTTCAAACGAGCAACCAACGGGACGACCAACCGCTAACCGGCCGCCTCGTGGTTCGCCCTGAATCCGCCAGCCACAATATTGCTGTACACTTCCTCCGGAGGGCGCCCCACCGGCCGCATATCCGGCTTATGGTAACCAAAGCGAACGGATCTGCGCCACTCATTCGTCCTATTCACTTCCGACCAATGAATAAGACAGTAACTGAAGAAAATAACATCGCCTGCCTTCGCGGGAATTGCAACCGACGGTATAAAATCAGGATGGTATTTGTCCGTAGGTAGGTGTGGCGCGGTGTCTGATCCTGTAATGTGTTCGAGCGGCCCATTTTTGTGGCTGCCCGGAACAACGCGCAATGGCCCGCTCTCGGGCGGGGTATCATCCAAATGGACTAGACAGTCGACAAAATCCAGCCCGTCGTGCGGGTAGAATGGATAATCCTGATGCATTGGAAAAGGCGTGCCCTTCTCCGGAGCCTTGCCGTGTAGAACCGTGTGGTGCCACTGAACATCTGGTCCAATAAAATCTTGCACCGCGCCAACCAAACGAGGGTGGAAAATCACGCGTCCCCAGACCGCAGAGTAGAAATGAGGGTTGTGCATGAACACTACCTTGGTTGTTTGTTGCTCTTCATCAACCAAGTATTGGCTGCGCCACGGTCCAGGCCATCCAATCCGTTCCTCTCCCCACTCATTGATGATCCGGATCATCTCGGAGCCAAGTTCCTCCGTTTCTTCGGGCGTAAATAGTTGCTCGACTTTGAGGTAGCCATCTTCATGGTAAGCTTTGATTTCAGACGCGGTAAGCATTTCGCACCTCCTGCAGTTGTAGGCATACTCCGTATGCCATAACCCTTAAACAGATTACAACACATCGGAACGAATCGATGACCTCGCTCTTTCTCCGTTCAACCCGATTGAGCGACCGCTGAAAGCCAATTCTCATGCGACGGGTCGCGCGTGTATAGTGCATCAAAAACCTTGGTGAGAGCCGTCACAACCTGCTTGCAGTCGCGCTCGGTCCACCACTGATCAATCGACACTCGAACCTGTCTATCGACAAGATCCGCCGTTCGCGGACAAGCGTCAAGCGAATACTCGATTTCATCCGCATGCGGATGGTTCCAGGGCCAACCGTCGGAAGTGGCGGGCATCTTGTCGATAATCGGTTGCATGGAATGATAAGCGTGCCAGTCCCCCACCGCGTTTTGCCCGCGGGTGTGACATCCTACACCCTCGGCGCGCAATGCGGCAACTACCCGGTCAGAATCTGCGGTGCTTTCAGGAAAGAACCCGATGTTATGTCCCATCTCGCCATCGATATCGTGGACAACTTGAGGACTGAGTTCGTAATACACGGGAAGTGCGCCGAGGATTCGGCGTTTGTTAGCACGCCAGCGCTGAAGTTGCGAATCTACCTTGCGAATCTGAATGAGATCCACACTTCCTTCCAGCTCGGACAGTCGATAGTTCAGACCGGGGAACAATTCCCCATCCCAACGAGCTGCAGCACATCGATCCGGGCGCCATAATCCGCCGCCCTCAGCCCACTGTTGAGCACGGGCAAACAGTGTATCATCATTCGATATCACCAACCCGCCTTCACCGCCTCCCGTAGTCTTGTAAGAGCTAATACTGAAGCAGCCGAGGTCCCCGATGGTTCCCGCCCTGCGCCCGCGAAAACTGACGCCGCACGCCTGAGCGCAGTCTTCGATTACTCTTAGATTGTGTTCCCGCGCGATCTTCATGACCGCATCCATATTACAGACGTATCCATTCATATGCACAGGGGCGATAGCTTTCGTATGCGGCGTAATATGCTTCTCAAGCTCAGTGGGATCGATCGTCATGGATTCATCGATGTCGCACCAAATAGGGATGCCTCTTGCGACCACTGCCGCCATCGCGGTCGCCATGAAGGTGTATCCGGGAACGATGACCTCATCACCTTCATTTATATCCGCCGCGACATAAGCCGTATGCAGTGCTGCCGTCCCGTTGCTCACAGCCAGCACATTCTTGACATCGAGCAACTGCGATGCTTCATGTTCCATCTTAGCGACTTTTGATTCAGATTTATACCGGATAAGGAACGGTCCGCCGTCCAACTCCTCGTCAACAATTGCCGCACGGATTTTATCAATCGTGTCGGGAGAATAGCCCCATGTATCAGCCATTTCGAGGAATTCTTCGTGACCGATTTTAGGATCGCCTCTCCCTTCGAATCCGTCGATGGTTTTGACTCCCCCATCGACCGCGAGTGTGCTCTTATCCATCGCTTTCTCCTTCTGATCCTTCAAGAAACCTGTCAATACACCGTCATTGCAGCATGTCTCGGCTATCACGTTCGACGACGCCACCTGATGCAACAATGCCGCGCCCGCCCTGCCCGTGCGGTTTGAAAGCTGGACCGAACACGGTAGAAGGGTTATTTGGGTACTTGGCACTTCGGACAGAAATATGTCGATCTCTGGCTCTGAATGAACCGTTCGATGCCCTCCCCGCAAGAAGGGCACGGGCGACCTTTCTTTCCATAGACATAATGCACGTCCACGGGCTGTTCGAGACTGGAGGGAGACTGAACGTCTTCTATAGTGACCCCGTCGTTCTCATACGCTCGTTTTAGCACGAGGCGAATTGCCCGTCCCAAACGTCTCTTTTCGGTGGAAGAAAGTTGAGTTGCGGTTGTGGTAGGGTTCAGTTTCGCTACAAACAATATCTCCGACTTATACATGTTCCCGATGTCCGAGACTACGCGAGAAGAGGTGAGTGCTTCTGCCAACGGTTTGTCCCGACTGACGGGCAGATCCAAAAGTTTCTCAAATCGCTTTTGAGGGAAGTTTGCTTGCAAACCGTGGATACCAAGCGTTTTCAGTCTGGGAACTCTTGCAAGCATATCCTCTTCGGAGTCATAAACTTGAAACCGTCCGAAATTACGCATATCCTCAAAGATTGCTCGATTGCCGCCTTCAAAATTCAAAATCACCTTCGCATATTTTGAGGATTCTGAAGTTGCCGGTCCCTCCGCTGATTTCTCAAGACTCCACGTCCCTGTCATGCCGAAATGATTCAGCGCAGGTAAACTCTCAAACCACCAGATTAAGTATTTGCCTCGGCGTTCAAGTTTCTCAAGTACCTTTGCTCGAATTAAGGCTGCTCTGTCCTGTTGCTCCCGATAGCGTTGGTTCGTCAAAGCCGATGGTGTAAAACTCACTTCCCGTAAACGTACGTTCTCAAGAATCAGCAACTCGTCTCGCACGCGCTCAATCTCGGGACCTTCAGGCACGATCTTCCGCTCCTTTCAACGCCGACTCACTCCGATGCAAAACGATCTAGCGGGGATAGCTTTCCCCATGACTGCTATTCGGATACCGGCCCATCGGTAGTATATTACCGAGGTTTTGCAGTGTCAAGCAAATCCTCGGCGAGATCCTCCTGCAAGACGGTACGGACCTTCCCTGTCCGATGTCCTACGTCGTTTCATTCTCTTTCAGTGCTATGCCTAAGCTTCCAAGCCGTTCTTCAATAAATTCTTGTGCTCTGTGTTATTCTCAGGTATTCTTTGGGCTAAAATACGGGCTAGGGCTTCCGAGTTTGACAAATTAGCTGGTCATCAGGAGACGATTATGGACTTTGCGGTCAACTGGCAGAACGAGTTGTGCGTAGCGAAAAACGGTGTTGTTGTCACGGAATTTCCGCAGGCTTCTCTGGTAGGACTGAGAGTATTACAAGAGGGAGGCAATGCCGTCGACGCCTCGGTCGCCACTGCAGCCACGCTGAATGTCATTGGGCTTGGCCGCTGCGGACTTGGAGGAGATGCCTTTATTTTGGTCTACGATGGCAAATCGAAGCAGGTAACTGGAATAAACGGGAGTGGCAGAGCTCCTTACGCCGCTTCGGTAGACTACTACAAAAAGCTGGGAATGACACGCATGGCGGAAATCGGCATTCATTCAGCCTCCGTGCCGGGTGCAGTCGATGCTTACGTGGAAGTGCTTGAACGTTTCGGAACGATGCCGTTGGAGGAACTCCTTCAGCCCGCAATCGAGTTCGCGGAAGAGGGGTTATTGATGAAAGCCGGAGACCGAAAATCTTTGGCAGCGGACGGCAAACTCGGGAGGTTTCCCAGTAGCGTAAAGGTTTTCTGCAAGGACGAAGCGCTATCGAAGCGCGCGGGTGTATTGACAAACAGCGACTTGGGGAAAAGCCTACGTCTTGTAGCGGAAGGAGGGCGAGATGCCTTCTATAAAGGTGAAATCGCTCAAGCAATCGTAGCCTGTTCCGAAGCAAATGGCGGATTGTTCACGATGGAGGACTTTGAAAATCACACCTCGGACATCTATGAACCAATTCAAACAGATTATCGAGGGCATACCGTCTACCAAACGACTTTGCCGTCACAAGGTCACATTGTTCTTGAAGAACTCAATATTCTTGAGGGCTACGATATTGCCACGATGGGATTTGGCAGTGCTTCTCACATCCATCACATGGTTGAAGCCAAGAAACTGGCGTTCGCAGACCGGTTGGCGTATTCCGGGGATCCAGAGTTCGAGGATGTCCCACTAGATGCCCTACTATCAAAATCATTCGCCGAGAAACGCCGGAGGGAGATTCATCCGAACCGAGCGAGTACCGTACCCACGGCTGGGGACATCTATCGCAATGGTGACACAACATCTCTTGCCGTCGCCGATAAAGATGGCAATGCCGTGTCTTTTATCATTAGCCTCTCAAGCAATTTCGGATCCGGGCTGGTGGCTGATGGCACCGGGATTGTGTTGAATGACAGAATTGGATATGTGCAAGGTTTTGAGTTTGATGACGGGCATCCCAATCAGCTTAAGCCGGGGAAACGCACGATGCACACTCTGAATACGTACATTGTTTGCAGCGGCGACGAAGTGTTCTTTATCGGAAATACGCCCGGCGGGTTTATGCAGCCTCAATTGAACTTTCAAGCAATCACCAACGCCATTGATTTTGGAATGCCTCCGGCGCGCGCGGTGGATGCTCCTACGTGGATTAGTTTTCCTGGCGCATCCCCCTCCCATGCGGGACAACCCTTCGTATTGCGGTTGGATGAGCGCTTCTCGGACGAAACCGTTGAAGAATTGGAACGATGGGGACACGTAGTAACGCGAGACGGAACCGGCGGCAGTCGAAAGATGATTATGAGAGATCCCGACTCGGGCATGCTTCTGGGCGCATCTCAGGGGTCGGCGCTCTGGTACTAACCCTTCAAGTGCAGACCTACGCTGAGGGGAATTACACGTTTCAGAAAGGATAGAAAGAAAGATGAGGTGCAAGGATGGAAGATAGGGAACTGCCCGAAATGAGCCTCATCGACGCAATTACCGCACGTCGGAGTTGTCGAGGTCAATTCCAAGACAAGCCGATTCGATCTGAAGATCTCGATCTATTACTGGAAGCCGCTCGATGGGCGCCGTCACCATTCAATGTTCAACCGTGGGAATTATTGTTGATTCGTGAAACTGAAGGGAAAGGTGCACTTGCCGACCTAACGGAAAAATCTGTCGCAGAACAATTCAAGGACACAAAATTCCTTGATGACAACCGTCGCTGGATGCGGTTATCCGAGGAGGAATGGGAAGAATCCCGCGATGGTGTATTGCTTGCCGATCACGTCAACCTCCCACAAATCGTGTCCAAGGATCCGACCATACTCCATCCCTTGGTGAAGAACGCGAAACACCTCGGCGTCTTGGGACATCTCGGAGCGGGAAAGATGCCTGCAAAGGAGATTTCAAGCTTGGTACGGACATCGCCGCTGCTTATTTTGGTTCTGATGAATACCAACAGACGTCCGCCGGGAGACGGTGCTGCCCGCTGGATGTGGATTGGCATGGGCGCGATGATTCAGAACTTGATGTTGGCGGCGACTGCCCTTCATATCGGCACCCAGTTTGTAAGTGCTCCGCTTGAACGCAAACAGGATCGGGAGCGCGTTCGCGACATTTTCAATCTACCCGCCGCCATCGAGATTGTCAGCCTTCTGAGGCTTGGTTACCTTAATTCCACAGAAGGGAAATCTGTTCGTCTGGGCGCCTACGCTTTTACCCAATTTGAGAAATACAAGCCTGCGGGTAATACCAGTACTTGACCTACTGCGCCAAATACTAAATCTAGTTTGATCCCTTCCCCTTCTGTTTGAGCGCTAGTTTCTGCCTTTTCAAACGCCGCTTTTGAGCGTGGCGAATCTGCGTTCTTCGCCTGACCTGCCCACTTTTGCTATGTGCCATGAAATCACCTCCTTATGCGGCAAAATCGTAGTCTACGAAACGTATTGACCGATTCCTGAGTTTCTTAATCGTCTACCAGAGTTTTTGCCAAGTAAATTAAGTCCGGTTCACACTGTTTTTCTACTTCTGTCATTGCGACTTCTAAATCAGTCATAGAGATACATTGTAGCAGAAGCCTGTTGGATGTTAGTGTAATACACCGTTTGAGGTCCGGCTGTAAGAACTCAACCTGCTCAGTTGTGTCGTTGACCAACCTGTAACCATCCCACGCCTCAATAATCTGTCGAGTTTTCAACATGTCCGAGTTCTGGTAGAGTGCCCTGGCAGGTAATTCGGCGAGGCATACATCGGGCACAAAAACGTCCTCTGTCTTATCATCGGGTCCCACCGCAACTCCGGAATCATGTGTGTCCGCTGCATCAGTCTCTTCGTCCCCTAGGACGCTGTCCTCTTCGGTTGTGCCTAGATGACGAATGTCAGAGATTACTTCATGGACAAAATCGTGCTGCCCGTGTTCAGGTGAAAACCCAGGCTGTTCGAGCAACTTCTCAAGCGTTGCGGCGGTAATCGCAAGAATAAGCGGATGGAACATGAGTACTTGCGGGTCGGCAAGTTCAAAAAGCGATCTCGCTACGAGGGCAATTTCCGCTTTCCTTTGTTGGCCTGTACGGTTCAAACGAACCTCACATGCAGTCAGAGCATGCGTGATTTCGTCTAGAAATTCCGGCGTCAGGCATTTTGGCAATACTTCTTTTCGAAATCGCTCGCCGACTGTTTCGTCCTCGGCTTCAATACTATCCTCGGATCCATCGGTGCTAATGGTGTCCTCCGCGTGCAGACGATCTGACTCGAGCGCCTCCAGCACTCGTTCCCCCATTAGAACTGTGTCAAAAGTTATTGCACAAAACTCAGGTTCGTCAACTAGCAGCCGACTCTGCAGAATCATCTCATGCAAGCGCTCCTCATCGGACCTCTCCCCATGTAATCTACGCTGTTTCTGGATCGCCAAATATTTGCGCCGCGACTTTTGTTCCTGTTTCCGCTTAGCGCGTTTCCGCGCTATATTTGCCGACCGATCTTTCTTTTTCGCCATTTTCTAAATTCAGAGTGTATAAAACAAGAGAGGTTTTAATTGTAGCGGATCGCTTTTAACTTTCGAGAAGCGCGACTATGCCACGATTTAGTATACAAAATGCGAAATTGATTGTCAACAGGTTATCCCATTGACAGCCGAGCAAGCAAGACCATCGAACAACGCGCAAACGGAGGGTTTTCAATTCGACTGGCATCTATGACATGGTCGCCCAAGGTATCCGGTTACATCGGTGCGGATGGCAGGCACATTTTCCTGTGCTCCGCCTTCGTTCTCTCTTAGTTTCATCCCGGTTTTCGGTTGAGAGGTCAACAGCTACACAGATAAATCAGTTTATCTATCGATTGGCTCAACGACTTGAACACTTGGGGTTCTTACGCTGGAACTCTGCATTTGTATGTATTTGTCTCTGCCACCTGATATTTGTTCCTGTGAAAAGCAACCCTCGGTTCTCTGAAAAATCGGACAGCATCCGTACACATGCGATTGTTTTTAGGAATCGTGGAACGAGAAACCTAGAGTCCGAGCTTATGCCCGAAAGGTAATAGCGAGGTTATGCGATTGACGGTAGCGCAAAAATCTTGGGAGTATGAGAATTGGAGGGATTGAACGATTCTACGAGATGTCGGATCTTAGGTTGTTTCTATCTTCTGTGCGGTAAAATTTATCCGATCTGAATGACGGTTCCACCGATTAAACGTGAACATATCGTAGGCACCGAGCATTTTGTACCCCGAATCACCTAGGATTTTCTTAACGGTGTTAACTTCGAACATCTTTTGAACATGAACCTCTTCAAACCTACGAAAAAACTCACCTTCTCGAATAAAGAAGGTAAGGGTTGTATGACACATTTTATCACGATAGGAATACATGTTTTTCCAGATGTATGAGTAGTTTTCCTTATTCTCGGCAAATGTTTGTGAATGGAAATGTTGCGTGATGTTTCGCTCAGTTGTAACGTCGAATATGAACAATCCTGACGGCTTTAGATGGTCTGAAACACATGTAAAGACATTGAGAAGTTGCTCTTCACTCAACGCGTAGTTGATGCTATCATACGTACATACAACAGCATCGAACCGCTGCCTCAAATTGAAACCAAGCATGTCGCCCCGTCTAAACTGGATTTTCAGTTCCTGCTGTTCTGCCTTTCGTCGAGCGATTGCCAACATGCCCTCGGCGCGATCTATTCCCCACATTTCGTAATTCTGCCTAGCCAACAGCGTCGTCAGCGCACCTGTTCCACAGGCAAGGTCCAATATTTTGCGTGGCAGAAATGCGCATTTTCTGAATATGGCATCAATATAGTTCGCCCAACGAACATAATCCACGTTGGTCATCATCTGATCGTAGGCGTATGCGAATTTCTCATACGGGTGAGTCAACTCGGGCATGAAAGTTGCTACCTGACCTCCCGCTTGAATCCCACTGCGGCATTCATCATTTTCAGCATAGTGTTGACCTCTTCCGAGGTCCACTCTTTATCCTCGTTAGCTTTCAACGCGTAGTATGCCGCGCTCTTAACTTTTTTTAGGTTGATATCTCCCTGCAAATAACTCAGAGGCATGTGTAGCAATGCTTTCCGAACTCGCGCAAACGTCTTCCGTATTTCCGTAACTTCCACGCCGTCCGGAGCTTGTTGCACCAATTGACGCTCCACAATGTCCGTTGTAAAACTAAATAGCTCGCGGATGATGTACCACTGCAAGGAAAACGAGATGACCATAATTATGAGGGCGATTACCAATAGTCCCACGACTATTCTTGTGCCAGTCCTTTTTTTTGTGCGGGGAACAGCATCAACTTCTTCGTTCATACTTCAGCCTATTCTCGTGAGGTACGGCAGTCGAACACTCAAAAATCCCTACCAGGGGAAAGTTTATAAATTCAAGCTAACCGCCCGAAAATGCAGCCGGCTGCGTGACGGACAATCGGAAGCCGCAGTCTTCCAATTCTACAACACCTCAAGACTGAAGTCAAGCCGTGCAGTTTTGTAATGAGCCGTTGAGTATCAATGCCTCAAGGTCAACAGGGATCGAGAAACTTACCAAGAAATTGATTTAGGTCCGGGGGCATCCTAAACCGCAATCCATGCAAATGCATGTTCTTATGATGGAACCAACCATGCTCCAGCGGCATATACCACGATTGCCATCAGAATCACAGCATTGAAGCCGAAGGTGATGGCAAGACAAGTGGCAAGAATAGCGCCCACTACAGATGCGAAACCGTTTATGCCCCACGCCCAAGCGATGAGGTCAGGTCGAATTGCTCTCAACCGTTCTATTCCCAGTGGAAACGGCATCCCCATGAAGAATGCCAATGGAGCAATCAGCCCAATAGAAACAACAATCTTCAGCGGATCCGAACTTGCAATGAAACGGCCGAATATTGGAGATAGTAGCCACAGGTAAACAAATGCGATCAAGGATAGAATGATGATGACCACGGGAATCGTATTGCGGAAACCGAAATTCTGAATTATCCGTGCCGTCCGTGGACAACAGAAACTACCCAATCCCGCGAAGACGAGAAAACCACATAAGACTACGGCAACCGCATATGTAGGGTACGAAAGCAACAGTAGGAACTTTTGAATATATGTCATCTCAATCAACATGAACCCAATTCCCAAGCTAAGGAAATAAGCACATACTCGCCATTTCACTGCTCCTTGTTTTCTAGTGGAAGCACTGAACTCCTGATTGAATAATGCACTGCAATCGCTACAAGCCGTTAGTGGTGTGGGTTGCCGGCGAAGGAACCGTAGTGGTAGAAGCACAAGAACCAAGCCGAAGACGCCTGCTTGGATCAGCATAGCAATCAAAATCAGATAGCCCCATTCAATGAATGGAATCGCATTTCTTCCAATAGTGTGAATCATCCGAGCCAAACTGTCGAGACGCAAGAATTGAGAAAAATACGGGCAATTGTCGGTTGCAGGCCGTATTTGGAAAGGATAATCCCGATAAAATTCATCTCTATCTCCGTGAATAATCTCTTGAGCCGCGGCAAAGTACGTTGGTTCAGGCAATTGATTATAGCGGTTCGCTTCTAACACAGCCATTTGCGGATAGTAGGCAAGGTCGAAGGAGCGTCGATTGCAAAAATTGCGCAGCGCCTCTTTCTCAAATGACGTGAATGGTCCCTTTTTGATCAGCAGGGTACCGGTACGCCATTCACGAATTAGCGCGAGTTGATTTGCAGGAACAGCACCGTCGATTCGTTCGAGAGCTTCGACTGCGGTGGCAAGCAACTTGATCATGTCACGCGGCGGAGATTTTAACCAGCGCGTAATTGACAAAATACCACCCGGTGTCAGATGCTGAATAAATTCTTCGATTGCTTCGACGGTATAAAGGTAATTCTCATTCAACGAGTGAGTTCCTGACGCGGAAGCACCGAGCGAATCCAACAGAGCAATTTGAATGAGATCGTATTTCTCACGTGTTGATCGAATAAACCCTCGCGCCTCGGCAACATGAACATTCACCGGGAAGGAGGAGACCGAGCCGAAAATATTACCGGAGAAATCTCTATATTGATCCGCCATCAGATCAACAATCTGTGGATTCATCTCGACGGCCACGACCGATGCCGCATTGTGATACATTGCATTCAGCACGTCACTACCGCCTCCAGCTCCTAGAATCAGCACGCGCGGTTTGTCAACCAGATGGTAGGCTGCCGCCGAGATTGTATCATCCAGAAAATCCAGCTCGGAAGGGTCTCCCTTGAAATGAGTAATCGCTGTCATCGCGTCAGCATCCGTGAACAATCCGAGTTGTGGTGGTATGGAATGCACTGATCGAATGCTCAAGCCTGGTACAGTGCGAATGGAATTGCTGCGCGCAACGTGCAAAATCCCAAGAGGACTGTACCGATTGCTTAGAATTTCGGTATCAGGAAAGTTGAGTGTGCTACTCAACCCCTTGTATGGTGAGATTTTAATCTCAATCGGCTTGACGGCCAAGTAGCCGATTAATCCAACTACGATGACTGTAATTATCGATACCGATTTCCAACGTCGGCTGACGTGCGCAATCATGACGCCACACAAGCCGATTGTCGATACAACAGTCAGGATTTGAACGGGAGGAACATGGTACATTACCAGTATAATGCCCAATGCGCCCATACCCGAACCGAGTAGGTCAAAGAAATATAGACGACTGACGTCCCTGTTGAACCGCAATAAAGCCATACCTATACATGCCGCTCCAAAAAAGAACGGCACTGCCAATATCAAGTATCGTGACACAAGGAACAGTAACTGAATCGGGTCCCAGACCACCATAAATGGATTGAAGGGAATGAGCTGATTTAGCGCAAAACAGCCTACAAGGGTGATCGTGTACAGGATGGCAGAAGCTGTATATGCGGCGTGAAACCGGCGCATTAGCCATCGCTGTGAGATTGCAATCACGCTGCCGCTCGCACCGAATCCGAGCAAAGCGAGGCTTATAATCATGTGCGCAAAGTGGTGCCACTGTCCGATCGAAAGCAAGCGCACTAGCGCTATTTCGTAGGCAATCAGAGAACTAGAAATAAAAAAGATTGAAACGAGATAACGAACCATTGAAATGTTTTGTATGCATCCACGTACTAAAGTGGGATTTCAGATTATGGAAATGAATTCAATGCTCATGGATGGATTTCCTTGTAGGCACTGAGTCGTGATTTGTTGCGACAATTATTGTACCAATTCTCCCAACTACCGATTTCGAAGATTTGATGGCAGAACCTGATGCGCAAATCTAGAAGCAGCGGAGCAGTTTATGATGAGCAATCCACTATTCAACTCTAAAGTTCTCGTGCCACCAGGTCATCGCTGGTGTATTGCGATGATTGCATTAACCTCGCTGATTGCGAAGGTTGGCTGCGGGCACAACCGAAGCAATTGGCGGGAACTGGCATGGGCAGGATTGCGACAGATGGAGGGTTGAAGAACATTGCATCGACCGATTCCACCGGACATTTTTTCTACAATCGCGTTTCCCCGGGGAAAGGGGTTCTTCTCGTGTCCAAAGCCGGTTATTACAATATTCGGTTGAAAGAACATGTGGTGTCAATCCGGGCGCGGGTTGTTCAGTCAAAGTTGCATCCCTATTGCAAGGGAGCGCTCATTGGACAGGTCTTCGTGCCTGACGCTCGGTATGGTGGGACGGAGCGAGGAACACCTCCGGGGCGGCGGCCATCAATCTTGCCGTCGTCAATGCGCTGAGCGAATTGCCAAGAATTGCGGGTGCAGAGTTGAATCTCATACGAAGGGACGACCGAAATACCGCGGTTCCCAATCGCGTTATGGACTTAAATGCCATAAAGAAAAATGGGTGTTATCCGCGGATTGATCATGGCATGTGGATCGATCACGCTCCATTTGTCTGTCAGTGTTCTTTCTTTGACTTTCTCGTCCGCGATTCATACTGTGGATTACGAAACTTAATCATCCCGGTTCGCTTGGTGACGAGTGCATCAATCTAGCGGTGATTCTGCACACAACCAGAGGTTGCATCCCTTCTCACCTATAATCAGGTAGTAATTGCGCATTCCTTTCATACGTCTATCAATCGTTCCGCCTTTACTCGCCGCCGCTTTGACTTTGAAGATTTTTTTGGGGTTGGAGCGATGCGTACTCTTTCACTCTTCCCCTCCTGCACTGTAGTTTTTTTCTTAGCATTACTTGATGTTGACAGATCATTTATCGCCGTTTGTTTTTCTTCGCGTAGATGGTCTTCATACTCCGCATACGTTCCGACAAACAGATTCGCAGTGCCATTTTCAAAAACCAACAGTTTGGTAGCAAGTTTGTTCATCAAATACCGGTCGTGGGAAATGATGAATGTAGTGGCAGCGTATTCACTTAGCGCTTTTTCAAGCGCTTCGCGGGAAGGTATATCCAAATGGTTGGTTGGTTCATCAAGCAAGAGCACATTCGCGTTTTCCAACAGTAGTTTCGCAAGCATGACGCGACTCTGTTCGCCTCCGCTCAGGTTGCGAATCTTTTTGAAAACTTCATCACCGGAAAACAGAAAACGTCCGAGAAAATTGCGGATTTCTTCCTGTGTGTGCTTTGGTCGCAGTTCCGAAATTTCGTCAAGAATCTCGTTTCCGAGATTTAGCCCCTCAAGTTCTTGGTCATAGTATCCAAAACTCAGGTTGGCCCCAATTTTGAGGTCGCCGTCCGACGCCTCAAGTTCCCCAAGAATCAATCGTAATAGCGTGGTCTTCCCCGCACCATTGGGGCCGATAATTCCAATTACATCTCGACGATATACTTCAAGATTCAAACTTCTAAACACGATATTGTCGTCGTATCGCATCTCCAACTCTTGACATCGCAAAATGTCGTTACCGCCGCGGGCATCCGGCGTAAATCGGATGCTCATTGACCGGGGTTCTTGGTCAGGTTTTTCGACCCTCTCGATTCGATTGAGCAACTTCTGTCTTCCTTGAGCTTCGCGCGTGCGCTGCCCGGCAATATTTCGTCTTATGAACTCCTCTTCGTGTGCGATAAAACGTTGTTGTTTCGCATAATTGCGTTCCTGCGCCAAGATTTCAAGTCGATTGGTTTCAACATATTTGGAGTAATTCCCTCGATAAGATTTGATTTGGTGGTTTCGCAGTTCCCAAATTTTCCGTGCGACCCGATCGAGAAAATAGCGATCGTGAGAAGCAATCAAGACGGCTCCTTCATATTCCGAATTGAGGTAATTCTCCAGCCATTCGATTGCTTTAATGTCCAGATGATTTGTCGGTTCGTCAAGAAGAAGAAGATCCGGTTCTTCGAGAAGCAACTTCGCGAGTGCCGCACGACTTTTCTGTCCGCCGCTCAACGCTCCGGTTCCCAGATGAAAGTCGTTTGCTCCAAAACCCAATCCACTTAGCGTCCGACTAATTTGATGCTCGTAATCGTAACCTCCCATGCATTCGTGCTGTTCTTGTAAGTTTGCGTATTCTTCCAATAGCGCCTGATTCTCTTCTTGCTCCATCCTTTCGCTAAGCCGCAGCATCTCATCCTCAAGTGTCTGTTGTATTCGGAAAACTTCGAGAACTTCCTGGCGCAGAGTGTGAGTCGGATTGAGTTTTGGTTCTTGGCTTTGATATCCGATTCTTAGTCCTCTTGAAGTATAGACCGATCCCTCGAATTCTTGTATTTTGCCAGCGATAATCTCAGTAAGTGTTGTCTTCCCGCTACCATTCTTGCCAATAAGTCCAATCCTATCACCGCGCTCAATTGACGCAGAAATATCGTCCAGCACCAAATAAGGGGCATACGATTTAGAAATTTGCTCCAAACGAACCAACGACATTAGGAGACCTTTTTACGGACCGGCTGGGTATAGTGACGTCATGCAGGTGTGGATTTGATCGTCAAATGAGTAGAAAATTCGTCCGGTGGTTTGAAAAGTGAGCCTGCACGCGTCTTTCAAGCCACTTGTCCTGCACTTTGGAGATGAGATGGGCACACGACGATTTGAATACGGTAATTCTTCTATAAAGGATTTGGCTATGCTGGGCTTTTCAGTCGAATTTTCAATTCGGTGCCGATTTTGGATGATCCCGCACTTCGCACACGTCATGAATTGCCAAGGTGAAGCTCCAGCTTTCGGATTCTCTGTGCAAGTGTTGTACGACTGATACCGAGCAACTTTGCGGTTTCGGTCTGATTTTGGCCAAATTTATCAATGATCAAACGGATGAGTGCGGAGTCTACCGCGTTTATGACCTCATCGTACAACGTCTCCCGTTCCTGTGCCAATGCATCTTTGACCGTGGCTTGTAGAATAGATTCAAGTGACTGTTCCAAAAGAGCACGGTTCGATTCGGATCTGCGTTCAAAATTCACAATATCCGGCGGGAGATGCTCCGGAAGTATCACATCCGATCGCGAAAGGACCGCTGCACTTCTGAGTGCGTTCTCCAGTTCCCGCACGTTCCCGGGCCAATCATATCCTTCCAACATTCCTAGACAATCGTCGGAGACACCCGTTATTGTCTTTCCTAGTTCGGCACTGATGAGCTTCAGAAAGTGATCTACAAGCAACGTGATGTCTTCGGTGCGCTCCCGTAAAGGCGGCAGATGAATGGCCAGCCGCTTGAAACGATAGTAGAGATCTTGACGAAACAACCCTAGCTTGGCCATCTCGGCAAGGTCCTGGTTGGTCGCAGCGAGAACTCGCACGTTAGTCTTTAGTGTTCTTGTCCCTCCTAATCGCTCTATCTCCTGTTCCTGCAATGCCCGCTGCAGTTTGATTTGCAATGCCGGACTCATATTACTCACTTCGTCGAGGAACAACGTTCCTCCGCCGGCAATTTCAAATCTCCCAGGTTTGCCCTTTGCCTTTGCCCCCGTGAAAGCCCCGGCTTCATAACCGAATAATTCACTCTCAAGAAGCTCGTCGGGAAGCGCACCACAGTTGACCGAAATGAAAGGTCCATCTTTACGAGCGCTATTCACATGAATGGCTTGTGCCACGAGTTCCTTTCCTGTGCCGGTGTCTCCTTCAATAAGAACCGTGATTGTATTGCTCGCCATGACGCCGATTAGCTTGTAAATCTCCCGCATCTGCTCGCTTTTTCCCACCAAACGATGTTCCTGCGTTCCCGAGCCGTGTTGTGATGGATCTGCTGATGGAGTGCTTGTTGTTCCATCGGTGATTTTGCGGCGTTCAGTTTGCGTCTTGGAGGCTCGGTGCAGGATCTCTTTTACCGCATCAAGGTCGATAGGTTTAGGCAAGAAATCGAACGCTTGTAATCGCATAGCTTCAATTGTTGTCTCGACATCGTCATACGCCGTCATGATGACGACAGGAGCATTCGACTGAAGTTCTTTAATCTGCTCAAGCGCCTCTAACCCGTTCATGCCCGGCAATCGAACGTCAAGAAAAATGATATCCGGCTGCTCGGCTTGAATTTTCCGTAGACCTTCCTCGGCATTGTTCGCAATACTAGGATAGAATCCTTCGCTCTCTAAGAATTGCTCAAAAGCCCAACAGATTTTCTCATCGTCATCAACTATAAGCACATTCTTCATAACTCACCAGATATTACGCAGATAAACGGCATTGACAACAATCGTTTGTTCGGCCTTAATCATATGCAAGCAGATATGTATGGGGAATAGCAATTGGCGAGGACACCATCGATTCCGTGGTTTATTTTATCACGTCCAGATCCGACATTCAATCTGGAAAACCCTTTCCTCATTGATGGGCGGTGCGATCTCTGTTAAACTGTTTAATGGACACCTACAGACAATCGTTAGGGAGAGAATATGGACAAGGAAAGGCTCAAGCGGATGGCGGCGGAAATAGCTGTTGAAGAGATACAACCCGGTGAAATCGTAGGGTTAGGTACAGGCTCAACGGTTCGCCATGTGCTACTCGCATTAGGAAAAAAGGTAAGAGATGGATTAAATATCGTTGGAATTGCAACGTCAAAACAGACGGAAGAAATTTCCGCGGAGCAGGGAATTCCACTCTCAACGCTCGCGGAATGCCCTAGAATTGACTTGACCATTGACGGTGCCGATGAAATTGACGCCAACTTGAATCTTATCAAAGGGGGAGGAGGCGCTTTAGTACGAGAAAAGATCATCGCTCACGCGTCTAAACGGTTAATCATCGTAGCCGATGAGAGTAAGTTAGTTCCCATACTGGGAACCACATTTTCGCTGCCCGTGGAAGTGTTGCCGTTCGGATGGGAAGTCACGCAAACAGCAATCAACAGAATCTGTAATGAATCGACGCTGAGACAAAGTAGTGAAAAGCCTTTTGTGAGCGATAACGGCAACTTCATTCTGGATTGTCACTTCGAAGCGATTCGACAACCCGCGCAAATCGAGTTGCAACTCAACAATCTTCCAGGTGTCGTCGAAAATGGACTATTCGTAGACCGCGTCGAAAAGGTGATTATCGGCACTACCTCAGGCGTAAAAACTCAAAAGGTAAAATTGTGAGAGCACACTGTAGACACAATTTCCGGTCACTTCAATGCATCTATTTATTTCCGTTAATTTGGCTGTGCTCTCCGCCATTGGCTATGCCATACTTCGGCGATAGTGGGCTAATGGGCATACCAACGGGTGAAGTTATGGAACATGGAATTGTTGACCTTGGTACGAACTTCGCGTTCCTGAACAAAGCTGGGCTCCCGCGTGAGGAAGCGGCAATCCGACTAGATTTCGGCCTCTTTGACCGTGTTGAATTTGGACTGGTTAGCGTACGGCTTAATCAAAAGGCTTTTCTGATGGCAAATCTTAAGCTATTGCTCATCCGTGAGACTGGGACGGTGCCAAACATAGCTGTTGGCATCGAAAACATCGGGGATGAGATTGTTGAGGAGTTGATGGATTCGCTGCGGTATAAGCGAAAGTCCGCGTTTTTTGCAATCAGCAAGACCTTCAACCTACCACGCGTACATCAGATTTCGGGCCACATCGGGATTGGCGGCAACCGTTTCAGTGAAGACCTCGGCAACGGCAACGTGCTTAAAGGCGTTTTTATCGGAATCAGCAAGGAATTTCGACCAAGTTTTGCAAGGGGCGAATTAACCCTACATCTTGAGACAGATGGTAGAGGCGTGAACTTGGGAATGCAGCACACTGCGAAAAGTGGTTTGCGGGTTAATCTGGGAGCCGAGGCATTGGATGCCCCCACCACGGATGTTAAGGAAATTCGCTATATCGCCGGCGTTTCTTGGTCAAACCGAGCGATCATGAGACAGATTAACGAGGCGAAGCGACTGGCAAAGCAGGCAGGGAAACTAGCCGCCGAAGCAAAAAGCGCTGTCAAGGAGGCACGAGTCGAGACGGTGAACGAGTAACGAGGTTTGGCTCAGTTAGACCTATATTGACATGTTCATTTGTGAGTCCGTCTAGATTCAGAGAAGCTAAATTCCGACATAAAAAAAGCAGCCAAACTTATGGCTGCTTTTTTTTTATGTGATTAAGGAAAATCAGATTTATTCGAGAGCACCGATTTTGGCAGCTTCCGGCGCGTTTGTAGGCAACGCCTTTTTCGCCAAGAGATCCTCTGGAATGTATCCGGAATAGTCGGAAATATCGCCATGGGTCAACGAATAGACGACAACGTTCGTCATGAATCGATAAACGCCCGGCGAATAATGGACTGAACGGGTCGGTAGACTGACCGCCTCCATGGCACACATATAGTCGCGCCGTACGGTAATCACTGACAACTTATCGCCGACAGATACGCCTTCAAGGAAGTTTCTTCTTTGTGGTCTGGTTCCCCACCAGAAGATATCAAAACCGACCGGAGGTCCGCCCATTTCGTAGAAGTTGTCGTATACCGTATGGTCGTTGGGAATCCGCTCGACCTGATACTCGGGCATGACATACCGCATCTGGGCGAGGAACAACCGAATCATCGCTTGGGCGGGTGCGTTCACACCGCAGTCGTCAAAGACCAGAAATCCACCTTTTTCCACGAGGTACCTGCGCATAGCGGCTGATTCCGTCTCGGTGAGGCGGCTATCCATTCGTCCACCACCATATTGACGACCAAGCAAATTATGTGAACGTACCAAAGCGGGATCGTGTCCCGTCATGAATAGTATCGGGCTTCTATGCAGATTGGCGTCGGTCAACTTCAATGCGCCGCCCTCGACATTCATATCTGCTTTGATTTTCGTCCGTTCGTTAATCCATTTGGTTAAGGCATTTAGCGAGGAAGAATCTGCCCACCAGTCAGAAAGGTTGTGGCGTATTCGAGTGAAACGCAGCACTCCGCGGATATCGCGTCCTTTACCTATAACCGTTCCTCCCGGCTCACCTCTAGGCAGCGGTGGAACCTCGGTATTGCCGAGCGTAATGTTCTCGACAATATCACCCAAGGCATCGGGCGCCGCACCAACCGTTTCAACCATGGCTAAACCGGGTGGGCGGTCAAATGCGACCTTGACCTGTACAATCCCTCCGGCGATTCCTCGACCAATGTTGGCAGGACCGGCAGCAGGTGCATTTGCCACGGGTGCCGAGAAGGCTAACGCTCCGGGAGCGTCGGAAACTGGAAGGTCAGCATGTGTAACAGCCTGCGGCACAGGCGCATTGGGCGATACGACTTTTGGAACATTGGGGTTTATCGGCGCATCAACCTTAACGACCTTGTTCGAAAACTCCAGAACAGAGGTCGGCTCGAAATTCGAACGGGCGACAAATGCTGTTGTAACCCTTGGTTGAATTTGAACCTGCTCAACCACCACAGTGTTGGTTGTGGGCACTGTTGGTTTGATCACGGGTTTAACGACAGGTTTACGCACTTTAGGCTTCGGCGGATCCTTGGCTTTGAGCACATCTGCTCCCACCAAATCTTTAAACTGCTGCGTTTGACTTACAAGGTACAAGCCAGCGACAAACGCAATGACAAGGTGGATCACCAAGGAGGTCATAAACGCGCCGGAGGTTCTTTTGGCACTCATGTGTTATCCTCCTTAAGATTGGGATTTGTGGTTTGTAAAACGCTTCGAAATTTGCAAAGCGGAATAATCTAATCAAAATCCATGGCGAAGATTTCTGCGCTGTCACAACGTAGTCAGCAATTTATATGCCATCAATTGGAAGCCTATCAACGGCACGGTTTGTCTGTTTTGCCATAGCGATGACCTGTAGAGGTTGCACGAATCAGGTTAAAACTGACCGGTTAAATTGCACCGAATGGTGCAAAATTGTCTCGGTGGACAGATTTGATATTGGCTGTCAACGAGAGAAGTTTGATTTCATGCATCCCCAAAGCCAAGCCATTGCACGGACAATCGAATTTATATCGCATAAATAGCCTGTATAGTTTCAATTACGTCCTCAGTCTGAATGTTATTCATACATCCTTCACCTCCGAATTTACAAACCGTGCCCATGCACGGAGGACAGTGTGGTTGACGGCGAATCGCGCGGCAATTCGCACCCATGGGACCAAAACGTGCAGGATTTCCCGGTCCATACAACCCAATTGTCCGAACCCCGACTGCAGCGGCGACATGCATCGGACCACTGTCATTTCCAAGAAATAGATGACAACGTTTTAACAGTTCGGCGAGCTGAGACACCGAAGTCTTGCCTGCGAGGTTTATCGAATCTTTGCACATCTGATTCTGAACCGTAGAAATGATATCCACTTCATCTGCGGTACCAACATAGAAAATTTGTGCATTTTTCTGTTCTATCAGCCAATCAGCTACCGCTGCGAAACGCTCTGTCTGCCATCGTTTGAGGGAAATAGGAGAACCCGGATGAATTATAATAATCGGACGATCCGGGGGAATGTCCGCTTCGCGTAGGAAACCATCTGCCCATCTTTTGTCTTCGGACGAAGTATGAAGTGTAGAAAGTTTACACGGCGTCGGAATATCCGCCACACGTAAGAGATCGAGGTTTCGTTCAAGTTGGTGTAGTCCGGAGAATCGCGCGAGTCCAAGTTTATTTGCGACTTGAAGCCAAGCATAATCCAATCGGTAACGGGTAGGCCTCATAAGGGCAAAGAGTGCGGTAACCCAATCTCCACGCAGATTTACGACAAGGTCGTATTTTTGTCCTCGCAGCAGTGACAAGACATTAAGTACTCTGTCTTGGGATTTTGGCCCTCCAGATCTGCGGAAAAAGCGCGCATTGTATCGAAGAATTTTATCTACGTCAGGATGGTTTCGTAAGCTGATTTCTCCCAATTCTCCGACGAGGCCATGGATCTGGGCCAATGGATAGGCCCGACGCAGATTCGAAAACACGGGAGTGGCGAGAAGCACGTCACCGAGGTGATCCAGCTTGATAACAAGGATGCGTCGAGGGTAAAATCCTGCAGGTAGGCATTTGCCATATAGACAATGTTGAATCAAGAATGAAGCGACCAACGTGATCACTTCGACTAAAGTCTTGAACATCGTGATTGTCGATTTTTTAACTAACAATGATACATTGACGAAATCTGAAACGCTCGTTGTTCATTGCAATAGACACATGACCAATACCCCAAATCGGAGTATTCGTTAATGTTTAGAATGCAGAAATGATAGCATGTGGCAGTTTCTCCTGATGGCTGCGTTTTTTGAGTTTGTTTCATACACATTCCAAACACAACGCTGTTCGGTGCTTGAACGGCTATAAATTGACATAGCAATTCGGCGATATCACGAGAAACACCTTTGCGGTCTGCATTCGGTCGAGACCTACACGATATTGCGAAATCAGCGGTTCCACCTTTAAGCACCCAAAATTGCGTGCGAAGATTCGAGGAAAGCACGCTGATAAACATAACAATGACTAGGACTCCAAAATGCTCCAGTTCAGGCGCTCGGCAGGATCCGATGAAAAGACGATCTGATTTGGTCTGCTCATCTTCTGACTTTGCTACACCTGTCGCCTATATTTCTCCAAAATCAGCCGCGTCCAACGAATGCCTTCGAGATTCAGGAAGGTCTCCGAAAATAGGACGGAAGTATTCCGCGCCCGCAGGCGAAATTTGGTAGTTTGCTTTATCGTAGAAGCGCAAATCTAGGCTCCGCGGTATCACCTTGTTGTTTTCGTCGCGCTTAATCACCTGGTCCATCGGGTATAGCACAGGTTCAATGCCGGTCTCAGTACGCATGATCGTGGCGACTCCGTTCAATTGTCCTTCATCGAGCGCTCTCACAGCCAACGCCCCTGCCTTCATGGCACAGTCCCGATCTAGCGGTGTCGGTGATCCGCATCTTTGAAGGTGTCCCAGTATGATGTGGCGGAATGTCGCACTTGGAAATTCCTTTGAGAGCCTAAGTCTCATCGCTTCCGCTATGATTTCCGAGCATCCTCCGGGTCGAGTATGACCAAAAGCGTCAAGTTCTTTCTTCGACGTAATCATCAGTTCACCCTTTTGGTTACGGATTCCTTCGGACACAACGACGATCACGTTCTCGTTTTCTATGTGTTTGCTTCGAATGGTGTCGGCGAGGCGATCGGGCTCATAAGGTATTTCTGGCACCACGATTAAATCTGCGCCCCCATAAGCTGAGGCAAGTGTGAGCCAACCGGCATCTCGTCCCATCGCTTCGATGAAAAAAATTC
This sequence comes from Candidatus Poribacteria bacterium, assembly GCA_028820655.1. Lineage (GTDB taxonomy): Bacteria > Poribacteria > WGA-4E > WGA-4E > JAJDTR01 > JAJDTR01. The sequence goes on along the minus strand of JAPPIK010000056.1, from coordinate 340,272 downwards.
TGTTGTGTGAGTATGCCGTCGTACGAAGATCTTGAACATACTGAATCAGTCTGCTCGCCGCCGTAGGAAAACCGGGGCAAAAGTAGTTAAGCATCTTAGAATAGTTGACCGAAGATCCATCTGGAGGGTTAAGCCCGACATCATTGTCGATGGTTTTTGTCACAGAGGCTATAATGAACTGCTTCGACAATTCTACACCGACAGTCATGGTATCGTCGCCACCGATGGGAATGAGCCAATCGATCTTTAGTTTCTTGAGATTGTCAATTGCTTCGTCGAGCCTATTCGAGGCGATCAGATTCGTGCGCGAACTTTTTAGTATCGTTCCTCCATAATTTTCGTCGATTCGGTCGGGTGTTAAGTCAAGGTAGCGTCCACCCTTCAGCACTCCTCTCCAGCCTTCCATGAAACCGAAAAGGTCGAACCCTAATTCCTCGGCTTTAAGAGCGATTCCTTTGAGCGTTGCATTAAGAGCACTTGTATCTCCGCCACCCGTCAACACGCCTATACGTTTACTCATTCAATTCTCCTTTCCAAATCGCCAGCCTAGTCTTTTGGGCACTCGTATCCGGAGATGTCCCAAATTATGCTAACGAGAGCGGTCCTTTTTCTTTCCTCCGCGTCGTCACTAGCCAGCTTTGCCCGCAACCAAAATCACGGGTGAGATAGGTGTTTCCGTTAGCGTGCCAATAATTTACGACCGTACTCTTGCCATCTGTTATCCCCCACTCTTCAACCCCCATTGATTCACCTCGAATCTCAATTAAGGTTTCGATTGAGGATTCACTGGCATTGAAGAAGTAGAATTGGTCATATTGTCCCGCGCGAAGATGTTGGGACTGGATGGCGTCTGTCAGAATGTTGTCCGGCTTCGCGTAAACCTGGAGTATTGGTTTAATCCATTTCCGCAACAGTTGTTTGAGAGTTTCTGTTTTTTCAGCTACGGTCCCCTTAAGGAGTGTGGTGCGTTGGTGATAAAGGAATAATTCAAGCGGTTGAGTGTCGAGCCTGAGTTTTCCATTCAAGAGAAATGGAACCGGTTCATCCACGATCAACTTACCACGCCCCGCAATGACTTCTGTAAACAGGTTTACGGTATTCTCTTGCAAAGAAATGCAACTTGGAACCAAAATCACGCTGTAGGAGCCTGTATTCACATTCAACGTACGGTTTTTCCTGTCGAATTTAGCATTCACGCAATCGTTTTCGGAAGCTATATCAAAATCATAACCAAGATTCCAGACGGCTTTACCTAGCCACGCCCAAGAACCTGTTATTTCCCTCCATGTCCGTTCGTCTGTCTTCGTCCACAAGCTGTGTAACGGCGAAATTATCAATACCGAACGCTGCGGCTCTCCCAGTAAGCACGGAGATTCCGGATCGTGGTTCATGTCGTGATTCAACGGAGAATGCCGCGACGCAAAACCCTGCGAAGAATGCTTATTTCGGCGCATTGAATCTGAATCGTGCGCGCATTGGTTTGCTTCTGCCATCCAAGAATTAAATCCCACTATTCGGTCAAAAGCGTATTGCATCGAGGTTGGGGGTTTGTATCTCCAGATGCCAAAAACTTGCGCACTTCGCGCATTCTTCCGGCTCGCAACCCATTTCGCAATCAGGAATCGCCTGGAGGTATTGATGGGAGGCAGGTTCGAATTCGAAAACCGCAATGTTTCTTGGCTTGCTGTTTTCGGTTTCTGCAGTGAATTTTGGTCGCCGTTCGACTTGGAACGACTGTTTGGTCCAACTACAATTGCTCCGTCTGAACACTCAAGTATTGTCCCGATTTCGTATCCGAGCGATCTTTCGCCTGCAGGTATCTCGATCACAAATCGTACGCCCAATCGGTGGCAGAATTTTCGAAAACCGCCGATGCAACTTTTCGAAAACTGCAGAGTTAAACTATTCCAAAATGTGCTACGAACCTCCGCTGAATCATACACCCCATAGAAAACCAATGGCAAGCATTCAGTGAGTCTTTCCCCCCAAACTGATTTAAAATAGGGGTTCAAATCCGGGCTCCACGGAACTGTCGACACGGGAGTTTCGAGAGGCGACAAAAACAGCGGAAGTTGACAACAGAAACCAAGTATCGTGTGCCCGATGAAGTCCTCGAACTCATGAATGTATGGTTTCAAATCATGTTCAATCAGTCGGCTGCCGCTTACGCTACTCAGCAAGTCATGCGCATCTGTCTCGATCTGATGGAGTCCAAAGATTGTACGTCCTCTCAACCGATCTGCAACCGAATAATCTCCAGACAAGCAGCGTTCAATATAATCCGTAATATCATAAATTGATTCCTTGACATGCTCTTGAGCAACAAGGTAAACTCGATTAAAGCAAATACGCTGTAGCGAATGCCACTGCCGGAGTTCTCGCCCGATTGCCTCGTTGCTTCCCGATTCAGGAAAAGTGTGTTCGACCGGGGTTAACCTAAATCGAGTTTCGGCAAATGACGAAGCCAGGCGAATCCATGCACATCTACCTTGCCTAGCAAGCCCCTCAAGTTCTGCTTTGTGGAGTTTGGATGCCGTGGGCCGATCACAAGAAGGTCCCGACAATAAAACTGCATCCACTACTTCCGGGTTATGCCGCGCAGACAATTTCTCGTCACCTAAAGCGTGGATTGCTATCTAAACGTAGAAAACGGTTTGCCCGTCTGATAGGAAGGATTTGGTGGATGCCGTCGAAGAATATGGACACTCACGTTCGAGATCGTACGCGCTAGTTTAAAGGCGCAAACTTTATTCTAGCACACCAAATATTCACTGACAATAAAAAAGAGCCTGCGATGAAACTCATTGAAAGCATAATGACGGCTTTTTCCACGCTCAGAGCCAGCAAATTGCGCACATTTCTGACGATGCTCGGCATCATAATTGGCATCGCGGGCATCATTGGCATGATGTCATTTGGAGCAGGGGCAAAGGCTTTATTGCTATGGGAAGTTGAGAAAGTTGGCGGTCCGAGTGTCTTTGGAGTATACCGCAACGATTGGATTAGAAAGGGGAACAAATGGATTCGCAATCCCTCGACACACTATTTGACTATGGACGACGTGCGTGCGATTCAAACTGAATGTCCATCCGTCGATGTCGCGACTCCCGAGATGTGGGGACACGCAACTTTGATAGCTTCCGGCAAGAACAAGAACTCTCGTATGCAAGCTACCACATATGAATACCAAATTGCCCGCAAGTGGTACAACGGCTATGGCAGATTCTTGTCGGATGACGACCTCAATCTGTGGAGCAAGGTGTGCGTGATCGGGGAGCAGATATGGAAAGATTTGTTTGCCGGGCTTGATCCCGTTGGAAGGGAACTGAAGATTAACAACCAACGATTTACAGTAATCGGAATTATGGAGTCCAGAGGCAAGGGATTAGATCCTGAAAACAGCGAAGACAACCAAGTCTTTCTTCCTATAACTACAGCGCAGACGCACTTCTGGGGTAACGACCGGGTGGGGCATATTATGATTCGTGCGAAAAACTACGAACTCGTTGACCGTGCTGTGCGTGAGGTGAAGACCGTTCTTGATCGCCATCACGGCAACCTGGGTTTTTTTGAGACGTGGATAATGAAAGAGGAACTGAAGACAGCCAATCGAATTATATCGATCATTGAAGTCATTCTTGTCGCGATCGCTTCCGTTTCGCTGGTGGTGGGCGGTATAGGTATCTTGAACATTATGCTTGTGTCCGTGACAGAAAGAATCCCCGAAATTGGATTACGCAAAGCAGTCGGAGCCAAGAGCAGGGATATTCGCCTCCAGTTCTTGACGGAAGCCGTCACACTTTGTTGCATTGGTGGATTGATAGGTATTGGTGCGGGCGCTCTGATGGGAAGAGGTTTCGCATGGGCCGTCAGCAAGTTGATGCAGGATTTAATCGAGTGGCCCTCGGTCATCACAGTCGAATCTATACTGATTGCTTTACTATCCGGCGTTAGTGTCGGCGTCTTTTTTGGATATTATCCCGCTAGTCGAGCGGCTAACCTCTCACCAATCGACGCCTTGAGGCATACGTAACTCATGAATATTTATGGGCTAAGAGTAATCTTCAGGCGCTTCCATAAACTGTCTCAATCCGCCCAAGTACCGTTCCGGCACCCGTGCCTTGACCAAGATAGAAACACCTTGATAATCAACTTCCAAGACTTCTCCATTCTTGTATACAAAATCTAGTTTCTTGCCTTCCGAATACGGTAGATTTAACGACACCTCAACATCATTTTCGGCAAATCGATTGGTTAACTCCGTCCTCAGAACGTCAAGACCATCGCCTCGCTGCGCGGAAATGTTGACACTCTCCGGGAATCGACTTCGAAGCAGGCATAGAGGCGCTTCATCCTCAAGACAATCTATCTTGTTGAACACCATTAACATCGGTATTTCGGAGGCACCCAATTCACGAAGCACCTCATTAACAGCGGAGATTTGAACCTCTACTTGCGGATGACTCACATCTACAACATGGAGGAGCAGTTTGGCTTCAGCGACCTCGTCTAGAGTTGCTTTGAACGCGGCAATCAGATGGTGTGGAAGTTTCTTGATGAATCCGACAGTGTCACTCAGAAAAATGCGGTGATGGCTTGGCAATTTCACAACGCGCGTGGTTGAGTCTAACGTCGCAAATAGTTTGTCTTCAGCTTCCTTATGCTCGCCGGTGAGTTTATTGAAAAGGGTTGATTTGCCCGCATTTGTGTAACCCACAAGCGATACATTTGCCGATTCGGTCCTACCATGGCGACGGACACGACGTTGGATTTCCACGTTTTGCAACAATTTCTTGACTTTGGATATTTCTCGTCGGACCAAACGTCGGTCCGTCTGGAGTTGTGTTTCCCCTTCTCCACGCATTGCGCCGCCTATCCGTCCACCACCTCCAGTCGCTTGGCGTGACAAGTGAGACCACATCCGCGTCAGGCGCGGTAATGCATACTCCAACCGGGCGAGGTCTACCTGAAGCGTCGCCTCCCTTGTCTGGGCGCGCTGTCTGAATATCTCTAGAATCAAGCCGGTGCGATCTACTACGACAACATCAAGGGCTGCTTCTATGTTGCGTGTCTGGGCAGGCGTAAGATCATCATCAAAAATAACTGCATCAGCATGCAGTTCCTCGATCAGCGTTTGGAGTTCTCCGATCTTTCCTTGGCCTATAAAATAAGTCGGATTCGGGGATTCGCGTGTTTGGATGACTTCGCCGACAACACGCATTCCGGCAGTGGTTGCGAGTTGCTCCAACTCCGCGAGTGAATCCTCCACCTCGTGCATCAAGCCATTTGCCAACTTAACGCCGACAAGAATGACTCGCTGCGAGGAAGCATCCAACACCGTCAAATTCATCTTGAGTATTTTCCTCCGAGTGATAGCAACCTGCCAGATATCCTAGCATCGAATCGTGCAACGGTTGTCACTGTGTAACCATGATGCACCCAGTAATCGATTGAAGGCCGTAATTTTGGATTCACCAGCCAATGGACGAAACTACCGTATGCGAATCTCGTCACCGCCTAGTTGTTTCGGTCGGTACACCATTTGATGAAGCCGTTCGCAGATCGTCTCCCACACCTCATCGACTGTAATTAACTTCATGCAGACATTGTCTTTGCAACGATTCGTGAATTGCTTACACGGATTACATGGGACCTCGTGACGAATGGTGCTGTGAATGGGTTCCAGCGGTTGAAAGCGGATGTGGTTGCCGGGGCCAAACAGAGCGACGGTCGGCGTACGCAGTGCGGCCGCGATGTGCATGGGTCCGGTGTCATTTGTAAGGAAGAGATTGCAGCGCTCGATAAGGGCTGCCAGATGGCGAATTTGGTGATTGCCGGCAAATGTGGTTGCGCGCTCGGTCATTAGGTCAATCACATGATCGGCCAATTGACGTTCATGCGGCCCGCCGAAGACGGCTACTTGTGCACCAAATTCTCTGACTAACCGGTCGCCGATTGCCGCGAAGCGGTCGGGCATCCACTCCCGTAACTTCCACCCGGCGCCAGGAAATAATCCGACCATTAGCTTGTCTCCATCGATACCCCGATTGTTCATGACATCTCGCGCATATGTTCGATCAGACTCCGTGAGGAACAGCTCCAATGTTCGATCTCCCGCCTTGATTCCCACTGCGCGCAGCAAAGCAAAGTAACGGTCAATGGCATGCCCTGAAGAATCGGGAACGCGAACAGAACATAAAAGCCCTTTAGGTTGGTGATAACCTACTCGGCACTTCGCGCCGCTCAAGTATCCAAACAAGCTCGTGCGGAATTTTCGCTGAAAATCAATTGCGAGATCGAACTGCCGTTCACGCAGCACACGAATGATCCTGATCATCTCTTTCGAATCTCTGTCCTTCGCGCGGCGGTCAAATAATAGGACTTCGTCAAGGTGTGGATTTTCCGTGATTAGATCCGCGGACTGACTTGCGGTAAGCATGGAAACGCGGGCAGTTGGAAAATGCTTTCGCACCGCGCGGACCGCCGGGGAGGTCAGGACGATATCGCCTAGTGAACTGAGACGAATCAAAAGGATGTTTCTCAAATTGGCCTCTGCAATCGCTATCGTTCAATAGTCCTGCACGAACTCAATGTGATCTACGTTTCGGTATTTCGCGGCTCTCAATCTATGCGCGAAACTTGAACAAGGAACCATTCAGAGATTTGTGAGATGCGACTCACGATGTGCAATCGGCATCGAGTTTCATGGCTGCGGCTATCTTACGCGTACGTTCCTTGTAACCCTCCACGCCATCCTGACAATATGTGAGTTCCTTTGTAAAATCCACAGTGTCGGTATCGTTAACGTGGAGCGCTTGCAAGCGTCCCTTGACGGCGACACAATCCATTAACACGCGCATCAGTTTGCAGAGATTGTGAACGTCTCGCTTCGGAACAGATAGTGTTGCAGTCGGAATACCTGATTCGCCAAATTCCTCTACAGTGCCGCAGTAGGAAGCGGTTTGTACTTGATTCATTGACAGTCCTTCAAATGACTCGAGGTCGCCACCAATCCCTGTCCGTGCCGGGATTTCCAAGTCATCGCCAAGTTCACGCCAGCCGATGAACAGTACAACTTTATCCTTTGGTCCGTTCAGGATGCCGTTAAGGACGGAGTGATTGCTGGTTGGCCCAAGGGCGGCGATAACATTGAGCCCTTGACCGCGTTCTTGAAGAGATTCGTCATAGAGTTGCACAAACCAATCCCCTAGATAACGATTGTCCGCAAAGTTGTAAAAAACGAGATTGTTCTTTCCCGCCCACATTTCTGCAAGGTGCAACCACCGGGCAAGGCAATAAGACATGTTTTCAAGCTCGGTGAACGGGCTTTGGAACAATGCATCCGCCTCTCCAACGCCATCGAGGGCATTACGCACACGAGACCGAGGCGATTCACCCTTGCCCGCGGTCATAGCTAGGAAAAACAATCCAACGGGAGAAAACGCGGAAAATCGACCTCCAACGCCTTCCGGTACGGGAAGCAAAGTCCCTCCATAGAATTTGTGCTCGTGATGCATTTGATAAAGAGCGCTATTGGAATTCAATCCAGTAGTTGCTACAACTTGACGACGCCAAGACTCCGGACACTCCGCATTAGAGTTCCTCTGTATCCAGTCGCGGACTATCATCAAAGTTGCAATGGTTTCGCCCGTTCGCCCCGATTTGCTTATGACGTTGAAAAGTGTCTCGCCCACCAGCTTTCGCGCCGCTAAGGTTTCCAACAGACCTTTGAGGCGAGAGGCGTCGAACGTATCACCTGTAAAGTAGACCTCGGGTGCATCGCCGCGTTGGTCACGGGATAGATGATTGTGGTACGGATGATTGAGCACATCATGGTATACTCGCGCGCTTAAATCCGATCCGCCAATTCCTATGGTCACGAGTACGGAGAAATCATCGCGTGCACGGATTGCCAACTCCAGCGTTTGTTCAACGTGTTCTTTCTCCAAATGGCTGCGAACCCATGCTCGCTGGCACTGCTCCAATTCCTTAAGTGACCAGTCAGATTCTTGCTGAAACGACAGTTGTATTTCCGCTATGCGCCGGTCAAGTTGCCGGTGTTCCGACTCACTGAAAAGCCGTTCGAGTGCCCCTTCGCCAACTTCAGTCGCTAATTCAAACTGGGATTCAGGGTAGCCCAAAGTCCTCATACGGTCTCGTTTACTGAAGTAATTAGCCCGACCATGTTCTCGACCCTTCAATCGTCGTACCGTCCTTAATCTCCGCTTGCTCGCCTGACAGGTTTATCAGTTCCACCTCGCCTCTTAACGTCACGTTTGCCCCAAATTTGAAATCCCCTACAATTCTCAAGCGTTCACAATCAATCAAAGACGGAACGCCGCTAGGAAATCGAGCTTCCATATCGTCTATGAGCTGATAGCGGGGATCGTCAAAACTCACGAGGATAGAATCTAATTCGCGACTAGGGTTGGGCACAACTTGATAATCTTTGTTCAATACGTAAATGTCTGAACGCACCACCAGCAAATCTTCCGTCCTTTTCACTTGGACAAAGCGTGATTGAGGAACGCGGATAGCGGTAGCATCGTCAAATACTCCAACTGCTGAGCCCATCGCCGTCTCCAATTGATAGACCTTGGGGGATGCAGGATTTCGGGGATCGACGGTCTTACTGTTGCGTATCATGGGCAAACCTAAGATATTGCCTTTTGAATGCATCACCTCCTTCAAAGTGGGCAGATGTAGCCACAGGTTGTTGGTATTAAAATACTTGTGCCGATTTATGTCTTGAAAAAAGTCAATGTCATCGGGCGGACATTGAGCCACTTCTCGAAGAATGAGTTTCCCCGAAGGCAATCGAGCCAGGTGCCCGCCCTTTCTGTGGGCCGGAGTTCTATCCGTTACCTCCATAAGAAACGACAATCGGTTTTCGACGAAGAAACCGAGAATGGTTGTGTCCATCACTGCCCCGAGGTTATCAGAGTTGGAGACAAACGCGTATTCATAACCCTCCACTAACAATGTGTCCAACATACCGCTTGTCACAAGCGAAGTGTACACATCTCCATGTCCAGGGGGACACCATGCCAGATTGCGATTGTCAGGCCAGTCCGCAGGGCTCAGATCAGACTGATTTATTTTTGGCACTTTCTGTTGAACAAAATCCAATGGAATTCCGTCCCACAATTCCGGATAATCCTTAAGTGCCGTGAGACTTTCGCTACGGGTCGAAAAACTGTTCATCAGGACCAGCCGCATATCTGACAATTGAATTTGCCGAGCGATTATGTCTAGGAATGACAGTCCACCTTTAACGGTTAGTAAAGATTTCGCTCTGGCCATTCCCATGCTGGTCCCCAAACCACCATTCAGTTTCAATGTGATGGTCTTGGGCAGAGCCTGCTCTCCCACTCTCGCCAGCTTTTTCGGGAACTTTTCTGCGTTCGGAAGGTGTTCAACAGGGTCAATGCCGCACTCTGGAATGAGTCCAGTGCGTCCTTCAACTAGCTGCGTATAATAGAACTTGAAGGTTTCAATTATGTGATTGGATAATCCTTCACGCCTCATGCGCATTGCGAAAGGGGTGAAATCGTGGTCAATCGAGGACATATTTTTCGCAACTTTTCTGCCGTGCTGGAGATAAGGAAAGACACTGACGGTCGACGTCTAGCATCGGGGTTAATTCTAACATATCCATGGCAAACAATACAACTTAGGCGGAAATTCCTAATCCAGAAGCGCGGGGAATGCATCTCAGTCCCCTGTAACATTGCCTTTGGATTTCAAGAAACTTCAAGTATAGTTCGGATTTTTGCCCAATCTTGATCTTTCGCTTGTCAAGACACACTGAATTAAAAATCGATTGACTCATTGCGCAAGAATTTGATAAGATGAATAATGCAATTCTATTGATAGACCGCCATCACAGCGTAATATTGTACACTATGGGAGGTTTAAATAAGGTGAAGATACACTACCGATTTGGCTTGCTTTTGATAGTTGTATTTGTGTTTAGCGCTCTTAGCAGTGCTCAAGGTGCAGTTGGAAATAAGGTTGACGATGAAGCTCCGGATTTTACGCTTCCGAACACGGATAACGAATTCATCACGTTGAGCGACCATCGCGGGTCGGAGAATGTGATTGTCATCTTTTATCGTGGTGTGTTCTGACCGTTCTGCGTTGAGCAACTCGTAGAGTTGCAGGACAATTATCGCGAATTCCAGCGGCTCGGCGCCGAACTTTACGTCATAAGCGTCGACTCACCGGCAAAATCGAAGGTACAGGTTGTTCAGGCAGAAGGGATCCAATTCCCGGTGCTAGCTGACGAGGACAAGAAGACCATTAGGGCTTACGGGGTTGATGGCGGACTCTTCGCTAAACCATCCGCGTTTGTCATAGACAAGAGCGGGATAATCCGCTATAGGTCTGTTGGAAATACTACCCACCGCGAGAGTATCGACACTCTCATTGAACAACTCAAGTTACTTAGAACCTTCAGATTGACAGTGCCGTCCGGTACCAGTTTGGTTCATTTTCCGAGCGTGGTCACTGAATTCAACGGCGCATCTCGTACTGTCGCAAAGGTTAGCGATTTGTTTGATATCCTCGGCGGGGAGGGTAATGTCAACTGGTTGATTACCACGCCGGCGCCGGAACGGACTCGTGAGACGCAGTTTCAAGCGTTCTTCAAGCCTTCCAATGTCGACTTTCCGGCTAACGCGCCGATTCTGCCTTACACGGGAATACTCGTATCCTTGAGGAACACCGTAATGTTGGAGCTTACCGGCGATCCGGTGGAAGGCGCGGTTCGAATAATCCCGGGGCCCAATCTGGTTGGTATTCCTAACAAAAATACTAGCATCAAACATGTTAGTGACTTCGCTCGCTATCCGGACTTTTTGGCTAGAATTTCGCTCATTTCGATTTTCGCCGACGGTAAATTTCACCCGTTCCGTCCCGGTGATATTGCATCCGGCCAACTCGACGGCGACCTTGAAATCGTGCCGGGACAGGCATTTGTCGTGGTTGCGAAGGCAAACTGGTTCCAACAGTTTTGAGACAGTTAAAACTGCGAAGGATGCAGAGGTGTAAACCTAGAAGTCCCAGTCATGTGCATCATGTCTTAAGCCATTATCAATCACCCCTTTTTCGCGATGTACACCCATGAGTTCTGATCAGATTTCCGCCCTGCTTCAGCAAGGTATTTCTGATGAGGTCTTCCCAGGTGCGGTTGCCGTAATCGCTGAAGAGGGAAAGGTTATCTATCACGAAGCGTTCGGACACCGCATGGTGCGGCCGCAATTGGAGGCAATGCGGCGTGATACCATCTTTGATGTCGCGTCGTTGACCAAACCAATCGTGGTTGCGACACTGGTCACGCTGCTCGCGGAAGACGGGATATTGGATGTAGGCGATCCCGTCAAAACGTACCTTCCCGAATTCAACCGCGAAGAAATCACACTCCTTCACCTTCTCACCCACACCTCCGGATTGCCCGCGTGGCGTCCGGTCTATCTCAATGTAAAATCGAGAGATGAGGTTTCACGGTACCTTGGAAAGATAGGACTCGAATATCCGGCTGGTCAGCAGGTTGTCTACAGTTGTCTCGGGTATATTTTGCTAGGCGAACTTATTGAACACACTACCGGACAATCGCTTGACCGTTTGGCGCGGAAAAGGATTTTCTCACCTGCCCAAATGATGGCAACACGGTACTGCCCTCCGTCTGCATGGAAAAGCAATTGTGCCGCCACGGAGGACTCTAACAGGTTCGAAAGAGGCATGGCAAACGGGGAACGATACAATTGGCGTGCGGGAGTGCTCTGCGGAGAGGTCCATGATGAAAACGCCAATTTTCTGGGCGGTGTTGCCGGCAACTCCGGTCTTTTTTCAACTGCAGGTGATCTCTCACTCTTCTGTCAGATTCTCCTCAATGACGGAGACAGTGTATTATCATCTGATAGTGTCGATCAACTGAGCGAAATCCATACTGCGGGGTTGAATTCGGATCGCAGCGTCGGTTGGATCATTCTAGAAGACGGCTCGCTTTATCACAGCGGTTTCACAGGTACATCCATTCGCATTCATCCTGGACGAAAAATGTTTGCCATACTGCTTACAAATCGGGTTCATCCGGAAGCGACCCGTGAAGGCATTCTTGGTTTTCGGGATAGGTTTCATGAATTGATCTTCGGTTCGTACAACTAATGATTGAGACCGGACTGACGGTTCTACTCCGTGAAAAACCACACCTAATTGAAGAAAAAAACATCGGTCTAATCACTAACCAAACCGGGGTCGATGAAGATCTTCGGAGCAATGTTAGCCTTTTTGCGGCCTGCCCGAAGACCCGTCTTACGGCGCTTTTCAGTCCCGAGCATGGACTATGGGGAAACCATCAGGATATGCTCAAAGTACCCTCTGCGAGCGATGAGCATCTCTTGATACCGATCCACAGTCTTTACGGTGACACTCTTCAGCCAACACAGGAAATGTTGAAGGGTATCGATGTGTTGGTGTACGACATTCAGAACGTAGGCGCGCGTTACTACACCTTTATCACCACGATGCTTCTGTCGATGCGGGCAGCCTGCGAGAATGATGTTGAGTTTATAGTTTTGGATCGGCCGAATCCCATTGGCGGGAATCGATTCGAGGGGACATTGCTTCAGCAGGACTACATATCTTTCGTCGGTGCGCATCCGATCCCAATACGGCACGGCATGACCATCGGCGAACTCGCGCTTCTCTTCAAAGCTGAATTACGACTAGACCTGCAACTTGAGGTGGTTCCGATGCGCGGTTGGAGGAGAAATTTGTGGTACGACCAAACTGGGCTGCCATGGGTGCCTTCATCGCCCAGTATGCCAACTCTGGACACGGCGATTCTTTATCCGGGGACATGTCTTATAGAGGGTACTAACTTGTCGGAAGGACGTGGGACGACAAAACCGTTTGAATGGATTGGCGCACCTTGGCTGGATGCCGACGGGTGGTCGGAGACCATGAACGATTTGGGAATTCTTGGTGTGCGATTCCGACCCGTTCATTTTGTGCCGTCGATTTCGAAATATTCGGACGAGTTGTGCCATGGCGTGGGTGTCCACGTAATGGATAGAGAACGAGCTATGCCGTTTGAGATCGTCCTCCATCTTCTAGCGACGGTTATAGAATCCTATCCCAGTCGTTTCGAGTTTTCTGTGGCGGATGGGACACACTTTGTTGATCTGTTGGCGGGAACGGATTCGCTGCGTAGGGCACTCATCGCTAGGCAATCTCCAGCCGACATCCTTCAAAGTTGGCGCAATGACCTTGATGAATTTGCGCGAAGACGGAAACCGTTTCTAATTTACGCCTAGATTTCAATCTTTCCCGTGGCTCGGTTGCTTGGGATTGCCCCTCACCGATTCGATGATTCCATGGTAATCCGTATATCAATCTAGATATCGTCGTGCACTCGGTAGCTGTATAGCGTTGCTCTGCCCAAATGTCTGATGAAGGTATTACAATCTCTATTTGAAAAGGAGTCGAAAAAAGTCGTTGGACTAATGTCCGGCACCTCCGCCGACGGAGTGGATGCCGCACTTGTTGAAATCTGCGGACACGGGATTTCTACTCAAATCAAGCTCATCGCTTTTGACTGCTTCCCCTTTGAAGAGGGACTACGTGAACGCATCTTCAATCTGTTTGACCCCGAGACTTCCCGAGTTGATGAAATCTGCCAGATGAATTTCCTCCTCGGCGAGAAATTCGCAGAGGCAGCATTGTCGCTCGCCGAGAAAGCTTGCGTCTCTATAGACACGGTCGACCTCATTGGATGCCATGGTCAGACGATTCATCATCTTCCTCCACAGATGGATACCCACTCAATCGCCTCCACACTGCAAATTGGCGAGGGCTCGGTCATCGCGAATCGAACGGGTGTCCCGATCGTTGAAGATTTCAGAGTCGCCGATGTTGCGGCCGGCGGGCAAGGTGCACCGCTTGTTTCATACGTTGATTTCCTTCTTTTTCGGCAAGCAGATCGGACGATTGCACTGCAAAATATCGGAGGAATCTCCAATGTCACCCTTATCCCGGCTGGTGCGGGTGCCTCCGAAGTTCTCGGTTCCGACACGGGTCCCGGCAATATGATCATCGACGCTGTGACCAAATTCGTGACGCATGGAAAGCGTACGTATGACGAATCGGGGAGAATCGCCGCACAAGGTCGGGCTAATTCGGCTTTGTTGGAAGAATGGCTTGGGGACACCTTCTTGAATTTAACCCCACCCAAGACCACCGGGAGGGAGGTTTACGGCGCGCAGTTCGCCAAGAAGGCATCCGAACAAGCAAAAGTGTACGAATTGTCGCCAGACGACTTGGTTGCAACAGTCACAGAATTCACCGCGCAAACTATTTTTGAGCATTACAACCGATTTCTATTGCCCCATTATTCCATCGATGAAATTTGTGTTAGCGGGGGAGGAATTTGCAATCTAACCTTGATGGATCGGTTAAAAGGGTTGTTTGGCCCAATTCCCATTCTAAACTCTGATTCGTACGGCATTCCTAGCGATGCAAAGGAAGCCATTGCGTTCGCAATACTTGCCAACGAAGCCATTCACGGCCATCCTGCGGGGCTTCCGCAGATTACCGGAGCCGCTCAACCCAGCGTACTTGGGAAGTTTGTACCCGCGTGAGCGCACTCCCTGAAGGGAACATGCCATGACAAAATATTCGTTGATCCCGCTGGACAAAACATCGGTTTCACCGCATGAGATTTCGGAGACTCTAAGAAACCAACTTCCATATTTCACAGAGGGCAAATTTCATGACTCCAGCAATCCCGACAGATTATTCTTTCCCATTGCCCGCACCTCCGAATTGCTTGAGGAAGGCGTGTTCTACGTGGTATCCCCGCTAGACGACCAAAACCGGGCTGAAATCGAACTAACCGATGAGCAGGAAGATTTATTGGAGTGGCTCGTCTCGAACCATATCGAAGAAGCACGGATTACGACGCTGTAGCGACGGGGTAGGAAGAAGGGGGAGTGTTGAATGGCTCAAATTAAGGCGCGAAATTCTCTTTGTAACGGATCAAAACCGCGTCATGAGAGAGATCCGATTGCTTGTGCCAAGTTCCTCATTGCCGAGGTATGCGTAGTCTACCGAGAACGCGGAACCCGTCAAAAACGATAGCTTGAGGCCAGCGCCGGCAGTCATAAGGCGAGTCGTGGTAATCCCTTTCCGCTCCTGCAAGCCAATTCTCAACGCCAATAACTTTGCAAACACGTACTCGGCACCGTAGTGCATTTCGAACGAATGTAGGCTATCGGTATCGACGGTTAGCAATAGTCGGCTATTTAACGCCGCGGCATCAACGCTGTACGCAAAACCGATCTTAAGGTTGGGATTAATGGTGTCCGTGTTTGATGCTTGTCCCGGTTCGTCGGGCGGTGTGTTCCAGTAAAGTTTCGTCTTGAAGAAATCTTGTGCCATTATGCCAACCGATAGATGATTGGCTTTTTCACGGTCGGAACGCCAAATGATACCAAGGTCTCCACCAAAGCCGATTGCATTGAGATTTCGGAGCGCTGAGATATAAATTACCTTCGCATTTCCCCCTGCAAATAACCTCCATGTCTCCGGACCAACCTTTCTGCCATACGAGAGGAGGAATGCATTGTCCGTGTTGTTGAAGGTTTGCTTTATTTCAGGTCGATTTCCGGGACCAACGCCACCTGACGGAATGGGCAAGTTCGTGATCGGGATGTCATCTACACCCACTCGCAACCAGCTAAGCCCCATGGAGGTATGTCTGCCAATGGGTTGAACATAGTTGACGAAGTCATAGCTGTTTAAGTCGCCCAGACTAGAGTGCATAAACGAAATCTCGGAATGACTTAGGTATCCCAGTCCGGCCGGATTCCAGTAAGTTGCCGTTGAGTCATCTGAGATTGCCACATAACTACCTCCCATCCCGAGTGGGCGCGCCCCGACGCCGAGCGTCAAGAATTCTCCGGCATACTTGGTAGCAGCTTCAGCCAAGGATTGGCATAGAAGGAGGACTAATAGAAGGCAAACGCCGCGCAAGTTGCGAATTCTCAGATTTGACTTCCTAAACCTATTCTGCGTCAAAATGAGGAATGTTTTCTTGATGTAGGACTCTCCAGAATTCAACAGCTACCATCTCCCTGTGTTGATGTCGAAGATGCCACATGAACACGTGTTTTCGGCATCCGGATTCAGCTACTTTAGTTTCATCAGTTTGATGAGTTCAGTCAAGTCCTTCTCTCCCGCTTGCACAACCCGAATCTTGCAATAATAGACACCATTGGCAACCTCCTCATCATTCCGATCACGCCCATCCCATGGAATCATCATGAATCCGGCAGTGGCTTCCTCCGAAAACTCTTGTACGAGCCTTCCGGACAGACTGTAAATCTTTACGCTGACCTCATCCGCAGCTCCAGTGAGTTCACAGGTGATGGTCGTTTCTTCCGTGAACGGGTTGGGGTAATTTGTCGCGTTTAACAATTGCACGAATCTGTGGACGCGAAATTCAACCTCTTTCTCGGATTCATTCCCCTCTAAATCGCCTGCAGCGAGTCGAACTTGATATGTGCCCGGGTCGAGCTGATAGGGGCGATAGTTAAGAACAACTTGGTTTGAGCCGGGTAGATGACTCAATCGGTATTCCGTTGCAGGTATTAAGGAAGAATCCCCATCATGAAGCATCTCCATGTGCAACGGACGAGTGATATAGTCAATTCCGTTGTTGTCAGTCAGGGTTGCCTGGATAAGGGGGTTAGTAGAAACCGGGTCCCCGTCCACGAAGTTTTGTTCGCCAATAGTTAATTGGATGTCCGGAGGAATGACATCGTCACTTCGCATCAGCGTCAACGGACCTAGGATTGGAACCTCCGCGCGTACTCGTCCAACTTCTCTCGTTTCAAAAGTAAAACTGTCTCCAGCCTCAAACTTCCAGCGTCCTTGGGAAAGTTTGAGTGACAGTCCGTACTCGGGATAGCTGAATTCTTCCCCAACTGTTCCCTGAACGGGATTGCCGTTCCGCGACAACACCCCGGATTCTTGTCCCTCAATTTGAAAACGCTCCGAATCAACAAACAAAATAACCCATCGATCTCTAGGCATGTTTGAGCCCGGCGTCACACGCAAAAATTGTATCACGCCCGTACCCCTGTTCTCCTCAAGGAAAGATACCGCGTACAACGAGGATTCTCTGCTCGCACTGTCTTGGATTACGTCAAAAGTCAACACATCCCCAAATCGAAAATCTCTCTCGTCATACTCAATGTCAATGGCAACACCATCTATGTAGACCGGCGGATCCTGCGGGAATCCAACGTATCGATCCGAGGTTATCACTTCTAGGGGAGTCGCGCTGTCTCCAGCTAACAATCGATACCTTGAAGCCGATGTAAAGAGTAAAACCCATCGACCCATCCTCGCTCCCAGTGGATCCAGATGCACATTCTCAAGCGTTCCGCCCCCAGAATTTGAAGACGTTATGCCCGCAATTGTCGGCTGCACCTCAATAGATCCGTTGGAACCGGTGACCAACTCGGAGGTTAGGCGGGTCCATTTCCCAAGTCTCTCGACCCACAAATACACGCCAATCTCTTTGGCACGCTGTTCGGCGCCTAGGTTAATCGCCGCATTCTGCTCGGGTGAGAAATGACTGAAATCCATTAGAGCCACATCGTCCCGGTAATCCAATTTCCCGAATAACTCCTCGCCAATCTCCCACTTGAGCGCATCAAGGTCGAATCGAAGTTCGGCGGTTACGGTTTGGTCTAATTGAGTATTAGGTTCGGAGTCCCTCACCGTCACGTTGTAGGCAACAGCATGATTCTTGTTTGGCAAGTTGATTCGCTTCAAGCTGGTCTGTTGAACGGGTTGGGGTTGCTCTTGCTCTGTCATCTCCATTATCGTCAACACTGCAGGTTGGGGAGCGACATTCCTTGGCATTCGGAAGTCGATGACGCCATCGTGGCTGAAAACCCGTTTAGCGGTCTTTCCGATCAGAGTGTCTCGAACCTGCAGATTCTGCTGTCCAAGATTGTCTTCGTCATCTCCTTCCATTACTTTTCCGCTTATTGATGCGTTAATGTCAAATACGGGATCGATCCACGCAAAAATTTCGTGGTCTCCAATTGGTAATTCATGGCGAAGAGTAGCAGTCGCAAGCCAATTGATGTTTAGCGGATCCGCTTGAAATGCGCGCGGCTGCGTTAGAGTTTGTCCTTGAAAGTGTGGAGTTTTGTGAATTTCGAGGGGATCCCGCCTTTTCCAAGCTTCGGGCGGTGTCTGGACGCGCCCGAGTTGCCGAGCCTCAGTATCTACCACGTGGTCACTGTTGAGATCCGGATTACCATCAAAGAAGAACACCTCCACCGCGTCCTTCAACTCGACATCTTCAACCTGCTGAATGTCCGCATTGAGCGTCCACGCATCAATTTCATGCGAATATTGGTAATAGATTAACGCGTTTCTTGAGAACTCACCTGCATCGACAAGCGTAAGATTCGGAAAAACCACAGGTCGGTAATTCAACAGATCGGAGACAATTACGTTCCCATCAATGTCAGTAACTTGGATGTCATACCGAATTGCAGCACCGTTGGCAGCCAATAGTAACGGTGACGGCACGGTGTACCAACCTTTCCCGCGCGGCTGGTCCGGAATCATGATTACAGATTCCCAATTACGAGTCTCGGGATTTCTCCAGGAGAGTACAATCTCTTTGATGCCTTCGTCGCTCAATTCGTCAGAAACTTGGGCGGAGATACGAAAGGATGTTTCGTCCACCACCTCCGGTTGAATGTCCAGTATCTTCGGCTCCAACACCGTAAGTGACGCCCCGCCGACTGCGATATGGGTGGAACTTTCGGCATAGTATTCCACATGAGCCGGACCGGAATTGATGTTGTCCGGTACAGCTATAACGAGCGCTGGGAATTCTCCATTAGTCACCTGCGCTTCCTTTGTAACTATCACATCTCCGGTGTAGAATTCAACGGCTCCGTTTTCGCCTTGACCGGTTGCATAGTTTCCGGGGAATATCGCCTTGACTTGAAGTCTACCATTGAAGTCAGATGTCGCAGAAAACTGTTTGTGTTTGAGTCGTGGGTCGTAGACGGCTTCCAATATCAGGCCGGCCTCGATTTCAACCGTTCCGCCGGGCACTACCGTCTTGGATTGGACTTTAGGCTGTATCTCGTAATCGGCCATTGCCAGCTTCATCGCAGGATCACCGAAAAGGGTATAACCCATCATCACATCAATATTACCGCTTATTCCCCTATTTATTAGAAGTTCTACTTTTGTGTCAAAGCTAAGCGCACCGAGTTGTCGTTCATTACGTTTAAACAGATGATCGAAGATGATTCGATTCAGGGCATCGTTGCCGCTTCCGTATGTCAGTCGCGTGGCGCTGAGCATACCGATGATTCCGCCTTTCTCTTTCCTAAGCAGTTTCTCTGCCATACTCGGCTCCCCAGGCTGATCGAAATAGCCGTTGTAGCAACTCAACACAAGCATGAATGGGATGTGCGGTGTCGGTTCGACTAAATCGACCGAAACATTGCCGAAGATGTTTTCATGAGCCCAAACAATTCTACCGCCATGACCAGCATATTGAGCAAGTATCGCACCGTCGCTCAAGGCCCGAATAATCCGCTCCTTAGCGACATGCTTGGGGAGTGTGTCGGGGTAATCATCGGGATTTGCTTCCACCAAATCAATGATATCTTCAAGAAAAATCTCTATGGTCTCATAGCCAAGTAACGTGTGGCTCTGGGCAATTTCATTCAAGCTTTTCTTGAAAATGAAATCACCAGAATTGTTTACTTCATCGTCTGCGACGGAGATAATCTGCCGCCGCCAACTTCCATTTGGCCTCCTATCTTCGTAATTGACAATTTTATCTACTATCTCCATCGCTTCACCCACAGTTTCTGCGGGTAAACGACCGACATAAAAATCCGTCAGTTCGTCCAATCCGCTAACCGTAGCGTACCAATGGTCGGCAGAAGTGCGTCCGAAGGAGCTTGTCCAAATGTAATGAGGAGGAATATAACCGAGATCTTCGGGCGGTTCCCGGTAAAGATCTTTGTCCACGCCGCGAAAATCGTATGTGCCGTCTCCCATGAGGACAACATGTGAAAGCGCCGGAGGTTCCCAGTTTTGGTAAGCGTACGCCAGAAAACGCTTTATAGCTTTTGGATCTACCATTCCCTTTCCAAAGCTATCGTAGATTTCGGTGACATCAACCACTTTGGTCCTAAATCCTCCGCCCCTTGGCGTGGAACGCCACTGTGCCAGTCGCATGGAGGGTTCACGAAACACAGGGTGAGTGATTATAAGGTAATCCGCGCCGTTGGCCGGTGAGAGCAGTTCACTTTTCGGAACCTCTTCGACACGAACAGGCGTCCGTACGCCCGCAGACGAAACTGCCACAAATTGTGAATCATGCGTGTCCGGGACCTGGAAAGTCGCATCGAATGCAACCTGTGGAACAATTAAGCGAAGATCATCGACATCCTCGGAGTTTCCCGATGCGTTTACGTGCATGATTGCGCGAAGGCGATTACGTTCTTCCAAATCCAATTCAATACGCGAAACGGTGGGATTCTTTAACTTCGAAATCAAACCGGTGCCATCATGCTCGAATACTTCCACATCGGGTGAAAGAAAGGTTCGAACGGTGTATTGCAAGTTGCGCCGTTTCCGTACGGCATAAGATTCTTTGCTGGCGGGAGATGAAAACTCAAGGTAGTCGTTGACCGCTTTCAACAAGCGAGTGTATTCTACATCAAACGAATTCACGTAGACGTGATATGGATAGCGGGTGGTGTCATCTTCTACGGTAGTATCAACCCGGGTGAGGTTCAACGTGTTCCAATCACCTTTCGTGACATCCTTCAGATTGTCCCAAACACGCAGAGTTTTCTCCACAGTGATCGTGTCTTGCCGTCTCCATTTCGCGTTGTCGATTCGAACACCGTTAACGGATGTCAAAATCTCATGCGCCATTGGTGTACCGCCTTGCAACAACACGCGAATCTTTGGCTGGACAAAACTCCGAGCGAGGTCAAAAAGCGGAAACTCTAGATTCATCTCGTTATAGTCGCTCGAATTACGGATTCCATCCCAATACCAAAAGTCAAGCGCATCAAACCAACCGTGTTTATCTCCTTTAGAAACACTGTCCGGGAAACGATGTTCCAAGTTGCTCGTCAGCAAATCTTCTTCAAAGTGAATCTTTGACCGGAACACGGGAATAACGGTTGCTGTCGGATCATCAGGAGTCGCATCGATTTGTGACACGCGTATTCCGGGTTCACGTTCCACGCGCAGCCAATAGACATTCCAGTTCGTGTACCTGTTCCGAGCATCCAAGCCGAGAAATTCAATATAGTCCCCAGAATCGAAACTTCCATCTTCTTCACCATGAATATAGATTGGAACTTCCGCGTCGCCGATTCTCAGGTGGAGATTGCGCACCGGCACTTGGCTCAAATCAATTCCCCAATTGTTGATGAGATCGTCCCTTGTCAATCTGTAGATGCCCGTTTCTTCTACTAGAATCTTGTATTGGGCTTCGCTTGGGATCAATGCATGGGCCTGCCGTATAGCGGGGGCGCTCAATGTTTTTTCTCTAGGCGCACGCCATGCCTTCGCTGCATCATAGTTTGACAGGAGATTGCGGAAGGTGCGTTCGAATCTCTCGGGTTCTTCAACAATCGAAGACGTAGACATGCTGTTTTGAGAAAGTGATGTTCCAAAGGTCGAAACGGGGTTTTGTTCCGAGGCGTGAAAATTTACGCGGACGACCATACGGGGATGTAGTCGGAGCGCTCTAGATTTAGGGTTATATTGGATGGGATGCAGTGCGAGGCAAATAACACGTTGAGATCGGATGTATCCTTCATAAACGATATCCGCAAGACCAGAGGGAAAAAGCGCCCCCGTTCGGTATGCGGGTCCATCTTCACGCCACTGCTCTGTGGGGGTTTGGATCTGTTCTTGAGACCTACCTATGTCATTCCAGGATGTGGGGTTGTCGATGTCTCGAGAGAGAACCTGATGCGGAACAGGCGGCAGGCGATGATTCAACCGCGTTTCATTTGTTGCGTCCAGGACCTCAACAGAGAAGCTTGCGTCTGCAGGAACACCAAGTAGGATTCGCGAGACCGGAAGGTGGGGATCACCTGCTTCCGAGGTAAAACCACATTCTTCATACGACACCGACTGGTACGCCACTCCGTTTCGCTCAATTGAGGTTACATTCAGGGGGGGAAGATTGAATTCGACAGAAATGCCATCAACATCCGAATTGACAATGATTTCTGCATACGAAAGTGTGCCGATTGATCCGAGAATCACAGCACTCGCCCAAACAATGAAAGACAAGACTTGTGCTATAGGAAACAAGAATGGTGCGGACCATCTTTTAAGCGGTCTGTTGGAGCCTTGTGACTGTTTGTCATTGGGATAATTCATTTAGATATTATACCATTTCTGAAACAACAGGAGACTCTACAATCGGTCGATTGACCTAAATTCATAGCGGATTCACGGAAACTAATAATTGGCCATACAGAAAACTGCGCTATTTTCTCCGAGCCATCACATTAGTGAATAGGTGGATCTGTCTTCTTCATCTCATGTTAACAATGAACATCATAGACCCTATTCTCTGCGACCCGGTTCCCACATTTGGGTTGGTTCCACGTCCGTAGAATACATACCACCGAACTCACTTGAATTCACTTGAGCGCGACCCGTTCCGCAATCCTCGGTCATCAGATGGAGAAACTTTCTATCTGTCGGACGCGGATCGATTTAGCCAGTTGGGCAATTCAACGCTTTTCGAAATCTTCCAAGCCGTTAGATATAGCGAAGCTGTCAACCGTACGGATTCGCGGGCACGCTCGTGCGCGAACTCAACAACTGCTGGCACGGAGACCCACTCCTTATCACGAGTGTTGGGAAGGCTGTCAGCAAGATCATAAACCCTGTCGACGAGGGCGTGCCCGCTTTCAACCGACTTCAAAATGTCTGCCATTAGGTTTCCTAATGGAACAATCTCATGCGCTTCCGCCAAATCATCAGGCCTCATCTCAAGAAACTCAACCAAGGCATCAACTTTTTCATGGATTCCCTTGTGTAGAATCGATCCGTCTGGCTGACGGCGGCCATTATAATCGACCGTCAAGTGCAGAGGTTGGCACATATCCTGGGCGTAGTGGGCGAGAAAGCCTGCGTAGACCAAACATTTGTTTTGGATGAACAGGTTATCTGGCCACTTGCGGTGCTCAGCGAAAGCAACAGCGAGGCGCTCCGTCCATTCTGCTACCGCGTAGGGAACAAGCCCTACCTTCTCCGGTCGTGCGCCGAGTTCAGTGCATAGCTGTATGAATTCGTAACGATTCTTCGGCAGAGAACGTCCGTCTAACAATTCGAGATCGATATAGTGCTCAGAGTGTTCACTACTCCTTACGACGGGAGTTCCTCGATTCTTAGAAACATCGGGATCAAATGCGCAATGCGCAATCATCTTACCTCCGGAACGGAAAAACTCGGGCATCTCATCATGCGCCGCTTTCACAGCCGCACGCGTGAGGATTCCGTGACCGCCGGACCACCAAGCGCTGGAAGTGTTGGCAACTAGCAGCAGCAATGTCATGCTCAGTGTAAACACGAATTTGTACATGTTTTTCTCCGTTTTAAATTGATGTAGAAGAATACTCAATTCCGATTATGAACGGATCAAGATGCGCTGCTAATTATAACCTTCGCAGCCACGGATTTGCAATGATAGCTTGCAAGCCCAATGAAGCGAGGAAATTAAACCTTAGTGAAACGGGCTATCACACGATTCCATGTATGACATATTCATCGACTCAACAATAAACTCGTAAAATTTAAACTCACATTCCGCGTTATAGGTTGACACCGTCCGTTCAGCGAGATGTTGCAAGTTAGCCGATTTTCGAGCAGTGAATTCTCAATGAATTGTACACAATCTTTACCCGGGAATGCCATGTTACTTGATTGAGTAATATCCGTGGGCGTGCAAATTCGCCGGAGAGGGTTCGATGATGTAAAACGATTGACGGATGATGGAGAGAATATGTTACTTTTTGGAGGGATAACCGGTGGGCAGGTACGTGCTGGTTTTCCAAACTCGGGAACTAATTTATCTACGGAGTCAGTGTTAAATCGTGAGTACCTTTGGAAGGTTCACTGACGACCAAGGCCTGTTTGGAACAGTGTACGATGTCGCGCACGACGCACACATTGACGTGTGCACCGTGCCCTATATCGCATTTCGAAACACCCCTTTGATCGTCAACGAACCTTCCGAAGGGCCGATACGTACAATTATTGGGTCTTCAGATTTCCCCAGGTTGTCGTAACTTTGTCGCCAAGCTCGACCGCGGTACCGCCACCAGCGCCGATTTCAGCGTTGATTTGATCCTCGGTCATGTATTCATCCCACACTCTGTAATTGGCGATAGAACCGTTGAAGGTCCGATGCCTCTCGCCGAAACTGTGGCAGAATAGCGCATGAATGTTCATCGGACGTTCGGGATCCCATGTAACGCCGGAGGGAAGCGACCCTGTGAGTTCGCCATCAATGTAGAAGTCTATGGCAATCCCGCTCTCAAAGGATATATGAACCCAACGCCACGTGCCAACACCAAGGCTCAGACCGTGGTCCGCGAGTCCATAGTCCTCACGGAGACCGATGGCTGGTTGCATAACGTTGACATTGGTAATGTTCCCTGCCGGGTTATCGGCATCGCCGTTGCTCACCCAGATACGCGAGGTTTGGTTTGCCTCAGGGGCATCAGATTGGATTCCCAGCATCTGATGTTCTTCCTCCAAGAGACCGCCATTGATTCTCACCAAGATTCCCATCGTGTAGTTTTCAAGATGAACCGTCGGGATATCATCGGTGGGTGCGTTGTCGATGTTGACAAACGACTGGCGAGGCGCCGTGGCAGTGTAATACTTGCTGTTGAATGACATACCAGCGACATCAATCGTTCCCTCTTCGAGGCCGGGTTTGTCTTCAGACATTGGAACCGCACCACCTGAATCGGCACTGTTTTTCCACTCATCGTCGGCTCTTTCCTGGGTGTTGGCGTCAAAATTAAGCACCAATCCGGCGACGGCGACCGGGCATGCCAATGCGAGAATAAACAATACGCTCAAGGCGACCCTAGCGCTTGTTTGTGTCATTATATGAGTCATGACTCATTTTTCCTTTCATTACTTTATTTTTCTACCAGTATTCATCTAACTGATAGTCAATTCACTAATCTATGCACGGAATCATATCCTCTGTATCACTGCGATGGTTTGTGATTCCGCGATTGAAAATCCAACCGAAGGGTTGATTCTCCTTCAGGTTACGCCATTAGTTTACCAAAGGTTTCGGATGTTTGTCAACAAAAAAATTGCAGTTTTCAAGTCCGATAGATGGATTTGAACTCAATGTAAACTGAAGAATCGATGGAATCTGCGCGGCAAATAACTGGCATAACCGGCCTACGATTTTAGAACGAGGTGCACAATTACCTTCATATGCGCCCCGTTGGGAAGCTCTCCTTCCAAACGCAGCCATCCTCCAAAGTGAGTAACCCGCGCGTAGGCGGTGCCGGGAGCCGAGGGGAGCGGTACAAGCGTGCCTTCGTCGCACCAATGCATGCCGTCCGGTGAAATCTGGACGCGCGCGTTAACGCCACCGGGAACTCCTTCCGATTCGAGAGCGCGAATGAAATAGATTGCTTCAGACGCCCAGGCAACTTCGAACGGTTCGGCGGTGAATTTACCGCGCCACTCCGTATTTAATTCCACGGTGGCGGTGGCACTTTGTCGCATAATCATTCCCCCATTTCCGCCGACAATAGTACAGAATCCAAATAAAGGAAGGCGCGGCTATCGCAATCGCTTTCCACCCAGAAAAAACTGTTCAACATGCACCACAGATTGGGCATAGCAGGTATCTGCATCGGCTCGATATCGGAGACTTCAAATACGCGATCGTTACATTGTAGGCCCAGATATGACATCGTTTCCAAATCAAAGTCGAGGCGCAGGTAGTACCAGTTGTGTTTAGTAGCAATCTCATTATAGCACAGACGCTGATCACCACCGGGCAGATCGGCCCATCCCTCCGGGGCCAGGTGAAAGTGCGAGCGAGTTTTGCCGCTACCGCCGATTTCGTACATTGACATCCGTTCACTTTTGTACTGCCAGCGCTCCACCGCCTTGCCATCCAGAGCGTTCAAGTAGCGTATGTGCGGCATAACGCGCAGCGGGTTTTCTATTGTCCGATCGCTTACCTGCAAATCAAACAGCACGCCTACCGCACGGACATCCGTCTCTGCCAAACGCAACTCTGTCGCCTCCGGTTTAAACGTAAAAAAAGCCTCCAGACGAATAGGTCCCGCATGACGGAACGTCATCCGCTTGATGCCGACGCTGATGGAGTCGGGACGAGGGCGCGTTGCCAGTTTCAAGGCGTAGTTGCCTGTTAGGGTGCCTACGGTGCCGCTATCCCACATGGACAGATTGCTGAGCATCGGCGGGCGTATGTCCCTGTATTCAGGCAGCATTGAGTCTAGGGAGTCCTCGTAGTTTCCAATCAGCGCGGTCCATCCCTGCATCCCTTGGTTGAAGTCATCGTAGAAGAGGATGCGCTCAAGAGGGTTGAAGCGGCTGAGGCTCGGGTCAGAATGCAGTAATGCCTGTCGCAAATCAGAAGTCATAAAGGATTCTCCCTCCTATTCATAGGAGTCTAATGTCTTGTTCTTCACGTGCCATGGGAGCCTTTGGATTCTGCGTTGATTCCTTGAGGCTAAGACTACGTTGCCTAAGGTTTGAACCTTGGCTGGCGGGGACCGCGTTCCCGGTTAAGACGCAGCTTTGATCCCTTCAATGGAAGCTTTATCCGTTCCCCATTTCGCAGATGCGATTCCATAAAAGCGAAGATTAGCTCCGTGCTGGCGTAGGCGCACCGAACACCTCCTCTGGTAGTCGCATCGCCGCGATCCAATGCGTGGACCAGGTCTTTGATGAGATTGGAAGTAGCGCTAGTCTCTTCAAATTCCGGAAAGGTGTCGGAAATCAGGCAGGTACGCCAACCCTGAACGTCCGTAGACCGCCGAATCTCCCACTCGCGAGCGTCCAATCGCCTTATTAATCCATTCTCGCAGATCGCCTCGGTACCGCCGGTTGGAGCGAGGAGAGCGTGCGCCATCACGCCGTTCTCAAAAGATATCGTCCCCTGCCCGATAGGATCTTCCCGCACTACATCGCCATCGATCTGGTCGTCGCCTTTCGGAAGAAAAGCCGACACCCATTCGGCGGGACAGTCGCTGTTCAATCTGAGCAGCAGATCGAAATTGTGGCTTGCTTTGTTAAAAAGGTTATGGTTCGAGTAGATAATCAGCGTCCGGAGTTTTCCCAACTCGCCGCTGTCGATGACTTCTTTCACCTTGTCAAAACCGGTGTTCCAGCGATTGTTCGTCCCCAAGTTGAACGCCACCCCGTTGCTCTCCACCACTTCGACCATGGCGGTTGCTTCGTCCATTGACGCCGCCATCGCCTTTTCGGCGTAGATCGCCTTCACGCCGTTTTCCGCTGCAAAGATGACCACCTTGGCACGCTGTTCCGGTTGAGTTGCCACACCCACAATATCGAGGTTTTCGTGTTTAATCATCTCTCGATAGTCGGTGTATTGGTGTTGCTTCGGCACATCGTACTGTCTGCCGAATTCCTCCATCACGGATGGACGGAGATCGGCGCACGCAACAAGATCCGTACGCTCTTCCGCATAGAAACCGGCAGCGTGCGAATAGGGACGTACGATGCCACGATAGTTTGCCACCTCGTGGTCAATGAACGCGCCCATCCGGCTACAACCGATGACTGCCGCTCGATAGGTTTTCATGATTTCCTCTCTCGGGCTGTATAGGAATCCAGTATTTATTTGTACACTGCGCAGATTCGGATTCTTAGCCGATTCGGTGTTTATATAGTCTCCTAGGTGCGGTTGGAAACCGCACCTACCGAAATGTGTGTTAATCTGAATGGATTTGACTATAGCATAGCAACCCGCGTTTCGCAACCAATTGACATTGCCATTAAAAGCTGTTATCGCTCCTACCAACGGCTCATGAGAATTCGATGGTGCCTTCAAACACCGTTCCGTAGGCATTGCTCCGCTTCTTGTCCACGGTCTCGTTACCGATTGTGAAAACGCGATTGCCCGAGATAGCAACCCTGTGCGAACACACGCCGTATGGGAGCGGATCCAATGCCGACCACTCTCCGGTGTGCGTATCATAAGCCCACGTCTCGTGAGAGTAACAGAAAAAGTCAAGCTCCGACTCGTAGCTCTTAATGGAAACCGAAACGCCCTCGGGGTGTACCACCCAACTGTCACCGCCGGTCAACACAATCCATCGATCGGCTACGGTAAAAGCTTCACACCCAAAGGCTCGCGGAGGGCGCGCCAGTTCCTGCCACATTCCCGTCTGTAGGTCGTATTCCCACACTTCCCGGAAAGCAATGTACACCGCGGTACCATCATCTCCGAATCTATGGGCGTTATAGGGATAAACGTCCTTTACTCCACCGATGGGTGCGTCGCGTCCGCTGATGACGTAGAGTTTGCCGTTGCAGATAGTGACTCCGGCAAACCATCTGGGCTTGCCCGGGAACCGAGTGACGACTTCCCAGCCCGATCGTTTAGCGACATCCATGCGGTAAATGTTTGTGTCTTCAACCGAATGTTCATGAGGCTGCCAATCCGTGCCGAAAGCGGTGTAAAGGAAGTCGCCGTGTGAGAACGTCGTCGGCACCATAGCAGGAGTCGGTCGATCGGGAAGGCGTTCCCATGTGGTTTCGCCGCCTCGCACGTCCAGAAACCAGGAATCCGCTATGGCGCGCATCCCAACCGCACGACGGCGTCCGCCAACGACTGCCAAACCTCCGGCAACTGCGGCGCCGGAGGTCCAACCGGGACCTACCGGCAAAGGCGGGAGCGGATGCCATTTGCCGATGGCGCTCTCTATGTGCTCGCCGGGCACGACAAGTGACGGAATTGCTTCCGTTTCTTCGTCAATCCCGAGCCAGAATCCGTACTCAACCTCGCGCCAAGGGTAAGACATTCCCCCGGCAACCATGAACCGTCCATCTACGATACCTGCCGACGGCCCCTTAATTAACGCCGGATATGCCGGTCCCTGTTCCCAAGTTATTTTTATTGCCATAGTTTTCTCCTTTGAGTGATTTCAGGTATGCTTAGCGCACGCATCCCGGGTATGTCTGTCCTTGCACGTGATAGTAGATCGGCCCTTCCCCTTCCTTCGTGTATTGCGATTTTGCCGACATATAAGATAGAGCGATTGCGCGCCGCCACGTATCGGAGCGGTTGGGCGCCGTGTAGTGCGGGAGCAGCGAATGGAAGAAAACTCCTCCTCCTGCCCGCACCGGGGCCAAGATGCGGGCAGACGGGTCCCAATGCTCCTCCTGAATGACAAAATCATCCGTGACCTTGACGTGCGGGAGCGGGCCCTTTTTGTGCCAACCGCGAAGCACAGCCAAACACCCGTTGTCCGGCGTGGCGTCGTCAAGGGTGAACCAACACGAGCACAGCGCCATGGGTTTGATGGGCCAATACGGCGAATCTTGATGCCATCCCTTCTGCGATCCGACCTCGGGAGGTTTCATCAGCATATCGGTGCGGAAGAATTTGATGTCCGGTCCCAATATCTGCTCAATTATGCCGACGATGTTCTCGTGCATACCGAGAGCGCGGAACATGTCGTCGCCTTGGACAAGGTTGCTTACTTTTCGAATCCCGTCGCCCGGATGATCGACTTTAAGTTCCCCTCTTGCGACTCGCGGCTCGACCTGGAGTCCTATTTTACCCGGCGGTCTGCCCTCGTGCGTATACTCCCGGAGCCGCCGACTTAGCCCCTCAACCTCCTTGGGTGACACGAGGTCTTCGACGGCAATGTAACCGTCTCGGTGATAGGCTTCAAGCTGCTTCGAGGTAAGTTGCTTTGGCATGGTGTTGAATCTCCTTGAAAGTCGAATATGACTAACGCGTTGAAATCAGAAAGATGAGAATGATCGTGTAGTTGTGAATTTCCTTCTAGTCCACGACCGCCTTCCGACCGTGGACATAGGGAGGTTCCAGTAACAGTCGCTGGTCCTCCGAGTTCATTTGGGTGCGCATTTCATCCGGATACTGCTTCTGCGACCAAGAAGCGTGGCCCGGGCTGTACTTGACCAGAATCGAAAGCCGGGGATGGTCCGCTTCCCACGGCAGCGTGCCGTGGGTCAACGCCTCGGTGAAAATTGCGACATCCCCTTCCTTCTGATGTACGCCCTCCATGCATTCAGGTTCATCTTTGACAACCTTCAACTGCGGAGGGCAGGAAAAATTGCTCTTGTGACTGCCCGGAATGCAACAGAACCCGCCCTGGCCGGGGAGCATATCCGTCAACGCCCACGAGACTACCGTGAGTCCGTTGTACATCTGCCCGTCCCGGCACACGTAATACTGCGACGGATTGTACGGCGTTCCGCCGCCATGCAAGTTTAACCCGAGGTTTCCCTTCCGCATCACGATGCCGTAAGCGTGATCCAATCGAAATCGATCGCCTATCAGTTCCTTTAGGTATGGCATGATGCGCGGATGATTTAGTAGATTCCGAAAGGCATCGCTCTCCAATTGGAGAAACCCACCAAATCGCTGGCTATAAATGTCCTCATTGTTTGGTTCTGCTTCGAATTGCGGGCGCATCAGCCCCGTTAGCTGCGCAAGTTCCGCTTTGCTTAGTACATCTTGCACGACCAGATAACCCTGTATATCAAAAAGATAGCGTTCTTCTTCGTTCATTTATTCTTCACGGAGTGACTCGCGCCACTTCCGATAGGTAAAGCCCGTCCCGGTGATTTGTGATACATACCTTACGCTTGACTCTCTGATAACTCTTGCGCCAGATAATCGTATGCGATTTTGGCATATTCCTCAGAATAGCTACACTCCAAGTAAAACGCGTCTCCATAATCCAATGGAGTGAGTGAGGATAGATCGCACAAGGAAGATTGTCCAAACACAACCCTTCCCCTCCCCTTTGCCATGAAATGTACTTTTAGGTCCTGGGTAGTCTCGCTACAATCAATCAACTGTTTCAGCGCGGGTCCGGGCCCATCTGCCTTAGGAATCACTTTTAAACGCCATGCGGGGGTCAAGGGAGGCATGGCATCTTTCCGAGCCGTCTCTGTCATGCTGAAATCTATTTGCAGAACCGGCGCGCCACTGAGAAAAGTCTCCGTGAGTATGGATCGCTCTTCTTGGCGAACCTTTAATTCGGCATAGATTTTCGGTGTCCCATATATCTCTCTGCCGGCGGCGATTCCGGCGGGGCCATTATGAAAAACGTGGGAACAGAAGAAACCAGCCTGATTTCTAAACCGACAACGCATCACCACAAACGATTCCTGAAATTGCCCATAGTTGGTGTAGAAGGGCACATCTACGCCTGCTGCCACGCAAAGTCCGTCTTCGGTTGACTGCAGCGGCTCAGGTAACAATTCTTGGATAGCAGTGGGATCCGCGTGAAAGAAGACATACTGAAACTTCACATTCCGGTAAATTGCGGGCAGGGACGGGTAGAATGGATAGTCTGTCGGTATATTCCAGCCGTCATCGTGTTTTAAGCCCATAGTTTGTGCGGAGTCCCTTTCGCAGAAGTAAACAGGTATTTCTCCTGAATCCAGATGATGAAATTTTACATGTGCGGCGCAATCTAACAGCTACCTCACGGTCCGATGGACTTCCCCGTTCGAGCGGACTCGTAAATTTTTTCCAAGAGCGCGACGGTGCGGCGACCTTCCCGGCCGTCAACCCGCACGTTTTCGCCCTCTTCAACCGCGCGCACCACATCCTCGACAATGCTTTGAATCGGGTTGTCGATTTGCAGTAGCCGTTCCTCGAGCCCTTCGCCGAAAACTCGCATCTTGCCACCAAGCACATCTTCAATTAAAATTCCGCCATCCGTACCGTGCACCTCCGCGCTGAAGTAGGCATTCGTTGGAAACGTCGTTGTTCCAACTATGACACCTCTCGCTCCACTCTTGAAACGGACAATGGCAAGCCCGATATCTTCGGTTTCGATGTCGTGGTTCATAATTGCTGTTTCGCCGTAGACCGATTCGAAATCGCCCATGAACCAACTGATGACATCAAGCAGATGGGCTCCTTGGTTTGCCAGAGATCCGCCGCCGTCCATCTTCCATGTTCCCCGCCAACTCCCGTTGTGTTCAAAGTATTCGTCGGATCTGAACCATTTGAAGCGAATCTCTCCCAGAATAGGTCTCCCCAGCCAGCCTCTACTGAGTGCTTCGGCAACACGATAGTTGCTATCCACATAACGGCTTTGATAGTCAACGGCGAGCTTGACCCCCGCTTCGTCGCAGGCGGCGATGAGTCGATCGCAGGCTTCGGTGCTGACATCCATCGGTTTTGTAGTAACCACGTGTTTTCCAGCCTTCGCGGCGCGTATGCCAATTTCCGCATGGGTACCGCTTGGCGTCATTACCATGACGCAGTCAATGTCGCCTCGACCAAGAACGTCGTCCAAATTCGCCTCCCAGTCCGTGCCAAGTTCTTGGGCGGTTTTCTTGGCAAGATCAGCCTGCAAATCGACGACACAGTTCAACTCGGCGCCATCGGTGTCCTTAATCATCTGCGCTCGGTTTCTTCCCATACCCAAGCCGACAACCGCAAAATTAACCATATTGTACCGCTCCTAACAGCGTGAAACTCCGAAGACTAATTCTTAGCAACTGTGCAACAAAGAGGTGAACACAATTAGCATTTTACTTAAGCCAACGTCGTAATGATTTCCTTCGACGCAGGTATAATCTACAGAATTTGGAACGCGTAGAGTTTAGCGTTTTTGAAGGAAAACTTCAACTGAATTATCTCTCCGACCAACTGGGACAGGTCTTTTCCCGCCCACAGCGGTTCAAACCTTAAACCGTCGATACCGGCGTAGGTCTCTGCGCGGCGCCCGGAAAACCCCTTGATAGGAACGCCGTCCGCATCCAACACCTCAACCTTCAACTCCCCATCTGCAGCCTCGACGTTGACTTGGAGTTTGTTCCCATCAAGCTTCAACGGCTTCGTCACGACCATCCCAAAATCCTCCTTCGCTTCAAGACAGACGAACCCGTCAAGCCGCAGAGTGGCAAGCCCAATCCCCATAACGCCCTTCGGATCGTCGTGTCCGAACCGTTCCGACATGCCGCAGTAGAAGAGCCAGTGGCGGTCGTCGTAGGTAACCAGGTTGGGCACGTGGATACCGTCCTTGTCGAAACTACCGGCGGGGCCGCGGGGAATCAGGGCTTTGGAGGCATAGACCCAGCTCATGTCCCAATCAACAGCATCGCGGCTGGTCGTGATATAGAAGTTAACGATGTTCTCTTCGTGCCGCGTTTCCAAGTCTCCCGGCGTTCTGCTAAAGTCGTCATCCGTCAAGAATTCGTAGGCGCCGATGAAACCGAAATACACTCCCTCATAGGGCCAAACCGTCAAGGCATGAATTTGGCGCCGCTTTCGGTCATCGAGTCCGAGGATTTGAAGATCCCGCCACGCCGTTGGGTGATTGATTAAGTCGTTGCCTTTGTGGTGCGCCATTACCCGAGTGCCGCGCGTTTCTCGTTGTTCGGCGCCATCACCTGCGAGATCGTGGCGAGTGACGAGAAGGTACCGCTCGCTTATCGGATCCCAGAGTATCTGATTCTGCGTATCCGCGGCACGATAGGTAACACGCTCGCCATTGTTGTAATAGGTCCAGTGAATGCCATCGGGGGAATATGCCAAACTCGCACATGCCACATCGCCTCCATCGGGCCTTTGATCGACGGGGTTATCGAATGCCGCTTTGTATTTGTCCGGGGCGCCCCAAGGAACCGTCGGGTCAATAAAGCAACTGAACGATTGGGCTCGTATCACGATGTTCGTGGGTGTGTCGGGCCGCGTGGGAGTTTCACGAACTATATCGCCGTATGTGAAAACATCTTGGAGAGGTTTAGTCCAGTTCAGCCCGTCAACGCTCTCGGCATAACCGACGCCCGATATGTCTACGCCCGCCGGTCCGATTTCTGTGTTGAATCCGTTGAAATCCTGCCAACCGCCATGTTGGGCAAGATACCACATTTTGAACCGGTCGTGTTTCTCATCTCGCAGCACGGTCATATAGAAACCCAGACGATTGGCGTGTTCCCAAGGTTTGTCCGCAACCATAACGGGATCATTTTCTCTAGTGATTTCACCAAGTTCGCGCGTGACATTCCTCTTTTCGGCGACGATGCAGTCATCGACAAACAGTTGCTTCTCGAAGCCAATCTCCAGAGGACCTGTTATCTCCAATCGTGCCTTCGCGGTTTGCTTTTCAAAGATGGGTATCGCCTCGGCAAGTCCTTCAATTCCTTCTCCTTCATCCGCCTTGACACTTGTAGATGCGAACCCACCCCAACAAAGAATTGCGAGCGCACAAATTGGAAAATATCTACTCATTCTTTTCTCTTTCAAGCAAACACCATTCGTATGGTCCAGGACCTGTATGGCAAATCATCTCGACAATTTGATCGCGCATCGAGGCAACCCGATTTAAGTGTTCAGAATCATCGGCGATATTACTCATCTCGTCCGGGTCTGCATCCAGGTCGTACAGTTCGTCCATGTCAAAACGGTTCCAAATGTATTTCCAGTTCTCGTCGCGCACCATCACGTGGGCAGCGAGTTGCTCCGGCTCTTCTGCACCATGATAAATCGCGTCAAGACTGGCAATCTCGGCGAAGACCGGTCGACGCTCAGGCTTTCGACCATTCAGGATTTCCTCCGCAACGGAGCGCCCGTCAATTTGTACCGGCGGAATTTCATCTACAAGGTCTAGCAGGGTCGGCATGAGGTCGACACCGGCAAGTGGAGCCCCAATTCGATTACCACCCGGCACCTGTCCGATCCATGAAATAAGGCACGGTACGCGCACGGAGGCTTCATACATCAAGCATTTCTCTACATAGCCGTGATCACCCAGTAATTCGCCGTGGTCGCTAATAAAGGCAATAATCGTATTGTCAATGAGACTCCGTTCCTCAAGGGTTTTGATGATTCGTCCGACCTGAGCGTCAATGTGGGTGATGAGGGCGTAATAGTACGCCATTATCCGGCGAAACTGCTCGTCTGTCACCGTCGGGCGAATTCGAAATTTTCCTCTCGTCTGAAACTCGGGCTTCCCTTCAAGCGAGTCCCGCAAGGAGGTCGGCAGTTGAATATGATCTTCCGGATAGTATTCCAGAAGTTCGGGCGGAACCAAGATTAGGGGGTGAGGGTCCTTGATACTTGTGAACAGAAAAAACGGCTTTCCGTCTGCCCCTTGGATAAATTCGATGCCCCGGTCTACCGTCCAGGTCGTTCGCTGCTGCCGCGGGTCGTCTATTGTTCCCAATACCAATGTGTTTTCGTATAGTGTCATCCCGGGCGCGTCACGGAGATAGAGGTTCGGGACTCCTTCCTGCTCAAAATAATCGGTCAACGGATCCGGGTGACGGCCCTGATAACGATAGGCGCGCCAGAAATCGGTGAACCCGTGTTGCGGATTGTGGTCTTCACCCAGATGCCATGGACCTACCATGCCGCAGCGATATCCGGCAGCTTTGAGAACATCCCCGATGGTTATGCAATCGCGAGGTAGAAAGCAACCGAATTTGCCCATTCGTGCGGGGCCATAATTTCGCAGTTGAAGATGAGCATGCGGATATAGACCGGTCAGCCAACTTGCACGCGCAGGCGAACAAACCGGTGACGCGCAATAGGCGTTTTCAAAGCAAACACCGTTCGCCGTCAATTGATCGAGGTGCGGCGTCCGGACTGTGGAACTTCCGGCGAATCCGACAGCATCCCAGCGCATCTGATCGCACATGATGAGTATAACATTCGGGCGGGAATTCACCACGATACCTGCTTCCTATCAGAAGTCTCCGCCGTTGACCGGACACGATAGGATTCTCTTCGGAAATTGTTCCTAGCGTTGCCTATCCACCTGTCCAGTTCCAGCAACGTACGGCGGTACGCTTTAAGCGCTTTATCCGAACACCGATCAAGATTGAATCCTTAGTTTTCTACGATATGGCAAGACCGAGTTCGCCAATGGTAGCCGGTGCGTGCATGAAATGTCCTTCTTTAATTGCTCGGAACACGCCGTAATAACACTGTATGGACAATTTCACTTTCAATGGAATCAATCGTGATGGCACAACTCGAAAAATGAGTAATTTCGTAGCCTTTTGATGTCCAGCGATCAATCTTTCGCTGCAAACTTGAAAGCGATGTCGATTCTCCCGTCAACATATAGTTCTTTACTATTTCTAGATCGCGTGATATGCTCGTCTTCAAGCTTGCCTCAAATGGCCTCGTCGTCTGATGTACAATTATCTTGAATTCTTCATCGCTCGGGCCTTTTTCGTCGCTCCACAAAAACCGGCTCGAACAATCCCACCGTTACCGCCAAGACCAAGCCACACACAACACAAATCCAAGCTAGCAACAAGTCTTTACTTCGCATTATCTTCTCCTTTAAAATGGATCGTTGCAAGTTAATCGAGCGCGGCTGAGAAAAGGGGGTGCTCTCAAGGCACAGCAGTAACCTGCGGTGCTCGAATAGGGACGTTTAATCCAAGATTTTCAAACCGCCATATCGGTCTTGAACGAAGACCGCGCCGCCACCAACGGTGATACCCATACCAGCGGTAGACTTACCTTGTTT
Organism: Candidatus Poribacteria bacterium; assembly: GCA_028820655.1. Lineage (GTDB taxonomy): Bacteria > Poribacteria > WGA-4E > WGA-4E > JAJDTR01 > JAJDTR01. The sequence goes on along the minus strand of JAPPIK010000056.1, from coordinate 303,439 downwards.
GCCAGAGACAGCGACATTCCCGCCCTCTTCGTTGATATTCATGCCGGCAGTAGACTTTCTATCATTTCCCGAGACAACGACCGTACCGCCATACTCTTCGATAGTCATAGCGGCGGCAATCTTCCCATCTTTCCCCCTGACGGCGACCGTCCCTCCGTAGTCAGCGATAGCCAATTCCACTGCCGTTTTCCCGTCAAGGTTCACGACGTTTAGACCGGTACAGGTGATCTTGCCGAAAGTGTCCTTCTGCGCTGTAAGCGGTGTTAGGTTTCCTGCAATTATGCCCATTAGCGTCAAGAACCCGCCCAAGGCGATGTAACCAAGTTTTTCCCTGCACTTCACGATTATTCTCCTTTCAATTCTCACCGATTCCTCGATAGATTCTGAAGTGTCAAATTGCTTGATTGCCAACTCGTTCATGATTCACTCTAGTAAAGTTATCATGCGACAACCGTTCCTGTCCCAAACGGATACCGAACCGTTGCCGGATTCGTTAACGCCTACAATCGCGCGGGTGCCATCTATGACGCGCCCTCCATATTCAATAACAAGCATTTCTATTTCACCACTTTTGCTGAGTTTGTCGCCTTTGCCACCTACACACCAATAAAACCACCATCTTCGCCCGTGCCAACGATCATTTCGGGTTTGCCATCCCCCTTACCATACACGCTAACCCACCCCCATGTTCGTTGCCTGACATAAGCCCAATTGTCTCGCCATCCGAATCAATCACCACTATCTTCCTACAGGTATTGTTCCGAACTCCGCATCTGTCACTTCTCTTTGCGTTCGCAGTGGCGAAAACAATCCCGCCGCCATCACCAGAACTGCACCCACAACACCGCCTATCACCGCAAACAACGCTTCTTTCCTTTTCACAATGAATCTCCTTTCATCGGTAATCGTTCAGCCATGATAGATTGTGACTTTCGGACAGTGTCATTTCTATCTCGGGCGTAAAAACCTCTTTCAACTTGAACAAATTCTCTAAATGCCAGTCGCCGATTTTTTCCAACTCGCGCATAGATGGTTCCCTGTTCCTATCTCAATATATACAGATTGTTTTGCTTTTTTGACCAGGGCGGTAATCTCATCCCCAGTCGAGTGAGAACCCGAAATCAGACTCGATTTTCGCCCGGCGCTCCTTTAGTGCATCAAATATGGCGAGGACTTCTTGCCGACTCTTGCTATTGCCCCAAATCATTACGCAGGTACTACTCTCTTAATTAGAGTCTCTCGCAAACAATGAACCACGATAGCCAATTTTAAAACCTTTGATTGTGTGCCCAAAATAATAGAACTATGTACCTTCTAGGGGAATCGCTTATCCGTGAAACCACGCGCACGCATCCCATCAATAGGAGCTTGATTATTTCTTTGACAGAATTCAAGGCGAGGTAGGTTCTGAGTGATTGGAATCGGGAACTTCATTACATTTTCTTCTTTTCTTCTTGGGTTGACCTTCTCACTTCCCTAAAGCGTCTATACGGCCGTTCTTATCCGACGTCATTACTACGCCGTTCCCAAATTCGGTGATGTTCATGAGCGCGGTCCCTTTGCCGTCTTTGCCGAAAACGCCAACCTGTCCCCCATCCTCATTAACGACCAGAGCCACGCCTTCTCTGTCCTCGCCGAAAATGCTAACCGATCCCTCTTTCTCATTGACGATTATAGTCATCCTCCTTTTTCCGTTTTTGGCGAAGATGCCAAACTCTCCCCCGCCGACGTGTTTGTCGGTGGACAACCACGCACTGGGAGTGCCCTCCTTATCAACCATTTCAAACCGTCCCCCGTCTTCGGTGACGCCCATAATCGTGCCCTCTCCGTCTCTGTCGTAAACGCTAACCTGTCCCTTACCCTTACCGACGCTCATAAGCAACTTCCCTCCGTCTTTGCCCAAAACGGCAATCCCCGTGGCGCTCATAAACACACGAGGGATGCCTTCCGAGTCAACCACTTTGAGCCCTGTACAAGTGATCGCCCCGGAGTTTACCGATTCATTTTGCGCGCTGAGTGGCGAGAACGAACCCGCCGCCATGGCTAGAATTGCCCCGAAAATGCCGCCTATCACAGCATACAACGCCTCTTTCTTCTGCATGAGTTGATCCTCCATTTTGAGCTGAAGTTAGAATTGAAAAATCGACTTACTACCGATAGCTACTACTACCAAAAGCCTCCGCTGTTTAACGTAGGCTATAGAAACCTAGTGTCGTGATTCGGAGAAGATCTCTATCGATCAACTGACCGAATAGGGAAGGCGATAGAAAATCCTATTCGCTATTCACTCACTTGATCTCCTACAACAACAGGTGAGGGTTAGCAGATCTGGAATGCGTACAATTTCGCATTGTGCAAATGGAACTTGAGCCGCACCTCTTTACCTCGCAACGACGATAAACCGGCATCCTCTTTCCAGATTGGTTCGAGGCGCAGATTGTCGAACCCGCGATAAACCTTGGCTGAATCGCCCGAAAATCCGGGGATTGGTTCGCCGGACGTCTCAAGTACCTCGACCTTGATATAACCGTCCACCGCGTCAGCATTCACCCGCAGTTTATTCCCCTCAAGCACGAAGGGCCGCGTCACGACCGTTCCCGGTTTCTCTTTCGCTTCGAGAAAAAAGAACCCGTCGAGACGCAATTTGGCAAGCGCAAGCCGCGCGTCCCAGCGATGGCATCCCCAACGTTCATTCGTCGCCAGATAATATATCCAGTGTTCATCGTTGTGCGTAACGATGTTCGACGGTGGACGCACGCAATCCTTGTCAAAACTGCCGGCTGGACCGCGCGGGATAAGGGGTTTGCGCGGATAAGCGGCTAGGCTAAAATCGTAGTTGACCGCGTCACGAGACGGCGCCATGTAGAATTCCCATACACCCCGTTCGTGAGAAGTGTGGTAATCTTGGTCGCCATCGGTAACGTGCTTGTTGGTGGCAGCCAGAATGTCCGTCAAGCCAAACCACACGCCTTCATAGTACCACATCGGGAAGGTGTGAATCTGATATACGGGAGTTTTCGTGCCCGGAATCAGGCTCTTGTCGGGATCGTCCAACACAAATTTCGTGAGGGTATTCCATGCGGTGGGATGATTCAGCAGGTCGTTCCCTTCGGCATGTTCCATGATGCGAACACCGCGGTATTCGCCGATTCCTCCTGCGCCCTCAAAATCTTGGCGGCAATGCAGCAGGTAGCGTTTGGTGAGAGGATTCCAGAGTATTTGGTTGTTAGTGTCCGCCGCTCGCTCTGTTACCGGGTGACCATCGTGGTAGAGGTTCCAATGGATGCCGTCGGCTGAATATCCCAATCGCGTCCTTCCGTCGATGCCACCGCTGTTTGGATAGAACGCGACCTTGTATTTCTCGGGTGCACCGATTTCCACACTCGGATCGATCATGACGGTTGTACCATCCAACCCAATATCAAGCAGGTCAACACTCTTGTTTTGATTGAGAATGGGAACAGGTGCGTTCCACGTAACAAGATTGCTCAACCCATCCTTGGAAATCATGGGTTTGGTCCAGTTGAAACCGTCGGATGATTCCGCATACGCCAGTCCGGTACCGGCACGTTTGCCCGCCATATACCACAGGCGGAACATGGATTTGTCGGCATCCCAATGAGGCGAGAAGAACCAACAGAAGGGCGATTCAAAGCCAGAACCGCCGTCCGGGCCGTCGTGAATCGCGCCGGATTGAAAATCTGTCACTAAGGTCGGTTCCATCACGACGCCGTACTTTTTCGCCTCACCCACACCTAAACTCACATTATCTTTTTCCGTCACGATGTAGTCGTCAACAAAGAGTTGTTTTTGCAGGCCTACTGGAGTCGGAGTTTCCGGAACAAAGTTAAAATCGGGCATAAATGTCTATTTGTCTCTTTCTAGTTTGAATTCTGGTAGTCATATAGAATCATGATTACAGTGATTCAGAACGTGCGATGCTAGATATTGTATCGGAATACTAATGCGGCAATACAACAGTCGGAGCATATTCTGCCCGGTTCAGGGAATCGCGACCGGGAGGTCGCTCCTACAGAAGCCATGCAATGGACTGTGAAGGTGCGAAAAATCCGGGCATGTGCATAGCTACCCGTCAGAGTTGCATTGCCAAACTGCCCCGGTTCCTACTTTCGAACGCCCCTTCTTGGTCCTCTTTGAAGAAGAAATGACCCTCTTCGTAGAGATAGGCGTACTTCCCGTTTCGATCCCACCCGAGTTCTAGCGCCATGTCGTTGTACTGCTGGAACTGACGGATTGTGGGCCAAATGATTCCAAACTGACAGTAGGAAGTGTCGACGAAATAGCGTTTGGATCCCGGATTAGCGGGTTTGGCGCGGCGCGCATGTTGCAGCGCGGAGTGGACAATGACAACGGACGCGGGGGCAAGGTCATCAATGGTGCAAGATCCCGGAAGATCGGCGGTTCCAAACTGCTGGAACGCATCTCTATTCATGGTTTTCTTGTGCGATCCCGGAAGCACGAGCAGGTCCCCGATTTCGCCGTTCAATCCGGAATGATACATAAAGACATGCACCATGAGGTGCGAACGGTTCGTTTGGGGCAATTGCTCGTAGTCGTGGTGCCACGCCACGCCGGGGTCGCCCGGCATGTGGCATGCGGCATGAATGTGATGGTGAACGAACCGATTGCCGCCCATGAGGGCTGCCACCCGATCCACAATGGCGGGTTCAGAGGTCAAGAGACCCAGTTCGGGGTAGCGCATCGGAATCGCCGGTTTGTTCGGAACTTTGCGATCCTCCATGAGTTGGTCTACGTCCTGCATGATACGCTCGTTGCGAATATCGTCTAACAGACCATCGAATACGAGGTATCCCTCTTGGTGGAATTGGCGAATGTCTTTATCGGTGAGGGCGCTCATTATTACCCCTGCAATTCATAACTGAGTACGAGATACAAAACCTGACAGGCCAAGCATTGTTTCCTTCTCGACGGTTGTAGTAAGGAAGTCGCGACCTGGAGAAGATCTCTATGAGAACTCTATCGCCTTCCCTATTCAGTCAGTTGATCACTCACTATTCGCTCGTTTGATCTCCTACCGACAGTTGAGTGGCGAAAGGCGGTTTACGGCATACGGAGATCTCTGTGGGAGTTCTATCGCGTTCATTATCCACTCGCTTGATCATTCGCTATTCGCCCATATGATCGCACAACGCAAGAAATGGTGGGCAGTGCCCACCCTACAACTGTATAATTTGCGTCCAGTCTTATACTACTATTGCTCCGGGAACGCCCTGCGAATGTCGTAACGCCCCTCTTTGAGCACCGGAAGTGTCCCATCCTGCACCATCAATTCAAGCGGCGACTCTTTGGTCTCCAAGGGCATGTTGACCACGTTTTTGATACGCAGCGACTCGTAAATTGCCATCATGATTTCCATGGTATAGCGCGCTTGCCGCCCGCTGCTGCGATGATCGCCAATCTTTCCCTCCATCCAGTCGATTAGCTCTTGAAACTGATTGCTCTCCTCCGGCGCTGCCTGTATCTCCGTCCACCCCTTGCTTTCGTCAGTTTGAATCACGAGTTTACCATCTGCGTCGTTTCTAATCTGTCCGGCAGTCCCGTGGATCGCCGTACCGGAGATTGCCGGTTCTGGCAAATCGCTTTCATATATTCCCCTTGCACCCCCTTCAAAACAGATGAGCCCCATACACAGATCCTCGCACAGCGTGCGGCGTTCCCACTTGTCGGTTGTGCGCGATATTTGCCCGATGACCCACAGGGTCTCCGGGTCTGACAACTGGTAGCGCCACCCGTCGATCACATGCGTTCCGATATTGAGCAACCCGGCGTTGGGTTTCGATCTGCCGTGCAGCAATGTCGGTTGCCCGATGGCGCCGTCGCGGATTAACCTGCGAATTTCGACACTCATCGGCGAGAAACGTCCCTGATGTCCGATGACAAGCTTCGCCCCGTGCTTTTCGCACGTCTCGATCATGTCATCGGCTTCGCCCAAGCAGGATGCCATCGGCTTTTCGCCCAGAATTCCTTTGACGCCCGCTTCTGCGGCGGCGATCGTAATCTCGGCGCGTACGCCTTGCCAAGTTACAATGCTTACGATGTCCAAGTCTTCCGTTTCCAGCAGTTTGTTGTAGTCGGTATAAACTGCGGGGATGGAGTATTCCTGGGAAAGTTTGGCAGCCGAATCCTTATCGATATCCATCGCTGCTACGAGTGTTGTTCTCGGGTTTTCGGTATAAGCGTTCGCGTGAATTCTGCTCATACCTCCGCATCCGATAATCCCAACTCGATACGTTTGGCTCATGAGTTTAGCCTTTCTTTTTATCCTTTGAAACTGCTTAGTCCATCGGTCTGGAGTTGGCAATCCAGACCGAGCGGGCAAGAGACGCGCCGATTAGAGGAGCGCCATGCGAACCCAAACGGCACTTTGCGCTAGACGGATAGCGTGGATGGTGCTACAATATTGATAATCCGTGACCTAGGGGGAAGACAATGAAACTCGGTTTAGTGACATACAATATGGCGAAGGAGTGGGACATTCCGACGATTATCGAACGCTGCGAAGCCACCGGTTTTCAGGGTGTGGAATTGCGCACCACTCATGCCCACAACGTTGAGGTTGGCCTTTCTGCGGCAGAACGCCGCAATGTACGCAGCCAGTTTGAAGACAGCGCTATCGAACTAGCCGGATTGGGCAGCGCTTTTGAATTTCATTCACCGGATAGCGAAGAGTTGCGCCAAAATGTTGAAGGAACCAAGGGGTATTCTCAACTCGCGTCGGATGTGGGAGCGCTCGGTGTCAAGGTGCGCCCAAACGGGTTGCCCGACGATGTGCCGGAGCAAACCACGCTCGAGCAGATCGGACTCTCGCTGCGCGAGTGCGGGGAATTCGCCAACAATCTTGGCGTACAGATACGCCTTGAAGTTCACGGGCGACAAACCTCCGATCTCCCACATGTCCGAACAATCATGAAGATTGCCGACCACGACAATGTGTCGGTTTGCTGGAACTCCAACCCGGGCGAAGTCGTTGACGGGTCGGTCAAGAGCAACTTTGATCTGGTTAAGGACTGGATCCGGCTAGTCCACATCAATGAGTTGCATCGCCGAGAATATCCGTGGCGCGAGCTATTCACGTTGCTAAAGAAGGCGAAATACGATGGCTACTGTCTAGCTGAAATCCCGGGCAGCTCCGATCCGGAGCGTGTCATGAACTACTATCGAGCACTATGGACAGCCCTGTGCGAATGAGCTAAGGAAACGCTCGCCTTCTATCAAGCCCATCCTTGGCTTTTGCCGCCCACTCGCGCACGACTAATCTCTTCAAAGTAGCCGCTTTTGCGATATGCCCCCAACGGATCCGGATCCCGCCCCATTTCCAAACGCACCTGTTCGAGAAGCGGACGCACATCCGTCTCATATGCGCGTTGCAAAACACGTTCGGCGTCAATGATCTCGCCCGCTTCCTGCGCTTGCGTTAGCTCTTCCCGGTCAACGATTAATGCCCTCGCATACGCGGTTTGCAAGTTGCATACGGATTGGATACTCGCTTCGACTTTCGGCTTCAGATTGTGACTCTGATCGATCATGTAAGCAATGTCGGTGTCCGTATCGGGATCCAGTTCCGCCGCAACCAGTTCCGTGTAGATGAGAAAGAGTTCCTGCGGATTTACAGATCCAACGGTGAGATCGTCGTCGGCAAACTTTCGGCAGTTGAAGTGGAAGCCACCGAGTTTGCCCTCGTCAATCAGATAAGCGACGATGAACTCAATATTTGTTCCCTGCGGATGATGCCCGAGGTCAATCAGCACTTGTGCCTTGGGACCTAGTTTCGCCGCCATAACGTACGCCGTCCCCCAATCGGCAAGGTCGGTGTGGTAGAACGCCGGTTCAAAGAACTTGTATTCGATGAGCATGCGTGAATCTTCAGGTAGCGCATCGTACACTTCACGGAAGCATTCATGCATCCAGCGTTTCCGGTTTCGAAAATTTGCTTGACCGGGGAAATTCGTACCGTCCGCAAACCAGAGGCTCAGCAGCTTGGAGTCCAGATTCTTCATGATCTCGACACAGTACAGCATGTGGTCTGTTGCCAACCGGCGGATGGCTGAATCGTGATGGCAAACGCTTCCCAGTTTATACTCTTGCGCTTGAAAAACATTCGGATTAATCGCTCCAATTCCGATCCCGAGCTCGCTCGCATACTGTTTCATTCCATCCCAATCATCCGTTTCATCCCATGGAATATGCAGGGCAACCGTCGGTGCGATTCCCGTGAACCGGTGGACAGTAGCGGCATCCTCTAAACGTTCGTTCACATTGCGGGCCGCCCCGGGCTGCTGGAATACGCCGAATCGTGTTCCCGAATTACCGTATCCCCACGACGGTGTTTCAACGTGCTGTAGCTTGAGCAAATCTTTGATTGCGTCAATCCGAACGCCCTGTTTGTCTAAATCTTCTGCCAATAGGTTGTATTTCGGATCGTTCATGCTGTTCCCCCTTGTAAATCTACGGACAAATTGTCGCTGGCTACAAATGCTATGAGGCGTTAATCTTTGATTCTCAGACGTACCCAGCGGGTGTGCGTGACTCCGGCAGAAGTACACCAGAAATAGGTCATAAGGTCGCCATCGGGCAACAACACGCCGCCAGGTTTACCGAAACCGATGAGCAGATGTTCAGCTAGAAAGTTCTCGCTGTCGGGCGTGCCGAGTGACGCCTCCGCCCCTGCGTCAAAGACTACCACTTCGTTCTCCACGTCATACGTCTCCAGATCATCGGTCAATGCGATGTGAATGCCTTGAGGATCGTGTCGGAAATTATAAATGGTGGCGATCCGCCCGTCCGGCAACGCGATAGGACAGCACACCTGACCACGCAGATTCGTGGGGCGAGGGTGCGACCATGTGCGCCCGGCATCTTTTGAAATTATCCAATGGTTGTTCGCATCTTCAGAGGTGCCATATTTATGCACCCAGAACATGCCGAAGATGCTGCCGTCCGGAAGAATGGTGCACGTCAGATCCCACCACAAGAGCGCCCCGGTGGTATCGTCCGCGACGACAGTGAATTCTCCCCATGTGCGACCGCCATCCGTGGAAAACACCGCCGCGGCCTTTTGATCCGGAGGACCTGCGTATCCTTCAGGTTTCCAAGTCTCCAGCGGATACATCCAACGATCCGGGGCGAGTTGCTCGACCCCGCTGGTGCCGTTGCAAGTGTATTTCTCGGGCGGTAGGTTTACGGGAACTGCCTGCGGTGCAGACCACGTGCGCCCTTGATCTTCCGACCAATAGAGAAGCATCTCCGGTCGCTGCAGGATTTCCGATTCCGGGTCGAACAGTTGCTTTGTGTTTGCTTCAAAGCGAGTTGCGGCCATGACCAGTCGCCCGTCGGGCACAACACTAATTTTCGGCGCTCGGTAACTCCAGTCGTCGCCGGGATGCTCATCGCCATGGATACTCCCCTCGTTGAGCCAGGTTTTGCCGTCATCAACGGAGCGGAGCACCTCGATGTAGTTGTCCGCCGCCCCCAACTCGGTGCCCACATGTTGACAGGCGATTAGCGTTCCGTCCGGCAGCGGGGTGATAATCGGCATATAGGCGCCGCGTCCCGGTTCACGGGAGATAATTCCTTCGCCGACAATTTCTAGCATTAACATCCTCCTAATAATCGAGTTAAAGTACGCCACTGGTTGGCTCGCTATCTACGTCCGGTAGGCTACGCATGAAATCATCCAGCAGAGAATCGTTAGTTGATTCCATCCACCGCATTAAGCACCCCCTCATCGCCGTAAGAATCTCTTGACTCGCGGCTTGTCCAGCCAGGTTGTCCTTCTCATTAGGGTCGAACACTAAATCGTACAGCGATTCTTCGGGTACGGGTTGATGCTCCCAGTCATGGTTTAGCCACAGGGATTTGCTCTCGCCATTATCACAATTGAGAAGTACCGGCGTGCGATGCTCGTCGATACGCCTGATATACTTCCACCGCCCTGTGCGTACGGCTCTCACGGCTTCATACGCGGCGTGGTCATTTATTTCAAAGAATAGCTCGTCGTGCAACTCTGGAGTCTCTTGGCTTACAAGCGGCAGAAGCGATTTACCTCGTAACCAGGGCGGTGGTTCAATTTGGAGAAGGTCGCAAATCGTGGGGAAAATGTCGAGATGGCTGGTCATACAATCGATTACTTTGCCCCCTGCAAAGCCGCCCGGTCCGCGTATAATGAGCATTGTTCCGATGCCGGAATCATACAAATTGCATTTCATTCGAGGAAAGGCAATCCCGTGGTCGGTCGTGCAAATCACCATGGTATTTTCCGCCAAGCCGGATCGTTCCAATGCGTCAAGCACAACCCCCATTTTTCGATCCAATTCTCGAGCACTCGCTTTGTATCTCGCGGTGTCCTCCCGTGTTTCAGGTGTATCGGGAAGGGGTGAAGGAGGAAGACAGTAATTCGGGTTCTCGAATGTGTCTTGGAGAGGAGGGAATTCCCGGTGGGTTTCAAAAAATCCAACGTCGAGAAAAAAGGGGGTCGTGGGAGCACCCTCCAGAAATGCAGCCGCCTGCCGCTCGAATTGGCCGCCTTCGAGGCATGTGTCGTAACCGATGATTCGCCATGCTTCCTCTTCCGCTTCAGCACCGGCAATATGCTGAATACCGGCTAGGGCAGATACATAGCCTTCTCCGCGCAGCGTATGAATGATGTGCTGTTTGTAGTCATTGAGCGAATAACCTAGATGCGCCAATCCCCTCATACCGTTTTCGTGGGGGTAAGATCCAGTCAACAGGGCTGCCCGGCTCGGGCTACATGTAGGAGCGACACTGAAATTTTGGCGGAACAAAACCCCTTCTTCCGCTAACCTCTGGAGACGCGGAGTAGCAACCGCATGGCCATAGGGTTGAATGTATCTCCCCGTGTCATGCGAGTGGAGATAAAGGATGTTTGGTCTATCCATAAAGACGGTTGTGGTTGATGTCCTACTATTCCGCTGCTACGGTGGCATCGTCGTCACGGACGTGATTCTTAATCGATGTGGAAGACTTCGTTCAATTCTTGGGAACAGGGGCTATTGTCCGGGTTGGATGGCATGATATCGCGCATGTAGGCCCACCATTTCTTGCAGATCTCGGTATCGGCGATACTTTGCCAGCGAGATTCGTCCTCAATCTCGACATACGCAAACAGTTGGTGCGTTTCCGAATGAAGGAAGATTGAATAGTTGTGCACGCCGTGCGCTTTCAGCACAGCTTGAAGCTCTTCCCAGATTGGATTGTGCCTCTTGCGATATTCATCATGTTTGTCGGGATTCACCTGCATCACCATTGCCTTTCTAATCATAAACTCTCCTTTCTTTCGGAGGCCGGGCAGCCGATGTGAACGGCAAGCGGGCAAGTTGGGCGAATCATACTCCTCCTCCAAAGAGTCGTCAAGCCAAAAACTGAAAGTACGTGTTTTGCGTTTATACCAATTCGCCTGAATAATAGTGCACATGATGTCTGAATCATATCGTCAATTTTCTACGTAGGCGGGAATCAAGCGACCAAAGAGGGAGCGCGATAGAGATCCATTGCCCCGCCGACTTTGCGCGGAGACGAGATTCATTATTCCGATCCATCCAGGTTTATTCACTTAATCCACATAGTGAATGCCCTACGATTTTATAGAAATGGTATTAGACATCTTTCCAAAATATTAGCAGTTGTTACTGAGTATTTTCCGAGCGTTGAGTAGCCACAGGCGTGCATGAACGATTAATTGATTTGGGCGATTCAGTTAAGGTTTTTCGTCCGCTTGCCCTTCATTTTGCCGGCCGAAGGCAGGTATCTCCGTGATTCAATCATATGAGGCGTTTCCCCTCTGGATTTTCTGTTTCCCGTGACTCGCAACCGATCTTCCATGATTGACGTCTACACTGCTTGTTCCCCTTGGTTTGCAAGATTCAATTTGGGGCGCGATGCCGGATGTCGTCGCAGACTGTGGCTATTCGCAAAAATCGGCCTGAAAACCAATGATGACACGGTTTTGACGGGTTTGGAGCGCCACGCGGTATTCTGCGATATATTGCGAATATGTTTCGGCGCGCCTCCTCCCGTTTAGCCAAACTATGGGGCGGTCGACGATGTAAATTCGATCTGATTTCATAGAGTTGCGACACCCGGCATCATTTGAAATGCACCCTGCAGAAGGAGCGCTATGCCAGTATACCACATAAGCGTTAAGTATTCAAGTTAAAATCGAGGCGTGACAAGGCAAGAGTTTTTTCAGTAATAATCTGGACAAAACCAAAGGTTTTTCACTTGAGATACCCCGAGGCAAGTTGCCAATCGGTGTAGATATTCTGATCTCCAACATTACTATAACCACATAGATTCATTTTGGAAAGATGTCTATTAGTTGTCAGCAGAACCGCTGGATCCAAGGACGGGAACATCTTATCAAGCACATACATCGCGAGCGCATCGAAAACCGGCGTCGTCAAACCCGAAATCGGGGGAAAACCAGTTGCGATTGGCACAACGCAAGTAGGCATGGTCGGTGCTACACCACGATCCGCCGCGCAACACACGTTCACCGCTAAAATCTGCTCCTCTAGGATTTTTGCGCGGGCTTCGACTATAGTTGCTGCCGTACCAATCAGCGCACCATTCCCAGACGTTGCCTGCCATATCCATGACGCCGTAAGGACTTGCTCCGCCGCTAAAGCTAGCCACGGGAGCGGGGCACCGGCGGCTATCCACGCCGATGTTCGAATTACATTTCAAGCTATCCCACTCGTTACCCCATGGATACATTCTGCCATCGGTTCCGCGCGCAGCCTTTTCCCATTCGGCTTCGGTGGGAAGTCGTTTCCCAACCCAATTGGCATAAGCGGCGGCATCGTGCCAAGTAACACCCACCACCGGTTGCTCCGGATGGTTATATTTCTCATCGTCCCAATACATCGGCGCTCTGTGTCCGGCCGCTTCCATGAACAACCTGAATTGTGCGTTGGTCACCTCACACCGGTCGATATAGTAAGCGTCCAAATCGACTGTAACTGGCGGACGCTCATCGTTGTAGCCGTCTCTCTTCGTACTCCCCACAATGAACTCGCCAGCAGGTATGAGTATCATCCGGTCATCATCTTGCTCGATGAAAGAAGAGGTGTCGACTTCAGCACCGTCCGATTCGTCCAAACTGCTCGGTTCTACTTTCCCTTGACTCATGTTATATGTTCCTTTGTTCTGTTCACGTGCGTTGGAAAAAGTACGAAACTGGAAAATGAATAGTGGTAGCCCGACTCGCCACGAATTGCCAAATCCGCAGGAATCTATTTTACCATTGCTTTGATGTGGCAATCATCTTTCCGGAAAGAATTTGCATAAGAATATGGTACACGAGATGTTCTTCCCAATCAAATCCAAAAGATCGAGTTTCCCTTTTGTCCCGTCAGCAGATCAATCACGATCCAGAAGCCGTTGCACGTGAACTGCCCCAAGATCAAACCGAGAAACAGCGGCCGTGCTCGACGATAGCCTCTCAAGCCACCGTATTTGAGGATACACGCCTTGATTAACCACGCGAGAAGAACGGTAAACCAGAGTCGATCCATCAGCCAAATCGGACCGATGACAAAGCCGATCGGATGAAAGGGCCACCATAGGAATTGCGCACGTAAAAACATCAATAGTCCAGTGATCCCGCCACCGACTGCTTGAATCCACCAACCAGCCCAATTCGCGTCTGGCGGGGACATCAGTAACGTGGCAATGAAATCGTATGGAGCTCTCGCACCGCCACCAAAGAACCAGCCATTCCCGTTGACCCCGCCGTGCGTGTACGAGAGCCACAGCAGCATCCAAATCGACGACACCATACACACCACTATGGCTAACATCATCGCCCAGAACAACCCGCGTTTGCCTTGACCCGAACCGTCAATCACCTTCAATCCGTTTGCGGCAGACGCCATCACGAATATCCGCACATCCGCGGACCAGACGTAAGTAAGGGCCATGCCTGTAAATCCGGCGATGCCAAGCCGCTTCGCGCCGAATCCCGAGATGACAAAGGATGACCCGATTGTCGAAGCAACCGCGACCGCCATTCCGCTTTCGACGACAATCCGCGTCAGTCCGATGAAGATTACAAAGACCCCAAACAGAAAAACGATGACCATGAGAGCCGGGATGCCGCTCGCGTTTAACCATAGTCCCATATAAAGCGATCCGAGGAGCAACCCCCAAACTGCTGCCCGGTAGGACAGAATCTCGTCGGAATCATCTACGGCTTGCTTGTTTAGGAACGCTTTCCGCATAACCGCCTTGAGATGCGTTTTCGCCGACCAGAAGCTGGCAACTACCAACACAACCATGGCGCCCATCCCCAAGTGCTTGAAGAGAGGGGAAGGCGATCCGTAGATACCCAGATTCTCAGTCATTCGATACCCGAAATACGCCATAACTCCGCGTACCAGCAAGCTGAGCAGATTAAAAAACCACATGCTAAAGGCAACGGCGGGGTTCACCAGATAGCAAAAACCGAGCATGGGGAAACTGAGTCGGAAAAAGAGGGTCTGAGTGTTCTTGAAGATGGGGATGCCCTGTTCCAGCTCTACATGCGGAACGGCGGGATTGTAGAAGTTAAGCCCCTTTAGGCTGGCTACAAGAAATACAGCGCCAAAACCGAGCCACATGAGCCGGTCCTTGAACAGGGGACTAAGCCCGAAACCCCTGCTTGGCGCCGTCATCTCTATCGGTAATTGCGCAAGCGGATAAACAAGCCTCTCGTGCTCCATCCACTGTCGACGCAGAATAACCATCGTGCAGATCATCACGAGGTACAGCGCTATGGCGAGGCTCCCCCAAACCAGCAGCGGTTTAATCCAGATTTCCCAAGGGATGCGGGCTTCCCAACTTGGCAGCCCTTCGTAAAAATACGTAATTCCCAGATCGCTCTGCGGCGTCAACCACGGTTTGATGTGCGGCTGGATCAGTTCCGCCCAACCGTTTTCAGGTGTGGCAAAGTAGAAAGGGGCTGTTATGATTGGCAGCAGTTGCGCGCTATACCCCATCGTTGGAATGGCGCATGCGACCACCAACATCATGTAAACCGCTCTCAACTCCCCGCCATCAAGCGCAAATCGGGAATTCACGCGCCCTATTCCGGCGTTTACGATGAAGGTCAGGACAAAGAAAACGAAGATCGCCGCCGCAGTGCTGAAATCTATTGCCATGTACGAGCCGTGAACCACCATGATGTTATAGGTGGTTCCGACGCCGACAACCAGAGAACCAACGACACCAACAGTGACCGCGCGGAATGTGCAGGGGTTAGGATTGTGCGATCGCTCAGAAGTGGGAACAGCAGGCTGGAAGGGTTTGTTCATGGCGACGCCGAGCCTAACACGAATCCAATTTTCTGTCAAGATGCCGGGCTCCCATATGTAGGGGAAACGCGTCTAATCGCAGTAGAGGTCTCATGGTGGTAGGACGTACGATCACTGTTGGGTTTCACTCGAATTTTGGCGCGTTCAAGCGAAATGGACACTCGAAAACTGTTACAAGATTAGCGATTACTAACGAATTTCCGTTCAACCCAACCTACGAGTCTGCTTTCGTAGAAATCGTCAATGCAAGGCGTTTCCGACGATCGGTTGGATCGATCGTGCGCCTCAATTAAAACCTAAATATCGACTATACGAAGCGAGAAGCATTTAAGTTCGCAGTCGCACTATTCTGTTTCGCGTTCGACTAGTCAATCTCTTTCCCGCAGACCGAAACATGTGCAGATACAAATGGCTATAGACGCGATGCTCCTGTATAGCGGAAAGAATAGGCTTGTGCTCCCCGTGTGAATCGGTTAATATCTCCTTACGCATAAAAAGTAGATTATGCGGAACGACCTGTTCCGAGTCGCAAGTGTGTGTTTCTCCCTATTCTGGCACATAAAACCTACGTGCTTCATTAAGGAACCAGAGCTATGTCTGAGTCTAAGAAACTTACCGTCTTGGGTATTGGCGCCCATCCATCAGATGCCTTCCCCGGCATAGGCGGAACGTTAGCAAAACATGCCAAGAGAGGTGATAACGTAATACTCTTATCCGTAACCTACGGCATCCATGTTCATACGGAGAGGCTCCGCGACAAGAGTGTCGAAGAGATTAAGGATATTGTGAGAGAGGAGAGCACCGAAGCGGCGAAAATCCTTGGAGTTGATGATTACCGGTTTTTGGATTTCGACGATTCGCCCCTCGTTGCGACCAAAGAAGCGCTTATAGAGGTAGGCAAGGTGATCCAAGACACTCGACCGGATATAGTCATTAGCGTGCATTATCCGTTTAAAGAAGCCGAGCGCGGTCATGATCATGGTGTAACAGCAAGGATGATTGACCGTGCACCCGTTTGGCGCCACCCTGACGCGGACGCTCCTCATCGAGCAAAGACGATATACTACTCTACAATGGATTTCATAGCCGGCTTGAATTACCCCATGCCCACGCCGCCCGATATCTTCGTGGACATAACCGACACCATGGAACAGAAGATTGAGGCTTGCATCGCCTCGTGGGGAAGTATAGCAGGGGGATTTGATCCGGAAAAATACGCCGAGGATTCACGAATAGAGCACAGATTTTTCGGACGTATCGTCGGCGTTGAGTATGCGGAACCTTATGAATCTGTACGCGGCCAAAGGGTGGTTGATTACCTCGCCCAATGAATACGACGGACATGGTCGGCAGCAGCGGCGGGGTTCGCTCATCTGCGTGCTGAATATTCGATAGTCCCCGTTTTATCTCACAAGAGCCTAACCTCGACCTTGTGCATTCAAGCCGTATAACCGATGGCGGTAATAAAGCGTTGGAGAAAAACGGGAGAGATTTTAACCGTCTGGTGTTTTTGGTTGACCTGCGAAAAGTGGGTAGCGGTTTCTAGTACCATCGCGGCGGGGCAAGGGGATCTCTATCGCACTCGCTATCCACTCGCTTGATTCCCGCCTACGGGTTTGACGTGTACAGTTTTCCGTACGACCCAACCGTAATACTCTTGTACAAAATCGATCTTAATGGGAAAGGGGAAAAGCATGGACGTAAGAGTTGGAAGTGCGCCCGATAGTTGGGGCGTCTGGTTTCCGGACGATCCAAAACAGACGCCATGGCACCGGTTTATGGACGAGATCGCCGAAGCCGGTTATCAATGGACTGAACTGGGCCCCTACGGTTACCTTCCCACCGATCTGTCCACCCTCCAAGCGGAACTGGATAAACGCGGCTTGAAGGTGTCCGGGACGTTTGCCATGGATCACCTTGAGGATCCGGCGTCGTGGGGGGCGTTGGAAGAACAGGTGCTGGGAGCAGGCGAATCTTTGGCATCGCTTGGCGCCGAATATCTTGTGCTCATCGACGACGTTTATACCGACCTTTTCACCGGAGAACCGCAGAGACCGGACAGACTTGATGAAAGCGCATGGAAACGACTAATCGATACCACACACAAGGTGGCCGATATCGCGCGCGATCGATTCGGTTTGCAGTTGGTCTACCATCATCATGCCGATACACATGTCGATTATGATGATCAGATTGAGGCGTTCTTGGAACAGACCGATCCCAGCCGCGTGTCGCTCTGCTATGACACCGGTCATCATGCCTACCGCGGCGGGGACCCGGTAGACTTTATGCGCCGACATCACGAGCGGATTCCTTACTTGCATCTCAAGAGTATTGATGCGCAGGTACGGGAAAGAGTCGAGGCCGAGAATATTCCATTTGCCACCGCGGTGAGTATGGATATGTTTGTTGAACCTTCCGATGGTGCGGTGGATTTCCTCGCGTTTCGGGACGTGCTGCGTGACATCGACTACAACGGCTTCGCAATTGTTGAACAAGACATGTATCCGGCGTCGTTCGACAAACCTTTTCCCATAGCCAAGCGCACGCGCGTCTATCTACGCGAGATTGGGATCGGCTGATTGCGACGGAGTTCAGTGAGGCACCACCTCACTCAATGATCCGCTAACCGGCAACTCCCAAACGCTTGTGGCCATTGTGGTATATAAGGACAGTTTTCGTCCAATTATGCAATTGCACCCAAGGATGGCCCCGTCGTGGAGGATGCAACGCTTCAACCGAAAGCCACATCACATGTATCGCGAGCGGAGTAACGCTGCTGCCTGACACATAGCCTTTAGCTTCAGATATGCTTCGTCTAAATCCATGGGGTTCTGAACCGATGGAGAGAAGCCACAATCCGGATGCAGGGTGATGCGTTCTTTATCCACATATCGCATTGCTTCCTCCACACGCGAGATTACAGCTTCTGGCGTTTCTACTTGTCGATTGCAATGATCGATGCAGCCCAAACCCAATCGCACATTCTCAGGAAACCGCGCTAGCGACGCCAACCCACCGGCGACCGGTGTGGTGTATTCCATCGAGATTGTTCCAACCTGTACCTTCGCCAATGCCGGCATAATAATGTCGTAGGGCCCCTCAGTACCATGCTTGCGGTCGAAGTGTGCGTGGCACAGATGCATCCCTGTCGAAATGTCTTTTATCCCATCCAGTGTCTGGTTAATTAGATCTACGCATAAATCCATCTCATACTCCACATCGCCGACCCCCTCCCGCTCCCGAAAGTTGGGATCGACCATCGCACTCAACCACGGCTCGTCAAGTTGCACCGTTTCCGCGCCAGCTTCACGGATTAGCTCAATTTCCTTCCGCAAAATCGGCACACAATCGGCCATCAGCTTCTCGCGAGTGGGATAAGCCGCTTTTGAATACTCCGTGTGCCACATCCGTCTGCCAATAATGTACGGAGCGGGTAATGTCGCCTTGATGCGTCGCTGGGTACGCTCTCGTGTGTATCGGATTTCATCAACCACAAGCGGGCGGTGATACTCAATTTGTTCCACCACCGCCGGATAAGGCAATCCACCGCTGGGGTTGAGGTCAGGCTCGAAACCCCGCACGCGGTCGGCAAAGACCTTGACGTAGCTTTCCCGACGCCATTCGCCATCGGTGAGTTCGTCCAAACCGGCCAACTCTTGCAGGCGCAAAACCGATTCAATCGCCGGGTCAAGCAGGCGGTCTGTTTCTTCTTCGGATATCTGCCCATTCTTGCGGGCAAGGATCAGTTCCCGAACCCAAACTGGTCGAGGGAGACTGCCAATGACCGTCGTGGGGAATAGTGTGTCTGTCAAGATAGAATTTCCTCTTCTCAAGAGTTTTACAGCAGGCCGGACCTTTTCGGAATGCGGCTGTGATTATATACATCTAAGTACCCGTGTCAAGGATCAAACTTCGGTAAGCGCCGTCAATCGTGGTCAAACGCGATTCGAACCGACCTATCTTCGATCTGCTCCGTGCGCTGTAGCAAAGCAACACCCAGACTAACACCCGTTTGATCGCCGGACCGTTCACTACGGAATTAGCGAATGCCCCCTGATTCCCGTAAATGCCTCGACGATCAGTAGGAGGGCTATCATTAGCAACTCGCCGAATATCAACCCGAGAAACACCGGTCGTATCCGCCCGTACTGTCTTACCCCGCCGTAACGCAGGATTAAAAACTTGCAGAACCACGCTAAAAATATCGACGACCAGAGGTACCTCATAGCCAAAGTCGTGCTGGCGGCGTATGCCGTCGGATGGAATGGCCACCACAAGAAGCGTGCGCGCATGACGGTCAAAAATACTCCGAACCCGGTCGCGCCCGCGATAAAATTTACCCGGGTCATGCTTAACCCGCTGGTATCCGTCAAGACGGCCGACAGTTCTTGAAACGGTCGCGTTGCCACATGCACGAATCTGTAATTATCTATCGCCAAGCCGCCACCCTCGAACGTGTAACTTAGATACAACATCGACCAATACGACACAATCATGGCAACAGGGATGGCAATGAGGATGGCGAAAGTGAGCCTGCGCATGTTGATTCGACTGTGCGAGCTCAATTTGAATGCCTCCATGGCTTCCGGCGCCACCATCCCGCGGAAGTTCCACATTACGAACGGGAGGGTCATGAGCATTAAGCCGTTTGCGCCTTTGAAGAAGCTTCGACCGCCAAGGCTATGGAGAACGTAGTTGGGGCCGCTTTGTGCGGACCAGATGAAGTTGATTCCGCCTTCCGCCATCAGACGCGTCGCGCCCAGCATGAAGACGGTGGTTAGGAGAAACAGTGATAACGCCATCAAGGGCGACATGCCGGCGCTCCAGCACCACCACGACATAAAAAATAATCCCGCCAAACACCCCAAGACAGCCCATCTGTAAGACAAGGGCTCACCGCTATCGCCGCCACTCTCGCGAGCGAACACGGATGCCACCACGTTCTTCAAGTGACGCCGGCTCAACCATACAGACATAAGAACCAAAGCGATGAAACCGCCGGATTGCTGCGCCATAACGAACGGGAATCTCCCGGTACCGTACAGCCCGGCAGTTGTCTTCCATTCGAATACCGCACCTAGTACGAATTCGACCTTCAACAGCAAGAAGAAAAACCATAAACTGAAGGATAGATCTTGGCTCAGGAGATACGCAAATCCGACAACGCTGAAATAGAGGTTGAAGACGAAGGGCGCGATCGCATTCCATGGCTCGCCGATAAAATGGGCGCCAAGATTTAGCCCACGCACTTGAATATGAGGAATGCCCGGAAAATGTTGGTGTAGACCGTCTAGTGCGTGAATTGTAACGGGTACCATGAACCCGAGCCACATCAGTTTGTTTCTGAAAAACGGTCGTACCCCCGCACGCCCGGGCTCTTCCCCTACATCCCGCGTCATTTCCAAAGGCACCTGCACCAACGGGAATGCCAACCGTTCGGTCTCCACCCACTGCCGCCGCAGGATAGCGCATATGCAGATCATGACAAAGTAGAATGCCAAAATCAGCGGTGCCCAAAAGAGAAAGGGCTTAATCCAAGGTCGCCAAGGAATTCCGGGCTGTCCCGATTGACCTTCATACAAAGATCTTATCGCTTCGGAGTCTCGCGGACTGAACCAGCCGGGTATAAGCGGTTGTATGCTTAACGCCCAGTCATTTTCGGGTGTGGCAAAATAGTACGCGCCCGTGATCATCGGTACGAGAAACTGGGCAAACTGAACGGATGATATGGTGGCGGTGCAAAGTAGGAGGGAATAGATGACTGTTAACTCGCCTTGTTGAAGTCCTGCCCGCGTTTGTTTGCTGAAATATCTCAACGCGGGGTTCACGACGGCTACCAGACACACCAGTAAGAAAAATGCTCCCGCCGGTGGGCAGATTGCCGCGATCTGTGTGCCGGCAATCACCATTTCCACGTATGGTGTTGTTGCCGATAGGAATACTACCAGCCCGATGGCGATAACGAGAGAACGGACGGAAATAGCTGATGGGCGGCACTCTGAATTGTCAGACATCTCCGGACGGAGGGATTGGATAGGGTGGACAATCAGGGTCGTGGCGTAATCCACGCGCTAATGCATTGGGCGTTTGCAATCAAGTAATACTCGACATTGCGCTCCGGTGAAGCGCGGAGATCGCACGCGTCACGATTCTATTGACATTGCACTCCTCTGGAGTGAAAACCAGACCACGCAGGAACACTCTTCGCGGCTAGTCATTGAGCGAAAAAACCAGTGTTACTTGCAGAATGAATTATCCCGACAGGGATAATGGCGCGCTATCAAGGAAATATTTATCAAAGTTTGCCGGGAGGAATGCCGGGTTTTACCTAGGTGATGCGAATTAATTGCTCGTAGAATTTCCGCGGGGAAATCGTTCAGGCAACCTCTAAACTGGTGCTCTTCGAACTCTTGCTTGCCACCTTCTAATTGTACTCTACGTCTATGTTGACTCCCCAGATTGAGAATTTTCTGACCTGTTTCGGGTCCCAAGGATTCGACACGCTTCTGTCATCCATGCATGTGGGAGCGGCAAAAAGAAAAAGTAGAGTGCCGGGAGAGGACTCTCTGATACAGGAATAGCACTCACTTCTGTCGTCGCGTCGTTGGGGAACGTGTCCGAGGTTTGGCTCCTCATATGTTACCAGAGTGCGACCGTTCCAAATGCAGGTTTTTTCGGTCCAATCGTCTCCTGTTCCATCGGGACTGAACATTATCCAGCAGCCGGGACGTCCATATGTACAGGCGAGTACTCCGTTGCCGAGTCTTACCATGTCAGGAGATACGCCGTGCGCCCCCGGATCCGACGGGCCGCTCCATGTGGCGCCGCCATTCGTAGAATTAATCTGCCACAACGGCATGTAACTCCCCGTTCTGTGCATGCTGATCAGATCTCCGTTGGATAAGAGTTCGATATTGGGTTCACCAAAATCGTTCTGAAAATCCGGTTCCATCGTCATCGTGGAATAGTAATGGAAACTCTTTCCTTGATCCGTCGAGCGATAGATCGCGTTACGGTATTTTGTGTCTCCGCTGAACCTGAGACAGGCGGGTACCAACAGTGTACCATCGTCAAGTTCCGCGATGTCGCGACCAATGAAACCGAACTGATTTAGTCCATGTTGAGCCTCAGATCTGCTCTCAAGACTAGGTCCTATTACCGGTACATACTCGGGCCCCACATAGGTGTCTCCCTTATCAAACGACCTCCAAACCATTATCGATTGGCCTTCTTCCGTCTCCATCCCCTGCCCCGTACCGTACAAACTTCCGTCCCTCAATTCGCTCATTTGCGATGTGGGCGCGCCGTAGTCTTCCCAAGTTTCACCCGCATCGTCCGATTTCAGATACCATCTTCCGCCGAGCCTGTGGATGTCTTCATCGGTCGGTTTCATGATGTACTCATCGGAGGACTTTATTTGTCCCGATTCTTCTTCCCAGTCTCGCAGTATTTCTTCTCTGGTGCGATGCCTGTCAATGCCAATGCTGGCAGAAACAATCAGCCGGCCCCCAACTTTCGCAATTCCGGCGAAGGTACCATAATCGTAATAATCTCCGCGGATTATTCTTGGCTCTCCAATCTGAACGCGTAATTTGGGCATATGCTGTTACCTCGGTCTTGATGTGAATAGTTTTACACAACAAAAGAGCATGTTTGTCGATTCGGTCCTTCTCCGACCACTCCGTTCTTTCGCTAACCAGGTACTGCAGCGAGGTCTTGCTCCAGGTCTACCCATCGCCGCTCGGCGTGAGACTGCTCGCAGGCGCTGATAACCTGCTGTGCAGCCAGCCCATCGGAGATGTGAGGGAGGTGGGGGACACTTTCATGCTTAAAGTCGCCACGACGAACGGCGCTCACGAAGTCAGCGATTAATCGGTTCCACGTATGTTGTCCCGATTGCACCGATCCCGGTTGCCGATCCGATTCTTCGATTTCCAGTTTGACCGGAGCGGACTCATCGGCACGCTGCCTGACAACTTTAACCTCGTTACTAAGGATCCGCCATCCGTTTGATTCCTCCGTCAGCCGGTGCGTGACCCATTCGCTGCTCAGAGCGAGTGTGCCGTTTTCGCCGCCGATGGTTATCTGCCGCTCGGGACTGCCGGAGGTTATCGCCAACTGAAGAACCCCGGCGCTCTTACCGGACATCTCCGACATTACCAACGCGGATGTGTCGGAAGGCGTAGAATTGTCTGACAAGATAGCCCGCAACTCTTGAGGAGACCTTAAAGAACAAACCACGCGTTTGAAGTCCCAGCCGGTCAGAAAGCGCACCCGATCAAACTCGTGACTGCCCGCCTCTCGGAGCGATCCACTCATCTCCGACCATGAACGTGCGAAGCCAAAGGACGGGCTATACCGCATTCGCCACACCGTGCGGATATCCGTCAGACTGCCAATTTGTCCCTCTTGAATCGCCCGCCAGCAGGTTTGGCAACCCGGCGAATAACGCCAATTGAAACTGACGGCGGTCACGGTGCGGGCCCGCTGCGCCAACGACGCCATCTCTTTAGCCTCGGATAGTCCCAACGCCAACGGTTTCTCAACCAGGACATGCAGATTCTGTGCTAATCCCTCCGTAAGGGGAGCTTGCCGAAACGCCGGATCTGTCGTGATGCTAATGATGTCTACATCCCCACTCCGAACCAGATCCCGCCAATCCGAAAAGATCTTAATATCCGGTCGGGAAAGCGCAGAGGTTAGTCTTTCAGCCCGCGCGTAGGTCCGGTTCCAAAGCGCGGTCACAGCAACGTCAGGAAGACGTGAGAATGCCTCGGCGTGACGCCAACCTGCATAACCTGTTCCAATGATTCCGACTCGCAGCGTTTTCCGCATGTAATCTTCCTCTTCTACCCGGTACCTATTTCTGAGGTGGAGGATGACAGCCTGCGAATTTCGTCTAAACTTGCCGCGCTGCCGTCACGTAATCCCTGTGGCAGATCCAGTTTCATCACCTCGTCTAGCTGCGAAAACACTTTGTGAAATCCATCTGAAATGTAGTCTATCACCAGCGCACTTGCTGCAGTCGGCGCATCCATGACCAGAGAGGTCTCCTCCACGACTTTGATTGCCTCGGGAAAATCTTGCGGGTTGTATATGTAATCAGCACTCCATGGACGGTGCCAAGGGTAACGGGACTCGAACTCCTCAGGGCGTGTGAAAATTGGTAACGAGGGAATCGTCCAGTTCATCCAGGCGCGGCAAAGCACACCTTCGGCGCCAAGTGCCGCGACCACTTTTGCGCGGAATTCCGGGGGTGGGACATCAAATCCGGCTTCTTTCGGATCGAACCGCACCCTATACAAGTGATACACGTGGGTCCTATCCTGCGGCACTCGCGGCGGGATTACACCCGGTACATCTCGAAGTAAATCGCTGAGCTGCTCGCAGTTGGATTGCCTGATTGCGTTCAATTCGTCGAGCTTAGCCAATTGGCATCGAGCCAGCGTAGACGACATAACGCTGCATCGATAGTTGTAGCCCAGTGTGGCTGAAGGATACTTTAGTTCTTCGCGCGGCTCATGAAACTTGACGCGCAGCCAGAGCCCGTCCACCCGCTCAAAGAAGCTATGATGGCGGGTGCTGAAGAGTCCGGCTTCTCCCGATGGCAAGTTCTTCATGGCGTTGATGCTGAGCCCGGCGGCATCACCGAGGTTGCCAACGAACTTGCCCTTGTAGGTTGCGCCGGGGGCATGGCACGCGTCCTCAATCACAATCAAGTCGTGTTTCCGCGCAATCGCGTTAATCTCGTCCATGTCTGCAGGCAAACCACCGAGGTGAACCGGAAATATCGCTTTGGTACGGGGGGTAATGTGTCCTTCGACCTGCTCGGGATCCATGTTGTATGAATCGCGCTGCACATCGACAAACACCGGTACTGCGCCTTGATGGAGGACGACGAGGGCGTTCGACAGGAAGGTGTACGCCGGCACCAGAACCTCGTCGCCCGGACCTACACCGGCAGCCCACAACGCCATATGCAGGGCATCTGTTCCGGCTCCGACAGCGTAGCAGTGATCGACACCGATCTTGCGCGCCCAATCTTCTTGTAGCCCCAGGACCTGCGGTGCGTCACAGGCGGCTAACTGTTCCTCTCTTAAAACGCGGCACAATTCTTCAAGGTCCTGTTCGCTGAACCTCGGCCATCGCGTCCGCTCCAGGCCATCGGGGATTGCCGGCCTTCCACCGAAAACTGCCAATCTTTCTCTCACAGCCGTCACGCTCTCCTTCTTGTCATAGCGTCTCCCACCGACTTATAGATGGTAGGCTCGAGTTATTGCATTCGAGATTAGGACTGAGTCGCCGTGCGCATGAAAGCGGCGGATCTAGCGATTAGTGACTACGAAACGCTTCTGATTTGCCCGACATGCACCGCGTAGCGATAGACAGAAATTATATTACTGCTCGTCAATGGAAGTGAATGGAACTATAAAAATGGAGAGACAATGTGGTTTAGCCGCCCCACAATGTGCGGCGGGAGGAGCGTAGGGATGTAGTGTTTCGAAATGCAGGAGTATAGCAGCGGAAACGAAGGGCACCCAACGCCAGAGTTAGAAATCGTACGGATTACGCACGGAGGCAAGTGGACTCGGCATTCTGTTTGTCGACGGAATTCACCAATCCACATTGAGTTTGTCAATCAATCGAATAAAATGTAACAAGGAGGCGATTGAACAACTGTCAGGATTGGTGAATCTCAAGATTCTAATTCAGCTTAATTAAGCGAATTATGCTTTCGCAAGAGCCGTGTTTGTGGTAATTCCGTATTCCCGGTTTAGCATTCTTAATCGAGGTACGGCTTCTTGATGTTTGCCCAAGTGGTGGCTAATTTGCCAATCCGATCCACATTTTGCGGTTGCTCCCCCGGGAGTAACCCTCTGTACAGGGTCAATGTGAAACCGGCGGCGGTAGTCCAAGTCGGTGTTCCAAAAGCGAGTCCCTTGAATTCTTCCGGAACGAAGAAGGTCTGTCCTAATGTCTGGTGGTTTTTCTTGTCATGGTTTAACGCAACGGCGAAGGCTCCGCCGCGCTTTTCGATGATCCAGCCTTCGGCTCCGATAGCCGGCGTATACTGCAGATATAAGTCCCCTTTTCCAGTGTCGGGATAAGGTTTGTCATCCAAATACGCTCTGCCATCGGGATAAGGGTCGTGTAACGCACCCCAAGCACCGATGGATGCGCCCGTGGGTTTACTCATCTCAAGATAGTAAAGGATGGGGTTGCCACTCTCGTCTTTTGCGGGTTGGCGATCAAACTCCATTATCGAGAAGTGGCCGTCCACCACCGTACCAACTTTGAAGGTCTTGTCGGCAATCTTGACGTCTCTTGGAGGGGTATCTGCTATAGTGTATGCCGCAAATGCAAGCAAAAGTGTAAACGCCGCTATGGAGAATCCTTTACGCATCTTCTCCTCCTCGTCACGAAATATGTTCCGGTTTTCGGACAATAGGAACGTCTCAAATTATCAGATGGAATCACATCGATTTCAGAATGGAGATTAGGCTCCCGCTACATCTGTGCGACTCCATCTGATCACCTCGTCTGCGTCAAAAACCGTTAGGATTCCTACCGGTTCTTGATGCTTGCCCACGTGGTTGCCAATTTCTCATTCGGTTCGACGCTGGTCACCGGATCGCCGGAGTAAAGCGTGACCGTGTAGCCGCCGCCCGGTATGGTCCAGAGTACAACCCTCACACCGAGTTGAGTGAACTCCTTTGTGGCCGTGAAGGACTGTCCTAGTGACGTATATTCCTCCGCGGGCAGATCGGGATGCCCCTGCCTCAATGCCAGCGGGATGTTTGGGTCCCCATCTTTCTTTTCGATGAGCCAATCGTTAAGTTCGCCCGTGTCCGTCGTAAGCGCCATGTAGAAATCGAAGACGCCATCCTCAATCGGCTCCCGATCTCGCCATGCCATACCGCCGTCATAGACGTTCGTGTTTGCACCGAAGATACCGACGGACGTGCCCGTAGGCTCGGTCCACTCGACATAGTAATAACCGGGGGGTTGGGTACCGACATCGAACGGTACGGGAGTGCCGTCCGGCACGTCTGTGAAAACTTCGGGACCGGCCAACACTTGCAGGGCATAGGTGTATCCCGCAAATGCGAGCAAAAGCGAAATGGTTAAGGCTAAAGCAACTTTCATTGTAGGATCCTCCAAAGTGTAAGTTTAAACTAAGATTCCTCAGGATGAGCCAATAGATATAAACAACCCATTCTGAACGGAATTTGTTGGGTATTCAAGGAACTTGCTATACCTTACATGCGAACTTCAGTCGTCCACAATTGCGCCCATGCACGAGTCCGCGGCGAATGTGAACCACCACTGCAGGTGCATTATAGCATTCATCATGGAGTGAGTCAAGAATGTTCTTGTTGACAGAATCGTCGACATGTGCTAAGTTAAAACTCCATTGAGTGGTTTGACTTGCGGCCAAGTTCAATCAATCCAATGCGGACATCTACGACATAATTCCTAGTGGTTCATAATCCCCGATATCACCAGAAACGCGTTTCACCCAGAGAATCAACGATGTAACTCTCTCTTTGATCATTACTCTACCCGTGCACTATCGGGTTGTTGGCCATCAACATCGGACATTGAATGCGAGTGATTAACGATGACGACAGTGCCGGATACTAACTGCATTAAAGTTCCTCGACCTCTTGACCAAGACCGGATCGATCGATATCTTGAGGATGGGTTTCTGGTTGTGCCAGACGTGTTGGCACCCGGCGAAATCGGCGAATTGAAGCGCGAGATTGTAGCGATTGCCAAGGGGGAGTACCCTTCCGACAATCTGCAGCCGCTTGCGGCGGACATTTCGGATGATGACGCCGTAAGCAATATCTTGGCGATCCACCACCCACACCTAATCAGCCCCGTCATCGTCAATTACGCTCGACATCCCGAAATCTGCGGTATGCTGGCTCAACTTGTGGCAGTACATCTACCCTTTTGGGACGGCAGCGTCAAGTGCATGCAAACAATGCTATTCGTGAAACCGCCCGACTTCCAGGGACAGGCATGGCATCAGGACGAACTCTATATCCAAACGCGTGATCGCTCGCTGACGGGCGTCTGGATTGCGATTGACGACGCAACGCTTGACAACGGCTGCGTCCGAGTTATTCCCGGCTCGCACCGCAATGGTTACCTGTGGCCTCAGCGGGAACATGATGAACCCGAACATTACGATGTTGGGCCGAAGTCGTACGGTTTCGATGAGTCTCTCGCCACACCTGTCGAGGTAGCTTCCGGTTCAATAATCTTCTTCAATGGATATCTTCTTCACTCATCGCGGAAGAACCGGAGCACCGGTTATCGAAGGGCGATGGTCAATCACTATATGAATGCATGGTCCATATTGCCATGGTCAAATCCGGACTTGCCGGTGCCTTCTACCGGTGACAGGCGTGCGATTATCCCTGTTTCCGGCACGGATCCGTACGCGTGGAAAGGAATTGCGGAACATCACCGAAAACCCTACCTTCGCCGCTGTGCCGCCAACACGGAGACTATTGCGGCGCAGGTGAGCATTGACGAGACGAAAAAGCGTGGGGTCAATAGATCGGAAGACAGCATTTAACCTTAGCAGCACCTTACAGCGTTCCCGGGGGCATCTCCGCTGACAGCATTAAGGGAAACAGTTATGAAAATCGGCATTCATTCGGGCGTGCTTAGCGATTACCGGCTTAACGAGATCATCCCGCGCATTGCCGATTTGGGCTACCAAGGTCTTGAATTGAACGCCGAGACTGGGCCTTGGGGAAATCCGCACCTGACCCCGGACCTCGGTGTCCGGGAACGAGCCGCGATACATCAGTTGTCACAAGAGCACAGTCTTGAAATCTCGTCAATCAGCGCGCATATCTCACTGATTGACGCCGACGACGCCGTGAGACAGAAGCACGTGGAATTCGTTAAAGGCTGTATTGACATCGCCACAGATGTCGGTACGAACATCGTGCATGCCATCAGCGGATTACCTCCAACCGGGGTTCCGAGAGAACGCGCTTGGACATGGCTGGTGGAAAGTGTTTCCGCCTGCATCGACTACGCGGGGGAGCGGGGTATTGTCTTCGGGATCGAGGCCGACGAGATTATGCTGCTCGCCAGCATGGCTGACCTTGGTCGATTGACGACTGATGTGGAGCCAGCTAAACTGCACGTGAACTTCGATGCCAGCCACTCGATCCCGATGGGCGAGAATCCCGCAGAATGGGTGAAAACCCTGAACTCACGCATAGTGCATGTCCACTTGAAGGACGTTAAACCACGCGAACCGAGGGTGGAACAAGCTACGCTGTTTGGCATTCCGGTTGACTTTGACTATCCTCCCTTGGGCAAAGGAATCATTGACTGGGAAGAGCTATTTGGTGCGCTGCGCCAGATTAATTACGGGGGATTCCTTTCGGTGGAGTATGCCGCCCACCATTTCGGTTACCGTGAAGACCCTTGGGAGGTTGCCGCGGCGGCGAAGCGCTTCGTAGATAATCTACTCTAGCAGAACGCTAGCACGGAACCGGCAAGATCGGAGGGTAAAGAATGTGATACCGAATTGCCCGCCGACGATCTCACACAACACAATGGTGTCTGATGAACTTGGTGCCCGATCTGACATGTACAAGGATGCATACCGGTGAAACTCAATCGAGATCAATTCCTAGAGACCGGCTATCTCATCGTGCGTAACGCCATACCGGCCGATAAGCTGGAGGAATTGCGCACGAGCCACGAAATGTTGGTTGAGCGCCAGAAGTGTATTTGGGCGCGCGAGCGTGAGCCGGGTGATCCGCCGGGCGGGATATGGGAGACGGCTCCGCAGCCTCGATTGAACCTTCACAACACTCCGGAGTTGATCGACGAGCGTACAATTAACGCCGTGGAACTTTGGCTCTATGAGAACACGCTAGGTGTTAGCAGGGAATTGATGGACTCCCCCGGTGCGGCTGTTACGGAGATGATGATGATGTGCAATCCTGTGCACAACCACGGGCCGGCGCATTGGCACCGGGACCTCCATCCCTTTAACACGGCGCCGCTGCAGGGCTATATCGACGACCTTTTGGAGAATGGACCTCGGTATATACAATGGAACATCGCACTATACGATGATGACGTACTATGGGTTGTGCCCGGAAGTCACCGCCGCTTCAACACGGCCGAAGAGGACCGGCAACTGCTTGCCGATCCCCGCGTTCCCTTGCCTGAAGGAATTCCGGTGAATCTAAAAGCCGGGGATGGCGCGGTCTACATTCTTCCGATTCTACATTGGGGAAGCAATTACAGCACCAAGATGCGACGTACGATTCATGGGGGTTACGCCAACCACACACAGTATCAAGACTTAAGCTACACGCGATGCTTGTCTCCTTCGGACCAAGCTCTGTTCGACCGGTGGAACCGGCAGAGTGAACGGATGCAGGACATTACGGCGGCGGTGTTTCGTGCGGTCATAAATCAAGACGCGGCAGCCTTCCATGAAGGGCTCGAAAAACTACAGCCCGGGAGCGGAGACAAGGGTAAACTCTTACTGATGGTATTTTTGGCCAAGGAGGCATATTTCATTCATATACTTAAACATCCGAAGGAAGACGGTATCCTACCAGAAATGCGCCATTTTTCTACGAGGGGACACCCGACCACGCTGAATTGGGGACCTGCTTTCGCCGATCGTTTTTCGCGTGCGGAATCGGAAATACTCTGGCGGCGCTTCGAACCGATCGATGCCAGCCTCCAAGCGGATGAGGTGCATTTTGCCCCGGGGTTCCAGTCTGGGCCGGTGCGGTATTACTTCAACGTAATGCCGAGCGATATGGATGTAGATGCGTTCTCTGCCGGATGGAATACCCAGAACACGGGCATAGTAGCGTGAACAGGAGGAAGTCAATGTTTCCTTTGAGCTTTAACACGAATTGCTTACAGAAACTCCCGTTGGATGAGGCAATTGAAGAAACCTGCAAAGCCGGATATGAGGGGGTAGACCTATTCTATCGCGACGGACATCTGCACCCATTCGATGTTACGCAGGCACAGATGGATGAATTGAACGAGCAGTTTTCCACGCTCCCGGTGAAACCGGTATCGCTGGCAACCGGTGCTCCCTTCCTTCTTGGCGATGATGCGTTCGAGCCCTCGCTGATTTCTCCCCGCGAACAAGACCGGAAGGAAAGGATAGATGTTATTCGCACGGCGCTTGACATGGCAAGGGAATTGTCTATACCGGTTGTTCAATTTGTAAGCGGTATTCGGCAGGAAGGAGTTACGGAAGAAGAGGCGATAAAGATGCTGACGGAGGGGATTCGCGCCTGCCTGAGAGATGCCGGTGACGTGATTTTGGTTCTTGAGCCGGAAGCGCCTCTACCTGCATCCATGGGCGGTGGTTGTTGCTTCATAAAAACAACGAGTCAAGCTATTCCAATCATCACCGAGATTGATTCGCCGCAGTTCAGATTAAACATGGATGTCACCCACGTCCAGTGTTGCGAGGAGGATCTATTGCGGTGCATCGCTGATGCGCTGCCATATACGCGTCATATTCACGTTGCAGACGTAAAGGGAAAAGTACACCATCACGAGATTCCGGGAGAAGGCGACATCAATTTCCGGTCCGTGTTGGAGGTTCTCAAACAGGCGAACTACGAACACTACTTAAGCGTCGAGTTACATGCCCATGCCGATGAGTGGAACAGAGCGCTTTACCAAAGCCGCGAGTACCTGTTGGATCAAATGCAGGGATCGTGAGTGGGTCAAGCCCCTCCGTGCACTCGAAGGCGAATTGGAAGCGCAACATCCTGACTAGCACAAGCGGATTTGATAACCTGAAATAGAACAGGCCCCCGCCGGGACCGACCCGCGGAAGCTTTCAATCGCAGTCTACTCAGCGCATTGTTGAACGTGAAAAGACAGTGGCTGATTCTATCGCATCCAAGCACCGGATGTCCAGAACCGATCAGAACATTCTTTAGGAGGATTCTGTCTGCACACACCCTACACGACGACTTTTTTTGCAACGTTTTATTACACCTATGGGGAGCTCATGACGCAAGATATTATTCGCGAAGCAATAGAGTGCGTAGAGGAGAATAGTTATAAACGCTCCGACGGCAAATGGCTTGAACAATTGGTTGTTGAAGTGGCGAGTCACGTTCAGGAGTGGGATCTTGAGCGATGTTGGCTCTGGAGCGAGTGGCCCGACCGGCAGCAAGAATTACCCAAATCCACGGGAACAGACGTCGGAATTGATGTCGTCGCTATCAGGCGCACCGACAGCAAACATATTGCTATTCAGTGTAAATCGCGTCAGTTGGACAACGTGGAACAGGGTGCAGATATATCGAAGAGGGAGGTTGACAGCTTCGCCGCCGCGTCTTCAGATCCGGATTTTTGGGCTGAACGTTGGATTATCACAAACGGGGGAAATTCCCTAAGCAAGAATGCTTTGGCAGTCATACCAGATTTCCACCCCATTAAGCTTATCAACATCCGCCAAGACTTGCAGCAGCAGCAAGCCTCATTCCCGGAACCGGCAGAAGCGTGCCCCCACTGCGCCCCGAACCCTCAGAATGAAGAGCGCCGTCAATCCAAGAACTGTATGCAGTCAGAGGCGGTTTCCGAAAGTGTAAGAATCCTTAGAGAACATGAACGATCGGAAAGCGGCGGACTGTGCCTATTGGGCAGGCGCGCGGAAAAATCATTTTGCCTTGCGGCACGGGGAAAACACGGGTATCACTCCGCATCATGGAGGAATTGACACCGTCGGGCGAACTGGCGATAGTCCTTTGCCCGTCCATAGCCTTAGTCGCCCAGATACGCCGTGAATACCTTCAATACACAAAAGCTGGCCTTCGGACACTGGCGGTATGCTCTGATAAAACGGCGGGGTACGCCCCCGGTAAAGAGGGAACTCGGAATACGGCGAAGGATCCCACGGTAGATAATAGCAACGTCAGTGCGTCGGAAGTAAAAGGCGAAGTGACCACAGACAGCGGAAAAATCGCAGACTGGATATCGCAAGGTCAAAACACCGACCGGATAAGCGTTATCTTTGGTACGTATCAGAGTGGCAGACCCATCGCGGACGCGCTAAGATCAACGAATGTAACTGCCAAAATTCTCATTGCAGACGAGGCGCACCGCACAGCAGGCCTTCGCAAGAATAATGCACCCAAAGAGGTCATGTCAGAGGATGAGAGACGTGTCCGAGACTTCACGCTATGCCATGACAACGCCGAATTCCCCGCGATTTTCCGTCTCTATCAGACCGCCACCCCTAGAATATATGACACACAAAAAGTGGACACAAAACAACAGAGTAATCCCCACACCTGGATCGTCCGCAGCATGGACGATGAAACCGTCTTTGGCGTCGAGCTCTACCGGAAAAGTTATGTGGAATCCGTCAAAAACAGATGGCTATCCGATTATCGCATCATCGCATTAGGTATCAACTCCAAAGAAGCTTACGACGAAGCGAATCGCCTCGCGAACAAACCCGATTCTGCCTCATTAAACACCCTCGACTATCTTCGGGGCCTTGCCTTCGCTCTCGTTATGGGTGGTTCAACACAGGCGGATGGGCACTTCCCCATCCCCGCGCAACTAAAATCATGTATCGCTTTTATGAATAGGGTGGACAAATCCAAACGCATGGCTTCTGCCTTAAATGAAAAAGAAGTTAAGACATGGGTAGATAATAACCTTAACACGCACATAAGAGGCACGCAGGCTTCGGAGTATACATTGGAACACCTAGACGCCACGAGCAGCGTCACACAGAGAGATGACGCCAAGCGACGCCTTGCCAGCGCCACTGAATCCGCCCCCCACGGCGTCATAAATGTGGGGATATTTGGCGAGGGCACAGACTCTCCTTCTTTAAGCGCCGTTGCATTCTTAGAACCCCGAAAAAGCCCTATTGACGTTATTCAAGCCGTCGGACGCGCTATGCGCACCGCACCTGGCAAAACCATGGGCTACATTGTGTGCCCGGTACTCATACCACCTAACGCGGACCCCGAACAACACCTTAGCGCTAGCAACGAGGAGGAGGGGTGGAAAGAACTCGGTCAAATACTCCGCGCTCTGCGTTCACATGACCAGCGCATTGAAGATAACTTAGAAGGATTGCTAATGTTGTATCTGCCATCGCCGCCACCGAAGTCTCACACCTTCGTCGCAGTCGCCCTCCACGAGAGCGGGCAGATACAGTACGGCGTACACGAAGGGCAAAGCGGCACAGCTCAAAAAACCGTAGAGGAAGTGCTTGCGGGCAATGAGTCTTTTGAAAGCCAATTTAAGCCCGTACAAACAACGTACCAAGCAGACGAGGAACCAACCGGTATAATCACGGGGAAAAAGAATCAAGACAGCAGCGTTGAGATGCGCCTGGATACCGTTGCTCGAACCAAGCCAAAACACGACGAACCGCGAGGAAAGGTAGACATTGAGAAGACGAAGAAAAAGGCTCGGAAAATGATAAACGACGGCGCTGGAATTAAACTCGACGCCTCCGTTAAGACACAAGAAAAGCCCCTCACACGCATGCAGTTGTATCTCAAGGATTTGAGTGAAAACGAAAAAACCATCAGCATGAACTTGCTTGCCAAATCCGGGTTAACCAATGACCGTATCACCAGAGATCTCAACCTGCTTGAGGACGCCGTAAACGAAGCCGCCTTTCATCTAAGAGCCGAACGCCTCAGGGAACCCCTCAATAAGCATTTTCAGCTACATAACATGACCTCGGACGCCCAAGCCAAAACAGCAGACGGCTGTGTAATCGCATCGTTGCTCATGATGAACGCAGCCATGCTTCACCAGCGCATCAGTAACGGTAAATGGCTGCCTGGCGTATCTGACCTGTTAACGCTAAAAAACAATACTAACATTGTTAAGGCCATATCGCGAGAATGGCCTAATATTATGAAGCATGATTTTCACGCGATATTCGATCCGGCACTAACGGCTATTTACGCTATCGAGGATACCGGTAAAATTGCGGGGCTCGAAAGAGCACTGCGTCATATTTGCGCCGAAGCGGAACGCATCGCGGAAACCTATGCCGATATGGGAGCGGATCACGCCGGGGCGTTATTCAACAAAATCATGGGGAATCAGGCAAGCGATGGGGCGTACTTCACAAGGCCCGTGGCTGCCTCTATCGCCGCGCGTTTGACGCTCGACGCATGTGGCGACGTGGATTGGACAGACGAACAGGTCTGGACAGACTTAAAAATTGTTGATTTGGCTTGCGGCAGCGGAACATTACTCACAGCTATGCTGACCGACATGAAACGCCGCGCGAAAAAGTGCGGTGCGAATGAGCTTCAACTCACTAGTTTCCAGAAGACAGCTGTTGAAGAAACCATAAAGGGTCTGGATATAAACCCCATATCCCTACAGTTAGCCGCATCTCAACTGACCGCCGGCAATCAACACGTTAGTTACAGGAAAATGGGGCTGTTCCAGATGCCTTACGGTCCACATCCCGATAACGAATATAAGGTATCCACAGGCACCCTGGAACTGCTAGGTCAAAGTGCCATCGTCGAGCGTCAGGGAGAATTGGACGGCATACCGGACGAAGAAATAGCATCTAAAAGCGTCTGGCCACACGGGTCCCCGGAACTTGAAGAAGCGGTCGAAGCCGTCAAAGACGCAAAGATTGTAATCATGAATCCACCGTTCACAAACAGGGCGAAAATGGGCGAAAAATTCCCGAAGCAAATCAAAGACCGACTATGCGCCCGAACCGATGCGATGGAAAAATGCCTGACAAGCACTTTCATGGATAAGAATACCTGTCGTCCCTTGTTTGTCGCGCTAGCGGATAAAATCCTATCTAAGGACGACGGAATTATGACGTCTGTAGTACCTACCATGTCTTTGACTTCCGCTAGCGGGCTCTCTGAACGAAAGTTTCTCGCAGAGCGTTATCATGTACACACGGTGCTCACCTGTCATCAACCAAAACAGATTAATCTGAGTCAGAATTGTGACATAGGCGAAAGCATCATTGTTCTCCGTCGTCGCAATTATACCTCCGAAGGCACCCAACTACAGACGCGGTTTATATCGCTAGACAAGATGCCAACGCAGGAATCCGAAGTTGAAAAGCTGCATTGGAGGCTGCTCGAGTGTACTCAAGGACTCATGGCGGACGGGTGGGGGGAGGTATCCTACTGTACGGAGGAGCAAATGCTCGCAGGTGACTGGTCAAGCACTGTTTGGAGGTCCCCGAAATTGGCGGAAGCCCACGGATTTTTCACAGATTCAAGGTTACTACCCTTAGGTGACAATTACACCATCTCTCGGGTGGGCGATGAATTGCTCAAGAAATGTGTGCGCGCAACGGAGGGGGAGCAGGATTCGTTCTTTGTCGTAGATACAGCCGGTAAGGATGGTCAACGTACTATCCAAAGCAGACCTGATAGGCAATGGAGAACAAAACCCAATACCTCCCAAGACGAATTTGACACACTTCTACAGTCGGCGGGGCACTTATTGATTACCGGCAGGCAAGATAGTGCCTCCGCTAGAGTCACTGCCATTGCTAGTACGACAAAATATGTTAGTACAAATGCTTGGCGGACAGTCCCAAACGTATCCGCAGACGAAGCAAAAGCACTAGCCGTTTATCTGAACTCCA
The DNA here is from genome assembly GCA_028820655.1 of Candidatus Poribacteria bacterium. GTDB lineage: Bacteria > Poribacteria > WGA-4E > WGA-4E > JAJDTR01 > JAJDTR01. The sequence continues at coordinate 266,431 of JAPPIK010000056.1, read as the reverse complement.
CGCCCGGAAGACTCCAAATGGGGGCAATAGCGAGCAGAAAAATTACGTACCCTATGTTCAGCCTCGATAGTATAAGAGGAATACCTGTGCCTGACCGAAATGCCCCCCGCGTCATGCAAGTATTGCTCAACTGCTGGGAGCGCACAAAGGATACGGTTGTGCCTCAATACCGTGAAGGCGAGTGTCAAGTGCGCCAGGTTTGGGATGATGCTGTTGCTGACGCCATGGGCTGGGCCCCCGAAGAATTAACTCGCCTACGCCACCTACTGCACAAAGAACCTCATGTCCGCGGGCTAGGATTCAATCAGTACGCCGATGCGCCGGAAGGAGGCTAACCCGCATGATCCCGCTTGAATACCTGTGGTACATCATTGGCACGGTAAGCGTGCTCGTTTCCATCAAGATTCCCTGAGAGCCCTGAAACGCAACCGCGAAGTCAAGCCTGTTTTGGATGCTTTATAGCCTCTGTTTCCCTTGCATAAACTTCTATGATACGATACCATGTCCACAAATTGTGAAGAGAGGGCAATGCCCCACAAATAAACCAATTTGGACGACCCAATAAAATACGATTCTCAAGTAAAGTCAGCGTCGGATTCAGTGATAAAATCTAGGAACAAATGTCTGCCGCGGCTGAACGCCTCGACCTCTATATCAGCGACATCATTCATGAATGCGTCGCCAGTGACCTGCCGCGTCTGATTGAACGCAAAACCAAAGCGGACAAACGCGCTAAAATCCGGCAACCACGCCCCTTCGGAGAACTGGACATTTGTCCGACAACACTTTCGACATAACCTCAGGATTCTCTACGGGACTCCTATCGTGCTCGCTAGCCGCTCCCTTGATCCTTCGCTATCCATTCAGGTGCTGGGCATTGTTCCCCCTCTTTTCATTCAATCGAAAGGACAATCTAATGGATTTTGCCAGCTGGTCACCGTCACACACCATCCTCGCCGCCTTCGCGCTGCTGGCGTTCGTCGGTCAAGTCGCCGTGCTGTTCTACCGAACCGGCAGCCTCGAAAAACGCATGGATAAACAGAACGACGCCATGCACAAACAATCCGAAACGTTGATACATGCTATCGAACGGCTAGAAGACAAAATGGACAAACGCTTTACCGATGTCAAAGCCGAAATCATAGAGGTGCGCTCGGAAATGAACCAGCGCCTTTCCGATGTGGCTGCCGAAATCAGCAAACTCAATCAAAACCACATCGACCACTTAACACGGCATTCGGCGGGGTATCAGGATACTCCCGATTCCGAGAAAACCGCTTAAATCGAAAGTATGAAAGCCGTTTTCCGGAGAATTCATCCAAAATGACCGATTCACGCGAAAATCCAGCAAGCGAGCGACTTGCGAGTGATCAAGTGAGTGAACGGCGGACGCAATTTAGATCCTATAGAACTCCCAAGGCGGTAGTAAATCCTCTGGAGAACCATCTAAAATCAATTCTATTCCGATTCAGTGCGTTTTGGGCGGTCTTCCTGTTTTTCCTGCAGCGACGTAGTTTACTGCAACTTAAATTATCTACTTGGAGGCAATTGAGAAGGACAATCGTAAAAAAAGAAAAAACCCCCTTTAGACATCGGGGACGTTCGCTGGGAACGCGCCGCACGATACGTTATCATACCTGCCTTTGCCCGGTTCATGTCGACCTCGCAAATAATCTGTGAGATCATGCGCTACCAAGAGACACGGGATGCAGAGGAGTATCAAAAAGAGTATTTTCAAATCCGGGAAATGTTTTGCACAATCAACCTAGCAACGCAAGATTCAACTGTGACAATTGGGGCGCTCTTCAAACGCTTGGCGCTATAGTCTTTAGCTTGCCCGGCTTTGTGATGGAAAGGGTAAGCTTGTTTAACCGGGCGGGTTCGGCTGCACGATGCACGTGCGCTATACGATTGCATCTCGCCGTTACGTGTTTATGCACAATTGACGGTATATTGAATTTTAGGAGGCCCACTTGGAGGATCGACTCAAGCAACTATTGAGCAGACACAACCGTCTGTACGGAGTCATTTGCCGCGATGCGACACCCGTTGATATCGAACTTCTCGCGCAACTCGGATACCATCTCGTGTGGATTGATCTCGAACACAGCACAAAACCGCTATCCGAGGTGAATCGATTGGGGCGATCCATCGCCCATTTGGGGATGGTTCCGCTGGTGCGAATTCCCGAGCTTTCACGCGCGTATGTCCAGCTTCTGTTAGACGGCGGGATCCCGAATATAATTCTTCCCGATGTAAGGAGCGCTGACGAAGCACGGCAATTCGTGGAATTGGCAAAATATCCGCCCATAGGCAGACGCGGCGTCTCCAGTACGACGGCGGCCGCCGGCTACACGCTCGGGGCGGAGCCGCAGGAGACACTCTCGGAAGCGAACGATGGGACGCACTTGATGGTGCTGATAGAAAGTGATGAAGGGTATGCTGCACTGGATGACATTCTTGAAATCGACGAAGTTGACATGATCATGGTGGGGCAGCAGGACTGGGGCGCCAGTTCCGGAATCTTCGGTGAGTTGGCGAAAGAACAGTTGAGCCCAAAGATTGACCGACTCACGACGGCGGCTTCAGAAGCGGGAAAAATCGTCGCCGCCAGCGCCTCCAGCCCCGAAGATGCCCGTCGTAGCGAGAGCATGGGCGCACGTATATTTATATTGGGTGTGGACATTACCATTAAGCGCGGCGCCTTGGCAGAACGGATTCGCCAATTTCATGAGTAGAATCGGAATACGGTGGTGGCAGGCAGCCGAGTTCAGCGAACCACAGATTTAAGATTAAGGAGGACATACCATGCCTTTGCGACTCGAATTTGTAGGCCACGCATGTTTTCGCCTCTGGGAGGACGGTAGACCGTCCATTGTGATGGACCCGTACCTCCATGAGGAAACCAAGCTGGAAGATGACGGTTCCCGCCTAGACGCCGACACGGTCATTGTTAGTTCACTGACGGACAGAGCGCATAGCAACGTAGGCTTTGTTCAAGGCAATCCGCGCGTGATAAACGCTCTCGACGTAGCCACAGGTGCGACTTCAGCGACAATCAACGGGGAACCCATCGTAGGAATAGCCACAGCGGAAGCACCCGACCATATCCATCATGCTCCTATGGACAACGCAATGTACGCGTTCAAAGCGGGCGGTTTGTGGTTCGCCCATTTTGGCGATTTGGGCTACGGGTTGGGTGAAGAGGAACTTACGCCATGGGCAAACAGATGCGATGTGCTGATGCCAATCGTGGGCGAAATGAACACAGTCAAGTTGGGACCGCTGGATATGATGATCGAGTTCCTCAAACCGACGTGGATTGTGCCGATGCACTACGGTCTCCCGCCGCTTGGAGGCGTCGATGGCGGGGGAATGACTCCCGTGGACGCTTTCCTCAATCGACACCCTCGTTCCGCCGTTTACGTCGTACGACACCACACGGTGACATTTCCGTTGCCGAAGTCGGACAGTGGATATCCGACAATCATTGTGCTCGAACCGTCTGGATACAAACCCACGGGCGGTCTTCCGGAATTTCGCTCCGCCTAAAACGTAGAGAATCCCTCCAAATGCTGCGCATGGGCTATGCACTTTTTGGGGCGGGAGGTCGAAGTGGACGAGGCTATGACATTCAAGCGTATGTCTCCCGAGCAGAAGAGCCAGTGGGATAACGAAGGCTATTTGGTTATCAGAAACGCGCTTTCAGCAAGGGAGGTGGCAGATTTAGCTGTTGAAGTTGATCGCCTCGACGAGGCGTCACAGCGACTGGGGCGAGATCCGGACCTGATGCTCGACGCAGTCAACATCATAGATGCGGCAACTGAAGGTTTGTTCCAGCCTGAACAAGACAACGTTGGCACAGTACTGCGCCCCGAGCCGTGCGAAGCGTTCTTAAACTTGATCGACCATCCGAATCATTTGGGTATTGTGTGCGAGTTGATTGGCGCCGCAATCCAGCTAGCTTGGTCAGAAGCCGTTGTGCGGCCGCCAAGTCCAATACCGGCAAACCGGTGGCATAAAGATGGTTCAAAGCCGTACTATTTTCCTACGGTGGAAGGCAAGACCCCGCTTCAATGGGCAAGAATCGGTTTCTTTCTGACTGATGTGCCTCAGCCGGACATGGGTAATTTTACGGTCATACCCGGCAGCCATCGCGCCGGTTTTCCCAAATTGCCTCAAGGCATGGATCACGCTCTAACCATTACCTCATTTACTGACTTCAAACAGATTGACCAGATTGACGCCGGTGTTCCCGGCGCTCGGCAGTTGTTGCTCAAGGCCGGCGACGCGGTGCTGTTTCACAATGCACTTTGGCACTGTGTTCCGCGCAACACCTCACACGCACGGCGGAAAAACCTGTGGTACGTATACACGCCGTTGTGGATGCGGCTGGGAGATCGTATGGGGAATTCGCCAGAGTTGGTCGCTAAATGCAATCCGGTACGCCGGCAGTTATTGGGCGAATTGACGCTCCCCAACACCAACGGAGGCATCCACCCCTTTGACGAAGGTGCGCCGTTAATTAGTCTATTCGAAGGACGGGGCTTTGTAGAAACAATGGGAGCCGTAGATCAAGAATACATCCGGGCAACTCAGCGATAACGACAGGGGCACTAGGCGCTATGGGAGATGAATTTGCCCCACAGTCCCGAGGCAGAATCATCTGAAATAGAAGGAGAAATCACTATGACTACAGGAATAACGTGTGCGGGAATCTTCGCGTTTGTTTTGTACTCAAGCTTGGGAAACACAGCGGATGGGAATACCGTGAACCTATTTCCTAATCCAAATTTCGACAACTTTGACGGCGACCTGCCGACGGGCTGGACATCCAGGATATGGAACCAGCCAATGGTAAAAGAGAAGATTCACAGGTCTAGCCCGGGCCGCAATGGCGAAGGTTACTGCTTAGAGTTGGAACCGACCACACCGATTGCTCTTACGACACTGACTAGTCCGGCATTTGGCGTATCAGCGAACCAGGACTACCTCTTTAAGGGCTATTACGCATCGACTTGTCAAGGCACAACTACGGACAAGAGATGGATGGATGCCGAGGGGGTGTCTTTAGCCGGCAATTGGCTCGACGCGAATAGGGAAAAAATCGGTTCATTCACAATCGCGCTACCGGATACTCAGGATAGATGGATAGAGTTTTACCAGGAGGTACGCCCTCCGGATGGCGCCCACGAACTGCAGATTCAAATTTTCCGCCGCTGGGTGGGCGGTCGGCTGCGTTTTGATGACTTCTCTCTCCGACAGGGCAAGATCATGGATTTTGAGGAAGAGTTCTCCATCCGACAGGTGCCCGACGAGGATTTCTTTCCAATCTATGCCATTCTGCCGCCTAGCGGCCGCCAAGAGGAGCCGGGGAGCAACATCGATTCCGATCTTCACCACTCCCAGTATGCGCTCGCGAATTTCAACATGGGCAGCCGGAGCAAGCTGGGAAAAAAGCCCGGATTTGGCGTGAAATACTTCCTTGAGGGAGGGCTCCCCAAAGACGACGCAGCGCTGGCAGAGTTGGATAATGATCCGATGCTCTGGTGGTTCTTCGGTGTGGATGAACCCCATGAGGACGCATTTCCGGGTTTGGCGGACATCAACGAACGGGTGGAGCGGTTAGCGCCGTCCAAGTTCTTTTGGGTGAATCTGATTCCTACATACGGACGCGCCTCGCTTGATGAGTACGACCATCACATCAAGTCATATATCGAGATTGTAAAACCGAAAATGTTGACCTACGACCACTACTGTATGCTCGGACATGACCGGCAGATCCATGTAGACAGTTGGTACAGCCCAAACAAAGAAGGCGATTACTTCCCCAACTTGGAGATTGTGCGCAAGCATACACTTGAGGCGGACATAGAGTTCGGCGTAATCGTCTCGGTTGGAGTCTTCATGGGAGTCCGAGGCGCCAGCGAAGCAGAACTGCGATGGCAGGCGTTCACGACACTTGCTTACGGCGCAAGATCGCTGGGATGGTTCACCTATCTGACCGAAGCCAGCTACGGGAACATGACAAGTTGGGAAGATATGGTCATCAACCGGGACGGTACCAGGACACGCCACTACTCGATGCTGAAATATCTCAACGGGGAGGTACTTGCTTGGGCTCCGACACTTCTGCGGCTAAAATCCACGGGGGTTTACCATACAGAGCCGTTACCCGTAATGACGCGATCAATCGACGAATCGACACTTGTGGAATCCATCAGCGGCGGAATGTGGCTAGTTGGCGAATTTACGGGTGAAGCCGGTCACTCTTACATGATGGTGGTAAATAGGGATTTCATCGAACCCGCAGTGTTGCAGTTGACGTTTCGCACTGCTCCGGATGAACTATTTGAGGTTTCAAAGCAGACCGGCAACGAACAGACCAGTGCAGGATATTCCCGCGTGGCAGGCGAACTCTCGCGAGAGTTTGCAGCCGGAGACGGATTGCTGTTTAGCGTAAAGAACTAATACTAATTCGGTGTAAATGTCGCCTTCCGCCGCATCGTTGGACGGCGCGCAGGAAGTCATTTCAGTCCCCCATTCATTAATAATACGCCGCCGCCCTATTTATTCCTCTCCATCCCAATAACTTAGGTGTTCCGATTTACGGAAAATACGTCCCGCCACATAAGGGAATATTTTGTCGGAATCGGGATATTCGCTGACATCGTGCGGCAACTGTATGCCGACGGCAAGAAGCGTACAGAATGTTTCCCCGTCATTCACAAACTTGTGCGCGCCCGACTGCCCGGGAGGAAAAGCAATAAAATCGTCCGGTACGACCGTCAGATTGCCGCGCGGCGTTTTTAGCGTACAACTCCCCTCAATGACGTAAAACATCTCCTCACCAAAATTGTGCAAATGCATCGGATAACTCGCGTTGCCGGGTTCCAGCCGTATGAGTCGATAACCCAGACTCCGAGCCCCGATAAGGGGATCGAGATCCTTATCCATGAAGTCGTACGGAGGAGGTACGTCTCTTTTTTCCCATTCAATCTCGTTAAGGTTTATTCGGTTGATGTAGATATCATTGCGGCGTTCCAGACATTCGACCAACTGCCGCCGTCCATCACGAAGAATGGAATGTCCGTCACCGACAAGCACCGTGTCGAACGATAGGGCGAGGATTTTGCGGATTTCCAATGCCGCGTTCACCGGATCTTCCAACTTGTCGTCCATTAACAAAGAGAGATGCCCCATCGGTGCGCCAACGATCAGATCCCCAGCCAACACGATTCCCTGTTCTGAAAAATAAAGTGCGATTTCGCCCCCACTTTTGCCGTATTTCAGGTGAATTGCGGTTAAACCGGGCACAATTTCCTCTTGATCGGTGAGTAACCTATCCACCTTCGTGGAAAGCTCACCTGCGTCAGCTTCGTGAACGGCGACCTGCGCCCCCGTAATCTCTCGAAATTTCACGGCTTCCCGTTCATGGTCGCAATTCGTAATGACAATCATCTCCGCACCGCCGAGGGCGACCATCTGCTCCAAATCCGAATCAATCATAGGCACTGGGTCGATCAGGATGTTGCCCTCCGGTCGAACCCACAAATGTCCGTTAAAGTCGAGTTGGCGCATCTCGCTGAAGATTGACCAGCTATAGATGTCGGTATACAAAAGTTGCTTCATGGGAAACTCCTTCGTCAATCAATACATTTAAGATGAAAAGCATCGCTGTTTTTGATACAATTCTCATCGCGTTGCGCTACTTTCGCCTCGGCGAATTCCCGTGGATGGACAGAGGAATGGATGAGATATTTTACTTGATAGATTCCGAGAAAGAGGCAGAAATGGGTATAATCACGGACGATCAGGTTCAATTCTTGATTGATAACTTGGCCGAGGATGGGGTTGAAGATGAGGAATTCTATATCAACGAAGACGTATTGGAGTTTCTTGCCGAGAACGGCTGCGACGAAGAATTGCTTTCTCTGTTTGCGGAGGGACTCGAGGGAAGAACGGATCTTGCCATTCACTACGAAGTTCGTTGAAGTATAGCGTCTCTAAATTTATAGTCAAATCAATTCATATTTACACATATTTCGGTAGATGCGGTTTCGAACTGCACTTAGGAGACTAGGTATATACCGGTTCGGTTAGGAAACCGAACCTACCGCCTTGTACAAATAATTATTGGTTTTAGTATAGACTTACTCATCTTCCGCATAATAGACTTGTGTAATCTCGAATTTTTACATCCTTGATTTTAGGGCATGTCGCCTCGAACGAGCAAAATTTACCGAGATACTTCCGCGAGTCCGATTGATTGACCGGTTGTCCCTTGCATTATCAGTTTCAGAGTAGGGAATCGCGACCTGGAGATCGCTCCTACAATAGGGAATCGCGACCTGGAGGTCGCTCCTACAGTGGGGAATCGCGACCTGGCGATCGCTCCGACAGACTACAAGAGTACTTTTCAAACGGGCTCATTTCTGTTAATAATGGTGCGCGATACGACCACATGAGAAATTAAACTTTTAGGTGCTCGATAATGCGGAAGATAAGACTTATCATCCGCATTATCAGATGAGCAAAAGTTGAATTATGTGTAGCAGATTTAGTCTAGAGTTTGTCCGCACGTTCGTTCGAAGGCGACGAGTGGTGTGAATCAGGCGCCCTAGCTTGGTAAATTGACGTGGCGATACAAAGTATCGAAAGAATCTGTTGTTGTAAATCGGTCAGTGGGGTGGTGTAAGATGCGACCTGATTTGGCAATCGCACGCGATGGATACCATGGAAAGCGCGTAAAAGTCGCTTTGCTGTCGGTTTGGCGGTGCGACGGTTTGCGTTGTCCAGGTACAGTCCCGGCAAAGTTTGACCGTGCGCTTCGAGATGGCGTCGGCAGACAATTTCAATCAAGGTAGAATGTCGGACACACAGCGAAAGCAGTCAAACCAACCCTTTAATCTGGTCATCGTTTCTTACATACATCGGTGATATCCCTATCGGGGCGGATTAAACAGATGAAAATGGCGTTCGATGCGCGGCGCGGCACGATAAAGTCTAACCGCTTCATCAAGCGGTAGTTGCGCTTGGAGTTGATTGGTGGCGTACAATTGCCATCCCATCTGACAGTAGGCTTGCCGAATCGCCCGCTCATCTCGAATCACTTGTGTGATTTGATAGCGAACACTGCGGATTTCCTTCTTTTGGCGATTGGCGCTCCCGCGTCCGCGACCGATGTAACGCGTTTGCACCGATTCTTCGCATTCGGCAGTGTAGTGCAGATACTCACCGACTTGATACGTCGCTTTTATGGCTTCAACCTTTGCGTCCAACTCGGCGGCGGTGCAAATCTGCTGTCGTCCACGACCGGGGTCTGGCGTTAAGACAAGTATCTCCGCTGTCGCTTGTTGAAGGTTTCGCTCTAAAGTAGCGAACTGCTTTTCGGCTTTGGATAAGGAACGCACCACTAAGATGCGTTCTTGCCAAGTAATGGTCTCTCCCGAAGCCGGAGTAGTTTCCTGATCGCGGGTTGTCTCATGCCCTGCCGCGATAAGTTGCGGCGATTGGCTCTCATTATCGGAGGCGTAAATTAATGTCGCAGGCTGTGAACCGCAAACGATGAACCGCAGGCATTGCTCATAAAGCGCCGGAACACCGCCGACTTTCGCCAACGGAATCAAATAGAAATCACCCTTTCGTGCCAGTTCGGCGCGAATCTCAATGGCGCTCATATTACTGTCGCCGATATACAATAGCCCGGATTCATCAACCATCTGACGCACATCGTCAATCGTCGGTAGATACAACCGGTCGTCCGCTTTTTCACCCGACACTACTTCGGTCGAAAGCAGATGTCCCGATGCCCCACAGTCAATACTGGAAGCCATCAGCTTCACTTGCGCGAGTTGTGGCGTGTTTGAGTTGTATCCGTGTTGCATCAACCCATCATCGCAAGGGGTATGATAGCCACTAAAACGAGTCGCATCTAGCCGAACTCGATCAGGTACAAGTTGATAAACGGAGATACTGTTACTCCAGAGTTTTTGCTCAATGGAGCGCCAGGCTTCATCGTCAGCTAACTGCGTGAGCAGTTGACTCAGTCGATCATCACTGAAATCGGTGCGACGGACGGATGTGCCAAACAATTCTGATAACAGCGCTTGATGCTCGACACCCCAGCGTTCAACAGCTACCTTGCGGTGGTCAGCTTCTGACAGAATGTAGGCATTCCAGCCCACAATCAGCAACCGAGCGGATAGCGAGGGCGGTAGTAGATCGCGTTGACCCAGCGACAATCCTTGATGCCGCCAGTGACGAGGAATCACATCATCTATGATAACATCAAGCCCCAGTTGCTGCTGCAAGCCAATCAACAGCGGAATATCATCAAGTCTTTCTATCTGAATTTCAGTCAAAGAGGTAGGTTGAGTTGTCATACCTATACTCAACGACGAAATTCAACTTTTCAACTTCAAATAATGCGGATGGTAAGATAGGATCAACAGTTAAACGTATTATCACATAACTTAGCGAGAGCCAATCACCGCGGCAACCGCCGCACCCATAGCGCCAGCGCCACGTTCATCCCGCCGACAAACCCAAAAACATACGATTGAAGCCCTGCCAAGATGCCGTAGGTTTGCCGAACCAACAATCCAAAGAGTACCGGCATTCCAAGCGCGAGAACCACAAAAATAGTTGTACCTCTCGCCCCCTTTGCATCCCAAAACGTGATCTCTCGCGTCAAGACTCGCATGTAGTCTCGCTCCCACATTCGCCCCGTCCATTTTCCTTGTATAAATCCGATAACAATCCCCGCGGCGAAACCGACGCCACACCAACCCGTGTCGACGCGACTTAGATTGACCGCGGCAGTCCACATTATTTGACCTACCATCGAAACCACGATGAACGAGATTACCATCGGAAGTTGCATGTAAAACGGCAGGTGATGGCGGTGAAGTTTGTCAGGTTGAGTTGCCGCTTTTTTCTTCAACGAGGGTTCCACTTGCCATCCTTTCATAATTCGAGCTGAATTGTTTATGCTCTCCAACCTCGGCGTATGAAGCGCTATCGCGACCGCATGCAACCTTAATCTTTGCTTAGTGTAGATAATCTTTGGTTGCGAACGAAAGAAAGTGCCGGTACAGTCTGAAGTTGTACGTCCTACACAATTGTGGTACTGCTCTGGATGCGCAATGTCCCATGGCGGGAGTGTCGGAATCAAAATCTAACCGTTCTGTCTACGCCGCTACTAAACAACCCTTAGTCCTACGAAAAGTTTTGCTGCACATAAGCAACGGCATTCCGAAAAATTCCAAGTCCGTCCCCTTTTTCTGGTAGACTGTCTCGCGTCCAACGCGGATGGTTTAGCCGCGTGAGAAAACGTTCCGGGTGAGGCATCATTCCGAAGATTCGACCGGTGGGGTCGCAGATGCCGGCAATTTGAAGGTCGGATCCATTTGGATTATCGGGATACGAAGGAATGCCTCCATACCGAGACGCATAGCGAAACACCACTTGCCGATTGGATTCAAGCTGATCCAGGATCTGGCTAGGCGCGGTGAAGCGTCCCTCGGCATGAGCAACTGGGAGGTAAAGACGCCACTTCAGTCCGTGCGTAAAAGCACAGGGACTTTTCTGTGTCTCCAAGTGCACCCACCGACATTCAAACTTGGCGGATGTATTCATGGCTAGAGTCGCTTCTTGTGCGATATTCGAGTTAAGTCCCGGAAGTAGGCCCGCGCGCACCAACACTTGAAATCCGTTACAGATACCAATGATTAGCTTACCCGAATTAACAAAATCTCGCAGAAGGTCCCCAAGCTTATATTTTATCTCATTCGCAAGCAGTATTCCCGCCGAGACATCGTCACCGTAAGAGAACCCTCCAGGCAGGGCGAGGATATGAAATTCATCTAGGTTCGCACGCGCAGTGATTAGATGATTAATGTGAACTAGCGCTGTTTCCGCGCCGGCAAGTCGAAAGGCGTATTCTGTTTCGTAATCGCAGTTAGTGCCCGCCGTGCGAAGGATCAAGACTTTTGGCCTCACTATGCCTCCGTATACATTTGTCCCTTATCTGCCGTCGCGGAAAGTGGACTGCCAAGCTTCTTTCAGTTGATAAATCTTGGCGCTTACAACCATCTCTCTGCTAATCCCCCGGACGTTGAAATCCGGGTATGGTAGAATCCTTCCAATGCAACCAAACGGTATCCCAACCATACAATCTTCAAATGCGGCGCGATTCGGGCGTGAGATTTCAACGATGAATCGGCTGTTAGATTCGGCAAAAAGAAGAACATCATCAGTTGTAACCTCTGCACTACGCGGCGCACTCGCCAAATCGAGTTCCATCCCGAATCCCCCGGAGAATGCCATCTCCGCTGCGGCAACGCCGATCCCCCCTTCCGAGCAGTCGTGGCAGGACTTTATCAACCCCTCCTCAACTGCTCGGCTCAACGCCATCATCGTGGCCTTCCCTTCTTCGGGACGAACAATGGGAACACTATTCCCGACGAATCCGTGTATATCGTAGTAGTGCGAGGCTCCGAGTTCATCATAGGTCTTCCCGATAACATAAATCAGATTCTGCACCGATTTTGCGTCCATCGTGATTGCCTTCGTTACATCAGGAATTACGCAGCATGCGGAGATTAGCAACGTTGACGGAATAGCGAGCTGTTTGCCGGTTGTGGTATCGCGATATTCGTTGTAGAGACTGTCTTTCCCGGAGATGAACGGGGTTCCGTAGGCGGTCGCGATGTCGTAGCAGGCTTTCGCCGCACGCACCAGCCCGCCAAGGCGGTCGGGTCTATCGGGATTTCCCCAACTAAAGTTGTCAAGCAGCGCCGTGGATTCGAGTTTCCCGCCGACAGCAATGATGTTTCGGAGCGCTTCATCAATTGCCGCCGCCGCGCTGTGGTACGGGTCTATGTCGCTGTATTTGGGATTGATACCATTCGAAACGATAACTCCCTTATGCGAACCGAGCACCGGTGTAACAACGCATGCATCGCTTGGTCCATCATTCTCTACACCCACAAGCGGTTTGAGAACGACTCCGCCCTGTACCTCATGATCGTACTGCCGGATGACCCACTCCTTGCTCGCAACATTGGGACTTCCAAGAATCGCGCAAAGATCTTGTGTGAAATCCAGAACGTTGCTACCATCTAACACTCCATTTTTCCCGGTAACGCCCGTTCTATCGGGCGGCTCCGGAAAACATGGCATCTCCCAGACTGCCTTCTTAGTAAGTGTCGGCAGCCCTTCATGCAAGAAGTGCATGTCCAGTTCTGCGGCAAGTTCCCCGTCGTAGGACACACGTAATTTCTGGCTATCCGTAAATTCTCCAAGCACGGTGGCTTCGACCAATTCGGCTTCGCATAACTCGGTCATTGCTTCGAGGTTCTCCGGGGGCAACGCCAACACCATCCGCTCTTGTGCTTCAGAGAGCCAGATTTCCCACGGAGCGAGTCCTTCGTATTTCAACCGCACGTTCTCCAGGTGAACCTCTGCGCCGGTGTCTTTTCCCATCTCTCCCACGGCTGATGAAAACCCACCGGCGCCGCAGTCTGTAATAGTTCGATAGAGTCCCCGATCACGCGCCTCCATCAATACGTCGACCATCTTCTTCTCCATGATGGGATTACCGATTTGTACAACGCTGCCAAGACTCTCGGAAGCGTCATCCAGTTCGAGAGAGGAGAAGGTCGCCCCATGGATGCCGTCACGTCCGGTACGGCCCCCGACCGCAAGAATCAGATCGCCGGGCTGCACGGATTTCTCGCACCGATCTTTGGGAATCAATCCGACATTGCCGCAGAAAACCAACGGATTACCCGTGAACCGGGGGTCGAACAGAATTGCACCGTTAGCGGTAGGAATTCCCATACGATTGCCGTAATCCCGCACTCCGGCGACAACACCTTTGAAGACACGTCGGGGGTGGAGACTTCCCGTGGGAAGTTGGTCATTAGCTAAATTCAACGGACCGAAGCAAAACACGTCGGTATTCAGAATCGGTTTCGCACCGAGGCCCGTGCCGAGACAGTCGCGGATGACGCCGCCGATTCCCGTACCGGCGCCGCCGTAAGGTTCGACGGCGGACGGGTGATTGTGGGTTTCGACCTTGAATGCGATGTTGTAATCGTCATCAAATTCGACGATTCCGGCATTGTCTACAAAAACTGAAACACACCATTCTTTGTCAATTTCCTCGGTCGCGCGGCGAATGTATGAATTGAACAGTCCGTCAATGATTTCAACTGTACCGCCGTTCTCCGTGTACTCGATTCGACTCTTAAACGTTTTGTGCACGCAGTGCTCCGACCAAGTTTGCGCGATTGTCTCTATTTCAACGTCCGTGGGTTCTCGCCCCTGTTGGATGAAATAACTCTGAATCGTTTTCATTTCGGCGAGGTTGAGCGACAATAAGCCTTCGCGACTGATTCGGCTTAATTCCGCCTCGTCGACATTTCGAATGGGTATGTGCTTAACGTTCATACGGTTCATTTAGGTGAGACACGCAGGAAGCAGGGGTAACGGGGTTGGTTGGCTTGAAACACAAGGGGGCAAAAACACCACACACTGTTTTAACACTACGACACCGATCATGAATCGCAGCCATTAGTGACAATATCGAGTTACACCTGACACTATTGTAAGACTAATATTTGCCAACGGCCCATTGGAATTGACATACACGTTTAGTATAACAGATAACCTATAACAGATCAATCCAAAGTCCGCGCCGCGATGTCCCATTATCTCGGCACCGTTTCCCGGTCGTGCTTGTTCAATATCTCTTCCGGCGTTGACCAAATTTTGCACAACGTTGACACAAAAAAAGCACCATGCAAAGACGCAGGAGCGTCGGCAACATGGTGCTTTGCCAAATTTTCGGTTAGATGTTTTCGTTTTTCTCGGTTTCAAACAGTTGCGTTCGGTGCGGCTTCTAGGCGCGCAATAGCGCGGTGAATCTCGGTCTTAGGATCTAACGATTGGCCAGCTCTCATCTGTACTTTCAAGTTCGACAAAGCGGCTTTCGCAGCCTCTAGACGGGAAAGAGCATTCTCGCGCTGACCGCCTTCGAGTCCGTTAGAAACAATTCCCCGGCGCTCCGAGGAAACTCTCGCAACCAAATCCTGATATTTTTGAAGTCTCATGGTTGGTTTTCCTCCTTTAAGTTCTCAAGTTGCCAGTGTAATGCATGAATTATGCCAATCTTTTTGTTATTGCCACAAAATTGTACGGTCGAACCCCCGGAACCTGTAGAATACCTGTTGAACAACCGACGGTGCAAGTCCGGGGAACGAAAGCAAGCGCGTTTGAAATCCGATGATATTTTTCACTTGATAGACACCTACGATAATTCGGGGCCTCACGTCGATGCGCAAGTTCACCTGAAACGGAAACTATATATTGAACCCGACCCGGGAAAATCCGATAGGTTGTCGGACAGCGCAGTAACCTTCGTCTTCCATCTATTAGACAATCGACGAGAAGAATAGTTCGCATTACCGAACAGGTAGATACCCGAGGTTTTCAATCGGTATGTTTTCTGTCATGTAACACTCGAGTTAGCACTCCTCTGGAGCGCGGAGATTGGACGGATCACGATTCTATCGACATAGCCGAGATCTCTATCGCGGTTGCTATCTACTCCTTTGATCCTTTAGAGTGAGAACCCTTCTATAGAGCAACACCTTTTCAAAACCTGGAATAGACAAAAAGACACGTGTTACCTGCTGATTGAATTATACCGATATGGAATAATGGGATACTTTCAAGTAACAGTCAACGTTACGCTCCGCTGGAATGCAAGACGTGGAGAATATGAATCGCGATCATTAATCGTATGACTGTCTTCTGTCCACTTGCTTGACCGGCGGCGGCGTTTTCAAAGGCTGGTGCGCATAGGATTTCTATCGCACTCGCTATCCACTCGCTTGATTGCACCTTACAACTATCAAATCATCCTATTTTACACGGCGCACCTCCGGAGCGCGGAGAGTGGGGGCATAGCGATTCTATTGACATTGCACTCCGCTGGAGTGCAGACGCGAGGAGGAGTCGTGTTCAATTGAAATCTCACTCCGCTGGAATGCAAGACGTGGAGAATATGAATCGCGATCATTAATCGTATGACTGTCTTCTGTCCACTTGCTTGACCGGCGGCGGCGTTTTCAAAGGCTGGTGCGCATAGGATTTCTATCGCACTCGCTATCCACTCGCTTGATTGCACCTTACAACTGGAGTGCTGACGCGGTGAGGACTCGTGTTCTACCGATATCTCGTTTTCGCCTTGCCTGCGCGTGCCCACCACAACGCAGGAGACGATGACTCTATAACCATGAATTAGCCGTGGTTGTTTCGCGCCATATCTCTTTTTTCGGTAGTGAAATAGGTTGTTTCGTGTTACACTAATTTCCCATCAAATTATAGGAGAATACAGACAATGGCTTATCAACTTGAAGACGAATTTGGTGACATTATCGGTAAAGCGCGCCGCGGCAATGGATTGAGCCTGAACCACGTTGCCAACGAAGCAGGTATAACGGATGCCCAACTCTCGCAAATGGAGGCATACACACTTAAACCGACGGAAGATCAGGTTCACAAGATCGCGAAAGCGTTGGGACTTAATGGGAGTAAACTGGTTGACATTGCCATGGAACGCTGGGCACCGGCTCCCGTTCCCTCGGAACTTGATGAAAAGCTGGATGTCGAACGAATCTCCGGGGATGTCGGCGGATACCCCGTGAACGCATACCTTCTAATTTGCAAGGCTACCAAGCAAACGGCTGTTATCGACACCGCCGCCCACCCAAACCTTATCTTGGAACGGATACGGGAGATTGGCGTTGAACCGGCTGTCATTCTGTTGACGCATGCGCATGCCGATCACTCCGACGGTTTGCCGGAATTGGAAAAGGCGACAAATTGCCCGACGTATATTCATGCGAACGAGCCCAAGCCGCGCAGCTCTCAACAGTTCCGCACACTCAATCACGGCGATGAGGTGTCGGTCGGGGAACTTACGGTAACGACGCTTGATACTCCGGGACATACGCCCGGCGGATGCAGCTTTTACACGGGTTCCGTTGCAGCCGTGGGAGATGCGATTTTTGCGGGGTCCGTCGGGGGGCCAAAAATCTCTTATGAAGACGAAATCACGAGTGTTCGCGACCACCTGCTCTCGCTGCCGGACGACGTGAGACTGTTCCCCGGACACGGTCCATCGACGACAGTCGGCGAAGAGAAGGAACACAACCCTTTCTTTTAATCGCTAACATCCCGATACCCCCTGTAGGAAGAATCTCCTGATCCCGACTCCCACTGCCGGGAACATCACAATTGAAATGAAAGGCGGAATTATGAGGATAAACAAAGCAATCGAACTACTCCAAGAGGGTCAGCCGATCTATTACTCGGGACTAAACGATTTGAGTTACGAAGCCGGCGTCACAGCCGCCCAAACGTGGGCAGACTACCTTATGGTTGAGATGGAACACGGTCTTTTCAATGTCCCCGGACTTCACCAATTCATGCACGGTCTCGTGGAGGGAGGCCCCACCCCGAGCGGTCACCGCACGCCCCCGGTGATTACCACGCTGCCTGCGGAAGGAACGAATGAGAGCGTGATGCGCGCAAATGCGTGGATGGTCAAGCAGGTGCTTGCCTGCGGCGTGCACGGCATACTGCTCTGCCATGCGGAAGACCCAGCGGCGGTCAGGGCATTTGTCGAGGCGGCTCGCTATCCGTTCCAGTCGGCTGCTGTCGGGAATGGACTGGAACAAGGTCGGCGCGGAAACGGCGGACAGGGAAACGCCTCCTCCATTTGGGGTATATCGAGCCAGGAATATCAGACCAAAGCCGATGTCTGGCCGCTTAACCCGGAAGGCGAACTCATGCTCGGACTAAAGATTGAGAATAGACGCGCGCTTGAAAACGCGGAAGCGAGCACGAGCGTCCCCGGCATTTCCTTCGCGGAATGGGGCCCCGGGGATATGGGTTTTTCGTTCGGTCTGCCTGATGCCCATGATCCGCCTTATTCGGAGGAGATGGCGGGTGCCCAAGCGCGAGTGAAAAATGCCTGTGAATCGGCTAACGTCGCGTTTCTTGATGGCGCTGACCCGGAGAATGTCGCCCAGAGGATTGACGAAGGGGTGAAGATATTGTCCGCTGGTGAGGAAACGGCAGAGGTTGGGCGAAAGCATTCGAATAGAACGATGCCGTGGTAAAATCTCCGGTTATGATTTCTTGATTGGGATAGCGCCGATCAAGCGATCGAACCGCGAGGGCGTTAGAAATCTCCTTGACCCCGACTTTGCTCGGAGACAAGGTTTCTTGCCCTACAACACGCAAGTTTCTTTGCCTGATTCAAGTCATCAATGCATTTGCAGATTAGAGAATCGGTATTGCAGCCCGAGTTGCCACCTTCATTACGAATAGGGGTAGAAACCGAGTTTTTCCCACGTGAAAGCAAAAGCTTGACGAAAATCTAATCAATTTGCCCGTTATTTGGCAATCGTGAACCAAAAACTCGAATTTTCCGCTATAGGCCGCATCTTGGGTTAGTTAACAAACATCCGAAAAGGGAAACAGTAGAGGAAAACGTGATGACTGCTAAATTCACGGAACCCGTGGCGCAATTATTAGCATATGGGGATCCCCGTGAAGAAACGGAATGGCAAGATTACCTGTCACTTGGGTTCACGGAGGAACATGTTCCTGAACTCATAAAAATTGCAACTGATGACAACCTTTACTGGACTAGTTCTGAGAGTCTGGAAGTCTGGGCTCCGGTGCACGCTTGGCGTACATTGGGACAACTCAAAGCAGAACAAGCAATCGAACCATTGATGGCGCTGTTCGATTTCGCCGTAGATTTCGATGATGATTGGATTCCATCGGAACTTCCGACTGTCTATGCCATGATAGGACCAAGCGCCATTCCGGCATTGGCAAAGTATCTGTCTGACAATTCCGCCGAGGTCATGCCCGGCATTTCGGTAGCAGAGAGTATTGAAGAGATAGGTAAGGCACATCCAGATGCCAAATTGAAGTGTGCTCAGGTGCTAAGCGCACAACTAGAACAATTTCATTACAATTCTGCGCCTTTGAATGGATTCTTGATTAGCGGTCTTGTCGGGTTGCAGGCAGCAGACCGTCTGCCTTTGATACGACAAGCATTCGATGACGGGAGGGTAGATTTGTCGGTAGGGGGAGATATGGAAGATGTAGAGATTGCCTTGGGGTTGAGAAAAAAGCGTTCTACTCCCCCTCCGCCTTTATTCGAAGAGGTCCGGCAGGCTTTATCTAACTTGGCAAACGACGGTTTAGACCAAGAGCCGCGAAAATTGAAGATTGGAAGAAATGATCCGTGCCCTTGCGGTAGCGGGCGAAAATACAAGAAATGTTGTCTCAACTAATGAATAAACACAATGGAGAGAACCGTAACCAGATTTGAGTAATCAACTAGACTTTGCACATCATTTAGGGTGAGATTAAACGAACGATCAACTGAGATCAAGCGGTTGCACAACGAGTGATCAAGTGACCGAATAGGATCAAACGAGTGAATAGCGAGTGCGATAGAGTTTCCAACGCGATAGCAAGTCCTGATAGAGATCTTATAGCCACCGTGATAGACTGCCATAGAAATCCTCTAGTAAGTGCAATACAGAGCTTGTCGCGAATGTGATAGATATACCAAGGAGCGCCCTCATCAAATGACATTAGAAATGTCGCGCGTGAAGAATACCACCGATCGAATGTTTTAATCTGTGTAATCCGTGAAAATCCGTGATTCAGACAATTTCAAGCAGTGGGGCGGTGTATTCAAGAATTAAACGGGCAGGACGTTGGATGAAAAAATCTGGAATCAGATACCGCAGCGTAAATGAGCGAGATGAACCGGAACCACATCTCCCCAGTCAAACGGCATCATGATTGAAAGACGCAAGATGTGAAAACAGATAGAATGCTATAGATTGGAGGCACAAATATAATGAAACCAAAAATGACGATGCTCTACTGGAAATCGGACAAATTTTGGCTAGGAAAGATCCTTGAACACCCGGAAATAATGACGCAGGGGGAAACACTTGAGGAATTGGAAGAAAATATAAAAGACGCCTATCTTTTAATGGCTATGGATGATGTGCCGGAAGAATATGAGACGAAAGAAATTGCAATATGAAGCGAAGGCAGTTTGTTCGCCAACTCTTGAAAGAGGGTTGCGTTATGCTGAGACATGGTGCAAGACACGATATTTATCTAAACCCTGAGACAGGACTCAGGCAACCCATTCCAAGACATTCCGAAATTGATGAAAGATTGGCAAGACATATCAGAAAGCATCTGGGATTGCGGTAAGCCGCACGCAGAGACAGCTTTCATTGGCGTCGTATTTTGAAAACTCACGAATCAATCAACAATCTTTTGATCTGCGAGCCGAACTGAGCTACTTCAACCAAATAGCGCATCAACGACGCCAACCCGCATCACGATTGAATCCTTAAGTTTTTTGGAACCTGCTTGAATAATCGGTAGCAATGCCATTTCTGGTGGATCGTAGGAACTTGCTTCATGATTTTATTCGTGCACGAATTCGGACGCTGGACTTGTGACGTGTCAAGGGCGCCAAGCGATGTCTTGGATATTCTCGCGCGGCACTCGTAAGAAAAACAATGATTAGTCTGGCACTTGTACGAATAGAACTTATTCAGAAATATGCCCGAAATGAGGTAAAGATGACATTGGGATAACTGCCAAACTCCGATTGAAATTCGGGCGTTTTCTTATTTTCAAGACGCTTTCCGATGTTGAGAAAACCGCCTGCAGACAGGTAAATGTCCTCCGCTATGTTATACTCGACTTGAGGGCCTACCCAGATTGACAAATCGGATAGGTTGAACAACATTTGACCGCTTGAAGAAATTAAGGGAGTTAATTGGTAGGAGAATCCGGGGGCAAGATAGTGAATGCCCATCAGATAAACGCTCCCTTGGGTATAGGCTGGCTGGTCGAGATTCGCAATGTAATTCTCGGGTGCCTTCGCGCCAGCACCATTGTAATGATATTCGATGAAACCGTAAGTCTTTTCCCCAAAACTGTAGTCCAATCCGGTAGAGGCACGCAGATAGTTACTCTCCGTGTCGGCATCCCGAGCAAACGATTCGACAAACACGTAAGCAACCTCAAGCCAGAATCCCGCGCCGCCGATCCCGCGAGCCATATCCAACCCTGCCAGCAGATGTTTCTGAAATCCCACCAGTGAAACCGAGAAGTCCGTCTCCGCGGCATTCAACTGACTCCGAAGGTAGAAGGCGCTCTTTTCAAACTTGAAACCCTCGCCGAAGATATAGCCGGTGTCCCACTCTCCCATAGCTCCTATCGGAACACGAACTCGGACCGCATCTACTCCGATTCGGTCTTCCGTATCCAACTGATCGTAAGTGAATGGAGTAAGGACATCGGTCGGGTTTACAACGCGAGCGCTTCCCCAAGCAATCGCATCCCGACCAACGGAAATGTCCGCAAAATCTGTGCTGAACTCCACGAACGCCCGATCAAGATTATGATAGATTCCGACGCTGCCGGTCGGGTCGTTTTCGTTTGGGTAGAATCGGGACTCGAGGTCTACGACGCGATACTGGTGCGGGGGGATGGAAACAGCTATCGGCGACTCCGAAAAGAGAGAAGGATCTTGTACACGCGGCGCAAAGTCGTAGGAAAGGGCAAACGATATAGGCGCTGCAAAGGCGTAGGACAGATTGAGACGGCATCGGTTGACAACGGCGCCCGTCACCGGCTCGTTTTCGAGCGGCGAATCGAAGATTGTGAAAAAGTTCTTGTAGTAGCCTCCAATTTGAAATTCAGCATTGGCAATTTCTACACAGGGTATTGTTACCAAGCAGATTGCGAGTAGGAGGGTTGTTCTCATTTGTGCATAAGTCGACGGACTCGATTCGGTGAAACGTGAGAAAAATAATATGTAATGCGTATTGCGTAAACTCGACTCTGTACATCTGTAACGTGCGATCAAACGAGCGGATAGCGAAGGATCAACCGACTGAATAAGGAGGGCGACAGAGATCTACTAATCACTAGCCACTGACCACTGGTCACTGGACACTAGCCACTGCATTTCGTCTCATCAGTGTCTATTTGACCGTCGCGGAGTGTAATCAAACGCCTGGCGCTTTCCCTCACCATTGGGTCGTGGGTGGAGAAGACGAA
Source organism: Candidatus Poribacteria bacterium (assembly GCA_028820655.1). Lineage (GTDB taxonomy): Bacteria > Poribacteria > WGA-4E > WGA-4E > JAJDTR01 > JAJDTR01. The sequence continues at coordinate 244,231 of JAPPIK010000056.1, read as the reverse complement.
CGTCATGCCTGTTTCCACATTGAGACGATTCATGATGGCAAGTAGGTCTGCGCCGGTTTTCGAGTCAAGGTTCGCCGTCGGCTCGTCGGCAAGGATAATAGCCGGTTGCGAAACCATGGCTCGAGCGATGGCGACCCGCTGCTGCCCGCCCGAGAGTTGTGGCGGATTGCGGTCGGCAAGCCCCTTGAGACCAACCGCTTCAAGAATGGATGCCACCCGATCATGTCGCTCGGCTTTTGGTACGCCTTGTAAGAGCATGATATATTCGACGTTTTCCTCGACCGTAAGCACGGGAATAAGATTGTAGGCTTGGAAAATGAACCCGATATTATCGCGCCGAAAATCGGAAAGTTCGTTTCCGCTCATATCAGATATTATTTTTCCCGCTAGCCACACGTTTCCTTCCGTCGGGTCATCCAAGCCGGAAACAATGTTGAGAAGGGTAGTCTTTCCCGAGCCGGAAGGCCCCATCAACGCGGTAAATTCTCCCTGTCGAATGGCCAAGTCAATTCCGCAAAGAGCGTTAACGGGAATTCCATCAGCCGCATAAACTTTTGTCACACCATCCGTGACGATGACATCGCTTTTTTCAGCTAGGTTCATAATGAGTGCTTGGTAAAGGTGGTTTGTTGCAAGTCAATGGAAGAATACGTAATACGTAAGAAATGGAGTGGCGCGACAGACATCTAACCATCCAATTTCAGAAGACTGGTGGGCAATGCCCACCCTACATGGATAGGAGAATCTAGAAGCTGCGCCGCATGGCGTCGACCGGAGTCATCTTAGCGACGTATCGAGCAGGATATAGCCCAGCAATAATCGTGAATAAAAAGACCCATATCGGATAAACTATGAACTGTCGGATTGCCATGATAGGGTAGAGAAACTCCTGCATCGTCACGCCCATCATTTCAATGCCAGTGTAATCAATTCCACGACGCACGAATATCACAGTCACGAGGTAGCCGAGTACGGCGCCTAACCCGATACTTACAATAGCCAGTGCGCCCGCCTCAAATAGAACAACTTGCGCCATACGCAAAGGGCGGCTCCCAACGGCGCGCAACACGCCAAACTCAAACATGCGTTCATACAGTGACATGAAAAGCGTGTTGACAATTCCGAAGACAACCACTCCAAATAACACAATCCCCATGATGTATTTACTCGTTTGAGACATTTTTAGAATTGCCTCCAGTTGCGGCAAAATCTCGGTCCAGCTTAACGCTTCGTTGCCGTGTCGGGTATATGCGCTCCAAAACGGCAATTCCGAATCCTGTGCGTGCGCGACAGAAGTAAATTTAAGCGCGATTTCATGAACACCGTCGCCGATAGCGAGCATCTGTTGCGCTTTATCAATCCGAATAAAAACCATCCCCCTGTTCATCTCTTCGTCGGCAAAGTGATAGATACCGGAAATTCTGAACATCTCTTGCGCAAGTTCTCCGCTCTCGGCTTGCGCCACCGTCACGACCACCCTGTGACCAAGACCAATCTCCAGGACATCGGCGAGTTTTGTCCCGATTACCATATCGCGACTATTTTCTCCTTCAAAATAGACGCCTTCCGTAATCGCATCATCAACCTTTGACAAGAACCTCTCGGTAGGCGGATAAACCCCGACGAGATTGACTGCACCGACGCTTGCCGGAGAAGTGATCATGCCGGAGGCGAGCGTTCTTCGCGTGAAACGCTTCACAATGGGTTCCTCGGCAAGATTCGCAGTCAACTTGTCAAGCGCTTGGATTGTCAGCGACACCTCACGCTCGTCTCGAAAACCTTGCCGATGAATCTGTGCGTCACCGAGAAAGGAGGCGGTAGCCGTCTTAATCATGTTCTCTTCCATCCCCATCCAGAACGCATCGACAAAAATCAGGGCGGCCAAGCCGATACCCATCGCAGTGGAAGCAATAATCGTGCGCCGTTTGTTGCGAAATATGTTTTTCCAAGCAAGTTTTGTTAGAATGAGCCACATGATCTGAATCGTATGTTAAACCTTAAAGCAATCAAGCGAACGATCAACTGAACGAATAGCGAAAGCGATAATTGATCCTGATATACTCTACGCTGTTGAAAGTTGCGTTTTTTAAGAGTCAAGAAATGGAGCGCGAGTTTTGTAGTTGGTAGGAGGAGTTCCCACCGATTCCCGACCCGTCGCGATTCGGAAATCGCTCCTACAAATCTTCAGCGCATAATTGCGCAAATTTAACCGATGCTAAGTATAGAAGGTCCTATAGTGAGTAAGATTTACTATCGCCCTCCTTATCCAGTCGGTTGATCGATAGAGATTCCTCTTCATTGGGTGTCTCGTGATTTTAAGGTTTTTGCTGGTCGCTGACCATTGACCAGCAACGGAGCGAATAGCGACGGCGGTAGAGATCCGCTAAACACTTTCCCCAATTCAATGCGTCCGCATCGCCTTTGCAGGCAATATGCGCGCGGCTTTTATTGCGGGAAAGAGACCGACCACCAGCGCCGAGAGCAAAACCGTGATTGCCGGAATAATCAGACTTCGCGCATTGACTTCGGCGTACATCGTCTGAAATTTGACGCCGCCGTAGGTGAATTCCTCCGGTAACGTAATCCCGTATATGGATAGCAGATGATTTGCCAGAACCCCAAGCAGCGCCCCCACGCAAATGCTGCCGAGCGAGATAATGGCAACTTCGCTTAGCACAAGCCGGAAAATCTGCGTCGGCTTTGTCCCGACAGCTTTGAGCACTCCGTATTCCCGTGTGCGCTCCAGCACAGACATCAATACCGTATTTAGGACACCGATGGCTACAATAAGCATAATCACGATGCGTCCTATAGCGTCCCCTTGCTTATCGGATTGCATGGCTCGATAAAAGGATTTGGCCACCTCCTGCCACGGCGCGACATGGAGCGTTGAGTCATTGAGACGGGTCTCAATCGCTTTGGTGATTTTTGGAACTTGATTAATCTTTGAGACAGTGAGCACAATTTCGTGGATGCGCCCGTTTAGAACGAGCAATTCCTGTGCATCTTCGAGATTCAGGTAACAGGTCACTCGGTCGGTGGCATCGTCGCCGCTTTCCAAAATTCCGACAATCGTGTACACATCGTTTGCAATGGAGCCATCGGCGCCCTGTGAAAAAAGCACCATCTCGCTGCCAAGGGTCGCGGAGAGGGTTTTCGCCAGTCCCTTTCCAATCACAATGTCGTGGGAAGGTGTGTCGCCCAGAGTTCTGCCTTCAATCACTTTCTTGTCGAATCGAGTCGTCTCTATTTCACGCACCGGGTCCACGCCAACAATCTGTACAGTTGTACTCCTTTCATCGACAGAACCAAGGCCGGCACCAAACACGCGTGGCGTCCACGCTTCGACGCCTGCGATGGTTTGAATCGCTTCGCCTACGGCTGTATAGTCGCTGATTGTTTTGTAGAGTGATGGTTTATCAAGGTACCCCTGCCGATGCACCTGAATGTGTCCGATGCGGTTTCTCGTGAACATTGTGATAATGTCACCGTACGCACCATCGGACCATCCGATGAACACCGAAGACAGCGTAAATCCGACAATCATAGCGAGTGCGGTAAGAATTGTGCGCCGCTTTTGGCGAAAGATGTTACGGAATGCGATTCTGAGTACCATATTGAGGCAAAATGCCTAAAATGTAATGGGCAATACGTGATAGTATGAGAAAATCACCGCTAGAAGATACTCGCTTCTCCAATCTGGCAGTTTTTTCTACCTCTATCTCCTTTTCTGGAGATTTCGGCGTGTGAAGATTCTCTCGTCGATATTCGAATCAAACTTGGCATATAGGAAGCGGACGACCGTTTTGTGATCCGTCTTGTTTTGAGGAAGCATTTCCATGACCGATGGCGTGACTTTCCCGTTGAAAGTTTTGACTTCTTTGAAATTCAAGATGCGCATCAAGTTTCCCTGTTCATCATAGAAGTGTTGCCACGCCGGAATGTAATCACTGGATCGCACCGCAGCGACAATCATCCCCCATACGATTGGCGAATCCTCTTTCGGCGTGAGTTGAATGTATACCTGGTCGGAGGCTGCGTTCTCCGGTTTGATTAACCGATACGAGTAATCGTTAAGCATGGACGACTCTTTGACCAGGTCGTCATTCGTAAAATCGGAGCCCATCCATGAACCCATCATCATTGATGGGGGAATTTTCATCACCTTGTTCGTCTTAGGCAGGTAGTTCCACATTTCATTTCCGATGCGCAGCGTTGCTACCCCTTGCTCCTTCTTTGGTTCAGTGATGCGGATAAAGGTCTTGTCCATCCCTTTCGTCCAGACGGTCATGGCAAGCGTTCGCTTCCAATGCGGCGTGGTTATTTGCATTTCAATTTCGGCGTGGCTGGTTTCACCGCGATAGAGTTGATCCATCTTCTTTACTATCGCCTCAACATCATGAAGCGGATCGACCCCTTGCGCAAACACGAGATGCGGAACCAACAATGTAAGAGGCAGCCATAGATTCAGGTATCCCGGCATCGTAGGAATCCTATTTTGAAACTTTGCCATGCTTTCGATTTCCTATCTAGTCGAATATCATTCTTCTATCGGCGAAAATGCCAGGACGGTCCCCCTGTCGTCGTCAGTACCTTGATTCAAGAACTTGACGCGCAGCGGCATTCCGACCTCTACCGTTTCAGGATGCATCGAATCGATGCCTTCGATCCGTGCGACAACGCGCGCTCCCTCCACCAACTCGACGACGCCGGAGCAATACGGGTTGTTCCTGTCATATCCCTCTTTAATCATCGCGGGCGTGCCGATTGAGATAGAAGTGAAAGCGGCAAGCCTACCCTCGCCCGCTGTCTCCGCCCATTCCATCTCGGATTGGCGGCAACCGGGACAGAGCGAGCGCGGCGGCACGTAAAGAGTCTCGCAACCATTGCACTTTGATCCCATCAGTTTTCCCTCATTGAGAAACTGTTCAAACCCGTAATCGTTGATCGGATTCTCCGCCATGGGATTATCTCCTTTCGAGGATGGTGAAGGTACAGGTGCCGCCGGTGCCGCCGAGGTTGTGCGCCGCGCCTATGCGTAAGTCGGATTTTGGCACGCGCCTTCGACCCGCTTTGTCTCTCAACTGTTCCCATACTTCAATTAGTTGCGCCGCACCGGTCGCGCCGACCGGGTGACCTTTGCACTTCAATCCTCCCGAAGTATTGATCGGCATGGGGCCATCCAATCTCGTCAAGCCCTCCTCTACCGCTTTGTGTCCTTCACCCGGCGCGAAAAATCCAAGGTCTTCGATATGAAGAATCTCCGCAATCGAGAAACAATCGTGCACTTCGGCGAATTGAATATCTTTGGGCGTCAGACCGGACATATCATAAGCCTCTTTGGCGGCGTGTCTTGTTGCTTCAAAGTACGTCAGGTCATCCGCGGAATGAAGCGCTCTCCCGCTTCCCTGCCCGAGCCCAACGACGTGCAACGGGGTATCTGTAAAGCGGTTCGCAATTTCTTCGGCGACTAACAGTATGCAAGCCGCGCCGTCACTTATGGGGCAACAGTCGAAGAGGTGCATGGGCCAGGCAATGGGAGGATTCGCTCTCTCATCGCGGAGGAAATCCTTTTCATCAATCCAATCGGGCACCGCTTTTCCTTGACTCTTCGCCCGCTTAACCTTGGCAGCCATCATGTCTCGAATAGCGAGGTTGAACTGGGCTTTGGGGTTCAGTGGTGCATTATCGTGGCTCTTTATCGTTACGTTCATCAGGTGCTCGCGCGATGCGCCGTATTTCTCGAAGTATGCCGTAGCAATGGCGGCGAAAACGCCCGGAAACGTCAATCCCGCTTTGCGTTCGTAGGGGCTAGCCGCCAAAGCCAGCCCCTCCGCAACCTCTTCCGTGGATCTCTTCGACATATCCTCGACACCGCCGATTAGGACCACATCATAGAAACCGGAAGCGATGGCGAAAACACCTTCTCGGAAAGCGAGGGCGCTTGAGGCGCAGGCGCCTTCGGTTCGTGTTGCCGGTTTGGGAACAAGCCCGAGAGAGTCCGAAAGAATCGCTCCCCAATGGGACTGCTGGACGAAGAAATCGTTAGTGAAATTGCCTAAATAGAGAGCATCAATATCCTCCGGATCCAATCCCTTATCCACAGACGCGTTCATTTGGATATACGCTTCGACAAACAAATCTTTCGAGTCTTTATCATTGAACATGTCGAATTTCGACATGCCGGCGCCCACCATTGCGACTCCTCTTCCCAGTTTACGTTTTTTGTACATGGAGAACTCCTTTAGAATGTCTTTTTAGATGCAGCGAGTTCCAAGAATCAACCTACGTTTCGTTCCAGGTCCAAACCGCTTCTGCTGGATTGCAAATCCAGCAGATTCTAATACTAAGTCGTAATCCATCAGCTACGAGAAGCAAGGGTTGGTAGTAGCGCAATTCATTGCGCGTCTCGGAGTGGCGGTAACATTTTGATAGGAAAATCGTACAATCTATGGAGAGTCTCTTTGTCCGTAGAAACGGACAGCATTATTCTTCCGCTCCGAAGGAATGATAATTAAGGACGGAGCGGTGAGTGATCTTCCACCAATCCATTCTTCCACTCTTCCTGTCTCATATAACCCTACTGGTTCTGCCTTCCCAATACTTCTCTCTCAATTCCCTTTTGACTATTTTCCCGTAATTATTCTTCGGGAGTTCATCTACAAACTCAACAGATCGCGGCTTTTTGTAACGGGCAATGTGTTCCGTACAGAAATCAATCAGTTCCGATTCCGTGGCCGCACTGCCGGGCGCAAGAGCAACGACAGCCTTAATCTCTTCACCCCATTCCGGATCGGGTATGCCAATAACGGCAACCTCTCGAACGGCGGGGTGTCCCACGATTACCTCCTCTATCTCGCGAGGATAGATGTTTTCACCGCCGCTGATAATCATGTCTCTCGAGCGATCCATGAGAAACAGGTAGCCTCGCTCATCCATGTAGCCCATATCACCTGTAAAGAGCCATCCGTCTCGCAGCGCTTCAGCGGTGGCTTCAGGTGCGCGCCAGTATCCATTCATCACCAAATCCGATCGGGTCACGATCTCCCCGGTTTCACCCGGCGGGAGTTCGTTTCCATCCGAGTCAACGACTTTGACTTCGACATCCGTTCGCGGGATACCGGCGGATGCCAAGCGTTTCATCTGATCCGAACCTCCGTCAAGCACGTGGTCTTCATGGGAAAGATAGGTGATGGTCATGGGAGATTCCGCTTGACCGTAGAGTTGGACAAGGCAGGGTCCCAATTTTTCCATGGCGTTGATTAGGTCCTCTGCCAACATCGGCGCGCCGCCGTAGGTCAAGTATTTCAACGAACTATGGTCGTATCGGTCGATGGCGGGACTATCTATCAACCGCTTGATCATTGTCGGCGCGGCGAACATGTTTGTCACGAGGTGTTCTTGAATTGTCCTTAGAGCAATTTCCGGGTCAAAGGACTTAGATTCCAAGATGACGTTGGCGGCGCCTTTGGCGATATTGGGCAGAGCGTAGCACCCACTCCCGTGGGATAGCGGTGCGGCATGAAGGGCAACATCGCTTTTGCCGAATCCGGGAGCCATGTCCGCATAGAAGTTCATTGTCATGGCGAGTAGATTGCGATGCGTTAACATCGCACCTTTCGGGCTGCCGGTTGTTCCGGACGTATAGAAAATCCACGCCACGTCCTCCGCATCGACATCCGCATCATAAAATTGGTCAGATGCGGCAGCCAGTAGGGACTCGTAATTCAATAAATTGTCGCGCGCTCCAGACAGGGTGATTATCGACTGGACACACGGTAATTGGGCGCAAGTCTTGATGATTTCTCCGTTGAATTCTGGCGATACAATCACCGCTTTGGCTTCGGAATGCATGATAATGGAGGCGTACTCCTTGGGATGCAATCGAAAATTGATGGGTACGACGCCGCATCCGGCTTTGAAGCCCGCATACATCGACTCAAGCATTTCGGGACAATTGTGCATGAGCACTGCCACATTATCGCCTTTTCGAATCCCTCTCCCGTGCAGAGCATTTGCCAAACGGTTCACCCGACCGTTAAACTCCGCGTATGAAAGCCTCCGTTCGCCGAAAGCAATAGCCAAGTTATTGGGATATATTCGAGCGGATTTTGTCAAGCAACGGCCAATGTTCATGGAGAACCTCGTTAAATAATTCAGAAGCCGGAGGGGGAACTGAACCAGCTTATTTTATCATTTTCAGGTTAGTAAAGGGAAAAATAATCCGTTGCAAATGCTGTAACGCCAGAGTTTCTGCTCAATGGAGCACCACGCTGCATTATCAGCTACGACAGTGAGCAGTTGACTCCGTCGGTCATCACTAAAATCGGTGCGACGGTCCGGTATGCCATACGATTCCGACAGCAGCGCTTGGTGCTCGACGCCCCGCCATTCGGCAGCCATCTTGCGGCGGTCGGCTTCTGAGAGAATGTAGGCATCCCAGCCTACAACCAAATTCCCCCAGCGACAGTCCTTGATGATGCCAGCAAAGCGGGATCACATCATCTATGATAGCATCAAGCTTAAGCCGCTCCTGCAATTGTTTAGTGGAAAATTGTTGGTTGTGGTATAATGGAAATGATGAAGCGCAATGAGTTTCTACTCATTTCTCCGTGCTCTTGAAAGACCATTGGTGACGAGTAACACGAGAGGGATTATCCACTCGACTATCGTCATTTAGCAGACAAGCATTATTGACAAACATCCCGGATTACTCATTACGTAGTATTTGTGAGGAGGAGATTCACATGGCGAAAGGAATTTTGGAACGGTTGGCTGACGGCATTGTTCTTGGCGATGGCGGCTACATCGTTGAATTGGAAAGACGTGGTTACGTTGTCGCAGGCGCTTTCACCCCGGAATTAGCCGTTACCCATCCGGACGCAATTCGGGAAATGCACTGTGAATTTCTCATGGCAGGTGCAGACGTCCTGCAAGTGATGGCGTTCTACGGCAGCCGCGAAAAATTGGAAACGGTCGGCTATGCGGACAGAACGTTCGAGATTAATCGTGCGGCGACTCGTATTGTCAAGGAGGTTGCCGGTGATCAGGCGCTCGTCGCAGGGGATCTGAGCGCGACGTGGAAATGGGAAGCGGACAATCCATCGGCGCAGGCGGCAGTCACTAGCATGTTTGATGAACAGATTGACGCCCAAGAGGGCGTGGATTTCTTCATCGGAGAAACATTCTGGTATCTCGGCGAGGCGTTGTTATGCCTTGAACGGATTAAGGCAAAGACGAACATGCCTGCGATGATTACCTTAGCATTCCGCGGCAGCAACCAAACCGACGACGACGTAGCGGCGGCTGAATGTGCGAAGCGTCTGGTCGACGCAGGGGCGGACATTGTAGGTATCAACTGCATGAGGGACCCCGAACGAATGTATCCCCTCATTGGAGAGATGCGTGACGCGACTGGCGCCTACCTTGCTGCGCAGCCTGTAGCATTTCAGTGCTCCGATGAAGTTCAATGGTTCACGGGGACGCCAGCCTTCCCGGACCGCCTTGAACCGATCCAACTCACACGCTACGAGATGGAGGCGTTCGCGTCCAAAGCGAAGAATATGGGTGTAAACTATATCGGGAGTTGCTGCGGCAGCATTGCCAGTCATGTCCGAGAGATGGCGCGAGCGTTAGGCAAGTATGACGAGCCGGAGGTTTGGCAGCCGAATCCCGATGACCCGATGAGCGAGACCGAGTTTAACTGGAAACGGCGGCAGCCGGAAGACTCTGAAAACACGAATTAAAGGACACAAGTGACTCTTTAGTCTATCAATCTGTTTTGGGGAAGTTGGTTCGTCGTGTCGCAGTTCAATCCCCGTTCCCACACCATGAGCGTAATGTAGGAGCGATCTCCTGGTCGCGATTTCCTTTTGGCGCGTAAGTTCTGGGCTGAACTAAACAATTACGTAGACAGATTCGCATCCTACGTGTTTGAAATAGTAGGAACGAACTTCATAAGTTCTTGGTGATAAGGAGAATACATCGTGGCTTCACCTGTATTTAAGCATCTATTCACCCCCCTACAACTCCGCCACCTCACGGTCAAGAACCGTATAGTCTCATCGGCACACGCGGATGCCTTGGCGGAAGATGGGATGCCAAAGGAAAAAGCACGATGTTACTATGAAGAAAAGGCAAAGGGCGGGGTGGGACTGCTGATGTGTTTTGGATCGGCAGGGGTACACCCGACTTCGCCGGCGCAGGATTGGCACGGCGTGGAACTGTTTGAGGACCGTGTGATTCCATACCTCGCTGAATTTGCCGATACCATGCACGCCTACAACGTTCCGGTCATTTCGCAAATTACGCATCGCGGACGACGAGGACGGAGCGTAGACCGGATGCATCGGATGTACGGACCGTCTGCTATCCGCGAACCAAACCACCGCGAAACGCCGCACACACTTGACGAAGAGACGATAACAGAGTTTGTCCAAGCGTTCTCGGACGCAGCGTGGCGATTGAAGCAAGGCAACTTTGACGGCTGCGAAGTAAACGCGAGCCACTGTCACCTAATCGATCAGTTCTGGACACAAAACGCGAACCAGCGCACTGATGAATACGGGGGTGTGCTCTCCAATCGTTTACGTTTCGGGACGCGGGTTATTGAGGCTATTCGTGAACGGTGCGGCGATGATTTCATTATTGGCATCCGCATCACAGGCGACGATTTCACTAAAGGCGGTCTTAAAAACTCGATGATGCAAGAGATCGCAGGAAAACTGGATGGGTTGAGAATACTCGATTACTTTAGTGTCATTGGGGGAACTGCCGAGACCTTCATTGGAGAGGCAGCAGCAGTACCGGACATGACCTTCCGACATGCGACATACGCACCGTTGGCGGCGTCAATCAAGGGTGTGGTGTCTGTGCCGGTCATCACGGCAGGTCGGGTGAAACATCCGATGGAAGCGGAGCAGATCGTCTCAAACGAGCAGGCGGATTTGGTCATCATGACTCGTGCGCTGATCGCCGACCCGCAGGCACCTCGTAAGGCGATGGCAGGACAATTGGATGACATCCGGTTGTGTCAAGGTTACAACGAAGGTTGCATCGATCGCATCTACACCGGACGCGGCGTGACGTGCGTACAGAACGCGACGATCGGAAGGGAGACCGAGTTGGGTGCGCTCACACCGGCGGAGCAACCACGTAAAGTGGTGGTGGTCGGCGGTGGTCCCGCCGGGCTTGAAGCCGCACGGATCGCAAGGAGACGTCGGCACGAAGTAGTGTTGATGGAAAAAGGCGGCAAATTGGGCGGTCAAACGTTGATTGGCGCCAAAGCCCCATTGCGCGGCGAGTTCTCGGGTGCAACAGAATGGATGAGCGAGCAATGCCAGAAATCCGGGGTAGAGGTTCGACTGAACTGTGAAGCGACCGTTGAGTCAATCTTGAGTGAGAACCCCGATTTCGTGGTCGTAGCGACGGGCGCCCGCCCACTGACCCCGGAGGTCCCCGGGGTGGAAAATTCGGTGGATGCATGGTCTGTTTTGAACGGCTATGTTCCGGGAGGTGAGCGTGTGGCGGTGATTGATGAGGAATACGGCTTCCAAGGCCCCAGTGTCGCGGAACTACTGCTTGATTTCGGTAAATCCGTGGAGATTATCACAAGCATGGAGGCAATCTGTACGTTGCTCGGTGCAACAACACGCCCACCGGTATATCAACGTCTGTTCCGCAAAGGGATTGTTATCCACCCACACCTACATGTCCGTGCGATTGAGGGCGGTACCCTCATCACCGAAAATGCTTGGGCTGAGACGAAGGGTGAATTGACAGGTTACGATGCCGTGGTCTATGCGTTTGGCGGGCAAGCGGTCGACGAAATCTCTCAGTTACTCCAAAACGAGGTGACGTGCACAGTCGTCGGCGATGCGTTTGCACCGCGCACGCTCCAACATGCGATTATGGAGGGGCATACTTTCGCACGAAAGATCTGACGGACTACAAGTAATAATACGGATTGTCCCGGCCAGGTAATGGCTCTTGGACGAGTCCGTGGTTCGCTTGATCTCCTCTTGGGCGCATTCGCACCAAGTTTTGTTGAATCTATAATGAGTGCGATAGCAATCCCATAGAGAATCCTACTCCTTAATCGGTCGGCTGATCACACCCTACCAACTGTACTTTCCAACAGGCTCTAACAACAAGGAAAACGCATCCGATTTTTCATTGATAACTTTACACATGTATAGTATAAAATAGAACGTACAGATAAGCGGCGGAGTGGATGCGCTATTCCCCAAATCGACGACTATCCGTGTTACAACGGGCTGGCGCTTTGGCTTTTCACGTGCCTAAAATAGACCTTCGTGCCGACGATCTTTTTTTTCCTGTTAACATCTTGTTCACATGTGCCCGCAAATGATCCCGCGCTATCAAAGGAAAGTGTTGAATCAAACCATGTGAACACTCCCTCAAAATCATGCCTCCGTTCACATTCTCGCACCTATTTTTAGGGGCTATTTTTACAAAAAAACTAAGTACAAGTTCACTCGAAATCGCCCAAAAAGAGCGATGGATTGACATTTCTTCACATTTTCGGACTCTCTCATGCGACTGAGCAAGCGGTGATCAAAGGTATGGGAACATTCTCTGATTTAATATACCTTTCGCTCCGATGATGCGGCGGAACAAAGAACCTATGAATCTGAATTCAGACGCCATGGTTAGTTTTAACGTGAAAGCAATTAAGTGATTTTGAATGCGTCTCCCCTAGCTCTACTAGACTTTGTGCTTGACACAAAATTTGTATCAATGCTATCATCTAGTGGTCTTGGCTTCCTTAGTCATTCATATTCCGTCTTGCAAAAGCACACCCATTTGACGCCTGTTTCAGGTTTTCTCGGTTGTCCTGAAATTGATACCGGATCGCAGAGTTGCACTCCATTTTGAACTTTTTCGATTATGCCAATTATTCTAGGATTGGACGTTGGCGATGTACGAATTGGGGTGGCAATTAGTGATGAACTCGGGTTTGCGGCTCATCCGCTCTGTACAATCACACGGAAAAATCGTAAAACGGACCTGGAGACGATATGTGACCTCATCAATACCCATGGGGTTGAAGAGGTCGTGATTGGTCTTCCGCTGATGCTTGACGGGGAGGTCGGGGTACAAGCCGAGAAAGTTCAGAGATTCGCAAACCGCCTGAAGCGGGCGGCTCGCATTGCAGTTCATCTGAGGGATGAACGTCTGACCACGGTTGAAGCATCCGAAATCCTGCAGGAAGTTGGGAAACCGCGCAAGAAGCAGCGGAGGGTAATCGACCAAGTTGCCGCGGTGGTCATTCTTGACGAGTATTTGAACGACTGTCGCGAATCAATAGGTGAAACGCCCTGTCCCTAGGATTAAAATGTTTCGGTTAACCGCGTTCAATGTGACCGAATAGCGATACCATACAAATGATACGCCACATCTCACGTCTCACAATTATCGTATTTTGTTGCCTAGCGATTATGGGCACAATCCTCGCGCTGATTTTCGGCATCCATCTGACCTCGGAAGAGTTACCCTTAGAACCCAAAGAGATACGAATATCCCCCGGTACGAGCACAAAATCAATCGCGAAGCAACTTGCGGAAGAGCAGATCATTCGCAGCCCTCTACTATTTGAAGCGGTAGCGTACATTGACGGGACCAGTCGCTACTTGCAGGCGGGGACCTATGAGTTAAGTGCCGCCATGGGGCTTCGCGAAATTATTCATAAACTCAAATCAGGCGATGTCGTTTACCGTCAGTTTGTGGTACCGGAAGGACTCACCGTGGCGCAAATCGCTCTGCGCTTCGAAGACGAAGGATTTGGATCCGCGAAGTCGTTTAGCCGTGCGGCGAGTGATTCGAAGTGGCAAAAACGGTACGGCATTGAAGGAACCAGCTTGGAGGGGTACCTTTTCCCGAATACGTATAAATTGGTCGATGAAATCTCTGCCGCTAAAGTTATCAAGTTGATGCTCGACGAATTTGAACGACAGTGGACAAGTGAACGTTCGGAGGAAGCGGAGTCGCTGGACTTCTCTCCACGAGAAATTATTACGCTTGCCTCAATCATCGAAAAGGAAGCACAGGTCGCCGACGAGCGACCATTAATCTCGGCTGTATTTCATAACAGATTGAAACGTGGTTGGAAACTTGATGCAGATCCGACGGTTCTGTACGCACTAGGTAACCCACCCCGCGCATTGACGAAGAAGGACCTCAAATTTGACTCTTCGTACAATACCTACGTTTATCGCGGCTTACCTCCGGCGCCTATCTGTAGTCCGGGGTTGGCTTCAATAATGGCAGCGTTGCGACCGGCTGAAAGTTCCCATCTCTATTTCGTGGCGATAGGTGACGGAAAACACCACTTCTCCAATACCCTAGCAGAACACAACCGGGTAATTCGCAGAATCAGAAGGAATTCGACTCGAGGCTAAGGAAGGAAACGGACGAAAGTTGAAGCAGAAAAGCACTAACACTGAAATGCAGCAAACCGTGCAGGGCGACTGTACAATATCCGGACACGGTTTGATGTTCGGGGAACATGTGGACCTGACACTCCGGCCGGCGTCTCCCGATACCGGGGTTGTCTTTCGACGGATAGATATGCCCAATTCACCCGAGATTCGTGTTTGCCCGCAAAACTATGGCATCGTCGTCCCGCGTTGTACCAGCGTGCAGGAGGAAGGCGCGGTAGTCAACAGCGTCGAGCACATTTTGTCAGCTCTAGCCGGGCTTGGGATTGATAACGTGAGGGTCGACATTAGCGCTTCCGAGCCGCCGGCCCTTGATGGGAGCGCATCGCTTTACGTGGATCTGATTAACGGATCGGGCATTGTCCAGCAGGAAGTTCCGCGCCGCTACATTGAATTTGGGGAACCGTTCGCCGTTCATGAAGCAGATAAGCAAATCGTACTGCTTCCCTCCGATTCATTGCAGTTCTCCTTTGTCTATGATCATCCACACGTTCCAGCGCAAGTCGGCACCTTTACGATTGATCCTGAAACGTATGCGAGAGAAATTGCTCCGGCACGCAGTTTTTGTTTCAGGGACGAAATCGACTTGCTAAGAAGCCAAGGGATTGGGAAAGGCGCCAACTACGATAACGTTGTCGTCGTTGAGGCAGATGGCAGCACAAGCGACGCACTGCGATTTGAGGATGAATTTGTTCGGCACAAAATTCTGGATTTGATCGGGGACTTGTATTTGGCGGGCCGCCGCCTCAAAGCCAATGTAATGGCATTGCGGTCAGGGCACGCGTTGCATACTGAACTCGTATTATCCTTAGCTGAAAAGGGATTTATCGACACAGAATCGACTGAGCCGGTGGAGGCTCAGCATATCTACGGCGTCCTGCCGCACCGATACCCAATGTGTATGATTGATCGAGTGACCCAGTTTGAAAGCGGGAAGCGTGCGGTCGGACTGAAAAATCTGACATATAACGAGCAGTTCTTCCAAGGGCATTTTCCGCAACAGCCCGTTATGCCGGGCGTGCTCCAGATGGAAGCATTAGCCCAACTCGCGGCATGGTTGTTACTTCACGACTACGGCGCCGAAGGACAGCTTGGATACTTCGCTACGATCAAGGAAGCCAGATTTCGCCGACCGGTGATACCCGGCGACCAGCTCAGATTGGAGGTTGAGGTATTGCGTGGGCGCGAGACATTGGCTCGCGTGGGCGGAAAAGCCTATGTCGGGGATGAGCTTGCCACGGAAGGCGAAATAACAATCGTGCTTGATAAATCACAGGCTAGGAATCGACAGGCATAAAAACTTTATCCGTGTATTAACTTGGGACGAGACTCCTGTGATTAGATGTTCATGGCGTGTCTGTCGTGCATCGGGTTTACCGCAGAGAGTGAGGGTAACGGGGGAGGATAGGTGAATGAGCAAGATTCACCCAACCGCAATCATCTCACCAAAGGCAGAACTAGGAGCGGATGTTGAGATCGGACCGTATTCAATCATCAATGACGAAGTCAAGATTGGGGATGGGACCGTCATTGGGCCGCACGTGCAGATTGACAAATGGACGACGCTTGGCGAACAGTGCCAGGTTTATTTCGGTTGCACAATCGGAAATCCGTCCAAAGATTTGAAATACGGCGGTTGGCGCAGCTACACACGAGTCGGAAATCGAAATGTGTTTCGGGAGTATGTTTCAATTTCCCGGGCAACCACCGAGGATGGAGCCACCACCATCGGTGATGATAATCTGTTGATGAATTGGACGAACATCGCGCACGATTCGGTTGTCGGCAATCGAACGATCATGGCTAATCTCGCAACCCTTGGCGGACACGTCATCATAGAGGACGATGTTCGAATGGGAGCACATGCAGCGCTACATCCCTTCGTGCGCGTAGGTAAAATGGCGATTGCGGGCGGGTGTTCAAAGTTTGTGAAAGACATACCTCCGTTCGCCCTTTCCGATGGCCATCCTGCCCGTGTTCGGGGCTTGAACATTATTGGACTCGGCACATCAAGTACTAACCCTTTGTCCTCGCTCCCGCCCGAAACGATTCAACTGCTGAAAAGAGCCTACCGCATTCTGTTTCGTTCTAAACTTCCACTGCGAGAAGCGGTTGATCGCGCAAGAAGCGAAATTGAGTCCGATCCCGAAGTCGAACATCTCCTTGAGTTCATCGAAAATTCTCAACGGGGCATCGGAATCTAGCTCACAGGTTTGAGAAAATCCTGTAAGATCGACCTGTGACCAATCAATGCTCCTGCCCTCGACGGTATTCGTGCCATCGAACACGTCAATTCCATTAGCCCGGTGATTGTTGTTTGATAACTCCTCCCTCGCACACGGAAAAAGTGCGTGAATGCTCCCCGAAATACGCGGGCAGTACTTTGCAGGTAACTGCCTTAACATGAAAATGTCCAGTCAATAACGGAGTGATTCATTGGAAAAACTCGGAATTATCGCTGGCGCAGGAGAGCTTCCGGTACTTTTGGCTCAGGCTGCTTTGGAGCGAGGTCGGATACCGGTAGTTATTCAGGTGACAAAAACGCCGTCTGAACACCTCTCCCGTATAGCGCCCGAGACTCATTCGTATGGTGTCGGTCAACTTCAGAAGTTGACGCGGGCGTTGCTTGACTCGGGTGTAAGAGACGTGACGCTCATTGGCAAAGTTCACAAAGGAATACTCCTTCGCCCGTTTCAAGTGGATCGCGCCGCGGCGAAGATCCTCGCCACGACACGCCAGAAAGGTGCCGTTGCCATCGTCTCCGCAATTATTGATTACTTGGAATCGAATGGGCTTCGCGTCATTGAGCAGCACCATTTCTTGGAGCATCTGCTGCCATCACCCGGCGTACTTACCGAGAAGCAACCGACGGAATCGCAATGGGCGGATTTGAAGTTTGCCATCCATCTTGCTCGCCAGATTGCTGACCTGAACATTGGTCAGACTGTCGTTGTCAAAGACGGCATTCCCGTGGCAATTGAAGCGATAGAAGACACAAACGAGGCAATTCGGCGCGGCGGGAGGCTCGGGAACAAGGGTGTTGTCGTCGGAAAGGCGGCGAGCGCGTCTCACGATTTCCGAGTTGATGTGCCAACCGTTGGAACCGAGACTTTAACCGTGCTGCACGAAGCCCGCGCGAGTGTGCTGGCAATAGAAGCCAACCGTACGTTTATCCTGGATCGGGCAGAACTCTGCCGGCAGGCAGACCGCTGGAGGATCTGCATCGTGGCGGTGGAGTAATTGAATCCGGTGAAAACAGGACGCTGGTGCAGATCGGTTTACGCTATGAAGCGAGGGTGGCCAAAACCGTCGTTGGCGACATGGCTTCTGGCAGGAACCTCCGATTGATCCGGGATAATTAGGTCGATCGCGGAGGTGTTCTCAATAATTGTGCTATCGCCCACATGGACGCGCTTTCCAAGACGAATCACGCCCGGTCGATTGGCCTCGCTCTTTATGGTGCCGATGATGACCGATGAACCGATGCGGCACCCCTCACCCATTTCGATAAATCCGTACATCTCCGTATTGGTACCGATGCTGGAGTAATCGCCAATCTTTACGGGTCCGAATATCCCCGCGTCAGTACCGATCTGTACGAAATTTCCGACATCAGGGTGACGCTGCTTAACCTTTACACTGAGGCCGCCTAGCGTGCACGGATACATGGCGCATCCGGAACCGATGATACCGGTTTGGCCCGTCGTGATGCCGCGATGAGGGTGCTCCAGAAAATTGGCGTCGCCAATCCGGGTTTCAGGGTGTAGATCGGCTTGATAGTAACGCCCTCCAAGTTCTGCAATTGCGCGCGGAAGAAGCGGTACGGGAATTTGATGGAGATCCGGGCTGTCGTCAAGTTGTCCGACGCGAGTCAATGCATGGGCAACGTCATGATAAAACAGCACGCGCCACCCGGGATAGGCGCTCACAACCAATTGCATCTGGTAGTCAAACGCGAAGCCCAGACCGAGAGAATTAAGAAACTCCTGATAAGGCTCGAAGTTTCTTTCCACAATCGCACTATCTACATGTGCACCGATATTTAGCTCGGCGAGTTTTTCGTGGGAGACCCCGCGATGAAGCAGGTACGCATCCCAAACAGCAGGATCTCTGAGGGACGCAAAGCGATTCCATCTCGCCCGGGTTTTCAAGCGCGGCAGGTCCCACAGGAGTGCAAATGTCGTCTCCAAGGCTTCTTCCAGTCGCGGTGATTCGGAAACCGCGAGGAAGGACTGGGCAATCATGGCATAAAGTTGGTCAACAACCTCTTCAACGGCTTCGGCCAGATCCCGCTTCTGGTACTGCGGATCGGGGGCATTGTGCGAGCCCGGCGCTACGCATTCCAGCAAGTTGCCGAGAATCGTCTCCAGGATATCCCGATTGACAAACCCTCGCCCAGACCCTAGAGAGAGCATGTCGCGTTTAATGCTGTCGATTCGCAAAGCGCGGAGCTCCTCTTCGGTATAGATAGGTCGAAGCCGGTCAAGCGTCTCGGTTAAGAGCCCACGCTTCTGTTTTTCATAAGACTGTTCGAAGAGTATTTTCTCAGCCATATCATTTGAAGTTGTCGGTAGCTAGTGACCTGAAGATTCCAATCCAATTTCGGGCCTTGACAAATCTGGTCGCTCGTAGCGCTGCGTCCTCTCCGGGGCCAGTGGGAGTTAGAGCAATGATTCCAGTTCGATCCGTAATGACGCTATCACTGCCAATCGGCAAAGAATCGAGTTGAGCAGATGGGACGTTTACAAAATGTCTACGTATTGCACTTCTCTTCGTTTCAAAAAGTGACAAGTTGCGCCGATCGATACCAAGGCCTGTGAATCGGGTTTCCGGGGATGGATACGCCAACCCAAGAACTTTCGCATCCTACGTTTTTTTCAGTTTACCCAATGACGCTGCATCAACTATAATGCACTTCGGGACACATCAACCGCGATAAAATAAATCCAATGATTGAAGCGCATCGTATCATCTTTCCCGGAAAACTGCAAGCGTGCCTAGAGCGATACGCCTTTGAAGACAGTGCGCAGCATGAGAATGAGATTGTTATTGAAACTGCCTTCTCTGCGGTTAGCTCAGGTTCCGAACTTGTAGCTTTCACAGACGATCACGACATGGGGGCGATGCCGTTTAGCATAAATCCGGGCATTCCATATCCGGCTTTTCCCGGATACGCAACAGTCGGGACGATCATTGATCTCGGCGACGGAGTGAAGGGTTTTGACCTTGGAGATATGGTGTTCGTGGCCAAAGGTCATGCATCGCATCATCGCGCCGATGTGACAGGGACGTCAGTGATAAAAGTTCCCGAGGATGTTTCCCCACAGGACGCGGTCTATGTTCGGTTCTGCGCAGTTAGTATGGCAACCCTCCGAACGACGGCGGCGCGCCCGGGAGACGGTGTGGCCGTTTTTGGATTGGGCGTCGTCGGAACCATGGCAGCCCAGATATTTCAAGTGTCCGGGTATGAGATCATCGGAATTGATCCGATTGATGCACGGCGTAGGTGTGCGCAAAGTTGCGGTGTCCGCCATACGCTGCTTCCAAGCGAAGATCTTCTAACACAATGGGTACGAACGCTCGGAGACACTCCTTGCAAGTTAGCGCTGGAAGTTAGCGGTACGCCAGACGCCACTCATGCCGCCATACAACTCGCGTCAACGGGTGCGGAAGTCGTGCTGATAGGCGGACCGTGGAAACGAAGTTCGGCGTACAGTATGTCTGACTTGCTGCAACCCGTCTTCTTGAAATACCTTCACCTTCGCAGCGGTTGGGAATTGGAACTTCCCGAATTTCCAACTTCCTTCAGACACGGTAGCACTGCCGAGAATCTCCAACACGCAATGAATCTGATTGCACGCGGGCAAATCCACGCGGCTCCGCTGCGGAGCCATGTTCTGTCCCCGATAGACGCGGAGACAGGCTACCTGGGTTTGTTGAACAAGAAAGAAGCATGTCATAGTGTTGTATTCAACTGGTCCAACATATCATGAGATTATTGTCGGGACGGATGCGACTTAACGAAAGAAACCAATCAGCGATTAGGCCAGCGTGCTCGGGTTGCAGACCATTCCCCAGACTTGGTCAAATCTTGTGAATCTCGATTGCATCGTTGCGCTTTAGCCCGAGAACACGCGCAGCACTTCCGTGGTTGACTGAAATCTCCAAGTAACCGGAACTTCCCATGATCGCGAGGCACTCGCCTATCTTTGATTCGGCGTAGGCACGATTGAGCCGACTAATCTCAGCGCTACCAGCCCTGATGACAAAACCGTGATCCATGCCAAATGACTTTAGCATATCGGATGTAAGATTCGTAATCAGATTCCCGAAATGATCTACCCAGATAACGCTTCCCACAATCGTCGTATTCGTCACTTGAGGTATATGGACTGGCAGTCGGACCACGTTGTTCACCGCATCCCCATATTGACTAAGCGAAATCCCGCGTGACAAGTGGGCAGCCGCGGGTGCGAAGATGTCTCTTCCGTGAAACGTATTGCTTACCTCGGACAGCCAATAATCTGGGTTACCTAACTCAACTACGCGATGTACGGTATCTTCACTGATGACGTAACTCAAAACACCGTTATCGGGACAGACGAAATATGCCGTGTCCGTTTGACAGACAATTACCCTGCGTTGACTTCCTACGCCGGGATCAACCACTACGACATGGATCGTTCCGTCAGGGAAATAGCGATATGTAGAATCAATGAGGAATGCGGCGCCGTGAACATCCTGAGGCGGAACAGCGTGCGTGATGTCCACTATCTGAATTTTCGGATTGATATTGAGAATCACGCCTTTCATAACGCCGACGAAGTGATCGTTCGTTCCAAAATCAGTCATTAATGTGATGACGCCGCATGAATCCAGATGCATAGTAGTTCACTCCGTACGTTCGATTCGCGGCAGCCTGGACAACATCGAAAGTCTACCAAAACAGGCTGTAGCAGGCAAGGTGAAATATTCGCTTGCGCGACCGCATCCGTTACGCTATAATACTTCCGTATAATTCTGTAATGTTTCATTCATTATTGCACATATACCGGTTGTGTTTCCGAGATGCACAAGATCATAGGCAAATTACGATGTCTGTCTATACGGAATTGAACGATGAACCGGTGTCCTAGTGACAATCGCTACGAGCTTCAGCGCCAATTAGAGAGGGATCGCACGAGGTAGTAATGACGGAATTCTTGCCGATCACAGACTCCAACCTGTACTCAATCCACGACAAAGTAATCGCCGACGAACGCCTCTCCTTTGAAGACGGCATCGCTCTTTGTGAAAGTCCCGATATAACCGGCGTTGGACATCTCGCCAACATCGTGCGTGAACGCCAGAACGGGAACTTCGCTTTCTATAACATCAACCAACACATTGACTATTCAAATGTTTGCATCCTACATGCGCGGTGTCATTTCTGTGCTTTTGCGCGGAAGGACATGAAAACGGAAGGTGCATGGGAGATGAGCGTTGACGAGTTCCTAGATAAGGCGATGTACTCAATCGAACACGGATGCACGGAGATTCACAGTGTCGGCGGGCTGCACCCCAAGCTGCCGTTCGAATATTATCTTGACATGCTTCGCGGACTCAAAAAACGTATGCCGCAGGTTCATCTCAAATTCTTCACGGCTGTGGAAATTGAGCATTTCGCTCGAATTTTCAAAATGTCGATTAAGGAGGTGTTAATTGCACTCCGCGAAGCAGGTTTAGACTCTCTTCCCGGGGGCGGAGCAGAGATCTTTGCCGAAGAGACTCGTGACAAAATTTGCCCCGGCAAACTTAGTCCGGAAGGCTGGCTTGATGTACATCAACAGGCTCACGATCTTGGTATATCTACAAATGCGACCATGTTGTATGGCCACCTTGAAACGAACGAAGATCGGGTCGATCACCTGATTCGTTTGCGCGAACAGCAGGATAAGTCAGGCGGTTTTGTCACCTTTATCCCGCTCGCATTTCACCCCGAAAACACGCGGATGGACTATCTGCCAAGTCCATCGGGTTTAATCGACCTTCGGATCATTGCACTATCGCGACTCATGTTAGACAACTTTCCACATATCAAGGTCTACTGGATCATGACCGGTTTGAACGTGGCACAAACGGCGTTGAGTTTCGGCGCCGATGATATAGATGGAACGGTGACGGAGGAAAAAATAACCCATATGGCGGGAGCAACGACCCCCGAAATTGTGAGTGTTGAGGAGATAACTCGCCTGATTGAAGAAGCCGGCAGAGTCCCGGTCGAACGTGACACACTTTTCAACGAAATCATCCGAGAAGGTAATCAATGGCACAGAAGAGCCGCGTAAGAATCGGCGCGGTTTCATTTCTGAACACCAAGCCTCTCATCTACAGCCTTTTGAACTCGACTCCATCAAGGGATGAGATTGAACTAAGTGTTCATGTGCCAAGCCGTTTAGCCGACCTGTTGAAAGTCGGCAGCGTAGATGTCGGCTTGATCCCGATTATCGAGTTCTTTCGCGCGTCCGAGGAAGATCCTTCGTCATACCGCATAATTCCCGGCATTTCTATCTCGTCGCACGGGGCTGTGCGTAGTATTCAACTTCTTAGCCGGGTGCCAATTCCACAGATCCGGAGCGTTGGATTGGATACCGGATCGCGTACCTCACACGCTCTGCTTCGAATTGTGTTAACCGAGAAGTACGATCTCCAGCCGACGTTTTCCGCTTCACCGCCATCCATTGAACTGCGATCAGCCGACACAGATGCAGTGCTCCGTATAGGAGATGCCGCGTTGAGGCAACTTGATTCAGCGCCGCATTCCGTGGATCTCGGAGCGGAGTGGGACGAATTGACGGGTTTGCCCTTTGTTTATGCCTGTTGGGTCGCAAGGCGTGATGTTGATCTTGAGAAAGTTACCGATATCCTGCGGCAGGCAAAGGAACTTAGTATCCCGCACATACCCGAGATTGCACGAGTTGGAGCCGAAACGTTGGGCCTGCCGGAAGCGTTGTGCAGCGACTATCTGACAAACCGTATCTCCTACGAACTTGGCGAGGCGGAAATTGCCGGGATGAACCGGTTCTATGAACTCGCCCAGAGGTATGATTTGGCGCCGCCGGGAGTCTCGTTGAGATTTGCTTAGAGTATCTTCTCGCCGGGATTCGCCGCCAGTCTTTTCGCGTCAAGTTCGAAGTCAACAAATCATTCGTCCACTCCCATCACCATACAGCCGAGTTTGCCATCAAACGGAATCCGAAATTTTGTTGCTACTATGATCCAGCCAGAGGAGAAATTCAATGGCGTCCAAGAAAGACATCGCGTTTGAAGAGATTCTAGATTCGCAAGACCCCGGTATCTATGACCTCCAAACGAATGCTGCAGGACCCGAGGGCAGCCTACCGCTTGCGGAAGAGATGCTCCTGAATTGGCCTAGCGGCGACATTTTTGCCATGACCCAAAACGCTGGCATGGGTTGGGCACCCGCCGAATTGAACCGAAAGCAGTTTCTGCTGCTGAGCACCCAAGGTGGGATTCGTGCGCCAGACGGCACACCAATTGCGCTTGGATACCACACGGGACATTGGGAGATAGGCTTGCTGATGCAGGAAGCGGCGCACGAGTTCAAGGCGCTCGGTGCAATTCCGTTTGCGGGGTACTGCTCGGACCCCTGTGACGGACGCACTCAAGGTACGGTTGGAATGATGGACAGTCTCGCTTACCGAAACGACGCCGCCCAAGTTCTGCGGCGTCTCGTCCGTTCGCTCCCGACGCGCAGAGGGGTGGTAGGAATAGCGACCTGTGACAAAGGATTGCCTGCGATGATGCTGGCATTGGCGGGGACGCCAGATTTGCCGTGTGTACTAATTCCCGGTGGTGTTACTCTACCGCCGACGGAAGGTGAGGATGCGGGAAAGATTCAGACCATCGGGGCGCGATTCGCCCACGGCGAAATATCTCTACAAGACGCCGCTGACCTCGGCTGCAAAGCGTGCGCAACACCGGGCGGCGGATGCCAATTCTTGGGTACAGCCGCCACTTCACAGGTCGTTGCCGAAGCGCTCGGGATGACGCTTCCCCACGCCGCACTCGCACCGTCCGGACAGGAGATTTGGCTGGACATGGCGAAGCGGTCGGCGCGCGCCGTTGTGAATTTGGAATCAAAAGGTATCACGATGCGGGATATTCTCACTCCTGAAGCGGTCCGCAACGGGATGGTGCTCCACGCCGCTTTCGGCGGTTCGACCAATCTACTCCTGCACATCCCCGCAACGGTTCATGCTGCCGGACTGGATCGTCCGCTTGTCCAAGATTGGATCGAGATTAACCGCGAGGTACCACGTCTCGTCGATGTACTTCCCAACGGTCCGGTCGGTCATCCAACCGTTCAGGCTTTTCTCGCGGGCGGTGTGCCCGAGGTGATGCTGCACTTGAGGGAAATGGGAGTGTTGAACGAGAAGGTCATGACGGCAACCGGCGAGACACTTGGCGACAATCTAGACTGGTGGGAAGAGTCGGAGCGGCGCCGGCTATTGCGCAACCTGCTCCTTGAGAGGGACGGCGTGCATCCTGATGACGTGATCATGAGTCCCGGCGTGGCGAAGGCGCGCGGATTGACGAGCACTGTTACGTTTCCGCGCGGCAACCTTGCCCCCGAAGGCTCGGTAATCAAAAGCACCGCGATTGACCCGAGCGTAGTCGATGCCGACGGCGTTTACCGAATGATTGGTCCGGCACGTGTATTTGTGCGTGAACAGGATGCGATACGCGCTATCAAGAGCCACGACGAGGATCGAATTCGACCTGGTGATGTAATGGTGCTCTGTTGCCGGGGACCTATGGGTACAGGGATGGAGGAGGTTTATCAGATTACTGCCGCACTGAAACATCTATCCTTCGGAAAGGAAGTCTCTCTGATCACCGACGCCCGGTTTTCCGGCGTGTCCACAGGCGCATGCATCGGTCACGTCGGTCCCGAAGCCTTGGCGGGGGGACCTATCGGAAAGGTCCTTGACGGAGACATAATACAGATTGTAGTCGACTGCAACCGGCTTGAGGGCAGCGTCGACTTGGTAGGCTATAAAGAGGATATTTTTGGCCCCGATGCCGGCGCGAAAGTTCTAGCGGAACGTTCACCACGTCGCGATCTTGCGGCGGATGAAATGATTCCGGACGATACGCGTCTTTGGGCAGCGCTTCAATCAGTTGGCGGCGGTACCTGGGGCGGATGTGTTTATGATGTGGACACGATCATCAAGATGTTGGAAACCGGCAGAGCGACATTACAAGAATCGGGCACCGCTTTTGGGACCGATTGAAAAGACACGGATCGTAATCGACACAATCACTTGGCGTCAGGGCGTGAATGCGCACTAGTTCAGGAGGAAGGAATCCTGCAATTCATTAGATATTGGCTGCCACTCCTGATTTACATGGGACTCATAGTTTATATTTCTTCGCTGTCCCAACCGCCCGAAACACTGATGGAGGTTATCGACTGGGGGCCAATCGACAAGGTTTTTCATCTCGTTGAGTACACCGTACTTGGCATTTTGCTGGCACGCGCATTGTCGTATTCGCTGCGGCGAATGCTCCCGACCTCTGTTTGGATCATTGCTTTTGCCGTTGCCGTTCTCTTCGGCGTGAGCGACGAATGGCACCAGTCATTCGTGTTAGGTCGGCACTCGTCCATTTCCGATTTGATTGTTGACATCATTGGCAGCGCACTAGGGGTGGGCATCGTATATTTGCGGGTCAAGAGGAAAGAAACTCAAGTCAGCGAGTAATACCAATTCGCAGCCCATAGGTTATGAGATCCGAGGTTCGTAGTAGCGCAATTCATTGCGCGTCACGGATCAACTGTAACACTTAGATTTTAAAATCGCATATAAGCATGTTTGAATAACGGCGTTTGGCAATCTTGAACGATTTCATACTTTTCATAACAATTTTGGGTTCTCAGTAGGGGCGGAGAAAGGGTTGATACCCTTGATATGACTAACTTATCCGCAGTATTCACATTCATACAGTTCACATGTTGGTGTGAAATTCTGGTATGAAACGGATTCGCCGCCACAACAATTTTAAGCCTTGAATTGACACTTCTTTCATCGGGTCTTTCATCGGAAACATGAACTGTCTAGCAGGTTCTTACGCCTGAGAGTATTCGCACACAGATAGATTGGTCGTATAGCCTTCCGGATAACCAAGCGAATCAACCGACAGATAGTAACCCAATATTTTCGTTACTTCGGCTGACGTCTTGATTGAAATAGTGCCCAAACACAGAGTTTGTTTCGGAACTTCACCGTTCAGTATATTCAACCTCCACTAACCACTCAACGTTATTTTCATTGACAACTTGACACATGTATAGTATGATTTAGCCAAAATAGACAATCAATCGAACGAAAAAAGGAGTGGCAGTCGCGGGTGTTAGGAGCAACCATTCATTGGCGTCAACTGCCCAGATCTTGAGCGTTAGCCCGGGAACGCAAGCGCCTTCTGTTTTAACCCAATCAGAAATGCCGTCAATGCAGACTACGACTGTATTTATCAACCTTCTTCTACTGGCTAAACCGCCTGTTTAAATCGCTATTTGGGCTAACGCAGGCTAATATAGGGGAGTATTGCCTAGCGATAGATTGGGGTTAATAGTTTAGTTCGACTCTGCCAAGAGCGGCCGCTCCGGTGGGAGGGACATCCCTCTCCCGATACCAAAGCCATAGTAGATCTTGATAGCGCGCAATTATCCCTGTCGGGATAATTCATTCTGAAAGTAACACTGGTTTTTTCGCTCAATGACTAGCCGTGAAGAGTGTTCCTTCGTGGTATGGATTTCACTCCAGAGGAGTGAGATGTCAATAGAACATGAATCCTCCCCGTGTCTGCACTCCAGCGGAGTGCAATGTCGAGTGTTTCTTGAGAGCGCCCCATTATCCCTGCCGGGATAATTCATTCAGCAAGTAACACCTTCGTACCGCAAACTGTTAGTTTGCGATTACAATCCATCAGCGGGACACATTCATTTTTCGCTTTACGACTAGCTTTAGAGAGTGTTTCTTGATTGAGATCTTGCAGCACATTTCTGGATTTTTCGGTAACTCCATCATCTGCACCGGAGGAATGACCATTAAGAGTGGGCGGAGGGAGACCTCCCGTCCGTCCATCCTTCCAACCCTAATCTTCCTTGTTGAATCGGAAGATAAACTTCCATATCGAAACTTGCTTATGTCTATCATTACACGAATACTTCCTTACGCATCACGTTTCACGCATTAATCCTCCTAAATTCCCACCCGCATATCTCTCCGCGAAATAGCCCGTATAACATGTTATATATTACGACTTGACATGCACGCGACGAGTATGGTAACATAGTTGTATCCATTACCCACAGGGATCGTAAAAGACATGTCAACAATTATTCCGGACGCCTATCCCCAGAAAATCAAGGACCTCCGCGAGACACAAGGCTTAACGCAAACCCAATGCACGGAACTCGTTAGCGTTTCCTTCGCCGTCGTAACCTGAACTATTTGGGGAAGCGTGACTAATTCTCTCAATCTTAAAACCCAAAACTTAGTCTAATGGACAACATATTCAGCCAGATGGGATTCCATTAATTCAACTGCGGAAGGAGTCATTCATGCATCCGATCACCGCGACAATGCT
This sequence comes from Candidatus Poribacteria bacterium, assembly GCA_028820655.1. Taxonomy (GTDB): domain Bacteria; phylum Poribacteria; class WGA-4E; order WGA-4E; family JAJDTR01; genus JAJDTR01. The sequence goes on along the minus strand of JAPPIK010000056.1, from coordinate 216,119 downwards.
TTACGACTGGACACAGTGTCCGCACCGTCCTTACGTAGACCTATTCACCAATCGGGCGAAACGCGATGAGACGAGCCCGTTTGTGAAGCTACTCTGGGAAAAAGGTACTGCGTATGAACTCGAAGTAATGGCCGGCGTGCAGCAACCCGTACGTGACCTTTCGTCTTATACAGGCGACGAAAAGGAACTTCGGACTATTGAAGCCATACAGAAGGAAGAGCCGCTAATCTATGGCGGACGCGTTACTGCAGACGACCTGTTGGGTGAACCAGATCTATTGCGCCGTGAGGGAGACGGCTACCTGGCGGGGGATATCAAGTCTGGCGCGGGCGAGGAAGGCGATGACGGCAAGCCCAAAAAGCACTACGGGGTACAACTCGCACTCTATACCGACATTCTTGAACGCTTAAGACTATCCAATTCACGGCGGCCCTTCGTGTGGGACATACACGGGAACGAGGTTACCTACGACCTTGACGAACAGCACGGCAAGCAATCCCCTTGGACAATGTGGGAAGTCTATCAGGACACACTGATGCGGGTGCGGCAAATCGTGGCGCAGGAATATCAAACGATTCCCGCCTATTGCAGCGGCTGTAAAGATTGTCATTGGTACTCGTTTTGCCTCTCCAATCTCGAAAGATCGGATGATCTAACCCTAATTTTCGATCTTGGACGTGCGAAACGCGATGCGATGGTTGACCGCATTCCAACAGTATCAGACTTGGCTGTAGCAGAGATTGGAGGATTCATGTCTGGCAAGAAGACAGTATTTCCAGGAATCGGCCCCAGTACGCTACTGAAGTTACACGAACGCGCGAAACTCGTAAAGACCGAAGGGGCGAGCCCGTACCTGAAGGCGCCTGTCAGTTTTCCTAGCTCTGAGATTGAACTGTTTTTCGACATTGAAGTCGATCCTATGCGAGACTTCTGTTATCTTCACGGATTTGTCGAACGCCGCGGCGGTGATAGTGCTACCGAGCGTTACAATGCATTTTTTGCAAATGCGGTTAACCAAGAGGAAGAAGAACGTGCCTTCACCGAAGCGTGGACTTATATTAGCGACAGGAGGCCTTGCGCCGTTTACTATTATTCACATTATGAGCGAACCGTCTGGCGTAGGTTGCAAGAAAAATATCCGTCCGTATGCACTTCGGATGACATTGAAAGCCTCTTTCATTCTATCGATTCGGTCGACCTTTTCACTGACGTCGTAAGAAAGGTGACCGAGTGGCCCACCCGAGATTATTCGCTAAAGACCTTAGCAACGTACTTAGGCTTCAACTGGCGTGACCCTCACCCATCGGGCGCCAATTCAATCGAGTGGTTTGATCGTTGGACTAAGGCTAAAGATGAGACCATCAGAAAGCGAATCTTGGAATACAACCACGATGATTGCGTTGCCACTCGTGTCCTGCTTGACGGCATACGGGAACTACAAACTGCTTAGATGCCTTTTGACATCATTACCTGAGATTGTTGCTCTTCGCGCAGGTCGGAAAATACGCGAGGCACTCAGCGCATTAAATCCCTGCGTGAAACTCGCCCATGTGCGAGACTCATAGTACGACGTGATATCAGGATCATGAATGCACATGAGGACTATAGATTGATGATCGCCCCTATGAATTAAGCGAATCATTTGGAAAACATGGCAACCATTTTACCCGACGACTATCCCCAGGAAATCAAAGATATCCGCGAGACCAAAGGCTTAACGCAAACCAAATTCGCGGAGCTTGTCGGTGTCTCCTTCGCCACCGTCAACCGCTGGGAGAATAGGCAGTCGCGCCCAAACAAATTGGCGTGGAAACGCATCATTGAATTGGCGGAAGCCAGCGAGGTGCGTCAAGACGTGAAAACCGTATCCGACGAAGCGCGGAGCATGGACTTCGCCGCCGACCCGAACGCCGTCGCGGCAGTGGCGGAGGCGCACCGTCTCGCTTATGGTCACCTCTTCAATCCGGCATTTGCCACGGAAACCTCGTTAATCGACCCGCTCCCGCACCAGCGCATCGCTGTGTATGAAAAAATGCTGGAACAGACGCCTCTGCGATTCCTGCTGGCGGACGACGCGGGCGCCGGCAAGACCATCATGACGGGGCTGTACGTCCGCGAAATGCTGTCCCGCCGGCTGATTCGCCGTATACTCATCGTGCCGCCCGCCGGTCTCGTCGGCAACTGGCAACAGGAGATGCGAAAACTGTTCCGCTTGTCGTTCCGCATCATCAGGGGCGAGGACGCGCGAACAGGAAATCCCTTCAGCGGTACCGAGGGTGACCGCGTCATCCTCAGCGTGGACACGTTGGTCACTGAGCGGATGTTCAACCACCTTAAAGACCCTCAAACGGAACCCTACGACCTCGTGGTCTTTGACGAGGCACACAAACTGTCCGCCGCACGCCAACCGGATTACCGCGTACGTAAGACGAACCGGTACAAGCTGGCGGAAGCCATTGCCGGCGCCGAGGTGGATGGCGAACGCTGGGTGCTGCCTTGGTCAACCCGACATCTGCTGCTGCTGACAGCAACGCCGCACATGGGTAATGATTCTCCTTACTATTTTCTGTGGCGGCTGTTGCTGCCGGAAACGCTTTCAACGCACGACGCCTTCGACAGGTTTCCCCGTGAATCGCGCCAGCGCCATTTCATCCGCCGCACAAAGGAGGAGATGCTCCATTTCGATGGGCAACCCCTCTACCCGCAGCGAAACTGCGACACGTTGAGTTACAATCTCTCGGACGGCACAGGAGGTGAGCAGGAACTGTACGACGAAACGACAGAATACATCCGCGATTACTACAACCGCGCGGGAGTCCTAAATCGTTCCGCCGCTCGTTTGGCGATGAGCGTCTTCCAACGCCGTCTCGCCAGCTCCACCTATGCCCTCGTGCGATCGTTCGAACGCCGCATAGAAAAACTCGACGGGCTGATTGAGAACCTCCGAAACGGGGAACTCACCGAGGCACAACTCGCCAATCAGCAGCGGAAATTAGATAATCTTGACGACCTCTTCAATACGTCGACCGCCGATGAGAAGACCGAGGACGAGCACGAAGAGTACGAGTACGAGGCGTTAGGCGGCACCGCAGCCGTCAGCCTTGTCGAGTTGATGGTAGAGAAGGACAAAGTTGAGGAGCTGCTTAAAAAGGCACAGGCGCTGTTTGGTGCCGGAGAAGAATCCAAATTTGAGAAACTGCGGGAGGTGCTTCGCCTTCCGAGTTACAGTGACGAGAAGTTTATCATCTTTACCGAATACCGCGATACAGCGGAATTCTTGGTGCGCCGGCTCGAAGGACTCGGATTCACCGATCAGGTTGCGCTCATCCACGGCGGATTGGACTATCAGGAGCGCGAGCGGCAGGTGGAGTTTTTCCGACGACCGGCGGCGGAAGGCGGGGCAAACTACCTCGTGGCAACCGACGCCGCAGGCGAGGGGATCAACCTCCAATTCTGCTGGTTGATGGTCAACTACGATATCCCCTGGAATCCGGCGCGGCTCGAGCAACGCATGGGGCGCATTCACCGCTATGGTCAAACGCATGCCCCGGTGGTGATTGTCAATCTCGTGGCGGGCGGCACGCGCGAGGGGCGTGTGCTGAAGACGCTGCTTGAGAAGTTGGAGGCAATCCGGGAGCAACTTCAATCCGACAAGGTGTTCGACGTGGTGGGGCGTCTATTCGAGGAGGTGTCCATGACGGAGTATCTGCGGCAGGCGCTCACCGACGATGCGGATACCGTCGCCCGGCAGTTGGAGGGAAACCTTACGGAGAATCAAGTTCGAGCGCTTGAACAAAAGGAACGTGTGCTGTACGGGGATGGCGGCGACGTGCGCCAGCGACTGCCGCAACTTAACGAAGAAACCGATCAGGAAATCTATCGCCAACTGCTGCCCGGATACGTTCGCCGATTCGTGGAGCGTGCCGCACCGTTGCTCGACCTGCGTATCGAGGGCGATCCGGAAACCGCTTTCAGCCTGATACCCAACCAACCCGGCGCAACCGATCCTCTGCTCTCCTCGCTTGAACGGTATTCCGAGGGCGCACGCGAACTGCTAACGGTTTACAAACCGACGAGTCGGGAGGACGCCGTTTGGATGCACCCGGGCGAGCCGGTGTTTGACCGTCTCTCGGACGCTATCCTGGAGCGGTTCGGGCATGCCGGACGACAAGGCGCCGTGTTCTTCGATCCCTATGCAACGAAGGCGTACCTGTTCCACATCGCGCGGGTTTCCGTCGAACAACATAGCAATGAGGAGGCGCCGCATCTGTTCGATGAGGACGGTGAACGCGAAAACGCACCCAAGCCGCTGGAATCGCGATTGGTCGGGCTGCGCCAAACGAGCGACGGCAGCGTGACCGAACTTCCGGTGGAACACCTGCTGCTGCTCAGGGGCGCGGGCGGTTTCGCGCCGAGCCGCGTACCCCTCGCCACGTTGGCTCGCGGTATGGCGGCTGACGTCTTGGAATTTGCCCGCCAAGAGATAGGCGAGCGGCTGGTGCAACTCCATCGGGTGGAACGACTCGGCGATCTCCCCCCGCGTGCCGAGGCAGTTAATAGGGGCTTTGATTTTCAGGCTGCCGAACTAGCGGCTGCCCGATCGCGCCTCAGTCAACTGGCGCGCGACGGAGACCAGGAAGCGTCGGCAGAACTTGGGGTAATCAAGGATCGGCAGCGCCGTCTCACCGCCTCTCGAAAGCGGCGACTCGACGAACTGCGCGCCGAACCGGAACTCATTCGGGTCGGGGAGGTCGAGATATTGGTGCACGCTCTCGTGGTGCCGGTTCAGGACGCGGAGGAGGTTGAGCGTTACGATGCCGATGTAGAAGCCATCGCCGTGGAGGTGGCTACGGCTTACGAGGAGCGCCTCGGCGCCGAAGTGACGGATGTGTCGAAACCCGAACTCGCGCGCCGCGCCGGGTTGACGGATTGGCCCGGCTTTGACCTGAAGTCGCGCCAGCCCGCGGGCGCCGACGGTTCCGTCGAGGAACGCGCCATTGAGGTCAAAGGGCGCGCCGGTTCCGGGAATGTGCATATCTCCGACAACGAGTGGGGGCGAGCTTGCAACCTGCGAGAAAGTTACTGGCTCTACGTCGTCTACGACTGCGCCGCGCCGAGGCCGCGCCTTGTACGTGTTCAAGATCCGTTCGCCAAGTTGCTAGTCCGCAGCCGCGAACTATCCGCCTTCACGATCACACCGGGCGCCGTTGTAGAGGCGGCCGAATAATTCGATCTCTCTATATTTTGAGTGCACAAATCGCTTCAATCAAAGCGACCCAAAGGGGAGGCAAGGGAATCGCTACCGCACTCGTTTTTCACTCGTTCAGGTAAAGATTAAACGCGTGTTGTTCTAGATTGTCGCACCGATGGATTCGTTATCTGGATATCCCGAGCAATTTAACCAAATTGGGAGGCGTACGGTTTCAACATGTACAAAATCTTTGAAGTGTATAACAGACCATCCGAAATGGAAACCCAAATCAATCAGCTTGAAAAAGATGGATACAGACTGCAATCACTTACTACCTCGGTCGCTGACGGACAAATCCCGGCAAACGGGATGCGGCACAGAAGAACCGTCAACATCATCTATACCGCAGTGATGCATAAGAGTGAGACGCCCGATCAGGATAGGCGCGATTACTTCGACGCACTGGTGCGAAATGGATGGGTTCCTCCGCCGGCTGGCGATCAATTCAACCTCAATGTCAATCGGAAGGGCTAGACATCTCAACTAGCGTTTTTGCTTGTCATTAAATGGTGCGGAGGGTATAGTGAAAAATTGAGAACGCAACTCAAGAGGAAAATGCGATCGGCCGCTTGAAGTCACGGCGTTGGAGTCTTTGGATATTGTAATCGATCCACTCAACCGGGAGTTGAAGAAGCTCCCTTATGTGCGGCTTAAGATCCTGCAAATAAGAATCTGAAAGGTCAAGATGCGTCCAATCTGCTGGCTTCATATTTCCGACATCCACCTACGCTCAGACAAGAAATGGCAACAGGACGTTGTTCTGAAAGCGATGTGTAGAACTATTGAGGAACAGCGCAAATCAGGAACGGTCGCTGATTTTATACTCGTGACTGGCGATATCGCATTTTCTGGAAAATCCAAAGAATATGAACTGGCAGGAAGTTTTTTCGACGACCTTCAAACCGCATCGGGGGTGCCAAGGGAACGTATTTTTTGTATTGCAGGGAACCATGACATAGACCGATGCCGGCAGAAAATGTGTTTCCGAGGTACGCGCTCCGAACTCAAAAGCGCGGAGGAAGTTGATACTTTTCTCGAAGGTGGCGAAAATTTCAACACGCTGCTTCAACGACAAAAGAACTTCCGAGATTTTCAGCAATCTTACTTTGAAGGCCAGGAAAGAACCCAGACAACTGATGGGCTCGGTTATGTGTCACGATTGGAAATCAGCGAAATTCGACTGGCGATTGTTGGCTTGGATTCAGCGTGGTTAGCTGAAGGCGGGCCGGACGATCACGGTAAATTGCTCATTGGTGAACGGCAGGCAATAAATGCCATTGAGTTAGTGCAAGCGGGAGAAGTTCCACCGAATATCGTCGTGGGAATGGCACATCACCCTCTCCACCTTCTTCAAGATTATGACCGTCAGCCGGTTCAAAATCTTATTGAAGATGGACTTCATTTTTTCCATTGCGGCCATCTCCATGTGCCCGAGGCACATATCACAGGCGCTGGAGCGTCCAAGTGTCTGACAATGGTTGCTGGAGCATCGTTTCAGACGCGTCACGATAGCAATGCTTACTATGTCGTGAAGCTTGACTTGCTGCACACTACCAGGGAGGTTAGGGGTTTTCAGTATAACCCAATCAAAGGTACTTTTTCGCTTGGTGCCTTCAACGACTACCAATTTGAAATCACTGCCACAGGGACGCACGATGTAGGGGAACTCGCCAAGGCGATGGAGTCATACTGCCCTTCCCTTGCACCTCGGGCTCATTATCTGTCAGCGTTAATACTAGGGCAAAAAGCAGAGTTTCTTATTCCATTGCCGAACGGTTACACATTCGGATCCGCTGACGTCTTTACAACGCTCCCGGACAGCGAGTTAAAGCAAAAAACAACCGAATTCATGGCGTTTAAGAATATTCTTGATGTCCTGTACGCTCGCGAATCGTTATCCGATATCCTCGTACGGCACGGTGATTCAATTAGGAAGTATAGTGAAGTATTAACCGTATCGTGTGACAACGATTCATCTCTTCGAGTACGATTAGAAAATTACATCACAGATTGCCGGTTACTTGTCGGCGAAATACCACAAATAGCGTTTTCACACACTCTGGACCTGTTGAACGAACTTGCGAACGCTGGGGAATGGGTCAGTCTACGAGAGAAAGCTGAGCGCCTTTTAAGTTTTGGTGATGTAATGGTTGTCAACGAAGCAAAACGAATGCTGGCTTTGGCTCTCGCCAACTCTGACGAACTTCAGGGCAAAGAAAGAGCTATTGAACACTACCAGTCACTGGTTGAATCCGATGCGGTTATCTTCACCGACATTGGAAATCTGGCAACACTGCTTATGGATGTTGGACGCACGGCGGATGCTAGTTCCACAATTCTTGAAGGTATCAAAACGTTACCAGAAAAGTCGAATTACTTTTCAGTGATCGGCCAACAAATCGTTGAGGCGACCGGTAACAGGGATCTACGACGGCAAATTGAAAACGCTATACGAGGATAAACAATGAACCAAGAAAACACAACGTTTCAGGCAGGAATTGATTTCGAGAGCGTACTTCAGATTATCTCCAAGCAGGTTTACGAAACACCGCTCGCTTTCATCCGGGAAAACGTCCAGAATGCGGTTGATGCGATTCGGATTCAGGCGCACCGTGAGGGTGCAAACCCCAATGCAAACAGTTATAGAATTGACATCACTGTAAAAGACAAGAAGATTGTCGTGCGCGATAACGGTATAGGGATGTCAGACAGTGACTTGAAGAACCTTTTTTGGACAATTGGCGCCAGCGGAAAGCGGACCCAAGAAGCCTTGTCCGCGGGGTGTGTCGGCACGTTTGGAATTGGCGGCTTCGCCAACTTCGGCGTTTGCACGAAGCTAGAGGTAATCTCCCAAACAGAAGATTGCGAGCAAGGAACACTCACACGATTGTCAGAGGAAGATATTCGAGCAGCTGCGAACACTATTCCGTCAGTGAGTCAGGAAGAGTCTAATGTTGCTGCACCTCGGGGTACGGTCGTGATTGGCAACCTGCGCAAAACCGCAAATGTGAATGAGCTTAAAACCTATTTGTCAGATTTCGTGCGCTTTGTACCAATAACGATTCATTTCAATGGCGAGAACATTTCGCAAAAGGGATTTTTGCAGGTCGATGACCAAGATAATCTCACGCAAATCGGCCTCGATACGCAAGAATGGCATGATGGAGACTTTGTTATTACCGGAAAGATGTTCGTAGACAAAGGGCATACGCTCGTGGCTGCGATCGAGAATCTGAGTATTGCGGGTGAATTCGTAAATCTCAAGGGTCGTCTTAGATTCCAAAATGGCGCGATTGATGTATTCAAACGGGGATTTAAACTGTGTGCAATCCAGATAGGCTGCACGATTGGCGTCTCAGGTCGCTTGGATTGCGATCGTTTTGTTCCTACCGCCGGGCGCGATTCCGCCGACGCTGGAACCACCAGCCTGCTTGGTCGCATCGTTCTTATGTTGGAGAGAATTGCAATTGATACGGTTTTAGACAGTTCTGAGCGTATCGTTCAGAATGCTCGCATATTTCAATATGTGGTTAGGAATAGCTTAATAGACAAACTTGACAACGCCATGGTTCGTCTCGCAGATGCATCAGAAATGACTCTTGGAGATATTCGAGGAAAGTCCCAACAGGGTGTCGGCGTATTTTTCGGCACAGCACAGAAGCATGCCCTGAATCAAATCATGCAGGCTCGCGGTCACGTGGTTGTATTGCTTTCAGCTGACCGGTACCGGCGAGACGCGGAGCGTCAGTACCTTGAACAGTATTGCGCGGCACAGCCATTCGATGGAATCATAGATTGTTCGGAGCATTATCAAGACCTAACACGCTTTGAAAAGATTTTCCTTAGTGAATTGGAATTCAGCATTTTAAGGTCTTATGAGGTCGAGAAATTCCACCTTATTCCTGGTAAACTTACTGAAGACATTCCCGTATTCTTGAAGGAGCCAAGTCTTGGCCAACCATTAGATATATTCATAGATGTACGACATCCAGAGATTGCCAAGTTGGAAGTTCTCGGATACACGGATATCCTCTATTCTTTAATATCCACGTTTTGTCGGGAGTACCTTGGTCCTTCACTCAAAAAATGGAGTCGCAGGTTTTTTGGCGATGGATCACTGAATTTCGAATTTTTGTCCAAACGGCGGTCCGAACTCTGGACATTGGTCAAAGATGATATAGGTGTTGTGCTCAAGGGCGGACAGCGTGACGTTGTAACCAGTGATGATGTACAGCAAGTTAACGTAGGAGAACAAAGTGAACCAAAACCAAATAAAGAAAAGCGCCTACTCCACATCGTTGATGAAGCAGGAACTACGGGACTTAATGGTTACTATATTCGAATACTGGATTCTGCATTTAAGGCTTACGGCGACCTCCTTCCGGCTTGTGAAAACCGCGGTGTCGTCTGGGCTGGTAACAAGATTAGCTATGTGGCATCAGATGCAATAAGCGCGGCATTTCAGTACGAAATACGCCTTGATGAGCTTGTTGTCGCCGAATTCAATGGAGAAGAACAGGTTGAGGGTGCCATTGAACTTCAACGACCGTTGCAGGAAATGTATGCAGGTATTTACTTTCCCATTCCTTCGCCGTTGGAGCCCTTTCTCGTGCCTACTGGCGACCAAGAAATTCGGGTGCATCTATATTGTGAATGGATAGACATGCTGTCTGCTAAACACTGGTTACCTAGAGAACCAGCCCCATCGGACTATTCAAAATCAGATAGGTGATACGTTAAGCATGAGAAAAGATTTGACTAACGACAAACGCCTCATAGAAGTCGCCTTCCCGCTCAAGCAGGTCTCGCTCGACTCGGTGCACGAGAAGAACGTGCGGCACGGGCACATCTCCACGCTCCACATTTGGCCCGCCCGCGGCCCGCTGGCAGCCGCCCGCGCCGCGCTGATCGCCACACTACTTCCCGATCCCGGTAACGACGACGCACGCAAAGCCATCCTGAAACGCATGGCTGGTACCGTCGTCGAAAAGACGGAACGCAAACGCTTGAACGGCAGAATCATTGAGAAGACGAAGGAGGTAACCGAGGGCGGCATCCTTCACTGGGGGAGAGAGAACGGCGACGCGCTCCAGTGGTTCCGGGACGAGATTCGCAAAGCCTACGGTGGACGCGCTCCCAAAGTGCTGGACCCGTTCGCCGGCGGTGGCGCCATCCCGTTGGAAGCCATGCGCCTCGGCTGCGAGGTCACCGCCATGGACATCAACCCGGTGGCGTGGTTCATCCTGAAATGCACGCTTGAATACCCCCAGAAACTGGCGGGACAGACGCGGCCGCTGCCAGAGTTTGCGGTAGCCGACCGCGGCTTCATGGAGTCCTACCTGAAAGCGAAAGGGTACAAGAGCGACAGACTGCGGACAGCGCTCCAACGTCTCGGTCACGGCGACGGGAACGAAACCCAGTTGGAACACCTCCCCCACGACGATTCGCTGCTCCAAGCCGATCTCGCTTGGCACGTCCGCGCCTGGGGCAGGTGGGTGCTGGCAAAAGCGCGGACAGAGTTGGCGGCGTACTACCCCACTTATGCCGAATGCGAACCGCTTGACCCCGATCAGGAGTACGAGACACAACCTCCGCAACTCTTGGAGGTTGACGAGGATGGTGTACCGCAGATTGATCCGCTCAACGCCGAGTTCGACGACGATTACCTCAACGACCCGCGCAACCCGCGCTGGATCGCCAAGCCGACGGTCGCCTACCTCTGGGCGCGCACCGTGACCTGCAAGGGCTGCCGTGGCGTGCTGCCACTGCTCAAAACGCGCTGGCTGTGCAAGAAGGAACGGAAACGGGTGCTGCTGACGATGGCGCCGAACGATAAGGGAAGCGGCGTCTTGTTCGGCGTGGAGACCGACATCCCCCAAAACGGCGGGAACAGCGCGCAGCGGCGGGAGAACGACAAGCGCCTCGGCGCTGGCACCATGTCGCGTACCGGCGCAAGCTGCCCCTGCTGCAGGATGATCATGACGATGGAGGATATCCGGCTTGAGGGGCGCGCCGGCCGGCTTGGCGCGGTGATGACGGCTGTGGTGATGGAAGGGCAGAAAGGGAAGGAGTACCGTCTGCCGACCGAGCATGAACGCGCCGTAGCGGAAGTGACGGAGGAAGAACTTCAAGACCTCTATGCGGATATTCCCTTCGGTTTGCCGGAAGAACCGACGCCTAAAGCCGGGATCGGGGCGTCGCGCGCATTTTCGGTAGACGGTTACGGATTTGATACGTGGCGAAAGTTGTTTACTAATCGGCAACTTGCTACTCAATGCGCCTTCACAAAAGCGATAACTAAAGCTGCGTCAGAAATTGAGGCGATTTATGGCGATGGCATTGCGGATGCAATCGTGGGCTTCTTGGCGTGCATTATGGACCGGCAGGCAGACTACGGAAGCACAGGATGTATCTGGGTTAACGGCAATGAGCATATGGGACACCAATTCAGCCGTTTCGCCCTGCCAATCGTTTGGGACATCGCCGAGGTATGTCCTTTTACGAAAACGTCTGGTGGCTTAACGAGTGCTTATGAGTGGGTGACTAAGGTTGTTGATCATCTACAAGTCGCCGTCAAACACACATCGGAGCCCGAGGTGGCACTGAGATCGGCAATTGAGGGTCAGAAAGGAACCTATGATGTTATCGTTACAGATCCACCGTACTATGACGCTATCCCGTATTCTGACCTGATGGATTTCTTCTATATCTGGCTCCGCCGCCTCGCACACAGTTGTTCGGTCGAACTGCGTAAAGCGTTTCTGTCTCAGGTGGGCCCCAAGTGGAGTGAAGACGAGAATGACGGAGAATTGATCGACGATTCAAACCGCTTTGAAGGCGATAGCGTGCAATCAAAACGCAATTATGAGGATGGAATGGAGCGTGCCTTTAGGACGTGCTTCGAGGCGCTTGTACCTGAGGGACGACTTGTCATCGTTTTCGCTAGTAAGAGTCCAGAAGCTTGGGAGACGCTGGTAGCTGCTCTGATTCGAGCGGGTTTCGTGGTTGATGGTTCTTGGCCTATTCAGACGGAGCGACAAGGACGACTGAGATCTGTGAGTTCGGCTGCCCTTGCCTCGTCCGTCTGGCTCGTCTGCAAAAAACGCCCACCTGCACGCCCTGGTTGGGACAACGCTGTCCTTGACGACATGCGGAGGAATATCACGGGGCAACTCCATGACTTTTGGGATGCCGGCATTCGGGGCCCGGACTTCGTGTGGGCAGCCACAGGTCCCGCGCTGGAAGCTTTCAGCAAGCACCCGGTCGTCAAGAAGGCAACCGCACAAGATGAATTGATGTCCGTCTCGGAGTTCCTGCGGGAGGTGCGGCGGATGGTGGTGGATTATGTCGTTCGTCGTGTCTTGACGTATGATGGTGATGCGGAACTCACGACCGGTCTGGACGATGTAACGACGTACTACCTGCTGCACCGCCACGACTTCGGGATGGGGGATGCCCCCGTCGGCGCTTGCATCCTTTACGCGCTGTCGTGCAACCTCTCGGACGCCGCGCTGGTCAACCAACACGACCTGCTGAGCCAATCGGGCGCGGGAAGCGCGGATGAGGCGCTCGACGCGGAGGACGCCGAGGAAACGGAAAGCGGGGGCGGCGCCAAGGTCAAACTGAAACCGTGGCATCGGAGGGGACGGCGCAACCTCGGTCTCGAGGTGCCGGGCGGGCAGCCGCTGCCGCTCATTGATCAGGTGCACAAGCTGATGCACCTCTGGCGCGCCGGCGATCAGCCAAAGGTAGACAGCTATCTGAGCGACCGCGGGCTGCAACGCAATATGCTTTTCAATCAGATTCTTCAGGCGCTCATCGAGTTGGCGGACGAGGCGTCGGAGGACCGGAGGATCCTTGAGGCATTGAGCAACCACGTCGCGGCGCAGGGGCATGTGCGAGAGTCGGGTCAGAGGCATATCCCGTATGCGGAGAGCAAATAGGGGGCGGGGTCTGCTCTTAAAGCCCCAGCGGGGCGGAAGGTGTATAGTAACTGCGATGTCCCATACACTAAAGCCCCAGCGGGGCGACAGGTGAAAAGCGCTAAGAAAAGGCTACTATGGCCGACACGTATACCCAAATTTACCTACACATCGTCTTCGCGGTAAAAGGCAGACAATGCCTCATACCGAAACAGCACAAAGAAGCATTACACCAATACATCACCCGGATTATCACCAACAAAACACAAACAGTGATACAGATTAATTCAATGCCGGATCATATTCATATCCTCATCGGCATGGCGCCGGACATTGCGCTTTCCGATTTGGTGAGAGATATCAAAGCAAATTCGTCAAAATTTATCAACACGAAGGGGGGGTTGCTGGACGTTTTGAATGGCAAGCGGGTTTTGCGGCGTTCTCATATTCTCATTCTCAGTTAGATGATGTTGTGCGTTACATCAAGAATCAGGAGATGCATCATTCACATCAGACATTCAAAGAAGAATATCTTGAGTTTTTGAAGCGTTTCAATGTTCCCTATAATCCGAAATACGTTTTTGATTCGGACGACGCACCCGGGATATGATTCACCTGTCGCCCCGCTGGGGCTTATAGTGCATGTGGTTTTCGTATTTCTATACACCTGCCGCCCCTCTGGGGCTTTCAAAAGCGGGCAGGATCTCCATAAAGACTTTATCGCACTCATTATTCATTCACTTGATTTCCGCTGGGTCCTACAAAGACTGGTGGGCCGTGCCTACCCTACGATCGTTTAATCCGATACACATTTGCTGTGTATGGCTATGTAATCTTGTCGTTTCTATTTCATACAATAATATGGTATTATACAAATTAAGTTGGCGTTTTAGAATCAAGACATACCGCCGAATCCTGGAGAGAACTCATGAATAACAAGGACAAGCTAGAAGCGCAAGCCACTCCAGCTAATATTCAAGAAAGCGCTGTCGTATATAGCCCTTCTATCGACCCGGAAGAACTCGAAATGCTCAATGACCCGGAGTTTATGAAACGTTTCGAGAAAGCAAAAGCTGATATATCTAACGGTACGTGTCGAAAGTGGGAAGATGTCAAACGAAAGGTATAGTGTTGAAACGGCTGGTGAGTTCGATGACCAGTGTAACCGTTTGGATGCTAGAATGTATCAACGTCTTGAAAATGCCATCGAAAAAATATCAGAATTGCCGTTCATTGGAAAGAAACTGCGAAAAAAGAGATTCCAAGGTTGCTATAGCTATCGGGTAGGAAGATATAGGTTGATTTATTCGATTGATGTGAAAAACAAAACCTGTTACCTATTGACAGAGAAACCGAGTTTTTGGTTTACGTTCGCTAAATCATTAGGCAAATTGACCTGATTTTTGTCAATCTCGTGTTCCCGCGTAGGAAAAAACTCGGTTTCTGTGCCCCTATCGCTCGCAGGTATCATGCCTGCCGGCACGTTCCACTTCAACCGAACACTCACCTATGTCTGCAATTTTTAGAAGCGCCGATTAACGATCATTTGACCAAACACAAAATGCGCTAATGCCGCCGATGAAGCGTCCTTAATCCGTAAAATTCATTAATCTGATCAAACGACTGAATAAGGAGTGATCAACTGAGCAAATAGTGAAGGCGATAGCAAATCTTGATAGAAATCCCTTAATCCGCGATTCAGACTACTTCCAAAAAATAATCCTTCACTGAACGAGGATAAGACAAAGATGAGATCCACATGGAAACCGTGGCACAAGGTCGTTCAACTGCGCGACGATCTTAGAACCGGTGAACTCTCCCTGGCGGTGTTTGCCGCCGACCTGTACGATGTCGTGATGCAAAAGGGTAAGCGCTCGGTGTACGAGGATCCCGCCGAGTTCTTCACCCTCACGTATCCCACGTACAACCTGCGCGAACTGGTCAAAGATGTTGTCCTGCGGTTGGCGCGGCAGAGCGACAAAGCCTACCGTACACTCTCCGTGAATTACGGCGGAGGCAAAACGCACACGCTCATCACGCTCAAGCATCTGGTCGAAAACCCTGGCGCACTGCCAAAGCTACACTCAATCAAGGAGTTTGAGGAGTACATTGGGCGGAAGCCGCCAACCACTCGTTGCGCCGCGTTGTGCTTCGACAAGATCGATCTGGAAAAGGGGGTTGAAACACGCGGCCCCGACGGGTCGGTCGCTACGCTCAAACGTCCATGGAGCATCCTCGCTTATCAAATTGCCGGAGACGAGGGGCTACGATTCATTCACGGCGATGGCAATGACTTTGAGCGCGACTCACCGCCTGCCGAACCCGTATTATCGGAGTTGCTGTCGAAACCGCAGCGAGAGGATCTCGCAACGCTGGTGCTCCTCGACGAGGTGCTGATGTACCTGCGTGACATGGTCGAAACCGACGCGAGTTGGCGAGGGCGGCTCATCAGTTTCTTCCAACACCTCACGAACTCGGTGGTAAAGGTGGATAGCTGTGCCATGGTGGCATCGCTGCGCGCCTCCGATCCCAACAAGCACGACGCCCTCGGGACAGAACTTCTCGCCGACGTGTCCGGTGTATTCGGCAGACAGATGGAGGAGGATGCCAGCCCGGTGAGCAAGGAGGACGTGGCGGAGGTGCTGCGCCGCCGTTTCTTCACACTGGAATCCATGGGAGAGCAGGATGCATTCCGACCGCAAGTCGCGGCGGTCTTGCGCGGCATAGCGGCGCTTGACGAGGAGACAAAGAAGGCACAAAGGGCGGAAGAAAAGCGGTACCTAGACAGTTATCCCTTCCACCCGGCGCTCACCGAAACCCTGTATACCCGCTGGACACAGGTTGAACGATTCCAGAACACCCGAGGAATCCTGCGCACGTTTGCTATTGCGCTGCGCGATGTGGAAAAGTGGGACACAGGCCCGCTGATTGGGCCAAACGTCTTCCTTGCCGAGCCGGGAAAGAGCGAACTTGCGGAAGCCGCGAGTGAACTCGCCGCCTTCGCCAGCGTCGATTCGGCGTCGGGTCAACAGCAGGAATGGAGACCCATTCTTGAAGGCGAACTGGAAAAGGCGGCTGCCATCCAGTCTGAAGCCACCGGTTTGAGCGGCAGAGAGATGGAGCAAGCGGTCATGTCGGTATTCCTCAGCTCGCAGCCAATCGGTCAAAAGGCGTTGACGCCAGAGTTGATGGTGCTGATCGGCGCCGCAAATCCGGACAAAATAGAGTTAGAGAAAGCGCTTCGCCGCTGGACGGAACTTTCTTGGTTTCTGGATGAGCAGGAGATTGCTACCGGAGATCCCAATGCCGATGGCGTCACAACGTTGCCGAAGGCGTGGCGGCTGGGCAATCGTCCCAACCTGCGACAGATGCACCACGCCGCCTGCACTTCTCGCGTTCCTCCCGAACTCGTGGACTCAAAAGTGATTGAGATGATCGAGAAGCAAAAAGCTCTCACTTCGGATGCGCGTGCGGCAGGGGCAAGAGTGCACAATCTTCCGGCGCGGCCGCGCGATATCGAGGACGACGGCGATTTCCATTACGCCGTGCTCGGTCCGAGTGCGGTCTCGGAATCCGGCAAACCGAGTGCCGAAGCCAAGCGGTTCATCAACGAAACAACGGCGCCCGACCGCCCACGCGCCAATCGCAACGCTGTCGTGCTCGCCGTCCCATTCAGGGATGGGCTTGAGGTGGTGGGCAACCGCGTCCGCGAGTATCTCGGTTGGGAGGAGGTGCGAAACCAACTCAAAGACCAACAGATTGATCCGATCCGCGAACAGATGCTGCTCAGAGAGACGGATACGGCGCGAATGCGCATCCCGGACGCGGTCAAGCAGGCATACTCCATCGTGGTGACGGTCAACGAAAGCGGTAAGATTCACGCCTTTAAAGTGGTGGTGACCGATGAACCCCTATTTACGATCATAAAAAACGACAAACGGTCGCGCATTCAAGAGACTGCCATCAGCGCCGAAGCCATGCTGCCCGGCGGTCCCTACGACCTGTGGCGGGACGACGAACAATCGCGCCGCGTCAAGGATTTGGTGGGCGCCTTCGCCCAATCTCCGAAACTGCCGAAAATGCTGCGCTCCAAAGGGATTATGGACACGGTGGTGGGAGGTGTCCGGCAGGGGATCTGGGTGGCGCAATACGCGCGACCGGATAGGACATTCAGGACCTTTTGGCGCACGGCGATTGACGAACCCGCACTCAAGGAGCCGAGCCTTGAGGTGCTGCTGCCCGAGTCGGCAACCTTGAGCGAATTACCGCCCAATCTGCTGAAACCTCAAGAGTTGCCGGGGCTTTGGTCGTCCGACGAAATTACCGTTCAAGACTTGTACGGCTATTTCGCGGGCGGACATGTCGTGAGCATCCCAAAAGAGGGTTACGAAGAACCGCTCACTATCCCCAAATGCGAACCGGTAGATGTTGATACCGCGGTGTCCCAAGCCGTTGAGCAGGGGATGTTGTGGCTGATAAGCGGTCCGGCGTCACTTCTGCATGAAACCGTACCCTCAGGAGTGCTTAGCCCTTCCGCCTCATTACGCCCGCCGCCCGATCCCATTTCCGTTCAGGAGTTCATGGAAGCCGAAATCCCCGGTGCTTGGAAGGATAACAAAACTAACGCACTTGCGCTCGCTACGGCACTCTCCAATAAGAGAGAGGTGACCCTCCCTTGGCACACGGTGAAGACGGCGATTAGCGGCGCCATTCAGGCGAACTGGCTCAAGCTGAGCGAGGAAAGCGCTGACTGGCCCTGCGAATTCGCTGGCGCTCAGTACGTTCTGCTTGAGATCCCGAAAAACCTCAAAGAACGCAAGAAGGACGTCCGAGAGAAAACGGGGGTGCTGGTCGCCGAGGCGGATCTGGAAGCGCACGGTATTCAGGACTTGTCCGATCAGATTCCAGACATCACCGCGGCCGCTGTCGGGACAGGTCTGAAGTTTAATATCCGTATTGAATTCGGCGGCGAAACCCCGCCCGATCCGGAGGCGGTGGCGAAGATTAACGAGTTGCTCGCCGAGGTGGATGATACGTTGAGGCTTAAGTGAGGTGAGGGTTGTAGGATGGAATCCACTGCGTAAGGAAAGGAACGCAGATCTGCATTCCCTACAATCTGAGATGCGTAAATCCAAAATCACTTGCATTACGGTATAAGAAGCACTTTTCCCTTCGTTTGTCTTCCCTCAATATAGCGATGAGCGGCAGAAGCGTCCGTCAGCGCGAAGGTAGTGTCAAGCCGCACATCCAACTCCCCGGACGACATCCATTGAAAGAGATCCCCCGACCGTCCCAACAGTTCGCCCTGATCGTCAGCATAGTGCGTCAGGCTGGGGCGTGTCAGAAAGAGCGAACCTCTCTGGTTCAAAATTTGAGGATTGAATTCGGACACGGGCCCGCTAGACTGCCCGTAGAGCACCATATAACCTCGGGGTTTCAAACAGTTGAGCCCCTTCTCGAAAGTCGTCTTTGCAACCGAATCATAGACGACATTCACCCCTTGGTTGTCAGTCAGTCGGAGGGTTTCCTCCTCAAAGTCGCTTTCGGTATAGAGAATGATTTCATCGGCGCCGGCTTCTCTTGCCAAGGATGCTTTTTCTTCCGTAGAAACGGTACCGATTACGCGAGCGCCCGCGCGTTTCGCCATCTGGACCAGGAGCAAACCGACCCCGCCTGCCGCAGCGTGAACGAGGCTGGTGTCTGTCGGACCGAGCGGATAAGTAGTGAAGGCAAGATAATGTGCAGTCATTCCCTGTAACATCACTGCTGCTGCTCCCTGTGTGCTAACTTCACCCGGTACCGGCACCAACTTCTCCGCGGGTACGGTCGTGTATTCGGCATAAGAACCCTGATGCGTGGCATACGCGACGCGGTCTCCCGCTGTAAGCCCTTCTACCCCAGAACCAACCGAATCCACAACTCCGGCTGCTTCCATTCCGGGCGTAACCGGTAGCGTGCCAGGATACGATCCCTTACGATGATAACAATCTATAAAGTTTAGCCCGATGGCTTCGATTCTGACGCGGGCTTCTCCTACACCGGGCTCAGGTGCGGGTACGTCTTCATATCGTAGGGCTTCCGGACCTCCAAATTCATGGACTCGTACGGTTTTCATGTTTGTGTTCTGCCTTTTTGAGGAGTTGCTGTTTAAGCTAATACGATTTTCCTATCTAAACGTTAACGCCCGCCATGACGCGCAATGAAGGGATCTCTATCGTCCTCTCTATCCGTTCGGTTGATTGCTACTACGAACCCTCAGTTTTTGAAACTCATGGACTACGAATTAGTATACGAGCGTGATTACAAGAATTGCAGTTTGTCGGAATCGGATGTGCAGTCTCTTGGCGGACAACTACACGATTATCGAAACTATATGTGCGCTCGCATCGGTAGATTCTCGGAGCACGCACGCTCAGCCAATTGTGCCAACGATCAAATTTCCACCTTCGGACTCTTGTGGACCGCCTTTATGGCTTCGGTCGTGCCAAATTTTTTTAATGTTTGAAGGGTGTTGAACCGTACCTTCTGGTCTTGTTCGGTCTTCAACAGTTTTATGAGCGCTGCGACGGTCGACCGGGCAGGCGAACCCATTTCGCCCAATGCCCAAGCGGCATTCATTCGAACTCGCGCCGCGTTATCCGTTAATGCGTTTGTGAGAGCCGGAATAGCCCCTTGCGTTACCTCACCAAATTGCCCTAAAACGCTTGCCGCTCGGGACCGTAATTGATCGGTATCGTTCTTCAAGATCTGAACCAACTCTGATGTTATAGTTACATCAGGAACACCTATTTGGCCGAGTGCATCAACGGCGCGCGAGCGTGCCGCTTCATCTTCAACCGAAAGCCGCTCCACCAAGATGTTGGTAATATGTGACGCCTCGCCATCTAGCATGGGTCGATTTTCTACCCCATTGCGCCAACGCTGCTTTATAAGGTAATCCCCGATCTCAGCTTGTTTCCAAGTAGATGGCCAAACCTCGCGCGTTTCAATCGCCCCGCCATGGCACAATTCAAATACACAGTGCTGAACCTCTGATTTCTCTTGAGTGTAGATATATTTTCCGATGACAACACCGTTCCAAGTGTGTATCCAGTGATGAAACCATCGTCGCAGCCATTGATACCCCCATCTGGAATGTCTGATGAACAAAAACAGGAGCGCGCACATAGCAATGACGGCAAGTATTTGAGTCACAACTGCAAGGATTTTCATATCCGCATCTCCTCAAACCGGCACAGATTGAAACAGGGACTTGCGACAGGTTTTGCCACGCCGCTCGCCATCGGGGCATCGCATCTACCTCAAAGAACGGAATCTCCGCATTGCAATTCTTAAACCTCAATACAGTTGATGGAACGCGTTCGTCACCGCAGACACCAATCTGTCGACATGGCTATCGTCCATTGGCATTGAGACATTCCCGCCCTCTCGCCAATGAATCCCCTGATTGAGAAGTGCAAAAAACAGCCAATTGTGCATCAACCCATCATTTTGCGCGGCTTCACGATAGTTGGACGGCGCCTGCGGCATAAAGTGCACCTTAAACAGCGACCCCGCTGTCGTAACTTGAGCTTCAACCCCGGCTTCATCAAACACGGATTTCAACTCTTTTGCCAACCGTCGGGTTAACCCCGCAATCTTGTCATAAGCGTCCGGCGTCATGATTCGGAGCGTCGTTAATCCCGCAACCATGGCAAGTGGATTTGCATTGAAGGTGCCCGCATGATGAATCTTTGGGCCCGTAGTTGTCGGATCGTATAACGCGAGGATATCCGCGCGTCCCCCGAAGGCTGCGCCCGGTACACCGCCGGCGATGACTTTGGCGAGGCATGTTAAATCGGGTTGGATGTTGTATGTTTCTTGCGCTCCACCGCGCGCGGATCTGAAACTAATGATTTCATCGAAGATGAGCAGGACATCCTCCCCTATGGTCATCTCACGCAACTTCGTGAGAAACCCATCCTCCGGAAGGGTGAACCCCGCGCCGGTTGATAGCGGATCGACTATGACCGCAGCCAATTCATTGGCATGCTCGTTGATAATCTGTTCGCATGCTTCAGCGTCGTTAAATGGCAATACGATCACGCCGTCAGCCGTGGATTCCGTCAGTCCCGCGGAGGACAGCACAGAATTTGGACGTTCGGCCGGCCCAAGCGCGTCGCTCAATAGTGGACTATAGCTGACCAATGCAAATTCACTTGTGCCGTGATAAGCACCCTCAAACTTGGCAATCTTGGGTTTTCCGGTAAATCCCTTCGCCGATCTGATAGCGTTCATTACGGCTTCCGTTCCCGAGCTGCAGAAGCGCACTCGTTCGAGTGACGGAATCCGTTCCATCAGTAGCTCTGCCATTTCAACTTCGAGCGCCGTAGGTCTCGAAAATGCGGTACCCTTTGCGACCTGTTCTTGGAGTGCGTTGACGACTTCGGGATGGGCATGACCTAATATAAGCGCTGTCGCCTGATTGACAAAATCCAACAGACTATGGCCGTCGAGGTCAATCAAATCGGTGCCCTCACCGTGACTGATATAGGGAGGGAACGGGTGGAAGTACAAGCCTGAACGGGAGTTACTTCCGGGCAATGACTGTTTCGCCCTCTCACACATCGCCTGTGAACGCGGATTATTTGCCACGTATTTGGCGACCAGAGAATCCAACGATTTTTGCAACCTTTCTCTCATTATCTTGCCTCCTGCAGTTTGCTTGATGTGGCGCACCAACGTTCAATAAATGCTGTTTTTGCACTCCTGAGCGAGCCCCGAATCCGACAACCAATCATTGACGGCATGGAACCAATCCATGAAGCGTGAATGCGGACTTAGACAGCAATCCCGCTAATTCCGTAAACCGCCGGTATTCTGATTGCTGAATTAGATGTTACTCCATTTAACACTGGCATTCAAGCGCAAAATCTCGCGCGGGGGCTCGGATTCAACAGGCGGGAAAAGATAACAGATTGGGCGAAAAAGCAAAGAAAGACACGCGAACGACGGTAGCAACAGTGAGGAAGATAAACGAGAAAGAAAACTGGGATTAGAGGGTGTTTCACGGGTGACTGTCCGCTCAAGTCCGCAAATATAGACGAATCGAGCTGCGCATTACCTCTCTTGCTTCTGATTCTTTCGGCTACGTGTAAGCGGCACAAACCGAACCGGCATCTTCTGCTTTGTCGTGACAGTACCGTCCAGCGCCTTTTCGACAATTAACAGATTCTGCACTTGAAACCGTCCGCCCACCGGAATCCCCATCCGACCCCCTGGCTTGAGTTGCTTCACGAGCGGGGGCGGAATATGATCTGCGGCTGCCGTGACGATGATAGCGTCGAACGGGGCATGTTCCTCCCACCCAAAATAGCCGTCGCCTATTCTCACGGTAATGTTCCGGTAGTTAAGCCGTTTAAGACGTTCTTTTACCTGCTCGCCGAGTTCTTCGATAATCTCTATGCTATAGACATTATCAACGATTTCCGCGAGAACCGCGGCTTGATATCCGGAACCCGTACCAATTTCAAGCACCTTGTGCTCCTTTTTGACTTTGAGCATCTCGGTCATGAATCCGACAATGTATGGCTGCGAGATTGTCTGATCGTATCCGATTGGAAGCGGCGAGTCAGCGTAAGCGCTGGATTTGTATTTTTTGGGCACGAATTCATGGCGCGGCACCCGGCGCATGGCGTCCAACACGGCTTCATCTCGGACTCCGACACGGCCGGCACGTACGCCACGCCAATCTATCTGGGAAGCAACCATTCGCTCACGCTGTTTCCGGTAAGGATCCGACTCGGAATCCTTCGTGCTAGGTTGAGGAATGTTAGCCAGCAGTAGGCCAACGGTAGAAAACACTGCAAGTACGGCGATACTCGTCCTCATCATTGTATTACTCCCTCGTTGATGGAAGCTGCATCGGGGGGCGTTTGAAGGACTATTCATTGGTTTTGCCATCGCCCTTTGCCGTGGTTACCGTGCTACTTGACACGTATCGGTCTATCCCGTTTGCAATTGCTTCTGCTATGTTGCGTTTGTATGCTTTTTTCGTCAGTTTGTGTGCCTCTGCTCGATGAGATAGGAAACCAACTTCAACCAGAATTGCCGGGACCTTTGTACCAATTAACACCACAAATGGCGCATGCTTTACTCCACGATCTTTTGCATTTGTCGAGTTGACGAGTTCAGACTGAACATACCGGGCGAGCCGGCGACTTTCCTCACTCTTGCTCTCTTTGAGAATCTTCGCCACAAGTGTGTCAAGCTCTTGTATGCCGTATCCCGCACCACTATTTTCGCGGGCGGCTGTGCGTTGCGCCGTCTCGTCGGAGGCAAGCGCAAGGTAGTAGGTTTCAACACCCGACGCGCCGGTATTGGCGGCGGCGTTTGCGTGAATGCTAATGAACAGGTCCGCACCTTGAATAGTAGCTTTTTGAGTGCGTTCGCGAAGAGGGAGATAGATGTCGGTGTCGCGGGTCAGCCGTACCTCGTAACCTCTATTTACCAGCAGGTTGCGTAGCATGAGCGAAAGTTCCAGTACGACAATCTTCTCATGAACCTGTGATTTGCTCGTTGCGCCGGGGTCCCTGCCGCCATGTCCGGGGTCGATGACAACTGTCTTAACTTCGAGTGCAAGCTGGCGCGGCAATGTGAGATTGTCGCCGAAGTCGATTGGCGGGTTTTCTCCTAGAACGTGCTGTGCCGGATCGTTCCTTTCAAGATTTTGTGCTTGGGTTGTCCGTTTTTTGCTTGTTGGCGCAGTTACGTCAAGCTGGATATCGGTAGTCGGAAGGCTTCCAATTTCAACTTCATCGGAAAGCACTATTTGCGGGATAGACTGCCCTTCCGTCCGAACTTTCTCTCCATCAGTCTTGGGAGGAGGTGCAGTCATGACCGATACAGCCGGCAATTCGCCGATGTGCCGCCCCAGTGACCGTCGTAGCGATGGCATGTTGTGCCCGAGCGAACCGATTCCTTCTCGTTCTGATTCACCTGATTCGGGTGTCAACCCTAACCGAAGACTTCGGATGTGTTCCTCTGCCCTGGTGCCAAGCTGTGTATTGTTACTCCGTCTAGCGACGGATTGATACATTGAAATCGCGACTGCCAGGTTTTTCTGTTTTTCATAGATTCGTGCCAAGTTAAACTGCGCTAGCTCGGACATAGAATGGTTGAAATATTCGTTCGTTACTTTCTGATAGTGCGTGGTTGCACGGTTGTCGTCGCCGAGTTGAAAGTGGCAGGCGCCAAGCCAATAATGCGCATCAGCGACTAATGGCGTATCGGGATAGTGATCTAGAAGTTTTTCGAGGGCGTCTATCGCGTACTGGATACGTACGGGTTCCGTGCCATGTGACAGCCAAATCCAGCAAGATCCGATGGCATATTGGGCATCATCAGCCCACTCACCCTTAGGATTGGCGTTGACAATTGCCTCAAATTCTTTGATGAGCGCCGTCCATTCGTCGTCTGATCCGCCAACATTTCTATCCGTAAGCCCATGGTGTCGAATTGAAGCGTTGTTATACATAACCGGCGTCAAATCGGCAGAGCGAAAACAAGAGGGCAACGTCAAAACATAGAAGAGAAAGAGGAACACACCCGCTATTTTCATTAATCTGCCAGTACAATCCTGGGTCGAGACGATGGATTCAGTTACCTTGACAATGCAGGCAACCTTTGATAGAATCAGCGTGTCGGGAACAACGCGATGAGTAGGGGCGAACGGATTCGAATCCCTTTGGAAATAGGTTTACCGCTTTTGGCGATTGCCAGAACGAAGATTTAGAAGAAACATTGCAAGTTTTAGGTAGATTGGTATTTGCCGGGCTCCGTCGTGTGTAGGCTTTTCTACACCTACGTGGTAAAGGCTGCACAAATGGAGGACACATGTGGCTCACTTACCCGTTCATGCTACTTCTGGTAATCCCACTTGCTTGCTCGATAGTTATCTCATTCGTCATCGTGATGGTGTTTAATACATCTCTTTCTGCAATCTTCAAGCGAATCTTTCGAAATGATATCAGCGCATGGCTAATTAAGTATGTCAAATGCGCGACATACCTCTTTGGAATTTCAGGCGGTCTAATTGGCCATTTGTCCGACGAATATATGCCACAAAATTATCTGAGTGAGTTTGCCTCAGATCCGCAGATCTCCGACCTGGACGACGAGATGATGTCAGAACTTCGAGAGAACTTATGGATTTCGATGATGTTTGGGATAATCATGGCACGTCTCGTCGGGACAATCCAGGCAATTGCGCAGATGTATCTGGTTTTGTTTGCAATTGTCGTAATTGCATACATCGCTGTCAAGGTTATTGAATTAAGAGAAACCCAACTGAGATAGATGTCCCCGAAGATTATCTGGGCGCGGTTTTAAGGTAAGTTTCTTTGGTTCATCTCAGACGTATTAGCCAAATTCTTCCCAACCAACTGAGCGCATTAACGCTTGAATGGAGGAATAATGTTCCCTGCACTTCTGATCGTCCCACCGATAGTAGCAGCTATCATCTCATTTTGCGTTGTAAAGGTTTTTGAGAAACCGATAGCCGCCATTTTGAGCCGCATCATAAAGGATGAGGTAAGTCGATTTTTTATCAAGTATGTGAAACTAGCGACATACTTGGTCGGCATTTCGCGTGGGATCAGGATATTTCAGTTATACGAAGATATGCGCAAACTCAACGCCGACAACCAAGATTTTGATTGGATCGATATTTTGTGGATGTCCGGAATATATGGCACGATTATTGGAACGCTTCAGGCAATTGTGCATATATACCTCTGGCTGTTTTTGTTGCTCTCGTTATTATACATCATGGTTAAGGTTTTGGAGTCGCTAGAAGCTAAACTAAAATAAATTCGGACAAACAGACTCTGTGAAAACCGTTCATCTCCATTCTATTGGGGCGGCCACGCTATGATGGTAACATCCACTGCAAAATGGTGTGACCAAGAGAACGTCCAGTTTATTCAAACTACCCCTAACGCGGTCGAACGACTAGCTCGTATTTGCCATTCCCTAGTACAGACAGTATACCCTAAAATGTGTCGCGCCATATCCTATCGCCTATGAACCCATCCAACGAAACAACGAAGTACAGTGAAATAATCAAACGCGTCCCCAAGGAGTATTGCCAGCTAGTTGCCAAGAGAATCGGATTGTCCGGCCAGTTATCCGTTCAAAGCCTAAGAAAAAAGATCCCCGAGAGAGTGCTGAACATCGCTTGGCTGAAAGCGACCATCACCCGCCTTAATCCCCACGAACGTTCACTCCTAACCACACTCACATTCCTATCGGGTTCACATGGAGTGACCGTTGATCTCTTTAACCGGAAACTCAAACAACTCTGCCGCGGTTGGTCACGAGCGCCTGAACAGGTGCGACAGTCGTTACATGAATCAGGGTTGATTTTCTTAGTATCGACGGGCCATTTCCAACATATTTACATGATTCCGGAAGATCTTCAATCGCTGCTATTGAAGGTATTTTCCGACGAGATTAATGCTGGACTCATTTCTCCGGGCGCAGCCCCCAAATCCATTCGCAGTGATCGATTCGCACTCCTCCAAGACACTTTTACTTTTCTATCCACCGCCGAGCGGGACGGCATCCGACTTACACAGCGATTGACTGTTCACAAACATGCCCAGAAACGGCTCCTCAACGCCTTTGAGGTTACCGAAGACACCACAAAGATTTATGACCGCATTAATCCGCCCGACGGAACCACGGATCGCCTGCACTTCATTCACAACTTCTGTCAGCATCACCAACTCGTCCACTTGGATAATTCCAATAACCTACACTGCTCAGAGCTAGGGCATGAATGGATACAGAAATCCAACGCGGAAAAACTTTCAACTATCTTTCAATACTGGCTTAAACATGACGTATATCCCAGTCGTCAACTTACAATGGCCCATTCGCTATTACGAATTCTGTCAGAAAACCGATGGGTAAAACTGTCATCCATTCTGGGACAGGTGCAAAGGCTTTCTGTAGAGGAGACTTGGGAACAGACGCTTTACTCACACCTTGAACGCCGATTCACGAATTATCTGACTTACATGGGGTGTGTAAACTTTAACGCCACGGCGGAAGATTCGGTGATACAACTTACCGAGATTGGAATGCGACTCATAGCGGGGCAATCGATAGCAGATATTGAACGGGAGTCCACCTTTGTGCTTCAGCCCAACTACGAGATTTTAGCTTCAAGCAATCTTGCTCCCGGCATTCGCTGGAAACTCAATCTAATCGCGGAAATCCATCAAGCCAGTCAGGTCATAACCTACAAACTTACCCCCCAATCCATCTACAATAGCTTGCGCGCGGGTATGTCGGTGAACGAGATTCTCGCATTCTTGGAAGCCTACTCCAAGACAGGCATTCCGCAAAACGTCAAACTTTCGATCCACGAGTGGGGTACGCGGTACGGACAGGTCTACTTTATGGACGTGATGTTGCTACGTTGCAAAAATGAACGACTTGCTCAAGAATTGAAATCCAACAAGCAGATTGCGAAGCACATCCTTGGCGAAGTCTCACCGAGCGATCTTGTCATCTCAAGGGAAAGATTTGAAGAATTAAAGCGGTTGCTTGAGAAAAACAACATCATGCCGTTAGCCGAGGTTGTTACCTTGGAGAACTAACCATTCGTTGCACCCAGAACTTGAGCCTCCTACTTCAAGACGGCTGTTTGCTCCGAGTTGTTTCAAAATATAGCAAATCGTGTTCAACATACCGGGTTATGGCGTTTTGTCCAAATTTAGCGCCATTAGCCATTACGAGAATAACGGGTGTTGGCATGTGTGTGATCTTGCAACGAAACAGACGTAACCATCTGCCGTTGGACACAGTCGAATTCAAACATCTTTTGTAGCAGACCAAAACCTCGGGCCGATGTGCTATTCCTCTCAACTCCGCAAACCTAGTTCTAAATCTGCCTTGTGGAACTCACTCTCGCTTTATCAATCGAACCTAGGATTCACGAATACATCTCAACGAGCCGGAAGGATTGATGTTGCCAACCGCGCATTAGATACCTATGCTCAACTCCGATACTGCGAACCATCTTCCGAGTCGAGTTTGATTTCGTGCAAAATCTCTACCTCATAGGGCGTCCGCTATGTTCGATGCTATCCTGCGTTTCTATTGGTGCCTTGTATTCGCTGTAATACCGATCAATGCATTCTTTGCGCAGATTGACGTCATCGCCGCATCAATCGCCGAAACTCCCGAGGCGACCACCACGAAGATATCGAATCTTATAGAGGTAGATCATCCTGTCACTTCTGAGCAGCGCTTTAACTTACATGATATCTACACAATCAATATAGATCTGTCCGTCGATGGAAGTGTAGAAGTTAACGCCATCGACGGCGACGAAATCATCATTAGGCTTGAGAAGCGCGGGCGTGGGGCGGACAAGGACAGCATTAGCGACTATTTTGAAGGCGTTGAGTTATCAGCTTCAAAGGCGGACAATGTACTCGCTCTTACGCCGAGACTACCTGCGAATTCCGACTCAAAAGCGGAGTTGACAAGATTGGACTGCTTTGTCGGTACGCCACCGGATGTCTCCGTCCAAATACGAACACTGAATGGAGATATTCGGGTCAATCAAATTCGCGGAAACATTGACGTAAAGGCAGCAATCGGTGAGATTCGTCTAAATGAAACGTTGGGTGGATGTCGAGTTTATTCCGGGAAAGGAAACCTTCACTGCGAAATACTTCTCACGAATCAACTAAATCGTTTTGAAACCGCGTTCGGAGAAATCGACTTGGCGGTAATGGACGAGATTGCCGCTCCAACCAATCTGACCGCCAACGGTGGCGGGATTACGCTGCGCTTACCCAACTCGATTCGAGCCGAAGTAGAGATTCAAACCAAGAATGAAGATCCACATGCGGTGTCCATAAATATGCCTGTTGAGCTTGAAAGTTCGTTTGAAGGGGACTCGCTGTATGGTTGGATTAACGGCGGAGGTCCGCTTTTTCGGCTGACGGCCGACGATAAAATAGCTATCCTCCCGCTACACGCGGCGTCCACCGACGAGGAAACCAATGTCGATTCCGTCGAGGATGAGCGCGAAATAGTCGAGGTGCAATCGGTGCCCAGAGCGCTACAATCGCCGGTGATCGATGGTAACCTATTTGAAAGATCTTGGTCAAAAGCGATTGCGTTGCACCCTTTTTATAGAGCAGACGGGACAGAAGAAGCCGTCGAACCCACACAAGCATTTCTTATGTGGGACGATCAGTATCTGTACATCGGCATCAAGGTCTACTGCCATGAAATGAAGCAACTGCATATTTCGCAGACGGAGCGAGGCGCGGCAGTTTGGCAGGACGATTCGATAGAAGTTTTACTTGATCCCAATCCAAAGACCCCGTTGTATTATCACCTTATCGTCAACCCAATCGGCGCTATCTTCTGCCAGAAAGTTCATGCGGAATATCAGCTGGATCATCGGTTCGCACCGACGGTCACGGAAACGGCCGACAACAGCAAACGCGGATCAGACGAAAAAAATGTGAGGAAATTACAAGCGAATCCGGATGAATCTCGAGCTGGTGTGCTGTCGCATCCCGACGCGTCGCCAGTCAATGTTGAAACCCGAATCACATCTCGGTATTGGTGCGTCGAAATTGCCGTGAAGCGCGATTTCTTGGAACCAGAGATCACAGATGATTGGCTATTGAATTTGCATCGCCGGTCTCAGAAAAACCGCGAATTCAGTTATTGGATGCCGACCTTCGATACACGGACTCCGTGGTGGCCCCACCACAAAGACCGAATGGGACGGCTTCAATTCGCCGAGGCGGGCGAAGAATCGGCGTTGTTTGGAATTGATCAACAACTACAGATAGGGGAAATCGAGATAAAAGGAAACAGCGAAATATCCACGCCAGAAATCATTCGGCAGATCCCGTTTCAGATTGGGGAAACGATTACTGGCAGCCAACTGTCATGGCTGGTTGATGAACTTAATGAACACCCTTGGCTTCGGAAGGCAAGACTAGACACGATTCCTCTCGATTCAGTTGAGAGCAAGGGCCACGTGTATTCTCGTGAAATTGTTGGCAAAGATACAGCGGAATCGATTCAACATCCGAACGGGGCAGATACAACGATGGACGAGGAAAACGCGTTGCTTCCACTTGGACTTGCTCTTCGTATCCATGTTACAGAATTTTCATCCGTGGTACTCGAAAAATTGGAGTTCACGGGAAATTCTCACTATAAATCGTCCATGCTGAGAAAGTGGTTCGGGTTAAACCGCGGGCGGGTGTCCATCGAGGAGCTAAACAAAAAATCTCAACTTATGGCAACACTTTACCGGAATAACGATTTCGTACTTGCAAGAATCAAAGAGAGGTTTGACCCACATAGGATGGAATTTACCATTAACGAGGGACGCTTGGACGAAGTGCGTTTTACCGGAAACAAACGGATTAAACGTCACGAATTGACCCAAAATTTAAGGTTGCAAAAAGGTGATGTCTATAATGAATTACAAACTCAGAAGAAAATTAATCGCATGCGAAAAGACCTCGCGAATCACAGTAAATTCTTCAAGGATGTTCGGGATTGGGAGGTGAAAAGAGAATATGGAAGAAATGTGCTATTCATAAATATTGAAGAGCATCCACCCATTCGCTACTCTGCCTTGCCGCGTGTGGGCTTCAGTCGTGTGCACGGATTGATTTTGGGAGGAAGCGGTAAAGCCTCCATGGATGCATACTTCAAGGGACAAATCTTTGGCGGTGCGAGCATCGGGCTTTCTAGTTCAATCGAGAATTATCAACTCGGCGCAGAAAAACAGTGGTTTGGCACCCATGAATTGCGCCTTGGGGGTTCATGGTACAATCTGACCGGGGTTGTTCATAGCCCATCAACGTACGCGGGAGAGGGCATATTGTCGTCGACTATATTCGGATCATCTCTCGTCGATTTTTACCAACGACAAGGCTATCAGACATGGCTGGTTCAGAAATTGACGACTTCCTCCGAATTTGCAGTCAGATTTACCGATGAACGGCATGAGCAACTTTTTACCGTCACAGACTGGAGCCTGTTTTCGCGAGGTCTTCCGAAGCGGGGCAATGCTCGCATTGACGAGGGAAAAGCGCGCAGCTTCGAGTTTTCGTATCATTTTGACACCAGAGATCACAAATTCAACATCAGGCGTCCATTTATGTCAACACCTTGGCCTAGTGAGCACACGACGCGAGGTTGGCGCAGTTCCCTCTCTGTTGAGCATTCGAGCCATCGATTCAATAGTGACTTCGATTTCACTCTGTACCGGTTTGAGATTGCAAGATACAACCGCTTGCCTAATGGTCACAATCTTGATTTTCGCGCAATCGGCGCTCTTTCAGACTCCCCGCTACCTCGGCAACGTCTGCTTTATGTAGATCTCAATAATATTCTGCGCGGTTTTGGCTACAACAGATTCATTGGCGATAATATGCTCGCTATGAATGTTGAATACAAAATTGTCCGGAGACTGAAGCACATCGGAAAGGGTGAAGCTGTGCATGGAGCGGTGTCCATCATCCTTGATACCGGCGACGCTTGGTTTGATCACGAGCGATTTGACCTTACGCGCTTAAATGCCTCTGTCGGAATGGGGTTTTCACTTTTCACAAATGCTTTGCCGTATGACGGAGCTCCCGACACCTTACGCTTCGAGATTGTCCGCGCATTAGAGAAACGGCACGCCACCAATTACATCTTGCGGCTCTCGCGGAATTTCTGAGAAAACCCGGAACGGGTTCAATCACACCAACTCGCCTGCGAAAAAAGAGTGTACGTTAGATTCCCAATCCCAGTCCGTCATAGCTGACAACGCCCTCGGTTTTAGATACTTTTGACTTCCCTCCGGCTGTGCGCTATAATTAAGGTTTGTAGCGCAATAAAGCAATATGTTGGCCCCGATATTGCGATAACCCACCGTTTCAGTTCATCAGATGAAACGAACACCTCTTTATAGTGCGCATACGGCCCTTGGAGCAACATTCACCACAAGCCTCTCCGATTGGGTGACGGTTGCCCATTTTGCTGATCCCATTGAAGAACACCACGCCGTAAGAAATGGGGTTGGATTCATCGATCTATCCCATCGCGGCAGGCTATGGTTGACCGGCGACGATCGGGCTACATTCCTGCATCGAATCAATTCCAATGATGTGGAAGGGCTGAAGGTCGGCGAGGGAAATTGCGCGACCATGTTGACCAACCGTGGGAAAATCATCGCGGACATGAAGGTGTGCGTGTTTGAGGATGGCATTGGTATTACCACCAACGCCGAGACAACTGAAATCCTATTCAATGAGTTGGATAAATATATCATCGCGGACGATGTGAACCTCGAGGACTGCACGGACGAGACAGGAATAATCGCAATACATGGTCCCCAGTCGTCGCACCTCGTTCAAGCTAGCTTGGGAATTGATGTTACCGGACTAAAGGAATACTACTCTATGTTCCATGAGGTAGAGGGACATTCTATCGCTTGCATCCGGTCAGACGAAACCGGTGAGACTGGTTATGAACTCTACGTCGAAGCAGAGGAGATGGGATGGCTCTGGGATATTCTTTTGGATAAGGGAAAAGAATTCGATGCAAGACCTTTTGGATTGACTGCGCTTGATTCTCTCCGGATCGAGGCCGGAATTCCCCGGTACGGCGCCGAATTAACCGAGTCGGTGCTGCCGCTAGAAGCAGAGTTGGAACACGCAATTGATTTTGAGAAAGGTTGCTATATTGGTCAGGAGATTGTCGCACGCATGAAATACCGGGGACACCCAAATCGACTGCTCCGAGGGTTCGAAATTGAATGCGATACGCCGCCGGCACAAAATGACTTAATCTTCGCTAACGGCAAGGAAATCGGGTGGATTACCAGTGCGGTCAATTCGCCTTCGCTAGACGCTACTATTGCCCTCGGTTATGTGCGGATGGCTTATACGGATGCCGGAAGCAAAGTCAAAATTATAACGGGTGACGACCCCGTCAACGCAACCGTAGCAGTGCTTCCGTTCTACAAGGCCGGAGTGTAGCTGGCGGGAGGGACATCAATAATTGTGAACTATACCTGTTTCGAGTCGCCATACGGCTGGGTGGGCGTTGCCAGATCCTCGAAGGGTATTTCGCGGGTGGCTTTTGGTAAATCGGATGAGGCCGAAGTTGAAATCCTCTTGCTCCGCGGAAGGGAGGCGGTTAAATCTGACGAAGGTTTAGCCAAAACGGTCGATCTGCTCCAACGATATTTCAGCGGCGAACCCGTTGAGTTTGACCTAGACCTTGACCTGCAGGCAGGAACGGAGTTTCAGCAGAAGGTCTGGAAAACCACCTACCGTATCCCGTATGGTGAAGTTCGCAGCTACAGTTGGATAGCTAGGGAAATTGGGAAACCGCTTGCGACACGGGCGGTTGGCAGGGCGGAAAGCGCCAATCCTTTGCCAATCATAATTCCCTGTCACCGAGTGCTACGCAGTGATGGTAAACTCGGTGGATATTCGGCCGGATTGCACTGGAAACCAAAGTTGCTCGACCAAGAGCAAGCAAACAAGCGAGAATCGTGATTGCGACTTACCGGAAATGATCAAGGAGGATTGGGCCGCATTTCGACGCCTAAATGACATCCGCCATCATGAATAGAGCGTTACCGCAATGAGAGAAAAATCCCAAGTCAATCCCAAATTCGTTGAACAGTTTCGACAATTCCTAAAGAGCGGTGGATTACGACTTACATCGGAGCGCCTAGTCATTCTTGAACAGGTCTTTTCCTACGAAGGACACTTTCAAGCAGAGGATTTATTGGTTCACATTCGAGAGAAAGGGCACTCCGCTTCCAGAGCGACCATCTACCGTACGTTGCCCCTTCTTGTCAAAAGCGGTCTCCTCACGGAAGTCATTGATGCCCAGAAGAATTCATACTATGAGCACGTCCATGCACTTCAAGAACAGCAGCACGCGCACCTTATTTGTCTTCGATGCAACACAATTATTGAGTTCACGAATCCTGAGATTGATGAACTTCAGAAGGTCATTTGTGACGTTCACGAATTCAAACCCATAAAGTTCAGAAATGAAATTCTCGGCTACTGCGGGGAATGTCAAGTCGAGGTTATGTGAAGTTATTATTGGTGAACGGCCGCCGACAGTCCGATTCAAAATGTTCAGACCCAAATCTCATGGGCGCTAACTACTGAAATGCTGTAAGTAGGGACAGGTTGTTTGCTACGCCAAGCAGTATGGATTTTCCGCGAAAGAAGACAGAGATGTAGGGAATTAGAATTGCCGTTCCCTACTCGAGATGTACAAGATTCCATGATGCGGACTCATGGAATCATGGAACATACCGCCGAATTTAGGGACGATAAGCTGCTTCAAGAGCCAGTATCGCATAAGAGGTTGCAAGAACTGGATAACTCTCCATCCAACGGCTTGTCTCATTTAGCCAAAATCCCTCGGGCTTCTGCTCGGAAAGAAGCTTCTCACTAAGTTCCCTGTACCAGTCATGAGACATACCCTTGCCATCCACAACGACGGGCTCGCCGTAGGCACTTAACGCCTTTGCCATGGTATGGTAGTTGTAGTAAAGTCCTTCTTGCCCCATCCCGTAATTTTCTTCAACGGTAAAGTGCTGTTTTATCCAATCGACAGCGGCTTTTACACGTGAATCATCCTTATCGACATTAGCGTAGATGAAACTCAAAAGGCCTGCATACGTCATGCTCGCATAAGACCTTGGTTTGCCACTTTCATCCCTACCTGCCTTACTTTCGCCATCCGGAGCGTAGATGAAGCCTCCATCGTTACCGGCCCAGCTTTCGGTGTTGGTTTCACTGTTATTTTGACACCTCTGTAAAAATTTAACAGCATTATCCCACACTTCCTGATCGTCTGATCCACTCTCCTTTAGCGCCTGCACAGCATAATTTAGATTCGAGAGATCGTGAACGGTTTCGCGACTACCGTAGCCGATCCCACCGAAGTAGACGCTCTCCGAATCTTGGACTTGTAGACGCTTGATGAAATTCTGTGCTTTTGCGATTGCCAGCTTATATTCAGGATTGTCTGTAGATGACAGTGCCATCAGTGAAACCGACGTGTTATAATTTGGTAGGGCTGGTTGCTGATCAATATTATAGATTGATCCATTTGGTTGTTGCAATGCCAGCAGAGCGCCAAGCGCCTTCTGAACAAACGGATGATTGGCTTCCGCATATCGATTTTCCGGGTGTCTCAAAAACGCCGTAATCGCCAAGCCGGTCATTCCGGGGTGGCGCATAAACAGTCCATCATCTCCCTGTTGGGTCTTCAACCACTCAAGTCCGCGATCGATTGCCTCCAACACATCGTGATTCAAGCCTTCATAAGCACCGGTATTCGACTGTGTCTGATTGCTTAACGACTGTGCTTCTCCGTAAGAAAGAGCGAATTGATTTAAAACTATCGTGAGAAAGACAAGTGCCACAATTCCAGACGTGCGGGTTCGATTAATTCCTGTGATCATGTTTTGCAAACCTCCCATTTCTTGGAGCGTAATTGATTACATCGGTACTAGATACCTTAAATATCATACCTCGATTTACGGTATTCTTGGTACGCAATTGTCGTGCCAGCTGAGACAGTGCCGTCTCCGTTCAACGTAGACACGGTATCGTAACGAATCTTGACCAACAAATGTACAGTGCTGTTCACAAACTGAGCACGAAAGTTTGGTTCCACATTTGTACGGGTTTTCACAGTTTTACTTTGAGACCAAGGGTATTTGTTTGGACATGAGGAAATAGGGGCTTTGTTCCGTGATTTCAAGTGCCTGCTTGATTGCCAATTTTCCCTCCGGAGTTTTCGACTTGTACACTTCAAAGAAGTCGTTGTAGAAATGATCCGGATGGACCTCGAGTTGAATTTCCAGAAACTTTGCGCTGTTGGCATGAGGCGATTTATACGTGTATACCCATGTCCCGCCGGCAGGAATACGCGTGTCGAAAACCTCCTTATCCAATGATAGCGGTA
This sequence comes from Candidatus Poribacteria bacterium, assembly GCA_028820655.1. GTDB lineage: Bacteria > Poribacteria > WGA-4E > WGA-4E > JAJDTR01 > JAJDTR01. The sequence continues at coordinate 179,915 of JAPPIK010000056.1, read as the reverse complement.
CCCGACGTTGAATCACTCGAATTGTCTCGGTCTTCGGAATTTGAGTTTCAGTCGAATCAAGCAATCTTGTAGTGACAAAAATCGCCGGGGTCAGATAAGTAGGCAAATGGTGCCCCGCTCCGTGATTCGTTAGACGAATCTCTGCTTCTAGGGACTCTTGATAGTTCTTGATTTCCACATCCAAGTCCAGCGCATCCCTCACACTATCGGGATTATGAATTCCGCGCCATTGGTGGCGGCTGTCTGGCATATGGCACGATTGGCACGTTTTTCCTTCCTTCGCATGAGGACTTTCAAGCCATTCATTGTACGTATTTTCCAGTAGTTTACCGTTCAGAGCGAATCCGTTTTCCTCGAACTGATGACACGGCTTGCAAAACGACGAGTCGTTATACGCTGATGCGGTTATTGCTCCACCGTGATGCCCTTCCGCAAAGACATTTGCTGCAGCCGCGTGTTCAGAGAATGGAGGACCGAATCGCTGGTGCGAACGCACGTGACACGCAGCACACACGATTCCGTGGGATTGAAGATTTTCGTCATACCCCTCGTTTGAAATGAATTCCGTCCCCCCGCTGGAAAATTCAACTTGATCGCTATTTCTTTTTCCGGTCAGCGTGAGAAACTCAAGCTGTTCGGACAAAGGTGCGTGACACTTTTGGCACGTGAGGACAGTCCCCGGCTTTTGCTCGATCAGTTGACCGTGGACACCCGGGCCCATGGCGATGGCATGCCTGGATGTTTTCCAGTCACTGAACTGTTGTTGGTGACAAGCCCCGCACGCCTCGGGGGTGAGTTGCGATACCGCTTCGTTGTAATAGTCAGGTGCTTTTTCTTGTGCAGGGATGGGTAACTCCCAGAATTCGTGCACGAATCGATTGGGATCACCCAACGCCCCGTTTTTGAGCTTGTATGACAGGGCACGATAAATTTCGCTGCGTCGAAGTGCCAAGATTGCAACTGTCATCAATCTGACATCCGATTCCGGCATGTCAATTTCCGGGACCTCTACACTGGCGCCGTGATGCGATTGAATCTTCAGGAGGGAATCTCGAATTTCGCTGTTTAGCAACTGATTCGAAATGTCTACGCCCATATATTTTCCTATGCCGTGACATTGCGCACAACCTTTTGAAATGTATAAACTAAAGCCATCAGCCGCTCTTTCGGCATCGATCTCGGCCGGTGGTTCCACTTCGGAGAGGTTTCCACCCTCAAGCGCCGCAACCGGCGCGTCACCTGTTGATTCGGGAGCAACATTTCCCAACAGATACTCTGTCAAATTCAATGCCTGTTGATCAGTGAAGTCATAGCTGGGCATTTTCGTTTCCGGATGCAAATTCGCCGGATTCTTGAGATAGTACCACAGCCATGTCCGATTTACCTTTGTGTCCACTTTGGTTAGATCCGGACCAACGGCATGTCCAATCTCCGGCGTGGCGTGACAGCTATGACATTCACTCTCAACATACAGCCTCTGCCCAGCTTCAGCATCTCCAGAGCCTTCTATGGGTTGAAGCTGTTCATCAAGACGCAGACTACTAAGGAACTCGACAATTGCCGCCCGCTCTAATTCGGCCATTTCAACCCGCGGCATTTTCGATTTTGGCAGATATTCAGTTGGATCACTCAACCACTGATCCAGCCACGCTCTTGTGACTTTGTTCCCTATGAAATCCAATCGGGGTGCATAACGTCTGACAGGAATTTGGACAGGAAGATGATGACAGGTTACGCAGCCGTATTTGTTTAACACGTACCGACCGCCGGAAAGATTGGGCGCATCCAATACGGCAGGTTCGAGATGGCATTTGCCGCATGCCGCTTCTACCTGTTGGCCTGTCAGGAACGGAAACCCCTCTGCTGAGGCGTGCGCCTTTTTCTTAACTTCAGCATTGCCGTTTCCACCATGGCAAAGTACACAACCGAATGTTGCGGAGGCATGATGATCCAGATGTTTGCCTGGGTGCGGATCCTCTTCTGTCTCTTCCGTGAAATGACACTTGAGGCACCGTTCAGCCGCCGCGTCAATTCCGGCGGATTCAACAATCTCTGCCCACGCGTTTGATCGGCGTGAATTGTCAACGATAGGCTTTTGAACGGCAGGGAGAACGCGCACAGCTTCGACTAGCGGATGTACCTCTTCCGGCGCAGGTTGCGCCTGCATTTGTGCGCGCAAAGGCTGTGCGGGACCGAATGCAACAAAACCAACGAATGTAAGAAGAATATGAAAAAGGTTGCGAAATTTCACGAAGGGCGGTAGTGTGCTTATCAGCGCATGGAATTAGTCTATATTGCAGTCCTACCTGTTTGTAGGATCATCGGGAGATGAACGGGTAGAAAGGTTCGTTTTGGCAGGGACGTCCCACGAAACGTGGCCGCACACTGGACATCGTAACTCGATTTCAACAAGGTTTCTAACCGCACCTGTTTTGATCGGCTTGCGCTGTGTCTGACATTGTGGGCACCGTAGGTCCCTATATTCGTCGCTGTCGCTCTTACCAAAGTAAAGTAGAATTCGGAACAATCCATAGATTATGCCCGAAATCAATACACAGAACAAAATGAAAATAATAAATGGGAGAATCTCCATCTGTCCGGACATGAAGTTCTCACTGCATTACAAATAGAGTTTTGAAAAACTCCTGCATATCGATCCAGGACTGCTTATCCGCCGCCGCGTTGTATCTCAGCGGTCCGCCACGCTTATCCGCCTCCGGGTTAGTAAAACTGTGGGTTGCCTCGGGGTAGCTGATGAACTTTAAATCTACTTCGGCATCTAGCATTTCTTTCTTGAATGCACCAACTTGCTCCGGTGCTATGAACGGATCGATTGCTCCGTGGCACACAAGGATTTTAGTTTTCACCGTTCCCCGTTTTGCAGGGGACTGTGTAGACAACGAACCGTGGAAGCTGACCACCCCGTCAAGTTCATCCACGCCGAGACGAGCCATATGTAACACAATCCCGCCGCCAAAACAGTAACCGATTGCGGCGATATGCTCCGAATCAACGGTTGGGTGTTTCTTCAATAAGTCCATCCCGGCCATAAAACGGGCTTTGGCAACTTCAATGTTTTCTGTCACGGCTCGAGCAAATTTCCCGGCATCCTCCGGATGGTCAGCCAGTTTTCCATCGCCGTACATGTCGACTGCAAGCGCCGTATACCCTAACTCAGCCAACATACGTGCTCGGTTGCGCACATATTCGTTGTGTCCCCACCATTCGTGAACCACCAATACACCGGGGCGTTTCCCTTCTACTTGGTCGTCATAAGCCAAAAAGCCTTTAAACACGACTCCATCCACCGTGTATTCGACCATTCGACCATCTGCATGAGCATTGGCGCAAATTGCCATTGCCAACATTAGTAGTGTGGTTATACTCGTTCGCATTTTGTGCCCCTTCAATATTTCTGTTATTCGTGAGAAAACCCAATATAATCTCTTTGAGAGGAGACGGATAATCCACCGATAGGGAATGGGTTGTCCGTAGCTGTCTACCTGTGAAGACCTGTCAATTGCGCACACTGTGCCGCAGAATGACCGCAACATCCGGTGTTTTAGATTATCGAATATTCTTGAACTCTACAAAGATAGAGCCACAGTACCGTCAGACCATATTCGCCATTTGGGCGGGCATAAACTTTGGATTCGCTTCAATTGCCCGTGCAAAGGCAGCCTTCGCCTCGGGTTCAGCACCATTGGTTCGGTTTGCCAGCCCAATCGAAAAGTACGCTTGTGCAAGCTGAATGTCGGTGAGCGGGAGATTCAACGCACGGTGAATGTATGCTAGTCCGGCGGCAGGATCGTCGCCATTGCGGTAGGCAATCGTAATCAGCGTTTGGCCGAGCAACAGCAACGCGGGTGCATATTCGGGATCTAGTTCTAACGCAGTTTGAATAGCGATTCGCGCATCCGAGAAAAAATCTCCTTTCTCCAGAACGCTCGAGACAACACGCGACTCTTGGTTCAAAGACTTCGCCAATTCCGTCCATGCAGCGGGGTTTTCCGGAAACTGCCGTGTGGCGTCGCGAAGAACCGCGAGCATTAAGCCAATGTCACCGCCCTCTCCTAATTCCTCCGCTGCTTGACGATAACCCTCAAAACTATCAAGATTGGAGGATTTCTCCTCAACCTCGCTTGGGTCGGCGGTAGGAACAACCGAGGGCTTGAAATGCTGCCATCCCGGTTCAGGCATGTCAATCAATCCCCGGTAAACACGCAGTGCCGCATAACGTGGTGTACCCCACACCTCGGCGATTTGAGTAATCCAGTCGGGCAGGTGATTTTCAAGATCCACAAGCAGTTCATTTAATTCCATGCCCTCGTCAACCCGTTTGCGAACTTCGGTTAGGAAGTATTCTTCGATTCTAAGCAGGAGATCTATTTCCGCGTCATGAGCAAGTGGGCCGTGACCCGGAAGTACATGATCAGGTTGGTATGTGCGCAATTCCCGAATCGTGTTAATCCAGTCGTGATTCGCCATCAATCCTTCATTCATTACGGGTTGACCGAAGATTGGGAAACTCCCGGTCATAATGGTGTCGCCAGAAACGATGCAATGCTCCTTCGGAATTCGCACGGCGACAGCGTCATCTGTTTCCGCCGCCCCGAGATGGATGAGATGAAGAGACTGATTACCCAGATTCAGCTCTGTTTCTGATTGGAAAGTCTCATCGGGAAGGTACGGATCTTCTCCCAATTCGAATCCGCGTGATTGGAGAAAAGCCTTTTGACGCGGGGCACGGCTGACCATGAAGTTTTTTGTCATGTCCCTCGATATGACAGTCGCTCCGACATCGTGAAAGACGATATTTCCGTTGGTGTGGTCCCAGTGGTAGTGGGTATTGACCGTGTAAAGAATCGGTTTATCCGTTATCGTCCGAACAGCTTCAAGCACTCGGAACCCCATTCGCCGGTTGACCTGTGTATCAATGACAGCTACCCCTTTGTCGCCAATGACAATCGATGAATTAACAATATTGCGAAACAGATACACATTCTCCGTGATCCGTTCAAGCGCACCATATTGAAGCGGTGCGTATGGGTTGGGTCGAGATGGTCTCATTCAATTTCCTTAAGCGAAATCTCTTGTCGTCGAATCGCATCATTCATCCGAGTTATAATCGCGCGCTTCAGATCGCCAACGGAATCGGACCGGCACACCAAGCGTTACCCATTGGGGAACGTAGCACGTAAAACCGGATGGAAGCCACCCCGACTGTCACTCGCTCCAATTATGCGCTTTAGCCGCCTCAACAAAGTATTTCACATTTTCAAACGGAGTGTCCCGATGGATTCCGTGGTTGAGATTTAGAATATGTCCGACTCTACCAGCTCGTTTCAAACATTTGCCCACAGCCTTGGTGATGTCGTCAATTGTCCCATCGCGAAGAACGCAATTGTCTACGTTTCCTTGGACTGCAACCTTTCCCGCCGCGTGCGATTGGGCTTCTTTAAGGTCTATACATTTTCCCACACTGAGGACGTCCGCGCCACTTTTTAGCATCAGATCGAGAAAAGGGCACTCTTTGGCAAACAGAATGGAAGGTGCGTTGGGACTCAACTCCGCGAAAATCCGCTCATGATACGGTTGAGCAAAGGATTCATACAATGATCGGTCAATCCCATCGGCGATAGACTCGAACAGTTGTACTATCTGAGCACCTTGCGAAATCTGATAATTTAGATAGGCGATCGTCATCCGCGTTAAACGACTCAACAGTTCATGAAACAGATTGGGGGTTTCTCGCATCATTCTGAATACAATATCCGCTTCGCTTGAGATTCCACGCTCTCGATTCATAGGGCTTTTTCCGGCAATCATGAAGAATGCGAGCGTCAATGGAGCTCCGGCAAAACCGATAAGTGGTAGACTGCCATCCAATGATCGGCGCAGTCCTTTGATCACTTCGCCCGTGAATTTCAGTTGTGCGACTGGATCATCAAGCGGACGCAATCCCTTAATCCGGCTAGCCGTTCGAACGGGCGTTTCCAACACGGGTGCAGGAGAAAATTTAAAATGGACACCCATGGGAGCCAACGGGGTTAGGATATCGTGATACATAATTATGGCGTCGACCCCGAAGCGTTTCGGTAAAAGCGATATTTCGATCACCCACTCGACTTCCGAGGCGCTGAACGGCCCCGGAACTGTTTGAAATAGTCGCTCAAGAGGAAGGCTTATCTTGTTCCTCAGTGCCCGATATGCTGGATCAGAACGACCTGCTTGACGCATTAGCCATACAGGCGGACGTTCGACAGGCAGGCGATGGACCGCGCGAAGCAGGAGGTCATTTTCTCGCATGGGATTGGTCAACTATTGCTGTTTCCCGGCTCTTTCGCTTTCATGGCGCTCAAAAAACTGTCTGAGTTTCGCGAAACTTTTCACGTTTTTCATGATGCGGCCACTCTCACGCTCTTCGAGATAAAGAAAAAAGCCCATAAGGTATAAGCTAATGAAAAAGAGCATAAATCCCGAGAAGCATCTAAAGACGGCAGAATAGTTTGCCTCTAGATGGAGATGAGGCAAGGTGCCATGATAGACATTTAGCGCATCGCCTTCCCGTCTAACTGTATAGGATCGGTCGCTGTCTTCATCAAGGAGGATCCACCAACTGTTGTGATTGTCGCCGCGTGAACTGTCGAGGTTTTCCGAAATAGAAAAGCCATTATTCTCAAAAGCGTCTCGTAACTCTTTGGACGCTACGCCGCGATTCAGCTCCGAAACGAACTGGGAATCTATGCTGAATTTCCACGATATAGACGCGAAATCGCCCCAACCTGTAACACCGACCGACAAAAAGACGATAGATAGCGCGAAAACAATGAAAAATGGAATGCCCATAATATTTCGTTAAGCGGCGTCTCGTTGCTCTGACCTAACGCTACACTCTTTTGGATCTCTTTCAAGCTGCGACGAAGGCCGTATTGGGGAAATTGTAGCTGCAATTTCCCTTTCAAACGGCACTCGGAACCCGAGGCGTAACAATAAATCTCTGTAACAACACGGTTAATCCGATTTCTTGAAAGACTGGCCTAGCACTTAACTGCGGCGTTTCACTGCAGGAGGAAGGCACGATATTATAACACAGACGGGGTGAGCCGAAACGAAAATCTACGGCGGCTGTCAATCGTAATCGAATCGTTTTAGGTCGGTGACCGATGAATCCCGGAGTGGTTTCGTAGTCTCTTTGTTGCTATAGTAGTGCGCTGATCGCTCTGCCATTTTCGGATTTTGGGTAGGAAAAATGTCGATTATGTTGATTTTATATCAAAGATTCATATTAGCCCTAATCACATGAAGTACCTCGTCTCCAAGAACAGGAATCTTCCGCAAAACTCGCCTATAAAAACTGTTATCATGGCGACATAAAGGAATCCCGTCGCAGCTCGGGTTGCGCCGACGGCGTCCTGTTCCACGGCATTATCTCGCAGGCAGTGCCATACGATGGCATACAGCAGAAATGATCCGCAAAACCCAATTAGGACACGCATACCCAACACAACCTGCAAAAAGAAATTTTGCGGTGGTCCCGCCGCCGATTCCGTATTGAAGAGGAAATTGAGTACAGATAGGGAAGTCGACAGCAGGAGTGCAATTAGAAAAACTTGGTTGAACCTTTTCAGATGAACGACTGGAAGATCAGGCGTCACTAAATACCAGTGGCCAAACCACATACCGCTATTTACAGCGCCTAGCAGGACGGCGGAGACCACGAATTGAAGCGGTAACAAGAACCTGCCTGCCGGAAGAGTACTCTGCGGTAGAAAAGATTGCGCACTGCTCACAATCCAAATCGATCCGATGACCGCCCCTGCGAAGAGAAGGCCTCGATTAAGAACCTCATTTTTCAGCCAAAGACTTATGGTGTAACATAAGAAAATGATACACATAACGATCGTATAAATGACATCCTGTCCATCCCAAGCCAAGAAAAAATTGCGCCACGATACCGCTTTACCGCTAATCGGGAGATTTGCGCAGCGCGCAAATATGACTGCCAACAGATAGATAATCCCCATCAGGCGAAAAAAGCCGCGACCTACCAATCCCTTTGGAACCAAGAGAAGCAAGGCGAAACCGCCAATTGCCAATTGACTGAATACCAGGTAAAAAATCGGGGCGAGAACCATGTTCCGACCTTTATCAGAAATAGAAAAACCCATTGCGGTACGTAACCGCAATGGGTTTGGTTAGATAGAGAACTGATTGGACTTATAAAATCTCCACAACTGCACCCACAGCCTCTAGCTGCTCTTTGATTTTGTCCGCTTCCTCTTGCGGAATAGCTTCCTTGATCACAGTAGGAGCTCCTTCGACCTTCTCTTTCGCTTCCTTGAGTCCTAGGCCTGTCACCGCGCGAACCTCTTTTATCACGGGGATCTTTTGAGATCCGATCTCCTTCAACTGAACATCAAACTCGGTCTTTTCCTCTGCTGGCGCGGCTTCAGCCTCGACTGCGCCCGCGGCAGGGGCACCCGCCATCATAGGCCCGGCAACCATCGGTGCGGCAGCGCTTACACCGAATTTGTCCTCCAAGGCCTTCACCAGTTCGGATAGCTCCAATACCGTCAGGTTACTAATTGATTCGATCATTTCATCAATGTTTGCCATTTTTCTTTTCCTTTCTTGGTTAAAGTACCTACGCCGATTCAGCTCCTTTTTTCTGATCGGCGACAGCTTGCAATGCCGTCGTCAGTTGACGAACGGTACCATTCAAAACGTTGACAAGGCCTGCCAATGGCGAGCCTCTATGCAACACCGAGACTAGCCCAGAAAGCGGTGCTTTGATCCCGCTAACAGCTTGAGCAATCAGCTGTTCCTTTGACGGCATATTGACGAGTGCATCTACTCCCTCAGCATCAATGACGGTATTTCCCAATAGACCGCCTTTAATCTTCAAATGCTCATGCTCATCGGCGAACTCCTTTAAAATCTTTGAACAGGATGCCGGATCATCACTTGTTGCAAGCGCGGTTGGACCAACCAAATGGTCGTCTAAACCCTCGATTCCCAACTCTTGCGCAACAACTTTAACAAGCCGATTCTTGCAAACTTTATACTGTACACCGGCATCACGCAACAACTGTCGAAGTTCATTGACCTCGGCAACAGACAATCCCTTGAAATCAGTCAGCAATACAACGTCTGCGCCTTGAAGACGCTCCCGAATCATTTCGACTTGCTGGACGTTTGCTTGGCTAGGCATATCTCACCTCCTTTCGCTAATTGGTCAAAATTCTCAAAAAAAAAACCTCCAGTCAACTGGAGGCTCAAACTCATGAACACGCACACAATTTGTGTCCCCTCACTTCAAGGAGATCTCGCGTTCCATCGCTACTGCGCCTCGGCAGGCCGAGAAGTTCATTTAAGCAATTGGCGCCTGCTGTCTTTGACCGTATCGAGATTTAGATTTTTTGTAACTTGAATGCTCAACCGCTAAATTGCACCGGGTCAAGTCGGATCCCCGCACCCATAGTTGACGAAACGGCAACGCTCCTCAAATACCTCCCCTTCGTCGATGACGGGCGTGCTCGCATTATCGCTTCCATTACCGATTGAAGATTCTCCTTAATCTGATTGGCATCGAATGACGTTTTGCCAATCGGAACATGCACAACCCCTGATTCCTTTTCCACGCGATATTCAATTTGCCCCGCCTTGATACTGGCGATCGTTTCTGCAAGGTCCATAGTTACGGTACCAGTCTTCGCATTAGGCATCAGTCCCCGCGGACCAAGGATGCGACCTAACTTCGGCATAATTGTTCTCATTAGATCGGGAGTTGCTATCGTGGCATCGAATTCAAGCCAGCCATCAACGATCTTTTCAACGAGGTCGTCAGTTCCAACCGCATCTGCCCCGGCTTCTTCGGCTTCACGGGCTTTGTCTCCTTGGGCAAATACAACCACGCGTATCTGCTTACCAGTGCCATGAGGTAACGCAACAGTGCCACGGATGTTCTGATCGGCATGCCGCGGATCTACGCCAAGGCGCGCGGCCAAGTCAACGGTTTCATCAAACTTCGCCTTTGATGTTTGCTTCAGTAGCTGAACCCCTTCTTCTAAACTGTAAAGCTGAGATCTATCAATAAGATCCGCAATCTCACGGTATCTTTTTCCGTTCTTTTTCAATGTAATCTCCACCTGCTCGCAGTTAAGTTCTACGAGGATTTATTGGATTGTAATTCCCATGCTGCGGGCGGTTCCGGCAATCATCCGCATTGCAGCCTCGACATCACTAGTGTTCAAATCCACCAATTTTTTCTGAGCAATCTCTCGAACTTGGTCTTCCGTAACGGAGGCAACCTTTTCTCGATTTGGCTCGCCGGATCCTTTGGCAATTCGGGCTGCCTGCTTCAACAGCACAGCCGCCGGCGGCGATTTCACCTCGAAGGAAAAGGAGCGATCAGCGTAGCAGGTAATATTCGTTGTAACAACCGTCCCAGCTTGATCCTGCGTCTGTGCGTTGAACGATTTGATAAACTCCGGTATATTTATCATGTATGGGGCGAGACTAGGGCCAACCGGAGGGTTTGGAGTGGCTTGCCCCGAGACCAATTGGAGTTTCACAACTCCCGCAATTTTTTTTGCCATTGTGGTTCCTTCAAAATGCAGGCACAATCGCCCGCTCTACCTTATTCGCAATGGATTTACGCTCTAATTCTGTTCGACTTCAAGAAATCCGAGTTCAACCGGGGTCGCTCTACCAAAGATTGAAATAACTAGATGTAATCGTTGACGTTCTAAATCAATCGCTTTGATTTCACCGCCGAATCCGTTAAATGGTCCGTCAATCACCTTGACTTGATCCCCAACACCAAAATCCACGGTTGGCATCGGTTCATCTTTCTCTTCGTCGCTTGTGAGATTTAGAACATTCTTGACTTCATCCTCATTGAGTGGCGTAGGATTAGATCCTGAAGCTCCCACAAAACCCATGACTCCGGGTGTTTCTCGAATTATATACCAACTACGCCGGCCATTATCATCTTCGACCTCGGGCCCCAACTCATGGCACGATTGGATGAGAATGTACCCCGGATACGAAGGACGTTCCTGCACACGTTTCCTACCATCTTTAACGGAAGCAACTTCCTTCATCGGGACGATAACCTGCAGAATCTCATCGTGCAGCGAAAGCGCCGACACTCGCTGCTCAAGGTTCATTTTTACCTTCTTTTCATGTCCCGAATAAATATGAATAATGTACCAGTAGCCGTCCATAAAAGATGCGGTTCTTAACTTGATGCAAAAACTATTGAATGAATAGACTACGAAGCAATGCCATTCCGAAACCGCGAAGCGATTGATCCAACACATACTCGAACATGAGTACAACAGCCAGTGGGATCAAAGAAATCAGGAGCGCAGTCCGCCAGCGCTGTAGTATGGCTCTTGCAATAAGGAATATAGCAATAGTCAGCGGGACAATCAAAATCGCTCCATGCAACGATGTCCAATTCGGAAGCAAAGAAGAGCCATCAACTAGCCACAGAAACAGTCCCAAACACGCACACGCGACGATCACAACGAGCGTATTGCTTTGTACCTCTTTACGATCCGGTTTTGATACTTTTTGCCACTCAAGCTGTGTTTCTTGTAAATATCTCTTGATTTGCGCTATCATCGTGTAGTCTCAGTTAAAAATACAGGCCAGGAGGGATTCGAACCCCCAACATTCGGTTTTGGAGACCGACGCTCTAGCCGTTCGAGCTACTGGCCTTCAAGGTCGGCTAGCTGAATTGTAAAGCAAAATGTTTTCGTTGTGCGCCTTATTGCTGATGTAATATACAAAAAGGAGGTGATAACACGTGGTTGAATTTGGTATGCACTACAATCCACATATTGAAGAAAAATCACGCAGTCTCTTTGTGGAGTGTATGCTTTCGACAAGACCGGCAGTATTTCTTTAACGTGTGTCGGGATTGTTGAGTTCTCCGGTTACGCGTGGTTACATAATTGCGCCGTTTGCACTCGTCACATTCTAATGTCGCTATATCTCTAGGCATGGTTGTTTCTCACAGAATTCGGTTTTTGTCAGTATCAAGAGTAACACCGGCTGGTATAGCCGACGACCGGGATTGAACCGGTGACCTCGTCCTTACCAAGGACGCGCTCTACCTACTGAGCTACGTCGGCTTCTGAAGCAAAACCAAGCGAAATTGTACCACAAAGGTTACTCCATCTGCAAACCGTTTTTGAAAGGGAAAAGAAAAAGCCCGTACAAAGACGGGCTTAAATGGAAATGTCATGTCTCGATTTTTATGTAAGCATCACTCCAACCGCCGATCGGTCATCTGGTACTATTTTCCGATGACCATCTTTCGCGTTGCATTAAACTCTCCCGCCTCAATAGAGTAGAAGTATACACCGCTGGCAACCAATTCTCCAGCCTCATTCCGTCCATTCCAGTATGCGGCTTGCGAGTGCTCGACATATCCACCCGCGTGGCGGTGGCCGATCTCTAACACTTTCACAGGCTGCCCAAGCATGTCAAAAACGCGAATTGAGACGTGCGCGGGTTTGGCAAGATTATAAGGAATCCATGTTTCCGGATTGAATGGATTTGGATAATTTGGCAACAACAGGGACTCAGATGGAATCTCTCCGTTGGCAGCAAGCCACTGGCGCAACAATTTTGCTGCAAGAAGTGCCTGTGGATCCGTGTCGGACAAATTTTCTAGCACAGTCAATGCGGTCCGCCTGCGCATACTATTGTCTCGGTCCAAGAATCGCATGTCCACGTGTCGTGTCGTTCCTGAATCCTTAGAGAAACGCGCTAAACGTGGAGGAGCCGACGCGACGGTAGCTTCTCCGAAATGACTGGCGACAAGTACAAGGTCAAAAATATTCACAGCACCGTTTCCGTCAATATCCCCGGAAAGTCCTTGCCCGGACTGACCGAATTGGGATGCGACTGTCACCAAGTCGAAAATATTAACCGAACCGTTCTTGTCCACATCCCACGCCGGGTAGTCAATATACCTAAACTGAATTGATGCCGAATGGTTATCGGGATTCGTGACAGTGACCTCAACGACGCCCCTAGTTCCCGCCGGAATGGTGACGGAGAGTTCCGTGTCTGACACGACAACGACATTGCTTGCTTCAACCCTGCCAAATGTGACGGTTACACCCTCTTGGAAATTTTCGCCTAGAATTTTAACTATTGACCCACCCGACGCAAGGGCATTGTCAGGACTTATGCTATCCAATTTTAGTCGCGGTATGATTTTTAGGTCGATATTTATAAACCCTTTGTTAAGATCTGCTTGCGCTATTCTTTTTGTTTCCTCGGCGGTAACAATGCCCATTCTTTTAACGCTAACTTTGATTTCATCATTGATGTCGGCTACGCTTTTACCAAAAAAGTCGATAAAGGTGGCGGCATAGGTGCCCGGCCCACTGTCACCGGTTAATTGCATGAGCATTAGGTTCTTTGTTTCATTCGAAACAGTAACTTCGAGACCATTAAGCGGCGAATTTTCTTGGTCGGTCACGTGTCCGCTAACTATAAAGAAGCTAGCTGTGTTGCCAACCATCGGGATACTCAGCCCAAGTATAACTAGCCCTACGTAAAACCACCGAATCCCGTGTTTCATTTTGCCTTCCTTTCTCATTGAGCGTTTAATTGGGTTCGTACTTTTATGCGAATTTCCTGACCGATGAAATCTAACCCCGTATCAAGTGACGAACCTCCGTCATCTCGATTGGCAGCGGGGTATTTCAATAGTCATGATCTTAACATTTGACTGCCGGGCAACACCCGCAATCTATGAGGTGTCCCCAGCAGTTCATTGATTGTGCGTTTCCCAATATCAACGAAGGATTGTTGGGATGGTTTCCCTTGAAAGTGCGGCGAATCACACAGCCGAAAGTTTAGAGACCTCCGATTAGTCGTCTGAACCTGCGCCATGCTAACTTGCGTTTGAGCGCTGAGGTGTTGATTTGATGGACAAACAGTTGCTTACCATCCATTTCCAATACCGGAATGATGTTCTTGTATTTTGTGAACAAACCCATATTTGTCGTGATATTAATCTCTTCCACCTCAATTGAGGATTTCATTGCTATTTTTTCCAATTCGGCTTTAGCATCGTCACACAACGGGCAGTCGGGTTTTGTAAACAATCGAAGTTTGGTTGGAAGCATCTTTCGGGATAAAGCCTGGGGTGGGAAGCACCCGTCGATATGCCTAGAATGCAAAACTGAGAACAGACTGACAATGTGCTAACGGTTGTATAGAAGGCGCAACAAGTGAACAGTGGTGACTACGTCAAGCTAAAAGTTCGAAATTAGTGAAAATCTGTGCGTTGGGCCGAGTTTACCGAATGAAACGAAGGCGTAGTCAATTTGAAAACTTTCAATCCTAAACCCAACTCCTCCTGTAATCCCCGAAGCGGTTCCCAAATCATTACCGCCAACACGGTATTTGTAGCCCGTGCGCAAGTGGAGCAACTCCGAGACAGCAACCGCAATGCCGAAGCCGCTGGTTATATTGTTGTCTGAAGGACGATTCACATCGGCAACGATTGTGAGGTTGTCCTCCAGCAATTTGTACGCCGCTCCCGCCCTTATGTTGAAAGGAAGGCTGAAGGATTTTTCGATGAATTTGGCTTGCGTTCCAAGATGTTGTAAGTTGAATCCGAACGAAAGAGGATAATTCGACAGTGTGTATAACCCTCCTAGGTCAAATGCAAGCGCTTCGGCGCTTTCCGTGTCAATCTCTTCGCGTATCCATTTCGCGTTCGCTCCAAATGCGAGGCTCGAACCGATGCGGCGAGCATAAGAGAGGACTAACGCTAGGTCATAGGGTCGGTACACGTGCGTTTCTTTGCCATTTGCATCGCGGCCCTGAATTTCACCAAAGGACAAATAAATTAGACTTGCGCCAATGACTCCCGCCTCGCCAATGGGCTGTGCGAATCCAAGAAACTCGTGATTGATGCCTACAAACCATTCGTTATGCATTAACCCGAACTGGGGTCGGTTGATCTTGGCAAGACCGGCGGGGTTCCAATAGGAAGCGTAAAGGTCATTTGCCTCGGCGACCTGTGACTCGCCCATACCAATCGCCTTCGCTCCAACGCCGATCTTCAGAAAGGACATGGCGCGTTTTCCAGAGTTTTCGTTGATCTCTGTGGCGCCGTCCGAAATCGATGAATAGATTAGGAAACTGTATACAAATAACAAACCCAACCACAGATTCTGTTTCAACAGGAATTATTCTCCTCCGCGCTTTTCGCCTAGTGTGCTAGTGCGCCATTATAGCGTTTTGGCGCAGTGATGTCAATGCAATCGAAATAGCGGATGGGCAAATATTCTCGCAACCAAGGAGCGTTGCCGTCCATGTTCCATCAATGCATCTGCCGGCGAATAACGCCCTGATTGAGATTCCGATCTCAACGCGTCTGCACAACTTAGCATTTCGAGCTAAAACCCTTGCAACAATTCTCAATGGTAATCATGCAGTAAAACACTCAACCGTCTCGTTTGGTGGAATCAAAGCCTGTCCCTAATGAGAATATATGAGGTGACTGAAGTAGTGGCAAGCGAGAGGACACTGAAGACAAACGACCAGTTGACATGAAATCGCTTTCCAACCTCCAGCGAATCACCAGGGAATAACAAGGTCTTGGAGCCTGCCGAATCTGCATCATCCTCCCAATTCAATTCGATCTCTTCAATGGTTCCGTCTTTTCGCCATATTTTCAAATTTTCTCGCTTGGCGAGATCCTCAAAGCCTCCAGCTCTAGAGACTGCTTCACGAGGCGTAATCGCTTCCCGGATACGATAGGGTCCCGGATTGCGCACGTAACCAAGCACGTGAACCGGCTCAACCTTGTAGGCACTTGGTATATACATTACATCGCCATCTTCCAGGAAATATTTATCATCCTGTTCGTCCAAATTTGTCCAAAATTCCTCATCCAACTTAAGTTCAACTGGTTCACCATTCTTTCTCATGATGACCACCGAACTGAGATCCGCGATAATATCCGGTCCCCCAGCCTGCGCTAGCGCCCGATCAATTCTAATACGACGGTGAAATTGGACTCTCTTTTCTGGCACCTGAACTTGCCCGTGAATATCACTGATGGCTAACGGGGGCACGAAGGCTAAATCGCCGTCTTTCAAATAGTAGATGTCTTCTTTATCAGGATCCAAATTATCTTTCCAAGAGGGATTGGCGATATTCAAGTCAACACTCTCACCATTCGCCCTAAATAATGTCACCGAAGCTAGATCTGCTTTAACATCGGGGCCATCAGCTAACGCTAGGGCATGATCTATTCGAATTCGTTCCCGAATCGTGAATCGCCCCGCCTTTTGAACCTGACCATGCACCAGCACGCCGCCAAGTGCGGATACAAAAATTATGTCTCCATCGTAAACGTCGATTTCACGGTAGTCTTGGTTTGGCGATAGGTCGTAAGTCTCAACGCTTTTATCGGCGCGAATAATCTTCACGTTTTCCCGATCGGCGCCTCCACCAAGACCGCCTGCCTTTGCCAATGCCTCGTACAATCCAATTTTGTCGTGAAATGCCAGTGAATAGCGATTTGGCAGGGTTACTGCACCCCACACCAGATAGCCTTTTCCTTGGAGCGGATCAACAATAACGATGGGATTCTCAGTCCGACCGTATTTCTTAATTTGCTCTCCAATCAAATCCGCCGCCGTCTGAAGGCTTTTACCTAGCAGATGCAATTCTCCGCCCAAATATATGCTATAGCCATCCTGTCTAACAATTATGGTGCGACTGTATGATGGGTGGTCCAAGACAACAATGGACAGGGTGTCTCCGGGTTCGATTCGGTAGCTCTCACCGTGAGTGGCGTCGACGAACAAAATCAAGAAAACGAGCATTAGGTTCAAACGCGAAAATGTCATTTCTGTGTGAATTCTCCTTAAAAGTTCAAGTTGCGTTGTTTTCCGAATCGGAATTTAAAGAGTGCTGCTGCGGCAGAAAAGCAAGTCGTGCGGTTATGGGTCGGTGGGCATTTTCCGAATACCAAGAATGGACAAGGATGCCACCACTTCGGACGAATAATTAGCTTGTAAGTCTACTACCAACGGCAACACGTGTGACGGCGAAACTGTATCTGCTTCGCCATTCTCCGAGATGCCTCTCGAGAAATCCCCAAGATTTCACCTGAGACGGAGTAGGTTACCGTCTATTCATCGTTCTCAATATCGTGATCGAACGGAAATTCCGTGGAAGGTATTGTCCCGCAGCCAGCACAAAATAGAATCCTTTCATTAGACATCTTTCCAAAATAATGTCATTCGTATCAGACTATTTTCACGGTGTTGAGGGACCAAAGGCGCAATTCACAGTCGAGAGATTGGGAGGATTTACTTCTGTGCTTCTTAACCCGCATATCCTCTCAATTTCCTGCTTCGCGCTTCTGAATTTACATGATTTGATTAACTCAAGTTGCAACCAGTGGGATCTCTGAGGGAACTCTACCGCGCTCGCTATCCACTCGCTTGATCAGTCATTATGCATTCCCTTGATCCTTCGCTATTCGCTCAGTTGATCCCATCCATTCCCTTGATCACTCGCTATCCACTCGTTTGAGGGATTTCTATCGCACTCGCTATTCACTTGCGTAATCGCCGCCGGGGCTATGTGAGTTAATTCGATACAGCCTTAAACACACCGATCCGGTGGAGTAAGAGTTTAGGTACTTCAATCTTCGCGTATGGTCGATAGATTTTCAATCGGCAGCAGCTCGGGTCAATGAGGAAAGATGTCTAACGCAAGTTGCTACCTATAAGAAAGAAACCAAGTTTTTGGTTCAGATTGCTGAATTATGCGTAAATTGATGTCATTTTCGTCAATTTCATGCGTCCACGTGGGAAAAAACTCGGTTTCTGCGCCCTGTCGGACCAAGGCGTCAACTTAGATTGTCTATAGTTTTTTCACTTTTTTCACCAACTATTTCAGTTTAGTCAGTCCGCTTTTCACCGGTGATGGTGGGATACAAACTTAATCTAGCGAAAATTTCTCGAAACCTGTGAACGTTATCTGGAATCCTATCGATTTCTCGTTCTCGCAATGAATCACGCACATTGTCTGCCGTTAATTGAAACTTGCTTGCGATTTTATTTTGTCGGTGTGCCGTATATCTTCGCACATCCGGTAGCAGTGATTGCCACGCTTGGCAATTAATTGGTTTGTTTGCCAAAAATATGGTTAGTGTCGGGTGCCGGCAATTCGCCTTGTCTGAACTGTGATTCATTGTGTCTCTATGGGACCTTTACCGCGCGCGCTATCCACTCGCTTGATCCCCCATTGTTCGCGCAGTTGCTGGATTTCTATGGGATCTCTATCGCGCTCGCTATTCACTCGCTTGATCAGTCATTTTCGTTCCCCTGATTAATCGCTATTCACTCACTGGTTTCTATTCAGTCGGTTATGCGTTTCGAGACGCAGCGTGGGAAAGAAACCAAGTCTCAACAAAAAATTCGGTTTCGAGCCGCCGCGAAAGAAAGAAATCAAGTTTTCTAGAAAAAACATGATTTCGACGGTTTTGGCGGTTTCGAGATTAGAGCGCACAGATTCGATTCGCTCTGAAATTGCGCTTGAAGCCTTATCGGACGCGGCTTGAAGCCATGAGCCGCCACGGGAGAGCGCTTTTCAGCGCTCGTATTCTTCGACCCACTTTTTGAGGGGCACCTCGATAGCAGGTCAGGAAGCAATGTTGCGTCCATAAGTTTGCCGTGTTCAGTATGTTAGCAAATTCGGTCATCTCGTGCCTCAATGAACGCTCGAATCACTATCGCACTCGCTGTCCTCTCGCTTGATCCCCGAATTTTCTCATTGAAGCGATTTAGTGGAAAGAGATGCTAACAGAGCGCCGGTTTAAGCGACGTGTTAGCATTATTCAAAATGGAGAATCCCTTTGCCGGAGAGGGTTCTCAGGAATCGTGATGCTAACAAGATGCCAACGGAAAAAAAAGTTCCGCCTCCATGACGGGCGCCATGTTAAAATATACCACATACATGTTAAGTTGTCAATCCAAAAGTTCCAAGTTGCGGGAGGGAGGAAAAGTTGGCTCGAAAGCGGCTGTCAGGGCACAGCCAAACTGTATGTCCCAGGCCCATCAAGGAACATCGGAGCCAGCGCTTGATTGACGGAATAGATAATTCAATCGAGAGTGGACGCCACAAGACGGTTACCATGATCATATCGTCAGACTGTGTAAAATTTTTCACATCACCAAAGGCGTCCCTTGAGAAGGCATCAAATAGTATAGTAATTCTAATCGGCAAGGTTACCGTACCCCCAAAGAACTATTTCGGAAAGATGTCTATTGGATTCGAACCGTTAATGCGGGCAATAAGGCATTTGGCGACCATTTAAGGCGGCACGATTCTAGGGAGAACCGTTTTCGAACCTAGATGACTCTCGTTGGCGGCGTGTAACTGCATATGTATTTCTACCGCTTCAAAATTATATCCTAACCTAACGCAATTGCAAAGGGGAATTTCGGAAATGAATTGAACCGGAAAGAGCAATTGTTGTACCCTCAAACACCAAATCGTCCAAGATTTGTGAATCCTTGTCTTTCACATTTATCCGACCATAATCGAATCGTAGGTGGGGCGTGATGGAGATGGTCTCTGAGAATTAAAAACTAAAACCCAGGAGAAAATACCAGCCGACCCCGAAACCGGAACTTGACAAGTCATCAAAGTTTTGTACTTCATGCATGAGTTGCACTTGCCCGGGTTTTCCATCATAATGCCCTGTGCGTGCCCACTGTTCAAAATGGGTTATGTATCTTGAGCCGGGGTACATTCTGTCTTCCGCATGGAATATGCTACCTCCGAGACCGAACATCAGCCCTCGCCAGTCGTGAGAGCCGTCTTTTCTCTTGGGAAAAACTGACTCTAATCCAAAATTAAACCAGTGAAAGTTAGTCCTTGAAGAGGCACTAAGGGAGATCCAGCGTTCGCCACCTGAAGTATTACCGACCCAGTTTCGTCTGAAACCGCCTTTCGTCCACACGTCCCGGCGAGCAAACCGGAGTCCAAAACAGGATAGAACCGTGATGCCGTTACCCATTTCAAGGCAGCGCAGTATACAATCGCATCGTTCCAACCGGTTTCATCATACAACAAGAATGAACTTCGATCAATTGGCGGAAGCATCGGACCGGACCCGCCATTACTGGAGATGGGCCCGACGGAAATGTCAACGACGATAGCAGGAGCCTTAACAGCGGCAGAAAAGCAAATGCCGACAAATACGATGAGTTTGCTGGTATTTGGCATCCGAACAGCACCGAAAATCGTTAAGATTGGGGCATCATCCGAACTCTGTTATTTCTTCATTTCCTGATTTCGGTGACGCGTTTTCTTAATCAACCCATAGACGCCCAATGGAATGCAGTAGAGTAGAATAATCAGGTGTAGGCTGAATCCGGCAACGATCGCCGGCTTTTCCTCTGTTCCGAGAAGTGTTAACACCGCCACGAAAGGAAATTCCACCGTCCCGAAATTGCCAATGCTTTGAACGGGCAACAGGTTGAAAATACTGGTGAACGCCAATGCAAAAATCAAGCTAATAACGGAGATATGAATACCCATTTCACGTGCAAGATAGCACTGGAATCCAAAACGGATTCCCAAACCGAGGAGAGAATACCCCCATATTTTGGAGAAACGCCAGTCAAAACGGATATGCGTCAATTCATGAACGACGTCAAGACATTTGGTCACCAACCACGTAATTGGCCGCTTTTCGAAATTGAGTAAAGGTTGGGCACAATAGGAAGCAATAGAAACGCATGCTTTGGGTGCAATGCACGCGGTAGAAAGCAAAACCGCCAACGCGCAGAAAATTAGGAGAGGCGCTGCAAAGAGAATCGTGTAAGATAGTTCTCCAACGAGACTAGAGCGGAGCAACCAACCTGTGCCGACCATGAACGCCAACAGTGACATAAGATCGATGATGCTCGCCAACATCAGTGATGCGACACTCTTTGTTTCATCTACTCCTTCTCTACGCTTCATCAAGTAGATATAGGAAAGATCGCCGCTGCGCATCGGTAGGAGGTTACCCCAAAAGGTATGCAACGCGAGGATAGGGGTAAGTTGCGTAACCGGAACGTTTAACTCAAGCAACTCACGAAAACGAAGAGCTTTTGTCCAAACCAGTGACGAATATAGAAAAAACCCGATGGTGACTGCCCAAAACGAGATTTTGCCAAGTGTCGTCACGATCTCTTCCACACCCTTCTTGATTAACTGAAATGCACTGTATTTCTCGGATGTTGGAGTGTCTGGGCGCGAGATTTCCGTTAAAAGAAAGTAGCTGATGACAACTGCGATTAGTGTTGGGAAAAGGAATTTAGAGAGGAGGGTTTTTATCGTCATACAGTAAAGCGCGTGCCGGCGCCAGCCGCCAGCAAGCCCATGAATTAGATTGAATGTGTCAGACTTCAATGAGCATGACTACGGGCTTGCCACGGTCTGCAGTCCCAGGACCGAAATTGAAGATAGTCACTATCTGCACGCGGTCATATAAAGCGGAGACGTTCTTGCTCTAACCGCTGTAGTTTGCAAGGCCCCGCCAAACGGGAGTCCTCGCGGAAGCGTAATCATGAAACGTCTTTTGAATTGATTATACCACACCCTCAAACATATGCAATGGCATTTAGGGATTGACGCAGATTGGAAGCGGTGCTATCCTATTTCGGATCAGACTTACCTCAATTCCTAACCGTTTGTTCCCACGCAAGACGCTTTCGGAAAATGGCAAAACAACAACAATTCTCCCCGTTAATGGAGCAATACAAGCGCCTGAAGGATCAGCACGCCGACGCCATTCTTCTGTGTCGAGTTGGAGATTTTTATGAGGCGTTTTATGACGATGCGGAACTGATCTCACGCGTGCTGGGAATAACTCTCACATCCAGAGACAAGGATAGTAAAGGCGGCGCCATTCCCATGGCGGGTGTACCGCATCACGCTATCGACTCGTATCTTTACAAATTGGTGATGGCGGGTTATAACGTGGCGATTTCGGAGCAGATGGAAGATCCCAAAGCGGCGAAAGGCATAGTCAAACGGGATGTAGTACGAGTTGTCACTCCCGGGACACTGACAGATCCGAAGGCGCTGGAGAAGAAGTCAAATAACTACCTTGTTGCGATATATCAACTTAATGGTAATTACGGCCTCGCCGCCGCCGACCTTTCGACTGGGGAATTTTCAGTAACCGAGCTGATGGACGCGCCAAAACTCTGGGCAGAACTACACCGGTTCAGTCCCAAGGAGTGCTTATTCTCTGAATCATTCGAGGATGAGAAAATGTTTGAGCGGCTTCGCACAGATTTAAAGGTGGTGGTTAATTTTCTGCCTGACTGGCGTTTTGTTCTTGAAAGCGCACGCGCTGAGCTTCTGCAACACTTTAATACGCTCTCGCTCGATGGCTTTGGCTGCGAGCATCTCCACGCTGCAACTTGCGCCGCGGGTGCCTTGGTATATTACCTGCATGAAACGCAGAAGCAGGAGGTTGAACATATCCTCTCCCTTCACACCTACACCATCTCGAACTTTATGGTACTGGACGCGGATACGCAGCGAAATCTGGAATTGACATCGTCTCTTCGCGACGCCTCTTCAAGAGGCACGTTGCTGGAAGTTCTGGACGAAACCGTCACGCCAATGGGCGGACGTAAGTTGCGTCAATGCGTTTTGCAGCCTCTATTGAAGACGACGGAGATCGACGCCCGGTTGGAATCGCTGGGTGAATTGAAAGACCGCGTGAGTTCGCAAGAAGATCTGCGCGAAGCGTTAAGTGGAATGTACGACATTGAACGTTTGATTTCCCGCGTTAGCCTGGGGTCCGCGAATGCCCGCGACCTCATCGCGTTGAAAAACTCGTTGCAACTGATTCCGATCGTAAAAGAACAGCTACAGGTTTGCAAATCCTCATTGCTCAAATCTATGAATGAGGAGCTGGATCCATTGTCAGAGTTGAGCGACCTAATCGAGGTTGCAATAGACCCGGAGCCGCCCGCGACCGTACGTGATGGGGGATTAATCCGCGATGGATATAGTGGGGAGTTAGATGAATTGCGGCTTATAGCGGGTGAGGGTAAAGATTGGATCGCGTCACTGCAGCAAAAGGAACGTGAGAAGACAGGAATAACCTCTCTCAAGATCGGGTTTAACCAAGTTTTCGGATACTACATTGAGGTGACGAAAGCAAATCTCAATCTCATCCCGGAGGACTACATTCGTAAACAAACACTGGTAAACGCTGAAAGGTTTATTACTCCAGAACTCAAGGAGCGCGAATCGCGAATCCTGAACGCCGAAGACCAGATTCAAACTCTAGAATACGACCTATTCTGCGAAATCCGCGGTCAGGTTGCTCACATGACCGAGCGTATCCAGCGAGTTGCTTCGGTCGTAGCAATGACTGATGTCATCGCCAACTTAGCCTACATTGCCTCTAAATACGACTATTCAAAACCGATTGTTGACGAGAGTGATGAAATCATTATCCGAAACGGTCGTCACCCCGTAGTCGAGCGACTGTTTACTCAAGAGGGGTTTGTCCCAAACGACACGGAATTAAACTGCCGTGATCACCAGATGCACATTATCACGGGACCGAACATGAGCGGGAAAAGCACCTATCTTAGACAGACGGCACTCATTACATTGTTGGCGCAGATGGGCAGTTTCGTGCCTGCTTCGGCGGCGAAAATTGGCATTGTCGACCGAATATTTACCCGTGTTGGTGCGTCCGACAATCTCGTAATGGGGCAAAGTACCTTTCTGGTAGAAATGAACGAGACAGCCAACATTTTAAACAACGCCACCCGCAAAAGTCTTATCGTACTTGACGAAATTGGTCGCGGCACGAGCACCTTCGACGGATTAAGTATTGCGTGGGCTGTCGCTGAATTCATTCTTGACGAGAAACGTATTGGCGCAAAAACCCAGTTTGCCACTCACTATCATGAACTCATTGAGTTAGCCGGAAAATATAAACCTGTAAAGAATTTCAACGTTGCCGTTCACGAAGATGGTCACGCGGTGACCTTTCTGCGAAAAGTTGTCAAGGGCGGGACCGATCAGAGTTACGGAATTCAAGTTGCCCGATTGGCAGGTTTACCGAATGCAGTCATCGAACGGGCTCAACAGATTTTGGATGTGCTTGAGCAGCACAACCTGAGTGTAGAATCTGAAGCGTCTACTCCGCCGCCAAGAACCAGCCGCAAAATGCCTCGCCCGCGTAACCGCCTTTCGAGATCCGCACTTCAAGGTGACGAACTTCAGCTTGCCCTTTTTACCCCTAAAACCCATCCAGTCGTTGAGGAATTGCGGCAACTCGACCTAAACCAATTGTCGCCGCTTGATGCTTTAAATCATATTTACCAATTAAAATCGAAAGCCGAGAACTCCTAAGGCCTGCATCCAAACGATGCGGAAAAGTCAGCTAGGAGTCACCACATGTACAGCAGTAGCACATTGCTGTGACAGGGCTACTGTTTCGAATCGTTGATCGTTACCACGAGGTCCTAAAGCTATGAATGAACAGGTTGACTTTGCGACAATGAGTGACCGAGAGAAATACCTTTACGATCTGCAAGGCTTCCTTATTGTTCGAGGGTTCCTTACGCCGGAAGAAATTCACTCCTTCGATGAGGCTCTGAGCGCGAATCCGGACAAACGCAGTGAATTTGGATCTCCGGGGCCGCAGGGGAAGCCCTTCTCGGGCCAGTCTGGGCCATATTCCTTTTGGATCGATATGATCGCTTGGGAGCAACCTTGGTGTCAGCCGTTTCGAGATTTGATCGCGCATCGCAAACTTATCCCATATCTCAATACGATGATGGGTAGGGGATGGAAAATAGATCACGGTGTGGAAGTACTCACCATGAAGGAAGGGTGTGAAGGCCTGACCTTGCACGGTCATGGAAACGTTGATTTTAACGGATCGCGTCACTATGTTTACCAGAATGGGCGAATGCGCTGCGGGCTGATCGTTTGCCAATTCTATCTCAGCGATGTCAACGACGGCGACGGTGGACTTTGCCTCGTGCCCGGAAGCCACAAAGCCAACTTTCCATTTCCGATGGACAGAGGTCCACGAAACTTTGAAGAGTGGGAAACGTACAAAGACGTTGTCTACCAACCAGTCTTAAAGGCGGGTGATTTGATAATATTCAACGAAGCGACAACGCACGGCGGACTTCCGTGGAAAAGCAAAACCGAGCGCCGCTGTATTCTCCACCGCTATACACCAAAGTATCTGCACTATGACAGCGGCTATTACGCAACTAGCCAGCCCGAGTGGATTTCAGAATTGACCGATGCGCAGCAAGCTGTGCTCGAACCTCCATACATCTATAATCGCCCGTTAATTGAGGAAGACGGTAAAACGGTCGTGCGGCCGCGGCGCGAGGGTGAATGAAGAAAACATGGCGGGATTACCAATACTGCCATTGCATCATCCGAGCGAAAGCTAATAATTGTGAAATATCCGGATGTCCAAAAACACAAGCCTCCATCAACTGCCGACCGAGCTGGGCAACAACCTTGTGCTTCGATTTGCAACCCGCAAAGATACCGATGAATTAGTTGATTTCAATACCCGTATTCACGAAGAATCTGCCGCGGGTTTTGCGGTGCGCGACCTGATGACCGGCAAGCATCCGACGACTCAAGCCGCCGACTTCACAGTCGTTGAAGACACCAATGCACGGGAAATTGTGTCATCGATGTGCCTAATCTCGCAATCTTGGAGTTATGGTGGAATACCCTTCAAACTCGGGCGACCAGAATTTGTCGCAACCGATCCAGACTATCGCAAACGAGGTTTGGTGCGAAAACAGTTCGAGGTAATTCATGCCGTTAGCGCTCAAAAGGGTGAACTAATGCAGGGCATTACCGGAATCCCGTGGTTCTACCGCCAGTTTGGCTACGAAATGGCGCTGGACTTGGAGGCGAATAGAATCTTGGACGATGTGAATATCCCCTCTCGAACGAGAGGGCGCGCTGAATCCTGCCGTCTCCGCGCCCGAAGCCCAGTTGATAATGCTTTCATCCAAGAGTTGTACCAGATTGCCATCGAACGGCAGGTGTTTGCTTGCCCCCGTTCGGCGTTAATGTGGGAATATGAACTCGAAGGGCGATCCGAAGGGAGTGGAGCCCGGTTTGAGTGGGAGATTATCGAAGATTTAGCGGGGACACGCTTGGGATATGTGACATACTTGCCAATGCTTTGGCAGATCTCCGATAATCCCTGTTTTTGGGTGACGCAGCTAGAACTGAAGCCGGGCATTGGCTATCTTTACCTCATGCAGTCTCTGCTGCGATCACTATGGGCAAAAGCCAAGAAATCATCTGTCGCTGATAACGGAAAAAGCAAGAATGCCAAGGGAATTGCCTTTACCCTCGGACGGGACCACCAGGCATATACTGCTATGCCGAATTACGTCCTGCGCAATGAGGATTCGTACGCTTGGCATATCCGAATACCGGATACAATCGCATTTTTGCGGCATATCCATCCCGCCCTTGAAAAACACCTCGTCGGAACAGTAGCTGAAGCCTATACCGGAGAATTGAGACTCAATTTCTATCAAGGCGGATTGCGCATGAAGTTCGAGGCTGGACATCTTTCGGAGATTTCCAGATGGTGCCCCGGTTCGTTCGAGGATGGCGATGTTCAGCTACCGGGTATGACCTTTTGGCAGGTCCTATGCGGTCGTTTCCGGACCAACGAGTTGACATCACAATTTGCCGACTGTTCGGCAACCAGTGATGCGGCTGTCTTACTTGACTGTCTGTTTCCACCGTTCACCGGGGATGTCTGGGCGCTCGAATAAGTTGCCGCACTGTCATTTTTCGGGGCTTCTTCAGATGCTTTCATTGTAGTGTATCAGAGAATTGCTTAGCAAAGGGAGCGGGCTAGTGACGTGATGAGGAGAAGGTCAGTCGGAGATTTCTCACACGGTTTTAGAGAACGCCAATAGTCGATTCCAAGGTTTGAATTCTTGACGCAATTTGAGATACATGGGGGCACTGTGGGCGAGAATTTTACGCTCCAGACGTGATGGTCCTCGCAATTGCGAAAACGCGTTCTTGACTTTTCGTGCGCGATCTGATAAACTATTTTGGAGATTTCTCCGAATCCTAGTGTGAGGAAAGCCCATGTTTTTCCGGCGCGATAAGAATAACCCAGCCAGTTACACCGCTTCCAAATTTCTGCTCACCTACTTCATCGTCGGGCTCCTTATTCTGACGTTCGCTTTCGTTTACTACACCAAACAAATTCTCCAATTGAATCGAGATCTCGATGCGCAAGTTCCCCCGCTGGCAGATTTGGCATCTGAACTTCCGGGAATACATGACATGAAGTTAGCCGGCAAATTGAAGGCAATCTTTAGAGAATCCCTGTCGGCAAGCCGTCTCTCATTCATACTTACCGATGCAGAGACCGAGGAGATAGTGATTGTGCTTGGGGTTGACGAAGAGATTGACCGCAAATTTGGCGCCGATGGTCCGCCGGCGCTGTCACCTTCCGAAGAACTGAAGTTGAGAAACGCGCTTCAACGGATGAAGAAAAACATCGTTGAACCGAAAGAAGTAATGTATAGCTTAAAAGATCGCAAGCTATACGCGTATCTCTACTATGGCGAGGGTGATGGATCAGCCGTAACCCAAATCCCTTTTGTTCTCACTGATGTGAATGACAATCCGCAAAAATGGGAGATTTGGGGAGAATGGATGACAACTGAGAATGCCACGCAGAAGCAATACGCGAATGCGGAAAGGCTCGTTCAAAACTCAAAAGCACTCAACTTCTACGTGCCGCTTCAGACGCACCCAGACCTGCGAAAAGGTTATTTTTATTACGGGAAAACTCCTTATCACGGTCTTATCATAATGCCTATAGTACTGGCGCTCGTATTTTTCACGTTTTTGGCGGTGGGCCTTCTTTGTTATCAACGAATTCAATCCTTCGAACGTGCAGCTATCTGGGGCGGACTTGCAAAAGAGACTGCTCACCAACTTGGAACACCGATTTCCTCTTTAATGGGATGGATTGAATTGCTAAGAGAGAGAGGTAGAGAATCCGCGGACGAAAGCACGACTGAAGTCTATTTGGATATGCAAAACGACCTAGTCCGACTCCGAAAAATTGCAGATCGGCTGGGAACTATCGGCACGTACCCATCAAAATCGAAAGTTGATATCAACTCTATCATTGATGTTGTCGTTACATATTTCAGAAAGCGTTTGCCCCATCGCACCAAACAGATTGAAATACGGGTGGCCACAAAGGAGCTTCCTCACATTCGAGCGAATGCAGATCTGTTGCAGTGGGTATTCGAAAATCTGATTCGGAATTCGCTAGATGCCATGGAGCAGGACGTAGGGCTGATCGAAATTGCACCGACATTCGATAAGGAGAAGCGGCAAATTGTCATTCGGTACAAAGACAATGGGAGCGGAATTGAACGGAAAAACCGCCGCAAAATCTTCCGCCCCGGAATGACGACGAAGAAACACGGCTGGGGGCTTGGCTTGACGCTTGCCCATCGAATCATCAAAGAGTACCATCATGGACAGATTCGGTTAACGGAGAGTAATCCGAGCGGCACAACCTTCGAGTTGGTTTTGCCCGTTGAATCCATCCCGCCAGAGCGAGTTAGCATTAGACATTGGGCGAATCGCTTGGAACAGACGACAAGATGGAGACTGAAACGCATGAAGATGAACGAGGAGGATGTTTGATGGCACTTTCCGCACATAGAATCCTCTGGATCGATGACGAGATTGAGGCGCTGAAACCCCATATACTATATCTGAACGAAAAATCGTATGATGTTACTCCCGTTTCGAATGGCGATGACGCGGTTTCCATGATTAAGAACTCTCGGTATGATGCGATCTTGCTAGATCAGATGATGCCGGGACAGGATGGTATGTCGGTCCTTGCTCGGGTTCGCGAACTCGACTCGACGATACCACTCATAATGGTGACGCAATGCAGGGAGGATGCGTTAATCAATGAGGCGTTAGGAAAACGGATAAACGACTTCCTTGTCAAACCCATTGGAGGAGCCCAAATTGCTTCTACACTGAAGCGTGTCTTGGATCAAACCAAGATCATCGAAGAACAGGTACCACACAAATATACTCACGACTTCAATCAGATTCGTCAAATCAAAGATTCGGCCCCCGATTGGCGCAATTGGGCAGAAATTTATTCGAAATTGGTCGAATGGGATCTTGAATTCGATATCCTCGGTGAAACCGGTCTTGAAGAGACACATTTGGAACAGAAAAAAGAGTGTAATGCCCTATTTTCCGATTATGTTGCAGAAAATTACACACGCTGGATAAGGGGAAAAGATGCCCCGGTTCTTTCGGTTGATGTTCTTGATCGATTTGTTATTCCTCACCTTCGCAAGAATAAACAGGTGTATTTTATCGTTGTTGATTGTTTGCGACTCGATCATTGGCTTGCAATTGAACCATTGCTACAGCCGTATTACTATATTGATCGGAGTTGCTATTACTCAATTTTACCTAGCGCGACGCTCTATTCGCGCAATGCCCTTTTTAGCGGGCTTTTTCCACTGGAGCTCGCCGAAAAGTTCCCTCAATATTGGCAGGAAAACTCGGAAGATCAAACGAGTACCAATCGGTTTGAGAAACAGCTTCTACAAGTGAAACTGCGGAATGCGGGGTTAAGACTCAAACCCGGCATGCGGTATTTCAAGATTTTTGACGCCAAAGGAGGCAACGAATACATCCGACAGGTTTCATCTTTTGAGCGAATCAGTCTGTCCGCGCTGATAGTAAATTTCATTGATATTTTGACTCATCAGCGCTCTCAGTCAGACGTGCTTCAACAGATTGCTCCAGATGAATCCGCATTTCGTTCTTTGGCGAAATCGTGGTTTGCACACTCGGCTCTATTTGAGATTTTGAAGATTATCTCACCTCGAGATGCAGTTGTTGTGCTAACCACGGACCACGGTTCCGTGCTCGGCAATCGGCCGACAAAAGCGTTTGGAAATCGACAGACTTCGACAAGCCTCCGCTTCAAAGTCGGCACGGACTTGGCATGCGACAACGGTCAAGCGGTCCACATTAAGCAGCCGAACACGTATAAATTGCCTGCTGAAAGTTCAAACAAGAACTATATTATAGCAAAAGACGACTACTATTTTGTTTATCCAAATCAGTTCCACGAGTATACTCGACAGTTTCGGGGAGGATTTCAGCATGGAGGCATCTCAATGGGAGAATTGATTGTTCCGGTTATCACTATGACATCGCGTTGAGCGGAAAATCGCTGGATCAATCTCTTGTGAAATCGTACATTCAAACCTTTCATATTGGGCGATTGTACGGTCGGAATACTCCGGAAGACTCTTTCCAACTGCATCCTCGAGTGGAACGTGATTCATCCTACGATTCAGGCATCGTGGTTTTCGTCATTGAACGATTCACTGTATCAAGCATTTTGAGTGGTAGTAGACAACACCATCACTTTAACGGATGGTGCATTTGACTCCGTCCAAGAGTTCAAGACAGATGTTGTCTTGATGAGCATTAGATGCAATTCTAGGCGAGTTCAAGAAATGCTTGTAAATATCTTTACTGATTAGACAGAGTTGGATATGGAAATCGACGGTTTTCGCGCATTGGTATACCGAAACCGAACTTTTCACCTCAAAAAGCCATATTACGGTTGAATGGAATCTGTTGAGACTCGTTCAATCGGGTGGTTGTATTCGTTGCCTCCGAAGACAGGCCTGTTGCAGATTGTGTTGCAATGTGCCCTCGTCCCGTACCAGAAATTAGGAGGCGACAATGCCAAAAGAAATTCTCATCTCTGATGATGAGTATGAGACACGATGTGCAATTATTGAAGATGGCGATTTAAGCGAAATTTACGTTGAACGGAAAGACGATGAGCATACTTTAGGGAATATCTATAAGGGACGTGTCGAGAATGTACTTCCCGGTATGCAGAGTGCTTTCGTCGAAATCGGTCTTGAGAAACATGCCTTCCTCCATATTTCGGACATTAACTATGATGTCGAAGAAATTGAAGAGGAAACGGACAAAGATCTTACAAAGCTTGATCTAGGTTCGGAAAAGCCCACCTCTCGAAAAGGCGCAAAAGGATTTCGGTATTCGATTAGCGAACTGGTTCACAAGAATCAAGAAGTCTTGGTGCAGGTCGTCAAAGAATCGCTGGGCACAAAAGGACCGCGCGTAACCAGCTGCATTTCGTTGCCCGGGCGTTACGTTGTATATCTCCCCACTTCATCGAATATCGGTGTGTCCCGCCGGATAGAATCCGCAGAGGAACGTCAGCGGCTTCGAGACATTTCCCAAAAACTGCGTTCAGGGGTCGAAGGCGGCTTTATTGTCCGTACCGCGGCTGAGGGAAAAAGCGACGAAGCGTTCTCCACAGAAATCAAATACCTTGTAGACTTGTGGAAGGAGATTCGCGAACGCGGCGAACAGATGCCGGTTCGAAGTCTCGTACGGGAAGATCTTGGTTTCGTCGGACGGATAATTCGGGATTACTTCACAAACGACGTAACCAAGCTCGTATTCGACTCCAAGGAACGATACAAAGAAACAACAGAATACTTGTCATCGGGGCTTCCGGAACTAAGTTCACGTGTCAAACTGTACGAGAAACCTTCCCCCCTCTTTGAGTCCTACGGAATAGAAAAGGAACTCAAGAAAGCGTTGAGCGAGAAGATATGGCTAAAATGCGGCGGACATATCGTCATTCAGCAGACTGAAGCTATGGTGTCGATTGATGTCAATACGGGACGCTTCGTCGGGAAGGCGGATCCGGACAACACCATTTTGAGCGCCAATCTTGAGGCCGTCGAAGAAATCGTTCGACAAATGCGGTTGAGGGACCTAGGCGGAATCATTGTCGTCGATTTTATCGACATGGATAAGCACGAGCACCGAAAGATGCTGTTCAAGGCATTGCAGGAAGCGTTGAAGAAAGACCGTTCTCGAACCAATATCCTGCACGTGTCGGAACTAGGTCTGGTAGAGATGACTAGACAACGCACACGCCCAAGTCTCTCGTCGCTTCTCACCGAATCCTGCCCCTATTGCGACGGACATGGAAGAATTTTATCCGTGGACACAATTACCATCTCGGTGCTGCGTTCGATAAAAAAAGCGCACCTCAAGTCACGGAAAAAGAGACTGCGTGTCATAGCTAACGAACTTATCGTTTCCCGCCTGCTTGATGAGGATTCTAATAAACTCCATAGACTGGAGAAATCGATGAATCTCAAGATTAGGATTGAGGAGGATGCGGATCTGCATCTTGAGGACTATCAAATCTTCGCCGAAGACACCAATCGTGAAATCTATCTGGATTAGCACGTCGACATACTCATTTCATGTTGCGCAGTTGTAGGGTGGGATAGGTCGTTGCCAATCACCTATTTCCCATCTTACTTCCCAGCGCATGCAAACTCCGGTAATTTCCCTTGCTGCTCCACCATTCACTCGAATTTAAGCGCGATAGCCCTAATGCCGGAAAATAAAGTTGATACCCTCTACCCTCTATGATATAATTGCGTCTCCGGTGACCTAGCAGAGGCAATCATTCATTATTCATCGTGCACACACGACAAAATCAATACTATCTACCGCAGAGGAGAGAAAGATGTACGCTGTATTTGCCGCGGGCGGGAAACAACATCGTGTTGAAGTTGGTTCGCTAATCGATGTTGAGAAAATTGAAGCGTCCGTGGGAGAAGAAATTACCTTTCCGGAAGTCTTGGCGATCGGAGACGACGATGGCGAAATTTACGTGGGGCAACCCCATGTCCCGAACAGCGCGGTCGTAGGTGAAATCGTTGAACAGGGCAAAGAGAAGAAGATTGTGGTTTTCAAGTCCAAGAGGCGCAAAGGCTACAAACGGAAGCTTGGACATCGCCAGAGATTTACGCGATTAAAAATAACAGACATACAGGGCGCGGGCACCCCATCAGAAACGGAGGCAGAAAATGGCGCATAAGAAGGGCGGCGGCAGTAGCAGCAACGGGCGTGATAGCATCGGAAAACGGCTCGGTGTCAAACGCTTCTCCGGGCACTATGTGACAGCGGGAAGCATCCTCGTTCGGCAGCGCGGCACGCATATCCACGCCGGAAACAATGTCGGCGTCGGCAGCGATTACACGCTCTTCTCCACCATTGACGGCTATGTGTGGTTTGAACGGAAGGACAAAATGCGCAGGAAGGTGAGCGTTTACACCGAGCGTCCGAATTTCTAATCGTCGTCTCAATCTAGATTTTGATACATCAAAGCCCCGTCCTCGTGCGGGGCTTTTTATATTTTTTGAACCAAATCTCAAACATGGACACATCAACGGTTGCAATCATTGTGAGTTTTATATCGGCGGGCATAGCTGGTTCAACACTGGGCTGGAACATCTACCGTGATGTCGGTTTGAATCCAAGGATATCTGTAAGGTTTAATGTGGTTTTCTTGCCGGCCTATACTAAAGGGCTCAAGTACCTTTCAATCTCAGGATCGAATCGTGGCTTAGTTCCTACGACAGTAAATGGAATTAACATCAAAGAACAATCACTGTTGAGATGGATATTGAAAAAAACAAGATATGCTGCTGTCAATCCTGACTTTGAAAATCCTCTCAGCCATAAACTTCCACAGAAACTTGAGGGCGGCGACGAAGTGCAACTTTATTTGCCCTGCGATGAAAACTGCTTTCTCAATGAGTCTTGGAGTCATGTTGGTCTTCAAACCTCTTTCGGTAAAACCTATTGGGCAAAACCGCGTGACGTCGATAGAGCTCGCAAACTCTGGCTCGAAGACTTCGGTCATGGTGAAACATAACGTGGACCGCCCGCTCTTAATGAGGTAGTTCATTGTGCGTTCTGATGAGATCGCCCTACTAAAGTCCAGATAGAAAGGACCACCTGATGAAACACAAGAAAAATTCATCTCTGAGTTTAGGATTTCTCGTTCTTAATCTGTGCTGTGTGATGACTTCGGCAAACGCCCAAACGCCTCAGCAGATTGCTCAAAAAGCCTTCGCCTCCACGGTACTCTTGGTTATGGAAGATGCCAATGGTCAGCCACTTGGATTGGGAAGTGGATTCTTTGTAAAACCTAATCAAGTTGCGACCAATCTCCATGTTGTTGAAGGCGCCGCAAGGGGTTATGCAAAGTTGATTGGCCAGAGAACAAAACGCGACATTGAGGGTATTACCGCAATTGACGCGAGACGAGATCTAGTTATGCTAAGAGTATCGGCATTGGGCGTACCTGCGGTTACCCTAGGCGATAGCGATACAGTTCTTGTGGGCGAGACCGTTTATGCCGTGGGTAACCCGCACGGTCTGGAAGGAACGTTCTCGCAGGGCATTATCAGCAGCGTTCGAACCGTTGGAACAGACAAGGTATTGCAGCTTACAGCGCCAATTTCTCCTGGGAGCAGTGGAGGTCCTGTCCTAAATGGTCAAGGTAAAGTGATTGGGGTATCAGTCGCAACCTTCCGTGAAGGACAGAATCTCAATTTTGCAGTTCCGTCAAATTATCTCGCCACGTTGATGGCACAAATAAGCGAGCCAAAGCCACTTTCAAGAGCAGCGCAAACCAAATCACGACCTTCCATCGTCGCTGGACTCGGTGGCAAAAGCGTGCAAGGGGTAATCGGCGACCGACTGACTTGGACATATGGCACAATGCAAATCGGCGAATATAGCTTTTCCCTGAGAAACCGACTCCGCGAAAACGTAAGGAATGTTTACTGTTTTGTGATTTTCTACGACGAGCAAGCGGACCCGATTGACGTAGACGTTGTGCATCTCAGTGATCAAATACCTGCGGGGTTGGCAAAGCGGGTCATAAGTGAGGTCGATACTAGCGTTCAAAAACTGACCACACGCGTCGAATCTATGGCTCCTCATACAAAAGTGGAAATCAGAGTCCTCGATTTCGAGATAGTAGAGTAATTCCGACGCGATTAAAGTGTCAATAGGGAATAAAAGTAACAATGGTAATTCTACAAGACAGACAAGAACATTGGTGCATTGTGTGGAGGCTTCTTTCAATTCGGTGCGAAATCAAATACGATTTGGCTGTTGAGCAGTTGAACGCACTCATTGATGAAATCGGCGATAATGAGCAACGTCCTTTGTATGAATTACTTGATACGCTAGGTGCCGTCATATATGCCTTTGAAGAGAAGCACTACGCAATTTCAACGCATTAATCATTCATATCTAGCTTGGTTTCCACTCTTCTGAAAAAACTTGCAGTGATATCATGGAATCGCATTTCCGGACGATTCTACTCATTTGGAATCAATTAAACTTTTCTAAGCCACCTACAATAAACAGGAACTCACGCCACTACTAAGCTTGGTTCGTCAACTGTAAAGGAAAACTTCACGATGGATAATTACGTTCTAAATGGAATCATTGGATTTTTTGAAGTAGATGTGCTGTCGTACTATGAAAACAATCCCCACAAGTATGAACTAGATGCAGACGATTTTGAGGGGGTTCTCAAAACAACAGACCCTCATTATTATAAACTTGAATCGTGTGGCATGCTAAATGAAGACTTCACGCAGATTCGATTTGGATATCACAGTAGAAAAGACGGAACGTTGTGTATTGCTGTTTATCTCCCAGATCTTGATAAGGTTTCCGAAACAGAGCGGGCAAAGTGGTTCGCATTCAGGGTTGAAAAGTCTCTTCTTTCGACGGACGATGAACGATTCAAGAAATGGCACGATAGGTATATTAAGGGTAGCTTTGATGTAGAGAGTGGTCCTAGAAAACGGCTGGCTCGTATTATTGAAAAAATTAATGCTTGCTGCAAAACACTTGTAAGTGAATCGCTTTATACAACAGTGCCCGACCAATCTGTTCGTTATCCCAGTTCCCAAAATACCCATGCCTATGAAGACGCCCACGAAAATCTTTACGG
Organism: Candidatus Poribacteria bacterium; assembly: GCA_028820655.1. Classification (GTDB taxonomy): domain Bacteria; phylum Poribacteria; class WGA-4E; order WGA-4E; family JAJDTR01; genus JAJDTR01. The sequence goes on along the minus strand of JAPPIK010000056.1, from coordinate 143,899 downwards.
TTTTTTGATTGACTCGCTTTCAAAAGATTGTCTTGTAGCTCTTGCAAATCTAAGAAAAAAGACGATATTGAATCCACAAAATATGAAATCAACAACATTGCTGCGACATGTGTTCACTGAGTTTGATAAGCACTCCAAACTCCATGCCGTACTTTCCACAATCAGCCAACAGCGTGGAAGAGCTAGTCATGGCGTCAGACCTGCAGCAAGAGAATTTGATGCCTTCGGGGCTTTCTACCGAGATCTGGAGGATACCACTGAGGCTTATGAAGAGCTGCTTGGACTAATTGAATCGGCATTTAGTGTTTCAGCCATTCATGAATTAGAAAGGTACGAGATAATGAATCGTCTACCAAAAATCGACAAGAATAAATCCATTGAATCGCATTATTCGATTTGTGAAGCTACGCGGATGGAAGGCAAAACCATTGAAAAAGTGTGGTTTGGCATGCGTGAAGATATGAAAGGCGTGCATCAAAGCGAAGTCTTATATCTGAAGTTTACGGATGGTGAAGTTCTCGCAATGGAGACGGGTTCAAATGCGTCGGACCTCCAGCGAAATTCAGCAATGAAGCCGGATGACATCGCGGTGGATTTCCTACTGACATGGGTACCGGTACCGTCAAACAATTAGTGGTATGCATAATCATCGACTGAATCACGGATCAGCAGATTAAACAGAAAACACGGATAAGCAAACAAAGCAGTCACTCCCCGTTGCCGATAGCGAATTAGTTGTGATTGGTGATGAGGGCTATATTCAATGAGAAACTTGGACGCTACATTCTCAGACGGGATTGTCAGTGAGAATTGAGGTAGTTCTACAAACAATCTGTTGCAGATGATGACATCAATTTCTCAAGGGATTAGCAGCTGTCCAGCGATTAATCATAAAAGCGATGTGACAGGTGTTCCCGCTGGCAGGTTACAATCGTTGTGCCGTACATTTCTCCAGCGCAAGAAAAAGTCGTCAACTTTGCGGATAAGTGGTATAATTCGCAATGAAATCTACTTTACTGAACTATTACGTACTTCATCAGACCGAGGCGTTACCTCTCTACCGGATTAACTCGCGAGATTTAGCAGAACCGCTGTCGTACCAAAGGAAATTTATCATGAAGACATTAAATTACTTGAGTTTAGTAATCAGTGCATTGCTTATTTTGACGCTCGCCGGCTGCGAAGCGGAAAGCGTGATACCGCTGTTACAATCGTCGAAGGACAGAAGTATCCATGTGACAGGGAGCGGTTCCGTTACGGGTGAACCGGATATAGCCACCCTGAATTTTGGAGTATCGGTTGAGAAAGAAACGGTAGCAGAGGCACGGGAGGCAGCCGCGGTCGCAATGACAGCAGTGCTAGACTCATTGAAAGCTAACGACATTGCCGAAGAGGACATTCAAACGGAGAACTTCAGTATCCGCCCTCAGTACGACTACACGGAAAACGGGCGCGTGCTTCGCGGTTACCGCGTAAACAACATCATCAGTGCAAAGGTGCGAGAACTCCAAAGACTCAGCGATATAATCGACGATGCCGCTGGCGCCGGCGGAGACATTATCGTTGTAAACTCCATCCAATTCATGATTGAGGACCCCACGGCGTTGCAGACGGAGGCACGTGCGTTAGCAGCAAAAGATGCTGAAGCGAAAGCGCAAACCTTGGCAGACGCACACGGAGTTAAGCTTGGAAAACCCGTGAATATCACGGAGGTTACCTCCGGAGGGATATCCCCAATCGTTTTTGCCGAGAGCGTAGCCGCGGCCGATAGTCTGCGTGCATCAACCCCCATTGAAGCCGGTCAACTTACTGTCACCGTAAATATCACGGTAGTCTACGAGTTTGAGTGAGGTCAGTTCGAGCTAAGCACATGGCTTGAATTGTACGGTAACGGTTGACTGAGAAAAATGCAAGAGGCTATTGTTAATACAGTTTCTGAGAACGTACGTTACATCGTTGTTCGGCGATTCCCCAGTGCCCCCGATCTCCGTGTCGGTTAGCAATGCTTACTTCTAAAAGTTTTCTGTACGGAGCATTCTTCAAGCGTTACTCTGACCCCGCAGTCACACTCCCACGCAAACAAGCGTCTTTCCTATCCAGCGTTTGTTTTTCTTGTTCCCGATGGAGTAACACAACTCATCAAGTATCACGATAGCAGAGGCTTCGGGTGAACGCGTGAGTTTGGGTGCGTGTTTTCCCGCTCAGTCAGTGTTTAAAATAGCACCACAGGCTATCTAGGCAAGCTAGCTCCTATGATTCTTTATAAATACGTTCTCGCAGATCGAATTGATATTCTGCAGAATCTCCAAATTCGTTTTACGCAACCCAACGCGATGAACGATCCCTTTGAGGCACGTCCAGACTTCTAGATAACAGAGGAGGGGAAGGCAAGAGAACTAGCAAATGTGATTAGGCAGGCGCCTATCACTATATTTAGCAACGACCAAACATCGTCACAGGCAGAGGCGGATCGGGAGACATACGCGGAAAGAGCTGAGCGAGATCCTAACTTCGCGAAAGATTTAATTGAGCAATCTAGTTTACGGATCCCTAACCCTGAACTAGTGAATAGGTTGTATCAACTATACAACCACATTGGGATCCTGTCACTTTCTGAAACATCGAACAATCTACTTATGTGGGCACACTACGCAGGTGGACACACTGGTTTTGTCCTTGAGTTTGACAGTTCTCACGATTTCTTCGAGACAAACGATTCTGTGACAGGGTTCGCAAAACCCATTCCTGTCGAATACAACTTGGAGCGCCCTCGCGCGCAAATTGACGAGCCGGACCTGTCAGAAATCTTTTTCATTAAGGGTTCCCCTTGGAAATATGAGAGAGAATGGAGATATCTGAAGTATCTCAATGATGCGGACGTGCGGTGTAAGGATCTCAACAATCTCGACGCCAATCTTTTCAGGTTGCCTCCTAAGTGTATAGTGAGCATAATCCTTGGCTGTTACAGGGATCCAAAATTGGAAAACAAAATCCTTGCGCTGCGGTGCGAGTGTCCAGAGTTGCAACATTTACGAATTTATCGAATGCGCGCGTCTACAAAGCACTACCAACTAGAGAAAGAAGCGATAGAAATCTAACGCTTTGGTTCAGCAGGTATCACTTCACGTTTAGATACAGAGTGTTTACAATGTGCTGATGCCCGCCATTGGCATACCATTCGGAGACCCTTATGGAACACAAGGTAAAATCACTTCTGAGTTTCGTGTCTTTGGTGTTTTTACTGTTCTGCAAAACCCTTCCTGCGAACGACCTGACACCCCAAGAGATTGCCAAAAAGGCGCTAGATGCTACAGTGCTTCTTGTCATGAAAGATGCCAACGGCCAAATACTTGGATTCGGGAGCGGTTTCTTCCTGCTACCGGATTACATTGCGACAAACTATCATGTCATTGAAGGCGCAACGCGAGGGACTGCGAAGCTTGTTGGTCAAGGAACAGCATATACACTTGATGATTTCAATGCAGTAGATGAAAAACACGATTTAGCGATATTACATGTTCCTGATGCTAATGTTCGACCTCTACCCCTCGGCAATAGCGACACAGTCGTGGTCGGTGACACTTGTTATGTTGCTGGGAATCCGAAAGGATTTTTGGAGGGTACATTTTCGCAAGGCATTATAAGTAGCATCCGTTTTGAGGGGATGGAGAAGCTTCTTCAACTCACCGCCCCGATTTCTTCTGGAAGTAGCGGCGGTCCTGTGCTCAACAACAAAGGCGAAGTAATAGGTGTGTCTGTAGCACAGATTAGAGATGGACAAAACCTCAATTTTGCTATTCCCTCGAACTTTCTTGATGCAATGCTCCGCTATGAGAATGGTAATGCTAAATATGAACAAGGAGTGTATCAATCAGCTATCGAATACTACGATACGTCTATCCAGTTGAATCCATCTAATGTCCTAGCGTACATCCGGTGCAGCTTTGCGAAACATGAACTAGGCCAACATACCGTCGCTAGGCAGGACTGCTATACCGCTCGAAAACTCATAAGTCGTAGACGAATTGAGATACACCTTGGAATTAGAAATAAGAACGAAAGACAACTTGCTTACGAAATTTCAGAAATTGATGATGCCATCCGACTAACCCCAAATAACCCTATCGCCCATTTCTGGCGTGGATTTCTACGCAATGACGTAGCACAACATGAGACTGCCGTGGCCGATTGTAACACTGCAATTCGGCTTCTTCCTGATTTTGCTCTAGCCTACGAAGGTCGCGCAGCGGCAAGATCGGGGTTAGGACGATTCTCTGACGCGATTAAAGACTACGACACGGCAATACAACTTAAACCAGATTATGACCTCTTTTACAACAACCGAGCCACCGTAAAATTAAACTTAGGGCAGTACGCTGACGCCATAAAGGACTATGACGCCGTGATACAACTCAAGCCGACTTTTGCATTCTCCTGTTACGAAGCCGGGGAATAGCAAAAGCGCGCATGGGGAAACACCGCGCGGCACTGAAGGACTTTGATACTGCAATTGGACTCAGACCGGATTATGCCTTAGCATATTACAATCGTGGTGTTTCCAAAGCTATGCTAGGGCAAGGCCAGGATGCCATCAGAGATTGCGATTCGGCAGTGCAACTCAATCCAGATAACGCTGAAATCTACTTTGGTAGAGGCATGGTGAGTTTAATCTTAGGACAATACACCGATGCCATTAAAGACTATGATGCCGCTATAAAACTTGAACCGGATTCTGCTGTGACCCATTACGAGCGGGGAATTGCGAATGCTTTCTTGAGACAGTACTCTGAGGCTATTAAAGATTACGACACTGCGATACGACTGAAGTCAGATTATGCCGTAGCCTACTACAACCGAGGAATTGCGAATGCTCATTTGAGACAATACTCCGAGGCTATTACAGACTATGACACTGCGATACAACTTAAGCCAGATTATGCCGCCGCCTATTACAACCGAGGAATTGCGAAAGCCAACTTGGGACAGTATAGTGATGCATCGAAAGATTGTGACGCTGCAATCCAACTCAACCCTGATTCGGCTGAAGCTTACGCCTGTAAGGGTATGGCGAAGGTAGAGTTAGAGCAATACAAGGCTGCCATTGCTGACTGTGACACTGCAATACAACTCAACCCAGATTTGGCCGAAGCCTACGCTTACCGCGGTGCAGCGAAGGTAGAGTTAGAACAATACAAGGCTGCCATCGCCGACTGTGACACTGCAATACAACTCAATCCGAATTCGGCCTACGCTTACACTTATCGAGGACTTGCCAAGGCTAACTTGGGACAATACAACTCCGCTATCAACGACTATAGCAAAGCCATCGAATTGCAACCGAAGGCCACATTAGCCTACTATAATCGAGGTCTGGCAAGGTACAAATTACGGCGCAATTTTGGCGCGAAGAGCGACCTACAAACTGCACTTCGGCTCGCGAAGCAGGCCGGCAATAAAACTCTCCATACAGAAATCCAAGTCAAGCTACGAAAACGATTTTAAATGGTGGCTTGGCGAGTATTGACAATAGGACAAGTAGAACAACCTAACCTGACATTTTCACATTGATATTTCTACTCTTGAATGCATATTTTCCCTCACCAAGGAGACTGTTATGGAACGAAAGATTAAATCATCCCTGTGTTTTGTATATTTGGTGCTTTTCCTATTCTGCCAGATTGTTGCAGCAAATGTCCTGACCCCACAAGAAATTGCCAAAAAGGCGTTAGATTCAACGGTGCTGCTTGTCATGGAAGATACGAACGGGCAACCCCTAGGTGTCGGGAGCGGATTCTTTGTGCAACCGAACCAAATAGCGACTAACTTCCACGTGATAGGGGGGCGGCGCGCGGCACTGCAAAGCGCGTAGGACAGGACACGGTATTTTCCATTGAAGGTTTAACAGCGATTGATGAAGATCGTGATTTGGCGATTGTACAAGTGTCAGATGCTCAAGTACGGTCGCTGCCTCTTGCCGATAGCGATGCTGTCGCTGTCGGAGATACTGTGTATGTTGTTGGCAATCCGAAGGGTTTTTTAGAGGGAACGTTCTCGCATGGGCTTATCAGCGCAATTCGTCAGCTAGACACGCGAAAGTTATTCCAGCTCACCGCGCCGATTTCATCCGGTAACAGTGGTGGGCCTGTGCTCAATGACAAGGGCAGAGTCATAGGCGTCGCCGTAGCACAGGTTAAAGATGGACAGAACCTCAATTTCGCCGTGCCTTCAAACTACCTTGAGGGCCTTATCGATCAGATGGGAACGGCGAAACCGTTATCGGGTATATCGAAACCTTTCGCGAAGAAGGGACAAGCAACAACTGCTGAAACCTACCTTATAAGGGGCATTGTCAAGTCCGCGCTTGGTCTACATCAGGATGCCATAGTAGCCTTTGAGATTGCGCTCCGGCTCCAACTCGATTATCCTGAGGCATACGCCGGTCGCGGCAAGGCTAAGGTGGGCTTGGGACACTATTCTGACGCGATCGCAGATTACGACACAGCAATAGAGCTCAAACCGGATTATTCTGAGGCGTATGCCGCACGGGGTTTGGTGAAGGTTGAGTTGGGGCAATATGCCGAAGCCATGAAGGACTACAATACAGCCATTCAACTCAAACTAGATATAGAGCTTAAATCGGTTTATTCTGCAGCGTTCGCCGCTAGGGGATTGGCGAAGGTTGAGTTAGGACAATACAACGAAGCCATTAAGGACTACGATGCCGCTATTCAAGTCGAACCGAATAACGCCGAGATTTACGTGAGTCGGGCGCGTGCAAAGGAAAAAGCAAGACAATACGCCGATGCAGTAGCAGATTACGACGCCGCGATTCTGCTCAGACCGGATGATGCCGAAATCTACCTTGATCGAGGGTTCGCAAAGGTTAAAATTGAACAATACGCCGATGCCATCAAAGACTATGACGCAGCGATGCGACTCAAACCCGAGGATGCCACCATCTACGGAAATCGAGGGATGGCGAACGCCTTGTCTGGACAGCACTCCGAAGCCATCAAGGATTACGACCTGGCTATTCTACTAAAACCAGATTATGCAGAAGCTCTAATTGGGAGAGGCAAGGCGAAATTTGAGAGGGGCCAATACACGGCTGCCATTGAAGACTACGACAACGCGATACGACTTAAACCAAGCTATGTTTCAACCTACTACCATCGTGGGATGGCAAAAGTTGAGTTAAAGCAATATGCTGCTGCCATCACCGATTTCGACGCTGTCGCCCGACTCGAACCAAATTATACGATGCCCCCCAATCTAGAATACGCCGAAACCTACTATAATCAAGGACTCGCGAAGTCTCAGTTAGGTGAGTACGCTAACGCCATCAAAAACTATGACACCGCTATCCGATTCAAACCGCGCGATGCTTTATTCTACCAGAAACGGGGTATGGCAAAAACTAAATTGGGGCAAATCGCTTCTGCCACTGAAGATTACAATACCGCGATACGCCTCAGACCGGATTATGCCGCAGCTTATTGTAGCCGTGGCATTGCAAAGGTTTTTCTCAAGCAATATGCCAGTGCAATCAATGACTACAATACCGCGATACGCCTCAGACCGGATTATGCCGCAGCTTATTGTAGCCGTGGCATTGCAAAGGTTTTTCTCAAGCAATATGCCAGTGCAATCAATGACTACAATACCGCGATACGCCTCAGACCGGATTATGCCGCAGCTTATTGTAACCGTGGTAACGTCAGAGTTTACCGGGAGCAATATGCCGATGCAATCAATGACTATGACAAAGCAATACGATGTAAACCGGATCATGCCGAAGCTTATTATAGCCGTGGTAACGTCAGAGTTTACCGGGAGCAATATGCCGATGCAATCAATGACTATGACGAAGCAATACGAAATAAACCGAATTATGCCGACGCTTTGGTTAACCGCGGATTTGCCAAGATAATCTCAGGTCAATACTTAGACAGTATCAAAGATTACGACACCGCGATGCGTCTTGAACAAGCTGGTGCCGAAATCTCCTCTGGGAAAAGAGGGATTGTAAAAATGGCTAAATTCGGACCATATAGTGCTGTTATAGCAGATCTTGACGAGGAAATACTACGCAAGCCAGATTTCGCTGAGGCTTGGGCCGCTAAGGCATGGGTTAAAGCTCAATTGAAGGATTATCGTGATGCTCTCATAGACTACGACACCGCATTAAAACTCGCGGAACGGGCCGGTAATAAAAGACTCAAAGCCGACATTGAGTCGGCAATGTGTAGACTCGACTAATTCGCAGGGCAAGACTGTACACAGAAATTGAATTCAAAATTCTTGGTAATGACATAGCGACGGATTGAGCATTCTGCAAGATTACTGAGGAAGGTGGATGAATTGCAATACCTCATTATTATCGAAGAAGGCGCGAACAATTACGGCGCCTACGTTCCAAACCTGCCCGGCTGCGTCGCAGTAGACGGAACGAAGATTGATTCTCACAAGTTGATTATGGAAACAATCCAATTTATACCGAGTTCTGAGAGAAGATAGGGACGTCATTCCACTTTCATCGTCAACCATCGCGTTTATTTTGGCAGAGAATTTCAATAAGTCATCGCTGAAATTGAACTTTTCATTATGTTCCAAATGAAAAACTAAGGAGGGACTGAATCAGATGAATAATCGCCATAAGGTCTTTGTAAGTTATCATCATGACAACGATCAAGAATATAGGGAATTATTCGAAGGGCTGTTTTCGGATATTCACGACATAATGGTATCAAAATCTGTCCAAATTGGTGATATCGCATCAAATTTAAAGACTGAAACTATTCGCCAAAAGATACGCGATGAATATCTTCGAGATTCAACAGTGACAGTCGTTTTGATAGGTCCAGAAACATGGAAGAGAAAGCATGTGGATTGGGAGATTGGGGCGAGCATCCGTCAAACGGAGTACAGCCCGCGTTCAGGTCTTTTAGGAATTTTGCTACAGACCTATCCTAGACCACACGGAGAGCCGAATAACTATTTTCCTAATACAATCCCTCCTAGACTTCATGATAATATAGAATGTGATTTCGCGAAGATTTACAATTGGGTCGACGATCCGAACCTCGTGCAATCGTGGATACATGAAGCTTTCGATCGGCGAAAGACGATTAGTCCTGACAATTCTTATCCATCGTTTGTAAATAACCGTTCTGGTGAAAGGTGGTGAAAATGAGACTCTCAAGTTTCCTTGAAAAATGGGGCATGAAAAGTCTGAAAATCACTCCTCCCTTTCTACAAATGGAGTGGACGCCAAAGGCAGCCGACAAAAATGCCGCTTGGGCGCTGTACATAGAATTGCTGACGCGAATCACGACTCAGCCTCTACCGGTGGATCACGGCGATGAACAGACGGCATTGGACAGCGTTTATTCGTTATTTGCAATCACGAGAGAGGTTATCAAAGAACAGGGGCCCGACTGCATCAACTTTACGAAGATTGCGATTGTCGTTCTCAACCAAGTGATTCGTCCTTTCACGGCAAAGTGGCATCGAAAAAGCCTGGCGGGAGATTTCGAGCATGATTCTGAGCGCGCCATTTTCCGCGAGGAACTCGGCGCGCTCCAAGGAGAATTGCGAAAATATTCGCGAATGCTAGCAGATATTGCAGGCGTCGAAGATTTAACCGACTTGGAAGAGATGGAATAGCCTGCTTGGGGGAACACCATCAATTTGACAGTGTTTGGTAACGGACTCAAATTGACGTGCTCGCGTTTGGCGACAACGGAGCGTAAATCACGCATGGTAGTTTACAGATTGTTATAACTGTTTAGTCCATCAATCTATATCGCCGATGCCGTTTTGTATTAGTGCAATTCATTGCACGTCTGCCGTAATCAGTATCGGGGCAGGGATGCCCCTCCCACAGAGGGGTGTCCCTCCTACAAGCGATCAAACCGAAATGAATGCTAGACCAATTTTCCTCTTTTTTTTGGAGCGAACTAAACAGTTACAGATTGTTTTTCACCTTCACGGGTGTCAGCGATGAACATAGACACAGCCAGAATCCACGCAAAGGGCGGTAAGGGAGGAAATGGTTGCATCAGTTTCCGCAGGGAGAAGTTTGTGCCTCGCGGCGGCCCGAACGGGGGTGATGGCGGAGGAGGCGGGAGCGTCATTCTTGAAGCGGCGGAAGGCATGAGCACGTTAATCGATCTGAGACACAACCCGCTTCAAGTTGCGGAAGACGGCAAGCCCGGTATGGGCAAAGATATGCACGGGGCGGATGCCGCCGACCGAATCATCCGCGTTCCCTGTGGTACTATTGTGCGAGATGTCGAAGGCGGTGAGATTCTCGCCGACCTCACTGTTGCCGAACAGCGCGTCGTTGTGGCTCGCGGAGGCATCGGCGGGAAGGGAAACACGCATTTCAAAAGTAGCATCTTCCAGACGCCTCGAGTTGCGGAAAAGGGCGAACCCGGCGCGGAACGCACCGTTGAACTGGAAGTCAAGCTGATTGCTGATGTGGGGTTGGTGGGATACCCAAACGCCGGAAAGTCGACGCTGTTGGGAAGGGTTTCATCTGCCAAACCGAAAGTTGCCCCCTATCCGTTCACAACCCTCGCGCCCAACCTCGGTGTGGTTAGAATTGACGCGGAACGCAACTTCGTGATGGCGGACATACCCGGATTGATCGAAGGCGCGCACGAAGGAGCAGGGCTGGGTCATGATTTTCTGCGGCATATTGAACGCACCAAGATGCTAGTTCACGTCATCGATGCCGCAGCGATTGACGGCAGAGACCCAATCGCGGACTATGAAAAACTCAACGCGGAACTTGAAGGGCACGACCAACGATTGATCCAACTCCCACAGTTGATAGCACTTAACAAAATGGATGTCCCCGAAGCGCGAACCAACTTGCCGCGAATCCGGCGTTACTTTGAGAAGCGCCGATCCTTCCCCATTTCCGCTATCACCGGTGAGGGGATCAGAGAGCTAATCTGGGCAATACATCACCGTTTACAAGAGCTGAATGAAAAGAGATTGGAAGATGAATTCCCATTTGAAGAAATGGAACTTTCTGAAGCCAATCCTCGGGGGCGATTTGAATTGACAAAGGACGGGCATCGCTTCGTTGTGGCTGGCGACGAACCCCGTCGTGCCGTTTTGATGACGGACATGGAAAATGATCAAGCGCTAATCCTACTCCATCGTAAATTGAAGAAGATGGGACTAATAAATGCGCTCAACAAGGCCGGGATTAAGGAAGGGGACACGGTACAGATCGATGAATTCGAGTTCGCCTACAGTACCAGCGGCATCGACGCCGGATAGTAGCCGAGATCAACTATCCGGTGTGAAGCGTGTCGTTGTAAAGGTCGGCAGCAGCACCATTTCGAGGGGATTCGAGCTGGATGATAACGCCTTGGATAGGCTCGTCGCCGATTTGGCACGCGTCAAGGAGTCGGGCATAGAGGTCATCCTTGTTACGTCGGGCGCCATTGCTGCCGGTGTAGGCGCACTCGGGCTTTCAAGTCGTCCGCGGACGATTCCCGGATTGCAGGCGGCGGCAGCCGTGGGCCAGAGTCGATTGATGCACGCCTACGAGGATCGATTTCAGGATTATGGCGAGATGGCGGCGATGATGCTCCTGACACAAGATGACTTTACAAATCGCAAACGGTACACCCATATCAGTAATACCCTTAATACGCTGCTGCAACTTGGCACGGTGCCTATCATCAATGAGAACGACACGGTGGCCGTGGAAGAGATTAAGGTCGGCGACAACGACACGCTTTCAGCCCAAGTCACCAACTTGGCGGATGCCGATCTGCTGGTTGTTTTGTCCGATCAGGCCGGTTTCTTCACCGGTGATCCACGAAGAGACTCACACTCGGAGCTGATTAACGTTGTTCCCGTCATCTCCGAAGACATAAGGAAAGCCGCCGGCAGAGCGGGCACCCAAGGCGGCACAGGCGGGATGGTTACGAAATTGCAAGCCGCGGAGATCGTGACAGGGTCGGGCGAAATGATGGTGCTGGCAGATGGAAAAGAACCTGAGGCCGTCAATCGTATCCTTAGTGGCGAGCATATCGGCACACTGTTTCTCCCACAAACGCCTAAATCTTCGCGAAAACGATGGATTGCTTACTCGCGTCCGCCCAAGGGGCGTTTGCTTGTCGACAACGGGGCACGAGCCGCCCTTGTGGATCGAGGAAAAAGCCTCCTTGCATCCGGCGTACAAGGTGTGGAAGGCGAGTTCGAATACGGCGATACCGTGTCATGCCTTGATGAAAACAGGGATGAATTTGGCCGCGGACTGGTCAATTACAACACTGAGGACATTACCAAGATTATCGGTAAACGGACCCGCGAGATCGAAAAAATCCTGGGATCACGCTACTACGAAGAGGTAATCCATCGAGACAATCTGGTGCTGATGGAACAGGCGTGAAACATGATGTGCCGCTTATGTCGAAAGGAATACGAGATCATGGAATTATTGACAATCCGGACCGTGAATTCTGAATCTGCGGCACGTCTCATTCGTTCCGGTTTCCTCAAAAAGGCTGCTTTTTTGCGCTTAGGGATTGAAAAAACGACAGGGCGAATTTCCCACTTTGAAGAAAAATATGGCGGCTCGTCACAAGAGCTGGTTAGTTCGACCACGCCAATCGACGATATTGATTTGGTAGAGTGGGAAGGTGAGATTGAAGTTCTACACCGTCTAGAAGAAAACTTGAAACAGATCGATGAATTGAAAGTGTGCAAATAGCTGTTGAGAAATACACGAAAAGGAGATAACTAGGTGAGTCAAACGATTCGTGCAATGGTAGAATCCAAGGCACGCACCGCAAAAGCGGCGATGCGAAAACTTTCCAAGACATCCTCTGATGTGCGCAATTGCGCGCTCGTCGCAATGGCGGAAAACATCCTTCGGTTCAGGGACAAAATTCGAGACGCGAATGAAGTTGATCTGAAAGCTGGACGCGATACCGGGCTTGCCGGTCCCCTGATGAGTCGACTCGCGCTCGACGAAACGAAGATTGAAAAAATGGCGGACAACCTCCTTCAGGTTGCTGCGTTGCCCGATCCGATCGGCGAGATTGTTCACATGGGGGAACGCCCGAATGGACTTAAGATTGGGACAGTTCGCGTCCCGATTGGCGTTATCGGTGTCATCTACGAGTCGCGCCCGGATGTCACTGTCGAGGTCTCTGCTTTGTGCCTCAAGTCGGGCAATGGCGTTATCCTGCGAGGCGGATCGGAAGCCATCCATTCAAACACCGCCCTAGCAAACATATTGACCGAGACTGCGGAAACAGAAGGTGTACCTGGCGCGATACAGATTGTTGACATCACGGATCGACAGGCGGTATGGGAGATGATTTCAATGTCCGACCACATCGACCTCATCGTTCCCCGAGGCAGCCAAGAGTTCATCCGTAGCATTATGAATACCTCCGACATCGCGGTCGTTGGTCACGCGGACGGAATCTGCCATGTTTACGTCGATGAGGCTGCCGACATCAACATGGCTGAGAATATTTGCATCAACGCCAAAGTGGGATACAAAGTTGCCGTGTGCAATGCAATGGAAACGTTGCTTGTTCATGCGTCGGTCGCACCGAAATTCCTCCCGTCAATGTGTGAGAAGTTCGCGGCCAAGGGAGTGGAGCTGCGGGGCTGTGAGGAATCGCGAAAGTTGCATCCCGATGCCAAGCCGGCAACCAAGGAGGATTGGAGAACGGAATATCTGGATGAGATATTGTCGATTCGGGTTGTTCCGGACTTCGATGCCGCGGTGAATCACATCGAAACCTACGGATCGCACCACTCCGACGCGATCGTTACCGAGAGCTATGCAAACTCGCAGCGGTTTCTGCGGGAGGTCGACTCGGCGGCAGTATATGTCAACGCCAGCACCTGTTTTACCGACGGTTATGAATTCGGACTCGGTGCGGAAGTTGGCATCAGCACGCAGAAACTCCACTGTCGAGGGCCTATGGGGCTTGAAGGATTAACGAGTTACAAATACATCGTCTATGGAAACGGGCAGTTGCGCACTTAGAGGCGAGTTGAAACCATAGGGTTTCTCGGAAGGAATCGAGTATCAGACCGGCGAGAAGGGGTCAACAATCGTTGACCCCCTAGGGATAGTTGCCGATTAAATGGCAAATTCCGTATTCTACGTGTCGATGCCACCGGATCTATTGCCCCACGAGCAATTAATCCGTCCCTCCACCAGACATCTGTTCCAACGCCAACGTCAGCGCATGTGTCCCAAGTCTACCGTGCCCTTGAGCTTGCACGGCAATGTAAAGTTGGTGGACAAGGGAAAGCCCCGGAAGGCTCATGCCCATCTTTTTGGATTCATCAAGGGCAATGCCCATGTCCTTGATGAAGTGTTCTACGAAGAATCCGGGATCAAAATTGCGTTTGAGGACTCGCGGCGCCAAGTTATCAAGCGTCCAACAGGCAGCAGCGCCTCCGCTAATTGACGATAGCATCGTCTCCAAGTCTAAACCCGCTTTGTGACCGTAGAGAAGCGACTCACAGACCCCGATCATGGTCCCCGCAACAACAATCTGGTTACACATTTTCGTGTGCTGCCCGGCGCCTGTTCCTCCCTGATGCACGATACTTTTTCCCATTGCTTCAAAAAGAGGCATAATCGAGTTGACGGCGCCCTCGTCGCCGCCGACCATAATTGAGAGACGAGCCTCCCGCGCGCCTACATCACCGCCCGACACGGGAGCGTCAACGGAAGCTATACCTTGTGACCGTGCTTTGGCGTAAATCTCCTTCGCCAGCGACGGTTCTGTCGTCGTCATATCGACGATAATACTTCCCGACTTCGCCCCCTTGAGGATACCGTTTTCACCCAAATAGACATCGCGAACATCCGGAGGAAAGCCGACGATTGTGAAGATTACATCGGACGCGGCGGCGACCTCCTGCGAAGATTCCGCCCACGTTGCACCGGCGTCAAGCAACGGTTGTGCCCTTTCCTTTGTACGGTTGTGCACGGTTGCCGAATACCCGGAATCCATAATGTGTTGACACATCCAACGCCCCATGACGCCGGTGCCAATCCATCCTATCTTCGTTTCCCCAGGTATTACAGTGATACTCATAATCTTTCTCCTTTACCGCTAATATTTTCAAGATTCGATATGATGTGAACTCAATCCGGTTAAGGTGCGAGACGGTTATTGCGGCTTTCTCATCTTTAATGTTCTGACCACATTACCGAATCTTCATTGTGTCAATCTAGCTTTCATATTAGGTGTTTCACGATTGAACGCTAGTTAGGTACGCAAATCAGGGTTCCCTACAGCACTTAGATGAATATTGAGTGCATCATGGCATCACAACCACCCCATTTCCAGATACTAACGGGTGGTTTCGTTGATGCCCTGTTAAATTGGAATGGCGGCGCGATAGGCAAGTTCCCTCACTGACTTGGAATCGTCGCAAATCCAATGTTGCTGTTTTAAATCAATCATCCTCCGGCGATTCAAAGTAGCTGGCTCGTCCCTGAATTTGGCGGGAACTTCCGTGAAATGGCCCACGACATCCAAGGGAAAATACGGCACGTGCAGTGGTAACGGTCGTGTTTCCAAACTGTGAGCGATGGCCTTCGCTACATACGACCACGTATGATCGACGCCATCAATGAGGAAGGAGGTTTCACCCACTGCGCGTTCGGAGGCCGCCGCCGCGTGAATCCCGCGGACCAGATCCTTCACATTCACAAGACTTAATTGCGGCCCTGGATTGCCGACAATCGGCAAGATCCCTTTTTTCCCGCCAAAATATTAAATATCCTTTCCGCGAGGGCAGTAAACCGCAGGTGGACGGATAATGGAACAGTCAACCGAGTCGCATACTCGCGAACGACCATCTCCCCTTTTAATTTGCTTCTTCCGTAATTTGTCGGAGGATTCGCTTGCGTGTCCTCAGACGCTTGCCTGCCACCTGGACTTGGACCGCATGCCACCAAACTGCTCCAGTAGAGAAACCTAACCATACTGCCATTTTTAGCTGCACAAGCATCAAGCAAGTGCCTAGTCGCCTCGGCATGTGTACGATAGTAATCATCAGCACCGAATGCTTTGGTCAAACCGGCGAGGTGAATGGCAATGTCGACACCTCGTAACGACGGTAGTGACACAGTCGGATCGTTAAGGTCGGTGGCCACTAATTGAATTGGCGGACTCTTCCCGGCAAGCTGCGTCTCAAGCCACCGTAGGGTGCTCGTCTGCCGAACAGTGCACGTTACTTGATAACTACGATCCACTAACAGGTCCATCAAATGGC
Organism: Candidatus Poribacteria bacterium; assembly: GCA_028820655.1. Lineage (GTDB taxonomy): Bacteria > Poribacteria > WGA-4E > WGA-4E > JAJDTR01 > JAJDTR01. The sequence goes on along the minus strand of JAPPIK010000056.1, from coordinate 127,612 downwards.
TGCCAATGAAGCCGGCGGCGTCAATTGCAAATGCCTACTTGGTGGTTCTGCTGTCAATTTCATCCCAAAGTAGAACTCCTAAGATGAAAGGTCATATACCCAGTTAGAACTGACTGTCGGTTACTTCGCTTGTGTGACCTTGCTTGATTGCCAATCCAAATCTTTTGCCAGTTGTGATACCAGCACAATTCCTCCAACTATCACGCCGCAGTACGTAGTGAAAAACCGTGTCAACAGGGAATATAACCCGCCCGTGTGTCCAACCAAGAGGTTCCCCATAAATATAACGGTCAAGACTTCAGCTATTCCGGCTGCGCCCGGGCTAGGCGCAAACAGTGTGACAAAGTGTAATATTGATTGTATTGCGATTACATGCCAGAAAGGCGCGTCTCCGCCGAGCGCACGAACGATGACATATCCGCCCGTGAATCGACTTGCATAGATTCCTGCAGTACACAAAAAGTTGACGACGCAAATCCCTTTGTGATCCGTGATGAACATCCGAGTGTACGTCGCATGATCCGTGATGAGTTTGTCGAGCGTCGTAACCAATCGATTGAGAAGGTTACTCGCGAAGTGGAATCCACGACGATCGGGAAACCGCATCAGCGTCAAAGGAATGAGAAAAACCTTCGGCTTTACCACCATGAGGAGAAAAAACGAGAGGAAGAGCGAAAACATCAACAGGGTGTATCGACTAACACGCGTGATTTCGCTGGGAACGAAATCCGGTGCGTGAACGGCAACGTACGCCGCGGCGAGAAACAGGAACATTAGGGTGCCGGTAAAAGATATAATCCCCGCCGTAATACAGCCTGCTACGGGCACCCCTACACGACTGCAAATATAGATGTGACCCACTCCGCCCGCCTGAAAGGGCGTAATGCCTCCTACGCATATAGTTGACAGATTCGCGCGTATGCTGTCATAGAAGGTGAGGCCGGTAGTCATCTTCCGGCAAAAGATATGGATACGCGCTCCCCCAAGCAGCCAATCCGTGAGCATGCACAACCCTGCCAGGAGAATGAACTTCCCCCGCATGGACAGGATGTGAGTGCCAAGATCTTGAGTGCCGCTCCACAAGAAGCTAGCACACAACCCAACTACCGTACAAAGGCCGAAAAATACGAATCCGCGTGTGATGTTTTTACGATTTAGGGATCGACTCAAGAACTCTTGCATTTATGATTCCATGGGCTCCTTCCACACAAATCGTCACCTCCGAAACCGCTTGATCTGCGCTCCTGAATCAATCTTGAACACGGGAAAATGCTTCCCAAACAACTCGCCTGTGCCAATAATCCCTCCCTCTTTAACAGATTTCCAAGTCCAAACTCATGTCTAGCGGTACTGCCGAATGAGTTAGTGCACCGACAGAGATAAGGTCTACACCTGACGCCGCGACAGCCTCGACCTTTTCCAACGTGATTCCACCCGACGCTTCCGTGATGGCTCTGCCGTTGACCAATTCAACGGCCGCCTTCATTATGCCAACGGGCATATTATCGAACAGAAGAATATCGGCTTGGGCTTGCAAGGCTTCTTGTACCTGATCTAGTGTTTCCACCTCTATCTCGATTCTTGAAGTATGTGGTGCGATAATCCGGGCTTGCTCGACGGCTCGAGCGACGCCTCCAGCGGCAATGATGTGGTTATCCTTAATCAGAATACCATCGTACAGTCCAAAGCGATGGTTATGCCCGCCGCCGACCTGAACAGCATACTTTTGAATCGTCCGCCAGCCTGCCGTTGTTTTCCGAGTGTCGAGAATCTTAACAGGGTACTCAGCCGTGGCAGCAACAAACTCTGCGGTTAGTGTCGCCGTGCCCGAGAGCCGCTGCAGAAAGTTGAGGGCGATACGCTCACTGGTGAGAATTGAACTCGTTGTACCGGTCACACTGGCGATCGGCGCTGTCTCTTGCACGAAGTAACCGTCTGAAACAAACGACTCGAATTTGAGAGATGGATCAATCTTGCCAAACACACGTTCGGCAATAGGCAGCCCCGCAATGACACCGCTGTTGTGTACAACGATAGTGCCTCTCGCAGCCTGAAATTTCGAAATAGTGGACTCAGTGGTAATGTCGCCAGAGCCGACATCCTCTACAAGTGCCAATTCAATCAAGGGATCGATTAATCGAAAGTTCAGCATGTGCGTTCAACCAGCCAACGATTTTCGGGCAAGATTGCTCGACGCAAATTCCCGCTAACAATTGCCCCTTTGTTGCTTGCAAGTCACACCCGTAGTCAGTTCCTTTGACCTACTATATGCGGCTGAGGCACAAACTAGCGATTCGAGCCGCACGGTTGCACCAGGAATCGATAGGTCTAGAATCTTCAGAGAGGCCATACGAGAGGTGTGAGGAGTATTGCTATACCCCCTACTAATATATCTAACGGAAGTCCGATTCGCAGGTAGTCACTGAAACGGTAGCCGCCGGGCCCATACACCATCAAGTTGGTCTGATAACCTAACGGAGTGGCAAAACTCGCCGACGCTGCCACCATTGTCACGATTACAAACGGCATGAAATTCGCGCCGAGGTTGTCAGCCGTCGCAATTGCAATCGGGAAAACGAGCACAGCCGCCGCAACGTTGGTTAAAGTTTCGGTGAACAACAAGGTGATGACATATACCACTGCTAACACGAGCAACGGTTTTTGGCCCGCCATCGCGATCAGTGATCGCGCAATTGCGCCGGCAATTCCGGTGTTCTGCATTGCGTGACCAATTCCTATAGACGCCGCAATGACTAGCAAGACCTGCAAGTTGATGCTGCGTCTTACCGTTGCCATCGAGCAGCAACCGGTCAAGAGCATGAGTCCGGCCGCTAAGAGTGCGGCATTCAGCATGAGTTCGGGTTGGACGACCACTATCGCAACCATCCCGGTCAGAAGCCCTATCGCCATCAAGGCATGGCTGTGGCGCCGCGGGTTGGAATCCGCCACTTGGCTCACCAAGAAGAAATCGCGCGAGTTTCGCTGCTGAGTCCCAAACGAAGGATGGGTCTCCAGCAGTAGGGTGTCGCCTGCCCTCAACACGATGTCTCCAATCTTTCGACGGATGCGTTCGCCATTTCGAGCGACTGCAATAACTACCGCATTGTAAGTCGAACGAAATTGCCCCTCGCGAATGGTTTGGCGAACGAGCGGACAAGTGTTTGAGACGACGGCTTCAATGAGACATCGCTCGGACCTTGGCGTGTCAAGTTTGAAAATCTGATCTGTGGCGGGGGTTAAGCCGGGAATTTTCTGCAGATCGACAACTGATTCGACAATCCCGACAAAGATTAGGCGGTCTCTTGCTCGAAGCCGTTCTTGCGGTGAAACAGCAGCCATCACTTGGCCGTCGCGGTCAATTTCCATCAAGTAAAGTCCCTCAAGATGCCGCAACCCCGCTTGCTCGATCGATTGACCTACGAGAGAACTACCACCTTCTACAAGCATTTCGACCGTGTACTCGCGCGGATCATCGGTTCGCCGAAGCACCGGGCGCCTCTCGGGCAATAGCCACCGGCTAAACACCACCGTGTAAATTGTTCCTATCAACGCGCAGGGCAACCCGACCTTCGTGATGTCGAACATTCCAAGGCCCTGTTTTCCCCACTCTACCAGCAGGCCGTTGACTACCAAATTGGTGCTCGTGCCTATCAGCGTACACATCCCGCCCAAGATCGCCGAATAGCTTAGCGGGATCAACAATTTGGATACAGATAGACGATTCTGTTTCGCCCATTCATCAACCGCCGGTAGGAGTGTCGCGACAACGGGAGTGTTGTTCAGAAACGCGCTGGTGGCTGCAACAGGCAACGCAATGCGAAAAAGCGCTGCCGAGAGCGATTTGGGGCGACCGAGCAAGTGTCGAACAATCAGGTTAATGACACCCGTCTCACGTAGTGCGGCAGTGACGACGAAAAGCACCCCCACCGTAATCATCCCGGGGTTTGCGAATCCGGAGAAGGCTTCGGCAGGCGTGAGAATCCTTGCTGTCAGCAACAGGATTAAGCCACCAAGCAGGATTGCGTCCGGACTGACACGCGTGAAAATCAACAAATTGAGCACTAATGTAACGACAGCCAATGTCACCCAGGCGTCCAGGCCCAATGTTTCCCAACCCATATCAAGTCCTCGGAAGTAATGCGTGGGAATGAGCATAGCACCTGAACCGTGTGTTGTCAAGGATTTTTGGGTTAACCAATCCTTGCGTTTCCCGTCGATTTCTGATACACTGCTTGCTCAAGTGCTTGAGAGTGTCCCAACCATGTCAATCAGTAGACAGCGAAACCATACTCGGGGTTTCGAGGAGGTACCTTTTTCATGGTTCTGCGGTTTCTGCAATCCTCCTCGAAAATCGCGTGCAAATCAGAGTCTTTTGTAATACCAATAATCGTCGACGTGAAGACTGAAAACGAGTTTCGCTGGACGTAAAGACTCGTCTTGTATAGTCGGGGTTCCACTACAGATAATCCGCGCGGCCTCCTACTCGAACAACAGTACCACAATTTGGACTGACAACTATTTCTCACGTCTGTTCAATCCCAACTCTACGGCGAATTGCACATCTATTCTTGGTTCCCGAAGGCTGCTAGATCCTTGCAATCATTTCCCGAATTCGGACCGCGTTACTTTGCGTACTTACTTGGGGCGCCGAAAACCAGAGATTCTTTCAGATGTTCCCGGAAGTGACACCCCGTTCAAATTAACGTCTCCAATGAGTCATAAGGCTTCGTTTACACGTTTCATCTTCATCTTGATTGACGGTTCGCCATATCAGATATTTAAGGATTTAGTCAACGATGGTACACTCTCGAATATCAAGGAACATGTGATAGATCGAGGCTCATTCAAAAAAGCCGTTTCGACCTTTCCATCAGCGACAGGACCTGCATTTATTCCGTTCTTTATAGGGCTTTTTCCAGGTACTGCAAATGTCCCCGGTCTTCGCTGGTTGTCAAAGAGGCAGTTTCAAAATCCTCACCGATTCCGCAGCCCGGGAATATCCAGTTACATGGGGCTAGACGGACTTTCCTTTACCGACGATTTACCGCTTAAGCCTACGCTGCTCGATTTTTTTTTCGCCGGTGAGTAATATTTGCAACCCATTGACCCGCGGCTGTCCACCATCTCGAAACCGAACTCGTTGTATAAAACCGCTGGTGTATACCTACGCCCATTTTTCCGATCGCTGGCGGTTCGTGAATACCATTGTTTCTCGCGGCCTATTGAATGCAATAAAAGCTGGCGACGAATTTGTAATGTGTCTCTTCCCCGGAGTGGACACGTTATCGCATTTGTCGCACACGACATCAGCCAGAGTGCTTGACACTTACCGGGAGATAGACAAAACTGTCGGGGACGTTTGCCGAATTCTGCAAGAATCAGATGACTTTGACGATACATTGATTTTGATTACAAGCGACCACGGAATGAGCAATACACACACGCATATTGATGTTCCACGCCATTTGGAAATTATGGGTTTGCGCTGTCTCCATTATCCGCTGCTGTGGAGGCAACAAGCTGATTCCTCTAGCATGGTCTCGGGGAACGGGATGGCGCATGTTTATGTCAAAGGGCAAAATATAGGGACAACAGGTGCGGCTGTCAAGCCGAAGTCAGGTTGGGGAGAATGCCTGTCAATTGAACAACTGAACGGTATAGGTGTCATTGATCCCGCTCCTTGACATTGAAGGGCTTGATTTTGTCGCGGGACAGAGCAAAAGCAAGAGCATAATCGTAAAGAAAAAAACAGGGGAAGGGAAAATTACACTTTATAACGGGGCATTCTCGTATACATTTCGAGGCACAGATCCTCTCGGTTACGGGACATTCTATGAAGACATATCTTACCGTGAGGCGCTTTCTCAAACGTACGATTCCGATTATCCTGACGGTTTGGTGCAACTGTGGCAGATTTTCCAGGGTGAACGAACAGGAGACCTCGTACTAAGCGCCAAACCCGGCTACGACTTGCGCGCGCGCTATGAATACCCGGAACATCACGCAACCCACGGAGCGTTGCATGCACAACAGATGTTCGTACCGCTCGCTATCAACGTACCCATTGAGACAGAATACATTCGCACCGTTGACCTGTTTCCAACTATCTTGAGTCATTTTGGACACACAGTCGAACCAAGCCAGATTGACGGGTTGCTTGTTCATTAAACTTGCTTGTTTGGCAATCTTGCGGATTCATGGTGGACACGAAACCTCTGGCATTTGCGCTTGGTTTTTGAAGAGGAGTTAAACTATTGGAAGCAAAATTAAAGGAACTTAAGTGCTGCCTTATTGAAGTTGACGATCTACAGTCCGCCGCAGCTCTGTTGTATTGGGACCAATCAACTTACATGCCATCGGGAGGGGCCGCGGCGCGTGCACGCCAAACCGCAACCTTGAGCCGCCTCGCTCATGAGAAATTTACAACCCCGGCACTCGGCAAACTCCTTGATGAACTTCAACCGTACGAAGAGCAACTTCCGTGTGACTCGGATGACGCCAGCCTGATTCGCGTGACGCGGCGCGAATATGAACGTGCGATCAAAGTTCCACCGGCGTTTATGCAAAAGTTTTATAGTCACTGCTCGGAGTCCTATCAAGTCTGGACCGAAGCTAGACCGGCGAATGATTTCAACATGGTGCGACCCTGCCTTGAAGAAACACTGGCGATGAGCCGTCAAATGGCTGAATTCTTTCCCGGATACGAACATATCGCTGATCCACTGATTGACTTTAGCGACTACGGCATGAAAGCCTCGGACGTAAGACGCATTTTTTCCAATTTGCGCGAGCGCCTTGTACCCATCGTGGATGCAATCACTGCGCAAACGCCCGCTGATGATTCTTGCCTTCATCAAACTTTCCCTGAAGAGCGGCAATTGAGGTTTGGAATCGAAACAATCAAGCGCCTCGGCTACGACTTCGAACGTGGTCGGCAAGATAAAACTCATCACCCATTCATGACGAAATTTTCTCTCGGTGATGTTCGCATTACGACCCGTTCAAAAGAGGATGATTTGAGCGATGCCCTCTTCAGTACGATCCATGAAGCCGGACACGGGATGTACGAACAAGGAATCCGTATGGAACTTGACGGAACGCCTCTCGCTAACGGCACGTCTTCAGGTGTTCACGAGAGCCAGTCTCGCCTATGGGAAAATGTCGTGGGGCGGAGCAGAAGATTTTGGAACTGCTTTTACCCCAGGCTCCAAGCGGAATTCTCCGATCAACTTGGCACCGTATCTTTGGAGACTTTCTATCGCGCGATTAACAAGGTACAGAAGTCGCTAATCCGAACGGATGCCGATGAAGTCACATATAACCTACATGTAATGTTGCGGTTCGAATTGGAGTTGGATCTGTTGGATGGCGTGCTGAAGGTGGCAGACCTGCCCGATGCGTGGCGGGAGCGTTTTCAAGCCGATTTCGGGATTGTCCCGCCGGATGACCGTGATGGTGTACTGCAGGATGTCCATTGGTACGCCGGAACAATTGGCGGAGCGTTTCAGGGATACACCTTGGGAAACATCCTTGGTGCACAGTTTTTCGCGAGCGCACTCGACAATCACCCCGAAGTATTCTCCGAAATTGAGGCTGGCGAATTTGGAACGCTCCACCGGTGGTTGAAGGAGAATATCTACCAACACGGATGTAAATTCACGGCGTCTGAGCTTGTTCAGCGCGTCACCGGCGGCTCGTTACAAGTGGAACCTTATATCGCCTACCTGAGGCAGAAATACGGTGAATTGTATGAGTTGCCCTGCGAAGAATCTCCGGTGAGTAATCTTGATTGAAAGGAATTAAGAGATGGGACAGCCAAATTACGCGCTCGTTCTATTGAGCTACGTGTTAACGCTTGCGGCATGTGGGGGAGTCAAGCTCATAGAAGTGCAAAAGAGTGCTGCCGCGCTCAACCTATCTCCTGGACAGAGAGAAATTGTTGAACCAAAAATTGAGTTCATTTCTGATATTGTTGAAGATTACAACTTTGAAAAGCACGAATTAGAGTTGTCTTATCAGCGTTATCGGAGTGAAGCAAGCCTGCCGCGGCTAAGCCGATATGAAGGCGGAGGAAGGCGAACGATGCGGCAAGTATATCGTGAACAGAACGCATTGAGAACGATGATTAGGGCTTTTGCCCGGCAACGTCAGGAATACATAAAGGAAATTACGAATCTCATTCAAGAGATTCGAGCAACTCTTACCCCCCGGCAACTCGTGACTTTCGAGGAGATTGAACTGCCCAAGTTGAAACTCCCGAATGTTCTTCGGCGAAGCCGTTATAACGATTTCCTCTTCATTCCCGGTTCACGAATGGGGAGCCATCGTAATTTCTAGCTAGTGGCCATCCACGACACGGTCGAGGAAGAATCTCAAAAATCGATCCGCATCAACCCCGACACACACTCGAGCGTTTGGAGCAGAATCTGCGCGATGTGCGCGGAGGTTGCCGACGGTTCTGCCTCGAGTCAAGTTGTCTGGCGTCTCCACCTGTACATAGGCATCCACAACATCAAAAAGGTCCGGTTGCAGTAGATAGCCGATTGCAAGAGGATCGTGCAAATACAATCCCTTGACCCCTTCGCGCCCCTGATGGTACACCATACATGCCTGTGTTGAGTCGCGCAAGAACTGAATCAACCGCGTGTTCCGCTGGTTAGCCTCTGCGTCCAACCGGTCGCGGGTCAGAACCACGTCGTGTGTTACATCAAGGGGAGTCATGGTGACTGGCACACCAAAGTTGAATACCACCTGTGCCGCCTGCGGATCCGCATAAATGTTAAATTCGGCTTGTGTCGTCACGTTGCCGTAGATTTCGAATACACCACCCATCAGCACAATCTCTCGAACCCCTCGCATCGCAGTCGGATTGTTGAGCATCGCCTTTGCAATATTAGTCAGAGGACCGACAGGAACCAGAATTAGCTCGCCGGAATATCGATTGACCAGATCGATTATCGCATCCGGCCCGCGCATCGAGGACAGCGGCCATTCAAGTGGCGGGTAAAGCCTAGTTCCGTCAGGGCTCAAGCTCTCAGATATACCGCCCAGCCCATCGGAACCGTGAACGTGAGCGGATGTGACTAGCGGTAAAGTCAACGGTGCCTCTTCCCCTTGGGAAATCAACGGTATTTCTTTGAGCTCCATGCACCCAAGCGTGATCAGTAGATTTCGAGTACACTGCTCCACATGAACGTTGCCGCTCACCGTTGTAATTGCCTCAACGTGGAGTTCCGGAGATTTCAGTGCAAAGATAACGGCGAGCGCATCGTCTACACCGATGTCAGTGTCAATCAGGATACGTTTCATGAAGTCTCACCAATTGTGTCACCTGGAATCACGAAGAACTTCCGGCGTTCACATGATGTTGCGAAAGTTTCTATTATTGAGAAATGACTCTTCGCAAGCCGCGCTAAAAGACATGACCGATGCCGTAGGTAATAACAGGAACGCGTGAAGTGCCGCCGCGCATATCCAACGGGTAAGCAAGATCGAATCTAAACACGCGTGATCCGCTTAACCGTGGGATGCTAAATCTTAGTCCTGCACCCACGCTGCGCTTCGGTTCGTTGAAGACGAATTCATTGCCGCTCCAAATGTAACCAAGATCCAAAAATATCACCGATCCGACTGCAACTAAAGATTTCAGCCTCTCGAATATGCCGCCGTTGAAGATTGAGCGGCTTTCAATATTCAAGATTATCATCTTTTCACCACTGAAGGCGTACGGGGAGTAACCGCGCATCCCGTGTTCCCCGTCTAGAATTACCTGGCTCTCCTCCTCACGCCCGAACTCGAACACACTAGACAACTGAACTGCTAATGTTTGATAGAACAGGTCTTTACGGACAGACTTAACCCTGCCTTTAAAAACCGAGTCACGATTCCTATTGCTAAATTGAATCGTATAGTCAGCATGGATATTCAGGAAGAGCGAGTCTTGGTGCGCCAGCGATGAGGAGAACAACCAGTTTAAGACCGTTTCCGACCGATCGGATCCGTAGAACGGCGAACCATACCCCATGGACATGCTGTATCCGTATCCTACGGCAATGTCCTCCACCCGACCCATTTGATTGACGTATCGAGTCCGAACGAAATCGATGTCTCGACGCCCAATGGAGATGCCGAGGATCTTTATGTCACGATCTCGCGGAGAAAATTGTGACTCCCGACGTTTGGTAGCTCCCCACGTCGCACCAAGATTGGGTGAAGAATGTGATTCCAGCAACTCGAACCTTGAGCGTTCTGAAAAGCCCCATACGGAGAGTTGTACCTGCCGATGTCGAGTCCCGAAGTAACGGGTGATCTGCCCCGTGCCCCGATAAAGACTACGGTCGAACGTCTCCGTTTTCTTGCCATTCTCATACCAGCGTTTCAAATCTACGTGCTCTGATGCCAAAAATGCAGCGCTCCACCGGGTTTTCAGCGTGTATTGTGGCCGCTTTAGACTGACTTGCCACGAATCGCCCTCACGTTTCTGCGTGTAATGTCCATCAAATTCTAAATGCGAACTGAAGAGGCGCGGATCCGTGTACCGGGTGCGAATGAGGCTTCTCGTTCTTTCCCCCGCCTCACTAATCCGCTGATATCGAAATTGTGCTTGATTGCCGGTGCCAAACATATTCGAATCAACGACCTGAACGAGAAAGTCGGAACTATCTTTGCTAAACGCCGGAATATCGAGGGCAGGAATCAACGACCAGAGATCCGTGACAACAACATGTACCTCGACGGTAGACGTTTCGGCGTCCCACGTAGCGCCAATTTCTGCATCCCCCAGAAATGGTTTTCGGCGTAGAATGCGTTCACTTTCCAATTCATCTTCAACCGTGTAGACATCCCCTGTCTTGATTAGAAGCTCTCGGAGAATAACATGATCCCTCGTGCGCGAGTTGCCTTCGACTGTCAGCCGCCCAATTCGTCCTTCGTCGATGTAGATATGAAGATAAACTCCATCGGGGAACCGTCTTCTAAACAGGCGTTTTTCATCAATTCGCGCAAAACTGTACCCATGTTTTTTGTAGAAGTCGACTATTCGTTGGAAGTCCTCCTTTAGCAATTCCTCATCGTAAACCTTTCCCACTTCGGTTCGCATTCCTTGACGGAGCTGCTCATCAGAAAATGCCTCATTACCGCGCAGGATGATTTTGCGTACAGCTTGGTGATTTGCCATCGCCAAACTGCAAAATGTAATGAAAATCGCCACACTGACGAATATACGAGCGCTTATCACTTGAATCCTAAAATCGGAGTAGGGCTATCATGCTGCCGATGATTCTTTTGGAGCAGCACCTTGATGATTCGAGAGTATGCCTTCGATGAGCATAAAGATTAGTGCCAATATTATCAGTTCGCCCCAAATCTCCTTTCCCATTCGGTAAGAGTCAAGCCTAAGATGCAAGGATTCGGACGAGTCGGCAAACAACGGTTGAGCACCGATTCGTTCGATTGCTTCCTGAATCTCAATTGTCTGCAAATCGGACTCCGCAGGGTCAACGTTTACGGCAAAAAAATCTCGAACCAAGCGATCCCTGCCGTGTATATCGACCTGATAGATGCCGGGTAATTCCGTTTGATCAAATTTCAGAACACCACTTGCACCAATTGAAATAGTTCTGTTTGAACCGGATGAGTCTCCCACTCGCACCACTGAGGCCTTTGTTGCCTTCGCATGACGGTAATTTGCGGTGAAAGTGTCTCCAACCAACAGATTCCTGTCGTGTGCAGATTGAATTGCCTTGCAATAAAGTACAGTCTGTTGCAGCAACGGGACAAAATGCGGATTGACCATTAGGTTTGACGCATCACGTCGGCTACCGGATACATTAATTATGATGGCCGTGCCAGTATGAATTCGCCGTTCAACCATAAAAGGCGTGTCATCAGACAATCTCGCAATGACTCGTGCCTCCTCCGCCGGATCGAGGACTAATCCTTGATAAAACTGTGGCGCGTATTGTCCCGAAAAATCGTTCGCACCAAAAATATCGAAGATTGGGTGGTCCGGGTCGAACTCGGACAAATTCAAAGGCACCTGCCAGTCGGTTAAGGCGCCAAGGCTGGCTGGCAACCAATTTGAAAACCGATTGTAGCTTGACACGTCAATCTTGTCCTCCACTAAATATACGACGCTCTTACCGGCGCGGTTGAAACTTTGGAGCTGTTGCTTTATCCGATCTGTCAGTAGTGGCACATCAACAAAGACGACAACGTCGTAGTCCTCTAACGCGAAATCTTCGAACTCTTGAGCAGAGCAACTTACCGGAAGAATGGTGTAATCTGATGAAGGTGTTACCTGTGATTCGGGATTCAATGCTAACGTTAAGTAAAGGGTCTGTTCACCGACGCAGAGCACTCGAATCTGACCGTAGGCGCCTAACGCAAAGTAACGCCGATTGTCAAACTGTAATCGATCCGGTGTGAGATCGACATGACCTGTATGTGTTCCGGGCGACTCAAATTTTTGTGTGAACGTGGCAGCGATAGACTCGCGTGCCGGTACGGTGGAACTCAGCGATCTCCGCTTTTTGTCATCAATATACAACGTCAACGTGATCTCCCTCGGTGACAACGCAGAATGGTTATTCACACTTACCTTAAACTGAACCGGACGATGTGCGCCAATTAGTTGATTAGAAATGTGAACTTCTTCAATGCTTGTATTGTCGTCATTCCCCTCACCAACCGGAATCAGGTAAATCTTAGCTCCTGAACGATTCGGCACGCCTCCCCAATTGGTCCAACCATTTCTGCCAAAGTCGGAAATTAAGTAAATCTCCTTGTTCGGGTTCACCGTGGTTTCAAGGATATCGTGAGCCAGCTCTAGGCTAGGAGGTACGAGAGTAGGCCTGCTGGAAATCTCGGCCCGGCGAATCTCTGCTTTTGCGGCATCCAAGTCTCTTGTCAACTTCATGAAGATTGGGTCAGGAATGTCAGACATCAAGATGACCGCTACGCTGTCTCCGCGTCGAAGCGAGTCGTTGACTTCCATTGCTACCTGTTTTGCCTTCTCGAATCTTTGACCCTGCACACCTTTATATCCCATACTGAAGGAGTTATCCAGTATTACGACTGCGCTAGTTTTCGCGCGGGCCCCTGCAAACGAGAACTGATTCTTCAGCAGAGGGCGGGCGAGGGCTAGTGCAATAAGGGTGATGATCGCCGCTCGCAGTAGCAGGATTAGAAGATTCTTGAGCTGAATTCTCCTCACGTTCTGGCGATGCGCAACCAAGAGAAACATAAGGCTGCTGAAATCAACCCTTTTCGCTTGACGGCGGCTCCAAAGGTGAATGAGAAGAGGTACTGCGGCTGCAAGCACTCCGAGAAGCAAAATCGGGTTGAGAAAGCCCAAAGAAATAAACTCCTTCGCGGGTCAAGAAGCAGAAATGTGGGAACGAGATGCGCAGTCAGTGTGTCGGGAACGGCAAGAATGTATCACGGCACGTACACAATAAACACCTATACGATAGAATGGTATTATAGGTGAAAATGGGACGGAGATTCAAGTTGAAATAAGGAAGCGCCGTCGCTGCACAAGCCCCGAGCAAACCTCGGCATTGCGCTTGACTTTCAGTTTGGTGTGCAGTAAAATTATCAATGATTCGAGCCGAAGGTGTGCGCAGATGAATAGCCAAGACAGCATCATCTATATGGATTACCATGCGACGACACCCATAGATCCACAGGTCGTAGATGCGATGATACCCTATCTGACAACCTGTTTCGGCAATGCGTCTAGCACAGCGCATTTGTTTGGGTGGAAAGCAAGAGACGCTGTTGAAAAAGCTCGGCACCAAGTGGCTGAACTCATCGGTTGCTCAACGGACGAACTGATTTTTACGAGCGGCGCCACGGAATCGGACAACCTGGCGATCAAAGGCGTTGCATACGCTTATAGGCACAAAGGCAACCACATTATTACCAGCACTGCGGAGCACCACGCCGTATTGGACACGTGTGCGGTCTTGGAGAACGACGGGTTCAAAGTCACGTATCTGCCTGTTGACAAGTATGGGATGGTACATCCGCAGCAGGTTCGGGACTGTATCACGGAGCAAACTATTCTGATTAGTCTAATCTATGCGAACAATGAGGTTGGCACCATTAATCCTCTCGCGGAGGTTGGAAAGATTGCAGGATGCCAAGGTGTCCTGTTCCATTCTGATGCTGTGCAGGCGGTTGGAAAGATTGACTCAGATGTAAACCGGCTCGGCCTTGACCTTATGTCTCTTACCGCGCACAAAATGTATGGCCCCAAAGGAATTGGCGCTCTCTACATTCGAGCGAGAAAACCGAGAATTCATTTAGCTCCAATGATTCACGGCGGCGGGCAGGAAAATCGCATAAGACCCGGCACGCTCAACGTTCCGGCAATCGTAGGTTTTGGCGAGGCATGCGAACTCTCTAAAACTCTGATGGTCGATGAATCTGAGCGAATCGCGGTTCTGCGAGACAAGCTCCTTCACGCGCTATTCAATCGGATAGACCACATTAATCTCAACGGCCACCCGTTGAAGCGCTTAGTTGGGAATCTCAACATAAGTTTTGAATTTGTCGAAAGCGAAGCATTGTTGGCAAGTTTGGACAACATTGCGCTGTCTGCAGGCTCTGCTTGCACATCCGGCGCAGTTCAAGCGTCGCACGTTTTGCTCGCCATGCGACTGAAAAAGGAACTCGCGCATACGGCGGTTCGCTTTGGATTGGGCCGATTCACAACCGAGGTAGAGGTCGATCAAGTTATTGACGCCGTTGTGAAAGAGGTTCATCGCTTGCGGCAACTGTCACCGCTTTATGAAGAGAATATTTCGAATACGGCGTGAGAGATGAATGCGTTCTAAGGGAAAACATTGAGACATGACGAATTTGCATGATGTGTACCTTCTAAAGGATTAACCATGAACCTCTTCAAGAAAGGCAATAAAAATTCGGATTCAACGAGCAACGAATTGAATCAGTCGACCACAAAGGGGCATCCGGAGCTTAAAGTAATAAGTGGCTCGCAACTTTCCCGTCCTGCGGCCCCGCCGCGCTCAAGCCCTGCGCAGGGTGTGCCCCAAGCGGAAACCGGACAACACAATGTGGAACTTCCTGACATTCGTTATAAGATTGCCGTGGCAAGCGGAAAGGGAGGTGTGGGAAAATCGACGGTCGCAACCAACTTGGCAATTGCGCTCTCCCGCAGCGGAGCAAAGGTGGGGCTAATGGATGCCGATGCGTATGGGCCGAGTATTCCCACAATGATGGGCATTAGCGAGAAACCTCAAACAAACCCGGAAAGAAAATTAATCCCGCTTGTTCGACATAACATTCAGTTGATGTCAATCGGTTTCATGGTGCCGGAGGAACAGGCGATGATATGGCGGGGTCCCATGTTGCACAGCGCAATCCGTCAATTTCTTAGCGACGTGAATTGGGGGGAACTGGAGTACCTTATCATTGATCTACCGCCCGGCACGGGAGATGCGGCGCTCTCCTTGACCCAAGCCATCCCTCTCACCGGTGCGGTGATAGTGACGACACCCCAAGATGTCGCCTTAGCCGATGTTAGACGCGGTGCTGCCATGTTCGACCGCTTGGGCGTGCCGATTCTGGGTGTCGTGGAGAATATGAGTTACTTTCTGTGCCCCCACTGCGGCGAGAGGACGGACATCTTCAGGTCTGACGGCGGAAAAAAGACTAGCCACAAGCTAGGGGTTTCATTCCTTGGGTGCGTTCCTCTGGACGCGGAAGTGTGCACCGCCGGAGATCTCGGTGTCCCGATTGTCGCCGCCCACCCAGAATCGCCGCAATCTCAAGCGTTTCACGAAGTTGCGAACCAACTCTCGGTGGAGTTGAGTGAGCGGGGCCCCGAAGATGAGTTGAAGATTATCGAACAATGAATTGAACTGTTTTGCTTCCAAAGTTTTGCATGTGGCGCAACTCAAGCCGAGGTTTCCGACACTTCCGATACAAAGAAATCTTGGCTTTTTTGTTTTTGACGACTTAGGATGAACCGAATTTCAAGACTGATAACAAACTTTCTGCAGTGATTCAATTGCGATTGTTGGTACCTAGAAAGATCGCGCAATGAAATCGTTCTTTATCACGTCGTTCATGAGTCATAAATATAGTGATGCTCAAAAACCTCGCTTTCAATCTATATCCCGGCTCATTAACAATGAATTTACACATCCATGCACCGATATGTTCCTTCGCCGGCACCCACTCAGGAATTAATCACATGTAAGGAGGATGTCCCAATGTCTGATGAAAATGAATTAATCCAAGAGCTTGTAGATGTAGTCGGCCCCCAGAATGTACTCACAGACCCGACCGCATTGTCAGTGTATGAATGTGATGGTGCGACGCTATTCAAAGCATTGCCCGATATGGTTGTTTTCCCGGAAAATGCCCAACAAATCTCGACAATTGTAAAATTGGCTAACAAATATCAAACCCCGTTTATCGCCCGCGGCGGCGGTACCGGACTGAGCGGTGGAATGCTTCCGGTACGCGGTGGTATGCTGATTGCCCTCAATCGACTTGACCGGATACTCGAAATTGACCTGAAGAACCAACGTGCGGTGGTGGAACCTGGAGTGGTAAATTTACTGTTGACCCATGCCGTACAAGATGATGGCTATTTCTATGCTCCGGACCCATCCAGCCAGAAAGCGTGTACTATCGGCGGTAACATTGCTGAGAATTCCGGCGGCCCGCATACCCTTAAATACGGTGTGACTACGGATCACATATTGGGGCTGGAGGTCGTCCTGCCAAACGGGGAGATTGTCGTGTTCGGCGGAGCTATTGAAGAAACTCCCGGTTACGATTTGCGCGGCGTCATGATTGGCTCCGAAGGTACCTTCGGGATCGTGACGAAAGCGACCGTGCGTCTCCTTCGAAGTCCCCAGACCTATCAAACGACTCTCAGCATATTTGAGACGATGGACGATGCCTCTAACGCAGTGTCGAGTATTATCGCTGCGGGTATTATCCCTGCCGCGCTAGAAATGATGGATCAACTCGTCATCAAGGCTTTGGAAGATGGATTCCACTACGGCTTCCCGCTTGATGCCGAGGCGATCTTGATTGTTGAGCTTGATGGTATTGAAGCCGGTATGCAGGATCAGGCGCAACGCATCATAGACATTCTAAACAAGCACAATGCCCGCGAAGTGCGTTACGCCAAAGATGACGCGGATCGAGAAAACCTCTGGAAGGCGCGCAAAAGCGCCTTCGGCGCTTTCGGACGGTTGGCTCCAAGTTACATAACTCAGGATGGTGTAGTTCCACGAACCCAGCTGCCCAAAGTTCTCCGACAGGTCGCAGCAATATCCCGGAAATATGATATACCAATCGCCAATGTTTTCCACGCGGGTGACGGGAACATCCATCCCATCGTTCTATTTGACGAGCGAGATCCGGACCAGTGCGAGCGCGTTGAACTGGTAAACGAGGAGATTCTTACCGCTTGCGCCGAAGCAGGCGGCACGATCACCGGCGAGCACGGAATCGGCATCGAGAAGATGGATTACATGCCGCTAATTTTCAGTCCCGATGATCTCAAAGTCATGGCGTCTGTCAGGGATGTTTTCAATCCGACGGGACTATGCAATCCGGGGAAGATTTTTCCGACGCCGGAATCTTATATCAAGCTAGGCCTTGCGGGTTGATGAATAGCAACTTGGATCCGAACAATACGGTGGCTGTAGGTTTAATTATCATTGACGACGAACTGACGTTGAATTTTTCTATGGCTCATAATCGGCAGCACTTCATCAATATCGTACGATGTCGCACCAATGACCATGCCCAATTTACACCTGTTGCACGAAGAGTTAATTCAGATTGTTGGTAAAAACGGCTTGTTGCCCAACGATTGGTACAATGACTACCGCGTGGATGGCTTCACGCCCAGAGCGGTTGTTTTACCGGCATCGGTTCAACAGATTCGAGAACTTCTAACATGCGCCGCTGATCGAAAGCTCTCGGTCATCCCTGCCGGAAGTGGAACAAAACTCGGAATTGGCAACTTACCACAGAAGGTCGATCTCGTGCTCTCAACACGAAGACTTGACAATATGGTTGAATATGAACCCGCCGATTTAACTGTCACAGTGCAAGCCGGTATGCGGTTGGAGAATCTTCAGGCGCAACTTGCCGAAAACGGACAGTATCTTCCATTAGATCCCACATACGCTTCGCTGGCTACGGTAGGTGGAATTGCGGCGACGAACGCAAGTGGCCCATTGCGAATGCGGCACGGTACACCTAGAAACCAAGTATTGGGGATGCGAGTGGTTCAGTCAGACGGTGCCGTAGTAAAGAGCGGCGGAAAAGTCGTCAAGAACGTTTCGGGTTACGATCTTAACAAGCTATACATCGGTTCATTCGGCACGCTTGGTATTATAACGGAGTTGACATTCAAGTTATTTCCTCTCGCGGAGAGCCGAATCACAATGCTTCTTAGATTCCAACGGTATGAAGACGCAGTCAAGGCGGCTTCCGACATCACCACTTCTCAACTCTTACCAAGCTATCTCAATCTTATTATCAATGGTGTGCCGGACACAACGCTTGCGGAATCAAGTCTCGTGGTCGGTCTTGATGCCCATCCCAAAGCCGCTGCTTGGCAAAGAAACCAGGTACAATGGATTGCGAAACAAAGGGGGGCTATTGGTGTGGAAATCATCCAAGAGCCGCAAGCAGCGAAATTGGTGGAAGCGATGCGGGCATTCGCCCAGGCGAATCCATCCGGGCAAGTCATTGTTTGCAAGGCAAACTTGCGAATGAGCGACATTGGAGAATACCTCGGTGTAGCGTTCGCTGTGACCAACGCCCTATCGTGGTCCGTCAGAGTAATGGGATTGATGGGTACGGGGCAGGTTTATTTCGTGTTTTCCGAATTTTTCGATATGATCGAACCCAAGATGATTGCTTCAACATTGGCACAACTGCGTAAACATGCTGCCAGTGTTGGCGGAAACCTGATTCTTGAAGCAGCGCCGGTGGATGTAAAACGCCAAATTGACGTTTGGGGAACGGTCGGCAGCGGTTCCGAGATTATGAGAAAGATAAAGGCGCAGTTTGACCCCAACATGCTGCTGAATCCCGGTCGATTTGCCGACGGAATTTAGTGAGTCGTCCACAGACGTATCTGCACACGATCCAGGTTGTGTTTAACATCATGTACATTACACAAGCAGTGTTGAATGAGATTGAGCGCAAATACGGCGTGCCCGATGTTCTCCACACTCGATACCCCATGAACCGTTCCGAATTCGACTTATTGAAGTGGAGTATGAGAAATGGACGGCGGCACGACGTGACATTGTTCATCTCCAACGAAGAACGAGACAAGATTGCCGTTATCCGAAAGCCGAGTTACCCTAAGCAGGTTTTCCGTCCCCCAAGCGGTGGAATTGAACCCGGAGAGGATTTTGAAGTCGGCGCACGGCGGGAAGCTTATGAAGAAACTGGCTTAGAAATTGAACTCCAGGAATACGCAATCAAATCACACGTCAATCTTCACTTTGAAGGCGAGATCGTACCTTGGACCTCTCACGTGCTTACTGCGCACGCAATTGGGGGACGTTTGGAACAGGTTGACAAGAAGGAAATTGCCGGCGTTCGTTGGGCGACAATCGACGAATTGAGGACAGATTTGCTGGAAAGATTGCGGCAGTCTGCTTCCGCCGGTTTGCAATATCGTGCCGAATTGCAGGATGCGACGCTCAAACAATACGGAGGAAAGGTGATATGAAATGGATAGACAACGAAGAATCCTGTGGATTGACAGTGAAATCGATGAATTACAGTCACACATCCTGTTCCTCGAACATAACGGATATTTCATTACTACGGCGACAAGCGATTCCGAAGGAATGTCCATACTAGAATCAGAGACTTGTGATGCTGTTTTGCTTGATCACAAAATGCCGGAGATGGACGGAATTCGCGTCCTTTCGAAAATCAAGAAGAGCCATCCGCACCTACCAGTGGTAATTGTTACGGGCAGTGATCAAAAGCACGTTATGAGCGCGGCAATAATTCACGCGGTCGACGATTTTTTGATTAAACCGGTGAGCCCGAAACAAATCGCCTCCGTTCTCACGTTTGTCTTCGATCACGGAACAATTAAGCAGGACTATACCGCTCAAGAGTACGTCGTTGATTTCAATACGCGTGGGGCCCTCAAACAACAAGCAGCCGATTGGCGATCGTGGATCGATTTTTATGTTCAGATGGCGGAATGGGATTTGCGGTTAGACGACCTTGGTTCAGCAGATGATCTGCGCGAAACTCATCGGTTAGAAAAGCAGGAATCCCAAAGCGTCTTTGCTCGCTATGTCGAAGATAGCTATTGCAATTGGCTGATAGGCGAAGATTCTCCAGCTTTGTCAGTTGATGTTATCTATAAGTACGTCCTTCCAGAGGTGCAAGTTGGAAAACAGGTGCTCTTCGTCGTGCTTGATTGCATGAGGTTGGATCATTGGTTTACGATCAAACCACTCCTACAACCTTATTTCGACATGACCACCCACTACTACTATTCCATTCTGCCCACTGCAACGTCTTACGCACGCAATGCAATTTTCAGTGGGCTCTTTCCTTTTGAGCTCGCTCAGCGGTATCCGAATCTTTGGACAGAAATTGACGATGAGAATACAAGCATCAATCGTCACGAAAAAAATCTCATGCGCATGCAGCTTGAGCGTCACGGCATTGTGTTGAAGCCTGCCCCGCAGTATTTCAAGATTTTCGATGTACGAGGCGAGACGGAATATCTGCAATGGATGAACAGCGTTCCGCGGATTAGTTTGGCAGCTCTCGTGGTTGACTTTATTGATATCCTGACCCACAAGCGTTCAGAAACGAGTTTGCTTAAGCAACTTATTCCGGATGAAGCAGCGTTCCGAACCGTGGTGCACGGCTGGTTCCGGCATTCGGGACTATTCAAAATTTTGCAGCTACTCGCTGAACGGGGCATCACTGTCATAATGACATCAGATCACGGTTCGATTCTGTCCGAGCGTCCGGCACGCGTGTCCAGCAACCAAGCCGCGACCAGCGGCCTTCGATTTAAACTCGGTGCAGAAATTCATGTGGACGAAGAGTTCGGTCTCCGAATCACCGATCCAAAGCGTTACCGATTGCCCGAAGATACATCACAGAAGAATTATGTCCTCGCCAAGGAAGACTATTACTTTGTCTACGCAACCCAATTCAATGACTATAAGGATCATTTCGGCGGGGGCTTCCAACATGGGGGCATTTCGTTGGAAGAGATGATCTTGCCCTGTATTGTTCTCGATCCCCGCTGAACGGTAAATCTAGTGTTGACGTTAATTGTCCCATCAGGCGTGTCTTTTGCGGATTGTGGATTCCTTTGTTGCCCAAAGGTATCTTCAATCCGCTTTTTTTCACGCAATACCGATTGGGTTAAATCTCTTTTACTTGGTTATCGTACGTAGTGCTACGGTTATGACACAATGTTGTGTCTAAATGCCAAACCAAGATCTGATTGGAGAAATTCAAGCATGAAGAAATTCAACGTTATTTTTGTCCATCGATTGATAGTTTTGATCTGTGCCTTCTACATTGGAGCCGTGGGGGCGTATGGGCAGTTAACAGGGCTTGATGCGCTCAAGGCACCAAGTCAACCGAAAGACACTGTGCATGCGGAAGGCGTATTGTCCGTGGATAAGGTGCAACCCGGAAGCACTTTTCAAATTGCCGTCGTGATGACATTTGATGAAGGCTGGCACGCAAATGCGAATCCCGCCGGACCAGATCTCATCCCGACACAACTGATGCTGCCGGATTACCCCGATTTAGAATTCGGTGAAGTGATATACCCCGAAGGGGATGTGCTTGAGATCACTTCGATCGGAAAGGCCCCCGTCTATCATGATCAAGCGGTAATCGGCGTACAGGCGACTCTGGGACAGACGGCGCAACTCCAAAAGGTAGAGCTTCCATTCAAGTTAACCTACCAAGCATGTAGCGACGAGCAGTGTCTGTTGCCGAAAACCGTCGCCGTGAACATACCTATGGACATTGTCGGTACCGATCGACCGGTGCAGCCGATTAATGCTGAAATCTTCTCCGGACTGCAGCTCAATATGCCGCAAGTGACTCCGTCCGCAACCAGCGAAACCGGCGAGTTCCGCCAAGCGTTATCCAAAGGCTATTTCTGGGCATTCTTGTTTGTTTTCATTGGAGGGGTACTAACAAGCTTGACACCATGTGTTTATCCGCTGATTCCGATCACGGTCAGCATCTTTGGCGCGAATCGAGAGGCGAGCCGCATGAAGTCGTTTCTACTCTCGGTCACCTATGTGCTGGGTATTGCCTTAATGTACTCAATTTTGGGAGTTGCTGTCGCTTCAACGGGCGCGGTGTTCGGTCAGATAATGGCAAATCCCATTGTGGTGGGGTTCGTGAGTGTCATCCTTGTCGCCCTCGGACTCTCCCTCATAGGAGTTTTTGAACTCAGGCTGCCCTACGCCCTCCAAAATAAATTGAACACGGTCGGAGGTGCAGGTTTCGGAGGCGCCTTCGCCATGGGCACCGTTGCCGGACTGATTGCGGCGCCTTGCACCGGTCCCGCCCTCGGAGCCGTACTCTCCTTTGTCGCCACAACCGGCAACACCTTTTTGGGATTCTGGCTAATGCTGACCTATGCCATCGGTATGGGACTGCTCTTCATCCTAATCGGTACATTTTCGGGTTTGATTTCGTCGCTGCCACAGTCCGGTGGTTGGATGTATGTGTTGGAGAACATTTTTGGAGTCGTTATTATTGCAATGGCGCTGTACTTCTTGAAGGAGGTCGTCGCACCCCTGCGTGCGCTTCTCGATAATTCTGCTCCGTTTTTCATCATCGGAGGAATCCTACTTCTCCTAGGTGTTATTCTGGGAAAATTCACTCAGCGATTCAGAGACATTTCTCGCTCCGCACAAATGCGCAAATCGGTTGGGATTCTTGCCGCCGTTTTTGGGTTGTTTGTAATCGTTGGCTCATTTACCACCGTAGAAGAGTCTCTGGATTGGGCTTACGATGAAGCGCAAGCGCTAGAGAAATCAAGGGCTACAAACAAACCCGCCATGATCGACTTTTACGCAACGTGGTGCGGCGCTTGCGTTGAACTCGACAAATTCACTTTTTCCGATCCGCGAGTCAAATCTGGATTGGAAGAGTATGTCAAGATTAAGCTCGACTTCAGCCGAGGCTCGGAGCAAGTTGAACAGCTCAAGAAGAAATACGGCATCGTTGGTTTGCCGGTTGTACTCTTTCTTGATTCTGAAGGAAAACCGTTGAAACGGCTTGAGAAATTCGTTGGCCCTGACGCGTTCCTCAAGATCCTTGATGAGATTGACGAAGGTTAAGCAGTGTGGCTATCACGTAACGCAAATGCCGAAAGACGAGATTAATACCATGTCTGACGAAACGAAGTCCCGATCCCCGCTTCGGAATTGGTTGCCATTGCTTGAGGGCGCCATAATCGTACTATTTATCGCGCTGATCGTTGTGTTTATTCACAACGGAGCAACTCAATCCAACGCATCGTCCGTAACGCAGGCACACGAATTTATCAAAAAAGGGGACCAGGATTTCGCTGAACGGGATCTAGGAAGGGCGGCACTCGCGTACTGGGAAGCCATCCGAATTATCGAGTCGGCGAAACGGGAGGACAAGCAGCGAGTCGATGCACTAGGCCACGAACTGTTTCATGCAAACTTACGAGTCGCGGAGATTTATCTGCATAGCAGTTGGATCAAGGATGCGCGAAGCCGCTTGGAGCATGCGGCGCGGATCAAGCCGGATCACGTGAAAGTGCATCTGTTGCGCGGCAAGCTTGAACGTGACATCGGTGAAAGACCGTCGGCTGCGAACGAATTTCTCGCCGTGATTGAAAAAGATCCCAACCATGCGGAAGCACATTATCTCCTAGGTCTGTTATATCGTAGTAATGAGCAATTTGAAAACGCTGTTGCACATTATAAGGCCGCCATCAAGAACGACTCCGAGTTGGTCGAGTTGCCGTTTGAATCTCAGCCGATTGGATTGCAGGCGCGCCTTCAGTTGGCGCGAACCTATTGGAAGATGCTACAAGATTATCGGTTAATTGATCGGGAGATATCGGAGCAGGAGATTAACATGATTGGTCAGATGGAGGAGGCCGCCGTGGCTGTTTTGGAGGAGGCAGTTGATAGAAGCCCCAATTTCGCCGAAGCTAGGACCGAACTCATCCGCCAACTGGTATCACGAGCTTTAATCATCGAACGGCAAGGAGATACCCGCCCCTACGACGAAGCGCTCAAGGTGTATGAACGTGTAGTCGAACTAGACCCAACCGACGCGGACATATGGAAGAAAATGGGAGAGATTCACGCCCATTTCATGCATGACAAGGAGGCCGCCCTCAAAACCTTCAAAGAAGCCTACCGAATAGAGCCCGCCCCGGCAATTCTCGCCGAGATTGAGAATCTTGAAGCTGATTTGGCAAACGAAGCAGATCAGCAGGAGCAATAATACCCTTCCCACGTCGTAAGCCGTCTGGGAGTTTATGCTTTCAGGCGGCTTTTTTGTTTCCTCCTCAGGCAGCAGTCACGGTTCTGCGCGTCAATTTTTGAGTTCTCCTTCGTCGACGGAGGCTTGCGCTCCATTCGCGCAAAATTTGAAGGCTCCACTCCGGTATATCCAATTGGCGCATAGTCAACCAATGTCGAGAGTTGCGAATAGCGCCTGGTCATTCGTTAATCGCCCATCAGGTTGTATTTCAAATAATGGACACCGTTGTTCAGAAGTTGAACATGGACTACTTCGATTGATGGATACAATCGGGAAAAGGTCCGCCCAGAGGCACAACTTGTGCACCCATCCGCTATGGCACGTAAATTGCCTTAAAAAGCACACGATTTCAAAACTTCAACTATCACAACAAGCTGTGGAGGGAAAATTGCGCATGAAAATCACAGGAATACGACTGTTGATAGGTTGCGGTTTTCTCCTCATATTGGCGTCACTCACCCATGCCAATACAGACTATGGGAAGGATGACCCAATTCAATTCGAGGAGATCACCGTCATTACTCGCGTCGAGAAAGATACATTTCGAACCCCGAATGCCATTTCGGTCCTCGACCGCTCTCAGATTGAGCGCGTCAACGCCGACATCGCCCCGCGAATGCTGCGGGAAACGGTGGGCGTATGGGCACAACAAACCACAACTGGACAGGGCTCGCCGTTACTTCGGGGTCTCACCGGCTATCAAGCCTTTCTTTCCATAGATGGTGTGCGACTCAATAATTCGACCTTCCGCTCCGGTCCCAATCAGTATTTGGCGACAATTAGTCCCGATATTCTCGATCGGATTGAAGTATTGCGAGGTCCCGGTTCAATGCTGTACGGCAGTGGCGCTATGGGCGGAGTCATCAGCATGCACACCAGAGATTTAATTCTAGATAACGCGTCTGAACAGTGGAATTTCCAATCCCGAGTTCTTGGGCGATTCGCATCAGGCACTTCTGAGCGGTTTGGACGCCTTGAGGTGATGGGAAATAAAAAGCAACTCGGTTTCTCGGTTGGTGCATCTGCGCGATGGTTCGGCGATATAAATCCGGGAAGCGGATACGATCTACACTACAAGAACCGCAAATTTGAATTCGTCAGCGACGAACTAGATGGGGTACCAATATCTGATGGACCTCCCGAAGATGTCCCCGACCGTTGGTTAATTGATTCACAGGGGCCGCTTGGCTGGAACGCGTACGACGCCGATGCCAAATTCGCTTACGAATTTAGCAACGCCAGCACAATCAATGTCGCCTATCAACTCTGGCGGCAACCTCGAACGCCGCGCTACGACAAGATCGCGCCGCGCCAGTATGACGAGTTTTTCTTTGAGCCGCAAAACCGAGACCTATTCTACGCTACTTACTATTCTAAACCAACCATTGCGACGATCGACCAGCTTCGACTTACTGCCTCGATCCATCGCCAAAAGGAGGGAAGAAATGAGCTGCTGCGCGATGCGACGGAGCGGCGTCAGCGATTCGATACCGTCAGCACATTGGGACTAAGCGCACAAGCGACCAGCACCTCCCTGCCGAGTCAGCGTGTCGTAGCCGGCGGCGAATTTTACTTTGATACCATCGCGAGCCAAATCATCAAAACCGATATCAATACGGGTGTCGAAAAGGTGGACGGGACGAAAGGTCGATTTATTGACGGCTCCCGATTCTGGGATGCCAACCTATACCTTCAGGACGAAATTGCGTTGCATGAGCGCCTCGAACTCACACTCGGTGGGCGGTACACCCTTTACAATACACGCGCAGACCTTTCCGTGCGTTCTGATCAGTTCGGCGATTTCAACGAATCAGGGAGCGCGTTGACTGGGAGCGCAGGGGTTGTCGCAAGCATCAACGACCAATTAAACCTCGTCGGCAATTTCGCCACATCATTCCGCGCGCCATCGCTTAACGATACGACCGCCGTGGAAGTCACAAATGAAGGAATCGATTCCCCCTCTCCGGATCTTGAGTCCGAGAAGGGGTGGACCGTTGAAGGAGGGTTTAAAGCGCGTTACCCCCGGTTTGTCGGCTCTCTCACAGTTTTTCATGGCCGCATCAACGATCTGGTCAACCGCGTTCTAGCTAAAGACGCCTACGCCGGACAGCAGCTTCCAGACCTGATTCAGGAACTCCAGCGAAACAACCCTGGAGTTGAGGTCTTCGTTTTTGACAATGTCGATGAAGTTCAAATTCAAGGCGTTGAGGTTGCTGGGACCGTTCCGATTCAGGACAGTCTTTCCGTTTACGGTAACGCGATGTTCACGCGCGGAAAGGTTTTGGTCATCAACGGCGCGGCGCCGGACCCTCAAAGGCCGTGGGAAGAACGAATTCGCCGGGAACCCCCGCTAAACGGCATGCTAGGCCTCCGTTGGCACCCACCCGCCAAACAGTATTGGGGTGGATTCTTTGTTCGCGGTGCAACCGAGCAGAGACGGCTGAATCGCAGCGACATTCGTGATCCGCGCATACCGGGCACAACACGTGACACTGCGGAGGTTGAATTCGACGAAGGTGGGAAAGCCATCGGCCAGGGTTCTCCGGGCTGGTTCACTCTCAATTTGCGCGGCGGAATGCAAGTAACCGAGTATAGCCACTTCACGCTTGCTCTTGAAAACCTGCTCAATAAGCGGTATCGCGAACACGGCAGCGGAATAAACGCGCCGGGCTTCAATGTGATTGTCAGTCTCAATAACCTATTCTAATTGTTGGACTGAGACCAAAAAAAGGAAGTTCATCGCAAAACCCCATCCACACAGCGTCCCACGGAAAGCAAAGAATCATAATCAGCATGATAGGGATACATGCGACAGAGATTCAAGTTACCGTCATAGTGTGAAAACCTAGAAGCAAATTCGACTGGAGCGATTCGACAGCGGGATTCCCGACGACGTGAAGTATTTAGGATTGCTGAATGCCCCTCGAATTCAGTGCAGTAGGGCGCTGGTAGCGTTCTGCTATGAAAAAGACGGAGACACATTAAGCTATGAAGTCTCCAAGAGAATCTCCACCAAAAGCAATCCTCCCGTTTTGGATTGGGGATTTTTCTGTTATCGCATGGCTCGGCATTCTCTGTGTCCCCTGCACCTTGATCGCAATCGAACCCATCGGTGTGATTGGTCAGCCATATCCAGAACATCACGCCTTCCTTTCCAATGAAGCCCTCCTTCGGGCTGTCCCAACTCGCATTCAGATATTTCAGCCACGCACCGGGGAGGTGATCGACGAATTCGGCAAACGGTCACCTAGCAGCGATGTGGTGTTTAGTCCAACCGCTGAGCATTTAGCAATCCTTAACTATTCCCCTGATTCCAAGACAACGAACGCACATGTATGGGATGTATCGGTACGCGAGAAGATATCCGAGTGGCGGATTCCAGCTAGGATACGGGTGTCAGCGTTCAATCCGGTGCAGCCGCTGTTCGCTGCCTCTTTAAACGATGAGATTCACCTGTGGAACTGGCAAACCGGGGAGCATGCTGGAAAAATGCTAGGTGAGCGTCGGCCATGGTTTGAAGGCAATCTCCGTGTAGGCACTTACAGGTACGCGCGCTCTCCCGGCGATCATGATTCTGTCTTTAGCCCGGATGGTCGTTTCCTCATCGTAGTGTCTATGCGACCGGATATTGAGTTGTGGAATGTCGAAACTCGACGTTTGGAAGGCCACTTTGAGGGCCATGAAGCTAACTGGATTGATTGCGTGGCCATTAGTCCGGATGGTACACGCATGGCATCGTTTGCAGAGGGCACGGATTACGTCAACGTCTGGGATTTTAATACGCGAGATCTGTTGTGGAAAAAACGAATCGGTATAGGAAGGACTACAGGAATGGTATTCAGTCCGGATAGCAAAAGTCTATATGTTTCAAATGAGACAGGTGTTCTTCATGCACTTGGTTCTCTGGCCAGGCCCGGAGAACCTTACTGGGAAGGTTGGGACGACAGCGTGCGCGTCTGGGATGTCAAATCGGGACAACTGATCGATACGTTCAGCACCGAATTTCATGATTTGAATGCGATTAAACTGTCTCCGGATGAAAAGATCGCCCTCCTACACTATCGGGACGCTGTCGTGATTTGGGATATTGTCGCGAAGCAGCCGCTGAATGTGTGGGTTGATTTTCCGAGCGGGATTGTTGATCTGAGCCCTGACGGCCAAACCGTGGTTTCTGTTTCTAGATACTTCGTTAAGACTTGGGATGTCGCTTCACAGCAGATGCGGCTCCTCGTTTCCGCGGACGGCGGGCTGTTTCGAGAATTTGCAATTTCTCCCGATGGACAGAAACTGGCCGTTGGCAGGGATCCCTCGATTGAAGTTTACGATCTTCACACCGGCAAAATTGAAACCCGGTTTCCATATCACCACGGACATTCTGACATCGCATTCAGTGCATCCGGAAAATGGATCGCGGCAGACGGAGATAGAGGCAAAATTCGTGTCTTCGATATCGAAAAACCGGAAAGAATCCTGATAGCGGCGCCAGATGGCGGAAACAGTTTGACACGAAAGCGTGGAATCACGTTCAGCGAGAACGACCAATATCTGGCGGCAGTCGACACCGACGGCGGCGTGCTGTTGTGGAAACGCGAAGGTGGCAACTTCGTTTTTCGACAATTATGGATAGTGCCAGAACCCTTTAGTAGCTACAAGGCAAGTCTTCACATTCGGAGAGATGGTTCTGTAACACTCGCGGCACCTAATCCGGAACACCTCCAAATCTGGACACTCATGCCAGGCGGTTCGCAGTTAGTGGCAACGCTGGATACCGAGCCTCCGGTGCGCTTCAGGTCAGACGGTCGGTATCTCTTCACCAATCAGAACAACAACATCCAAACTTGGGACGTACAAACATACACACTGATTGAACACCCGCCCATTCCGGATTACTTTGCCATTAGTCGAAACGGGACGGTTCTCCTTTCTCGCAATGCGGGGCGAATTGAGGTTTGGGATGGGAGGGCGCTGCTCCCGGTTGAAGCGCGCGACAAACAGATTGTCGAATGGGGACAGGTTAAACAGAATCGCCTTCTGCAAAACTACCCCAATCCCTTCACGCCAGAGACGTGGATTCCATTCCAGCTTGCGAATGAAAACGCCGTCACGATTCGTATTTATGCACCTGCAGGCGAAGTCGTTCGTGTTATACCAGTGGGCATGCTGCCTGCCGGTGACTATTCCTCCCGATCGCAGGCGGTTTATTGGGATGGGTGCAATGCGATGGGAGAGTCAGTAGGGAGTGGTATCTACCTCTACACGAAAAATGCCGCCAACTTCTTAGCAACACGCAAAATGCTTGTCCGCAAATGAATTGTTGCAGATTGAAGTGATAGTTGATACAATGCATGAGATTCCACTTGGCGCCCGTGATTTGCTGGTGCTGATTCTACTGATAACACGAAGATTAGTTTTACAGATGCGGGAAGTCGCTGGCTGCGTACTCAACGACTGTAGAAATTCATTTTCCATCGGTTGATTCGGAGACGTGCATGAGCAAGTATCGTATTGCGATTATCGGATTAGGCGGCATGGGAGGGAGTCATGCCGCGGCGGTGGAGTCGGAAGAAAATTGTGAGCTGATCGCCGGCGCGGAAATCGACCCGGGACGGGCAGCATCTTGGGCGGAGCGATTTGGCGTTAATACCATTTACGATGACTACGAAAAGATGCTTGATGAACAGCGACCGGACATTGTCATCATTCCCACGCAGGCGCCTATGCACCACGCCCCCACGATTGCTGCGGCAAAGCGCGGCATTCACGTCTTCTGTGAAAAGCCGACTGCCTTGAACCTTATTGAAGCCGACGAGATGGTTGAGACCTGTGACGAGCACGACGTCAAGTTTTCCATAAACCACATTAAACGCGCCAGTCCTTACAATCGGCACGCCTTATCGCTGATTGAAAACGGGGAAATCGGAGACGTGGTCTTATTGCAGGCAACGGACAAGGGTGGTCGCAAGGCAGGCAACTCACTGATGGAAATGGGCACACACCTATACGATTGGGTGCGGCTCTTCGGTGGCGATGTGGAGTGGACGCACGCCCACCTCGTTCAGATGGATGGACGCGAATCAACTGTTGATGACATCAAACATACCCAAGAGGTTCACCCGCGAGACCGCGATGCCGGAATCGTACTTGGCGAGCGGGGTCACGCGTCATTTCGCTTCAAGAACGGCATTCACGCGGACGTGCAATACCTCGGGCAATCCCAAACGAACGATAATGCCTACGGAATCGACATCATCGGTGCCGAGGGACGAATCGCTGTTCGAGAAAGCGTGGGCACAACCATGTTTATTCACAGAGGGCAACACAAAACACCGGCGGATGCTTGGGAGCCGGTGCGCCTTCCTGCCGAAGACATTGACGAGGCTGGAAATCACCGGAATCAGGGTTCAATTCGGTTGCTGTTGCAACGCCTTATGCTTCGCGATCTGATTGAAGCAATCGAGGAAGATCGAGATCCCTTCGCAAGCGGCAGGGACGGTCGAGATTGCCTCGAAATGATTCACGCGACGTGGGAATCACATCGACAGAAAGCCAGGGTGTATATGCCGCTTGCACCGCGCGAACACCCGTTGGAGCGATGGCGTAGAGAGGAAAGCGGATTGTAGGAAGGTGTAGAATAGCCGATAGGAGGAATAGGCCGGACGGCAAAGGAAGCCGGTGAGAGGATTTGAACCTCCGACCTGCTGATTACGAATCAGCCGCTCTAGCCCCTGAGCTACACCGGCGTATCAAGAGTAGGCCCACGCCGCGATGGCAACGTCGAAGAAGGATGCCGAGGGGCAGAATCGAACTGCCCACACATGGATTTTCAGTCCACTGCTCTACCGACTGAGCTACCTCGGCATCAAATGAAGCGGCTAGAATAATACCCAAATAGACGAAGAATTGTCAAGGTTATTTTGCCTTCGACTGCGTCTCTCAAATCCGCTGCAAGACGCGACACTTCGCAAATCGCTAGTCCGGTGTTCTTGCGTAGCCCAAGAAAATCTGGGGTTTGCAATGTGGATACTTTAACCAACCTTATTTTGAGTGAAAAGCGGTGTTTGCATTTGACGGCAGAAACAGAATGTGGTATAGTTGTGGAACCGACATTTTCTTGCCTAGTGCTTTCCTCAAGCTGATCGCGTTTGATTCGAAGAAGATCCAAGCGTTAAAACAAGGCCGCCGTGTTTCCTGGAATCCGGCATCAATGTAGCTGAATTGTAATAAACGTTCGAGTGGCCGAAATGAAAGAGATAGCCGTAGTGATCAGAAGGGCCACGGCGGCAGAGCGACAAGAAACTATCCATCGGATCGCATTTCAGGATACTCTTCGACGAAATAAACCTATTTTACCGCGCCACTAATGTCCATGAGCAAACAAGCAGAAATCGCGAACGATCAAGCGATTGAATATTGGAAACAGAATCGGTTTGGCAAAGCAATTGCTCAATGGGAAGAAGCCCTGCGCATGAATCCCCAAGTGGCGGAGATTCATCACAACTTGGGAAACGCCTACGCTCACCAAAATCTTCCCGACAAAGCTATCGAATCCCTGAAACAGGCGCTTGAACTAGACCCAGCCTTGGCTGAAGCCCACCACAAATTAGGCTGCATATTCTACGATCAAGGACATCGTGAATTGGCTATTTCAAGCTGGAATCAAGCCCTGGAAATTGACCCCGACTTTCGAGAAGCGTTGCACAATCTACATTTGGCAGAAGGCACGCCGCAATTTGATGTCAACAGCGAGATTCCCGAATACGAGCACGGGGAAGCAGAAGAGGACGAACAGGAACTGTCCACGCTCGCACGGGTTGGACGGTGGTTTGGAAGGGTTTTTGGCAAGAGACAGTAAGTCGGAGTCCGAATAACCCGCTCTTCCCTAAGGGTTTTTACCCAGACCTACGTGATGAAATCGAGTGTTGCGAAAGGTCGGGTTTCCGGTGTGTGTAAGCCTCGAATTAGTCTCGTTCCTCCAGAAGGCGCTCGTAAATTGCCAGGTAGGCACTCGCGATATTCTTCCAATCGTATTTCTGTACAAAATCGATACTTGACCTCCCCATTCGGACGCGGCTTATCCCGTCGTTAATCAGGCCCACCAAACTTCTTGCTAAACCGTCGACATCATTTGGTGGAAACAGTGCGCCGTTTACTCCTGTTCTGACTAAGTCTTCAATCCCCTGCACCCTGCTTGCTACGATCGGTAATCCGGTTCCCATTGCTTCAAGCACGACAAGTGGCATCCCCTCCGCTAAGGAGCAAAGAACGAAAACATCAGCGTCCCGGTATTTTTGGGGGAGTTCCGAATAGGAAACCGAACCGGAGAAAAAAATCTTGTGATCGACCTTTAGCTCTTTCGCCAACGCCTCGAGCGTATCGCGGTCGGGACCATCCCCGACAACCTCTATCTCGAAATCAACCATCGCTTCGGCAATCACTCGAGGTAACGCCCGGATTAGGAGTTGAAAACCTTTCCTAGGAATTAGTCTGCCGATCGTGAGGATTCGGACACTAGCTGGAGCAGCAGCCCGATCTACCGGCGAAAAACGATTCAGGTCTAATCCGTCGGGAATAACCTTAAAGTTAAGGTGTGGTGCGGTCTGCAACGCCAAGTCGCGCAATCCGTCGCTGCACGCGACCACCGCTCCGGCGTTATTCCAAATTCCTCGTATCATGGGACGCAGCAGGGCGTAAATCCAACGGTAATATGGGGGATCCGGATTCTGGCTTGGTACATCGCGTCCACTAAGAAAGACCACATACGGCAAACCGTGAATCTTCTTCAACAGGTATCCGCCGCCGCCGGCTGGAATGCCCGAGAATATCTGCACAATATCCGGCTTGAGTCGAGAGACATTCCGCAATCCATGCACAACTGAGCTAATCGAGTAGGTCAGCATCTCGTGTACGGCGCAGACATCCTTGTTACTCCGCAATGTAGGCACGCGGCGAACATGAATTCCTTCAACTTCCTCCTCATCGGGGAGATTCTGGAATTGGGACGTAATAAGGTGTACATCGTGCCCCGCCTCTACGAAGTGTTTCCCGAAAAAATAACTCACCCAGCCGCTTCCACCCCCTATTGGGGGAAACTCGTGGTTAAACATCAGAATTTGCATATCTAGGTGTCCAAGGACCTATTTTGATAGTGGCAGGGAATCCCTAGCATACTCGACCGCTAACGCGATGATTGCCTCTGCGATCCGGGCTCCGGTAACCGTTTCAATCTCTTCGAATCCGGGCGAGGGATTGACCTCAAGTATCAGAGCCCCATCGGCGGTGTGCAGCATATCCACTCCGGCTACCTCCAAGTCCATGGCTGCTGCCGCGCCGATGGAAGTTTCAATGCACGGTGCGGGTAATTCCACAGCGGCTCCGTGTCCGCCGCGGTGGATGTTTGATCGAAACTCGCCAGCCTGGGCGACTCGCCTCATGGCGGCAGTCACTTTTCCTCCGACCACAATTACCCGAAGATCCATCACCCCCGAATTTTCTATGAAGGGCTGAATGACGTAATCCTGGTGCAAGTCGCACATCGCACCGACGGCGGATGCGAGCGAGGTCCGGGTGTCGAGGAGAAGAAAGGCATCGCCATGGGTGCCCTGAAACGGCTTCATCAGGAAGGGATATTCTCCCGTTTCACTAACCGCACGGTCTAGAAAGTCGGCGGATCCGGCAGTGAAACTCGGTGGAACCGGCAGTCCATGTTCGGCAAGGATGCGAAGCGTGCGAAATTTGTTGCGGGCGCTAGCAATCGACGTTGCACGATTAATGACCGGGATTCCTGTCCATTCGAAATGGCGAACTACCTCGCCGCCGTACATCGCGGTCGCAGCGCTCAGACGAGGAATAACCACATCATAATCCTCTGCGGGAACTCCCTCGTAACAAATCCGGTTGCCTCTGCCTCCAATTTGTAAATCAAAACCGAACGGGTTGAGTACGTGTGGGACACATCCTGCCGAATGCGCCGCCTCGGTCAATCTTCGCGTGGAATGATTCTGGGCGGCGCGTGATAAAATAGCTATCTTCATACTGGAAATCTAAAAGGGGGATGGGTAGGTGAGGTAATGGCGTTATCTGTTGTGTCGCCTGCTCGTCAAGAATGAATCAAGTTGCTCAACGGTGTCGAAGATTTTCTCGCACAGGTTCTCAAAAAAAGGACTGCGGGCATGAGAGTAAACGGCGTAGACCGGTTTGTTATAGCGCGATGCGAAGTTCATCTCACTTAATACGCCCGGGGAGAGCTTGTCGGTTGGATAAAGCACAACAACAAAATCGCTTTGATGGATGAATTGAAAATCCCTAGAGATGGTGCGTGTCTTAATCTGTTCGCTAAAACCGGCGTCAAGACCGCTAATTGTGGTTATGCCGTCGGAACTCTCGGCTTCCGGTTTCTCGATCGGCTCGGTTTCCGCGTCGTGAATTAACTCCATATCCTTTATGTCTAGCGGATCGAACACGATAAAATCTTGGCGCATCTTCGATCCGAACGCTTGGATTTTATTGAGGTGCTCGGAATTGTCTCGGAGCAGAGTGATTGGATAGCTTAGATAAAACTTCTGCTTGTCGGAGAATAAGAGATCATAGAAATTCTTAAGATTGTGTCGCCGTGCAACCGTGTAATGGGGTTTGCTATTGAGGGTCGCCATCTGCTTGGTTAAGAACTCTTCCTCATCCAGCCAGACGTTGATCTCTTCGCGCCGCATACCTGTCCACTGAGGATTTGGCGCCATACGATCTGCTATGTCCGCAAGGTCATCCACCACATTGACAAACACATCGGATGGAAACTCCCGAATATCCCGAAAAGATATACCTTCAATCAATCTGCCGCGCCAGCGAAAGCACGAATGTAGTCCGATAAACGCATACTCGTATTCGGATGCGCGGTTCGCGATTTCGTGGAACGCGGAGCGCCGTGCCAAGGAGAGCACGGCAGGATCGGAGTCGAGAACCTTCTCCGTAAAACGCACTCCGGCTTCAGCGGCTGCATGGTGCATAAAATCACCAACATTGAAGAAGCCAATCTGCACGTTCTTCTCGCGGCAGAGTGCTTCAAAATCCGCCATCAACTCCTTTCTACCGGAGCAACTGATTCCCGTGCATACGATATTCATTCCCTGCTATTCTCCTCTGCCGGAGGAATGCCTTATCGGCTCTGAGTTACCAGAACACTTTTTCCGTGCATTTAAGAACCGGTTTTTAAGTGGAAAAAATGCCGAATTACCAGTGAATTTAACCCTTGAATCGCGCGCCGCCCACTACTTCGGACCGGGGGCAATTATGCCACGCGGGGTAATCAGTGTCAACTTGAAAATCCTTACCAGTCAGGATTGGATGAGCACGATGTGAGGTGGCTTGAACGAAGGGATTGGGGGTAAATCACGTGTTCATGGCTTCGCTGGCTGGAGGCTTAAGCAGAATCAATGCGATGAACGCGGCAACCGTAGAGATTACTCCCGCAACCACGAACGCGCCGGTAAGACCAAAAACATCCGCCAGAGCGCCGCACGTCATCGGACCCAAGAACATCCCGATGGCATACGTCGCTTGAAAAACTCCCATCGCCGTTGCCCGCTCCTGATCCGGTATATGTCGGATACTCAATCCCATCAGCAGCGGGTACGTCATACCCCGTCCAATCCCGCTGATGCCTTGAGAAATTGCCAGAAGTGGTAGGTTGGTGATAAGAGGCACGGCAAACGCCGTCATCGCCATAACAAGAATGCCTACGAAAAGTGATCGATTTTCGCCTAATCGACCGGCAATGCGATGATTGACCAGCGACGCTAGAGTGTAGGGCAGGAGGGCAATCACGCCGATGACCCCGAGTGCCGATTTGCTCGCACCCAGAGCATCCGCATACAACGGGATAAATCCGAATGTCGTTGCCCAAATGACATACTGATTCAGAGCGGAAATCAGCGCCGTTGTAATCACTATCGGATGCGTCATGACCGACCGGATCTGCCGAACAGTGGCAGATTTCCAGGGCACGCGCTGTTCACCAACCGGTACTGTTGTAACAATGCCTAAAACTGCCAAGACGGCGCCGACGTAAAATGTGGAATGCATTCCCCAGATTTCTGCAATCTGACCGCCTAAACCGATAAAAATCGTGAGTGATATGCCATTGATGGCGCTGACAACCCCCATCGCCTTGGGCGTTTCATTCGGCGGAAAGTAACTTGCGTACAGTACCGTGAACCCGACCCAAGTCGACGCACTGATTCCGAACACTCCGCGGGCTATGACTAACCACCACGCGTTTGGCGCAAAAGCAAGACCGAGGCACCCAACCAAATTGAAGAAGTGACCGGCATATAGAAAGGGCAGCCGCCACCCGAGACGGTCCGACCAAATGCCGACCGGGATTCGCAGGAGCATTTGAACGAAACCGTATGCGCCCACAATGACGCCCACTATTGTGAATGAAGCACCCAGCGATACGGCATACACTGACAATATGGGCGAGTAGACATAGAGCGCACCCCAATACAAAAACATCGCCACATAGAATGCCCAAATCGTCATTCTTCTAGCTTGGTGTGGAAGCGATGTGTTCCCGGTTTGGGGCGTCTCCTTGATTGAAAATCACCTCGGGTTCTGAGAAGAATTGTGAAACGGCTTGTGGCATTCTAACCGAAGGCGATTATGCTGTCAAGGCTTCGAGTCGGCGGGAATCGCGGAAGCCCGGTGTTTCCTAAATGCGTCCGTATGTTCTAATCACAATTTAATGGGCGCAATTTCGAGGTTTTGCAATTTCTGTAGGGTGGGCATCGCCCACCATCCGAAGAAAGCCATCTACGGTTTATCAATTCCATTCTTGCCCACATTCTCATGGCTGTCAATCGCTGGCAACCCTACGAACATCCGGCTGTCAATATCTGTAAGCGGTTCTACTGTCCCTGTTGCCGCTGCGCGCGCAAACACGATTCCGGGACGATCGGCTTGCATTGCCCGACCAAGTACCGAGGCTTGATCTCCGATAGGGTTATCGCGCTTCATACTGCGTCCAAGTTCTGCCAGTTCACGATGAACTCTGACGATGGCTTCCCAGTGGCAGTGCGCGACAGCACGGAGATCCTCCGGTCTCAGCCCGTCCCGATAACTTCGTCGGACATTGGGCGGAATCGGGAGGCCGTGGTTCGTATTGTTCCATCGCACAACCATCTGGGAGAATGTTTCGAGTCTGCCCTGTGCAAGGCTCCTTACCGCGAGCAACTGTGGCCCCACATCATTGTCACTGAAATCGTTTCGTGTTGCGAGTTGTTCGTTCATCTCCTCGGTGTATGCCTCCCACGCGGCTTCATCGCGATCTGGAGGCAAAGGCTCTCTTTCTAAACTTTCACCGATGAATGGACTAATTGACGCCCCTGATTCCTTTGCTATTTCAAACCCGCGCTTCATTAATTCCTGAATGGTACGGAGCGTTTTCGCGGCGCCGTCACGTTCCAAGATGATTTGCAGCGCCCATCCGAGCGTATTTCGCGTAATAAATCCTTCCGGTGCGTCCACGTCAATACCCGTTAGCCTTGAGATTTCCGCGCGTCCCCCTGCGGTCAGGCTCAGATTTGCAAGCCCCCACATCGGATCCAGTGCCGGTATAAGAGTTTCAAGCAATCCGGGGTCACGATCGAATCTTGGACGAAGCCCGCGTGTAGACGAAAATATAGGAAGTAGGGAGTCCAGCGCTCCCGGATCGCGTTCAAGATGCGCAGCGAGGGTAAGTTTCTCCCGCGCCTCGGTTTGTGCGGCCTCGGTAATCGGCAGAAAAACTGCGGCTTGATCCCCGTCAAAATCTGCATTCATAGGTCTACAGACAATGGGCGGGATATGGATGGCATTGTCCCGGCGCCGTACCGGTCGGAACGCGAGAAATTGGGTTGGCGTTATAGCCGGGGCGCGGTACAGAATCACGCATGAGCGGTTTATGACAGAATCAAGCGCTTGTGATGCGTCTTTGGTTCGTTTGCGGACCGCTTCGGCTTCCTGAATCTCTCGTGTAACCATCGGCTCGAAGAGTTTCCATGCCATCTCCTCCGGAATCCCGATCCGATCGTGCTGTAAGCTACTATCCGGGACAATCACCCCCCGTCCGCTAAAAACCGACCGCGTGTTGAAAGCGAGATGGCGAGGCGTAATAAGTGCGTCAAAATATTCTCGAACGCACGTTTCTAGCTGATTGAGCGTCTGACAAATGAGACTTTCAGGGGCATTGTTGGCAAGCATTCGATTCGCTCGACGATTGACGGTTGCCAGGTTTTCGTAGGCAGTAGAAAGGCTGGTACTCACGTCGCGAATTTTTGGTTTTGGCATCCACCATGCGTTGCTGTATTCGCGCCGAACGGAGGCGTCGCCGGAGAAATCCTCATCTGTAGGGACGCCAACCTCATTGAGCGTATGTTGGCGCAGCCAAGGATGGGGAATCGGGCGAGCGAGTTTGAGCGATTCACCGTCGGGCGCCTCAAAACGGAATTTTATGGTCAGATCGACCCTATCTCCATCCGCCAACCCTGATTTAACCGAATCTTCAAATTCCGTGCGAATCCCGGCGAGGGCGAGCCGCTTCATCAGATTGACAAAACGCGGGGCATAACAGACATCTTGTTCAACTTCGCCGCGGGCAACCCGATCCGCAAGCGTGTTTATATTCTCCCAGTCTGTTGAGCACGTATGGTAACGTTCATAAAGGTTTTTGAAAACAGCAAGATTGCGGAGAACACTAAATTCGCCGTTAGTTAACCCCTGACCGTAAGTCAGTCCTTCACGAGCGGGCTTAATCTTCTCTCGCGCAATGTGGCGCGTACATCCCCAGTACACCCAGCCAACCGTGCTAGGACGCTCCAGTTTTTTGCCAACCTTGCCGAGTGTTAGGTATTCCATGCCATTTTCGGGCAGCCCGGCACGTTTCAGACGATCGCGTATCTCCTCAATACCCGGGGCACCGAAAGAGGGTACGATTATTGGCTCTCCTTCCACTTTCGCGATGCGGCTCATGATTGCTTCTCTTAACTGTCCAACAGTCATCCGTGTCTGCACGCTAAACGAGTTGTAAACCATTTCAACCGGAGTTCCATCGGTAAGATGCGGCATCTCATCGTCCGGCACAATGCGGGAAATACAGCCCTTAGAGCCGTGACGGTTCGCAAATGTATCACCGGGTTCAACAGGATGGGGGTAATCAAAGCGAGTCGCACACGATTCGCTAATCAGGATTGCATCTTCGAACGTGTCAACTCCCCACGGTACAAAGGTTGTCAACACATTCCGACCACACCAAAACCCATCGGCATCAAAACTATCCTCGGTCTGAACAAGTGCGGGTTCAGGGTCGGGTGGAACGTAGAATTGACGTTGCATGCCTACACCCATTTGCTGATGGTTGGGGTCGTTGTGTTCGATAAACGGCACAAGCGAAGCGCTGAGTCCTAGCCCTGCTTCCGGTCGATCATCGACGACGATTAGTTTGCCATCGCGAATCTCTGCTCCAACTGAGATGCTCAAAATCTGACCAACACTTGGTCCCTCAGGTGTTTCATACGGACATACGCGACCGAAATAACTCGAATTCATAACCTGATCTCGCCATTCAAGGCGGATTCGGCGAAGATTGGTGTGCCGATCAAGCCAGTTGAAACTCTGGATGCGCGGGAAGTATAGTCGACTCGCGAAGAATTCGCGAACCCACGTGCGAAGTGAAAACCAAGATTTGACGATCGAGGAATCCCATGAAAAATCGGAGGGAGCGCTTCCTAGGCGTTCCGCTATGAAATCGTGTAGCTGTTCGCCGACACATTTTATCTCGGCGGCGGCTAAATCTTCGTCTTGTGCGATTGGCAGGACAATTCGATCCTTGCCATCGATATTGAATACCCCGTCATCATCCGGTTGCGGAATGTCGGTATACGATTCTTCCAGGTTGCCCGAACTGAATCCAAAGGCAATCTCAATGCGGCACGTATACGTACCTGTTGATTCAACGTGATAGCCAGCCAGCGGCATACGTGCGGCGAGAAGTTCTGGTAGCTGATTGTTGATGAATCGGTTAAACGATTCTTTGTGCCAAAAAGCGGTGATATTGCGGGGCATTCTTATCTCCTTCTCTAAATTCAGGATTCAAAAACTAGAGACTCGTTTTATACTCTACGCTGTTAAAAGTTGCGTTTTTTAAGAGTCAAGAAATGCAGCGTGAGTTGTGCAGGTGGTAGGAGGAGTTCCCACCGATTCCCGACCGTCGCGATTCGGAGATCGCTCCTACAAACCTTCGACGCACAATTGCGCAAAATTAACCGATGCTGAGTATAGGTTCTTGACGCCATAGCCAGTCCGGACCTGTCCTCACCACTCATTCCAGTTAATGCCAAGTTCCTTACATTCGCGCGCAAGACGTTTCAGTGTATAGTGCAAACGCGATTTGACTGTGCCTATCGGAACACCGAGTTCATCAGCAGCCTGCCGGATGTCCATCTCTGCGCCGTAGACGAGGTGAAGCACCTCTCGTTTCCCATCGGGCAAACCATCTACAAGTTCCCAGAGAAATTCGCGCTGTTCGATTTGTTCAAGCACGGTCTGTGGTTCTGGTGATGTGCTATCTATTAACCATGCCGGCATCTGCGTAGAAGTGCCATCTTCGTCATCATAAGGCTCGTCGGGAACTTCAAGCGGCTGTTGCCGGCGTCGATGCACTGTTCGAAGATGATTAAGAGCGAGATTGGTCGCAATGCGGTAAAGCCACGACCTCAATTCGCCGCGCCCATCCCACTGTGCCGCACTCGTCCAGACTCGAAGGAAAACCTCCTGGACCAAGTCTTCGGCAGCCCTTTCCTCTCGGACAATGTGCATGAGGTGCTTGCGGAGCAGATGCCGGTATCGCTCAAAAAGTACTTCAAACGCAGGGGCATTGCGCTCGCGAATCTGCTCAATGAGTTCCCGATCAGATTGCATTGAGGAGGATCCTTTCGTCGGGTTTCCACTGTGGATGACACCACGGAATAGACGAAAGTTCACAAGGAAACGAAAAACAGGTTTTTAGATGGGAAAAAAGGAAGGACGGAACGAGATGGTATCAACTGAGATCAACCGAACGAATGAATCAAGCGACCGAATAGGAGCGCGATAGGGACCCTTCAAGGGATTGAATAATGACTGATAAAACCAGGGAATAACGAGTGTGATAGCAGATCCCGATAGAAAATCCCGACAAAGATCCTAATAGCGTACGCGTTAGCAGGTCTACCATTAAAATCTCAAGGCGGCGGGGATTTACTCGCCTAACCTTGACTTTTCGCAAACCGAACTGCTTTGACCGATCTGGTTATCGATCGATGCTATCACGCTCCCTCGGTCGTCTGGCGATAATGTCAATGGGTCCCGGAAACCAACTCAAATAATGTCGTTTTTCTTTCGTGATTTGGTAACAATCACGAGAATGATGACGACCGCAATAACGACAATCCACCAATTGTGCACGAAGAAACTCCAGAAAATATTGAAACCGATCCAGACCAGAATTTCAACAGCCAAGATTATGCACGCTTTGGACCACGGGAATTCGGCGTGGCGTTGTCGATATTTCACCGAGAGCCACCACGAAAGTAAGACTGTTCCCAGAACAACAACAAGAAAGAGTAAATTTACCAATGTTTGTATACCACCTAAAATGGACGCGATCATTCAATCTGTCTCCTTTTCGATTGTGCGGGTGCTTAAATCTTCAAGCTACAAGGTTGTTGCCATTCTTGGTTTCGGACTGTTGAATACGTTCCGGGCAAGTGTACACGGTCATGCGATTGCCGCGCGTAAAACCGATGAGCGCCATGCCGCTTTCCTGGGCAAGATCGACTGCAAGCGTTGATCCGGCGGACACCGCCACTACCACCGGAATGCGCGCAAATAGGGCTTTTTGAACAATCTCAAAACTGGCTCTACCACTTACCATCAAAACGTGATTGTCTAGGGGGAACATATCGGCGAGCAACGCCTGTCCGATTACCTTGTCCACGGCATTGTGTCTCCCGATATCTTCCCGGGTGATTAGCAGGTCCCCGCCCGCGG
Source organism: Candidatus Poribacteria bacterium (assembly GCA_028820655.1). Taxonomy (GTDB): domain Bacteria; phylum Poribacteria; class WGA-4E; order WGA-4E; family JAJDTR01; genus JAJDTR01. The sequence continues at coordinate 84,994 of JAPPIK010000056.1, read as the reverse complement.
TGAATAGTCCCGCAGCGTGTAATCCTCCCGTTGCCTCAAAAACAAATTGCGCGGACCGAAGCAAATCGTTCAGCATATAGACAATCTCTGGGCTAATTCGAAGTTGAGATTCAATCGGTGGAACCGCCTGCCGCACGGATTCAATCGTCATCTTGCCGCACAATCCGCAACTCGCATTGGCATGAAAGTTACGCTGCCAACCGTCTTCCGAATCGGCATCCCAACCGTTCGTGAGATTCACATTAATGATGTTTTGTAGGTCAGCCTGTTCCACATCCTCACAGTATGCAATCGTTCCAATGTCGTGAACGGAGTTGATAATACCCTCGGTGTAAAGGAAACCGGCGGCGAGTTCAAAATCCTGTCCGGGCGTGCGCATCACAACAATCAGACTCTGGTCGCCAACACGGATTTCAATCGGTTCTTCGACAACCAACTCGTCTTCAACAAACGTCGAACGGCATTCCTGCCAACGTGCTACCTTCCGTTTGAGTGTAGGTTGTTGCAACGCCATAGATTTGTCGCGCACCTTGTTATAGCGCGAGATCCTGGATAAGCCGGACTAACCCCAACTTCCATCTTTGCGCTTGTGGAGGAAAATCGGATTTCCTCCGGGGTCGGTGATCATCGCTACCTGACAGGTAGACAGTTCGTTAGGTCCCCATTCGACATCCACGCCGTTCCTACTCAATTCTTGAACAGCGTCGTCAATATCGTCTACAGCCAAGGCGAGTCCCGTACCGCCTTTGCCGTTCGTTAGCGGCGCCCCGGGATAGGTGCCGAACAACACCAATGTTATTGGAGGCAGTGAGAATTCCGCCCAATTCCAATCGGGATTGTGCAACTCCAACTTCAGCCCAAGCGTATCTCGGTAGAATGAAACCGCCTCCTCCAGGTTTGGAACATAATGTACCACGAAGTCTACGCCGCGAATCTCCACGTTGTTGAACTCCTTTAATCGAACCACAGAGATTGATTGACGAAACGGAAGCGGATTGATCCGGTAGGTCTCGATCCAATCAGTAACACGCAGATTGGAGTTCTTCGATGCCTGTAAAGCAAAATAAAGGAGTAGAACCGGAAAGTTGCCCGAAACTGCGGCGTTACGGCTGATAAATCTCCCCGATATCGGGCAATTGCTACGGCGCGGACCATGTGATTCGCACTAGTAGATAGGATATGTCGGCGCACTTATGGGCAGGTCTTAATCTCGGTCATCCTCAAAACGTGCCTCCATCGCCGCCGCATGGCCGTCCAGTCCCTCGATCTGTGCCAGTTTTACGACCGATGGTGTAACTTTCTTCAAGGCTGCCCTTGTATAAGAGATGACACTCGTCTTCTTTAGAAAATCGTCCACACTCAGCGGAGAGGCATATCGTGCAGCGCCCCCGGTCGGCAGAATGTGGTTCGGTCCCGCAATATAGTCCCCTACAGACTCTGGCGTGTACGGACCGACCATAATGGCGCCCGCGTTGCGAATGGCACCAATCCACTCAAGCGGTTCTTCTACCTCCAGTTCCACGTGCTCCGGAGCGATTTCGTTGGCAAGCGCTACAGCCTCATTCAAATCATCAACGACAAATGCCACGCCGTAGTTGCCGAAGGCGCCGGTGATTTCAGCCTGCCGCGCCAAATTCGTCGCTTGCAACTCAATCTCCGACCTCACCTGCTCGGCTAAGCCCCTAGACGTAGTGACCAAGATCGCAGAACAATCTTCGCTATGCTCGGCTTGTGAAATGAGATCCGCGGCAACGTAGGCAGGATCGGCGGAATCATCGGCGATTACCAACACTTCGCTCGGTCCAGCCAATTTGTCTAGGTCCACGGTGCCGTAAACCGCCTTCTTGGCCAGCTGCACGTATAGATTGCCGGGTCCCACGATCTTGTCGACTTTCCGAATCGAATCCGTACCGTATGCCATCGCCCCGACCGCTTGCGCGCCGCCGCACTTGTATATCTCGTGAATATCACACTCTCCCGCGGTAACAAGCATATGCGGATCAATCTTTCGATCCGGTCCAGGGGCAATGCACGCTGCAATTTCCTTCACCCCCGCAACCTTGGGAGGAACCACATTCATAATTAGCGATGAAACCAATAACTGGCTTGCGGCGGGCACGCACACACCTACGCGCTCCAGCGGACGGATAAGATGACCTAGGAGTACGCCATCCTCTTCTGCTGTTATCCATGAATTCCGCAACTGCTTCTGATGGAACTGTTCAATCTTCGTACGCGCATGATTTATCGCATCAAGGTAATCCGAATCAACCTGCGAATACGCCTTGTTGAGTTCCCGTTCAGTTACGCGCAGTTCCTTGATGGCGATTCGCGGGGCGTCAAACTTACGAGTGTATTTAACGACCGATTTATCCCCGTTTTTCCGCACATCTTCCAGAATACGATTTACAGTTCGTAAGACGGTGTCGTCCTGGAGCAGTCCTCGATTTCGCAGTTTTTCAAGGAAATCTTTTGCTTCCTGGGAATCGGACTCAAGAATCCTTATCATCTGAACCTCTATGTATTCAGGTCATGTACATCTATAGGGCGCAACGCCGCGGCAGGAGGTCGCGATTCGGAGATCGCTCTACCTAATGCGGGTTATTCGTCTACCCTCACAATATCTGCGCCGATACCGGTTAGTTTCTCTTCGATCCTTTCGTACCCGCGATCGATATGATATACGCGAGATACAACGGTCTCGCCTTCAGCCGCCATGCCGGCAAGTACCAAAACGGCGCCTGCTCGAAGGTCGGACGCCATGATGGGGGCACCGCTGAGTTTGGGCACTCCGCGCACCGTCGCGCGATTTCCGCTCACCCGAATATCCGCCCCCATACGATTCAGCTCCGCTACGTGCATAAACCGATCGGTGTGGATAGCTTCGTTTATAACGCTCGTGCCTGACACGAGACTGAGGAGACCTGTCATTTGAGCTTGCATATCGGTTGGAAACCCCGGAAACGGTTCAGTATTTAGCTCTATGGCTCTAAGTTCGCGCGGGGTTGTCACGCGAACACCGTTCTCTTTCCAATCAAGCTGAACACCGACCTCGGACAATGTCGCCGAAACGGCCTCAAGGTTCGCCTGCAGAGCATTTCTTACAAACACATCTCCGCCGGTAATCGCTCCCGCCACCATGAATGTGCCCGTTTCAATGTCATCCGGGACAATGCTGTATTCCGTTCCGCGCAACTGTTTCACACCATGTATTTTCAGCACAGAGGCCCCGATTCCCTCAATCTCGGCTCCCATGGCGGTCAAGAAATTAGCCAGATCGGAAATGTGTGGTTCGCGTGCCGCATTCCGAATGCGCGTTGTTCCCTCTGCCAAGGTTGCCGCCATCATCACGTTCGCGGTCGCACCAACACTTGGACCGTGAACCCCGCTAAGATCCATGTCCGTCCCTACCAATCGATTGGTCTGGGCGTTAATGTAGCCTCCTTTTATTTCAATCTGCGCTCCAAGCTGCTCTAATCCCTTAATATGGAGATCGATTGGTCGAGGACCAATAGCGCACCCTCCCGGGAAGGAGACTTTCGCTCGACCCAGTCGAGCGAGGAGAGGCCCTAACACATAGATCGAGGCGCGCATCTTCCGCACCAAATCGTAAGGTGCTTCATATGCAATTTCGTTTCTCGGCGCAATGTGGAGGGTCGAATCTTTGAACTTTGTTGTTGCCCCTAATACTTCTAGAACGGAACGCAGGGTTTCAACATCTCTGAGATCCGGGACGTTTTTGATTACGCTGGCTCCATCTCCCAAAATTGATGCCGCAACCGCAATTGGCAGCGTTGCGTTTTTAGAGCCGCTGACCGACACCGTGCCTTCAAGCCGCTTTCCGCCGTTGATAACTAGCTTATCCATCGGTGATTCTCCTTAGAATCTCAATGGTTTTCACCTATTCGTGATTGGAGTACGTGCTGTATATTGCATCAACGATGCCAATCGATCGCCGTTTCATTCGCATATAATTCAACCCGCTGCGTACTTAATAATGTGTCGAAATCGCCGCATGTTACGGGTTGCCGGTGTTGGTGCGAGTCGACAACTTTTCCAAATGATATGACGGATAATTGCGGGGTGAAGTATATCCCGGATAGCATGGAAAATCAAGATCATTCCCTTCAGGACGCATATCCGTTCCACCCGGCTGTGGCATGGTAGGGTGGGCACTGCCCACCGTTTTAACTTCGGTGGCAGCCGATCAAGATTGTACATCTTACGAAAAGAGACGACCCCTCTTTTCGAGCCAGAAACCGCCGCCTACAATCCGGACTCGCTATTCATGCCGTAACGCCTCCGTGGGCGTCAATCTCGCTGCCTTGTATGCCGGATAAACTCCAAAGATAAGCCCGATTGCAACTGCGACGCTGAACGCTAAACCGACTGCCTGAACGGATACCGACGCTATCCAAGCGGCCTCTTTGATCAAAAATGTAGTAATTGCCCATGCTGCGCCGAATCCGATACCTCCTCCAATGAAAATGCCTATAAGACCGCCCGAAACGCTAAGAACAATTGCTTCAATCAAGAACTGTTGCAAAATATCCATCTTTCGTGCACCGACCGCTTTCCGCAACCCTATCTCGCTTGTACGCTCGGTAACCGAGACCAACATAATGTTCATTATCCCGATGCCTCCTACAAACAGTGCGATACTGGCAACTCCTCCAAGAAGCGCTTGAAGGATTCGACTCACGTTTCCAACCTGCCTCAATATCTCCTTTGCCGTGAAGAATTCAAAGAACTCCTCGGATCCATGCAGTCGCCGCAGAGCAATCTTGACCTCCGCCAACGCTCGATTCACCTTGTCAAAACTTACCGCCTGAATAAAGAGTTCAATCCCCGGTTTCTTTTTACCGATAAAGTAGGTCTCCATCGTGGTGAATGGAATGATGATTCGCTCATCCCATCCTTCGGTCGCCATTCGGTTTCCTTTTTCCTCCATCACACCGACCACGGCAAACCTGTGGGTTCCCAGTTTCACTTCTTCACCGATGGGATCAATCTTGCCAAACAGGTCTTTTTGCACCTGCGAACCAATCACACAAACGGTGTCTTTCCGGTCAAGATCGCCCTGACGCAGGAACCGTCCGGACTGAACGTACCAGTTATGGACTTCTTGATACATGGAGGTCACCCCCTCAAAACGCAGTTCCTTGCTCCTGTTTCCGTGTGAAGCGCGCTTCCCCATGGTGTCAATGTCTGCCGAGACCGCTCTCACGGACGGACATGCAGCCAATATGGATTCGACATCTTCGTATTCAATATGCTCGGGGTGCTTATTTTCCGCCCAAGTACCGTCTGCCTGTTCTACCCATTTTGGGCGAACGCAGACTATCGTGGTCGCTCCGCCGATTCGTTCGAACTCTGCTAACACCAAAGATTCTGCACCGCCGCCAACCGAGACCATACCAACGACTGAAGCGATCCCGATGATGATTCCAAGCATCGTCAACAATGATCGAAGCTTATTTCGTCTTAGGGCAGACAACCCAATGCCAAAACTCTGTATAACTTGCATCTTTCTTCGCTCAATCCCTCGGCATACGGTCAGACTGCGCAAGATTCACCAATCTGCGCGTTATATTTGACCGTCGGGAGGTTTAAAAAAAGGCGCATTCGTACTTGAACCGTATATTAAGAATCACGTCTGGAAGCCGTGCTGACTTTCAGTTTTCACTACTCAATCTTACTATGGGGGAATTAGCATGTCAAAGCATTCATCCGGTTTCACGCTTGACAAACCTTAGATATAGCATGTATGCTATGGCCATCTTGAGCACCGCCAAGAATGGCGCAGCATGACAAACGACCTCAAAATAGGAACTCAGAAGATACCCACTGACGATAATCTTAACGGTTTTCGAGCGATTCAGGTTGATGTCCCCGGCAACCTCGAGGAAATTCGGGTGATTCTCTTTGAACCTCGTGAACCGGGAAATATCGGATCCGTCGCGCGCGCGATGAAGGGGATGGGGTTGTCGAAGCTTTACCTTGTCAATCCGGTACCGTTTCGCGAAGCCAAACCTGCATGGTATATGGCACACGGCGCAACCGATGTCATCGAGAATTGCCAGGTAGTGGATTTGCTGGAAGAAGCCTTGGAGGGTATTCAGTTTCTCGTTGGTACCACTCACCGAAAACGGGGCGAGAGGTTGGCCCCAAGTGTTCCGGCGAGGAAAGCCGCACAACAAATCGCCTCCATATCGCAAAGCCAGAAGGTTGCCGTGCTTTTTGGTCGGGAGGACTTCGGGTTATCTAGCCGCCAAATTAGTATGTGCCAGCTAACGGCGAGCGTTCCGATGGCGACAAAAAATCCTTCGCTGAACCTGGCACAGGCGGTGCAAATCCTAGCCTATGAAATCTTCCTCGCAAGCGTAACAGAGATGCCGACCGAAGAATACGAGTACGCCGAAGTGAATCAGATAGAAGCGTTCTATGGCCGAATCACCGATCTATTGAAATCGGTAGGCGTCACACCGTATAATCATGATTGGGAGACGTATCTGAGATCGTTGAGACGCGTATTCTCACGGACACGGTTAGAGACGCGTGATATCGCTACGCTAGACATGATCTTTTCAACGGCGAGTCGGTACATTGATAGGTTACAGACGAAATTGAAAGAACAAGGCTAAACTGTATTGTCGCCGAGGCATGTTTCTCACCTTGTTTGTTTTCCGATATCTTGTTCTGAAAATCATGGAACGCCTCAATTAAACGCATTGCCGTTATCAGTATAGAGCCCCTGAAAGCACACCTACCCTCAAACGCGGTGGTCGCATAAATCCGTTGATGGAAAGAATTCTGTGGACAGATATTATTACAGATTCGTTGCGAACGATCAAACCCTCTAAACGTTCGATTGCATCATCAAGCCAAACCTTGATCCGACCGAATGGGCGATAAAACTAACCCTACGCCACAACCGACTCTTGGTCAATCGCTAACCGGCAGCGCACTCATCGCGATTATCTCTCTTGTGTTTGTCGCGTGTTGGATTGCGTATGCGTATTACAAGGGCACGGATGCGGCAACCGCAGACGGAGAGGGCATCTTGCTGCTGCATCCGGTGGTTGCGGTCATACTCATTGTCCTTCTTCTCCGAATAAGACCGCTCATTGATGTCAAGAGTGTGGTCGATCTACACATCCTGATGATTGCCATCTGGGTATTCAAGAACCTTTTGAGCGTCTTGATGCCCTTCCTGCTCGGATTCGGGATTGCGTATTATATGCGATTCCTTCTTGATGCCATACAAGATATTCCGCTGCCCAAGGGCAAACGACTGCAACTCCCGCGGCCTCTCGCGCGTGGGTTGTTGACCGTATTCATTCTTGGTATTTTTACACTGCTGTTTTTTTACACCGTCCCGCAGATCGGGAGGCAAGCCCAGGACATGACTAAAGGGCTGGTTCGGTTTTATCACCAGTCCATACTGCCGTTCGCCATGGGCAATGAGCTCAATGCAGTTGAGAATCAACCAATTGTAGTGGGAAACACGCCGTTAATCGATGCCGCCACGATTGAAGCGCAGCTAAATCAAGGAAACTTCCCGTTAGAATTGCATCGAATCTTTCAAGATCACGGGATTCCTCTCTCTAGTGAAATTCAAGTGTCCGGAGAGATAAAACTCAACAGATGGCTAATAGCAGATGCGGCGAATAGAAGCATGTACGCGATACAGAAGACGAAGGATCGTCTTTCGATCATTCCCGATACGCTCTATGTTGGGACAGAACACGGGCTGTATCGGTTTGACGGGAACGGACTCGGGCTGACCGATATCACCGATGGATTCCTTATAGGCCAGTCTATTCAATCAATCTCTACGGTCCCCTTCGCCGAATATCAAATTATAGTTGGAACGCCGGCGGGTCTGTACGGTTACATTCGACCGTCCACACCGGACAAGATGCTTCATGGTTGGCAACTCGTTGAAGAAGACCTGTTTGCAGGGAAGTCCGTTCTGTCAATAGCAACAAGCGACGCGAGTTTTTCTCGTACCCATGTCGGAACAGATCAAGGAATATTCACGAGTAAAGATGATGGATCTACATGGGAATTCGCCGGTCTTTCGGGACAAGCTATTCGAAGCATTATATTCGATCCCAATGATAATGCACGAACCTACGCCGCTACAGACAAGGGGGTGTATTATGCGGACAACCTTGAAACACCGCAATGGCTCCGACTTGATTCACGGTCTATCGAGGTGCCGTCGACCATTCTTACTCTTGCCATTTCTAGCGGCGGTAGGCTTTATGCCGGAACTTCCAATGGAATTTACGGCTGGGATGCCCGAAAGAATCGGTGGTACAAGGACATCAATCAGTCGTTCCGGCTGCATCCGCCAATCTCGCTGCTCTTTGCGGATGCGCGTGGGGGACTCTTCGCTGGTAATCGAGAGACTATTCATTACCGGGCATTCGGAGAAACTGAGTGGGAGTTGATCGTGAATGCCAATAAGGGTATTTTTAACACGCTTGAGAATCTTCCCATGGTAAGTGACACGGGCCTGATCTCAGGCATGGTCGCCGAGTTGAAGCGATACCTTAAAACGAAACTCCCGACATTGGCTCAAGCGGCTAGTCAATATCTGGGCAAATTTGTCTTCGGTTTGCCAACATTCGCGCTAGGATTCGGAGGCTTTTTAGCGACGTTATTTCTGACTCTTATGGTCTTCGTCTATGCGGGACAATCGCTCGTGAACTACATCAGGAGTTTCATCAAACTCTTCCCGGAACACAATCGACCAATTGCTAGACGCTATATGGCCGAGATTGACCGAAACTTGCAGTCGTTTCTGAAGGGGCAAGTCACCGTGGTATGTGTCATCAGCATAATCTCGGTTGTGGTGTATTCGATTGTCGGAGTACCGTTTGCTTTGGTTGTTGGAATACTCGCGGGAATATGCAATGCGATTCCTACTTTTGGACCCTACATTGGCGGCGCGTTTGCCTTGCTCTCAATGTTGATGGGACTGGCTGCGGGTAACTTTGAGTTGGTCGAGTTCTTGGTTCGCATTGCTGTTGTGCTCGGAGCGATCGCCGGGATTCAGGCACTGGATAACTCGTTAATTTCGCCGAAGGTTATGGGAAGTGCAGTTGACGTGGATCCACTGCTCATAATGTTTGGTGTGATTGTCGGCGCCGTTGTACTCGGTTTCTGGGGAGTCATTCTGGCCATTCCAATTATTGTGGTGATAAAGTCGGTGCGTACCGTTTCGAATGAGTTTCGATCTCCGACTCCGGAATGAACATCCTTAGAGAATCCTTGGAAAGAGTCAGGTAGGCAGCACGCACACAGGTCTCTAGATTCGAGGAATAGTGGAAGGAGGCCCAGATTCACGTTATTTACAAGATTCCAAATTGATCGCTGACGGCATTTTTATTATTTTGTCTATTTAGAACCTAATTGACTTATCATCCGCATTATTGATCATCGTCCGCATAATAGACTTGTGTAATCGCGAATTATCGCATACTAGATCTTGGGGGCATCTCCACGAACGACTAAAAATCACCGAGATACTAACCCGAGTCCGATTGATTGACCGATTTTGCCCTTCCATCATCAGTATCAGCTCGACTTTGTAAATTTAAGCCGTATAACAGATGGTGTCAATCAAACGCTAGAAAAAAGCAAGTGAGATTTTACCCATCTAGTCTTATGGGTTGACGTGTGAAAAAGTCGCTGGTGGTTTCGTACCATAACGGCGGGGCAAGATGCCCCGCCTACGGGTTTGGTGTCGTACGGCTTTTCGTACAGCCCAACCGTTTTACTTTTGTACAAAATCGAGATCAGAACCTGTTTGAATAATCGGTAGCAAAGCCATTTTTAGTCATTCGTGGGAAGGTTTTTCGCGCTTTCCTTGTTGTCTGTTATGTACCTGTGGGATCTCTATTGGATTTCTACCGCACTCGCTATCCACTCGCTTGATTACCCTACAAATGTACTTTTCAAATGGGCTCATTTCTGTCAATAATGGTGCGCGATACGGCCACATGAGAAATTAAACTTGTATGAGCTAGATAATGCGGAAGATAAGAATTACTGTTCGAGCTGTTATAGTTTTTCTCCCACAGTTCTGATTGTCTCACCGAAGGACATTGTAATTTCGATGATGTGTATGTCGGGTAATCGTAACGTTGAAACGTCGCGGTTTGAAAAATGCAACGAACCAAGACAGCCATTCCGGTGTAAAGGAATCGAGCTCATGCCGCACGCAAATGCGCTTGACGGTAAAAAAAGGGGCGTTGTATAATATCCACGTTCCAACAGCATCAAGGGATAAAGACATCCTAACGACCTAAGAGATTGAATTAGCATTAAATAAATCAGGAGACACTAGAAATCATGATCAATTACAAATCGTCCGCTGGAAAGCTTCTGTCGTATGTGTTGGCAATGCTACTTATTTTCACCTTCAGCGCCACTGCCTCCGAAAATACATGGACATCAATTCGCCAGTCGAAATGGAAAGAGGCATTTTATGACATCTACTTTGTCAATGCTCAACGTGGCTGGATAGTCGGTGCCGCGTCTACGATTCTAAACACAACCGACGGTGGAAAGACTTGGAACAGTCAACCCAGCCATCCGCTGCCGTTCAAGAAAGATCTCAAAAAAGTCCGATTCATGAATCCCCAAGTGGGATGGGTCGTGGGCGAAGAGGGGACTATCCTGAAAACCGTGGATGGTGGGGCAACATGGATGAAACTAAATAGCGGCACCCGTGCGGCGTTGTCTAGTGTCTCTTTTGTGGACTCACAGTTTGGGTGGGCAGGAGGAGATGGGGGCGTTATCATACATACTTCCGATGGTGGGACGACTTGGACGCGACAGAATACAGATCGAAGAACAGAAACCAACAACGTCATTGAGGGAGTTCATTTCGTCAATCAACAAGTGGGTTGGGTAGCCGGCGGTGCCGGTACGCTCGTACATACGTCCGACGGAGGGCAAACTTGGGTGCACCAAAAGAGCGGCACCGCGTCTCCTCTTGATTCTCTCTTCATTCTCAGTGACCAAGAAGGATGGGCGTGCGGCGGAAATGGCGCATTGGTCCACACCGCCGATGGCGGAAATACATGGATAACCCAGACTAGCAACGTTCCTCATTCCAACGGCATGCCCGAGCCTATATGGGATATTCATTTCATCGATTCCAATCAGGGACTTGCGGCTGCGGAATTTGGAGTGATTCTTCGCACAATGGATGGTGGTACCACTTGGGCGCCGCTTGAACCAAGACCCGTTTTCCAGAGACTAAACGGTGTCTTCCAAGTTAGTCCCACGGAGGCGTGGATTGTTGGAGATGCCGCAACGATATTGCATAGTACCAATGGCGGGGAAAATTGGACGGTTGTTTCCAATAGCAGCAATTTAAATGCGGTTCATTTTATTACCGATACCCACGGCTGGGCAGTCGGTGGATCAGGCATGGTCCTTCAGACCAGCGACGGCGGTAATTCTTGGGCTGTTCACGATTCGGGAGTACCCTTCAATTTGGAGGCCGTCCAGTTCTTAAATGAACAGAAAGGATACGCTGTCGGCGACAACGGAGTGCTTATTGAGAGTTTGGATGGCGGTAATACATGGGCGAACCTATATAGCGCAAGACTGGAAGGCGGCGAAACCGAACGACTCCGAGCGGGCACTATTTTCGATTGGAAATTGGCGGGCGGCCATTACGACGTGCATTTCCCAACTGCTAACGACGGATGGGCGGTAGGGCTTAACAGTAAGGTTGTCCAAACCAGTGACGGAGGCGCAACTTGGCACGGACAAAGCCTCGGAATGGAACATGATTTCGATATGCGAATTCTCATGAGCGTATATTTCGTTGACAATCAGATAGGATGGATTGTCGGGCAAGGCGGCAAAGTGCTCAAAACCACTGACGGTGGACTCACTTGGATTGGACAAGATGGCGGCTCAAGTCAGTTAACGGATGTGTACTTCGTGGATTCGCTCCAAGGTTGGATTTGCGGTGACGAGGGGACCGTTCTGGTTACACACGATGGAGGTGAAATCTGGACAGAGCAAACCACATCGACAACCGTGACTTTCAACAGCATACTGTTTGTTGGCGGGACGGAAGGATGGGTCGTGGGCGAAAAGGGTACAATTCTCCACACCAAAGATGGTGGAGTGACATGGTTGCCTCAGCAGACCCCAAATGACAACAGTTTATTTCATATAACTCGGTCGCCAAACGGTACAATCTGGGCGGTTGGAGAATCTAGCGTTATTCTAAAATACTGAGCAAAAAACCCATTCGTGAACGGTAGCAAAGGATTTTCCCGTTTTCGTGCCGGAGATAAATGTCGACCCCAGCCACACCATGTTCGGGGCAAATCATGGCAACATGCTGAATTGCGATTTCCGAGCAGCCAGCCGAACGGTTTACTTAAGTTGGTCCTTTCTTCGTGCGGTTTGAACCTCCTTCTCCCTCAATCGAGTTTGCGACAATACTGTTCTTGATACTATATCGTTAGTTTAAGGTTGAGTCAAAGATAGGAGTTCTCGAATGGAATCTGTTCCTGCGTCATCGGATGATCCACTAACTTCATATGCTATGCCTCCCGACGGTGAGTTGTCACTGCATCAAATTGCAAACTTACGTAAGGATTTCGAAAGCAACTCCACGTACCGGATTGTGCAAAACGCTGTCTGCAAAGTTACCGTCGACGATGTCGCGCTGAATCGTCGCGTTGTCGCAAACAGTGATTTCACTTTCAGTCAGGTGCTGGACGATTGGAGCGTCACCAATCAAAAGAAGACCGGTAGATGTTGGATGTTCGCGGGGTTGAATCTTCTTCGGGTGGGTGCAATGAAGAAGATGAACCTCAAAGAATTCGAATTCAGCCAAAACTATATCTTCTTTTGGGACAAACTTGAACGGGCAAACTATTTCCTACAACGTATTATAGAGAGGGCCGAGCGTCCCGTGGACGAACGCTCGGTAGCATGTTTGCTTGAGCGACCGCTTGATGATGGGGGACAATGGAACATGTTCGTCAACCTGATCAAGAAACACGGTCTCGTCCCCAAAGCTTACATGCCCGAGACTGAGAGTTCCTCAAACTCGCCGAAGATGAACGCTGTTTTGACACACAAATTACGCGAGGGTGCCAAGGCACTCCGTGACATAGCTTCTAATGGCGCAAGGCTTGATGAGTTACAAGATGCAAAGGACGAAATCATTGCAACAGTGTACCGCATCCTGGCAATTCATCTTGGGAATCCGCCTACCGAATTTGACTGGCAATGGAACGACGCTGACAGAAAGTTTCACAGCGATGGCATTATGACGCCTCAACGGTTCGCGGAGAAGTACATCACCGTGCCTATCGACGACTATGTATGTCTCGTCCACGATCCTCGCCCAACTAGTCCAATCGGGAGGACGTTTACGGTTGAGTGCCTTGGTAACGTTGAGGGTGGCGCTATAGTCAAATACCTAAACGTTGGTATCGACTTAATGAAGCAAGTTGCCATGAAGACTATTATGGAGGGTGAACCCGTCTGGATGGGTTGCGACGTTGGGAAAATGATGCACTCTGATCTGGGGCTATGGGATTCCAAACTCTACGATTATGAGTCAATTTACGATACACCTCTAACCCTCGACAAGTCGGACCGACTCCAATATCATCAAACGGCCATGACCCATGCCATGTTGTTCACGGGCGTGGATGTCGTGGGAGAAGATGATGAAGAAACTCCGCGGCGCTGGCGCGTCGAGAATAGTTGGGGAGAAGACAGCGGCAGGAAGGGATTCTACCTCATGAACGACAACTGGTTCGACGAATACATGTTTGAGATTGCTGCACGCAAAAAATTTCTACCCGCCGAGTTGCGTTGCGCACTTGAGGAGGAGCCGATAGTACTGCCGGCTTGGGATCCGATGGGATCGCTTGCTCGAGAATCCGGGGAGTGCTAGTTGCGTTCGGATGAATTAATCCACGCGTCTTTGGGGGAACAATACAACCATGCTCTATTTTTCGATAGGCCGCAGGGCATACCGTATTGGATTTGAATCTAGCTCATATACTTACGTGATAAATTTCTGAACATAGATCGGGGTGACCTTGCATTGAAGAAGTCGATTTTCGCTATTATTGCTATAGTTATTGTAGGCATTATTCTCTTGAGAGTTGTAACCAAACAACAGCCTGACCCGGCTGACGTCTCCGCTTCTGTGGCATTAAAACCTGTTGAGGTGGTCCAAGCACGGCTGGCAACCATTGAGTCCGTGTTGGAATTATCGGGCACAATTGTCCCAAATTCGAGAGTAACGGTTTTTCCCGAAGTTCCCGGTAGGCTTGTTGAAATGTACGTGGACGAAGGTAGTCGCGTGAAGAGTGGCGACACGATGGCTGTCATCGATCACGATGACCTTGAACTTCAACTTACTCAAGCGGACGCAGCGTTTCAATCTGCTCAAGTGAACTATGAGCAAGTGAAACAGCTCGCGGAGGGGCGCATCAAGGTCAAGATTGACGTTGCGGAGGCCGATGTTTCTTCGGCGAAGGCCGCTCTTCAACAGGTCATGGATTTGGCGGAGACCCGAGCTGTTTCGCAGATTGAAGGGGCGGAAGCCGGATTGACATCACTGCAGGCAAACCTGGAAAAGATAAAACGTGGGGCTAGAGAGGAAGATCGTAAACAAGCACAAGCCACACTCCATCAGGCCGTCGCAAACTTTGAAAATGCGCAGAGCAACTATGAACGAATGCAAAAACTCTTCACGGACGGAGCAATCAGCACACAGTCCCTCGAAGCATCACAGACACAGTTGGACGTGGCTAAAGCGCAGCGCGATATTGCTTCGGAGCAGATTAGGATAATCGAGAATGGCGCCCGTGCTGAGGACGTTCAATCTTTGGAAGCACTGGTGCGCCAAGCTGAAGCCGCGCTTAAGGTTGCCCGTGCCCAAATCACGACGCGCACTTGGGAAAAAGACATTACCCTGGCTGAAGCGCACGTTAAGAAGTCAGAAGCCAATCTGTCGGCAGCCAAGGATCTGGAGAATGCCAGAAGTTGGGAGGCGGAGATTCTCATGGCGGAGGCAGCCATGAAGCAAGCGGAAGCCGCATCAAGCCTCGCGCGAGAAAGATTAGCCGACGCAACAATCGTTGCCCCGATTTCGGGCATTGTGGCAAAACGGCATCTAGATGTGGGTGGTATGGCGCTGCCAACGGCGCCACTTATTGAAATCGTCGAGATGGATTCCGTCAAAGCCGTTTTCAGCGTCATTGAATCGGATCTCGGCAAATTGAACCCACGGAGGCATGCATCTATTCGGCTCGACGCTTTGGAAAATCCCGTAACGGGCGAGATCTCCCTTATTGGTCCCACGCTCGACCCGTCAAGCCGTACCGCAAAGATTGAGATTCGGATTGCAAATCCGGGCTTGAAATTGAAGCCGGGTATGTTTGCCCGAGCGACCATTCCTGTCGAGGTCCATGAAAATGCGGTTCTGATTCCGCGTTCCTCGGTGCTTGAAGATGCAAATCGTGGCCTACCGAGCGTGTTCGTGGTTACCGACGGATTGGGCCGGCGGCGGACAATTGAAATTGGGCTAACGCAGGGAAGTGATGTTGAGGTAACCCAAGGTGTGGTTGAAGGAGACAACGTAGTAGTTGCGGGACAGCATGCCTTGACAGATGGTGAAAACGTCACAGTGGTTCCCCCGTAGTGGCAGTGAGGGGTAAAAGTTGAAACATGAATTCGCGCGGCCTCTCGCGACAATCCTGACGCTTGCTTTTGGGGTGCATGAGGTGTGAATCGACATGAGTACGGAGGATCTCCTAAAGGGCGGCCAACCCATCAAAATTGAACACATTTTTGGCCCCGAAATCAAACCGCATGAGATTCTCGAATTCGAGTCGATGCTGCGGTTTCAAGACGATCAACTGTTTGGCGAATCCGGTTTTGAGAGGAGCGGGAAAGTTGTCATTACTAGAGCGCCTGCGCGGCTGGATGTCATGGGCGGGATTGCCGACTACTGTGGTGCAAATGTCGCTGCATTGACGCTTGAACGCGGAGCAGTTGTTGGTTGTCAAATACGGAAAGACAGGCAACTCGGCGCACTGAGCCTCGGAAATCAATGCACGTCATTGCTGGGATTGCGGATTTCCGTGGATGACTTCTATGAACGCGGGCATCTCAAATCGTATAAACAGATTCGACAACTCTTCACACGAAATTCGAAGACATCTTGGGCAGCCCATGTACTCGGAGGCTTTTTTGTTCTACTGAAGGAAGGCAAGATTCAGCACCTGCCGCATGGCGCTACTGTTGCGATCAAGAGCAATATCCCGATGGGTGCTGGAATCGCTTCAGCCGCCGCGATTGAAGTAGCGACGCTGGCAGCAACCAACGCCGTTTATGAATTGGGAATGGACGCGAAAGAGATCGCGCGAGTTGGCCAAATCGTTGAGAACAGAGTTGTTGGAATGCCGTGTGGTCCGATGGATCAAATTACCTCGGCGTCTGGAGAGCAAGGGACAATCCTTTCTATCCACTGTCAATCCGATCCGGTTATTGAAGCCGTGCCCCTTCCCTTCAGGACGAGAGTCATAGGTATTCACAGCAAAGTAAAGCGGCCGTCAAATGCCGCTTATATTGATGCTCGCACCGCCGTATTCATGGGGTTAACAATTCTCAAAAGAGAATCAGATTGCGAAAAACTACGGGATAATCGTTTGTGCAATCTAACCGTGCCCGAGTTTCGTCGGAGATACCGAAGCTACTTGCCCGCTCGGATGAAGGGGCGGCATTTTCTCGATCAATACGGCGGAACGGTGGATTCGGCGACAGAAGTCAATCCCGAAAAAACATATTCTATTCGCAGTCGTGTTGAACATCCAATTTATGAACACGCTCGAGTGAGGAAGTTTTTCCAAAGCATTAAAGATGCCGCCGCCGATGCAGATAATGTGAAAACTCACTTAAAACTCGCGGGTAAACTTATGTACGCCTCGCACTGGAGCTGTCGATACCGCGTGGGGCTGGGATCGCCTCAAATAGAGCAGATTGTAAATTCCGTGCGCAAGATTGGGATCCAGGGAGGCTTCTATGGCGCTCGAATCACGTCTGGCGGCGGCGGCGGGACGGTTGCCGTACTCTGTCATGGAAACATCGCTAGCGGGTTAATCCAAGTCCTTGCTGCGTACAAATTGGCATGGGGACTTGAAGCTGAGGTCTTTTATGGTACGACGCTCGGACCATGCCAATCCGAGCATACCGTGTTGAACCTTTCTTAGACGTGTCACTAAAAGGGAAAGATTTTCCTTCCTCCATGCAGTTTATTTTTCAGCTCGAAGGACACTCCGCATCTTGCACAAAGACATTGAAGTATTCTTCTGCCTTTGGCGACATATACATTATTGTAAGGCGGTCTGGACAAATTCTATGTGTATGATGAAAACTTGCAAACGCGCCTTCATTCATGCGTTTACGTTAACAATGGGTCTTGCTGCGGTGTTGAATATTGCGACCGCTGACGATGGCAGCCATACCGCCGAATTCCTAAGTCACGGTGTTGGTGCCAGAGCGTTGGGGATGGGAGGAGCATTTGTATCGATTGCAGATGACGCGACTGCAGCCTACTGGAATCCGGCGGGGTTGGCGAGTGTAGAAAAGCACGCGTTCTCAATCATGTATTCAGACTCCTTCGGTGCGATGGATGGCGGCATTCTCAACAAAGGCATCGTAGAATATAACTTTGTCAACTATGTGCATCAATTCGGCGGAATCGGAAGCGTCGGAATTAGTTGGATCCGGCTAGGCGTCGACGATATTCCTTTTACTACGTTCACCGACACCAACGGAAACGGCCTTGACGATGATTTCCTTGAATTAGATGGAGTACCCGGCAAGAGCGAGAATGACGGCCAATATTTTGAACCGCCAACCGTAACGGGCTATTTCAGCAATACGGACAATGCTTTACTGATTTCTTATGCGCGGAAGGTCAGTGCAAAACTCTTTATTGGCGCGAACTATAAACTCCTGAAACAGTCAATCTTTGAAAATGTGGGAACTGGAAACGGTCTCGATATCGGTGCTATAGCTGGCCCATTCGTTGGCATTCGGTTTGGTGCGATGTTGGAAGATGCGACCGGTACTCAAGTTCGTTGGGACACCAATGCGGAACCGACTTTTACACGTAGTCCTAGGCTCAGGTTCGGTGCTTCGTATCATCGCGTGCTGCCCGCGATCGGAAGCATAACGATTGGTGCTGACACGCAGATGAATCACGCGGATCTCGATCCAGGAAGTGGATCAAACGGATCACTCTTCCGCTTCGGAGCGGAATACTGGCTGCTCAATATCGTTGCTTTTCGGGTAGGCACGGAGGCTGAGAAATTAGCGTTAGGTGCCGGTTTACGCCTTCGCATGGGGGAAGCGACAATGTTTGCGGATTATGCTTTCAACGCTCACGACATCGGTAATTCCCAACGAATTTCGATCTCGGGGACGTTTTGACCCTCCGGTTGCCTCCCGACTTTCATCATCCTCACATGCCGGCACGTGACATGATAAAGCAAATGACTTAAGAAACTTTAATCGACTATATGACTCATCCTGATTCCCGAGAGACTTCCTAGGGTGTACATTTTCGAAACTCCCTACAATTTATAATTGAACGATTCGAGGTCATTTCAGCCGCCCACCGGGCAATTCAGCACACGCAAGACTACCATATTTTCTTGTGTTTCGTCCCATCACCGTCCCAAGTCGTTTCAACCTAACATATGGTATTTCGAATCCTTCCATCTTCTGCCAATCAAAATGTCAATTCTTTTATCATGCAAAATCTGTGAACTGCTTTGTTCCGAGTACGTCGGAACCGCAGTTCGTTCAGACCTACCGGAGATTATGTCAGTTCGTTAGGGACCGGAGCCGGGGTTGAAAGACATTAAGCAGGTCTCAATGTCCGATGATGTTCTTACGTATTGTGCCAAAATGAGTAATGATATCCTATTTGCCGAAATCATGGTAAAATCGGTTGGCCACCGACTTGTTTGTCCTGACACCCTCACAGTCCAGATATTGTATGAATTTTTGAATTATGCCCAAATAATTAGCACTCAGGTAATTATTTTCTTGACAGAGAAATGTTTTTTATTTAGAATCTTTCGCGGATTCTGCGGAGCGTCGTCTTATTTGATTGATTCACAAGAACGGCGATAACCCGTTGTGTGTCGATTCAACTCGAATTGAGTTTAAATGCGGGTTCATTGAACTAGCGGAATTAGAAGCGTCCACAGTCCAAATTCACTAGGTTTGAGGACGCCCCGGCATTCAACATGAAAAGCTACCATAATCCAATACCGAGGGCATTTGTGGTCATTTATCTTTGTGTTTTTCTCCTTACGTCTATTGCGGTGGCACAAGAGCCCGCCTCAGAGATGAATGCGGAATCCGCAGAGCATGGCACCAAAGAGGTGATTGAGATTGAAGGTCTCGCTATCATCGGTTCTCGTCTTCAAGCACGGTCTGTGGAAGATTCCGCGGTGCCTATAGATATTCTTGGTGCCGATGAATTTGTCAAGCAAGGCGGGGCTGATTTGCCGGACCTTATGCGAAACGTAGTCCCATCATATAATGTCAATGCTCAGCCGATCGCGGACGCAGCGACCGTGGTGAGGCCGGCAAATTTGAGAGGTTTGGCGCCTGATCACACGCTACTCCTTGTTAACGGAAAGCGGCGCCACCGCGCATCAGTGATAACGTGGCTTGGAAATGGATTATCGGACGGTGCCCAAGGTGCGGATCTTTCGCCTATTCCGACTATCGCGTTGAAACAAGCAGAAGTGCTACGGGATGGTGCATCGGCGCAGTACGGTTCGGACGCTATCGCCGGCGTAATGAACTTACAACTTAAGGACAGCTACAAGGGCGGATCGTTGCAAATTAAACCCGGCATTTTCCAAGCGGGCGATGGTCTATCGTATTCCATTGCCGGCAACATCGGCTTGGGGAGAGAAGATTTGTGGACGAATCTCAGTTTGGAATACGGCAACGCCGACGAGACCGATCGATCGGTGCAGCGGGATGATGCCACCGCACTTATCGCTGCAGGAAATGAGGATGTCGCCGACCCCGCCCAGCCGTGGGGACACCCCATAATTAGAAATGATATCAAACTGTTTGCCAATTACGGAGCGGATGTAGCGGATGAAATCGAGTTCTATGGTCACGCGAACTATGCACAAAAAGAGGTCGAGGGAGGGTTCTACTTCCGAAATCCGAATACTCGGGGTGCGGTATTCAGTAACGATGATGGGGAAACGTTGCTTATTGGGCGATTGGCTGGGACGGGCGACGTCCCCGTGGTTAAGATTACCGATAATGTTCCCGATCCTGCCGCTTTTCAGCAAGTCGTCAGTGACCCAAATCTCTTCACATTTCAAGAACTCTTTCCCGGTGGATTCACGCCCCGCTTCGGTGCAAATACACGAGACGCTTCTCTGCTCTTCGGTCTTAGAGGCACGGTTCTGGAGAAACTAGGATGGGATTGGAGCGCCTCCTACGGCCAGCATTCCTCCGATTTCTTCATCAGGAACACGGTCAACGCATCTCTCGGTCCTGACACTCCTACCCAATTCGATCCGGGAGACTATATTCAATCCGACACCAACATTAACCTTGATTTGACCTACCCGTTGCACGACATGGTATCCCTTGCCTCAGGGCTCGAATATCGAACAGAGACCTTCGAAATTGTACAGGGACAGATTGAATCGTGGAAGATTGGTCCTTTGGCTAGCCAAGGCTTTAGCTCCGGATCCAACGGATTTCCCGGATTCAGCGACATCGCCGAAGGAGAGTGGAGCCGTTCTAATGTTGCGGGCTATTTGGAAACGGAGTTGCGCCCCCTCGACTTTTGGTTAGTTGGCGCCGCGGTGCGCGGGGAGAACTTCGATGATTTCGGAAGTACACTTAACTACAAAGTTGCAACGAACTATGGAGTTACGGACTCTTTGGAAGAATATCTATCGATAGAGTCCATCGCTAACTTAAGGGTCCGAGGAAGTTATAGTACGGGATTCAGAGCGCCGACTCCGGGACAGCAAAACGCGTTCAACGTCACTACCGAATTTGGTGAGAATAACACATTGGTCAATAAAGGGACAATCCCGTCTACACATCAAGCCGCAAGCCTGGTTGGCGGGAAGGCGCTTGAACCGGAGAAATCAAAAAACTTCAGTGTTGGAACCGTTCTGAGTCACAGGTTGGCTAGTCTTACAGTTGACTATTTCAGCGTCAAGGTGGAAGACCGGTTGGCACCCTCAAGAGACTTCAATCGCGGTGAGGACGTTTCGGAGGAGCAGATCCAGCAGTTGGTCTCGGAAGGCATCACGAGTGCCTCAAATCTGCAAGAGTACCGATTCTTCACCAACGAATTTGAAACGAGTACCCAAGGGGTTGATTTGGTAATTACGGCTCCCTTGGCGAACGGTGCATTAAGTCTGGCTTATAACTACACGGCAACTGACGTAACCGACTATAATCCAGATATTCTGAACGAGGTGCGTGTCAAGCTATTGGAGGAGGGAATTCCCCGACACCGGGGAAATCTGACCGTGACCCAATCCATCATCACCAATTTTGGAGTGTTGGGTCGCGTCAATTATTATGGTCCCTGGTATGAAAACGCCGTAGGTGCGCAAACCTATGGTGGCGCATACCTAGTTGATCTTGAAACCAATTACTTGGTCG
Organism: Candidatus Poribacteria bacterium; assembly: GCA_028820655.1. Classification (GTDB taxonomy): domain Bacteria; phylum Poribacteria; class WGA-4E; order WGA-4E; family JAJDTR01; genus JAJDTR01. The sequence continues at coordinate 63,244 of JAPPIK010000056.1, read as the reverse complement.
ACGATAGCATGTCAATCACGATTGGCGTTCAGAACGTGCTGAATGTCGAACCTGATAGTGTCACTTCGTCGGATCCTGATATTGAAGACTTCACTGCTAAAATCGTCGGAAGACCTTTCGGCGAATACAGTCCGTACGGATTTGGCGGCGCGTTTTGGTACGCCAAATACAACTACAACTTCTGAGATTCCCAAGAGGGGTCAAAAACTCCCATGCTATGAATCACGGTCTAGTGCAGCCAATCGTCGCGGAAACATGGTGCCGAAAATGCGGTTGCGGTCTTCTCGTTTCGCGCGTCACGTTGTGCCAAAAACTGAAGATTCGCTTCAACAACTCATCGGATTGACACGGCTTGAGATTTGAATTGGAAAAGTGGCTCTTGGTTTTGGCGAATTACTCCACTCCGGTTCTATTCTCATCTGGCTCATCGGAGTCTCAACAGAGCCTAGTCATAAACAATAAACAGTTGGTTCCAATCTTTCACGTTTGAAAGTGAGTTTACGTTAAATATTACGAAAGGATTTGAGCATGAAATTGAGGGCATTTTCGAAGCTTGCAAAAGTTCTGACGATTAGTATTGTTGCAATGCTGTTCGTTCTATCAACGGTTGTCGCACAGGAAGCCCAAGAAGAAACGGCTGAGATGGAATCCGAGGAGTCAATGGAGTCCATGGAAGGCGAAGTCGTTGAGCTTGAGGGCGTGGTAACCATTGGTACACGCGCCAAACGACGCTCGATAATTGATTCGGCGGTGCCAATTGACGTGCTGGGCGGCGATGAGTTTGTCAAGCAAGGTGTCACAGATTTACAAGACCTGCTGAGAAACATTGTGCCATCGTACAATGTCAACACACAGCCGATTAGTGATGCGGGAACGGTCGTTCGTCCCGCGAATCTCCGAGGACTCGCTCCCGACCACACACTGGTGCTTGTCAACAACAAGCGGCGCCATCGAGCCGCCGTGATCCACTGGTTGGGTAATGGCTTGGCTGACGGGGCGCAAGGCCCCGATCTTTCGGCAATTCCGGCGATTGCTCTAAAGCAGGTGGAGGTTCTCCGGGATGGCGCATCTGCACAATACGGTTCAGACGCAATCGCAGGTGTGATGAATTTCCAGTTGAAGGACAACCATGAGGGTGGGGCGTTTGAATTCAAACCCGGTATTTACCAAGACGGAGATGGGCGCCAATTTGCTGTCGCCGGAAATATCGGTTTGGGAAACGCGGATACCTGGACGAGCCTCAGTCTGGAATATGGCGGCGCAGATCCTACCATTCGCTCGATACAGCGGGGCGACGCAAACAACCTGGTAGACGCTGGGAATCTTAACGTGAGAGACCCGGCTCAAATTTGGGGCCAACCGATCGTCGAAGGGGACATGAAGTTCTTCGCTAATTACGGAAGCACTCTCACGGATTCCGTAGATTTCTACGGGCACGCAAACTATGCCAGCAAACGGGTTGAGGGCGGGTTCTATTTCCGAAATCCCAATACTCGGAGCGGAGTGTTTAGCACCGACGGGGGCAAGACGTTGCTGGTTGGCGATTTGACGGGCGCGGATTATCCGAACATACCGATCACAAACCACGTACCCGACCAAGACGAGTTGGCGAAAGTGTTCAGAGATCCCAACCTGTTTACTTTTCAGGAAATGTTTCCGGGCGGTTTCACGCCAAGGTTCGGAGCCGAGACGATTGATAGCTCCGTACTCGCCGGGGTCAAGGGCGTAGCTCTGGAAGACGCACTCGAATCGCCGCTCGACTGGGACGTGAGCGCCTATTTCGGACGCCATCACGCCGATTTCTTTATCTTTAACACCGTGAATGCTTCTCTGGGGCCAGATACTCCGACAGAATTTGATCCCGGAGACTACATCCAAACCGATTACAACCTTAACTTCGATGTGTCGCACTCCCTCAGCGACATGATATTTTTGGCATCCGGGCTGGAATATCGAAACGAGGGGTTCGAGGTCGTAGAGGGACAGCGAGAATCCTATCAAATCGGTCCCTTGGCTGGTCAAGGCTTCAGCGCCGCCTCCAACGGGTTCTCGGGATTCAGCCAGATTGCCGCAGGCACTTGGAGCCGTACCAATATCGGGGCCTATCTGGAAAGCGAACTCAGACCGCTTGAACATTTGCTGCTTGGTCTCGCCGTGCGAGGTGAGGACTTCGAGGATTTTGGGAGCACTGTGAACTACAAAGTGGCAACCAACATCGGCATCAAAGATTTCCTTTCCGACGCAGGTATGATATCTAATGACGAGATGGATCTGAAATTCCGCGGCAGTTATAGTACCGGATTTCGGGCACCAACTCCAGGGCAACAAAACACGTTCAACGTGACCACTGAGTTCAATTTTGAAAAGAATGACTTGGTGAATAACGGTACCATCCCTTCAACCAACCGAGCAGCTGAGTTGGTGGGTGGCAAGGCCCTTGAACCCGAAACATCAAAGAACTTTACCGGCGGGATTGCCTTCTCGGTACGCAGCATCAACCTGACGGTGGACCTCTTTGATATTCGTATGAAGGATCGGTTGGCGCTATCACAAGACTTTGAGCTGACCGCCGAGCAGAAGGATGAGTTGCTTAAAGCAGGTGTAACTAGCGCCGCTAACCTGCAAGAGTTCCGATTCTTCACCAACGACTTCGATACTACAACCCAAGGTGTCGATGTTGTGCTTACGGTGCCATTCTTCGATGGCAACCTCACCGGTATTTTTAACCGAACACAGACCACCGTGACCGACTTCAATCCGATAACGTTAGACGAACTGCGGATTAAAGAATTGGAAGAGAACCTCCCGAAACAGCGAGGGAGTCTCACAGTTACGCAGTCAATCATCGATCGGTGGAGCGCGCTCGGCAGAGTCAGTTATTTCGGTGATTGGTTCGATTCCGAAGACGGCGAAACGTACACCGGAAAGGTGCTATTCGACCTTGAGACGACTTACACCGGCTCATCCGGTTTGACGCTAACCATCGGAGTTCAAAACCTCCTCAACACCTATCCTGACGAGAATCCAGGAGCTGTCTGGCGTGACGCTGCTCAAACCGACACCGGTATTGGCAACACATACGGTCAGTTCAGCCCTTTTGGATTCAACGGCGCATACTGGTACTCCAAAGTCGGATACAGGTTCTAAACTGTCAATCGGGCTTCCAACTTCCCTTGGACAATCGCTGCGGTTGAGCAAACTTGCAGGGGTTGTTCTTCGGCGTTGTTGAGGTCTACTCTGTGTGCTCGGTGTGGATTTGATATCTGTGCCGAGCACCACTATTCATTACCGGATCAAAGGCATCGGCGAACCGCATCAAGACTGTTCATCTTCCCGCCATCTTTCACCTAACGACAGCAATTCTACCAATCTTTTTCAAGTTTCCAAACTCCAGCAAGTAGATGTAAACGCCACTCGCCACTTCCGATGTGCCGTTGCTCAGTAGCAGCCACTCCTTTCGGCCTCTGTCGGTAGATCCTACGGTTAATCTTTCTAAGAGTGTGCCGCTCGGTTCATAGATGTTTATCGCGGTGTCGCTTGGGAGCCCATCAAACGTAACAGCACCTTTATGAAACTCGCTCGGCCGGACGGGATTTGGAAAAACTCTCAGGTGGGTAAAATCATCAAAATCCACGGGATTGGTTGAGGGTAATATTCTTACCAATACAACTGCCGCGCGAGGGTCTATCGGATTGTGATCGGTATCCTGAACTTCCGACACAGTAATCTCGTAAATGTTATCGGAGATCAAATCGTCCTGTCGAAAGCTGAGAATCACGCGTTTCCCCATTCGACCACGGATGGCTGACTGTGGAGTCACGCCGGAAATGTGATCCGGTTTGCGCAGGAGGTACCGTTTTTCGTTCCCTATTTCCCGTCCCATCGGTCTGTCAAATGTTATGGCAACCCGATTTTCTCCCAGATGTTCCGCGTCTAGCACCCTTGGCGGAGTTCTTGGAGTCACCGGCACCGGAGTTGTCCAATCCGACTCGATTCCATCTTCACTTACCGATGACACAGCGTACCAATAGGTCGTATTTTTGTTCAGCCTTCGGTCAAGAAATCTTGGTGTATCGAGATTCTTCGCGATTTCTTCAAATTCAACCATGGGTGGCGAGGGTAATAGCCCCTTTTCTTGGTTGGAATTTATTGCTCGGTATACATTAAAACGACTCACGTCGGTTGGGGTTTGCCACGTCAACTGAACTAAGTTCTCCCTTAAGGGCGCTGCGACTAGATTCCATGGTTGGATATTGGGGATGACCTTCGTGTTGACCCCGAGCACATTCTCAAAAGAAAGCAAATTGTCCCGACTGTTTAGGAATACCTCTTCAAAACCATCCTCATCTAGATCGGCAAGGAGAAGGCGCGGCGTGTTCCACACTTCGTGATGCCATGTTGGCGAAAGAGTCTTTTCCATCTGTTGAAAAACATGAACGCTTGGGTATGTAAGGACTACGAGATCATCACGTCGATCGCCGTCAAGGTCCTCAACAGCGAGGCTGTTCCCTCTCAGTCGATATGGAGTGATCTCTTGCGACCACATTGGGGCATAGCGATTGTCTCCCATGGTAGTAAACAGGGTGAATTCCCATCGAGCATGCAATGACGGGAGGTGTTTCTCAATCTTCCGGCTACCGACGACAAAATCCAAAATCCCATCGCCGTCTAGGTCCCCTATAGCGTATTGATGAGCATCCAATCCATCAATCTGCCACTGCCACGTCAGTGTTAATTGATTGTCTCCGATAGCCTCATATAGAAGTAGTTCCCCTTCGCTATCCCCTGCCAGTAATTCTGTTCTTCCATCTCCGTCAAAATCTCCGATAGCGACCTGTTCACCGAAAGCGTTGGCTCCATCAGTCTCACTTTCAAGACTGAGAATTTCTTCGAAAATGTCATTACCTTGATTTTCGTAAATAAGAATTGCCCCGTTATTGTTATCCGCTCCGACGATTTCTTTACGCCCATCCCCGTCAATATCGGCGATTTGTCCGGAAGAGAGGAACGGCGATTCCCAAATCTTCCGTTCCGGATAACCGGTGCGCGTTATACATTCGATAAGAAAGATGCTATCTGCGGTGCTTCCCAAGATTTCCAACAATCCATCTCCGTCCGTGTCATCAATTGCCCATGGTTTAAATGGGAAGGTGCTTGTATGCTTAAGTTCATAACTGCCGGAAAGGGTACGCTCAAGGATTTCGATTCCTGAAGCGAGATCGTCCATCAACGGAAGCCCTACGACTTCAAGCAACCCATCCCGATCAAAGTCTGCGTCAACGCTTCCTAGGTGCATGGGTGAAATTCCGGTGGATTCTCCGACAAAACCGTGCGGAGAAATCGGGAGGCCCTTGACATTCAATTGATAATATCGTCCTCGATTGTCGTCTATCGTTTCGAGTCCTGCCGCATTTCGTGCGCGCACATAGTAGTCATACCGGCCTGGGTTCAAGGACAGTGAAAATGAATGTTCTTTGCCGACTGCAGATTCATTAACAGTAGAAAACGGCGAAAGTGTCTTTTGGAGGCGGTAATTTAATGTGTCAGCAGTAAAGTCATCCGTTGACCACGAAAAGGATACGACGAACTGCCCCACTGACAGTTGTTCACGCGCCTTCACACCGCGCACTACAGGCGGGGTTCGGTCTACAGACAAAACGACCTCGTCACGGGAAATCGCGCCGTTCTTCGCCACGGCTTCAAGACGAACCGTGTAAATCCCCTCAGGCACTTCCGCGATATTCCAAATGAGTAGCCTTTCATCTGTCTTTTGCCTAGGAGACGGCAGATTGATTCCGGTCCACATTGTGGGCGTTGTTGATTCTCCGTACATCAGCTGCCATGTATCAAATCTGAATCCACCGACAGTTCCGAAAATTTCAATTGTATTTGATCCGCCATCCCCGGTTTCAGTTGTTATAATCCGTGCCTGCATGGAACCACTCGCCATCAGGGCCTTCGCCGCGTTTAGATTTCCGGCATCTACAAGCTCCGGGCTTTCAACGATTGAGTCTACGTTAGATAGTATTATCTGCCGCGCTTCGTCATGCGATAGGTTAGACCGTTTTGACAAAACTAAAGCTGCAACTCCGGATACATGCGGCGCTGCCATGGAAGTTCCTGTCAGCCGACGATAGCGGTTGCCGATATGAGTGCTTAAAATGACGTTACCGGGAGCGCCTACATCGATTGACGCACCAAAGTTGGATTGATAAAATCTCTGTTTATTTTGTTCGGTAGCCGCAACAGCGATTACTTTGCGATAGCCAGCTGGATAAATTGTATCCTGCATCCGTTCATTACCGGCCGCGGCGACCAAAAGAGCTCCTGCCGCGTAAGCGTAATCTATCGCATCACGAATCAAAAACGAATTCCGAGGGCTGCCCCAACTCATGTTGATAATCCTTGCGCCATTGTCCACGGCATAGACAATTGCCGCTGCAGAGTCGTCGTCCTGCAGATTGGTGCCGGCCCCGTTAGATGCGCCCGCCCGAAGTGGCATCAAGTTGCAATTCCACGCTACTCCCGCAACTCCAAGTCTGTTGTCTACATCCGCCGCGGCAATCCCCGCCACATGAGTTCCGTGGCCCGACTCATCAATTGGATCGTTGTCGCCGACCACCGAATCGCCTTCGGCTGGAACATTTGGGGCGTCCGTAAAGTCCCAGCCTCGAATGTCATCAATGTATCCGTTGTGATCGTCATCTATATCGTTATCGGGAATTTCACCGGTGTTACGCCAGATCTTCGTTGCAAGATCTTGATGGGTATAGTCGATGCCTCCATCGACGATCGCGATTATCACGTCTGAACTACCTTTCTCAATAGCCCATGCGCGAGGCATGTTGATAAGCGGGAGATTCCACTGTTCTTCGAATTGAGGATCATTCGGAACGATTTCGGAGGCGAGGGTTTGGCGTAAATAGTTAAACTCAACCGCCTCTATCAAGGGCTGTGACGAATACGCGGCCTTTAGGGAATCGAGATTGGAGGAAGTCGAAAAGCGCAGGAGATAAATGCGTTCGAGGTTCGGATTTGCAGTCGGATTTGCGACATATGGAAAGACACGGGAAATAGACTGAACCCTCATTTGGGAATGGAATGCGCGAATTGCCGATCTTTCATGTAATCGTTTAAGTTCGGCCTCGCCTTCGCGCGAAACTCGGATCAGAAGTTCGCCCGGTGTAACGTCCGACAGTTGCTCTAACGTCAGAAGGTTACTCCCATCCGCCGAGGATGAAGACGGCAACAGTAGTAACATCACCACTGAAACACAAACTCGCCTAAATTGTGACGATGGGTTTAAGCCGTAAAATAGATGCAAGGATCAACTCACGTTAATTCCGTCTGGTTGGTGTAGCAAAGAAAGGGAACCCGCCGCGGAATTCGAATGTTTCGGATATGACCGGACTATCAAAGTAAGTGTATAATAACGACGGTGAGATCGTCCTGAAGTGGATTGTCCCCGCGGAATTCGGCTAACTCCGCGTCCAGAGCAGTAATCATTGTGTGCGGAGATTGGAGCGCATAATTATCGAGAAAACGTTCCAATGCATCAGTGCCATATTCTTCTTCCCCAGTGCCTCGCTCCTCTGTCAGACCATCCGAATAAAGAAAGAGCCGGTCTCCAGACTGCCAGCTAATGTGTTGTGGTTCGGGTTGAAACTTCAATCGTGTTCCTAGCGGGGGTAGATTATCTGATTTTAACACGTTCCACCTCCGCTCTTTCGCCCGGTAGAGATAGGGGTGAGGGTGACCTGCGTTAGCGAACGTGAGGGTGCGATCAGAATGGTTGATTATGAGATATGAAAAAGTCATCAACATGCGCATGTGTCGATAGTTGCGCACGATCTTATTGAGCGCAGTAAGAACCGAGGATGGCGACGGATCGATTTCCATCTGAAAATCAAACCCGCTGCTCACGAGGGCTACGAGCAAACCGGAATAGAAACCGTGTCCCGCCACGTCACCAATCGCAACGCTCACGCGACCATCCGGCAATTGGCAATAATCGTAGTAGTCTCCGCCAACTTGGGCCGCAGGTTGGCTTTTTCCGGTCAGATGCATCCAATCCAGCGAAAAATTGCCGGTCGGAAGCATGGTTGTTTGAATTTCATGGGCACGTTTAAGGTCATACTCGTGTTGCTCCTGCTGCCGCACGGCGGCAATTTGGTATACCGTATCCTGTTTGATCTTCTGTCCCAATATCCGAAGTAAGCCAGTCGCAACTTGCGGCGACGTTGACAATACCTGATGAAAGTCGCCACGGTGAAGTTTTAAGAGTGTAGCGTCAGTTTTTGCGCGGACCGTGGCACTGTGTGGCGAATCATCGATCAAAGCCAGTTCGCCAACATATTCGCCTTCAATTCTCTCGCGTATTTCAACCGCACCAGACCAAATGGAGACTCTTCCTTTCACAACAAGGTAAAGCCCGTCTGCCAGGTCGCCTTCATTGAAGAGTATGTCGCCTTCCGAGAGCCGGAGCATCTGCATTCTGTTACCCATCGTACTCAATACATCTTCCGGCGCACCTTCGAAGAGTGGTGTTCTAGCAAGGGTTTTCGATAGCTCTGTCGGTGATAACATTCTGTCCGATTACTCCTTAATGGAATGCTAGCGCGGGAACTTAGAACGATTAGGAACTAGACTGGTTCGTCAACTTCTGGTAAAATATTTCTAACAAAATGTAGACTTAGGCGCCGGAGGTGTAGTTATGGAAAAAATAATATTTGATACCGATATTGGTGACGACATAGACGATGCGCTTGCATTGACGCTTGCCGTCTTGGAGCCACGAATTGAGTTAGTTGGTGTGACAACCGTCTTTAAAAATACAGAGAAACGTGCAGACCTTACGTGCTGCGTGTTAGAGGCGTTAGGAGAGACAGACATTCCAGTTCATGTCGGAATTGGCCAGACCGTGCTGCAGGCCATACCGGATTGGGAGCAAGTTGCGGAGGACCATCAACCGCGACAGATGGAGATTCTAACTCGCCGAAAGCCATCCATCCAACCGCGTCCAATACGCGCCGTTGACTTCATTATTGATACCATTATGTCGGGACAAGGTGATATAACCCTCGTTCCCGTAGGACCACTCACGAATATCGCGGCAGCACTCCTCGTAGAACCTCAGCTAGCGCAAAAGGCAAGGATTTGCCTGATGGGTGGCGCGATAGACCGAATGAAGCCGGAGTGGAATGTGCTCTGCGATCCAGAAGCTGCTAGAATTGTGTTTGGCTCCGGAGCGAAGATCACAATGGTGGGGCTTGATGTCACGACCAAATGTCGTATGACATACGATCAGGTGAAAGCCATCGGTGCTGTGCAGCGCCCAATCAACGAAATCTGCTTCGAGTTAATCCACCTGTGGGGTGGCGAGACTCCCCAACCGCGGCCGATGCTTCATGACCCCCTGGCGGTCGCGTTAATTGTCGATTCGACCTTATGTGAAACGGAGGAGTTGCGAATCACCGTTGAAACTAGCGCTGATCATGTGCAAGGATTAACCGTCCCAATAGATGGGCATCCAAACACTTCAGTATGTATTGATGTCGATGCAGAGCGGTTCATGGACTATTTTCTTCGTACTTTAACGAAGGTATGATAGATTTTTCATCTTCGCTGCTGATGCAACAGTTCTAGGATCTTTCGGACCTCCGGGTCATTCGGGTTGAGACGATTCACCTCTTCAGCTTTTAGTATTGCGGCATCTAACATACCCATATTGTAGTATGCCCATCCCATAGCAGCATGGATAATTGCGGAATCCGGATCCAGCTGCAGCGCTTGTTTGTACTGCTCTATCGCCTTATCGTACTCCTTCTTTTCAATATGGAGGTTGCCACGCTCAAAATATGGATTTCGGTGTGTACCAACCAATTGGTAGGTGCTTTCGTTGGATTGGTGAAACTGCCCGCAGCCAGCGTAGAGTAAAACGCAGCACAGGAACGCGGAAGCCTTCATCAATCTCACGAAATCCTCCTCTTAACCACATAAGATAGCAGCATCCGGAGTAGGTGTCAATTTGAATATCCAACGGCGTTGAAGCTTTTCGCGAAGGTTAACGCGGAATAGTATCGCGTTTCTTTGAGACCAACCACGTTTACTCTTGTCAAATACGCCCGATGGCGGACAGATTGTCGGAATGGAATGGTACAGGTGCGGTCATTTGGCAGTCTCTCCGAAAGCCAGTCTTCATAGTAATCCGTGGAAATTTCTCTTGACAAAAGGGAGATGTTGCTATATACTTTACAGGCTTATGAAGTCGTGGGTCCGGGCGGGTAGCTCAGTTGGCCAGAGCGACGGCCTTACAAGCCGTAGGTCACAGGTTCAAGCCCTGTCCCGCCTACCAATCAACATACAAACGCCATTATATCGGACCCGTAGTGTAGCCTGGCTTAACACATCTGCCTGTCACGCAGAAGATCGCGGGTTCAAATCCCGTCGGGTCCGCCAGCTTATAACTCACATAAACCACAGGTTGTTTGGTCGTCAAACAGTCTGTGGTTTTTTGTTATCTATACCTTTTTTTGTTTCCATGACGATAGTCTTAGTACGGAGGATGCCCTCGTGTTGGACCTAAAGTTCATTCGCCGGAACCCTGATGCTATACGAACTATGCTCGAACAAAGGAGAATGGCCGCGCCTTTGGATCAGCTCCTTGAGATGGATAGTCGATGGCGCGACGCCGTCACCGGCGTAGAAAATGCCAGACATCATCAGAATACCATCTCAAAAGGTATCGCGCAACTCAAGATGAACAAGCAGGACGCCTCCGAGCAAATCTTGGAGATGAAACAACTCTCTCAAGAAATCAAGAGCTTGAACAAGCAATCAAATATATTTCGGCAACAGATTGACGAGATGTTGCTGACGATACCGAACCTGCCCGATGAAAGTACTCCAGTTGGAGTTAGCGAGGAAGACAACATAGAAGTTAAGCGATGGGGTACTCCGAGAACCTTCGACTTTGAACCGAGACCACATTGGGAACTTGCGGAAGAATTGGATATTGTAGATTTCGGACGAGGCACAAAAATCGCCGGAAGCAACTTCATACTGTTTAAGGGGCTTGGCGCTAGGCTTGAGCGAGGATTGATTAATTTTATGATTGATCTGCACGTGTCCAAACACGGTTATACCGAAATCTCCCCGCCGTTTCTCGCCAATCGTAGAACAATGACCGGGACCGGCCAGCTACCGAAATTCGAAGAAGACATGTATCGCTGCGACCGGGACGAGGAGAATGAAGACAGCGATCTCTTTCTCATTCCGACCGCGGAGGTACCGGTCACCAATATATTCGCCGAAGAGATTTTGGACGCCGAAGATCTACCGATCTATTTCGTCGCTTACACTCCGTGTTTCCGGCGAGAGGCCGGATCCTATGGACGGGAGACACGCGGGTTGCAGCGCCTTCATCAATTCGACAAAGTGGAAATGGTAAAGTTTACACTTCCCGAAGATTCATATGATGAACATGAAGCCTTGCTGCGCGATGCCGAGGATGTATTACAAGCGCTAGGTCTCCCCTACCGAGTCATTCAACACTGTTCTGTCGAATTGTCGTTCGCCGCAGCGAAATGTTACGATCTTGAACTATGGGGCCCTGTAGATCGGAAATACAATCTGGAGATTTCCTCGTGCAGCAACTTCGAATCCTTCCAAGCTCGCCGTGCGAACATCCGTTTTCGTCGTCAATCGCACGCGAAAACCGAGTTCGTTCACACGCTAAACGCGTCCGGCACGGCATTGCCTCGATTGGTAATCGCGATTCTTGAGAATTATCAACAGGAGGATGGAACGGTACGGATACCCGAGGTACTTAAGCCGTACGTGGGAGGCATCGACCGGATTTCCTCGACTAGTGCGTCAGAATGAGGTTGTTCCCGATTTGTTCAGGTTTAATGCATTCCGGAGGATTGAATGGACGAGTACAAAGGATACGCCAACCCCCAACTGCTGATCTCACCCAAGACACAAATTGACAGACTAGGCGACGAATCGATTTGCATCGTAGATACGCGGCCAACGCACGAGTACGCCGCTGGCCACATTCCCGGCGCGATACACTTGGATCTGTATTCGCTCAGCCTGAATGACACGAGTGAAAGGCCGTTCAAGGCGTTCATGTGGACAATCGCTTACCTCCTGCGCCAACGCGGAGTTGATCCCAACAAGACCATTATTTGGTATGAAGACGTTTCAGGGATCTGTTCGGCTAGAGGATTTTGGTTCTGCGAATACTTGGGGCACGAGGGTGTTCATGTATTGGATGGCGGGTTCAACGCGTACGTCGCAGCGGGCGGACGCGTGAGCACCCAAGCAGATGAACCTCCGGAGGTTGACGCCTTTCCGGAGAACACAAAACCTCATACGCATTTGGACGCGGATTCAATCCAAGAACTGCTCGGAGACGCTGACTTCGTCGTCCTTGATACGCGCACCGACGACGAACACTATGGGCGAGTTGCCCGCTCCGCCCGCGGGGGAGCGATTCCCGGGTCTATCCACATCGAGTGGCGTAATAATCTGGATGATTCTGGGGCGTTCAAGCCTGCAGTTCAGCTCCGTGAACTGTATCAATCCGCGGGGATAACGCCCGAAAAACGCGTAATGTGTTACTGACAGGGCGGCTACCGCTCTTCCAACGCCTATCTGGCATTGCGACTCCTAGGGTATCCAAAGGTCAGCAACTATCTGGGGTCGTGGAAAGAGTGGGGGGATCGGCTGGATTTGCCGATCGAAATTCCGAGCGCGTAGGTGCTACGGGCGTGTGGCGCAGCACACCCGCACACGGGTCGTGTTTAAACGGCTTTCTGTCCGGGATTACTATAATTCACCTTATGCGCTCGCTTAATCGTCCAGTAGAATCCGGACTACATGGCTTGCACTACTATCGCACGACTACCGGACTACTGTAAGATGTCTTCGATTGATAACGGATTATCTGATATTTCTTGGTTCGCAGTCTCCAGTTTCTCGCGGCTAGATACGACGCACACCGCACCCCGACTCATATTGGACTCAAGCAGTTCCATTAGCGCCCGTTTGACCGATTGGGGAGTACCGGTCTTTAGGCGCGCGTAGCGCTCTTCCCGTTTTTCAGGCGTTTGACCCGTGAGATGACGATGTAGCGCATCACTTGTCGCTTCGTTCGGCCGTATCGGCTGCTCATCGTTCTTCGCCGTGGCAATGATTGCGCGGTCAATGTCCGTTTGGGTCCATTGAGTTCCGCGAACAAAGTCGGTCACGCCTTCAAAGACTTGTAATGTTCGGCTGATATGGGGATCGCTGTATGAACCGAGATATAGCGTTCGACCAAGCGGACTGTACGTGAACCAAGCACCGTAGGCGTTGCCCTTAAACCGGATTTCGTTCATAATGTAGTCAAGGCGGACCATGTGGGCGCCTAGTGTCAACAGTGTTTGATCCGGGTGTGATGCGTGCGGTGCGGGAATTACTTGGGCGCAGTGTGCAACTTGGATCGGTCCGGCCAATCCCTCACGCGGCGGAGTTTCAAAGGGAGTGAATCCGGTTGAGGTCTCCGCTATGGTCTCGTCTCGCATATTACCCACCCAGTCGGACAATGTCCCGGAAACTGTCTTGAAGGCAGAATCCGAGCCCGTGAAACTAGCGGTTACCCGCCCACTTACCAGCAGAAAATCTCGTATCTCCTCGATCTTATCCATCAAGTCGCCGCCTTGTACATCAAACTGAGCGTTCAACTCCTCGCTCAGCGAAAGCTGCGGCAATCCGGAAACCTGCTCGTTCAGATAGCTTTCAGGAGTTAGACCGCGCGCGGCGTGATTCATAGCGGTGCTGGAACCATTGTGCACCATGTCTGTGCGGTATCTGGCCCGGCTTTGGACAAGCACGTCGCGTAATCGCTCCGAGTCCCTCGGGTCTAGGCTGAAAAGTAGATCGTGCAGCACGCCTAACGCCGGCGTAATCTGATCGTCAAGCGCCTTGAGTTGAAAGCGCATATGCCGCAAGGACTGATTTGCGTTGGATGAATGCGTTCCAAATCCGGGGGAACAACCGACCCCGCCCGTAGAAGCTGCCACACGCCGCGCCATCTGCTCGTAGCCCATCCCCGCGGCCCCCAACTTGCGGATTGCCTCCGCATAGCGCGGCAAGTATTTCCAGAGATGCACAGGTAACCCGTGTAGGTTGAAATTCAGAATAAGATAGTTGATGCCGTTTGCGAATACGTCGTTGTGAAGCAGGTCGACACCGTGCACGTTTTCAATTGTCGTCGGAATGTGTGTTAGACGGTTGGGAAGATCTGTGACTTTGAGCTGCGGGAGTTTTGCCAGTGCTTCGGGAGGGTTCGGCTCGCTATTGAGCCGGTCCAGTTCCTCAGCATCCGCCGCTATCTGCTCCACTTCGGCAACCGAGAATTTTGATCGAACTTTTGCCATGCGTTCGGCAAACTCGGTATCAATACGCCCCTGCAATTCCCGATCCGGCTTCACGATCGCAGTCAATTTATGTGGATTTTCCAGCAGCCTTTCCCGAATGAGTCGATTGAAAAGAGACGGCTCAGATTCATATTTGCGTTTGCAGGCTGATAGATGCTCTGCCATAGGCAAGAATGTCAGCGGACTCGTGCCGTAGATCCAAGTTGAGATTACCCGATCTAGCATCTCCAAGGGAAACATGGATCCGATTTCGAGAAAATGGTAAGCCGACTGTTGGAATGCGGCTTCAACCAACTCGTCTTCAATCTCATTATTCGCGACTTCGGAGAGCGTATCGGTCACCAAGTTTGCGAAGGCATCCACACGATCCGGTTCGCTGCCTTTCAACCCAACGCGAAAATTGCTTTCCAGTCCTACCGACCCGGCGCCGGAATAGATTAGGTCCGCTCCCAGTTTTGATTCGATGATTGCCTTTTTCAGCGGCGCTGCTTCATTACCCAGCAAGATCAGGCTCAAAATGTGCATCAACACCGCATCTTCGGGATCGGTTGCGTCGCCTGCCAACCACTGAAGCATCAGGTATGTTTTTTCCGTCAGCGGTTCATCATCAGCCACCGGATAGGTGTCGATCAGGGATCGGGGTTCTTTCCAGCGCGGCTGGCGAGTGATATTCACCTCCGGGGATTGTCGATTAAACCCCTTGAGTCTATCAGTTAGGAACCCCAAATATTCAGTCGTCGGAATGTTTCCGTAGAAGAAGAAATAACCGTTGCTGGGGTGATAAAAGACGTTGTGGAAGTCCTTCAACGCGGAGTAGGTCAGATCTGGTATTGCGATCGGATCTCCGCCGGACTCATTGCTATAAATTGTGTCTGGAAGCAGTCCTCGCGTCACTGAGCGGTACATCAGTGATTCGGGATCCGAGAACGCTCCTTTCATCTCATTGTAGACAATTCCGCTGACTGTCAGATCGCCGGTTGGATTTTCCGGATCCGCCGGAGCAAGATGATGACCTTCACGTTTGAAGGTCTGTTCGGTCAGCAACGGATGAAAAACCGCGTCAAAATACACTTCGGCGAGGTTGAACAAATCCTGTTTTACATTGCTTGCGACGGGGTAATAGGTACAATCCCAACCGGTCATGGCATTGATAAACGTCGCCATGCTCATCTTGATCATCTCAAAGAACGGTTCTTTGACCGGATATTTTCGCGAACCGGCGAGCACGCTGTGTTCAAGGATGTGCGGTACTCCCGTGTCATCCGTCGGCGGCGTGGGGAAACTGATGGAAAAGAGATTCTCGGCATCGTCGGCGTGAAGATGCATCAGTCTCGCACCACT
This sequence comes from Candidatus Poribacteria bacterium, assembly GCA_028820655.1. Lineage (GTDB taxonomy): Bacteria > Poribacteria > WGA-4E > WGA-4E > JAJDTR01 > JAJDTR01. Next base: position 47,477 of record JAPPIK010000056.1, on the reverse strand, counting down.
TGGATCGTGTTCAATCTGATATGCTACGGCGCGCAACTCGTCGAGTGGTGTAATCGCTTTAACCTCAAATTCGTCAATACGCTCGCCGACTTGCATTGTAACTACCGGAGTTTCGGGCATTCAAATCTCCTTCTAGTTGAATTCAACTTTTTCTTCAGTTCTCGGATACGGCAATTAGATGATTTCGCGTGCGGAAGAATAGCGTCCCTTCGGATATTGCGGGGGTTGCCATACAGATGTCCCCCATAGGATTAGTGGCGAGAACATTGAATTCCGGTCCCGCCTTAATGACGTATACATCCCCAACTTCGCTCGTAAAGTAGATTTTGCCGTCAGCGGCAACCGGTGATGCCGTAAAGCCGGTAGCACCACGACCCAACCGTTTTTCATAAATGCGTTCGCCCGTATCTGTCTTGTAGCACGACAAAACACCGTTATCCCGGCAGCTATAAAGATAGTCGCCGTAAACTATGGGAGTCTGCATGTAGGCACCGCCCCGGTCATAACTCCAAACGATATTGTTACCGGCATTACGGTTTTTTCCCGGCGATATATCTCCTCTTGCATCAAGAGAGATCGCATAGATGGGCGACATACGTCCATGCGCATTGGTAATGAAAGCCACGTTGTCTTTGAAGACGGGCGTCGGTACCGGTATATCGCCGCCTCCGCCAAGTTTCCATAGCTCGTGACCGGTTTCAAAATCATATCCACCGATATGTTTGTAGCCATTTACGACAACCTGGGTTTTCCCTTCTGATTCGTGGATCGCCGGAGTGGACCACGTCGGCACTTCGTCGCGCGGCACTTTCCAAATTGATTCCCCATCTTCAATTTTGAATGCAGCGATAAATGAATTCTTCTGAACGTCGCATTGGACAATTACCGTGTTCTGATGGATCACGGGTGAACTGGCGAAACCCCATTGCGCTTCCGGCAAGTAGAAGAACCCGGAGTCAAGCGTACCCAAGTCACGTTTCCAAAGCGGCGTCCCATCCATGTTGTAACAGAACAGACCTTCGGAACCGAAAAAGGCGACAAGGAATTTACCATCTGTCGCCGGGGTACAGTTGGCGTGAGTCGCTTTGGGGTGGCGCTTTATCTTAGGCACGCCGCGGTGAGCGGTTTGTTTCCATAGAATCTCTCCCGTGTTCTTGTCGAGGCAGTAAACGCGCCATTCATGTACGCTCTCGTCATCTACCGGCTCAACATCGCCGTACAACCCGACTTTCAGCGGGGAATCTTTCTCTCCACTGATTGCTGTGGTTATGTAAATTCGGTCATCCCAAATCACCGGGCTGGAATGCCCTAGACCAGCAATCAACGACATCCACTTTATATTCTCGGAACCCTCGACGTTCCAAGACGTTGGAGTTGAGAATTTCTCGGCGACGCCGCTACCACCCGACCCGCGGAAACCTGGCCAATGCACGCCCAGTGGCTCGGTAGCCAATGCCGCCACACAGATGAAGATAATTGGAATGGCGGCAATCGATGCGACGGTAGTTGACGCCTTGGGGCCGGTGTTCATAATCGTAAACCAGTCCTATGGTGTATTTGTCAATGATACGGTTTACATATCGTTCCGCTCTCACGGATTGATGATCTCACCGGTCAAGGCTTGGATTTGGCAATCCAATCCGAGCGGGAAAAAGCTATGAGCGTTTCACATTTACGTGACCCGAATAAAACAGTCCTATGTTATAGCGGTTCAATCTGCACGGGGCAAACCTTGAGTTCGGCGGTGTGCGTAATCGGATCGTAGCCGGAGCCCGTCAAGATATTGACCGGTACATCGCTGAAGCTGAAACTGGCGAAAACGGTGCCGCGCGGCGAGCGGTTTGTACTCTTTACCCGTATCTTAACCGAACCGCGCCGACTGGACATTGTGCACCAATCGCCATCCATGAGCCCCCATTCTGATGCATCGGCGGGGTGTACTTCAAGCACCTCCTCCGATAGCAGATAATCAATGCCTTGCGCGCGGCCCGTTTGCGTGCGCGTGTGGTAAGACGCAAGCCTGCGACCCGTGGTTAACCAAACCGGAAATTCGTCGCTGATTGTTTCCGCCGGATCGCGGTAGTCTACGATCGAAAAGATCCCGCGTCCATTGATGAACTCGCCTTCGTGCAAAACCGGTGTGCCGGGGTGGTCGTCATGGGGGACGGGCCATTGGTATTCGCCTGCACCAATTCGTTCCCAATCAAGTCCCGCGTAAATCGGGGAAACACGACATAGTTCGTTGAAGATATCCTTGGGCGATTCAAAGTCGAATCCGCTGAACCCAAGACGATTGGCGATCTGGCAGATGGCCCACCAATCGGGTTTTGCCTGTCCCTGCGGCGGCACCGCCTCGCGCATCCGCTGCACTCTCCGTTCGGTGTTCGTCTGCACCCCGTCGGTCTCCGCCCAAGCGGTGGCCGGCAGGACGACATCGGCAAGTTGCGCGGTTTCGGTCAGGAAGATATCGATTACTACGAGATGATCAAGACTGCGCAGTGCATGCTCGCAATGTTCCCGATTCGGGTCGGACAGGAGGGTGTTCTCTCCGTCGATTAGCATTGCCCGAATCTGATCGCCGCACAGGTCGAGCGCCGTTACTTTGGTTATACCCTTTTCAAGATCGATTGTCGTGCCGTATAGCGATCTGAATTTCTCTTGATTTGCAATATCGGTTACCGCTTGGAATCCGGGATAGTTGTTGGGAAGAGCACCGCTGTCGCCAGCACCCTGAATGTTGTTTTGACCGCGCATCGGGTTAATGCCGGTGCCTTCTCGTCCGACGTTGCCGGTCATCAGCGCGAGATTGCAGAGACATTGTACGTTTTCAACACCGCAGATGTGTTCGGTAATGCCGAGCGTATAGTAGATTGCCCCTTTGTCCGCCTCACCGTACCATATCGCTGCGGTCTCAATGTCCTTTGCCGGCACACTCGTGATCTTCTCCGCCCACTCGGGCGTGAACTGTGTAATGTGCTCAAAGAAGTCATCGAATTGAACCGTTCGGTTGCGGATAAATTCGTCATCCATCAATCCTTCGCGTGCGATTACGTGCGCCATGGCGAGCAGCAGTGCGGAGTCCGAACCCACTCGCAGCGGAAGATAGAGGTCTGCCATCTCGGCGAGTGTGATTCGCCGGGGATCCGCCACGATGAGTTTTGCACCGCGTGCCACGGCCTTCTTTATGCCCGTGGCTGCAACCGGATGGCATTCGGTCATATTCGTTCCGATGCAGAAAATTACGTCCGGTTTCTGCATATCAACGAGCGGGTTCGACATTGCGCCTCGTCCGATTGTGGCTGCCAGACCGGCAACCGTTGGCGCGTGTCAGGCACGGCTGCAGTTATCAATATAATTCGTTCCAAAACCGGCGCGAATGAACTTTTGCATCATGTAAGCCGCTTCGCTCGGCGCGCGGCCGGAAGCAACCCCATAGACGCTTTCACGTCCGTACTTCGTTCGGGCTCTTCGAAAACCTTCGGCGGCGCGGTCAAGCGCTTCATCCCACTCCGCCTCGTGCAGCTTCCCGTCTCGTCCGCGGACGAGGGGCGCCGTCAGTCGATCCGAATGCTGAACAAAGTCGAACGCGAATTGCCCTTTTACGCAAAGCGCTCCTTTGTTCGCCGGACCGTCCATGGCTGGCTGGATGCCAACGATTTTCTCGTTCTTGGTAAGTACATCGACCGAGCATCCCACGCCGCAGTAAGGGCAGATAGTACGAGTCTTGTCAATCTCTCCGGGCAGGTCAACCGCTCGCATAGCCTTCTTGTCGCCGAGCGCCCCCGTTGGGCATGTCTGCACGCACTGCCCGCAGAAGGTACAGGCAGACTCCTTCAGCAGTCCGTTGAACTCCGTGGTAATCTGTGTATGAAACCCCCTGTTCATGACGCTAATCGCATAGTCTCCCTCCTGTTCGGCGCACACACGCACGCAGCGGTAACAGGAGATACAGAGATCGTAATCGCGCAGGATAAACGGATTGGTATCATCCAGATTACTCTTACCGGATTGTTTCCCTCTGAAACGGCCATTCCCTGCCGCGTAACGATCGGCGAGCGCCGAGAGTTCTTGAGAAGCGTAGCCTCGCAGCGGATCTACCTCAACATCAGGGTTTTCAGACACAACCATTTCAAGCAGTGTTTTTCGGTATTTCTCGATTTTCTCCGTCGCCGATCGGACAGCCATGCCAGGTGTCGCCTTCGTTGTACATGATGCAACGGGATTGCGCGACCCTTCAAGTTCAACGACACAGAGTCTACACCCTCCGAAGGCGTCAAGACGCGAATCGTAGCATAGCGTAGGGATATTCTTGCGATTGCGGGTTGCGACCTCGTAAATTGTCTCGCCGTCCAAGAAACTCACTGTTTCTCCGTCAAGCGTGATGGTATTTTGTTTTTTTCCTTCATTCGAAGATTCAGGTGGTTGTTTAGCCATTTGTTTTCTCACGGTTTTCATCCGGTGCGATTTGGTGACACATTTCTCATCGTAATCCCTGAAAGGTGGATCACGTATTGCCTTCAACGTGCCGCTCAACCTGCCTCGGGAAGTACCGCATCACGCTGTCGGCAATCAGTGGAGCAGCCATTCCGAGGCCGCAGGCACTAGTGGCTTTCATCGATTCGCTAATATCACTTACTTCCCTGCGCCATTCCTCCAAATCCTTAGGATCAGCATCTCCCGCCAAACGTTCAGTGAGGCGTTGCGTTCCAATCCGGCATGGGAAACATTTTCCGCACGATTCTTCGGCGAAGAATTCCATGGCATTGTGCGCCACGCTCAAAATTTCTCGACTATCATCGAACACGATAATTCCGGCGGCGCCCAGCATTGAACCCTTCGCCTTCACACTCGGTTCATCTAGCGTAACTTCCAGGTCATTTCCGGAAAGGAATCCGCCCGACAGTCCCGCCATAGTGACCGCCTGAATAGAGCGACCCTTTTGTGCGCCGCCCGCCCAGTCATACAGCAGTGTTTTGAGCGGCAGTCCAAACGGTACCTCGTAGTTGCCCGGCTTCTGAATGTCGCCCGACAGACTGATTACTTTCGTGCCGGCGTGGCCAATCAGCCCAAGCCCGCGATACCACTCCGCGCCGTGTCGAAGGATTTGCGGCACGGACACGAGTGTCTCAACATTATTGACGGCTGTCGGGAGGTTCTCAAATCCATGCGTCACCGGATAGGGCGGGCGATTCCTTGGGAACGGGTGTTTGCCCTCAAGACTGTTCAGTAGCGAACCTTCTTCCCCACAGATGTATGCCCCGGCGCCGCGCCGAATGTGGATTTGAAAGTGAAAGTCGGTTTCGAGAATACCGTCGCCAACGAATCCAGATTCTTTCGCTTCAGTGATTGCGCGTGCAAGGGTGTCGAAAGTTTCAGGATATTCGTATCGAAGATAGATGAATCCGCGCTCCGCGCCGGTTGCGTATGCAGCCAACGTCATACCTTCGATAACCGCATGCGGGTCGTAATCTAAAATTGCGCGGTCTTTGAAACATCCGGGTTCCCCTTCGTCCGCGTTACAGACAATCGTCTTTGGTTCGCCGGGCGCTTCCGCTACCGACTTCCATTTTAGTCCGGTGGGAAAACCGGCGCCCCCGCGTCCAGCCAACTCGCTATCCACAACGAGTTCAACGACTCCAGTTGGGTTCATCTCGTTTACTGCGCGAGTTAATCCTTCGTACCCCCCGGTTCGCCGGTATCCTTCTAAAGTGGATCTGCCGGGCTCTCGAATAGAGGCGAAGACGCATTCCTCAATGCCGCCGGGATTTGGCGGCGGCAGTGGAGAGGGTTTTGGCGCTATCGATTCCGCGTTCGTGCCGGTCAACACGGAGCCCCCACGAAGAACAGGCACAACATCGTCACACCGCCCGGCACACGGCATCGACGTTGCACCTTTGTCCTTTAGCGCCTCAAGGATTTCTAGTCCACCGGTTAGACAACATACGGGACCCGTGCATACCCTCGGAGCACTCTGTCCCGGAGGTTCACGGGAGAAATGATGATAGAAGGTGACGGTACCAAACAGGTCCGCCAGAGGGATCCTTAACCCGACGGCCACGTCCCGTAGGGCGTCTTCCGTGAGAAACCCGTCTCGATCGTGGAATGCATGGAGCAGAGGGAGTAGAGGCGCCGGTTCCTCACGCCATTCGTCTATTAGTTCCTGGTTAGTCGGGGTTGCCATCGAGTAGTTTTTGAGCGAATAGGAGACAGATAATCTCTACGTTACGCGTTCGTAGAACGGGATTCCAAGGTCAATCGATGTCGCTAAATGGTAGCAATTTTTCGGCAGACGGTCAACACGTATTTTGTGCTCGTTTTCCTCCAGCACTTCAAGGGACGTGAATTGGCGGTGGTTCAGATTGTGTATCAGTGAAAACCCTGAAATCGTATAAGGAACAATGAATGGGAACTCTATCGCGCTCGCTATCCACTCGCTTGATGGATTTCTATGGGAACTCTATCGCAGTCAATATTTGAGCGCACAAGTTCCGCGAGGTGCGAAATCGCGCTTGAAGCCTTGCCAGGAGCGGCTTCGAGGCGGGTGCGGCGTTCCTCACGTTTGTGCGCTAATGTGCGCTGGTATTTTTGGCGCCACTCATTTGAGAATGTGTTAGAGCATGGATTGGAGACGCGCGTAGCGTCACGAAATTGCTTGCGACCAAGATGCGCCCACTGCGGAAATTTTTCCATCCAGGAATCGACAATTCGGGAGGTCCCCCAAGCGCCGTAGATCCGGCGGCGGATTGCTTCTTTGTGGTCATCAAAGGAGATGTTGAATTCTTTGTTCGTTTTGCACATGTTTTATTGCTTAAGGATATAAGTAGGTTTTTGGGAGCAGATGGTACGCGAAAGGGATTGGCAACTTACATTGTCTGAACTGTGATTTATGTGATTCACGGGATCGGCCTGATTGTCCGTTTGGCCTCTTATAATGGCTGTAATTAGCGATACATAGCCCACCAGCGGGCGATGGACGAAAAAAAGCCCGTCAGCGGTGTCAGAAAAAACAGTTGCCAGTGACCAGTGGCTAGTGACCAGTAAAAACCAAATACTTTCTTGGTGTTACTGAGCACTAACCACTGACCACAAGCCACCGGGTTTCACAGACTTCCACTAATGGGCTTGTCTTGGTTGCGAAATTTGGTTAAGCGCCGGGTGCTGTCGGGGGTAAGTGTAGCATGTTTGGGCGGATTTTTCAATGGTTGGAAATTTTTCAAAACATTGGGTGAGGCAGTGAAGAGTGATGAGTGGGGAGTGGAGAGTAGGGAGGAGGGGAAAGGGGAGAAGACGGGGAAACGGGAAGAGAGGAAGGTTGGAAGGGAGGAAGGGGTGAAGACGTGGCAGGGGGTTCATGGGGTGGCTGGGTGTGGGGATTGTCTGAACTATGATTTATGTGATTTTTGGATTGGCAGGATTAGGGGCGAGGCGCGGAGGCAGGGTTGGGAGGGCATGTGCGGTTTTTTGGTTGGTGGTGCTGTGGGGATTGTCTGAATCACGGATTATACGGATTAAAGGATTTCACGGATTGGGATTCGCCTAATGGTATTCTCCTAGGATTGAGTATGCATTGGCCGGGAGAGAAGAGTTGGGTTTCACGGCGCTTAACCCAACCTATGAATCTTCGGCTTGACAGCACCGGCAATTCGTGAGAGGATTGAGTTGGCAGAACTTTGAGTATTGAATCACGGGAAGAATTTAATCTGCGAGAGAAAACGACATGCCAGAAACTGAACAATTCTACTTGGATATTCAGACGGAAGGCGGGCAACCGCAAACCGGATTACGGGGCGTCATTGATTACATACGCGAGGAAGCCTCATCCCAATATCGCGTCGGCAATGAATTTGAACGTCTGATAAAACAATATTTCAGCGTCGATCCGCTTTACAAAGAACGGTTTAGCGACGTCTGGCTCTGGGGAGAGTGGGCGGCAGGACGTGCAGATTTTGATGCCACCGATATCGGGATAGATTTGGTGGCACAGGAGAGTTCCGGCGAGTATTGCGCGATTCAGTGCAAGTGCTATGCACTCGAAAGACGGGTGTCAAAGCCCGACATTGATTCGTTCATCGCGGCGTCGGCAAGCGACGATTTCAGAAAGCGGATTCTGGTGCATACTGGGGGTGAGTTGGGCGCCAACGTACGCCGCACTATCGAGCCTTTGGGTCCGGATTTTCAGGTGATTGGCTTTGGTCATCTTAACAGCCGCCCGATTGATTGGCCCGATCTGCGGCAGGAGCAGCCAGAGCAACTCGACTATCGACAGCAGCGGTTCAGCCCGAGGCCTTATCAAGAAGAAGCGATTCATGATGTTATCAACGGCTTCAAAGCATCTGACCGAGGCAAGCTCATTATGGCGTGCGGCACTGGCAAGACATTTACCGCCCTAAGAATCGCGGAGGAGATTGCGAGTACCGGTGGACGTGTGCTTTATCTGGTGCCATCTATCGGCTTGTTTTCCCAAACGATGCGTGAATGGGCGGAGCAACAGGGCGTAAAGCATAGGTATATTGGCATCTGCTCGGATGAGAGTGCAGGAAGGAACACGGAGGACGTACCGATTCAGGAACTTGAGATTCCGGTTACAACGGAGCCATTGAAGATTTCGGAGGCGTTGCAGGAAACAGATGCGGAGGGGATGACGGTGGTTTTTTGCACGTATCATTCGCTACGTCTGGTCGAAAACGCGCAGGATCAAGGCGCACCGCCGTTTGACATTGTTTTTTGCGACGAAGCACACAAGACCACCGGAATCGAGCAGTCTGAAGACGATGCAGAGACCTCGCCATTTGTGCTGATACACGATAGCGAACGCATCCGTGCAGAAAAACGGCTCTACATGACCGCAACGCCACGAATCTATACCGAAGGCGCAAAAGTGAAAGCCGCGCATCACGACATTGAAGTGTTCTCAATGGACGACCCGGGGATGTACGGTCCCGAATTCCACCGCCTACCCTTTTCAAAAGCTGTCGAGGAGCGCATACTGTCGGACTACAAAGTGGCAATCTTCACCATGTATGAGCCAAATTCGGACGCGGCGCTGCAGGGATATATCGGGGCTGGCGGGAGCGAGATAAACATTACCGACGCTACGAAGTTCGTCGGATGTTGGCGAACGCTACAAAACCCGGAAGGTAAGTTGAGTATTGACGACACGGTCAAACCTCTCACACGTGTCATTGCATTCAACAACACCATCCGCAACTCAAAGCGCCTAGTGGATCATTGGAATGAAGTTATTGAGAGCGCCATGGCATACCTACCTGAAAATCAACGCCCGGTGAATTTTCAGTGCGAAACGCAGCATGTTGACGGACAGCACAACGCGTTCGATCGAAAAAATAAGATTGAGTGGTTGAAAGGCGACAGCAACGACGCCTGCCGAATTCTCTCGAATGCGCGCTGTCTTTCCGAGGGGATTGACGTACCCGCACTCGACGCGGTGATGTTCATGACGCCGAGGAACTCGCACGTTGACATTGTCCAAGCGGTGGGGAGGGTGATGCGAAAAGCGGACGACAAGGACTACGGCTATATCATACTGCCAGTTGCTATCCCGCCCGGTACAGACCCCGCAAAGGCTCTGGACAACAATGAACGTTTCGCCTCGGTGTGGAGTGTGTTACGCGCGCTACGTTCCCACGATGACAGACTCGACGCCGAAATCAACAAAATCGACCTTAACAACAAACCTACCGACCGAATTATCCTCATTGACGGGGATGGAGACGGTGATGAACAAGAATCGCAACAGTGGATTCCATTTGGCCCTGTTGATATTCCACCCCAAGACATTTTTGCAAAGATCGTAGAGAAATGCGGTGACCGGAAATACTGGGAAAGTTGGGCAAAGGACGTGGCGGATATATTCCAGCGGGTGGCCGTGCGAATCAACAACCTTCTCGACAATCCAATCAACGAGGCGTTAGGCGAATATTTTGACAATTTCCACGCGGAACTGAAGAATACCATAAACGATTCCATCACACGGGAAGATGCGATTGAGATGATGGCGCAGCACATCTTGACGCGCCCAGTGTTCGAGGCGATGTTCGAAGGTTACGACTTCGCATCGGGCAATCCGGTGGCAATCGCATTGGATCACTTGCGAACGGAATTTTGGGAGTTCGGGCTCGAGGATGAAACGCGGGACTTGGAGGGGTTCTATGAAAGTGTGCGAACGCGCGCCCAGGGGATTGATAACAGCGAAGGACGTCAAACAGTGTTGTTGGAACTTTACGAGAAGTTCTTCGCCACAGCGTTGAAGAAGGATGCGGAACGGCTGGGAATCGTGTATACGCCGGTTGAGGTAGTAGACTTCATCTTGCACAGCGCCGATGAGATATTGCGTGAGGAGTTTGGGAGAAGTCTGAGCGACGAAGGGGTGCACGTGCTTGATCCGTTTGCTGGTGCCGGGGTATTCCTCTCAAGGCTGATCCAGTCCGATCTTATCAGGGACGCTGATCTTGAGCGAAAATACCGCGAGGAGCTGCACGCGAACGAGATTGTGCTGCTCGCCTACTATATCGCGGCAGTAAATATCGAGGAAGCGTACCGCGGACGGCAGGGAGATGAGAGTGACTATGAACCGTTCGACGGTATTGTATTGACGGATACCTTCAATTTGAACAAGAAGGGAGAGGATCCGACGCTCTTCCCGAAAGAGTGGATGCCGGACAACAACGCGCGCGCTGAGCGTCAACAGGAACAACCGATTGAGGTCATCGTCGGCAATCCGCCATGGTCGGCGGGCCAACAACGATCGGAAGATAACAACCCCAACGTGGATTATCCTGCTCTAAAAAACCGCATTGAGGAAACCTATTCCGCACGATATTCGGCCGGAGGAGAAAGACACCGGTATAACACGTACAAAATGGCAATACGTTGGGCATCGGACAGGATTAAAGAAAGCGGAGTCGTCGCGTTTGTTACCAACGGATCATGGATCGAGGCGAACGCTGACGCGGGAATAAGGGCATGTTTAGCTGAAGAATTCAGTTCCATCCATGTGCTGCATCTGCGAGGGAATCAGCGGACTCAGGGAGAACGCTCGCGTCGAGAGGGCGGCAAAGTATTCGGTTCGGGATCGAGGGCACCTGTCGCTATCACGATTTTAGTCAAAAACCCGAATACACCGCAAGCGGACTGCAGAATTCACTACCGAGACATAGGCGACTATTTGAGTCGCGATGAGAAGCTAGATGCATTAGATGAAGCACTGGCAATCTCAGGGGTCAGTGATTGGCAGGAAATAACTCCAAATCGACATTACGATTGGATTGAACAGCGCAATGACGCATTCGCTCAGTTTTATCCGTTAGGTTCAGACGATGCTCGGAGAGGAAGAACAGACGACACGATATTTACGCTTTATTCATTAGGATGGCAAGCAACCAAAAATCTATACATCTATAACTTCGCGTCCGCTGATTGTGCCAAGAATGCCTGGAACATGACGAAGGACTACCTCGCTGCGATCGCCGAGTTGGAGGAAAACCCTGAACTCACGGCAGACGAGGCCGCACGTCGCCACTCATCGAATATTACGTGGGTAACCAATCTTAAGTCGAAATTAACAAGGAAAAAGAAAACTACGTTTGATGAGGGGCATGTTCGGAAGGTTCTGTTCCGGCCCTTCATTCCCGTATATTGCTACGCTGACCCCACGTTCGCTATTTCAAAATACAACATGGATGAGATGTTTCCAGATGATACGATTCAGAATCGTCTAATCTGCGTAACTGGTAAGGCATCGGCGAAGCCGTTTTCCGCCTTGATGACCGACACGATGCCGGATTTAGAATTTATCTCAAAAGGGCAATGTTTTTCGCGGTATCGATACCCTAGTTCAGCTAACACTAGAGACTCTACGCCTACTCTTGAAACGATTCAAGATAGGTGGGACCTTATAGATAACATTGCGGACGCCACGCTGCAAGCATTTTGCAGCCATTATAATGACGGCGCAATCACAAAGGATTCAATTTTCGATTATGTTTACGGTATATTGCACGCGCCAACCTATCGAGAAGAATTCGCCACCAACTTTCCGCGAGAACTAGCGCGCATCCCTTTCGCCCCCGATTTTTTCGCCTTCTCGGAGGCAGGGAAGGCGCTTGGCGATCTCCACGTCAACTACGAAAACTGCGAGAGGCATCCGCTAGAGGTGATCTTCGCACATGAACATGAATCGCAGTCGAGCCATTTTCAATTGACGGAAAGGGCTATGCGGTTCGCGGACGATGAGAAAACGACGCTCATCATTAACGAGCATGTGAGTCTGTCCGGCATTCCGGAGGAGTCACACCGGTACGTTGTCAATGGGAGAACGCCCCTTGAGTGGTTTATAGACAATTACAGGATTACGCGCGATGGGGCAAGCGGGATTATCAATGACCCGAACGGGTGGTTTGAGGATCCGCGAGACTTGGTTACAGCGATTGAGCGCATTGTGTATGTGAGTGTGGAGTCGACGAGGATTATTGAGGGGCTGCCGAGCGATGTGACCGGCGCGGTTGAAAGGTAATACGAGGGGATTAGTGTGCGGAGTTCAAGTTTAAACCAAGGAGGGACCAAATGGCGAGGCGAAGAAGGCCACGCAACTTTTTTGATGGAACCGCAAAGTGGGCACGTCAGATGGAAAGGGCAGACAAACGGGAAGCACGTCGACTGCAGGAAATTGAGAAGCGACGGAAGGCCGAGAAGTGGGCGCGGTTTTGTGAAATGGTAGAAGAACGGAAACGCAAAGACGAGGAGAAACTTGAGGACAACTAGAGAACACTCCTGCTGAGTTTCTAATAGTCTAATAGAATGAGGACGAGTTTGACCGGGTTTTACTTCAATTGCTCGGCGATTGGGGCTATTTCGGCATCTGGTATCAAGCAAAGTCTCATGAGATGGTAAAGATCTACACCTAACCCGTTGAGAATCATATCTCTTGGGGTTAGATCTGTAGGTACGAATACCTGACTACCGCCAAAGGCTAAAGATCCCTTGTGATAAATCAGACCGCTGTGATAGAGATGGTGACATTCGTGAAGAATTGGATAAAGGCTTCGATCGGATATCGTCGGATCCCTATAGTGTTGGTCGCGCAATTGGTATTTTTCCTTGTCGACGCAAAGTTTTAATATACAGAATTGTCGGTAAGTAAGGCCTTCGGCGGCTTTCGTAAGTTGATGTGCCATTAGGACGCCGACTTCCGGATCAAAAGCGGTGCTTGCTCCTAAAAATCCCATGTAGGGGATTTTCTTTTCTTCGGGCTCATTTCGTACCTTTAATAACACGCTCTCTGCAACTTCTTCCGCATCGGATCTATCGCCCAGTTTCTTATCAAAGAAGCCATCATCGCGGAGGGATTCTCCGTTTTCAAGTCGTCGGTGAATTTCCGTAACCATCACCCCGAGCACGGTACCTAGGCGCTGTTTTTCGCTAGGGCTCAGGTACCGCTCCCAGATATCCTGTCCAAGTCCGGTTAGCACGGGGCCAACGGAAGAACCGAGTACCTGTCCGATCGCTTCGGCACCCGGGAATGCAATTGCCCCCAAACCTAAGCCAACAGCAGACCCAGCAGCACTGCTAACTGGCGCAAGGGCGTGCCTAAGGAACTGCCGCAGTCCGTTGTCGGGTTCGATCTTTTTTGATTTTTCAGTCACGGTGGGCTTTTTTTGTATTGATTGCAATAGTAGAGGGGCTGTCATTGACGCGGTGCATTGGACGAATAACCAAACCACTGGTCAAGGGCGAATGACGTGGTGCAGTGCGAATATAGGCTTGTTCACACATCGGGCAAAACGCCAATTTCATGGTGCAAACAGGGCGGCAGACTTGCGGTGGAATAGAAGTGAATTGAATGACACGAACCATGTTGGAACACTTCTGAGGCGAAAGGTTTTACACGCCGAAGGATTGCACTGACGCCTCGGATTCTTGAGTGGTTCAATTTGTTTCTTGTTCGTTGGGATAAAAAAGGGGATTGGCCGCGGACCAATTTCGCGGAGGAGCATTCTGAGAAAAGGCGAGAAAATTGGTATCTTCATTTGAATACACCCGTGCGCCTCGGTGAATACACGCACGTATGACGGCGTTTCGAGGATGATCATCGTCTTCCTTTGATGCACTTATTATGGCATTACCCCTTTTTGCTCGCTCTTGAGTGGGGTCCGGAGGTGTTATTTCGCCCAGCCAACAGTCCAGAATTTTCGCTGATACGTTTCGTCGAGAGCCGTGGTGCGGTACCTGAAACCAATCAACGCCTGGTAGAGTTAGTCCACCGCGGATGGCATAAAGTGCGGCCTCCACAAGCGCGCGACGACCGGCATCTCCAGTCAGCAATATCCGATTTTCGCACAGGTCTGCAAATTGGACCACACTCATCTCATTGTCAGGACTCGTTTCCTCGGGGGAGAATATTTCCTTACCCCACTCCGAACTTTCGGAACGACGTAGGTGCTTAAAGGAAGGAGGTCGTCCCCCTAAGAAAGACTGTCTACGGTCCCAAGTCCCGTCGGGAGTTTTATCCGACTCAACTACCAGATCAAGATACATCTCCTTTGTGGGTGAGAGAACAGTAAACTCACCGATACTTACGCCCTGAAACGGCTCATAAATGGGTATGTTCTTTCTATTTGCGATCTCTTCTAGGTCAGCAATATTCCTAAAGGCATCCTTCAATTCCTTAACCAAGTTGCTTAGATTGGACCAACGCGGAAAACGTGGTAATAGTTGTCCAGCATAATGCCATGGCCGCAGCATCCAGAGCTCTGAGACATGAAAATTTTCGAGGATTTTAGCGAGGCCACCTGTGTGGTCACCATCGGCATGGGTGACTATTACAGCGTCGATCGTGCGGGATGTATCATAGTACGTATTGATGTGCTCGAGAATTTTTTCACCAGTGTCTTGGAATCCGCCATCAATAACATGGATTCGATTATCGCCGTGGCTTGAATACCTAAGCGCTATGGCATCGCCACTTTGTTTTGACTCAATGTTAAGAAAATCAAGCTCGAAAAAATCGTACATTGTCTACTCCGTCTGGTTACCTTGGGCAATTGCTACGCGCTCGGAGATGTAACGTGTTTGTTTCCTATAGGAGAACACAAACAGTACAGTTAGGGCGACCAAAAAAACGATGCCGTTTACATGCGTGCCCCACGGTACATTCGGTTTAATTTGGTCATATACTACTAGGACAATTAGAATGATGGACATTGAACAGAGTGTGCGATACATGTTGTTCTGTTCGGAAAGGATCTCAATTTTTGGGTCTGACTCTGAAGCCTTCACAAAATCCTTGCGGGACGCAAACTGAAGAATCTTGGACGTTTTCAATATTGGCTCAACAGTCAGCGAGCCAATACGGCTGATGATTAATCCAATAAAATAATACAGAAACAAAGCGGTTATCAGATTTGGCGGCATAAGTGAAAATGAAGTCAGTTTTTCACCGAGTGCCACGAATAGGATACCGGGCAGGAGATAGTTGAAAAGGTTGTAGGAGGAGATCTTGTCTATAAGGGTATTCAACGGTAGTTTCCTTTCGACGTGCTATGTCATAGAACTGTGTGTGTCGATTCCCAGCGACATCGAATCTTGCGTTTCAGAAACGAACGTCATCACGGCCTCGGGCTGTAAACGCGAATTACTTAACTGACCTGGTTTGAGAAAGCTAGAAGCGGGATTCACTTTGTCATTAACAGGGTTTTAGAGTCTCGGCTCGTTGGATTTTCATTTTCCTGTACAGTTCCGTAACCATAGATGCAAACAAAAAAAAGCATCGGGCGCACACCATGGAGCGTCAAGAGATTTAGACCTTGCTAGCGATGTACTCGATGCCTTGATTCGACAAAAAAAGGCACTAGTCAGGCGAAACTTGCCTCGGACTAGTGCCTAATGTGTAAAAATTTTCCAGAGACCTTGATCTCAGAGATTAGGATATGGTATAATGCCATTTATAGTAACTGTTATTGTACGGTGGCATCGCGCGCCAACGCGATGTTGCATCATTAAAAGCCCAAGTGGATATGTGGCCGCTTGGGCTTTTTTCTTTCTGATACGAATACCCTTCTCAAGACCTGTTAGGAAGCGTAGGCGTTGAGCACCAAGCCACGGAAACGGCTTAAAGGATTGCATTCAGTTACGGGCGTGCCTGTTGCTTGTAGTATAACACGCAATGGCTGCGTTTGTCAACGAGTTCATCTATATCTTGCTGCTCTTATATCGTGTGTTTGGGAGTGATGGACACTATATATGGGAAGAGTGGGTGGAATCCTGCGTGGTGGAAATGGTTTGCAAGTATGGTGCGGGCGCGCGGACTAGGAAGCAACTGATAGGTCGCGTCCCTATTCGGTAATCACGCATACCAACCTACTGGGGTTCCATGGAATTCGGGGCGTGCACTTCTGCGATACACATGGCGCATGACTATCGCACGGTTCGTCCGTTTCACGGTTTCGGTTTAGTTGGGTTTCACATTGGGCAACCCAACCTAAGGACTCCACTTGAGTGCGTAGTCGAGGGCCCCCGTTTCTATTGACATTGCACTGCAGAGCGGAGATTGGTTTATCGGAATGGTACCGGTCAATCGCGCCTTGCAGTAAAAAAGACCAAAAGGCTGGTGCGCGGGGCGCACCCTACATTCCAATCGATCGGTTGATATTCGGGAATCGCGGCTGGAAGGGGATCTCAAGCGCACCGTGTGATTCACATGGCACAGGATCTACTATCACACTCGTTATCCACTCGTTTGATCCTCCGGAGTGCATAGTCGAGGACCGCTCGTTTATATTGACATTGCACTGCGCCGCGGTGAGTAGATTGGTTTATCGGAATGGTATCGGTTGATCGCGCCTTGCTGTAAAAAAGACCAAAATGCTGGTGCGCGGAAGATTTGCTATCGCACTCGCCATTTGCTCGTTTGATCCTACAAAAGGTTGGTGCGCAGTGCGCACCCTACATCGTTATGTCTCCCTATCCAGTCAGGTGACCACGCTCTGCGAATTTGGTGCATGAATACCGCCTTGATTCGATAAGCGCAGTACGCGGTTGCCTAGTGAAAACGCTCTTTGCAATGGACAGCCATCGCATTGTGTGATAGCATGATTTGAAGCGGCGGGCCGTAACCAATCGGCAGGCCGACGGTAGATGTCATGCGTTCAGAGGACAGCAAACAGAAGAGGCGAAGCGATTTCATGAATACAGCTATTGAGATTAGCGAGGAATACAAACAACAATATATAGACGACGGTTACTTCATTCTCGAAAATGCCATCCCCGAGTATTTGCTTGACCTGCTTCGAGGCGAGTGCCAGCATTTCATCGACCTCGTGGAGGCTCGGATGGATGAGCATGGTACCGATGTAATGGGGCTAAGTCATCGAAATAAGCGTTATTTTGCTTCCAACTGCTACCTCGAACAACCTAAATTACGAGATTTCCTTTTTAGCGATCTGATGGCTGATATTTGCCGCGCCACGCTCGGAGACAACGCTTATCTGTTTTGGGAGCAGTATGTGGTCAAGGGGGCATCCGAAGGCATGAAGTTCAGTTGGCATCAAGATTCGGGATATGTTGCATATCCCGACCACAAACCGTATCTGACATGTTGGTGCGCGCTAGATGACGTGTCGGAGGAAAACGGGACCGTCTACGTCATGCCGTATTCCCACATTGGCATTCGATCGTGGGTAAGGCATATCCGCGAGGAGGGGAGCAATGACCTTGTGGGATACTTCGGCGAGAAAAAGGGTGTGCCCGTTGTCGCTCCAGCTGGGAGCATCGCCGTGTTTACAAGTGTCAATTTCCATTCTAGCAGCGCAAATCGCACGCCGCACCTTCGCCGAGCGTACATAGCGCAATACTCCGGCGAGCCGCTTCTCACGGAGGATGGAAAAAAACTGTGGGGCGGAGCCGAGCCCGTCCTGATTGACGGCAAGAGCGCGGTTGGAATGCCGCCGCCGAATTTACCAAGCCGACTGGGCGAGTAGATAAAATGGCGGAGCAGGATGGTGAGAATGAGTAGATGGGGCATTAGTTCATTGAGGGACTGAAGGGTTCGAGCGATAGGGATGGCGTGCCGGTTGTGATGAGTTCACTGATGAGAGCGCCGGTAATTGGCGCCAGCAAGATGCCGTTCTTGAAATGCCCGGAAGCAATGATGACGTTTTCCAAACCGGGCAGCCTTCCGAGACTTGGGCCGTTTGCAATGTGGGGCCGCAGTCCCGCCCACGCCTGCGCAAAAGTCATTCCCGCAAGTTCGGGAATCAACATCGTGCCCGCCTCAATCATTTGTTGTACGCCTACCAACGTTGTTCGCTTGTCGTATCCTACGAACTCTACCGTGGCACCTATCAAAATCTTTCCATCGGATCGGGGAACAACGTAGACCCCGAGACCGTCGATTGTGTGCGTTAACACTAGCGGCATGCAATCCACGAGCACAATTTGACCGCGCGACGGCTGAATGGGAAGGTGAACTCCAAGTTTTCCCACGAGAGCGCCAGACCAGCAGCCTGCGGCGATGACTATCGTGTCGGCGTGGAGGAGTTCCCCGTTTACCTTGACACCGGAAATTCTGTCCTTTTCGCGCAGGAAGCCGTCAACAGGATTACCGAGCACAAACTGCGTACCCAGCAGCGCCGCTCCTTTCGCTAGCGCCCTGACGAGTTTCGGGTTACGAACTTGAGCATCCTCGGGAAATCGGACGCCGCCTACCACAGATTTCGATACAGCGGGTTCTATCTCCCATACCTGTTCCGGTGTCAACACCTCCGCCGAGAAGCCGCGGTCGATTCGCCGCTCCGCCAACCCGATTACGCCAGCCTTCTCTTCCTCATCGAAAAACAGCGAAAGCGTACCCGATCGGATGAATTCAATGTCAATCTGTGTACGTGCCTTCAGTTCGTCCGCCAGCGATGGAAAAAGCGCGAGACTAGCTCGACACAGTTCCGGGTAGGGTTCCCGCGTCGATGCGTGCGATGTCAGAACGCCCGCGCCCGCCCACGACGCCTCTCGACCGACGCCACCGGCTTTATCGATCACCAATGATTTTACACCGGCTTTGCCCAGATTGTAGGCGATAGCGCAGCCGATAACACCCGCTCCGATAATTATTGCGTCCGAGTCCACTGTTGGCATACCACGATTATAGAAGGCTGATCAATTGTCCATCCGCCTGCTAAACTTACGCGCTTTCGCTCGCTTCTGTTTTGCTTCTCTCTGCTTTCGTTTCTTTTTCTCCGAGGGCTTTTCGTAAAACTTTCGCCGCCTGATCTCTCTGAAAAGTCCTTCCTTCTGAAGCTGGCGCTTAAACACTTTTAGCGCTTTTTCTACATCGTTGCTGTAGACCTTGGTTTCCATTCTTCTTTCCTCCTTTATAGTTTATGCTATTGCCAAAATTAATTTTGTGGTTCTGTCGGTAAGTATTTAATACAAGTAAGAAGATCGCGACCTGGAGATCGCTCCTACAGACAGTTTGGTGGTGAAATCCGATTTGCGGCGCCCGCTATCCACTCGCTTGCTGGATCGCTACCGCGCTCGCTATCCACTCGCTTGCTGGATCGCTACCGCGCTCGCTATCCACTCGCTTGCTG
>JAPPIK010000056.1:0-27779 GCA_028820655.1 Candidatus Poribacteria bacterium | reverse complement strand
GATCTCTATGGGAATTCTATCGCACTCGCTATTCACTCGCTTGATCAGTCATTATCCATTCCCTTGATCACCTACCGGCGAGGTAGATTAGTTTCGACCTCCCTCAAGCCCAATCAGGGTTCGCGCGATCAGCAGTTTGCCCAAGTAGTATGTTGGTTATTTTTCTCGCGGTTGAATCAGTGCACGAGGTCGCAAGCACTTAATTATACCCTATTTCTAGTGAAAACCCTACTTAAAATCAGCGTATAGGTATGAACGCTGCGGAATATTCGCATCACATGCGTGAAACTCTGCTCTGCAAAAGATTCAAGCGCTTGCACGAAGACAATTGTAATTGACGAAGTCGTGGAATTGTCGTAAGATTTACCGCTCTACTCAGGTATTGACAGGGAAAGACAAGACCTATTTGCAAAGCGGTATGCCGCGTGATAAAGTCAACCTTACCAGAGAGGAAGTGAAGCAATGCCCCTCACAAAACAACAGATAAGAGCCTATGAAACGGAAGGATTCGTTACCGGAATTCAGGTTGAGGACGAGGCGGGCGCCTTAAATTTTCAACATCAGTTTGATGCGTTAGAGGCAAAAGAGGGGGTGGAGAAATGCCAAACCGGGATGCTTGACCGCCACTTCGACCAGCGGTTCATTTGGCAATTGGCGACCCATCCGAGCATCTTGGACTGCATTGAAAACCTCATCGGTCCAAACATCTTGCTATTGGCAACCCATGCTTTCTGTAAATACGGCCCTCAAGAGAAATTTGTCGCGTGGCATCAGGACGTGACCTATTGGGGGCTTGAACCACCCGAGGCATTGACCGCGTGGTATGCTATCGACGACAGCGATCGGGAGAACGGGTGTATGCGAGTGATTCCCGGCACTCATCTGCGGCTTCGTGAGCACGGAAAATCCGGTAGAGAGGGAAATCTATTAAGCGTCGATCAAGAGGTGGCTGTCGGCGAGGATGAGGAAAATCGTGCAGTGGATTTCGTTTTGAAAGCGGGAGAAATCTCCATTCATCACGGCACAATTATTCACGGCAGCTTGCCTAATCGGTCCACGCGGCGCCGTTGCGGCTTGACCATCCGTTATGTTCCGCCGTGGGTTAAGCCCGTAGACTCGACTTCTGTGGAGCGATGGAGGGCAATTGTGCTCCGGGGTGAAGCCGAATATGAGAACTTTGAGACGACGCCAATGCCGTTTCCACTGTCGTAATTGCCGGTGCAGATGATGGCGGGAACTCCAGCGAGTGTAGCAGTTTGGTCCACTGGTCTGGATTTGGCAATCCAGGCCAAGCGGGCCATGAAGGCGGGCGGTAGGGGAGTACGAAACCAAGCACGATGAATCGGGGAATCATAAGACTGGATCGGAGATGCAATGATTAGCAGTACCACAAGCGCAACTACGTAGGTTCTAAGAAATTATTAAAACGGTCTGGATTTGCCAATCCAGACCGAGCAGGCGGGGAACGCACCCAGTAGGAGAATTCAGTGCTGATTCCGACGAATCGGGAGTGTAAACACCCACCACGGACGTGCAATGAATGGGATCTCCATCGCTCTCGCTATCCATCCGCTTGATTACTACTACAAGCCGACATAGATTGATGGAATAAACAGTTACCCTCGGGTCAATGTTCTCGATAGTTGGCATTACGCGTGGTGATTGAGCGAGTGTGAATATTTGTCCGGTGCAGATGAGCACACCGTTACATGAACTTGCGACTTAAAAGGAGGCGGGCAAGATTTGTCCATTCAATTGTATGATGCCATTGTGATCGGTGCCGGAAGTATGGGTAGCGCCGCTGCATATCATCTCTCCTCTGCCGGTGCGAAGACGTTAGTGATCGAGCAGTATTCGCGGGGACATACTTTCGGAAGTTCTCATGGCAACACACGGATAATCCGCCTCGTTTATCATAAGCCCTACTACACGGAGTTGATGAAGTCCAGCTACACCTGCTGGAAGGATCTCGAGCGTGAATCGGGACAAAGGCTGCTGTTTGTTACCGGAAGTGTAGTTATAGCGCCGGTAGGGCACGAATACGCCATAGCGTTACGCGCAAGCCTTGACGCGGCAGGAGTTGAGTCCGAGTGGTTGCACGAGCGGGAACTGGCTTCACGACTCCCACAATTCAGGATTGAGCCTAATACGATGGTTGCTCTTTGGCAGAAAGATGGCGGGTTTTTACATGCGTCGGCATGTGTTTCGACGCAGCTAGAACTGGCTGAAAAACACGGTGCGGAAATTAGAGAAGATACCGAGGTTCTTTCGGTGGACTGGGAATCAAGTTCACCGGTAGTCGTTTGCAAGGAGGAACGCTTCCACGCAAAGAAGATCGTAGTGGCGGCGGGAGCATGGACAGAGCAGCTACTGCCAAATCTGGATCTGCCGCTCACGGTAACGCGCCAACAGGTGGTTTACTTTAGACCCAAAGAGAAAACACGCTTCCAACCTGCGCAATTTCCAGTGTTCATCGATGTAACGAGGCCGACCTCGTTGTATGGCGTTCCCGATTTCGAGGACAAAGGTTTGAAAGTGGGGTTGGACGGACACGGGGAGGAGTTCGCAACAACCCTCGACACCTGTAGTCGAACACCTGATTCGGCGTATGTTGACTTCGTCCATGAATTCGTGGAGGAAAGGATTCCCGATGCCGCCGGCGAGGTGAGTCATGCGGAGGTGTGCCTCTACACGGAGACGCCGGACAAAGATTTCATAATCGATTTACATCCGAATTGTGGGAATCTCGCAATCGCCGGTGGGTTCTCCGGGCATGGGTTCAAGTTCGGGAGTCTGGTAGGGAAAATATTGTCCGAGCTTGCGTTAACCGGTCGAACTCACCACGACATCAGTCAGTTTCGGCTAGACCGATTTGGTGAGTAAACAACGGGCATTCCTCATCCTTCCTTCACGCCGCGTGCCAACTCGCCCGCAAACTCTCGAACGTTCGACAGGATTGCCGCCTCATCATCCAAGTGTTGCTCTATAACGTTGATGATCGCGCTCCCAACGATAACTCCGTCAGCAAGTTGTGCGACTTCATGCGCCTGTTTCCGCGTAGAAACGCCAAACCCAACGCAAACAGGCTTGTAAGTATGTTCACGAAGTTGCGAAATCATCGGGGCAATCTCGTCTGACAGTGAATCTCGTGCGCCTGTTACACCGGTAACCGATACACAATAGGTGAATCCGGAGCTAACCGCCGCAATGGCGTTCAGTCGCTCCGGCGTGCTCGTAGGTGATACGAGGAAAACCGTTGCCAGATTGTATTGTTCAGCGCTCGCTAACAACGTGCCTGCCTCTTCGGGAGGCAGGTCGGGAACAATCACGCCATCAACCCCCGCCTCGGTTGCAGACCGGCAGAATTCCTCCTCACCCATGCGAAAGATGGGGTTGTAGTAGCTCATGAGCGCAATCGGAATCTCTGTCTTACGCCGAACTTCTCGAACCAGATCAATAATCTGCCGCAATGAAATTTTGCCTGCCAATGCTCTTTCACTTGCGCGTTGAATAGTCGGTCCATCAGCAATTGGATCGGAGAACGGAACCCCAAATTCAATAAGGTCGGCGCCGGATTCTTCGAGTGTTAATAAAAGTTTTTGACTGAGTTCCGGTGTCGGGTCTCCGGCGCAGATGTAGGGCATGAACGCCCGTTCTCCACGTTCCTGTAGATCTCTAAATTTCAATTCGATTCGATTCAAGGTAGTCCCTTATCAAAAATGTGTAACTGCTGAGTACATCGGTCCGGATTTGCCAATCCAGACCGAGCGGCGGAGGGAACGCGCCGAGTGGTAAAATGCAATTTTGATTCCGCCTAATCGGTGACTGACATGCCCAGACCGGACGGAATTGTAATACTACGAACCATACGATGCACTAACGAGTTACAAATATGGGTTTGTCAAATCAACGCGGATTGGACTTGGTTGCCACCAAAAGCCAGTTACCAGACGCCTAATCAGTCCGCGAACGCGTTTATGCGGGATTAGAGGCCCGGTTAGTGATGAGTCGTACTATTCTTGCGGCAATGCATGCCTATTTCAAAATGAGCATTTTGCGCGTGGCATGAAACTCTGAAGCGTGTAGCGTGTAGAAATAGAGTCCACTGGACACGCTTTCTCCGAAATCGTCTCTACCGTCCCAGTAAGCGGCAGTTTCGCGAGAAAGATATCTCCCGGCTTCATGTTCCCCAAGGTCTAGCTCTCGAATCAGTTGCCCCTGCACGTTGTGAATACGGAGCATAACGGGTGCATCCGCCGCCAACCGATACGGAATCCACGTCTCAGGATTGAAGGGGTTGGGAAAATTTTGAAATAGCGCGGCGCGCTTGACCCCACCGAACGTCCTCAGCGACAGCCCAAACGGCTCAATGGCAAAGGGTGGCGTGTCAAAGTCTTCAATGGTGTTATATACATAAGCCGCGTTGCCGTCGCCGTTGGGCCACCCATCATGCACCAAGAACGGCTTGCTATGTGATGATATGGTTACCGTGTTTTCGCTCATCGAGACCGCATATCCGAAGTTCAGATCTCTAGCGCCGTGCTCGGGTGTGACCCTCGCCTTCTGCCTCCAATCGCCGTCTTCGCGGACAAACGAATAAGCGGCACCCGATCCCCTTTCGGGACGGTCATAGCCAGGAGATCCAACGATAACAATGTTTCCGGTGGTGGCAACACCCGCTCCGAAGTTGTGTCCTTTTCCACTATCTTCGGGTCTCAACTTTGCCTGGAGCGTCCAACCCTTGCCATCGGGGACGAAGACGTAAGCAGCGCCGACATCCTTTGCGTTTTCACTATCGTAGAACGGCGCACCGACTACGATGGTTTTCCCGATGAATCCGACAGACGTTCCAAAACGATCGGCTTTCCCGCCATCTTCTACCGTGAGTTTGGCTTGTTGAACCCACCGGTTGCCATTTCTTACAAAAACGTAAGCGGCACCGGTGAATCTTTTCCCGCCATGCGTATGGCCATTAGCTCCGATGATCGCAGTGTTTCCACGAACAAAAACAGCTTCACCGAATGCGTCTGATCCACTCAAATCCGCGGGTATTAGCTTTGCCTGCTTGGTCCATGTAACCCCGTCACGGAAGAAGACATAAGCGGATCCAGCGTCCCTGCCGGCGTCATCATCCCTTGGTACCCCGATAATGACGGTGTTTCTATCGACCGAGACGGACTCGCCGAAATTGTCATTGGCTTCCGGATTGTCCCCTACAAGCTTGGCGCGCTGTTGCCAGGTTTTACCGCTTCGGACAAAGACAAAAGCGGTTCCGGACTTTTCCGCGCCCGCATCGGCGTTTGGCGCACCAACTACCGCGGTGTCACGGCTGATGGCAACCGACCAACCGACATTGCCGTCAAACTGGGGCATCAAAGTCTCTTGTTCTTCCCAGTTTTTTCCGTCGCGCACGAACACCTTGGCAAAGTTGTGCCGGTGAGATCCGACAATTACCGAGTCGCCACTGATATCCGACGCCATTTGCTGTTCGGTCACTTCCTCGTCGGCAATTAGCTTTATTTCTTTCTGCGCTTGTGCTAGCTGATTCAGGATTGCCAAGTGTATGCCGAGAACCAAACACGCGAGAACTGTCGAGATTTTCTTCATGAATTGAATCTACGCGTCAGCGATTGGTCATTGTACGCCAAAATAATGGGGCTGCACTATACTATTTTGCGCTATCCGGACCATTCTTCATCGCGGTCACGTCCCGAACGGGGTGAATTTAACCAGACGTGTGACTACCACCTTAAGTGTGATCGATAAGTTTATACACGGATTTGCAGTTGGGAGAAAGATTCATGCCCTTCCGATTTAATACCATACACATCTGAACCAACCATTATTTGAACCCGCCAACAAACTTTGTCGTAAGAAAATGCTTCAATTTTAGCCTCGGCATTGTGTCAGAGTTGGTCTTCAATCCATTCGTCATCGTGGTCTGGATTATAGATTAACCCTTTCCCAATATCAAGGCAGAGGTCTAGCAACTCCAGGATCATGTGTCCGACAAGAACGGGGGCGTTCCCCGGCAAATCGGTGACCTCCATCGTTCCCTGTCGTTCCAATATTTTGAATCGCACTTCCGAGTATGTGACTCGATCTGCAACACCGTTCGTGGTCATCGCTCTAGCAGCGCCAACCGGATTTAATCCGAGGCGTGTTACCAGCGGATTGGGTAAAGATAAGCGCGTTGCCCCGGTGTCCACGAGCGCATCTTCAATAGTCACGTTGCGAATCGTTTCAGGCGCGATCACCCCTGCTTCCGCCAGTATCAAGTCTGTTCGATTAGTAATTTCGATTCTTGTCGTGTGTTTCATCTGTCAACGGCAGACATTCATTCGACAGGATTATAAAAAACCCAACCGGTTCCTTGTATAGGATTGTAACGCCCGGGGCAAGGCACTCTACTGCCGTGCGTTGCAGTACGGAATGATATTTGGCTCGAGCGGAGTTAAGCGGCCACGCCGATTATATGGCTGGATCAGTGAAATCGTCCGCCATTCTCCGGAAACATGATATGAGGGATCGCGACACGAGTTTATTTGGATATTAACATCTTGCGCGTTGCGGCAAATTCGTCTGTCTTCAGGGTGTAGAAGTATGTACCGGAAACGACTTGCTCACCCACACTGTTGCGCCCATCCCAATATGCGGCGGTGGTGCGCGTCATGTAGAATCCCGCCGGCTTGACTCCCAGGTCAAGCGTCCTCACAAGGCGGCCGGATACGTCATAAATTTGTATGGCGGCGGCACCGGGTTGAGCAAGCTGGAAAGGCATCCACGTCTCGGGATTGAACGGATTGGGAAAATTCTGCGCCAATTGCGTCTTCTCGGGACGAACATCACCCACTATCAGAGGTATTCGCTTGTAGGCTTGTGTTATGTCCGAGACATCGACCGTGTGGTGGTGCGGGCCCGAGACAACATTGCCATCGTCGTCGAGCACGGTGATGTAGATCGTATCGCCCGTTTGTACGACGCTGTTCCGGTTGAGATCTGCCCAAACTACCGAGGTGCGCACCTCGGCTTCGTCGACATGTTGAGTTGCAATAGCGCCGGTACGGAGATTCTTGGCAATTACCGTGTAACCGGTCCGCGGAAGCGCGTTTTGTAGGTCACTCGTCACGACAAACGCCCAAGTTTCCGCGACACGGTCAACCCCCGGGGCTGACGCAGGCTCATTTTCCCATGCCTTACCGGAGAATCCAACCGATCCCCCCTCAGGCGTGTTGACAATGTAGGCTTGGCCACCTTCAATCGGAAATCCAGGACCGCGCTGATCGGAGGTGAACGTGACATAATCTTGAGTGGCGGTGTCCAGTCGTATGACGACGGTCGCATTCACCATTTCTGCGAATCTACCGGCGGACATCGGATCCTCGGGTACAAGCGGCAGGGAGATCATGTTCAATCCTTGATACAGTTTGGTAACAAAAATTGCCGGTACCGGCGGCGTGTCCCATAGCAAGAGTGCGCCATCAAACCCGCCGGTAGCAATGATGTCACCATCGCCACTGAATGCGATGGAGTTGATGATTGACTTGTGTCCATGAAGGGTCTTGACGCGCGCAAGTGAATCGGTATCCCAAACGCGCACAATACTATCCCATCCTCCGGTAGCAATCATCTTTCCATCCGGACTAAAGGTGATGCTTCGTATGCCAAACTGGAACGAATCAGCGGAGTTCACCAGTTCGCCGGTTGTAGCGTCCCACAAGCGGATGATCCCGTCCCAACCGCCGCTAGCGACCGTGTTCCCGTCCGAACTAAAGTCGACGGTAAGCACATTGCCCTCATGACCCTCAAGCATGTGTAATTCCTCGCCGGATTCAACATCCCAAATACGTACCGTAGTGTCACGACTTCCGCTGGCAAGCGTTCTACCGTTGGGGCTGAATGCCAGCCCTTCGACGCCGGTGGTATGTCCGACAAGAGTCCTAAGCCGTGCCCCGGTCGCCACATCCCACAATCGAACATCATCGTCCTCACTGCCGCTGGCAAGCGTGGTCCCATCTTCACTGAAGGCAAGGCTAATGAGATAAGCTCTGTGACCGACGAGTGTTTTCAAATGCGTACCTGCCTCCACGTCCCATAAACGGACAGTATGATCTTCGCTCCCGCTAGCCAGTGTGCGTCCATCCGGACTGAAGACTACGACACCTACGTCGTCCGTGTGCCCAAACAGGATATGATCGAGTTTTCCCGTTTCAGTATTCCAGAGCCGAATGGTCGAGTCCCAGCTTCGACCAACCAGGGCGCGGCCGTCCGGTCTGAAACTAACGCTCAGAACGACATCCGTATGCCCTGTTATGGTGTTGAGGTGTGCGCCAGTCGCGGCATCCCAAAATCGAACGGTCGCATCCCACCCGCCAGTGGCGAATGTGCCGTCAACGGGATTGAAATCCACCCTCACAACGTCAGCCGTATGTTCGGAAATGGTCATCTTCGATGTTCCCGTCCCGGTGTCCCACAGGCGAATGGTGTCGTCTTCGCTCACGCTCGCCAAAGTTTGACCGTCTTGCGGGGAAAAGGCTAGATCGAAGATAAGGGAGGTGTGACCGGTGAGTACCATGGACTGCGATGCTGCCGCTATGTCCCAGAAGTGGATTTCGCCGTTATAGTCGCCGCTGGCGAGCGTATTTCCATCCGGACTAAAGGTGACCGCTTGAACAAGCGACCTGTGTCCCGTGATAATCTGGAGTTCCTCTCCTGTTTCGACATCCCAAATGCGCGCGGTCTGGTCCCAACTGCCGGTGGCGATCATAGATCCATCCGGACTGAATGCCGCGGTATTGACACGATCGGTATGCCCATCAAATCTTTGAATCTCTTCGCCTGATGTCAAATCCCACAGGCGAACCGTACGGTCATAACTCGCGCTGACGAGCGTGGTCTCATCCGGGCTAATGTCTAGACTCCGGATACCGCTCCAGTGCCCCTCAATAGTTTGGAGCAATTCACCCGTCTCGGGATCCCATAACCGTATGGTCGTATCCCAACTCCCGCTGGCGAGCACGCCTCCACTACTGGAATACGCCAAGGCAGTGACCTCTTCCGTATGCGCAGAGAGCAGCGCAACTTCCTTTAACGTCGCCGTGTCATAGATCCAGATCCCAATGGCGCTCGCTACCGCAAGTCGGGTGCCATCGGGAGAATACTTAATCTCGGAGATCCAACCCTTGCCGACGCGTTTATTGGCGTCCTCCGGCAAACTCCATTGCGAAGAATCTTCCGCCTCTTGGGCTAACGTGTTTAGCGAAAACAGGGTCAAAAGAACAAACGCTATCAAAATTATTTTCATATTGAAGATCTCCATAATTTGCAATGTTGGCGGCAGACCTTATCACTCAAGGTCCCATACTTCAGTTAATTGTCTTCTGTAGGATTAGTGGTGATTTAAGGAGCAACCATCGTTATCCTATGTCAACACCTCTACTAATAAGACTATTCTGTACTATCCAATTCCTTACCAGAGGAATTCGATTTGGAGATTGGACTGCATCGGATATCTAAGTAATTTCTATGGGAGCCCTATCCCCTTCTATTTTTAGTCTGTTGATCTATTTGCTCGAGTGTTCAGCCGATAGGACAGGACGTAGAAGGAGTAGTATCGTGTAGGCCTTCTGGACAGGTGGGTAGGGCATGGCTAATAATGAGTTCACACGCCATTGAATTCAACTAAATTCAATCGTCTTGGTCCATTGCGCAGAATATGTGAAGCGAATAGAGCAAAACGTCTCTTTCCATATCTCCGCCGTTCCATGGTCCAGCCAATCCCATTCGGTATACGGTCTATTTCTGTATTAGCATTTTTCGTGTTTCCGCGAACTCGTCAGCATACAGGGTATAGAAGTAAACACCACTCGCCGCCACCTCGCCGTGCTGATTGTGACCATCCCAATAAACCGCATGGCTTTGATCGATGTAGAATCCCGCGGTTTGATGCCCCAAATCTATGTGCCGCACCATCTCACCATTGACATCATACACTGAAAACTGAACACTTGCATCTTCGGCAAGGTGATACGGAATCCACGTTTCCGGGTTGAAAGGATTCGGATAGTTCGGCAGCAGTGAGGTTTTCGCCGGGCGCAGAGCCGCGAGAAGTCGCTCCAAGAACCGGATACCCTTTTGCGAAACGGGGTCGGCAAGTTCCAATTGCAGTGCCTGTATGAGCCATTGTTGTACATCCGCCGGGTTCAGCGTCATCACCATTCCGGGATGCGCCGGGGCCGCGGCAGGCGCCGTATCCAGCGCGCTCGCCACCGCAATCAAGTCCAATGTGTTGATTTGACCATCTCCGTTGATGTCGGCTGCAGGATTCTCTTCCGCATCGCCAAAGGTTGAAGCAACCACCACGAGATCAAAGATATTTAGTTCCCCGTTCCCGTCCGCATCGCCGACGATGGCTGAGGGATCCTCGGCAACGACCGGAGGCAAAACAGGCGCATCCCAGACCAATACGGTGCCGTCTCGTCCTCCACTGGCGATGGTGCCGCCGTCAGGGCTGAAAGCAACGCTTCTAACCCTTGATGTATGTCCTATGAAGGTGCCAATGGATTCACCCGAAACCACATCCCATACGCGAACCGTGTTGTCCCAACTTCCGCTGGCAATGGTTCGTCCGTCGGGGCTGAACGACACGCTGCGGACGCCGCTCTCGTGACCGGTGAGAGTTTTTAACGCTTCTCCCGTCGAAGCATCCCAAATGCGAATCGTATTGTCGTGGCTACCGCTAGCCAGAAGCGCTCCGTTGGGGCTGAAAGCAACGCTCAACACATCAGCTTCATGTTCTTCGATGTGCATCAGTGGTCTGCCGGAAGCCACATGCCATATTAGAATGGTGTCGTCACGACTACCGCTCGCTAGTATCTCGCCATTCGGGTGAAAATCGACGCTCTCAACTCCAGCCCGGTGTCCATATAAAAAGTCCAACCGTTGCCCGGAAGTCGTGTCCCACAACCGAACGACATCGTCTTCGCTGCCGCTCGCCAATATGCTGCCATCCGGACTGAACTCTAAACTGATCAGATACGCCCAGTGCCCCACAAGCGTTCTCAGAAGTTCACCGGTATTGGCATCCCACACCCGTACGGTGTCGTCCTGGCTTCCGCTGGCAATTTTACTACCGTCCGGACTAAAAACGACTACGTCTACATCGTTCGTGTGTCCCGCGAGTACATTATCAAGCTGCCCCGTTTCCGCGTTCCAAAGTCGGATGGTCTTGTCCCAACTTCTACCGACAAGTGTCCGACCATCGGGCGAGAAAGTAACGCTCAACACGGAATCCGCGTGCCCCGTGATACTGCTGATTTCATCTCCAGTCTCGGCATCCCAGAATCGGATTGTTGCATCAAATCCGCCGCTCGCTAACGTCTTGCCATCAGGACTGTAAGCAACCCTGTAGACATCAGCCGTATGTCCGGTAATTGTCTTGACGTTTCTGCCAGTTTCGGTATCCCACAACCTAATGGTGTCATCTTCGCTAGCACTCGCCAGTGTTTTGCCATCCAGGGAAAAGGTTATGTCGTAAACATCCGAAGTATGATCGCTTAGCGTGTGAATAAGAGTTCCAGTCTCGACATCCCACAAGCGAATGTTTGCGTCAAAATCCGAACTGGCGAGCATGTCTCCATCGGGGTTGAAAGCTACGGCACGAACGAGTGATGAATGTGCAGGAAAAGTTCTGATTTCGTTGCCTGTGGCCAAATCCCACAAACGCACCGTATGGTCCCAACTTCCGCTGGCGAGAGTATTGCCATCTTCAGAAAAAGCAACGCTGTTCACCCAGTCAGTGTGTCCGGGAAGAACTCTTAACTCCTCACCCGTGTTAACATCCCATATCCGAACTGTAGTGTCGTCGCTCCCGCTGGCGAGCGTGACGTTGTCGTTGCCGAATGCCAAACTCCGAATCGCGGCTCGATGCCCGGAAATGGTTCGGATTTCGTCCCCGGAAGTTGTATCCCACAGACGGATGACATTGTCGTGGCCTCCACTCGCTATCATACCCCCATCCGGAGAGTATGCGATAGCATTAACTGTCTTCGTATGTCCGGTCAGCAGATCAATCTCTTGATTGGTTGCCGTGTCATAAATCCAGATCCCGATTGAACCCGCAACTGCGAGACGGGCGCCATCGGGAGGAGAATATTGAATGTCTCGTATCCAGCCTTTGCCGAGGCGCTGTTTGGCACCGTCGGGTAGATCCCATTGCGAAGAATTTTGGGCGAACGTGTTTAGTGAAGCTAATGCGAATAAGACTGTCAACAGCCAAGTTTTTTTCATTAAGTGGCTCTCCTCATTGTCAGTTTTGTTGTCATCAATCGCGTTCTTGGAATTGCCTTTCGCGCCAGGCTGCTTGGGAGGCTTTCCATGATATGGAATGGTTCCCCGTCCTGCGTAACGACGAAAAGACCATTAGCGGCCACCAACCAAGGTTAGCACATCGTGCGCGACGATGCATGCGTGATGCAGTCAGAGCAGACATCGCCGTATCGGAATAATTTTATTTTTGTATTAGCATTCGCCGCGTTGCTTTGAAATCCCCGGTGGACATCGTATAGAAATAGAGACCGCTTGCCACGTGTTCGCCGCCTTGGTTGCGGCCATCCCAATATACGGCACTACTCAAATTGACATAGTGCCCCGCCGCCTGGTGACCCAGATCCATGGATCGCACCAAAACGCCATCTGTGTCGTAGATTGTGAAGCGAACATCGCCATCGTGCGCGAGACGATACGGAATCCACGTCTCCGGGTTAAACGGATTTGGAAAGTTCTGGAGCAAATCTGTCCGTTTGACCTGTCCAAAGGTTGTCAATTTTAACCCGATCGGCTTGACGGAAAAGGGCGGCGTCCCAAAGTCCTCTGTCGTACTGAAGACATATGCCTGCACGCCTTGACCGTGCGGCCATGTTGGCGCTCCGTGCGGTATATTGTGTGCGGAGACGATGGCGGCATTCTCACTGACGTTCACCGAGAACCCGAAGTGGTAATCTTCGCCGACGTCGTGGGGAACTACCTTCTCTTTCTGCTGCCAAACTTCATCGGACCGCACAAACGAGTACGTTGCTCCGGAACCAACTTCGACATCGTCATCCCAAGGCGCCCCTACAAGCGCGATGTTCGGCGTCATGGCGACGCCTGTTCCAAACTTATGGCCCTTTTGCGCATCCTTCGGAAAAAGTTTCCCCTGTTCCTTCCAGGTATTGCCGTCAAACAGAAAGGTATACGCGGCACCGGCGTCGACTTTGGCTTCGGTATCACGGAAGGGAGCCCCCACAAGGATGGTCTTCTCGCTCATACTGACGGCAGTGCCGAACCGGTCGGCTTTTCCGGCATCGCTAGCGGTCAATTTCGCCTGTTCCGTCCAAACCCCATCCCGCCGCGTAAACACATAGGCAGCGCCGCAGAACCTGACATTATTGTGCGTGTTGCCGTTAGATCCGATCACAGCGGTATTGCCAAGCACAAAGACCGACGCTCCGAAAGCGTCTCCTCTGGCTGAATCCGAGGGGATGAGTTTCGCCTGCTGCCGCCAAGCATTTCCTTCCCGAAAATAGACATAGGCTGACCCTGAGTCCCTTCCGGCTTCATCGTCCCCGGCCACACCGACAATGGCTGTACTCCTGTCGATGGCGACGTGCTCGCCAAAGCCGTCTCCCTCTACCGGCCCGTCATAGAGGAGTTTTACCGCCTGTTTCCAGTTGTTTCCGCTTCTATGGAAGACATATGCCGCACCGGAACCGTTCAACTGCGGCGCGCCGACAATAATCGCATTACCACTAATGGAAACACACCAGCCAAACCTACCCAAACCACCGTCAGGGATGATTTGCGCCTGCTTTTCCCATATTTTCCCTCTCTTCTCGAAGACGGTAGCGTATCCTAACTCAGGAACTCCGACAACAACGGTATCGCCGCTGATATCACTGGATAGGTGCGGTACGCTATGCCCACCGTCCATGGCGACAAGTTTCTGTCCAATTCGAGGCGCCGCGTGAGTTGCAGTTGCCAATCCAATGGCGGCGAGCAAACCAATTGCAAACAGATGTAGGGATTTCATGAACAACCTCTTTCTGAATTTACGGTTACACGTTACACGACCTAACTTCAGACGCAGGCGCTCCGATGACAATCGTAACTTTCTCAATGACGACAACCCCATCAAAGCAATCGGATG
Organism: Candidatus Poribacteria bacterium; assembly: GCA_028820655.1. GTDB lineage: Bacteria > Poribacteria > WGA-4E > WGA-4E > JAJDTR01 > JAJDTR01. Next base: position 13,594 of record JAPPIK010000056.1, on the reverse strand, counting down.
TTGAGGTATCCCGCGCACGCTTCGGATGCGGTTTCCACGCATGTTCTTCCGTCGTCCGCAGTGAAGAGAACGGCCGGTCGAGTCGGAGATCCAACGAGATGAATGCTGTTGGATGACTGGAACTAACCGTGACCCGCGAACCGAAAAAACAGGTTTGATTGGAGTAGCCTATGGTGATCAGGCGATTGTTCCTTCATGAAAGAAGCATGGCACATCCCGCGCCACGGCAACCCAATAGTATGTAAACGGCGATGCTCAATATTCGGCTGCAATCACCATAGAATCGGATTTGAGAATTGGAATGAACCTATTTTTGGATTAGCATGCGCCGAGTCGCTTTGAAATCGTCGGTTGCCATCGTGTAGAAATAGAGACCGCTTGCCACGTGTTCGCCGCCTTGATTGCGGCCGTCCCAATATACCGCGCTGCTTAAATTAACATAGTGCCCCGCCGCCTGACGACCCAGATCCAAGGATCGTACCAAAACGCCATTCGCGTCGTAGATTGTGAATCGGACATCGCCATCGTGCGCGAGCCGATACGGAATCCACGTCTCCGGGTTAAACGGATTTGGAAAGTTCTGGAGCAAATCTGTCCGTTTGACCTGTCCAAAAGTTGTCAGTTTTAAACCGATCGGCTGGACGGAAAAGGGCGGCGTCCCAAAGTCCTCTGTCGTACTGAAGACATAAGCCTGCACGCCATCACCGTGAGGCCATGTTTGCGCTGCATGCGGTATATTGTGCGCCGAGACAACGACGGTATTCAGGTCTACGTTCACCGAATACCCGAAGTGGTAATCTTCGCCGACGTCGTGGGGAATAACTTTCTCCTTCTGCTGCCAGACTCCATTTTCTCGCACAAACGAGTAAGTGGCACCGGAACCAACTTCGACATCGTCATCCCAAGGCGCCCCCACAAGCGCAATGTTCGGGGTCATGGCGAGGCCCGTTCCAAACTTAAGGCCCTTCTGAGTATCTTTGGGAAACAGCTTTCCCTGTTCTTTCCAGGTGTTGCCGTCAAACAGATAGGTATACGCGGCACCGGCGTCGACTTTGGCTTCGGTATCACGGAACGGAGCCCCCACAAGGATGGTCTTCTCGCTCATGCTGACGGCAGTGCCGAACCGGTCGGCTTTTCCGGCGTCGCTAGCGGTCAATTTTGCCTGTTCCGTCCAAACCCCATCCTGCCGCGTAAACACATATGCGGCGCCACAAAACCTGACATTATTGTGCGTGTTGCCGTTCGATCCGATCACAGCCGTGTTACCAAGCACGAAGACGGACGATCCGAAAGCGTCTCCTCTGGCTGAATCCGAAGGAATAAGTTTCGCCTGTTGTCTCCAGATGTTTCCTTCCCGGAAATAGACATAGGCTGAACCGGAGTCTCTTTCGGCTTCATCGTCCCCGGCTACGCCGACAATGGCGGTGTTTCTGTCGATGGCAACATCCTCGCCGAAACCGTCTCCCTTTGCGGGGCCTTCATGGAAGAGTTTCTTCACGCCTTTCCAGTTGTTTCCGCTTCGATGGAAGATAAAAGCTGCTCCGGAACCGTTCGTCTCCGGCGCACCAATTATAAGCGCATTCCCACTTATGGAAACACACCAACCAAACCTACCCGCAGTACCGTCAGGGATGATTTCCCCCTGCTTTTCCCACTTCTTTCCCTTCTTAAGGAAGACCGTAGCGAATCCTCGCTCAGGAACTCCTACGACTACGGTTTCGTCGCTGATGTCGCTGGATAGATGTGCTACACTATGCCCTGCATCCATGGCGACAAGCTTCTGTCCGATTCGAGCGTAACTTACGGTTGTCAATCCAATTGCGAGGAGCAAACTAATGGCAAACAGATGTAGCGATTTCATGACAAATCTCCTTAATGATAATTGGGTTGGATAATAGACGTAACTTCAGACGCAATGCTCCAAGCTCCATGATCAATACCTATTTCAGCACAAGCATTCTGCGCGTCGCTTGGAACGATCCCGCGCGGAGCGTGTAGAAATAGACGCCGCTGGCAACGCCTTCCCCGAATGAATCCTTACCGTCCCAATAAGCAGCGGTTTCGCGGCTGAGATAATTCCCGGCGTTTTGGCTACCGAGGTCCAACTCGCGCATCAGGTGCCCCCGGACATTGTATATGGATAGGGACACAGGAGAGTCGGTTGCGAGATTGTACGGCAACCAAGTTTCCGGGTTGAAAGGGTTGGGGAAGTTCTGGAGCAGCGCCGTACGCTTGATACCTCCAATGGTTGTCACTTTCAATCCGTCGGGTTTGACTGCGTATGGCGGCAGACCGAAGTTCTTCTCCGCGCTATAGACGTACGCCGCCGACCCATTGCCAAATCCGGGAGCGCCCTCTTCATCCGTGCCACCCGTAACGATGACGGTATCACGGCTGATCGCAGTCGCGGAACCGAAAACAAGCCCCTTCACCGGATTGTCGGGCACAATTTTCTCCGTTTCCTTCCAGACTCCGTCGGTATTCAAAAAGGCATAGGCGGCACCCGATCCCAATCCCTCCTCTTCATGGAGCGGAGCGCCAATGATGGCAATTTCACCCGTAGTGGCGACCCCGGCTCCGAAGTGATCGCCCGCCCGCGAATCGTCACCTACAAGTTTTGTATGTTGTCTCCACGCATTTCCTTCGCGCACGTAGACATAGGCAGCGCCGGCATCCTTCCCGCGTCCGGCATCGTTCAGTGTCGACCCGACAATGATAGTATCAATGTGAATGGCGACCGAAACACCGAATCGGTCGCTCTTTGCAGCGTCGTCGGCTGTAAGTTTCGCCCGCTCAATCCACCTCTCGCCTTGGCGCTCGAAGACGTAAGCCGCACCTGCGAATCTGATGTCGGCGTGGGTGTGACCCGGCGCTCCGATAACAAGCGTATCATTCTCAAGGGCGACAAACTCACCAAAGCTGTCGGACCTTGCCGTATCTCGGGCAAGAAGCTTCGCCTGTTGTTTCCATGCATTTTCCTCTTTAACGAAAACAAACACGGCACCCGAGTTGGAACCGGCATCGTCATCTTTTGGAACTCCCACTACAGCCGTGGTGGAATCAATGTCGACGGACCAACCGAATCCGTCCCCCGATGCGGGATCCGGGGCAATAAGTTTCGCCTCCTGTTTCCATTTCTGCGGAGTCTTTGCGAAAATGTAGGCTGCGCCGCCATCCACCGCAACACCACCTTGATGCCCAGAAGACGGCGAACCGACGATGGCATAGGTTGGGTCTCCACGCCCCGGAGGACCGGTAATGGCGACCGAGAAGCCAAAGGACGCTTGACCAGGATTCTCTTTGTCACGGTCGCTGCGAATCAGTTCGGCAGTCGCTTCCCACTGGTTGCGTCTCCGGGTGTAGATTTTGGCGAACCCGTCCGTCTTTAGGAATCCTACGGCGTGAGCGCCAACGATAATGGTGTCGCCGAGGAGATCCGCAGGCATGCGGGCTTTATTGCGCATTCCTTTCGGGGCTCCCTCAAGCTTGATTTCCTTCTGTGCAAAAGCCGTGTAGTCAACCGCTGCCAGTGCGGCGATTAAAACCACACTAATGAATAAAATATGCGGCGTCTTCATAATATTCTCCTTTCGATGCTAACGAACCAGCCAATACTCTGAAATGTGCCGTACGCACCATAAAACGATATCCAATGCTTGGAAGCGGTCGGAGCAGCGCCAATTATTCCGGTACTACATCCTCTTATTGCAGTGTCGATGAGAAACCTCAAAAACTTTTAAGTCTTCGTATGCGGAACGCAGCGCTCGGCGAGGGTTTAGCACATTCTATTTCAGGACTAGCATTCTACGTGTGGCTTGAAATCCACCAGCCTCCAGCGTGTAGAAATAGACTCCGCTTGAAACCGCACTTCCGTCTTGGTCTCTGCCGTCCCAATAGGCGGCGCTGTCTCGGGTCAGATAGTTCCCCGCATTCTTCAGACCGAGATCCAACTCCCTCATTAGTTTCCCGCGAACGTCCCAGATGCGAATGGAAGCGTGCACGTCGCTGGCGACGAAATAGGGGATCCATGTCTCCGGGTTGAACGGATTCGGGAAATTCTGATGTAGTGCCGTCCTTTTCACCGAACCCAACGTAGTCATGCTCAACCTTGACGGGTGTACATTGAACGGCGGCGCATTAAAATCATCAATTGTACTATAGACGTACGCTGCCGCGCCATCAGCCAGACCGGGGCCGCCCTTCGGTTTGGGGTGGGCGGATACAACCACTGTGTTCTCGCTCATCGCCACCCAAAAGCCAAAAAATCCGTCCTTTATAGGAATCAAAGGAACAACGTGATTTTTCTCTTCCCAGGCACCTTCCATCCGGGCGAAAGCGTACGCGGCACCCGATGCGCGGTCACCTTCGTCCCGCGCCTTGGCGCCCAATACAACGACTTTGCCGTTTGTAGCGACGCCAAACCCGAGTTGATCGGCTTTTTTTGCGCCCTTGATTCCCAGCTTTGCCCGCTGCTTCCAAGTGCCGCCTTCCGGGGTGAATATATAGGCGGCGCCGGTGTCGGCACCACGATCCGTATCGTGCAACGGCGCTCCGACGACAATCGTGTCCCGGCTCAGGGCAACAGAATGGCCGAAGCGGTCGCTTTGCGCCGCATCGTCAGGGGTAAGTTTAGCCTGCTCGATCCACTTCTCTCCACTACGCTCGAACACATAGGCGGCGCCGGCAAATCTTATGTTGCTATGCGTGTGTCCGGGCGCACCGACGACGATTGTGTCCTTTCGAACAAACACGACGTATCCAAAAGCATCGGATCGACCAAGGTCTTTGGGAACGAGTTTCGCCTGTAATTTCCAAGAACCATCAAATACATAGACATAAGCTGCGCCTGAATTATTTCCGGCAGCGTCACTCTTTGGAGCTCCGACGACCGCCGTTATCCTGTCCACAGACACGGCATGTCCCAGAACGTCAGCCGCTTTGCCGTCGTCAGCCGTAAGTTTGGCACGTTGATTCCAATTTCCCCCGCTTCGCGTGAAAATGTAAGCCGCACCGGAGTCCTCCCCCACGCCGTCGTGGTGCGGTGCGCCGACGATAGCGATATTCGCACTGCCTCGACCAATCGGGCCGTTAATGGCGACCGAGTATCCGAAATTGTCTTTGTCTCCACCCTTGACGGTAAGAACGAGCTTCTCTTCCCACTCGCCGCCATCAAGCTCATAAATCTTGGCCAGACCCACGTGAGAGTGTACGCCAACAATTACCGTGCCACGGAAAACATCGGCGCACATCTGCGCCTGGCCCTCGGCGTTGTCAGCTAGTAGCAATATCTCTTTGTCGGCGGAATAACCGAGGGACGCCAAACATATGGCGAGCAGCGAACTCAAAAGGATGCATCGCACCGTCTTCATGGTAATCACCCTTTACATGCAGGTTTCAAGTGTCGGGCAGAGTTTACAGTCGTGTTAGAAGCCGCGCTTTACCTTTCCCCACGTCGTTGTGAGTTTGTCGTTCGGTTCGACGGCAAAGGATCCGCGCACATTTTTGTCGATTTCGGCTGCACTCAACGCCCTATCGTAGACGCGGTAGATGGCGATGGAACAGTTGCAGGTCCTACGCGCCTCGGGCTGGCTGTGCGAGAAGATAGCATGCAACGACATATCATGCTTTTTGTTCCACTTGACGCCAGTTCCGAACTGGGCAACTTCCTTGCCATCTATATAGGTGGTCACTTCATCGCCGCTTTCAAAAACAATATGCGCCCAGTGCCATTCCTGACTTCCAACCGTCAATCTTGTCTTTCCGTTGCCAAGATCCTCGCGTGCCCCGATTGCGCCTTGGGCAATACTGACATTTTGAAACCTCCCCGACCCGGCATTATCGAGCCAAATACGCACGTTCTGCACCGATTCTCTCGGAGCCGCCTGCAGCCCGACGAGGTGGTGTTCCTCGGCAAGTAATCCGCCGTTGATTCGTAACAGCAAACCCATGGTAAAATCTTGGAGATTTACAACCGGCGTTTTAGCTCCGGGTGCGGCGTTGCTAAATGTTGAACCGGATTCCTCGGCGGTGTACCATAGCGTGGTTTCCTCGAAACCGATTCCTTTGATTGTAATTGTACCTTCTTCAAGTCTCGGTAATTTACCGGTGTGTTCCAGTTCTCCGCCCGCCTCGCCGGCGTTTCTCCAGACCTTGTCATTTCTGCCTTGTTCGGTTTCGGCAGGGTTAAAGTAGAGCACCGCGCCGGGAACTGCTTGGGCAAATACTGTCGAGCATGACGAGGCGAAAAGCAGGAGTACGCACGCAACAGAGATTGACGTTAATATGTTATTTGACATTCGGAAATCCTCCGTATATTGGGTTTTTTTGGTCTTATTTCGTCAGACAACTTTCCTATCGAATTCTGTGTGGCTTTCCAATCACGGCGACATGTGCGTTGCGGCGATGAATTTCATTCGCGTACCAATAAAGTAAACGGTAGACGCCGTCAGTCACAGGATCATATAGGAACGAAATCAATTATAAACAGAAAATGGTTTTATGCGCTTATACTATGCTTGTGTGTGACCGCTGTGTCAATTTAGGGGCCGAATGAGTGAAAATTTCGCAAACAGAGCGTCGAATTCAGCGGCGCGATGGCATGGTCTGAAAAGGAGAATCCCTTTGGTGGTACGGGTTTGCCGGGATCCTCATGCCAACGGAATGCCAATACAAAAAAATGTACCGCTGCGAAGAGCGTCTGCCATTTTGCGAATGGCAACTACGAACGTCTCGGTGTACGAGTTAGGTGCGCAGCGCCGACGTTGCCTCAGTGCTTGAGCTATCCGGTCCCTTGCATCTTGTTCGGTCGGTTAGTCGCTCCTTTCCCGGTCGGTTGAGGGATATACTGTTGCAATCACCTATCGTCTTACTCATACAGCCGGTTGATTACCGGCTTGAAATGGCAGCCCGCATCGTCGTGTGCAGACGGATAGATTGGGTTGCGAGATCTGCGCGGTCGGTGAACTGTTCTCAAACAAACTAGCTGTGTTTTAGAGATATCCTTGTAGGTTTCTGTAAAACTCTAAAAGCTTGACAATTGAATGCGGTGCAAAGTCAATTCACCAAATCTGCGACCTAAGTAATCAGCCTCGAAATTGACGACGGCTTTTTGTTACTAATTTCTACACCAAATCCTTCCTGTTGTCAAGACAAATTTGGGTTTCTCAGGGTTCTTTTTGTGTCACAAAGCAAAGCCGTTACCGGTATTCTTGCCGGAGTCGCAGTGCCTGGTTCGTAAACGCCATGGATCTTCAGAGATAAGTATGGAAAGTGAATCGGACATTGGCGCGCGAGCATTGAAATCCGCCTAATTCCGGAATAGGGAATACCCTATGATTTCGATCAGGAATCGTGGACAGGGGATTGGCTTTCGTGCCCGTTGTTCATTCGCTTGGACCTAAAAACGAAAAAGGCTGGTGCGCGGGGGATTCGCTATCGCGCTCGCTATTCACTCGCTTGATTGCACCCGACGTGTAGCTAACGGGCTGGGTGACCCGGGATTTCTATGGGAGCTCTATCGTGCTCGCTATTCGTTCGTTTGATTCCCTTGATCCCCTACGGCGGCACAGATCGGTCGGTCATACGGTTAGTTGACGGTTGTTTCGGTCGTTTGATTGCCTGCCTTGATTGCACCCTACATATAGTTCGCAGGGTTTACTATCGCGCGAGGAGGTCTAAGAAAACGCTGTCGCGGTTACTTGATCGCACATAAAAGGGAATGGTGGGCAGTGCCCACCCTACAAATAGTTAACGGGCGGGGAGAGCCGGGATTTCTATGGGAGTTCTATCGCGCTCGCTATTCACTCGCTTGATCCCCTACGGTGTCACAGATCGGTCGGTCAAACGGTCAGTTGTCGGTTGTTTGTGTCGTTTGATTCGCTCCAATGATTGCACCCTACACATAGTTAGCAGGAGTCACTATCGTGCGAGGAGTTCTGTCGCGCTGGGAGTTCTAAGAAAACACTCTCGCGGACGCTCAATCGCACATAACAAGGAATGGTGGGCAGGGGATCGGCTATCGCGTTCGTTGTTCACTCACTTGATTCCACCCTACAAATATACTCAGCTAGGTGGTCGCGACCGGGAGGTTGCTTCTACCAAACTCTTGGTTAGCGTTTGAATGTGTATCGCAGTTGATGCGTTACGACGCTAAAATTGCGATGAAGCGTGCGGCGGCTTGGGTTCGTGCATGATTGTTAATCGGGAATATGGTGTGCGAAAGAGTGCGATATTCTGCGAATATAATTTCCCTCCCTTCCCCCGGTTGAAACGACTTCCCAAAACCGAGCCCGGCACCCCGACCGGATGACGCCGAGATGAACGCATTTTCGGACAAAACGGGCGCACGAATGGGACGAGAATAGTTGAACGGAACAGACGACATTGAAGCAGATTCGACATTATTCTCCCTGGTTTTTGCGATTCTTCACGAAAATCCGTGTACAAAGGTGACCGCGTTGGATTTACAGCGCAACGCTTTGGATGCGTATCTACATCGTCAGCGATCATAGTAGCCTCCGGAATCACGGGTGAACGGGTGCCCCTCCGAGATTCATGACATTTTCCACCCGGCGACAATCTACCAGCAGAAGATCGGCATCGACCAACGCTAACCGGCTATATTATACTATACACGTGTGTAGTTTTCAATCACAAAAATTTGGGAATTATTGCACGCGATATGGGCGCATAGGGCATCGTCACCTTTCCGCAGCGAATTTGATTCACAGACTTAAATTGGAGGAATCTATTCTGTCCACACATCGAGACCCTCTTCGAATGGATTTGCGTTTGTGCGCGTCTACCGCCAACCTTTAACTTCCCGTTTCGGAACGCGGGCGGTGCGGGAGCCGCTAGAGGCGCGGGATTGACGAAGGCACGGGATTACGGTATCATTTGGGTGGTGCGCGACAGTGTGGAAACATTTGCCCGGCACATCGTCTAACATGTTGGATGTTGATATCGCCATGAAGTGAGATTGCAATCAATTCAAACGAGCTCGAAGGAGGGACATAGTGAATTTGAAAGAAAAAGCGGCATACACCGCGCTTGGAGGGCTACTTGTGGTCATAGGCATGATGTTGTCATCAATCCTTGCCGACATCGGCGTAGCACAAGAGGATATGGCATTCAACGACATGACAATCGTAGAGTTCGATGAACTCAAATGCCGCAGACTGAGTATCGTCGATGATCGGGGCAGAACCCATGCCGTTTTGCAAAAGACTTTTGAACGTATGTCTGACACAGCGGATGTTATTCAGGTATACAATGACGACCGACGAATTGTCTATAGCGCGGGGTTTGATCGACAGGGAAACGGTGTGTGGAGAGTCAACAATCGCGGCGGAAAGCGAGTCATCATGGCGGGAGTGGAACGTGAGAGCGAGAACGGATTTCTGGATGTCAAGGGCAAGAGCGGCGGGGTTGCGTCAATCACGGCGGATGAACATGGCGGCGCCGTTCATCTTTTTCGGCAGGAGGGCGGTGAAGCGAAGGCTACTTTAGGTCTCCAGCAGCACGGAGGCGTCATGCGAGTTTACGGCACAAACGGCGGGCAAACCCAAGCGCACGTAGACGCGAATGGAGGGGGCGTTATTGAGGTTTTCAGCCAAGACGGCGGAGCCTCGAAGGCGAGGCTGGGGGTACACGGCGACACCGGGTTCGTACGTGCGGACCGCTCGGGGGGCGGCTCATCGCAGATGCTGGTGGATCGGAATGGCGGCGCACTTCACGTGTTCAATGCCCGAGACGGCAGCGCAACCGGGACGTTGGGAATCCTAGGGGATGGCGGCGGATTTTTGCGTGTAAAGGGCACCCAAGGCGGCGCGGCGGAGGTAAAAGTGGACAGGAACGGCGGTTCGGTTGGGGTTTTTGGTATCGGAAGCACGGGATCCCAAGCGGCATTGGGCGTCGGCAAGGATGGCAGCGGCGCCGTTTGGACGTGGGACCGGAATGGGATTATGCAGTAGGGGCGGAAGGATGGAAGATGTCCGTTCACGCTGTCCCAAATCTTCTGATCGAATCGCAAAGATAATTGGAACAACATGATTCGCATGTGGGGAGTCATAGCCGATTGCCGGATACAGAACCAAATTGCGTGATCTACGAAATTGTGATACCATAGGCGACAACTGTAGGTGTGGTGAACACTTCGGTAACGTTTAGGCGGACGTTTTCTAGCAATTGTCAGCATTCATCCTATGTGCAGGGAGACTAACCCCGACTAGTGGTGCAGAGGAAAGGGGATCCAAGGAATGAGGCGATTCCGGATTTTCCAGAATAGTCGTGGTTTATTGCTTATTCTGTTGCTGTTCATCTCGGTGGTGCGGCACGCCTACGGCGTCGAAGGGAAGATTGCGTTCACATCGAACCGCGACGGCGAGAGGGCAATCTACCTCATGGATGGCGATGGTCAAAACCCCATCAAACTAACTGAAGGCAACATGCCTGCTTGGTTGCCAGATGGCGAGACGATCGGGTTCCTTTACGGCGGCGATATTTGGATGATTGACCGAGAGGGAACAGACCGACGAAATATTACCAAGGGCAGGTTCAAAGAGACTATTTTGTACCCTGATTGGTCGCCCGACGGGAGTAAGATTGTATACTGGTCAAGGGTAGGCGGCAATTTCGGCACGCCGGATATCTACGTGATGGACGCCGACGGAAGGAACCCCAAGAATCTTACGGACGACCTCCACTACGACGACAGCCCTAGTTGGTCGCCCGACGGCAGGAATGTCGCGTTTGCCGCATACCTTCGTCCGCGAGGAAACAGGGTCGAGTCCGAGATCTTCGTAATGGACGCCAAGGGCGACAACCGAGTCAACCTAACACAGAACCCCCGTGCAAAGAGCCGCCAAGTTAGCTGGTCGCCCGACGGTACGAGGATCGCCTACTCCGCATCGCCGAAACCGTTTCTGTGGTCATCACCGTACAACATCTACGTAGTGAATGCGGATGGAACGGATCCAGTTCTTCTCACCGCGCCGGAGCGATGGGCATACGAATATCATCCCTGCTGGTCTCCGGATAGCAAGAAAATTGCCTTTTCGAAGTACACACCGGATGGTTTTCACGATATCTTTACAATGAACGCCGATGGGAGCGAACTCACAAACATCACTCAGACGCACCGGGTAAGCGAGGGGTATCCGGCGTGGAGTCCAGCCCCGCAAGCCGTCTCGTCACAGGGGAGGTTGGCGACCCGATGGGGGGAAGTCAAACAGGGGACAAGATTGTCCGCTACCGCCAAATGAGAGGAGATGCGAAAATGAGACGCGAAACGCTGGTCCGAGAACAATCTATTGTAAACTCGCGGCAGGTTCTCATTTTAGTCTTTCTACTTGCTCAATTGGCAGATGTCGCATTCGCCGTCGAGGGTAAGATTGCTTTCACGTCCAACCGCGCCGGCGAATGGGCCATCTACGTCATGAACGGCGATGGCGGAAATCATTACAGGCTGACTGACGGCGGTTCGCCTGCTTGGCTGCCAAATGGTAAGAAGGTTGGGTTTGTTCACGGAGGCGACATATGGGTGATTGACCGGGAGGGAACAAACCGAAAAAATATCACGAAGGGCAGGTTTAAGGAAGGTATAAAGACCCCTGTCTGGTCACCTGATGGTGAGCAGATTGCCTATAGGTCAAGAGTTGGAGGCATTTTCGGCATCACGGATCTTTACCTGATGGATGCCGATGGGCGGAGTTCCCGAAAACTTACTAACGACCTTCACCACGACGACAGGCCAAGTTGGTCACCCGACGGCAGGAATATCGCCTTTTCCGCTGATCTTCGTCCCCAAGAAAACCTGCTTGAGTCGGAAATATTCGTAATAGATACTAATGGCAGAAACCGGGTCAACCTGACGCAAAATCCGAAGGCAGGGAGCACCCATGTCAGTTGGTCGCCCGACGGATCAAGGATTACTTACACTGCTTCGCCAAAGCCGCTCCTGTTTCACGCCCCGCACAACATTCACGTGATCGATGCCGACGGAACAAATAAGGTTATGCTTACAAAAGAAGATCGTTGGGCTTACGAGTGGCGTCCCGCATGGTCGCCGAACAGCAAGAAGATTGCCTTTGTCAAACAAACACCGGATGGTTTTCACGACATCTTCACGATAAATGCCGATGGCGGCGACCTACGAAACATCACGCAAACGCATCGCGTGGACGAATTTTCTCCCGCGTGGAGCCCACGCCCGCTGGCAGTGCCGCCATCGGGGAGGATGGTGACGCGATGGGGAGAAGTGAAACTGAATGCCGAGATATTCCGAACCGTCCGGTGAGAGGAGAATTGGAAATGAGATTTGCATTGCTGAACGGGCAGCTATCGTTTCTGAAATTGTGTCTGTTTCATCTCGTAGTGAGTGTCCTTGCCGTATCGACAGATTCCGTGCTTGCAGTCGACGGAAGAATTGCCTTTACCTCATACCGGGATAACGGGAAAAGCAAAATCTATATCATGGACAGCGACGGCGGAAGACGTTTCGAATTAGCCGAAGGTTACCAGCCGGCATGGTTGCCGGATGGCGAGAAAATCGGGTTTCATTACCGCAATGACGTGTGGGTCATCAACGCCAACGGCACAAATCGCGTGAATATCACGAAGGGAATTAACAGTCATTCAAAGCAGTGCCCTAGCTGGTCGCCAAACGGGAGAAAAATCGCTTACGTTGAACATGACGGTCAGGATTGGGACATCTACGTAATGGATTCCGACGGAACGGATCCCAGAAACATCTCACGGGATAAGCGCCAAAATTGGAAACCGAGCTGGTCACCTTACGGGAACAGAATCAGTTTTGGGACATGGATGAATCCTTGGGGCGCCGATAGACTTGAGTCTGATATTTTTGTGATGAACGCCGATGGTGCGGATCTCATCAATCTCACCAAAAATCCTCGGGCGAACAATTCGAGCCCAAGTTGGTCTCCCGACGGCAAGAAGATTGCGTACCGAGCATCGCCCAAACCGTTTCTCTGGCTGCCGCCTTACAACATTTACCTGATGAATGCGGATGGCACAAATCCCACTATTCTCACGAAACAGGATCGTTGGACTTACGAGTGGAACCCCGCTTGGTCGCCGGACAGCAGGAAATTGGCCTTTGTTAAGTATACACTTGACGGGTATAAGGACATTTTTACGATAAACGCGGATGGGAGCGGCTTGCAGAATATCACCCAAACCGATAAGGAATACGAGGGAAATCCGGTGTGGAGCCCCGCGCCGCTGGCAGTTTCGTCATCTGAAAGGATGGTGACGCGATGGGGTGCAGTCAAACAGGGAGAAAAGTTGCTCCATACGTCAAATGAGAGTGATCCGTTGCCAGTGGCCAGTGGTCAGTGACCAGTAAAAGCAGGAAAGTTCTAGCATGAATGGCATTTGGCGCGGAGCGTTTGAATTTCGCCGAGAATCACCTAATCGTAGAGGCACTCGCCTGTGTACAGTTCTTGATTGCCCGGTGGCGATGAAATGTCACCGGTCCCTAGAATTTTCGCTAACCGTACTGCTACCAAGTAACACTCTCAAGTAACACCCCACATTGCACTCCGCTGGAGTGCGGTGATTGGACGCATCACGA
>JAPPIK010000053.1 GCA_028820655.1 Candidatus Poribacteria bacterium | reverse complement strand
TGGTGCCCCCGGGCCCTCTTCAAACTGCCAGAGGGCAACGGTTTGAGTCTCGCGGTGCAACTGGCGTGAAGGATGAATTGACTCTCCTTTAGGCACGTCATAACGAAGCCCTCTGGACACGCGAACGACATCAACATAACCTTTCATGGATTCATATTTGTGCCCCCAGCGCATACCGTCTTTGAAGGTGATAATTGGGGGGCCGCCGATCACGAAAGGTGCGTGCGTTCGCGCCATTAGTTCTGGTGTACTCCCGCCCCCTCTATGAATACCGTCATAAAACACTCTTTTCTGTAACTTACCTTCTTTTTCCACAACGTACATTGCGACATGCAACCAACGATTGAGCGGATACTCTTCGGGTGAAATTATCACGGCGCGACCGCCTCCTCTATTTAAATAAAACTCAAGGATGGCAGTGCCGTTCGGTTCCATCACATCAAAACCTTTGTCGAGGTTGCGTCCGCGCAGGACGACATGATAGTTGCCCGGTTTGGCAAAGATTGGCCACTGTCCCTCACGCGTGCGTTTGGAGAAGTAAAAATCGTCTTTCGGTCGGTCGGTCAAATTGATCCACGCTTCAACTGTAAGACCTCTGCGCCGATCAATGCCGACACTCGTGACGTTGTCAAATACACCGGGGTAATCGGCGTAGACATACCCCTCGGGGCGCAACTCAAGCACATCCGGCGGCACCGCCTCGGGTTGGGCAAATACTTGTGTCGCGATGACAAGCCTAGTAATGGAGAATAGGAGTGAGAAGAAAAAAACAGCGTTGTAAACCACAGATTGTCTTTAGTCTATCGTAAAGTGTTGTACGGCGCTTCCGCTATTGACGCCGCCATCACTGGGGACATTCACAGACGTTTAACCGCGAAGTGTCTAATTGCCAGCATAAGCGGGCCAATCGCAGGTATTGGAGAGGTGACTATATTGACACTCACGGTAACCGCCTCCGGGTGTTGTAACCGTGCCGAGGCGTTTCATCTCGGATCCTAATATTGTTGATACAATAGTCTAGCGGTTGCTGTGTATAACACTTGACGAGATTGCAAAGTTCCACGGACGCTATCTATACAGACGATTCTGTATCACGAGAGCAAGGAAAGGACGCGGGAGCCTCGGACGATTTTGCTGAATCGTGCGGCTGAGCGATCAGCCGTAGGTTGGGTTGAACGGCGCCAATCAAAAAAACGTCGGACGTTCAACCTAGCCTGAGTCGTGCAATCGCGCTCATGACCTTAGAAGTATAGTGAAACCCAACAAGGGATCAACCGACCGAATAGAATCAAACGAGCGAACAGCGACCGCGATAGAGATCCCAGGACGATAGAAATCCTTGAGTTGATACAGCAAGCTACGGCGTGCGTGAAAGAGATGAGCCTTGACTGTGCCACTGGAACGCTCAAGCCGATGGGCAATGGCGTTCAACGAAAAATCCTCTTTATAGCGCAGAATAAACACACGGCGTTGGCGGGGCGTCAAGGTGGGGAGTGATCAAACGAACGAATAGTGAGTGCGATAGCTATTGCGTCAAAGAAAGTATAGTCTGGTAAAACACGGAAGACTATCGCCTTCGCTATCCGCTCAGTTGATCGTGTAACTGGCGGTAAAACTCATCGCCCTCAAGAGCTGCGGTGGGCGACACGGGATTTGTGTGGAAGGTTTCCTCGCAAAAAGGCCCATCAATGAGCACACTGTGTTTTGACTGCAAAGTGCGAAAGCATATAATCGATGCACTGGTTGACAGCAATTCGATAGAGCCAACTATAGAATTGCGCGGCGTGCTGGAATGCGGAGAGTTTTTGATACGCATTGAGGAAAACCTCTTGCGTGAGATCTAGCGCATCGTAAGGGCCGGCAATGATGGATCGGATCACGCCGTGAATCCGGTCGCGGTGGCGTAAGTGGCGCCGGTCAAATACACCGGCTTCGCTCGACTGAAAACGGGCTATGAGGACGGTATCGGTAGGCTCGGAGTGAATGGCGGTGGACATGGACAGTAACTGAAAAAAGGAACGCCCACAAATCACATGAGCTGGTGTCTGAGGGTGCGGAATTGGGGGAGCATTCGAGGTAGGAGACCTATTCCACAGGCTTGATGTCGTAGTCAATCAATTCGGCGATGCCGTTTGGAGTTTCTATTTTGACGGGACCGACGCCCGGGGCGAGCCACATCGTTTGCAATCCTAATTTCGGCATTAAGTGGGCCAACAGGGCGGTTAATTCGTCGTGAAGGGTCAACTCGAAAGCCTTGAGTTCCTCGGGCGTAAGTTCGCCTATGCCCGCGAGAGGGCCAACCTCTACAAATTGTAATGTACTAATCAATATTGGCCCCGCTTCATATTGAACCTTGAGGCAATCCTGAAACGAGCCGGTAGGCGTTTCGACCAATTCGGGGGCGTTGCCGATTGTTGCGACAATTATAGAGTCGGCGTAGAATTCCCATAGATTAAGCACAACGGATTTGGAACGCAATCTAAAATCGAGTGTCGTGTAGGACTGGTTGGGCAGAAGCGGAAACCGGAGCGCCGTAAATTTGCCAAGCGAAGCGACATGTGGTTTCGTATAGAATAGCATGTTTAATATCCCGGGCGGATTGAATAAAGAATCATCTGTAACCATGTTACACAGGCGGGGAACATCGGGGTCTATGTTACACTCGATTTCCATATTCCATTGAGGGGTTTCGCCTCCGCTATCGAGAACTATTTTCCTAATAGCGTCATTGAAGTCCTTGGGCGGGATCGTGCGGACCAGGCTTTCGGCGTATGTTATATACTCGGCGGGACCGATCGAGTCAACAAGGTCGTGAAAGTCGTATTCAATCGGCCGGAGCCATCGCGGAATGTTGTCTTCCATCGCGTGAGGACTGGCTTTTTTCACTTCAGAGTAGCGGAAAGAATGATAGCGCTCGGATTCAAGAATCTCTAGTTTGGCAACTTCACGCGACCATTCGGAGCCGTCGGGGTTGCGGTAAGTCCAACGGTTGCCGAGAGCTATGGGATAGTAAGGCGACGATACCGGGGCGGGCGCTACATCAGTTGCACCATTTTCGCCAAGGGGAGTGTTGCCAATTTCGTCTGCGCCGCATCCGAACAGCAGGAGGAGGTACACCAAGGCCGGAACGATAAGGTAAATATTTGGCAGCGGCTTTAACATTTGCACCATTGAATCTTAAAATAGAGACAACGTCCCGGCTCCTCTTGCAGGGACGTTGTCGGGCGGAACGCGCTCCCCTGCGCCTCAGAGGTTAGCAGTAGCGGCGGGCGGCTCATCCACCTGCGGCGTACCATCGTCATGAACGCCGCTGGCTTTGACGTAGACCTTAACTTGCCTGCCCTTGGGGAAAAACCTGCTCGCAAACATTTGAGCGCTACCTTGCCATGGCCCCCGCCAGTTGTGATATGCGTTAGTCCATCCGGAACCGGGATTGTGCTTTATCGTTACCTTCGCGTAATTGTCGTTAAGCCCGGTGGCGTACGCCGTACCATTTGCATAGGTGTGATTGGACGTGTTATAAGCCGTTGCGGAAGCGTCGCATATCCAAGCGTATGCGTAATAGCCTATTGGAAGGGTTAAAATCAGGGCGGCCGGGACTCCGAGTAACAGTAGTTTTTTCATGGTATTTCTCCTTGTAGGGGTTAAGATACAGCATTTACGGTGATGAGTCAAGATTAGTCACTCTCAGTGAGAAAGGTGTGGGGGTCGTATCCCGCTTGCTCAAAAGGAACAAATTTTAGGCCGGGGTACTTCATTTCGAAATCGCCGGTGAGATAATCCTCGGCACTAAAATCAATCCCAATAGGACCGAGCGCATCGCCGATGTATGTAATCGGAAACGGATTCCCATCACCGTCGAAAATGGCGGTTTCTTCCCATTCGACATAAAGTACATCGAGGTAGATGGGATAAATTTTGCCGTCACTCCCCCAGATGGCACCACCCACAAAACCGCGGTCGCCCTGAATCCAGAGTTTTATCAGAACGCGCGCAATTTGCTCGCGACCAAGTTGGTCACCCTGTTTGTAGCCAGGGATGCGAAGCCAAACCGGCGTAAACGGGAACCGCCGGGAATTCTCCCTTTTCCTCGGCAGTTCCCTGATCAAGCGCCGTGAGAATCGATTCGAGGTCGTCACCCTCAAATTCGCTTTCTTGGCTTGATGATGCTCCGCCGTCGGCTTCGAGGCTCTCGGCGGTTGCGTTGCCCGTTGTTGCCTCCTTATTAGACGCCTTCGCTGCGTAGGCGGGTTTTGGCGGTTGCAAAGCACGCTTGAGGATCTCGGCACGGTCCGGATTAGGCTTTGGCAAGACATAAACGGTCTTGAGTGCTACCGGTTGATTGGCGCGCCATACCAAGAATGCGCCGAGCGTAACACACAGCAACACCACTAGACCAACAACAAGTAGCCAACGCCGCTTGAGAAAAGGCACGACCCCTTGAAAATCTCTATCGCGCTCGTTATCCACTCGCTTGATCCTTATTCAATGACTATTAGTGAAGCGCCGAAACCTGTTAATGACAAATGAACGATCTACCGCAAACCGAAGAATCCGGTTTGAGATAACAAACCGTTCATGCGGAACGGCTATCGACTCACGTTTCGTTAAGTATTACCGCAAACCCTATGCCAAAACCGAAAACAGACACGAATTTGACGCCGGTGAAGCCGTTGTGCCTAGGCATGGTGCGGGTTCAGGGACTTTTTAGGCGAGGGAGACGGTGCCTTAAGGCAAGATAGAAAAGGGGACGACGTTTTGTCGGTGAAATTGGGAAAAATCGGCTTGAAAGGGAGATGAGTCCTCGCCACGTAAGGGTTTGAGACGACATGGACAAAATGTCTACGAAATCCAAAATGTCGCACCCCTGTTTTGAGGCAGGGATGGAAAAGTATAAACCGGAACGGAAAGTTTTGGAAAAGCAAACGCCTTTTCAGGCTTTGTCCGTTGATTTCCGGGCACGGCTTAGACGCTTGTTCAACGCCTGTTTTGAGATGTCCAAGAGTCGCGCCGCAATCGTCTGATTTCCATCGGCGCGTCTCAAGGCTTCCTCAATCACAAGTGGTTCCACTTCTTTTAGCGAGGGCAGGTCGCGCGCGCGAGCTAATGACTCGACAAACCGCACCTCTTCCGTTCCGATCGCGGTGTTCTTGTGTAATTTGGAGGTTTGTTCGTCCATCGCTTCCCGAAAAGATTCTGTGGAGAGGGCGCCGCCTTCGTGCTGACTGACGGCATCGTGCACCATCGCCTCAAGCTCTCTGATGTTTCCGGGAAAATGGTGAGTTTTAAGAAGTGTAAAGAGTTCCGGTGGAGGTGTAGGCGTTTTTTTGTTAAGCGCCGCCGCGGATTGTTTGAGAAAATGGGATACGAGCAAAGGAATGTCTCCATTGCGTTCGCGTAGCGGAGGCAGGTGAATGTGATGCGTTCGGAGGCGAAAGTAGAGGTCTTCGCGGAAAGTTCCGCCCGCTATCAGAAATTCAATCGTTCGATTCGTCGCCACATCGCTCGTTTTTGCTTCATCCCTTCCCAGCGGATAGTATTCTCCCTCCTGCAAAAAGCGCAGGAGCTTGTGTTGGGACTCCGCACCGAGGTGTCCAATCTCGTCAAGGAATAGCGTGCCGCCTGACGCCTGCTCAATCAAACCCCGTCGGTCAGAGATTGCGCCGGTAAATGCACCTTTCTCGTGTCCAAAGAGCGTATCCGAAAACATCTGATCGTCAACTCCGGCGATATCCGTTTTGACAAACCTCCCCGGTCGACCGCTCAGTTGGTGAATCGCCTCCGCAATCCTCTCCTTACCGACACCGGTTTCCCCCGTTATCAATACGGGATGTGCGGAGGGCGCGACCAATTCAGCTCTCCGAAAAACGATGTCCATCGCCGAGTCTTGCGTGACGATGTCGGAAAACGATTCGGGGTGTTCGGGGCGGTTGGAACGCAGATACTCTTTCAGTTGACGATTTTCGGAGCGCAAGCCGCCGACTTCCACCGCACGCTGGGTGATGTCACGCAAATCAAATCGCACAGAAGTCGGGTCCCCATTCTCATCGCAGACGGTTGTGGCATTCAAACTCACGTAGATTTTGCCTCCATCCTTTTTCCGCAGCACCTGTTCGGCATCATGTATCTCGCCGGCCTCCGCAATAACACGAAACAGTTCCTTGGCATCTTCGATACAATCTTGATGATATAACTTAAAAATAGGATGTCCGACAATCTCCGCCCTGCTGTAGCCCAATTTTTCCATCACAGCCCTATTACACCGGAGAATTTTCTCTGTCTCCATATTGATAATATTGACAGAAACAACCATATCGTGGGCATTAAAGTAAATGTCGAAATACTCCCTCTCCGTCGCATCGTTTTCGAGCAATAGCTGCTGTAATTCGGCTTTGTCCTGCTCTAATTCCGCCACGCGCTGCTGCAATTCAATGATGAGTTGCCCTTGAGATTTGTTCTTGTCTCTCATTTTTCTCCATCTCGGGCTTACAGTCTCCTGCGGACGCGATTTTCTACAGCTGAGAATATTTGCCCATTACCTCTTCCACAGTACCACGTTTCTTCAATGATGTCAACCGCTGGAAGCGGCATTCCTAGGGGAAACGCATCTAAATTTTCTGCATCATAAGAAAGAAAATCAGGCTAGGTTTGTGACACTATTTTGGGATTAGTAGGTTGGGTTGAACGGAAATTCGTTAGTAATCGCTAATCTTGTAACAGATTTCGAGTGCATATTTCGCTTGCGCGCGCCAAAATTTGAGTGAAACCCAACACGGCCTACCACCATGAGACCTCCTCTGCAATTAGATGCGTTTCCCGTGGCGGCATTCCGAATACAATCGCACCTAAGATCATTGGTTGTGTTACGAATCTTTTGCCTCGGATCCTACGGAGACGATGCTGGCTTGATGGGGTTTTCTGCACAAGGATGATCGTCTGGCGGAGCTGCGCGATGTGATGCCCACGCTGTTGGATCTCTGCGGGGTGCCGATACCGGAGACGGTGGAGCGGTATTCGTTGGCATCGGACCAACGGCGCGATCATCTCTACTGCGAACACCATGAAGATGAAAAAGCGACGCGTATGATTCGGTCCGAGCAGTACAAACTGATCTGGTACCCGACCGGCAACTGCGTCCAACTCTTCGACCTCGAAAAGGATCCGCAGGAGATGTATGATCTCTCCGAATTTCCCAAATATGCCGATGTACGCGGGCGTTTGACCGATTTGCTGATTCAAAACCTTTATGGGCGAGATCTTGAGTGGGTTAAAGATGGGCGGCTGGTAGGAGAACCGGACAAAGCATTTGAGTCTTCACCAAATCGCGGCTTGGCTAACCAACGCGGCTGGCGGTGAATCGGACCCCCTCCGATATAGGTCAATTACATCCCAGATTTGGACCGGCGGGATTGACGACCGTTAACCCGGTTTACCGCCTACCACCACGCCGTGAAATTGTACGTCTGAGTCCTGAACACGATTCCGATGAGCGCC
>JAPPIK010000032.1 GCA_028820655.1 Candidatus Poribacteria bacterium | reverse complement strand
GAGGCAAACATCGCAACTATGGAAAAACATGGAATGTGAACCCCGCGATTGTGAAGTTGAGACGATGCTCGGCAGATTGCCAAACGGCATAGTTGCTCCAGCCGCCGAGACTACTGTAAGTATATGGATTTTAGAAGGATGTCTATTCTCTCGCGGGACTCACTCAGCACGCATTCACGCATTAGTTCTCTCTCAATCATAGTTGCTGGAGCGGTGTTCGCCCAGCAAGCGCCGCTGCCGCGGAGTCAACCGAGTCAGAATCTCCTCGTCGAACTGAAACCTGTTCAAATACGGCGGAAATTTCTGTGTGATCATTCGTTGAGCATAATGAACCTGAAGCAAGTATCGTTCCTGTTTGCTGGTATTCGCAGACCCTCGGTGCCACACTTCGCTCCGGAACATAACGACATCGCCGGCTTTACAGAGAATGCTGTGTTCGCCAACGGTCTTCCACTCGGTGTCGCCTCCCGGTCCACGCCCCGACAGATGGCTGCCAGGCACAAATTTCGTTGGACCCAGCTCTTCATACAAATCATCAAGATAGAAGTGGGCAGTAGTAATGAAGACGGGGATATTCACCCGCGGATCCGCCAAGATATCCTCCGGTAGGCTAATCGGCAGATAATCGACATGCAGCTTTTGTTCCGGACGTCCCGGACCGGTTATCCACGCGGTCATCCCGATGACGTGGCAATCCTCGCCATGAATCTCTTCCGCCAACTCTATAATTCCCGGTTTATCAAGGTACTTTAAGAAAACCTCGTCACGATTAAAGGCGTTGTTAAAGTGCCTCGACCAAGACTCGTGTACCCTATCAAAGTATTCGGGAACGTCTTCCAGGCGATCCATCGCAGAGCGGAGTTCAGCAATTTCAGCAGAACTCATTGCGCTTGGGAAATACACAAAGCCGTCATCCTGAATTGCTTTCACTCGACCCGCCAGGTCAGGTTGGGGAACAAGCCGGAGCGCCTCCGCCATCTATTCAATTCTCCATTGAGTTAGGAGGGTGTATATGAACGCAAGCACACAACTCCGAATTTTCGCAAACGTGCGGCAAAATCGGATGTCTGCGGATTCCTCCTATTCAAGCACCGTGAACACATAGTCCCGGTCCCTGGCGTCCGAGTGGCAACGTTGGCAGAATGCACCTGTCAGTGGACCTGGGAAAGGGGAATCCGCATCGCGGCGTATGTACTCCTCGTACTCCCAATCATTTCCTCCGGGATTGGAACCCGCCTTCTTCCGCATAATGGCAACAAGCCGGATAAAACCCGCGTCAGAGCGTGACTCTTTCACTACAATGCTCCCATCCGGGTACGGATACTGCTGTCGTCCGGCCGGAGCAAGCACATCGCGCTCCTGATTCACGTACACATCCTTGGTACCGCGGTGCGGATCGCTTCCAGCTACAGGCGGAATCGGTTCGGCATTCAGCTTCAGCCATTGGTTGTAACCGGTGATGTCGGCTGGAAGTCCCGGTAGAGCAATCGGTTGTACCGGCATCATCTCCCCGGTCGTATTATCCGTGGTGTCTTTGGTAGGTTCCGGCTCAACGAGATCTAAAGTGATTTTCTCGTCACAAGAGGCAAGAATGATGCAGATGCTCAGAACGGCAAAGATGAGCACACACCTTGAAATTGTGTTGTACGTGTGTTGATACTTCATGGCTTTTCACTCCTTTTCATAGAATCTTCTGCACCGCATTCCACACCCAACTACCGGCAGAGATTCCGCGAAATTGAGTATATTGATTTCAAAGAGGCAACCCAGACCGAGTGTTTAGCGTTGCCTTCGGTTCAGGAGCAGTTCGCCTACCACTGCCACTCCCGTGGCCGCCACAGGCACTCCTCCGAAACCCCTAACTCTTTCAGTACCGGCTCAAGCATCACTAACTCCTCCAACTGCTGGGCATTGTGCGCGTCGCTGCCGATCATCAATTTCACCTCTCGGTCCAAACACAGTTGATAAAACTCGACGAGATGCGGCTGATTGTATTTGATGAACTTGGGGCTAATCTCGATACCAATGCCGCGTTGCGATGCCGCGTCGAGCTGATTTATCAACCGCTTCTGATCAAGGTAGTCCATCACTTCACGCCCGAACTCCGAGAATCCCTCTTTGGAAAAACCGAAAACCTCGGGCGACAGAACAAACGGGTGCACAACGACGTCCGTGATGGGACACGCAATCGCGGCTTCAAACATATATAGCTCGTGCACGGCTACCTTCCTCGGATCCATCAGATGCGTCGGACGCGCCACGCCGCGAAAATGATAATGATTTGGCGCCATCAAGATATAATCGAAGTACGCCGCGAAGCGGATATCGATTGATGGCACCCGGTATTCAAGCATGTGCGATTCCGCCCCCAACCGGACGACGATAGATGATTCACACTCGTCAATCGCTTTTCGCGCCCGATCGATGTTCTTGGTTCGGGAGCCGTAGCTAAAGTCGTGGTCGGTAATCCCAACTTCCTCCATCCCGCGGCTCTGTTGAATCTGGACGATCATGTCAATACTAAGGTGCTTATCGGCGCACGGGGAAAGTCTGGTGTGAATATGATAGTCGTAGGTGAACATGTTTTACTTTTTCGCGAGACAACCTTTCGTGAATCCGTTATCAATATAATTGCGAGCGTTATTGTACCAAAGTCGCGTAATTATTGCAGAATGCGAGACGCGAATGCAAGCAAAAATGAGAGCTCCGCCAGGAGTTGCGCGCCGATCGAACCGAGACATTTTTCTGCCTCTATAAGGCTTTCGTTTTCACTTTGCGTCAGGTGAGAACAATCATATTGACACCGAACCGGCAACTGATTAGAATGAACCGAAACTTGGAACCCGCGTGTCTAACAGGAATTTGAAAAGCCATGCAGGATGACCTGTCATCACAGTGTCCCTAATTCACGTTGAATTTATCGATATTGCGTCTTTAAATCATCCTCTCCATATCAGGGGCAGATGCTTTGAAGACAGGAGCACAACATATTGAAACAACCACGCCCTAAACAATTCAAGAGCGAATCGTGGACGTACCGGCTGGGGCTCGCCGTACACCACGCGAATTCCGTCTTCCTATCCATACCGCTTTATTTAGTTTTCAATGCCTTCTGCCACGCCGCCCCGCCGAACCCCTATCTCTTCTTCGACAAGGATCCTGCCACCGGGGAGTTTAGATCCAAGCGGCCGGAAAGCAGCAGGGAGTTTCAACGCGCTCTTGAAGGTTGTTGCTTTGTTCGCACACAGGTTTTGCCACAGCCGGATGGAGTGGAATACATCCTCGGTATAAAGGTTGATTTCTCCGATCAACCCGGATCTCGAAGCGGTGCCGAGATTAACGGATACCTGTTTGGCGAGGAGGAGGTTTCACTGAAAACCTACTACTATGAAGTCTCTTACGGCCAGATGGACGTGCAGCCTGGACCCGCAGGCGGAGTCATTCCGAAGGGTGACGGATGGGTTCGCGCGCCAAAACCGATGGCATATTACGGAGAGGGACGAATAAGCGAGGCGCAGTGCAGGGAACTTACCCGGGAGGCGTGCATCGCGGTGGATCCTATTGTCGATTTCTCGCAATATGACCGCGATAAAGACGGCGTCGTCGACCACATTATCATCATCCACGCGGGGGACGATGAAGCCTCGACCCTGAAGCCGAGAGATATCTGGTCAATTCTCGTGCGAGGGGTGAACACCGTTCTTGATGGCGTGCGAATTGAGAGCGCCTCAATCGTGGCGGAGGAACCCAGTTTTGCCAAACCTCACCTCGGAATATACTTTCATGAGTTCTTCCACGATTTCGGCGCGCCCGACGTTTACGGTACGCCTTTCACCGACCCAAATGACCACAAATGGGGATTGATGGGCTTCTCTGGGCCTTATCAAGGCGATTTGGTTAATGGAATCGGGGACGGTCTGAAGCCCAGTCACATCATCGGTTACCTCAAATGGGATTTCGACGCACGTCCGGAAACCGGCCGGCACGGATGGATTCAGCCAATAGACGTTGTGGAAACCGCGACGCAATTGTCTGTCCCAAGTTTTGAACTGCCACCGTCTCACAACGTGCTGTTCAAAATCGATATCCCCGGCAAGGTGGATGCATTGGGCAACAGCAGCGAGTTCTTCCTTATCGAGAACCGGAATCGGGAATCCGGCGCTATGTTTGACACACACCTGCCTGAATCCGGGATTCTGATCTGGCACATAGACGAGACTGTGTTCCGTCCTTCGACCGCACACTTCGATGCTGCCGGGCAAATCTGGCTGGAAGATCCGAACGACCCGAAACACCGCGGCGTGAACCCGGATAATCCGGATCAGATCGATATTCGATTTGTTACCGATGGGGCTGCATATTCGGCGAACGACAATCAGATATCTTTCACGCCTGCGAGCCGTCCAAACACCAATGCGAACGATGGATCACCAACCGGAATCTCTATAACGAACATAGGCGCAGAAGGGAGTTTAATTCCGCTCTTGGTGTCTTTTGGAGATACGTACGAACCAAATGACAATCCTGAAATTGCCCATCCTATCGAACTCGACCAAAGGTACGAGTCTTTCCTTTTCAATGCGGACGATAGGCGCGATTATTACCGCCTTGATGCGGTTATCGGGGACGCGATAATTATCACGCTGACCGACGTTCCTCATGATGTTGAATTCAAGCTGTCTCTGCTTGACGGGTCCGGCCGGAAAATAGTAGATGGAGTCACTACGGAACTGACCAACCAGCATATCGTGTTCCGTCCCGTCAAATCCGAAGCGTTGTTCATTCTTGTCGAATCACGCGCTGGCTTCAACGCCCTCGATTCATATCATCTAACCGTTCGTGAAGGCAAGATAGAATCTAACGAATTGAAAGTCTCGCGAGTCCGCGTCTACCCAAACCCGCTTCCCCTTGGAGAAACGCGAATAACGTTCGATTTCGCAATACCGGACTTTCAGCTTGTCGACGAAATTGAATTAGATGTTCTCACAACCTCCGGCGATGTGGTTCACTCAGACCTGATACGTGATGTGATAGGAGCCGGTCGCTTCGTTTGGGATCTTGAATCCAACCAAAACCGCTCAATCGCGACTGGCGTGTATCTTTACGTCCTCTCCGTTTCCCGCAATAAGCAGTATGTGCGCGAGTTGGGAAAAATGGCAGTGATACGATGAGTTGCCGGAGTTTTCGCGTGTAATTGGAGCCTTTTCGAATGTTCGAAACTGTTTGGTGCACCGGTCTGGATTTGCCAATCCAGACCGAGGGGGCATAGAACGCGCCGAGTAGGGAAGCGACCTATAAACCTTTCGCCCCGCTGGGGCTTTGTTACTTTACTGTTTTCAGGACTATACACCTGTCGCGCCTCTGGCGCTTTGGAGCGTACAGATGTGATTGCCATATCTACAAATCAAGTTTTCAAATTGGAACGAAGATTCCAGTACGTAAACTCTATCCATCCAACAAAATTTCGGCTTGACAATTCTCCGACTCTGTGCTAGAGTGATGACCGTTTCTAGCGTAATCTGAGTTGCCACTGTTAGAACCGTGAACCAAATATGGTGAAAGGATTCACGGACTCTAACAGCCATGTCAGTCGCCTACCAAAAACTCCACGATTGCAGTTCGGTTTCGCTCATCATTATCGTTGATCCTTCGGACCTAGACGAAAGCACAATTGTTCCTTCATCTTGCGCCCGGGATTTAACTTTACCTGAAAGGAAAAGGAGGATATTTTGATGGAAGGCCTTAAGCGAGTCATAGGTGTAATCCTGATTATAATTGCGGCGATAGTCGCAATTCAGACAGTGATTGAGCCGATTTACCACACTTCCACCGAGGATAGTCCGTATAGTTCCACCTGGGACATCATCAACCCGCTCTCTCTCATTTCCATTATTCTAGGGTTGATTTTTGGCTACATCCGTATGAGCCGCGCCGGCGCGAATTCGAGTGTCCAAGAGTTCGTGGCAGCGAACACGCAATTTTACGGATTCATGTTCGTAGCCATAATTTTCTTGTGGAACTGGTTTGGCATCAGCGATGTCGGAGCAGGCTTTACAGCGGTGGACGGCAGCCTTCGATCGATGATATGGCTTCTCTTTGATGCCACACTACCGCTGCTGAATGGCGCGTTAGGTATCCACTTGCTAAGATCGGGCTCTAGCGAATAATCAATTGTTGTTCCGGTCTCTTTTCACGGTTCAGAGGTGTTTCTTCTGCGCTCGCGGGTGCGGGCGCAGGAGCCCCAAAAGCTAGGCAAACACCCCAGAGTTAACATTAGCATTCAATGGGCTGCGTCCCTATAAACTGATAATTCGAGGAGGTTCCGCAATACCGCAGTAGTTCGGTTTTTTAACATTACTTCAATACGTGCGACAGCAAATCCCATGATTCAGTGTGCAGACTAATGTGTGGAAACGTGGAATCAATTAAGCAAAATTCGCGTTTTACAATCGGAGGACAATCAAGATATGAAATATGTTCGGTATGAAGTGGACGGCAGTGTCTCCTACGGAATCCTTTCCGGCGACACGATTTCAGAACTAAATGGCGACATCTTCGGAACGTGCGAGGAAAGCGGCGCGACTGTCGCACGTGCCGATGTAAAATTACTCGCACCAACAGTCCCGTCAAAAATCTTGGCGGTAGGGTTAAATTATCGCAGCCATTTGGGAGACGAACCAGAACCCAAGAATCCAGAGATGTTCATCAAAACTCCCTCGTGCATTAACGATCCGAATGGCGAAATAGTGTTGCCGGTGGGCGATGATGATGTTCACGCCGAGGGTGAGTTAGTCGTTGTCATAAAGAACCGCACTCGAAATGTAACCCCGGAAGAAGCGGTTGACAATATCTTGGGTGTCACATGCGGAAACGATGTAAGCGCACGTACATGGCAGCACAACGATATGCAATGGTGGCGCGGAAAAGCCTGCGACACGTTTGGTCCCATGGGTCCCGCCATTGCTACCGACGTAGATTACGGCAACCTCCAACTGGAGACTCGAATCAACGGAAACGCGGTTCAGTCACAAACGACCGCCGACCTCATTTTCCCCGTGCCGACTATTGTCAGTTTCGTTTCGCAAGTGATGACGCTTGAGCCGGGCGATGCCATATTCACGGGTACACCGGGCACAACGACAGCACTAGCGGCTGGGGATACGGTGGAAGTTGAAATCGAAGGCATCGGAGTTCTTCAAAACACCGTAGTCAACTAGCGTGGAGTTATTGCCAATTATCGATCAGTAGGCGGGCGCTAGTTGGGCTGCGCCAATTCGCTGCGGACCTCGCCCGCAGTAACGTGTTATTCTCGTTGAAGTATGATCCGTCAAGTCGAACTCACTCTGAAGGAGTATCACCGAGGATTTCATCTGATCACCGAGGAGATTCTTCAGCAGGTGGGTTCATTGCCGGAGAATGGAATCCTCCACGTTTTCATCAAACACACATCGGCTGGGTTAACCATCAATGAAAACGCGGATTTTACGGTAAGGGAGGATTTTGAAAGTAGCTTCAACCTCTTAATTGCCGAAGATGCCGACCACTACGTTCATACGGTAGAAGGCACGGATGATATGCCTGCGCACATCAAATCGGCGCTTGTCGGATCTTCAGTCAGTATACCGATTACCAACCACCGGTTGAATCTCGGAATCTGGCAAGGAATCTACTTGTGCGAGTTCAGGAATCGCGGAGGTAGGCGAAATCTCATCCTCACGGTTTATTCGTAGGATTGGATCTGTAGTCAACAGACACCAGTCTTAGGACTCGGATGGCCGCGGATCGGAATGGTTGCGTCCAAATGACACGGACTGCGCGCCCACTATGCGCGCGTACCAATCGGCAACGGCTACCTCGCCCAAGTGTTCCAGCATCCATGACCTCAGCGGCACATCCTCTTCACGCGGACTTGAAGTCCCCATCGCGCCGGTCTTTGCACCTAGCAACTGTCTGCGTATCGGATCGGAACGCTCGATCAGATGCGAAACCGTTCTTTCATCACGCGGATGGATCCATCGGTGGCTGTAACCGATAAAGAGCGCCTTGCGCGTGATATCCGACCGATTGAGGCCCGGTGCGTGAAATAGACGTCGATCAAACATGACTGCGGTGCCTGGAGGAACTTTTACCTCCGTTGCCCCCTCGGGATCTGAAACGCCGTCATCCGGTAGTTCAATTTCCCTTTTTCGGTGACTGCCGGGAATCACGCTAAAGTTTCCCCGACCACCCTCCGACGCGTCCGTCAGGAAATACCCCACCTTTACAGATAGCCGAGGCTGAATCCCCGGTTCAATGTCGGCGTTTATCCGATCACTGTCCTGATGCCAACCCCGTCGACGTTTCGTTTGGCGCATACTCTCTTCTTGCGGCGGACTGACGACAATTTGTGTGTAGTACGAATGAATATTCCATCCGAGAACTCCGAAGACCTTCGGAAAGGTGCGCGGCCAATCAAGCAGTTCCACAAACAACTCATCTTTGGCAAAGATATTGTCGCCAGATCCCAACCGCCCTACAATCTCACCGAGGTCTTTGACCATTGGGGCGGGAAGCGCGTCCTTTATCACAAGCAACCCGTCGCGTTCAAATGCAGCGCGTTCATCCTCCTTTAAGCAATGCTTTACACACTCTTTATCCACGTTTATACCTTAAGCTAATCTTGATGTGTTGGCAAAAGCGATTATAAACATCGATGGTTCAAGCATGCAATTTCCACGTTTCAGACCAAGGCTACAAAAAACGCGACAATTATCCGTATGATCGCTAAGGTGACCAAGCGGAATGGAGTTCATATACATCCAGAGAGACGATGCAGGCAGTTCCGCCGGAGGCAAAGATTTTCAGGCTTCTGTCCGCCATGTCCGGAAGAAAACAGGAGCACATCGACACTCGACCGTCGTTACCGAACACTTCTATCGACGTACGATCGACCAGAATCTGTAATGATATCCGTTCGTTGATAGGTTGAAGCGACGCGGATTTTTCAAGACAAGCCAACCTCTGTGAGTCGATATCGAAATGTATGTTCTCCCCTCGCACCCCAAACCCAACCGCTTTCGCATCGCCAAGTTCAATCTCTGCCCGAATATCGAGCAACTCGCCTTCAATACCATCAAGCAAGTTGGCTGCAGGAGTCAATTTCTCATCATTCCATGTATGCCGCCGCTTGTGTATAGTTTCAATTTCCTTCACGGGCTTACGGAATAACCGGATACCGTCGGCGGTGGTTCGCAATGTCAACTCGCACGGAAAAGCCATCTGTTGGTTGAATGGCATATCGGGGTACTTACCTCCACTCATCCAAGCTATCTGCAATCGTCGATTATCGGACGACGGTATGTCACTCCATGTCTGCGCGGCGTAACAATTCGCTCCGTGTTCGGTTTGCAACACGTCGCTTTCCGCATCAAAATGTTCCCCGTCAAACGTCCCAATGAAATGCCGTCCATTTGCTCCCCAGAACACCCATTTGGTGCGGTTTTGGTCTGCATCCACCGGCAACTCAAAAAGATCCGGACATTCGCTCGCATCCGGCAAATGGACATCGGACAGTTTTGTCCAAGATTTGAGGTCTGGTGATCCAAAAAGCGCGAAATCGTTGTTTTCCAAATAGAGCGCCATCACCCATTTCTTCGTAGGCTTATGCCAAAACACTTTCGGGTCCCGGTTACCCTTGGCAAGATTGGAAAGCACGGAATTCCCTTCGTACTTTGTCCATGTCCGTCCCCTGTCAACGCTATAGGCGATGCTCTGGGTATAGGGTGTTTCCTTTGGGGCGAACTCTCCCGCGGATGTGTAGATAGCAACCAGAACACTTTCTTGTCCTGTTTGAAATCCCGTGGTGTTGTTCCAGTCCACGACCCCTGAGCCGGAGAAAATTGTCCCCAACTCATCGGGTTCAATCGCATGAGAAAACTGCTCCCAGTGCACCACATCCGTGCTCACGGCGTGACCCCACGTCATATTTCCCCAGTTTATGCCTGAAGGGTTGTGTTGAAAGAATAGATGGTATTCACCATCATAATAAATCAGACCGTTTGGATCGTTCAGCCAGTTCTTTTTCGCGGTAAAGTGAAACTGGGGCCGGTACTTTTCTTGGTATAGCGTTTCCTCAATCATCTGCGTCCTCTAAATTTGTGAACCCACTCTTTTTCGACAATTATCCCGTACTGTGCATCGCCGCAGCAATGCCATTGATAGCCAAGAACATGGATTGACGCAGTTCCGATTTGTCTTCAGGCAACTGCCTCCAGCGCCGGAGCAGTTCGGTTTGGAGCAAGTTTAACACATCGGTGTACGGATTACGGAGTCTGATGGATTTCTGAATAACGGGGTTGTTGTCCAATAGCTCGGATTGGCCCGTGATTTGTAGAATGGCACGCTGCGCGAGTTCAAAATCGTGTCGTATCCGTTCGTGAAATGTACCATCCGAAAGGGAAGCATACCGTTTCGCCATATCGAGACGCGCCCTAGCCATTTCCGCTTGTGCATTGTCGACCACAGCGCGAAAGAAGGGCCAATTGCGATAGTATTCTTGTAATTCATCGGAGCCGTTATGACGTTCATCTATGTACTTGCTTAGTGCACTACCCATTCCATACCACCCCGGCACATTGTAACGTGTTTGAATCCACGAAAAATTCCAAGGAATGGCACGCAAATCCTCAAAGTCGACTTCGCTGCCGGCTTTGCGCGATGCCGGACGTGAGGCAATCGGCAGATGACTGATCTGTTCAATTGGAGTGACTTGCACGTACCAAGGCCAGAATTCATCGTCATCGATTAGATTGCGATAAGCCTTCATAGATTCGCTGGCAAGGAATTCCATCATCGGGTTCGAGTCTTGCCCCAAATTTGAGGTTTCAGGGTGCATCGTCTTTAGCATGGCGTTGACTATCTGCTCCAGGTGCCTGTGGGCGATACCGGGTAGAGAGTACCGGAAAGAAATCACTTCGCCCTGCTCGGTAAAGCGGATACGCCCGTTGTACGTCTCCTGTGCCATGGCGAAGATTGCGCGATTCGCTCTGCCACCGCCGCGTCCTATGGTTCCGCCACGTCCGTGAAACAGTCGCATCTCAACCTGAAATTGCTGACAAACGCGAGCTAACACCGCCTGCGCCTTGTGCAACGACCAGTTTGCCATCCAGTAACCGCCGTCTTTGTTGCTGTCGGAATAACCCAGCATGATCTCTTGGAAGTCGTTACGCGCTTTGAGATGAAGACGGTAGATGGGATTCGCGAATAGTGACGCCATCAGGGACTCCGCCCGCTCAAGATCGTTTATGGTCTCAAGCAGAGGCACTACATCGACAACGCAATGCACCTTTCCATCATCGTAATGCCACAATCCGACCTCTTTAAGCAAGAGTAACACCTCAAGGACATCGCTCACGGCGTCCGTCATGCTAATGATGTAACTTCCGATCGAGTCCCGGTCACATTCCACAGCCTCTACAACCAACTCCATTACCTCAAGCATCAATTGTGCTTCGCCCGTGGTTTCTGTTTTGGGAGGTAACAACGGTCGTTTGTTTTGCAGTTCACGTTCGAGGATTTTAAGGCGATCCTCCTCCGAAAGAGAACTATAGTTCGTACATACCCCTCCGGTAGCTAACAATTGCCCTACCGCTCCCTCGTGAATCTTACTGTGTTGACGGATATCAAGCGTCGTAAGATGGAATCCAAATGTTCGTGCACGGACAATTAAGTCCGCAAGGTGGCCCGTTTCGGCAAGCTCGGGCAAATTACTGCCCCTTAAGCAGCGTTGAATCAACTCAAGATCGCTAACGAAACTGGCGTAGTCGTATCTATTTTCGGTTGTTAAATTCGCCCCATCGCGCATCTGTCTCAGTCGCGCCATGATATAGCCGACCTTGATCCGGTACGGCTCATTCGAGAATGGATGAATCTCATCTTCCGTTAATAATCCACTATTTGAATCTTCCTGTAAGGACTCTATCAATTCGTCCGGTACAGGATTAATGTGACTTGAGATGCTCAAGTCATGCCATAGGAGGCGTAATTCGTCTGAGTAAAGGTCGATGACAGTTTCCCGGTTGAGTCGCAGCGCGGCACGTGTGATTTCGGCGGTTACATTGGGATTACCGTCGCGATCCCCACCAACCCACGAACGGAATCGCAGAAATGTGGGTAATTCGACATCTCGATCATAATATACCTTGAGCGCCTCCCGCAAATCGCCGTACAACTGAGGTACGGTCTGCCATACACAAGTACTCAAGAAATGGAGAGCATGTTCCACCTCATCAATTACAGAGGGACGTTCAATCCGAACCTCGTCAGTCGCAAGCAGGAGTGCGATCTGAGAATAGATATCCCTAATGACATTGTCGCGCTCCGACGGAAGGAGAATCTGTGTTTGTAGCCTTTTGAGTTGGTCGGCAACCTGTTGCTGTTTGCGCGCTATACTTCGTCGGCGGACTTCGGTGGGATGCGCGGTGAATGTCGGTTGAATGTCCAAACGCCCTATCCACGTCAATACATTCTCGAACGGTACACCTGACTTTTTGAGGTAGTGGATAGCTTCGGCAATTGATTCCACTCGTGGAGTTCCGGTGGTCGCGTTGCTCTGCCGCTCGCGGTTGATGCGTACGATTTCGCGCTGTTCCGCTTTGTTGACGAGATAGAAAAACCCGGTGTACGCACGAAGCAACCAAACAATCTGTTCCCTCGACAGCGATTGGATGATTTCCCCCGCCCGGTCTCGAAGCTCCTCTTTTCCCGTGGTTGCCGCATCTTTGCAGAGGATTCGCAACTGTTCGGCCAACCCCAAGATTTCATCGCCCGCCTGTTGCCGAATGGCATGACCGAGAAGCAATCCCAACAGATGCACTTGCTCGCTCAAAGACGTCGTAATGCCAGTGCCTTCAACCTCTATTTTTAAGCCTCGCCAACTGTCCATGATGTTCCTCTATTTCTAGGGTGAACGGATGGCAAAATCCAAGATTTGGATTAAATGCCAGCCCAAAAATCCAGAATTTATTATACACGACTTTGAGGTGATTACAAGGTGAATTATCTTGACAATGGTTTTATTTTCGCGTATTCTGATTATCAATTAACTTGCATATGATTGACAGGCGCCCTCAAGGGCGCAAGGTGTTTGGCTCGACAACGTTCACCTGATTTAAGTATGATTCCAACCGCGTCTTGTTCCCCTGTAAAAATATGAGTGGAGCGGTAGCATATGAATCTAGTGATCGAAAACCGGATTGTTGATGAAATCTTTGCCAACTCGGAAGCGTATGAAAACCTGCTTGTCCTTGCCGATGACATTGGTCCCCGCCTAATTGGAAGTCCAAACGAAATTAAAGCGCGAGATTTCTTAATCGAAACGCTTTCTCAATACGGACTAGATAATGTCCGTGCCGAGGCATTTCCGCATCAAGCATGGAGAGCAGAAAGAGAAGAGTTACGCATCATAGCGCCTATTGAACGAAAACTCGGCTGTCGCTGTTCCGCTTTGTCCGCCTCTACACCCACAGTCGGAGTTGAGGGTGAATTTGTGTTACTTGAGCGATGTGATCGCGCGGAACTTGAGGAACACAAGGAACGCGTGAAAGGGCGGATCGTTGTTGCACCTTACGATCCAGTCCCGCGTCACCTGAAAACTCCGTTAGCTACGGAGTACGGCGCCATCGCCTTGCTCGAGGCATTTGGTTTTCCGGGATCGCATCTCTCGGCACGCGCCTGCGTCTACGCAAAGGCAGCGCAGATTCCGGTCGCTAGCATAAGTAAAGAGGACCACGATTTCTTGCGGCGCCTTGAGCAGAGGAAGGGAACTGCCAAGTTACGACTAACTCTTGATAGCCGTTTCGAGAAAAAAGATGGTTGGAACGTCGTTGGCGAGATTTCCGGAACGGAGGATACTCCCGAGCATATCGTTATGGGGGCACATTACGACTCGCACCATATTGCACCGGGAGCGGCGGATAACGCGGCCGGAGTCGCCGCCATTGTTGAAGCGGCGCGCGCACTCATCCAAAATCAGGAACACATAAAGCGCTCTATTATTGTAGCGCTCTTTAGCGGCGAAGAGGTTGGGTTGGTTGGCGCATGGGCTTACACGCATCAACATTGCGACGAACTCGAAAATACCATCCTGATGCTGAACAATGACGGTCAGGGAGGGAGACCGAACGGAGTTAGTATCAACGCCATCGATGAATTCAAACCCATAATGGAAGATGTTTCTGTGCGTTTTCGTATTGATGGCGAAGACCTTCCTCCATACAAGGTTTCGGTAGATCGTCCCGGATGGTACGGAGTTGACCAGTTCCCATTTTTCTTGAACGGTGTCCCAGCGATGCTCGCGCATACGTCGCCCTACCACCCGAATGACTTTGCTTTCGTCCATACCACGGCAGATACGGTTGATAAGGTTTACGTACCCGGACTGACCGAATCTGCCGCTGTAAACGCACAGATTGCTTTCAATTTTGCAAACCTACCTGCACGTCCCGCACCTCGAAAAACACAACAAGAACTAGAGGAGATGTTCGAGAACTACGATTACATTGAAACATTGGAACTGCTGGATATGTGGCCCGCGGAGCATGCCAAGGAGCGATACTTTTCTTTTAACTAATCGCCCCAGATAGGTGGGGATGAAAGGCGAGGAGGATGCAAGCCGTATATATCGATGATATTGAGACCATACGCGTCGGGACTAGGGAGATTCCTACACCCGGCGACGACGAGGTGCTGCTGAGTGTTAGATCGGCTGGAATCTGTGGGAGCGACCTTCACATTCTCAAAGGGGAGTTTGGCGTGCTGCCGGTTATCCCCGGTCATGAATTCTGCGGAGATGTCGTTGAAATCGGGAAGAAGGTCACCACTCACAGCCCAGGTGACCGTGTGACGGTGAATCCATCGGGAGTTGGCTACGGAACACTGATACCCGGAGGATTTGAAGATTATGTCGCAGTACGCGCCTCACGCGCCCATCCCCTAGACGATCTCACCTACGATGAAGGTGCGTTGATAGAAACTTTGGGCTGTATCGTCCACGCTATCGATAGCGCGAGGGTTACTTTAGGCGATGAGGTGCTCGTAGCCGGCGCGGGTCCAATCGGTTTGTTAATGGTACAGGTGGCAAAATTATCCGGAGCACTCTCGGTGACCGTCACGGATGTCGTGGAAGAAAAGCTCGAGAAAGCCAAGGAGCTCGGTGCGGACGAGACCATTGTCGTAGACAAAGATCTCAAGGACCAGCTTCGTGCCACGCATCCCGACGGATTCCATTTGACCATTGACGCCACGGGAAATCCCAAAGCGCAAGAACAGCTTCTCAGTTTCACTGCTGATAGAGGCACGGTATTAGTATTTGGATTCGCTTCGCCCGGGGCCATCATGGGAGTCGAACCTTATGATATTTTCAAACGTGAACTAAAGATTATCGGGGCATATTCGCTCGGCAACAAATTTGAGAGGTCATTGGCACTTGCCAAAGCGAAACGCGTAAAGCTCGTGGACCTCATCAGCCATCATTTCCCCCTGGCCGAATTCGCCAAAGCCATTGAAACAACGCGCGGACCGGAACCGTCGCTCAAGATTCTAATGCATCCTCAGGTTTCATAATGCCGGGTATAATGTACTAAATCGGAGCCAGTCCATTAACAAAAGATTTGAAAGGTCCAAGATGCAAGCAGTATTTTTCGATGCTATCGACACGTTGCGAGTCGGAACAACAGATATACCGGAACACGGGGACGACGAGGTGTTACTCAAAGTTCATTCGGCAGGAATCTGCGGCACCGACCTCCATATTCTAAAGGGAGAATACGGGAGATATTTTCCTGTAATTCCCGGACACGAATTCTCGGGCGAGGTTGTCGAAGTGGGAAAAAATGTCACGAGGTTGGTCCCGGGCGACCGCGTAACCGTTCATCCGGGTGCGGGTTACGGCGTGTCTGCACCGGGAGGGTTCGAGGACTTCGTAAAGGTGCGAGAACGCAACGCCTTCAAGATAGGCGACCTCAGTTACGACGAAGGAGCGCTGGTTGAACCCCTAGCCTGCGTTATCAACGGTATTGACACCGTTGGCGTGAATATCGGCGACGAGGTCTTGGTT
Source organism: Candidatus Poribacteria bacterium (assembly GCA_028820655.1). Taxonomy (GTDB): domain Bacteria; phylum Poribacteria; class WGA-4E; order WGA-4E; family JAJDTR01; genus JAJDTR01. The sequence goes on along the minus strand of JAPPIK010000032.1, from coordinate 168,156 downwards.
GTCGGTGCAGGTCCCATCGGGCTGCTTCTCATGCAGGTTGCCAAACTCGCCGGTGCACAGTCGGTTGCGGTCGCGGATATTGCAACGGAAAAACTGACGAAAGCGAAGGAATTGGGAGCGGACGAAGTTTTCGATGCAAGCCACAATCTCAAGGAACAGCTTTTGGATGCGCACCCGAGAAAGTTTCATCTAACTATCGATGCTACCGGAAATCCGAGCGCTCAGGAACAGATGCTCGGTTTTACAAAATGGGGAGGCAAATTCCTTCTGTTCGGTGTTGCGGCACCTGACGCAACGATGACTGTAGAACCATACGACATTTTCTATCGCGAACTTAAGATTGTCGGTGTGCACAGTTTTGGCAGCAAGTTTGAACGGGCAATCGGGCTTGCCAAATCAAGGAGAGTCAATCTCACCGAGATTATCAGCCACCATTTCCCACTTGTTCAGTTTCCGGACGCGCTAGATTTAATCCACAGCCCGGAACCCTCCTTTAAAATTCTCATGCACCCAGATGGCGACGCATAGGTGGTAAGTAGCCCTAACAATACTGCGCCCAACCCTACCAAGGCAACCGATGGAAACGAACAGTATAGGATTGCCGTTTTCTCTGAGTAGGCGGGCACAGCCAGGAATGTGAAGAATGCATTGGTTGATTTCTGAAGGCCCAACTTTGCCAGAAATTTACAGCGGAAGGTCAAATCCAAGGTTATGGCAGATGCTAAGGTGTTGAAGGAATTTCTTGGCGAAGTAAAACCAGCGATTGATGCTTACATTCTAGATTTTCTTCCGTCAGAACATAGTCGAGATGAGGTGCAATGTCTCTACGACATGATGCGTGATTATCCTCAGAGATCCGGAAAAAGACTCCGCCCCGCTCTCTGTTTGCTGATCTGTGAAGCGTTTGGCGGTGATCCCGAAAAGGCTTTCAATACCGCGGCGGCGCTTGAGCTTCTACAGAACTGGTTGCTAATCCATGACGACATCGAAGACGGGTCCGATCTCCGCCGCGGGGAACCATGTCTGAATCAGAAATATGGCGTTCCGTTAGCGCTTAACGCAGGGGATGCGCTCCACTGTAAAATGTGGGAGATGCTACATCGGAACGCCGAGATACTCGGACACGAGGTCGCATTTCAGGTACTCGCCGAATTCACACGGCTGAGCAATCAAGTCGTCGAGGGGCAACACGTGGAACTAAGCTGGGTTCACAACAACCAGTGGAATCTTACAGAAGGTGACTATTGGACGATGTGCGTGCAAAAGACCGCTTGGTACACGTCCATTGCGCCGTGCCGCTTGGGGGCGATTACGGCAGGAGCAGCAAAAGCTGATGTGGACCAGTTCATTGACATCGGCCAGAACTTGGGTGTCGCGTTTCAAATTCAGGATGATGTACTGAACCTCACCGGGGACGAGGGGCAATACGGTAAAGAAATTGCCGGAGATATTAGCGAGGGCAAACGCACGCTGGTGCTGATACATTTGGTCAATTCGTGCACAGCTGACGAGGCGGACAGCGTCGTCGAAATCATGGCTAGAAGTCGAAACAACAAAAGCACAGCCGACATCAATGAAGTATTGTCACTCATGGAGAAGTATCAATCAATTGCGTATGCACAAAAGCGATCCGAAGCGCTGGTGGAACAGGCATGCGCTCAATTTGCACAGCGATTCGTCCACATACCGGATAACCAAGCAAAGAACCTTTTTGTTCCTCTGGTGAGATTTGTTGTTGAACGCGATTATTGATGGATGATCGATTGATGAATTGTCGTAAGTGGATTGTAGTAGAGACTCAGACGCGAACACTTGAAAATTCTGTGCGACGTAAATGACTGATGGACCTCAGTTCGACGATATACACTTAAGCGGGATATCAGACTGAATCTTGTATTGAAAGAGATTACGGTAAAATTCCATTAACTCGAATGGGGAGAAGAAATGCCACTAGTATCAATGCGACAAATCCTTGATGAAGCCGCGGCTGGCGGCTACGGAGTTGGCGCATTCAACGTCAATAATATGGAGCAGGTTCAAGCGATTATGGAAGCCGGGCGTGAAACGGGGTTTCCGCTAATCATTCAGGCAAGTCGAGGCGCGCGAAAATATACCAACGACCGATTTCTACACCATCTTATGATGGCCGCCATTGAGCTATATCCGGGCGTGATGGTTGCACTCCATCAGGATCATGGGAATAGCCCGGAAACGTGTAAATCGGCGATAGAGATGGGTTTCACTAGCGTGATGATGGATGGTTCACTGATGGAAGACGGGAAAACCCCTGCGGATTTTGAATATAACGTCCAGGTGACACGGCATGTTGTCGAGATGGCGCACGCGCAAGGCGTCACCGTCGAAGGTGAACTAGGTTGCCTCGGATCGCTTGAGACGGGTGAAGGCGAGAAAGAAGATGGACACGGGGCGGAAGGCGTACTGTCACACGAACAACTCCTCACAGATCCCGAGCAAGCGGTGGAGTTTGTTGAGCGTACAGGCGTGGACGCGCTTGCAGTTGCTATCGGAACAAGCCACGGTGCGTACAAATTCAGCCGTAAACCAGACGGTGAAGTGCTTGCCATGGATCGAATCCTTGAAATCCACAGATTGCTTCCGAACACCCATCTCGTGATGCACGGATCGTCGAGCGTTCCCAAATCCCTACAGGACATCATCAATGACCATGGCGGCGAGATCCGACCTACCTGGGGCGTGCCCGTCCAAGAAATCCAACTTGGGATCAAGAATGGCGTTCGCAAAATCAATGTGGACACCGATAGCCGCTTGGCAATAACCGGAGCGATTCGCAAATTCCTCGCGGAAAACCCGGAGGAATTCGATCCACGCAGTTATTTGACCCCAGCCCGTGATGCAATGAAAGAAATAATAAAATCCCGAATGTTGAGCTTCGGAGAGATCGGAAACAGGGTCGATTATGAGCCACTCCCGCTGGAATCAATCGCTCGACGATATGCCGAAGAGTCGGAGCTCAACTAAACCGACGCAGCGGTACAGATTCGGTTTTCGGCCCGGAGGCGCCTCCCTCCAATCATTAACATGTCGGCAGCGTAAGATAGCCCGCCAACCTACGCCATGCGTATCCACCACAGAGTAGTAGATCTCAAGTTGCTTCATCCCTTCAAGATTGCGCGCCGCGCCGTCGACGAATATCGGCAAGTGGTTTCCGTTGAAATCGACGGAGGACTCGGAGAGTCACCTCCTGCTCGTTTCTACGGCGAAACAGTCGAAACTGTGCGGACCGCTTTGGAGATTCTGGCACCCTGTCTTGATGGCAATCTGGACGCGATTCAATGCGTGATGGCGGAACTCCATTCCGCCCTCGGCGGCAATTATGCCGCCAAGTCCGCCATAGACATGGCGCTCCACGACAGGCTCGGCAAAACATTGGGAGTACCGTTGTACCGGCTGTGGGGACTGGATCCTAACGCGACGCCGCCGACTTCATATACGATTGGGTTAGATTCACCGGATGTTATGCAGCAGAAGACTCGTGAGGCGAAAGATTATGCAATTCTAAAGGTAAAGCTTGGGACACGTCAAGATCTCCAGATTGTGCGTGCGCTTCGCGAAGTTACGGACAAACCAATATATGCGGATGCCAATACGGCGTGGTCGCCGAAAGAAGCGGTTCGAAAGATTCGCGAGCTTGCTCCTTTAGGCGTTGACATCGTTGAACAACCGACAGCGGCGGACGATCTGGAAGGATTGAAGTATATTCGTGAACACTCAGACATCCCGATAATTGCGGACGAAAGTGTCAAACGCGCAGCCGACGTTCCCGTACTCGCCGATTGTGTGGACGGTGTCAATATCAAGTTGGTAAAGTGCGGCGGGCTCGTCGAAGCGATGCGTATCATAAATGTCGCACGCGCCCACAAGTTGCAAATCATGATGGGTTGCATGATTGAAAGTTCGCTCGGCATTACGGCAGCGGCACATCTGACGCCGCTGGTCGACTACGTCGACCTTGATAGCCACCTGTTAATTTCGAATGATCCTTACAGCGGGGTTACACTGAAGGACGGCAGGCTAATCCTTCCAAACCGTCCAGGTATTGGGGTTGTACAAAGAGCAGTGGAACAGGATTAGGTAGATTTGGGACTCATAGCTTCCCTGCTATACCCCGTCTATTGAATTTTCCGCCGCGAATTGAATTCGCCGAGATTGCCACCTTTTTCCAAATGGGACACAGAAACCGAGGTTTTTTAACGTTTGTACACGCGATGGACTAAAATCAGCCAGTCGGTTGATCACACCTTACAGGGAATGGTGGGCAGTGCCCACCCTACAAATATACAAAGTTGAGCTAAACTAACAATACGAATCTTACAAGAAGGGTCTCCAAATGAAGTTACAGGATTGTAGCGTTGCTATTACTGGTGGCACAGGCGCATTGGGCACAGCGGTTTGCGAGGCGTATCTGAGACAGGGTTGCCAAGTTGCTATCCCGTTTATATATGATCACGAGATTGAAGGATTCGAGAAAGAGGTAGGCGACCTAATATCGCGTGTGACGCTCATCCGTGCCAGCGCTACGGAGGAAGCGGAGGTCGATTCCTTTTTCCAAACTGTGTTGGACAAGTTCGGTAAAATCGACATCTTGGTGAATATCGTAGGCGGTTTCAAGGGTGGGATTCCTGTTTCCGATCTGAGCGTAGAGGATTGGGAAGCGATGATGAATCTTAATCTGAAGTCGGCGTTTCTCTCCTGCAAGGCTATCTTGCCCCACATGAAAGAACGCAAGTCGGGAAAAATTGTCAACGTCTCGGCGCGCGCGGGCTTAAGTGGAATAGCCGGTTTAAGCGCTTACTGTGTTTCCAAGGGCGGTGTGCGCGTCCTCACGGAGTCGATTGCCGAAGAGGTTAAGGATATTGGAATTAACGTCAACGCCATTATGCCAAGTATCATTGACACTCCTGCAAATCGATCGGCGATGCCGGACGAAGATCATTCCCTCTGGGTCTCCCCAACCGATATCGCGAAGGTAATCCAATTTCTAACCTCCGATGATGCCGCCGTTATTAACGGAGCTTCCATTCCGGTTTACGGCAGAGCGTAATTCTGGGCTATATGAAAGCCCGCTAATCCGGTAACACGTTCCCAAAGGGCCGCCAAAGTTGCGCTTACAAGCCTGCCGCAAATCCTTCAAGAATCACCTTCCCGATGTTGTGGATTCTCATCCATCGACGCACTTGAGCGCCAGTTTAAGATCCCTATCGCCACCACGACACCTAACGCGGGCAAATGCAGCCAGATCGCGGAGCGAACGAGAATGAATCCCATCGCTGTTGCAAAGAATACCAACCTCTGCCAAAGGGCTAAAGGCGCCATTAGAAAACCCGCGACGCTTGCAGCCAATGGCACAATTCCAAGCGCGGTAATGCCCACACTACCCACAATCGGCCAAATTCCCGCCGTGCCCCCATCCGAAGACAAGGTCAATAACTCCGGACGCAGCACGAACGCGTAGGGCAGAGCGAAACCTACCAACGCAAATCTGAAAGCGGCGAATCCCGTCCTCATGATGTTGGCATTCGCAATGGCACCCGCCGTATAAGCCGCCAACGCAACCGGCGGCGTCACCATGGACATCATTCCGAAATAAAAAATGAAAAGATGCGCGGCAAGCGGAACCAATCCCAAGTCGGTCAAAACAGATCCAACCAAAGTTGCCATAAGGAGATAACATACTGACGAAGGTAACCCCATCCCAAGGACAATGGTCGAAATCATCAGAAGTAACAACGCAAAAATCAGATTATTCTGGGCTAACGGTATAAGCATTCCCGGCAACTTTGTGCCAATTCCTGTCAGTAACACAACACCGAGAATTAGCCCGACGCATGATGCCGCCGCAATCAGCGATACTCCACCGTGAGCGGCTTTTACTATTGCCTCCACTAGTTCGCGCAATCCCATTCGTGTGTGTCGACTAAACACACTCAAAACAAGCACGGCAATCAATCCCCACGTAACCGCGCGAAATGGGGTGTAACCGAGTACCAAGAACAGTATAAGTACACAGAAGCCGGTACAAAACACAAGCCCCGGTGCAGTTGGGTTTTTGTCCTCAAGTTGCTGACTCGGCGCTTCCGCGGCCGCGCCAACCAGTTTGGCACGGAAGTGTACGATGAGAAGGAGTGCTCCATAGTAGAGGAGGGCAGGGATGAGCGCTGCCTTGATTATTTGCAGATAGGTCACGGGAGGCGACACAATTTCAAGCATCATGTAGGCGCCCGCCCCCATAATGGGTGGTACAAGTGCGCCGCCAGAACTAGCCGCGGCCTCAATGCCAGCAGCAGTAGTCGGTTGAAATCCCGCGCTTCGCATCATCGGGATGGTAAATGTCCCGGTGGTAGCCGTGTTGGCTACGGCACTGCCGGACAACGACCCCATCATGCCGCTGCTAATGACGGCAACTTTCGCCGGGCCACCGACACTTTTGCGAAACATCCGCCTGGCGAAACCGATGATATAGTGTGTCGCGCCTGTTTTCTCAAGCACGGTGCCAAACAGCACAAACAAAAACACATAGGTAAACATCACCTTCAAGGCAACTCCAAACACCCCTTGGCTATGCAAGAACGTCTGACTCACTACTCGTTCCCACGAGTGTCCCCGATGGATCAACCACCCGGGCAATGATTGTCCCGCAACTGCATATAGCAGAAAAGCTAGGCAAAGGAGCGGGAGGGTCAAGCCTATCGCCCGCCGTGTGGCTTCCAAAACCAGCACCAATCCTAACAGACCAATCATATAGTCGATGGACTGTTCGTTTCCGGCGCGGTTGCCGAGAGGCTGATCGTCAATCCAAAACCCCCTTAGCAACGGCTCGGACTGAGCCAACACATAACCGAAGCAAACAATGGCACCGAAGGCTAAGGTAAGGTCCAACCATTGACAGACGGTGTTTTCAGCTAATTTCGAATGAGAAGGAAATTTAAGAAAGACGAGAACCAGTCCCAACATGGCGAAAAGCGCCAATTGGGACTGGGGTAATAGATGGGGATAATTGACCTCCACGAGCACAAACAAACCTAGGATAACGGCGAATCCCTTAAAGAGCGTTTGGCGGAGGCGTTGGAGGGAGGTCATTCCTAGTCCCGGCTCTCAAGCCTGCGTACCCAAATGTTTCGGAAGCGCATCGGATTGCCGTGGTCCTGGAGCTTGATCGGTCCTTCGGGCGGATGGGGCGAGTCATAGGAGGGGGCGCCGCCATGGCCTGTCGGCCCCAGTATCTCCTGATAGTGCTGCACCAAGACCCCGTTGTGCACCACGGTAGCATACGACGGTGTCAGTAGCTTCTCTCCATCAAACTGCGCGGGAACGAAGAAAATATCGTAGGATTGCCATTCACCGGGTTTCCGGGAGGCATTGACAAGCGGGGGCCACTGTCCGTAGATGGCGCCTGCCCCACCGTCCGCGTAGGTCGGGTTGTCATGGCCGTCCAGCACCTGAATCTCATACTCATTTAGCAGAAATACACCGCTGTTGCCGCGTCCTTGACTATCGCCTTCTACCTTGGACGGAGTCGCCCATTCCACATGCAACTGGCAGTGTCCAAAGTGCTCAACGGTTTGAATGTCTCCGGTCTTATTAACTTCCATGTAACCATTTTCAATCTTCCATTGAGCGGCACCATCACGTCCCACCCACTGACTCAGATCCGAGCCGTCAAACAGTATTACCGCATCTGAAGGGGGATTGCCCCCTGCGGTTGGTGAACTTTCTGTGCCGGGCGTGACGACCCTCGGTTGAGGCCGTCTTCCATCGTGGACTCTCCATTCCGAATTGGGAATAAACGGAGTGTCATCGTAACCGATATTAGGTTTGTCTGCTTGTGCCAAAATGAGGTCTCCTTTTCAAGTTAGAATCCGCAATTATTCGTGCCAAATGCCAATCTCCTTGTAATAACGTACCGCGCCGGGATGAAAGGTTGTGCCCGTATCCTTTACGATATTCTTCGGATTGATAGCTTTTCCGGCAGGGTGTTTCTTCACCACTTCCGCTCGGTGTTCATAAAGAATCCTAGTGAATTGATATACGTCTTCTTCGGATTGATCCGCCGACGCTATTAGATGCATCGCACCAACATTCATTCCGTCGAATGGTATATTTTGGTTCCGATACGTCTCCGCAGGAATAGTCGCCGATTCAAAAAACGGATAATCGTTAATTAAACGTCCTTTTGCCTCCGGATCAAAAGGAACGAACAGTATGTCTTGAGAAGAGGCAGCCTGGGTAATGGATGCTGTCGGAACCGCACCGCCCAAGAATGCAGCGGCTGCCGAGCCGTCCGCCAACATGTTGACCGCACCAGCCTGCGTATTGTTGAGCGGCGTGAAATCCTCGTAGGTTAGGCCGTGTGCGGATAGAATCGGCTTCAAGAAGTATTCGAATCCGGCGCCTGCGGGACCGACTACTACGCGCTTACCTTTCATATCCGCAATTTGTGTCACGCCGGAGGAATTTGGCGTGATGAATAGCGCGACGTTTGGCGCAAGCGTCATCACGGCGCGAATAGGCTGTTCACCCTTCCATGCCCCTTCGCCTCGAACCGCAAAATAGGAAATGGCGGCATTCGCAAGTGCAAACTCCAACTCACCTCTCGCGAGGCGCCGAATGTTTTCTTGCGTTCCTTTCGTGGCTTCGGCGGTAACCTCCCAATTCAGATCATCGACGTTTTCGCCAACCACTAGGGCGATGGCGCCGCCCACCACAAAAAATGCGCCCCCGGGCGGTGCCGTGCCGATACTCAGGAATTGTCGTTTGCCATGCTTATCTGCCCATGCACCTGTCGCAGAGAAGAGATTGAAACATAAAAAGATAGCTATTACTACACTTGCAACGCCTTTTCGGTAACGGGTATTTTCCCTAAAATACATGTATGCGCTCCTTGAAGATGCGGTTAAGAGCCTGTTTGAACCATCAGCAGTAAATCCATTTTTTGTCATATGTAGGAAGTTTTCTCAAGCTTTTATTATTGTCTGCTATGTACTTGTGGGATTTCTATCGCACGGGATTTGCTATGGCACGCCTTATTCAGTCGTTTGATCGTTATGCACTCGCTTGATCCCTCTGGGGCTTAGGTGGATGTGGTTTTGGCAATTCTATACACATTCAGGATCTCTATCTCCTTCGCTTTTCACTCAGTCGATCACGTGCTGGTACGCTCAAGGCCGGTGCGCCATGCGCACCCTACGAGAAATGGTGGGCGGTGCCCACCCTACAACTTGGGCTTAGGTGCACGGGGTTTTGGCATTTCTATACACATTCAGGATCTCTATTTCCTTTGCTTTTCACTCTGTCGATCGCGTGCTGGTACTCTCAAGGCTGGTGCGCCATGCGCACCCTACAACTACAACTCTCCCATCTAGTTTCCAAACAGATTCTAATAGCCTTGAAAATTTTCCGGTTTGAATTCAGTCCAGCATTTGATTGATGATACACCCTCAGGAACCAGCTCTGATGTTGGTCGATCATTTGAACGATCCAAATAGATAACCTTCATCCCCAACTCCATTGGCGCAAGAACATCGTTGGCGAGGTTGTCTCCAATAAAAAGCACACGCTCCGCCTGATCGACTGAAATCGCTGCTCGTTGAAGCGCTCCTAAGTAAATTGTCTGCCCGGGTTTTTTGAAGCCGAACGAGGCACTGTCTATGACGAAATCAAAGTAATCATACAAACCGAATTTCATGAGCATCCGTTGCGGCCAATCTCGCAGGTAGAAATTTGAAATTACGCCCATTTTAACGATGTCACGCCACCGCTTTAGCATCTCACAGATTCCCGGTGTAAGCCGTAGCGTGTTTGTATATTCCAACTTAAACCGACGCATCATTCGATTTACTAGCGCGGGAACTTCATCCTTTCGGCTAGCATCTTTTGTCGTTAGGATTTCCTTGAGTCGAACTGCCAGGTCAACCTCTCCCCAGTCGTTGCCGCTCCACCGACCTCTCTTCCATCTATCGTAATCGACCTTAAATTCGGCTTCCGTGGCGTAAAACCCAGCGGCCACGGGAAGACCCAATATAGGCTTCACGCCCGACTCATCACCGTCTGGAGTGAAATCGTCAATGAGAGTATTGAAGCAGTCAAAGAAGATCCAATCAAACGACATGTTCACTATTATCGCGGCAAGACTCGATACAGACCATGGTTAAACCATCTTTCTCTATTGCTCAGTTTGTAGAAACACATGCGTTTATAGTGTAATTTCCTCGGGAAGAGAACACATCTGTGCCATTGGTACAAAGATTCTGTCCACATTTTTCGTGAACACATTTCCGCTCAAGATATCGATCACCCCTTGCTGACACTCCGGATATCGCTTTAAAAAGTTTGCGAAGCTGAACTCTTTCGTATAGAAGGCGTATACCAATTTCCGAAAAGACTCCATGCCTTTCGCGAACTCCGCACCAAACTGTCCTAACCGTTCCCCTGATACGTCGCCACTTTCAAACGCTCCGTTGATCGCGTCAGCCGCCATTTCTCCGGACTTAAGCGCCAAAAACAGGCCTGTGGAATAAACCGGATCCAAGAAGCCGAACGCATCCCCCGCGAGCACCCAGCCATTCCCGGCGATCTGCCGAGCACGATAGGAAAAATCCTTTGTTGTTTTGACCGGGAACAGTTGCTTCGCGTTTTCTATTCGCCACTTCAAGGCGGGACACTTCTCTAGCTCCGCCTGAAAAATAGCTTCGGCGTCTAGTTGCGCCCCATTCGAGCGGCGGTTCTGCAGAAGATAATCGATCGATCCAACGACTCCCACGCTTACACGATCGTATGGAAGCGGAATATACCAGAACCACGAATCTTTGTTCTCGGTGTGCAAAATCAACGTAGCCCCTTCATCGATTCCTTCGTCGCGGATTCCCCCTTCAAAGTGGGTGAATATTGAAGCCTTCTTGAGCTTCGGCTCAGTGGCGTTGATTTTCAATCGTCGGGAAATCAGCGCGCTTTGCCCTGTTGAATCAGCGGTTACCTGTGCTGACAGATTCGATGTGCTTCCATCTGAGAATTTCGCCCGTATGCCAATCGCTCGATCTTTTTCAAACAACACACTATGAACGCTGACTCCGCGTCGGACCTCTACACCTTTGCTCCGAGCGTTTTCGAGCAGCATCTCGTCAAATTCACTGCGGAGAACCTGCCAGGTCATGGAACTTTCATGCGGGTCATTTTCGTAGAAATAGAACGGCGCAGAGGCTTTTCCCGATTGAGAGTAGAACTGAACGCTATATTTTTTAGGAAAATGACTTGCTTTCAGTTTTTCTATCATACCCAGCCGTTCAAAGGTCCAATAACTCGCAGGAATGAGGGACTCTCCGATTTTGAAGCAAGGTTCCCGATCACGCTCAAGCAGTAGCACACGGTGTCCTTCTTGAGCGACCAAAGTTGCAACGGTGCTACCCGCCGGACCACCGCCGATGACTATCAAGTCGTAACATTGCGCCTCTATAGCATCGTATTTTTTCATTGACTTACTTGAGACGGTTGATTCGACCGTATGGATACAATCTCTTGACTAAACGCTCTCAACTTTTACCAACTCCGGCACGACGCGCAGAATCCTGTCATCATCCGGGGATGGGTTACCGCGTCCGTCCCGGTTGCTTGTCGCAAGATAAACTTGACCGTTAGGGCCCACCAATACATCACGTAATCTTCCAAACTCACTCTCAAATAGAATCTCCTCGTTGACCGCCCGACTGCCATCCGGAGAAAGCATCAATCTGATGAGAGCTTCCCCTCTAAGAGCGGTAAAGAGAAAACTCCCTTTCCATCCGGGTATGAGGTTGGAGTTGTAAAAGTCCGCGCCACATGGAGCCACGGTTGGCGTCCAAGCTGCCACCGGCTCCGCGACTCGATTTTGCTCGCAGAAATCATCCTCGATTCGAACATCATTATCGCAAAATCCATGGACGTTAGGCCATCCGTAGTTCCGTCCTATTTCGACCCGGTTGACCTCATCGTTGTCCGCCGGACCGTGTTCCGTCAAGTAGAGGTCGTCCGTATCGGGATGAAAGACCAATCCCTGAGCATTGCGGTGTCCGTACGAGTATATTGCCGTTCCAAAGGGATTTCCCGGCGCGGGCAGACCATCCAATGTTAAGCGAAGTACCTTTCCAGCAACTGAATCCAGTTCCTGTGAAAGGTGCGGGCGATTGGCATCCCCGGTCGTCATATAGAGTAAGCGATCGCGACCGATGGCAAGACGCGACCCGTTGTGAATACCGTCACCCGGAATGTCGTCTAGCAGTACCTCGCCAGCTTCGAGAGTGACACCGTTGAAGCGCCTCCTCACCAGCCGATTGCGTATTTCATTCCCGATGCTAAAAGAGTGAACGAGATAGACAAACGGCTGCGCATCAAAATCGGGGTGGAAAGCCAATCCCAGCAAACCGCTCTCACCAATCTCTGTTACGTCGACATCTTCTACGCTTGCTGCAAGACCGCTAACCGGATTTATGCGTCGAAGGGTTCCACCGCGCTCCGTCACCCAAATCATGTCGTCGGGCCCCCACGCGATTTCCCACGGGGTGTCCAATCCCGACACAAGCGTATCAACCCGAAATCCAGCGAGGGCAAACTTCTCATCTTCAACGGAATCGTTAAAAAGATCACCGACTCCCGAACACCCTGACAGCAATTGGGGCATGACACTCAGTGGTACAAGTTTGAGAAAGTCGCGCCGTCTCATGCGGCAATATTCCAGTACATGGTTTACCCTTTTCCATCTTGACGATGATCTGTGAACCGGCGCGCCTTCAACTCAAATCGCGGCAGCGATCCGTGATCGACGATCTTTGCGGCTACGCGCAGCCCCAAGGCTTTTCTAATCGCTTGACTCACCTCATCCCCAAGAGCGGAGTATTCAGGTGTGCTAGTTTCCAATCGGATTTCCATCTCATCAAGCGCTCCTCGACGATACACGTCTACGGCAAATTCGCCCACCTCCGGGCACTCGCGAACAATGTTCTCGATCGTACTCGGATAAACGTTGACGCCTCGAACGATCAGCGCGTCGTCAAGGCGTCCAATGATGCCGCCATCCAAGCGGCGAAAATAGCGGCCGCATTCGCACGCCCCGGAATACAACTTCACATGGTCACCCGTTCGGTATCGGATGACGGGCATACATAGCCGCCCAAGATTTGTAATTACCAATTCACCTTGATTCGCAGAGCTTCCCGTCGCCGGGTCAATGACCTCAAAGATGAACTCGCCCTCGTTCAAATGAACGCCGTTCTGTTTTTGACATTCAAAACCCCATGCACCGACCTCCGTTGCTCCAACATGGTCATAGCACTTTGCTCCCCACGCGGTTTCGATGCGCTGCTTTGTTGACGGTATGCTCGCTCCCGGCTCTCCGGCGTGAATCGTGAGACGGACGCTTGATTGGGCAATATCTATTCCTTCAGCCTCCGCAACCTCGGCAAGGTGGAGTGCATAGGTCGGCGTGCAAACAAGAACCGAGATGTCGTTGAACAAGATTGCGGACAATCGTTGCAACGATGTCATGCCGCCTCCGGGAATTGACAAAGCCCCAATTTGCGCCGCTCCTTCGTAAGCGCTCCAAAAACCGATAAAGGGCCCAAACGAAAACGCAAAAAAAATGCGATCGGTGGATGTCACTCCCGCGGCATCATAAACCGCTTTCCAGCACTGCGCCCACCAATTCCAACTTTCCGCAGAATCCAACCATCGTAACGGAGCACCGGTAGTTCCGGATGTCTGATGGATTCGGACGTATTGGTCATGGGTAAAGGTGTGATTTGTGCCGTACGGCGGATTAGCCGTTTGGTCGTTGGATAGTTCCTCCTTGGTAGTAAACGGCAAGCGCCGATAATCGTCGACAGATTTGATTTGACTTTCTTCATGCATACCTGCCAACGTCAGTTTTCCCCGATAAAATGTGTTTCCTTTTAAGACTGAAGAAATCACGCGTTGCAATTTCTCCAGTTGAATCGTCGACAGGTGCATACCGCTCATTTGCGTAATGGTTTACCTTTCGGGGGCCGTGCCATTTGTAGCGCTTATGAGGTCCGCAAGCGACATATCCGCCAAAGACGACAACTGCATGTCAGCCAGTTCGAACGACGAATGTCTGGTAATCGCGTTTGGGACCGCTACGCAGAATATACCGGCTCGCTTGGCGGCCGTTACGCCGTTTAGCGAATCTTCAAACACGATGGCCTCGGCCGCCTCCACACTCAATGCCCGTAAAGTCTCCCTATACAGGGCGGGATCCGGTTTCACACGTTCCACGTCCTCGCAGCACTTGATCGTAGTAAAGTGGCGTTCGAGGTGTAATCTGGTCAAGTTTTCGACGACCCAACTTCTCGGCGAACTGGAAGCGACTGCGAGCCTCAGTCCCAGCGCTTGAGCTTCGGCGATTCTATCTTCTACGCCGGGCATCACCGATTCCAAATCTATCAGGCTACTCTTCAGCGCATTCCGTTTCTGATGGAGCTCAGCGCGATCCAGAGCGTGTCCAAGCTGTGCTTCAAGGTAATCGTACGGATCGAAGGCATCTGCCGTCCCAACGCACTTTAACCATTCGGATATGGGCAATGAACAACCGTACAATTGGTAGATTTCCAGCCAAGATTCGTAGACGGGGCTTTCCGTGTCAAGGATGAGTCCATCGAAATCGAAGATTACAGCCTTTATCATATCAATTCTTCTTGATTGCCCCCCAAACCGATGTCACTTTCAGCATCGGATCTACTGCAGTTGACACAACCCCGGCGTCATATTCTTCGACGGTCATGAGAATGTCCGGTCCGATGTTTGCCACAACGCCTCCCAAAGCATAGATTTTTCCATCCACCTCGCCCGACTGCAAAAACACGCGGGCCGTAGGCATATCCAACTTTGCCCCCCATTGGTCCATCGCCGGGTCGTATTCCTCCACCGTTTGCATGCCGGGACCTTGAACGAATGTGGTTCCTCCGATGGCATAAATTCTGTCATTAACCGTTTCCGCCGTGAATCCGGTTCGTCCCGTCGGCATATCTGACATAGGAGTCCATGAATCCGTTCTTGGGTCGTATTCTTCAACCATGGACAAGACTGGTCCCTGAACCGCAGGCGCACCGCCGATAACGTATATCTTTCCGTTGACGGATGCAGCCGCCATACCCGATCTCGGATTTGGCATGTCCGTTTTCCGTGTCCACGTGTCCGTCACCGGATCGTATTCTTCAACCGCTGGCAGAACTGGCCCCATATTCGTTGCGATACCGCCGATGGCGTATATCTTTCCGTCAACCGCGGCGGTCGAGAACAACGCCCGAGCAGTCGGCATGTCTGCACGCTGCCTCCAAGTGTCCGCCGCCGGGTCGTATTCTTCAACGGTGGAGATCGCCGGTTCGGTATCGGTCCATCCCCCAATGACGTACAGTTTTCCGTCAACTACGGCACTGGACATCCCGGCTCGCGCGGTTGGCATGTCTGCACGTTCGCTCCATTCGTCCGTAGACGGGTTGTAGGCGTGTGTGCTCTGCATAACCTGCGCAAGCATGCCACCCATCACATAAACCAATCCGTCCCCCGCAGTAGCGGTGAAGAACAACCGGGGACCCATCATATCCGCCTTTTGATTCCACTGCTCCACTTGCGCAAGGCCCGCAACAGGAACAACCGCAGCCAGACCCACTGCAATTGCAATAATCAAAGCGTAGCATCGGTACATAGTCATCTTCTCCACAGCGTTATGTGAATATCTCATCTAAGGAATAACGATCAATATTCACGGTTTTGCAACAGACCGGCACCATGGGCAAATCGTAGAAAACTATCATATCTGTTTTTTCTTAAGTCCTAACCCAAGTTGCCACCTTTGTAGAACAAGAATTGCGTATCGCTTTGGGATCTATATGGCTCTTCTTGGCCACTCGGTTGATTTCTCACTTGATCTGTTAAATTATGCTTGTGATGCACAAACTAACAGTTTGTGCTACAAGATCTCCACGATTAATGGGCTATTCTCAATTATACCCGACGGTGCATGTCCAAAATCTTGACAGTAGCAACTAGCGTTAAGTCCTACATACCCTAATTCGGTCCCGTCACTTCTAAACAGACCATCTCTTTCTCATTTCGCGCATAGAGTCTGCCGTTGGCAAGCGTCGGCACCGTCCAACACAGTCCACTCAGCACTTCCGCGCTCGCCACCTCAGTGTAAGCGGAGGGTGTAGCCTCTGCCAAACCCAACTTGCCGCGGTCACTGAGAATAATCAGATGGTCGTCTGCAAGCATGAGTGTGCCTTTACCGTACCCCCGTGTTTTCCATTTTTCCACGCCAGAGTTCGCATCTATGCATTTCAGTATCGCGTTGTCGAAGCCATAAAGGTGATCTCCGTGCAGCACAGAAGTAGCAAAATGGTTCTTCATATCTGTATTCTTCCATATTTCCACAGCCCTAATGTCGGCGCTGGATTCAGTTAAATCCATCACCCTGATTTGCACGACCGCGGCTCCTTTGCCGTACCCGGAAGAGATGAAAATCTTGTCCGGCGGAATAAATACCGGCGTGGCGGCATTGACATCATACTGCGTCTGCCAAGGGTACGTCCAATAGAGTTTGCCGTTTTCGGGCGAAACGGAGACTAACTGAGTCCCAGTGAAGACAATGAGTTGTCGAATCCCACCGATCGTCACGGCAATGGGTGAGGAATACCCGAGTATGTCCGTATGGGAACTCCACACGACGAGGCCGTTTGTCTTATCAAATGCGACAATCGATTTTCCTTCCTTCCCGCCGACCTCAACCAAAAGCAAATCGCCTTCAACGAGGGGTGAGGTGCAAACTCCCCATCTGGGCATTTTGCTTCCGAATTCCGCCTGAAGATCGTGCGACCACACCTTCGCTCCATTCGCCGTATTTAAAGCGTACAACTTGCCTTGCGCGGTAACCGTAAAGAGCAACTCTCCGTCAATCGTTGGAGTTGCACGAGGGCCGTTGCCGCCCATGGATTCCTGGTAGTTGCTGTCTGATCGAAACCGCCAAATCTCCTCTCCATTTGAGGCATCAAGACAAACAACAAACTCATCATCCCCTTCCGAAAACATCGTATAGACTCGCCCACCAACGACAGACATCCCGGAAAAGCCCTCTCCCAGTGGTACTCTCCAGATGACTTGGGGACCACCGTCGGGCCATTCTTTGAGAAGTCCCGTTTCCCGAGAGATTCCATCCTTATCGGGGCCACGCCACTGAGGCCAATCCGTAGCACCGGCGATTGAAATACCGCTAATCAGCAACAAAGATACGGCCAATAAATTCGCAAATTTCTTCATTAGTAGTCCTTCCTATCTCATTTCATTGCAACAAGGTTTTAGAGGTCAAGATCTGAACTCTCAGTGCCAAGCTGTAAACGATTTACCACAGTCACCGTGAGTGGCACTCACTATCCATTTCAACTTACACGGAGGTGAGTATTTTCGATACGCCTGACCCCATCCGGGGTTTCATCTGTTTTTTTAATGTGCTCAATGATTCCGCGCTTATCGGCGTACACGTTCTCTGTTCGCTTAATCCATGTGGATTCAAGTTTTTCCATATCTACTTCAACAGTGAGTGGAGAACGGGCGATGCGCACACGATGGATAGAGTTACCGGCTTTTTCAAGTCCGAGAGACTCAAGCAAGCCTTTGATGTATTGCGCAACGCCTTTACGGTTGTTCTCCAATTCTTCGCGTTTCCCCTGAAGTGCACGCATTTCTTCTTGAAGGATTTCGATGTGAGCGTCCAAAGTCTTCTGTTGGGCGCGGATGTTCTTAATGTAAGCGGCGCAGTTGTGAATTTTCTCGTCAAACGTAAGGCCCAGTTTCTCAAATTGCGTTCCATCGAATTCCTCGTCTTCCGGCATTAAGAGAGTTTCTTCTATGTTCGAGGGAATGTCGTATAACTTTAATGGATTTGTCATTGTGTGCATCACGGATTGGCGTTTGCCGTTCTCGTGCTCCCCTCTCAAACTGTGACGATTCTTGTCGCTGCGGGTTGCCGAATTCCAAGGCAATCCCAAGAACTGCACATCTCCATTTATCACGTCCCGTCCCTTATCTGTCGTTCGGAGACTACCGTGTTGTGAATCTCGGTTCAATAATCCGAATTGAACTAGCTGAAATGCCACATGTCTCCATTCCTCTTTACTGTGCTCTGAACCGATGCCGTAGGTCGAGAGTCTATCATGTTTGCTATTGATGACTTTTTGTGATTTTGAACCACGTAGGACATTAACGATGTGGCTTTCGCCGAAAATCTCGCCTGTCTGTATAGCACATGAGAGAAATTGTTGAGCTTGTGTAGTCAAGTCAACCTTTTTCATCTGTTCCTTCCGGCAATTGTCACACCTTCCACAACTTTCATTCTCATAACGTTCACCAAAGTAAGCTAATAACCCTTTACGCCTGCATTCATTTGAAAGTGCCCAATCAACAAGTATGTTCAATCGGTCCAACCGCCCCTCGTGCTCAGATGACGTACCTTGATCGATGAAATGCCTTATGGTGTCCATATCCGCCCAACCGAACAATAGGAGACACTCTGCATGCTCGCCATCCCGTCCAGCGCGGCCAATCTCCTGATAGTAAGATTCAGGTTCTTTTGGTAAACCCGTATGTAGCACAAAGCGCACATCCTCTTTATCTATTCCCATCCCGAAGGCAATTGTCGCCACAATCACCTGAATTTCTCCGGTAATGAAAGCGTCCTGATTCCTACTACGGATTTCGCTGTCCAATCCAGCGTGATACGGGAGAGTTGGAATGCCGCGCCGCGCTATCTCATGAGCCAACGATTCAACTTGCTCCCTTGTTTGGCAGTAGATTATACCGGGGTCGCCGCGATGTTTATTAAGAAACGCGAGCGACTGTTCAAGCATGTTAACTTTTGGTTCAACCGCGAGGAACAGATTCCCCCTGTCAAAACTAGCGACAAATTGACTCTCCTCGCTAATGCAGAGCAATTGCCTAATGTCCTCTTGAACCCGGGGTGTAGCAGTAGCCGTAAGTGCAAGGCAAACTGCGTGCGAAAAACGCCTTCGGACGGAGACTAACTCTCGATATTCCGGACGAAAATCGTGTCCCCACTGGGAAATACAGTGGGCTTCATCAATTGCAAGACACGACACATTCGATTCATCAAGCATCAAGAGGATTTCAGGTCGCATGAGCGTTTCAGGAGCCATGTAAAGTAGTTTGACTTCACCACGCTTAACACGTTGCATCGTCGAGACGTACTCAGAACACTCAACCGTGTGGTTGAGAAAAGTTGCGCCCACTTTCCGCTGTTGTAACTTCATCACCTGATCCTCCATTAATGAAATCAATGGAGAGATGACGACAGTCACGCCGTCAAAGATGAGCGCAGGCAATTGGAAGCAGAGCGACTTTCCGCCACCGGTTGGCAGGACAATGAAAGCATCATAACCGTCTAATATGTGATCGACGATTTCCTCCTGCAACGAACGGAACCGTGAATGCCCAAATACATCTTGAAGGATTTTCGAGGGTGAGTGTGACGTCGTCTGAGATCGAGAACGTGCGGTATCATTTGAGAGTACCGTTTTTCTTTGGTCTTCATCCGTGAGGAGCCAACCGGATATCTGTGCATGGCAGCGCAACTCGTCATTCGGTCTGTCTTTCGGACGCCAAGGTCGAGCGAGCGAGATACGCAGCAGCGTATCTTTGGGTATCACTTCAAGCGGTCGATCTTCAAACCCCACATAAGCAAATGTGCAACCACCATTCTTGGTCGGATAGCAATAGTGTATACGTCTTCCCTCTGTATTGCGCTCAAGTGACACATCCGGACGCCAGAAGGTTGTGCTGTATAGGGGAATTCCACTCTTCTCGGTGACATACAGTGCGCCGTCACCGGTAGTTTGTAACAATCCTTCATATAGACCAAATGGACTGCCGTGCATGGAAGGCATAAATCTTTCTATGGATCCGATGAGGTCCTTTGCTTCGCGAAGTCGGTTCTTATTGTAGACCACGATGTCTTCTGTGTGTGGCGGGGCCAATTGACTCGCAGGTTTGGCGCAAATCTCCCAAACGTCTCCAATTTCGTATTCCCGATTGGCTCCGTCATGTGGGTCAGCACCGTACGGTATTAATCGAACGCTTTTTCCGTCCTCCGTAATCGCCCCAATACATGCACCACTTCCCATTCTGGTTTTCGCAACTATCAAAACTTTCATGGCACAATATGCTCCACCTCCAAATTAAGAACCGTCGCCAGTTTGGCAGCTAACAATGAACGATGACACGCCTCTGGTTCTCTTTCGACGCAAAACAGCGCTACGACCTGTGTATCCACTTCAAAGTCATTAAGAAGACTTGCCGGTTCAAATGTCGATAGGCAATCTGAATGGTATGCCTCTATAAATGCTTCATTTAATACTGTACGTTTGCGTTTGGCAATTTTTGCCGCCTTGTCTGCTTCCGCCTGCTTATCTCTAGTAACTTTCGCTGGCGCGAGATCTTTGCGATGAATGTAATGAATGCCTAGGTCTGCAAGTCGGGCTTGAAGGCGTTGGCTGTTGGCGAATGCGTATGTTGCACCACGTAATCCCCGCCGGGAGCGAATGTCACAGAAGGTATCAACCTCTGCTTCACGCAAGGCTTCAAAGAAACTGGACTCATCAAATCCATACACTCCGATGGTAACAATCTTGGGTTTCATTGTAGATCATTGGTACCGCTTGCGCGACTGAAACTCATCTTCACCAAACAATGGCATTTGTCCCCCAGTAAGGCGATCAATGATATGCATTTGAGACTGTGGCTCATTGTTTTCATCAATATGAGTTATCGGTACGTTCCGCTTTTCCAGAGTCTCCCCTATAAGTTTGCTCCGGTGACAGTTTTCCGGTTTTCCCTCACTGCACATGAGAGCAACGCACTGCTTCTGTGCGACCGCTTTTTGAAGGCGATTGATTCCGACTTGGTAGTTTTCGGTCTTCTTCACTCTGTCGTAATCGACTTTCCCGTTCGAATCGTAGCACTCTTTGTTATCGGGGTGACCGCCCAATGTGTCGCCCATGTAAACATACCGAATTCCGTGTCGTCCCAGTTCCGCGTCCAATGCTTCCTTTGAGAATTCGGGTTTGTAGCGCGAATAGGGCGCCGAGCGCACATCAATGAGGTAAGCAATCTGATGCACTTTCAGGACGTCAATGAACTGCTCAATCGAACGGCTACCGTAGCCAATCGTAAAAATGGGTAGCACTTCTTGTAACCTATCCATGGAAGACAAATATCATGACATTGAAGAAAAGTTTGAGCCCACCATTTGAGGAACGCTTGGATAGCGGGTTAGAAAGTAATAATGCATCTATCAATTTGCTGTGTTCAATCTGTTTCCACATTCGATCATCTCTTGTCTCAAAGAATGCTTGGATTTCCGCTTGTTGCGCGCCACAATTTCTCATTGAACCGATTAAGTGAGAAAAAAGATGCCAACGGAGCGTCTATATAAGCCGCGTGTTGGCAGGTCCTGAAACGGAGGATTCCTTTGCTAGAGCGGGTTTTCGGGAATCGTAACGCCAACAAAATGCCGACAGAAAAAATGAGTTCCCCTTCATGACGGATGGCTTGTTAAAATATACCACACAGATATTAAGTTGTCAATCAAACATTGGCGTGTTGAGTGAGGGTGGAAATCAAGTTATCAAAAGAATATTCGGATTCGGCGGTTTCGTGGCATAAAGAAACCAAGTTTTCAAGAAAACACTTGGTTTCGACGGTTGCAGGTTTGGACATATGCCTATTGATTGACCCAGAATTTACCCTATCGATTTGTGCAGTTATCAAGAAAATTCGCGTCAATTAAATTGCTAACGGGTCATGGGCTATTTGATCCGTGCTACTTCACACATCATCTTTTGTGAAGCGAATCAACTAACATTGCCCCTGTCTTCTTTACGTATATCGCGCATTCCGATATTTTGGAGCATAGAACTCCGGCAACAGCCCATCGACCTGGAGCAACCCTTTTCTCGTCAGTTCCACCGAATCTACATCGAGAATTAACATGCCTTCATCTTGCAGTTTTTTGTAGGTTGAACCAAACTCCTCCAGTATGTCGACATTAAACTTCTCGCGGTAATAGGCTGTGTCTATCCTTCCCAATTTCAATTGCAGTATCATTTCGCGTGTAAGGCGCTCTGACGGGGTTGTTAAGAACGCGCGGCTCAATGGCAGTCGGTCGGCTTTAAGCGAACCGATATAGTCCTTCCAACCGGTCGCATTCTGATAGTGCGCACCACTCATATGCGAAAAAGAAGCAACCCCCGTTCCCATCATGTCGCTCCCTTGCCAGACCGCATCGCGGTAGACAAATCTGCGCGGTTTGCCTCTCTTTACCATTGTGTATGCGCTAGAATTCGCGAATCCGGCGAGTTCGAACTGCTCAAATGCGTAGTTATGCCATTCGCGTTTGGTTTTCCAATTCGCTACGGGCAACGCTTTACCGCCAAGAATGTCTTGTGAATAGGTGGCGTTAAACGGCAGTTCCATCTGGTATATAGTAATGCTATCAGGATTCAACTCAATGGTCTGTTGGACCGTTGCACGCCAACTTTCCCATGTCTCGCCAACCATTCCCGCAATCAGATCTATATTGACCTGATCGAAGTCGAGCGCTTCGATCCAAGGCATGACGCGATAGACTTCTTTGGAAAGATGCGCCCTGCCGTTTTCCGCCAAGATATCGTCGTTGAGGTTTTCGACGCCTAGGCTCAACCGGGTCACACCAATTTCTCTGATAGCTTCTAACTTGGTTTGGGTCAGGGTGCCAGGTTCACACTCAAAGGCAATTTCGTCTGCACCATCCCAAGGAATTGCTTTCTTCAGCCGATCAACAAGCGCTTTCAAGTGTTTGGCGCTAATGTATGACGGGGTCCCGCCGCCGAAGTAGACAAATGATAGAGGTCTGCCGTTGATTGCGGGCATAGTGCTGTAGATTTCGACCTCTCTCGCCAACGCGTCGAGGTATACTTCGATTTCCGAACTGTTCTTATCGGTATAAACCCGAAAATAACAAAATTTACAGCGCTTTCGGCAAAACGGAATGTGGAGATAAAGTCCCAGCTGTGCTCCTAGGGACGCACTCGAGTCCAAGATCCCCATAGCATCCGGGACGGCCTCTGTGTTCCAGAAGGAATATGGAGGGTAGTTCGAGACAAAAACACTCCCGACTTCCGTGTTTTCTGAATCTGATCGTGTCGTCGCCGGTTCCGACTTCACATTCTTGCCCTGATCACTCATCGTCTTCCTTTATACCGAAACAGTATAGGATTCCGTCGTCCGACCCTATCACCAACCTACCGCCGCCAACACTCGGGGACGCCATAATCGACGCTCCGGTGACGAATTCCCAAACCCGCTCGCCCGACTGAATGTTCAACCCGTATATGACTCCGCCCGTGGTTCCAAAAAACGCGCGAGTGCCAACGATGACCGGCGAGGAATCCACTCGTGACTTTACGTTGTAGCTCCACAATAGTTCACCGGTCTCCGGCTTGAGGGCGTGGACCATCTTGTCCCTGCCACCGATAACGAGGACATTTTCGGTAATGGCAGCCGACGCGTAAAACGGGAACTGTTTTTTCGGATTCTCATAGCGCCAAAGAATGCTATCGCTTCGCAGGTCAATTCCCAACACTCGATTCCCGAACGTCCCGGCATAAACACGATGGTTCAGCATTGCCGGACTGGCGGCGATATAGTCCCCCAACTCTATGGCCTTCTCCTGCCGGCCGCTCTTCAAACTAATGAGGCGAAGATAGCTGTCACAACCGGTGACGACCGCGACTCCGTCAGAAATGGCTGGAGAGCCATGCACATAACCCTCGGTTTGGAACTTCCAAATCAGAGAACCGTCTTTAATGGACAAACAGTACAGATACTGATCATAAGAACCGAAGATAACCCGATCACCGGCGAAATTTGCCGATGAAATAATTCCGGCTTCCGTGCGGAAAACCCACAGTTTCACACCGGTCTTGGCGTCCACCGCGTGAAAATCACCAGTTTCATCGCCAAAATATACTACGTCTCCAAAGACGGACGGGGATGATTTAATCTCGTTTGAGGCCTTGTATTTCCACTTGAGTTCTCCGGTCAACAGGTTGACCGCATACAGATGCCCATCCCATGAACCTACATAGACGGTTTCACCCGTGATGGCTGCGGTTGACTCAATGCCTTCCCCGGTTTGATACGTCCACAGCAGTTCGAGGCTGACGGGTAATTTGCTCACAGCAACCCCCGTTAATGCCGAATTACCTCGAAAACTAGGCCAATCGTGAGAGGTGACCTCACCGTGCAGAACCGAGAAAGGTAGAATACATCCTATAAAAACCAAAACCGCAACGTGTGAAACTTTATGGGATTTAGTAGGCTGATTCATAGAGTTGAAGCAACTCGGTTTCATTGGCGGGGCGCGGATTGAATTTCCCCGTCCATTGGTTCGCAGCCTCTCCCGCTAGTCTTGGCAGATCGCTCTCGTCAATTCCAAAATCGCGCAACATGCCAGGCAAATGTGCGGCGGCTTTCAGTTCACACACTCGTTCATAAATCGATGAGGAATGCAACTCCCGATACGACTTCCCCATGATCCGAGAATTGAACTTGATGACGTGCGGGAGCATCAGTCCTACCGCAACTCCATGAGTGATTCCGTAACTTGAGGTCAATGGATTGGCGCATGCGTGCGCAGCGCCAAGCATTGAATTCTCTACGGCAACCCCCGCGTAATGCGCACCCAGCAGCATCTGGCTCTGAGCCTCAAGATTGGCTGGATTGACGATTACAGTCTCAAAACTGTTCTCAAGCAGACACCATGCCTCTCTCGAAAATAGCTGTGACACCGGATTCCGACGCGTTGCGACATGGCTCTCCACGGCATGGGAGATCGCATCAATTCCCGTACTCGCCCTTACATCATCGGGCGCGCTCGAGGTCAAAACGGGATCGAGAATGACCGTTCGAAACCGAGCCTTCTTGTCGCCGCACGCCATCTTAACATGGCTTTCTTCCCGGGCGATCAATGCGTACGACTGCGCTTCGCTGCCTGTGCCGGCGGTCGTTGGAATCCCAATCGATGGCAGCATGGGTTTGGATGCTTTGTCCATACCCCAAAAGTCTTCCATCACTCCGCCATTTGTGAGGATAAAGTTCATTCCTTTTGCGCAGTCCATTGCGCTACCACCGCCTAGCCCCACGATGAGATCAAGTTGTCCCAAATCGCGAGCAAATCGGACGCCGTTAGCAACATGCTTCGTAGTCGGATTTTCTTCAACTTCCTGGAACACAGCGCAACTAATAGATTGCTTTACCAGAAAATCCACTGCTTTCTCGACGATGCCCGCTTCAGCAACGCCGGGGTCGGTGATGATTAAGACATCCTGTGCTCCCAATTCCTTCGCCAAACTCCCTAAATTACCTAACGCGTTTTCCCCGAAGACTACACGGGTGGAAGGTTGGAAATCGAAGGAGAGCATCTCTTTATTCGTTATCTCCTTGGCTCAATCTGTAATGCCCGCTGTTGATACAAAAAATCAAAAAGATTCCCCTCGTGTGGTTGATCCCACGAAATCTGATTTGTGGGAATGGGCCCCAAATTCAAGCGATCCACCGCTAGTGAGTTGGTCAAATCACGCCTAAATTTTCTATTTTCCGTGATGGCCGTCACAACCAAAGTGGGACCAATGCGTTCCAACATGGCCGTTTGAGGTACTTCGACAACACTGACGAAGGGAAAAAGGAATTCGGTGTTTGCGAGAGGGTGTTGCCAATCTTCACACCAAATGACCGTCGGCAGTAGGAATGTGCATCCATCAACTTGAGCGAGCCTCTCCGTCCCTCGAACCATTGCCGTGATATCCGTTGCGCCCGGCACTTTGAGATGACTATCAATAAGATTTGACATGTGATGGGCGACTTCCGGATTCGGAAACGCGGCTATTCCGGCTTCCGGATCATCCAGCGGTCTAGCCTCAATTCGCGACAAACGCGACGCCAATGCCTCTGCGACTTCTTTGCCATCTGACGGCACCCAGACCCCCGACGCGTTGATACACGATCTGCCGCCATTTTCTGCAACGGAAGCAACCATCAAATCGGCGTAGTCTTCCCAGCCCGCTATCGTATCGTCGGCGAGGATGATTTTGCTCTGACCGGGACCATGTATCTGTACACGGGAGTCAGTTTTCCATGGTGAAACCGTGGTTCCCCCTCCAAACAGCATAGATCGACCAGATCGGAGCAGGATTTCGCTACTTCCCGAATAGTCGGTCGGATAAAACCCAAACGCTTCCATGGGACAACCCGCTTCGATCAACGCTTGTGATATACGAAACGGCGTCCACGGTTCCAGACTCCCGGGCTTCAGAATGAGCGGAGTTTTAAGTGCAACCGCCGGAATCCAGAGGGCGTGCACACCGGGGGAGTTGTTCGGAAGCACCGCGCCTAGCGCCTCGGTTTGCGGCACATAACTTAGATGCCTCCCATCTTGAACGCCCCAGCCTTCATCAAGAACCGAGAGATCTAGTCCTCGTGTCAATCCACCGAGAATCGCCTCAAGTTCTTCCAACACCACTCGAATCTTTGCCATGTTCTTCCAACAAAGTGATTCGGGCATCCCTGTGGTGGCAGAAAGGCAGTGAACATAATCGTCTGGAGACTGCGACGCGCCATCCAGTGGCAGTTCCGTTTCCGCGAATAGTTGTGCCGCCTCTTTACAAATGACAAGCAACTCCGAAACGGTGAGGGCTTCCAGAGCCCGCCAGTTCTGATCGACGCTATGCAAATCCTTTGCAATCAATCCCTGATTCGCCTGACTTACACGGGCAACCGGTTCACCCCCCTTGACATGAGGTACATCAACCGTAGTCAGACTCTTGTAAGACCTTCCGGCCCGAAGAATTGGAATATGTATCATGGGGACTCTACTTTAAAATCTAACGGGTTATGAAACGCAGAATAGAGCGTCATAACGTGATTTTCGCCACCCAGCCGGAAGTCGCATCGCAATACACAAAACCCCCATTGAAGATTGACAACCCGTGCGGTTCGGGATGCGGTTCCGGCACTTCAATTCGATCCATTAGTCGACCGTCGTTCAAGTCTAATTTGACGATGACACGGTCAGAGGTGTGCACGACCCAGATACCATCATCTAATCGCACCATACCATGACCGCGGGTATACGGCAGGGGAATCGTGTGTTGCACAGACCAGTCGGAAATTTTTACCTTATGCAGGACATCATCCTTGAGGGTTTGGACCCAGACATAGCCGTCGTCGTAGTTGTCGTATTCAACACCGTGTGTTCCGCCCCCACCGGGCAACGGATACCGCTCCGTGGTGTCGCCCGTTTTCGGATCTACTCTGAGTATGTCCGAACCGCCCGTGTTCGCGTCCGTTGGTCGGGCCGGTCTCCAGCGGCTCCCTTCACCGTTCGCTGTCAACCAAAGCGATCCGCCTCCATAGGTCATCCCGCTCGTATTGGATGATTCGGTCGCAATCTCCGATACGACTCTTGGCACACCGTATTCAGACGTGTTCTTCATCTCAAGCAGAGCAACCCTATCCGTTATCTGATCAACGACCCATAGACCATCGTCGGTAACTTGCAACCCATTCGGCATAGAGTAAGGGGCACGAAACAATTTCTCGATTTTGATAGCCATTAGTTCCTCTCATTCAATCCACGGTGCCATTCGATATACCTCGAAGAACGCTAGTCGACTGATTGGACAACGTCTAGTGATCACGACGCCTGCGATTCACCGGTTCTCCCACCAATCCAAGCCTTTAGTCCCGCCATTCTGCATAGCGACTGTCGCCGGTTAGTACACGCCTACCACGACCGACTCTGTTAACTCAGATAACAACCTGAGGTTCTCAACTCCATCCCAAGGATAATTCTCGATCGGTCTTGCTCGTTCCGCCTCATCTCTTTCAAGGAAGCGCGGCATGAAAAATTCTTTGGTTAGGGTGGTCAGCATGACCCGACCTGTCTGATCATATTCGACTGTTTCTTCGGTGTTTTCCAGGCCGACCAGTTCGATGACAGCACGCGGTTGGGGAGGATAATAGATAATGGCATAGTTGTCGGCTAAATCGAATGGTTTACAGCACGCTAATCCCATCAACGTGTTTCCATAGGTGGGAACAAAATCTATCCCGGGGATCAATTCCTCCCGTGCGAAGCGGTGAAATTGAGCGTTCATTTCAGTCCCGCCGCAGAAAATACCGCGAATCCCCGCCTTCTTCAGTGAGATTTTCTCGCACAGCGCCTCGAGTAACTTCGGTGTCGTGAACAGACACCGTATAGACTCGTGCGCTCGCAGGATGTTGAGAGCCTGGTCGATAACGTGGTTTTTGTAAAGGTCTAATTCCTGATGTTTCCCGTAATTGATGAGTTTATTCACCCATCGTGGATCCAAATCCACGTGAAAACAGATGCCGCCTCGATGCTGCGCCAGATGTTCGACAGCAAGACGCAACCGCCTTGGCCCGGTCGGTCCAAGCATCAGCCAATCACTGCCATACGGAAAACCTCCATCGGAAAGCGTTTCGCTATATATTTCGTAGTCAATCTGAAAGTCGCGTATGCTGATGCGAGATTTTGGAATTCCTGTAGAACCTCCCGTTTCAAACACGTAAACCGGTTCATCAGCGTACGCCTTCGGCACCCAACGCCGCACCGGGCCGCCGCGCAACCACTCATCCTGAAAATGTCCGAGTAATTTTAAGTCGTCGTATCCCCCGATTTCCTTTCGCGGGTCAAAATCGAGTTTATCCGCAAACTCCAACCAAAACGGACTCCCTGTCTCCCGATTGAAATGCCACCCAACGATTTCACGAACATGAGTGTCAAGTTGAACACGTGCATCATTGACTTTTTGAGACAGAGGTTGGTTTAAGATCTCCATGACTTAATTTGAGATTAATATTGACTTAAAAAAAAATGGCAATCCGGCATGTTCAATTGTTGTTCAGTTTCTGTTGGAATTCTTCAATTGATGTGATTCGGATTGCACTACGGTGCAGGGTTCGGAGCTGATTATGATCTTCAATCTGCAGAATGGCATCAGAAATGAAAGACGGAACGGCGCCAAATCGTTCATCAAGTGTTTCAATAATCAGTTGCTGACTTTCCCCCAGAGCTCCCCGTTGCAATCCCTGTTGCAATCCTTTCTGAATTCCAATTCGCTCAATGCTTGTAATGTATGGCATTTGTTTCGCCTCCTCTAATTTGTTGATTTCTTCGCACAGACGCTCTTCATCTTTATCACTCAATTGCAAAACCCAATCTATAAAATCAAACAGATCGAGAATCTCTAAGCGTGTATAATTTCGTTTATACAACATTCGTATCAGGTGCCATTTGACATCGTATCGTGCTCGATACCGTCGTCTCAGCCGCTCACTGTCTTGGGCTGCTAAAACCACAATTGCGATCGGGTTATCATCTGCCAAAAGTTTATCTCGCTCATAATCCATGAGCGTTGACATCAGATACTGAAATTCAACCCCGCTGTTATAAAACTTGAGTTTGTATTCTCGTGATGGCTTCCAATTCGCCGGACCGGTAACAATTGCCATACTCACTATTGGTTTACCGTACCGGTCAAAGATTCGATAGAAGTAGCGGAACATTCTCAACGAAAAGTTTTCGTCTTCGTCGCCTTGTACTTCAATATGAACCAACAGCCATTGTTCGCTACCATCTTTTAGATAGATTTTCACCAATTTATCGACTAACTTGGATTGCTTCAACCCCTTTTTAGAAAGTTGCTGCATCTCTTTATCCAAAAAGGTAAAGGACTGCGAGAAATCCACATCTTCGTATAGTTTCGGCGCAAAGAATAGGAGAAACTGTGGAAAGAATCGCTCCACTACTTTTTTCCACGCTTCATCAAAATAGGTTCTATATCTGACTGACCGAGGCATCGTCACCACTTGCGTTCAGTGCATTTATTCTTGAATCTGTGGGAGCTACAGGTTTTATCTTGAGTAATTCAAATACCCATCAGTCCATCAATTTCATCCATCTCAATTCAGAGGCATCCGTATCTACAATTGGATGCAAGCGGCGAGCAAGTAATTTAACTCGTTAATTGCTGAATAGCCCCTATCTTCGAGTAACTTTCAAAGCGGTTCAGTATATCAGACGGAGGAGTATTCGGCGCGAGTTTCCACTCTCACTCCTCGGCAATCGCAAAAAGGGTGTTTCGACTCACAATGTATATCACCTTGTCCTTCGCCACAGGAGTGGTGTACACCGCACTTCCCATATTGACTTCGTAGATTAGCTCCATCTGTTTGCCTGTTCTGAAAACGGACACATCCCCATCCTCGTCGCCAATGTATACCTTTCCGTCAGCTACGAACGGGGAGCCCCAAATTGCAGCGTACGTGTCATAGGTCCAATAGTGTTCACCCGTCTCGGCATTAAGGCAGTAAACAAATCCGCTCAGGTCCGCCGCATACAACAATCCGTCGTGAATCGCTACAGTGGATATTGTACGATGGTAATTTTCGTCTCCAAAGTGCCACACTGCTCCTGTTTCGGTCACATCTCCACTGCCCGTGGCATCGATCGCCCAGAGGTGACCGACCCCTTCTCCGTGTTCCGGATCCTGTCCGACTCCGACGTAAACCCTGTTGTTATGGATTACAGGCGTCGCTATAATGGCGTTTCGGGTTCCTCTTCCCCCCAATTCCCACACGGCGTCTTTAGGATTGCAATCAAATTTCCAGATAAGATTTCCCGTCTCCGGTTCAAGAGAATACACCCAACCATCTCCACCGGGAAGTATCACCTGAGGTACGTCGTTAATTTCCGCGTACGCGGGATTCGACCATTGACCATGGAGGATATTTTCGCCGGGCAAATCGCTTTCCCAAACCAGCTCGCCCGAGTTTTTATTCACCGCAATGAAACTGGGAGCAAACGGTGACGGAATGTGAATGTGACCTTCATCAACTCCATTGGCGGTGATAACGAAGAGCAAATCTCCGGCGCCCACCGGTGAGCACGTGGCAAGATTATGAGGGAAAACGTCAAGTTCCCCCATCATATCGTATGTCCATATAATATCACCATCGATGTCGGTGGCGTCTGTTTCACTTGTAAATGGCCCGTCATTCTCGCCATCCCTAAAACCTTCGGTATCAATGCACACAACTTCACATCGGTTTGATATGTAAAAGAGCCGATTTCCTTCAATGAAAGGAGTGGAACAAATTCCCTGCTGAGGCCAATCGTTTACTCTTCCTGCAGGCAGTTTGGTGTGCGTCGCTTGCCATAGAAATACACCGTCAGCCTCGTTAAAAGCCATAATGACACCGCGGTCACCGGTGAGTTTGGGATTGCGTAGGGCTTGGTTGTTAGTTCCAACAAAAACTTTGCCGCCTATAATAACCGGTCCAGCATAGGATTGTGATCCCAGTTCCGCTTTCCATTTGATGTTCTCCCCGGTCTTTGGATTCCATTTTTCGGGCAAGTCAGTTTCGTCGGAGACAAGATTACGTTGCGGCGTGAATCCCCACATCGCTATATCGTTCGTGCGCTCCGATAACACATTGATTGGATATACTAACGCGCTCACGATGATGAGTGCAACAGCGCCTGCAATTGACTTTTGTATCCGTAACATTCATTATTCCTTTTTCGTGAAAATATTGTGAAAAACGCAGCTTGCAATTTAATAGGGTTTAATTGGTTTATTTTCCAAAAGAATCTGGTTAGTGTTGGGTGCCGGTGCGGTTAGAGGGGATCTCTATCGCGCTCGCTATTCACTCGCTTGATCACCTACCGGCGTGGTAGAAACGTCTCTTGTGCCAGTTCCGTAAGCATTAAATTCTTAGTGAATAGACTACAAATTCGCTGTTTCGGTAAGTAAATATGATTGAGTGTCGAGTGTCGAATTTTGTCATTGTCTGAACTGTGATTCATGGGATCTCTATGCTCATCTTCCGCATAATAAACTAGTGTAATCTCGAATATTTACTTCCTTGATTTTAGTGCATGTCTCCTCGAACGAGCGAAAACCGCCTAGATACTTCCGCGAGTCCGATTGATTGACCGGTTGTCCCTTCCATCATCAGCTTCAGCGACTGTTTGAATAGTCGGCAGCAAAGCTATTTTTAGATCATCTATTGACATGCCGCTCCGCTGGAGCGGGGAATCGCAACTTGGAGAAGATCTCTATGGGATCTCTCTCGCGGTCGCTATTCGCTCAGTTGATCCTACCGGAGTGGTGGAACCGTTCCTTGTTCCAGTCTCGTAAGCATTGAATCCTTAGCGAATAGACCACCAAGGAGCGAGTCGCTAATTCTCCCAAACTCTTAGGTTGTCATAAAATATCTCGGCAGGAGAATAGCCATAAATCCCCGGACTTCCTTCGCGGTTCGGCAGCGGGTCTTCGACTGTAATCGTCCATCCTTCAGGTTCAGGTGTATCTTTTTGCCAAACTTTACCTTTCACAACTGCTTTATCGTCAATGAGTTCAACGGTCATTTTCATGGTATACCAAACCTTGGGGCCCCAGTTGAAGTCAACCGACTTTGCCATCCGGAGGTCCGAGCGCCAAGAGAGCACTTGAAGCCGCTGATGATTGCCTTGCATCTCTAGCGTGTACCGATTGGCGATCAGTCCCATGTCGGGAAGATTGCGTTTGGGCTTTGTTCCCATTAAATCAACCTGAACGGTGTAATCACTCATGTTCGGACGACCGATATATACGTTGGACCGGTGTAGTCCGCGACGCGCAGGCGGCTTTACGAGAACTTTGTTTCCATCCATCTCTCGGACTCTATAGCGTCCCGACGCACGCACCCAATGCGGAGGGTGTTTTCCTTCCTCGATTGATTCAAAATCTTCGTGCCACGGCAATTCGGGGATGACGCGGACGCGCGCGGTATCACTTACCTCGCCGACTTTGACCGACACGGTGCCCGCAGCCCCAACATCGCCGACTTCCAGTTTCAACGTTCCGTCGTCGTCAATAACACCGTTCAATCCTTCAATCGACCAGGCCCCAATTCTCTCTCCCAAGACGTTACCGAACTCACCATAAGCATGAACGTTGAATTGAACCGTTTCTCCCGGTGTGCTCAAGAGTTCGGAAGGAACGATCCGGACTGCAGCGGCTTCGATTGTCTTTTTGTCGGTTTCAGGGCCGCCCGAACCATATCTCAAAGCCTCCGGTGGTTTAGTGCCCGAAAGCGCCGCCACACTGTGTGCGTTTTTCCCCAAGCAGAAGAGCCCCGCCTCGGTGGCAAAGTAAATCCGATCATAGGCTATCGCCGGCGAACCGTAAATCTCGGCGTAGCGCCCGGCATTTCTTTCAATCTGTTCCGTGTCAAGCGACGTACACTCGTTCGCACCCGGTTGCAAGATGTGGAAATGGCCGTTCACTTCGGTGACATATATCTTTCCATCCGCCACCACCGGGGATCCTTTGCCAACCGTGCCAAGGCTGTGCGTCCAATGCGTGCGACCGGTATCCCCGTCCAGACAGTGCAGGTTTGCCGCACTATCCACAACGTAGAGGCGTCCATCGTGAAATGCCGGCGAGCTGTAACCCGCCTCAATCCCATCGACGCGCCAAACTTCATGCGATTTCGACTCGTCACCCTTTCCGATTCCGTCAATGCATACGACACGCCCCATGACCGTCGTGTCCGTGTTCTCTCGATTATGGCTTGCATAGACCCGCGTTCCATCCACCACCACCGAAGAATTTAGTGGTCCCTGGCTGACCAGAAAGCCCCACACGTTTTCACCCGTGTTAATGTCCATCGCATACACATGACCATCCGAATTCCCGTCGATCAATAACCGCCTTAAGCCGATCTCTGCGACCACCGCAACTGGATAGGTCGTGTCTTTGGGGCGGCCGCCGGGAGTTGCCGTCCATATAACTTCTCCGGTCCGCTTGTCAAACGCAAAATAGCGATGGCGCATAGCGGCATGACTGCCCCAACTCGTATTGAGGAAACTCAAGATGACGAGGTCTTCGTCTACCACGGGCGAAACAACGCGTCCACCATAGCCTGTGAAACGCCCAAACTCCTCCGTTAGCGAGCGTGACCAGACAATCGTACCGTCACCGTCGAAACAAGCAAATATTCCGCTTATTGTGTGAGCGTAGACATAGCCGGTTTCCGCATCGCCGGCTAGACTAGTCCAACCGAGTCGGTTAAATGGAATCGTGCTGTGAAAGACATTGAATCGATGTTCCCACAGCAATCCACCCGATTCGGCGTCAAAGCATGCAACCCTTTCCTGTTCCGTGATTTCTTCCCCAACGCGACCGATGACATACACACGCCTGTTAAGAACGATAGGCGTAGATCTTCCGATGAAATCCGCCTTCCATATCAGGTTTTCGCCATCTTGCGACCATGTGGAAATCAAACCTGTATCCGAGGAGGTCCCATTTTGGGCCGGACCTCGCCATGCGGACCAATCGGCCATCGATTCATTCCGGATTGTCACCGCAATGAATATGAAGAAAAACATCATAAACCCGACTCTACATAACTGTTGCATTTGATTTCTATTCTTCTCCCGTTTCAAGCATTTAGTGAAAACACAATTAAAGACGCTGAATTTCAAATCAAGTTTACGCTATCACACTAGGACTACATGGCGAAAGTGATACAGCAATCCCAAAACTAATTGTGTACAAGTAATCCGTCACACGAACTCTCGGACGATGATGGCACACTAAATATAGTCGACAGGAATGCCAATCGTGCCAATGACGCCTCCCGTCACGACCCTCGGATACACCGGGTGCGACCAGAATATTCCACTTTCCGTAGCACGGATCACTTCCCGCAAGTTGCCAAAGGCATCACGAACTTCGGCTACCGGCTGATGAGCGGCCACATCGTCGTAGAGGCCGACTTTGTAGTACACAAAACCGCCTTCATTGCTTAGAAGCGGCATCAATCTATCCACAAGTACTTGTCTCTCGGGCAGTACGGGATCGCCCTCGGCAAATCCGTAGTAGCGGAGGACGTTTTGAACGCCACGTACACCTTTCGCAATGCTCTTTCCATCCCAACCCATGCAGCCACCCAGTTCGGGATCAATTGTAGGAATGCCATTGTCCGGAGCGGCTTGTGCGAGTTGCCCCTGCGGTCCTTTCTCATTAAATATATACCCAATACCGAAGACTCGCGCCAGTTCGATGCATGCCTTATGTTGGGGATGTTTATGGCCGACACGCACGCGGACTTCGTCAATCATCGGATGGATACTACCCTGGTGCAGGTCAATACAATAATCCGCCTGAGATACGGCATATTCAAATAGAAGATGCGCAATGCGTTCGCTTGACGTTCCATTCAGATTGCCCGGGAAACACCGGTTCATCTTCTTTTTGTCAATCGGGCTGAAGGCTTGCCTAGCATGAAAGGCGTGAAAATTCACGATGGGCACGACAATTATTCTGCCGCTCAAACTGTCCGGTCGAACCGTGCGTAATATCTCGTGGGTGACGGCTAGGCCATTCAGTTCATCACCGTCACTTACTGACTGAATGTAAAGCGTTGGACCGGGATAGTTGCCATTAATCAACGCGACCGGCAACCGTATCGGAGTACCGTCCTCCATTGTGCCCACATGTAAATGCCCTTCCAATCTCTGTCCCGGTTCAGCTACGAGCGTGTCAACGACAAGGTCAATTCTTTTGAAATGGCCCCTCATGTTTTCCCTAATGCTCTGAAAGATATCATAGAGATGTCCTTCGACCTTTCCTAGATAGGCTAATCAATCCGCGATTTCGCTTGCTACCACTGCTCGTTGGGTTGGGCTGTCGACGCCGTAGGAGAATAGCAACGGTACCTGTTCGTGATGGGGGATAACGTCGCCGATCTCAAGTTTTTCGACCAGTTCGTAAGGGAGTCCGCTTCGACGACCGTTGTACTTGGCTCCTTCCGGCATGAATAGCATTGCGTAGGCGCGGCGCGGCCTCGGCGTCATGTTGGGACCAGCGGCATGAGCTATCATCCCACTAATGAACACCGCGTCGCCGGCCTTCACCTCCGCAACATATGGTTCAATCTCGGTCCAATCCGGATATTCATCGAACAAACCGCCAACGCCCTCCCGTTCAAGCACACCAGTGAACTTGAAATGGCTCTTGAGGTGCGTTCCGGGAAGTAGATACATACAACCGTTTTGGATGGTCGCATCATCCAGCGCCACCCATAGCATGATGCCTTGCCGAGAGTCGTATGGATCATATGGATTGTCAATGTGAAAATTGGTTGGATTTGCCCACGGTTCCTTTATCAAGGCATGATCGTGGTATAAGTGGACGCCGGATGTACCGGCTAAGTCTGTCGCCAACTTTCCCAAGCGAGGGTCGGTCGCTATTTGTTTAATCTTCTCGTTGGTCTTCCAAATATTAACGCATTGGATGAAAACGTGCTTGTAGTATCCTTCCTCTTTTTGGTTGTTAGGGGCTTTCTGTCGTATATGCTCCTCAATGGATTCATATACCGCGTCACGCCACCATTCAAGTTCTGTGTGGGTCAGAAAGTCGGAAATTACGAGGAATCCGTTTCTCCGGTAGAGGCCTATTTCCGCCCCACTAAGATTCGTGTTCATGCATCCTTCTCAACGCTTCGCCAGAACGAGACACACTTCCCCGCAAGCTTCGAGTCGTAACAATCTAACGGCTTTAAAACCCATTTATTAGATTCGCCAAGCACGTTCCGAGGCGTGTTCACGACAGAAGATAGATGTGGGAAAATTATACGCTTTCCCACCTTATTGTCAACAGAAATGTGGTTGGTTGCATGTACACCTCCACGCTTTAGAAGCAGGCAAAGTGCCCTTGGTGAGGCTGGGAAGTGTGTTCTATTGATATCTCACTCCGCTGGAGTGATACCATACTGCGAAGGAACGATTTTTCAAAACCTGTCAAATAGCGAAAAATGAGTGTTTCCTGCCGGATGAATTAATCCTACAGGGATAATGGCGTGCTCTCAAGTAACACTCGACATTGAAGATCTCTATCGCGCTTCTTATTCAGTCGCTTGATCTCCGCTGGAGTGAGAGAATTAGGAAGTCTCTATCAAGGTAGGCCTTTTCAAAGCCAAACACGGTGCAGAAAACCAGTGTCCCTTGCCGTAAAAATTATTCCTACAGGGATAATGGCGCACTACCAAGAATCAGTAGGTTATGTGGTATGGAATATAACACTTCGTATAGCCCAGATGCAACTCATCAGCGTTTCACCAATAGCTAAGCCGATAAAAAACGGTATCGCGCGACGATAGCCCTTGATGCCGCCGTGCTTTAGTATCGACCACCTTGCGATCATGGCAACCAAGACTGGAAACCAAATGACTTCAGGGGTGTTCGGCGCCAGCCCGATAACATAGCCTGCAGGGTGGAGAGGGCACCAAACGTATCGAGTGCGAATGACCATCACGCCGAGGTTGAAAAAGAAGGTAGAAGCTAGAACTAAAACTGCTAACCAATTTGTAGGTTCGGGTTTAATCATCCAAGAAGAAAGGAAGGCGTAGGTTTCCAACCCGCCAGCGTGTATCTGTTCCGCATTTGCGGCGACCCCGGTCTTATATATAGTAAATGGGTAAATCAAGAGACCTGAAAGGATTCCCGCGATGCTGGCGATCAGCAGTGCTGCGAACATTGTCCGGTTTCGGATTCCCGTCCGGTTCCCGAGTTTGAACGCCTCAAGCTGATCCGGCATCGGATGTGTGCGAAATGATGCGTAAGTCGCACCGCTAAGCCAATTCAACATTGAGAGCATCGTCAAATTCGGAGCCCTGAGACGTCGTGTACCAAACATCGACACTATCAGGTATTGCGGCGTCACATAGCCGATTCCATGCACAGGCGGCCCCAATTCAGCTCGCATACGCGCAAGTCCAACTACAATTAATAGATATACCCCTATGAAAACGCAAAAAGCCCAAACTGACATTCCCGCTTGAACGCAAAAACCCATCAACATCAGCAGACAGAGACACAATGCAATCACCGACCACCTATAGGGAATGGGTTCGGCGATGTCGCTCATGCGATCCGGACGCAAAGCATGACGAAACACACGAGAAATGTGCTTCCTACCGCTCCAACATGCGGCGACCAACAAAGCGAACAGGGCACCCGCTCCCTGTTCTCCGAAAAACGGATATCCGGGTATATTCTGGACACCCGCTGTGCTGCCAATTAGAAGCTGTGCCTTGTTGATGAAGTAGAAAAACACGCAAGAAAAAAGAAGATCCAAGGGCAAAAGAAATGCTATCCCAATCATCAGTGCATTTAAGCGAATCGGCAGGCTTCCCAATGCGTTCCACGGCTTCTGGGTAAAGTACACGTTGAGGTCATAGTCGGTGACGATTCGCGGTAGGCTTGGCACAATGCCGTGAAATCCATTGATTAGACCGATGATTACCGGAATTGAAAAGCCGATGATTGCCAGGCGTTTTCCAAACATTGACCCCGATCGTGCCGTGATTTCGTACGGGATTTGTATTATCGGATACGAGAGTTTTTCATTCTCAACCCACTGTTTTCGGATGATTGCAGTCAGACAAAGAAAAATGACCATTAAGAGAAAGACAACAATCGACCAGGAAAAAATCGGAGTCATCCAATGATCAAGATAGCCGTCCGTAAAAAAATTTCGATTTCCTCGGTAGAAGTCTTGAACCGTTTTTGGATCAGAGATGATGAGCCAGTTGGGAAGATGGTGGAAGAAAAGCGCCCTCCAGTCATTCTCGGGACTTGCAAAACGATGCGCATAAGGCATCAGCCCCATTAAACGCGGCATGTTGTCATGTCCCGTGAAAGCACTCCCCACTGCCACCATTGAAAAAATTACGAGCATCTCCTGCTGACTGAGTTCCGCTCTAGGCAAAACCCGCCGTATGATCATGTTTAACCATGCGACTATCAACAGGGAGAATAGTACATTCACCGAGAGGGCAACAGTCGTCAGGTGCGCGGTGTGCCATAGCATCTCCGCATAAGCCAGCCAGTAGGTGTTAATTGCTATCAAAAGGATGCTGATGACTGCCGCTCGAATTAATCTAGGAGAAAAAGATCGCTGATCAGCCATACTGAAACTTTGGCAACTTATGCTGCCATCCTTGTAGTCTAATTTGACACCCTAACTACCAGAGTTCCGCCATTGGGACACGGTTCGTACATACGGAGCGAGACAACTGTCGTTTTGAGTGAGCTAATGGTACGGGCGCCTCCGGACAATTGCACCATCTCGTACAGAGAGACACAGGATGATTAGCCAATCTCGGGCACGACAAACCGATTCAGTACAGTTCTGTCTGCCCAACAATCCCACGGTTAAAGGATTTACAGGGCATGGCACATAAATTGCGGTGTTGGCAATCTGCAGAATCAATGTCTATCGCGCGATGACATTTCTTGGTCGCCGTGTACCTCGGTACACGGCTAATATAACGAGGTTTTCTATCTTTAGGTTTTCCCGAATTCGGAAATTCCCAATCTATGGAACAATCTTTTGGGTTTTCCGGTAAGTGGAATCCGGTTCCTCGCCGCCCATTAACCAACATTCGAGACTCGTCCATGAGGTGATTTAGGGTAAGTGCGCTCATGATTCACTCATCCTGAAAATCGAGACATCGGACTTAGGAGGCATTCTATGAGTACCAAGAGAACATCCAGCGCGTTCATGACATCAGTGATTCTCCACATAATAATCGCATTGGTTGCCGGTTTGTACCTCTTGAGCCAGACCAAAGATTTCAAGAATTTCATAGGCGTGGACTTCCTACAGCCGAGCAAACCACAGAGACCGCCAAGGCCACCGCATATTGTCAAACCGCCAATCCAGCCGGTCGTGCGAGAACACAGTCCGGTAACTGAGGGATTGGTTCCAGCAGAAAAGAGAACCGTGATGGTATCTCCATTGCGCGCCAGAGTCCATTCACAGGTTCCACAAGATGTTTCACACCGGATCATCAAGATTACGGCGCCGATCCATCCAAGGGTCCCAAGTGTGGTTTCGTCGAGCGCACCGTCGCCGCGTTCGGTCACGTCGGCTGAACCTTTAACTTCCGACGCACCCGAAGCACTTGACTTTTCCACCCCGGTCGAAACCGGAATTCCAACAGCGCATCGCTCCTCACGGCGCGGCACGGCGCGCGTTAGCGTACAGCACACGGTGGGGACACCTCGAATACCCGGACTGTCCATGGTCAAGAGCGTTGGCGCGGCACGTGATGCGGACCTCCTCGACGATGTCACCGGGAAAATTCGACTTGGCAACGTTGAAGTGCCGCCGCTGCCCAGAGGTGAGCCAGGTGGTGAGGTT
The DNA here is from genome assembly GCA_028820655.1 of Candidatus Poribacteria bacterium. Lineage (GTDB taxonomy): Bacteria > Poribacteria > WGA-4E > WGA-4E > JAJDTR01 > JAJDTR01. Next base: position 127,750 of record JAPPIK010000032.1, on the reverse strand, counting down.
GTCGGAATGGGGCGGGATATTCGCGGTGTGCTGCGTTTTGCCCGGATCCGTCACAATCTTTCCGACTGGTGGGCTGATTCATCGTCACTCAATGCCCTAACAAAATGGATAAATGAACGCACAAAAATCAAAGCGGACATGAATGTTGAAGGAGGCGCGATAAGGTTAACTGACGCCAACTTGCAAAAGAGTCCACTTGTTTTCATGACAGGGCACGATCCCGCCCTTGTACGCTCTCACAATCTAATCGGAAGTCAATACGGCGGCGGGAGATTAGACAACCGTTTTACTCCATCGGAGGCGGCAGGGTTACGTCGATACCTGATTGAGAAGGGTGGTCTGATGGTATTTGACGACTGCGGCGTAAACGCTCCAGCACAGGCGATGATTCATCTGTTTCTGGCTCAAATGCGATACGTTATGCCGGAGTATCAGATTGAACGTATACCCAACGACCACGAAATTTACAGCAACTACTATGAGATGGGCGGCCCGCCCGTCGGATTCGATATATTCTGGTGGGGAACGCGACCGCAGAGGCGGAACTTTCTTGAAGGTATATCAATCGCGGACAAACTATCCGTGATAACTGTCAGGCGCGATTACATGTGCGCGATGGAAGCGGTGAGTCTGCCGACCCGTTCGGTGCACTACTCTCCCGGCGTCTATCGATTCATGACTAATGTTGCCGTCTACGCACTGACGCATGGAAGCATAGCCGACCACACGAATTACATCCCTCCGGATAAATTGGTGGATCAACGTTTGCCGACCACTGCCCCGGAGACCGTCAGGGTTCTAAGCCGCTAATCAAACCTTGCGGAGGTTGTGATTTTCCTAATCACTCGGACTCTATCGTGCGGCTATGCAATGCCGCGTTCTTCACGCGCTCCAATACCGGTTTGTAGGGAGTTCCGGGGACTTGCGACGGGGTGAACGTACAGTCGTCATTCAGAACCAATTCTCGCTCCGTCAAATCTTGGCGGTAGAAAAACTGGCTGGGGAACAGGTCACCCGGATACGTGAAATTGGTAAGGGTTCCCAACTCAACCAAAATACCCGCACCGATCCCGCTTTCTAACATACTCCCGACCCAACACGGTATGCCAGCGTCCCGCGCCATGTCATGCAGTTTGACCACCACCGACAGGCCGCCCACGCGACCGGTTTTTAGATTTAGAATTTCACAGGATTTCAGTTTCAATGCCCATTCAAAAGTGCGAACTGAGGTGATGGATTCGTCCAAACACACCGGGGTGCCGATCTGTCTCTGCAATTCGGCATGATCCAGCAGATCGGTGTGGAATAACGGCTGTTCAATCATCGCCAACCCCAACTTGTCAACCTGCTTAAAGAAATCGATGTCATCCAGCGAATAACCCGAATTACAATCAATATGGAAGGTCTGCTTAGAAAACGTAGTGCAGACTACCCGCAACATTTCCAAATCCCAACCGGGACGGACTTTGAGCTTGACCCGTTTGAAACCGTCTTCCACTGCGCCTTGAATCTTATCCAGTAGCATGTCAATGGAGTCTTGAACGCCGAAGTCGGCCCCCGCTTCAACCCGTCTAAACTCGCCACCGATCAACTCGTGAAGGGGTTTGTTTTGAATGTTTGCTTGCAGCATCCACCAAGCAATTTCCGGTCCCGCCTTTGCAAACGGGTTACCCTTTATCCAACTGTAGGCATTCAACAAACCTTCTGCGGTCTCAAACGACTTCCCCACTATCGCCGGGGCAATGTATTCGACGATGTTGTGGTATACCGACATTGCCGATTCGGGAGTATATGCCGGGGCTTTCAGCGGCGTCGTTTCTCCCCACCCCTCTTGACCTTCGGATTCCATTCGTACGAGAACGGAATGAATACTTGGATCCTCGCCGTAGGCCGTGCGCCACGGATACACCAAGGGTAAACTCACGTAATACACATCTATTCGGTCAATTCTCATTATTTTCTCCAAAACGGATCATATTTGGAATGAGACAGATTCGATATTAGCACAACGTACATTCAAATCAGATCATGTATTTTGAACCCTCCGGCAGCAAATCACCCTTTCCCATTGCCGATAATTCAATGAGGATGTATTCCCAAACCGAGAGACTCAAGAAGAAGTGACAAGGCGAGAATTACTGCCGTACCGATGGCTACTTGCAGAAACACCATCCTGCGATTCGCCCCATGAATGACATTGGGCAATACATCAACGGTTGCAACATAGAGCAAAGTGCCCGCGGAGGTCAATATTGCCAGACCCAACCAGTAACTTTCCAAGGCTCCCAACACACGCCACGCGATGAATAACGCCACCGGTGTGGCTAAGCTGAAAACGATTAGCTCTTTCCATGTGCGCCGGACATTTCCATGGGAATGTTGGCTAAATGCGGAAAGACTAAACGCCGCAGGCATCTTGTGCATAACTATCCCGAGCATAAGCGGTACCGTGAGTGAAATGGAGTTCGTCGTCAGCGCGGCCCCCATCGCCAACCCATCGGTGAGGGCATGGATACTCAATCCAATCACAATCGGCGTTGCCAAACCTTTTCCTCGCGAGGACGCACTCGATGGATGATGTATATGGTCCGCCCCGGCATCTTCGTGATGGTGCTCTTCATGTAAATCATGACCGAAGCCTAGTGATTCAATTACCAGCATCAGCATAAATCCCATGAGCAGAGCAAGGCCCGCGGTCTGGTATGCGCCAAACTTAAACGAATGCCGGACAGGGAGTCTATGGTTGTGTTCATGACCATCGACTTCATTGTGGTTGTTTCGCTGTGTGTTTCTTTCATTCACATGTGAAATGTGAGTTGAACTCTCGTCTCCAGTTACGAGTCGGAATCCTTCCGGTAAAGCAACCAACAACGCGGACGAGATTAAAAACCCCGCAGCGAGGCTGGTCGCCCAGCGTAACAGGTTCGTTCGGGTACGAATGCCTAGAAGTGGAATGGCACCCGCCGCTAAGGACGCCGCAAACATGATTAGCATGATAAGGATAGCCAATCCGGAGGTTGAACGTGTAGTTTCGCTCTGAATGCTACACCCCATGGGAACGATCAACAAAAGCATGAAGAAAAGTCGCCTATCAATTTTCAACAGGGCACGTGTTAAGAGAATCATATTCTCCTTGAAGTGTTAATTGTTCGGCAAATGCCGGAACCGTAACAAACGTAACGAGTTTAGAACAACGAGGATGGTGCTGCCTTCATGAAGTATAATGGCAATGCCGATAGTTGCCAGTCCGAAAATCGTCGAACCAATTAATCCACCAATCACCGCAAGCGCTATGTAGAGATTCTGTGAGATGACTTTCCGCGTGGCACGTCCAAGCCCGATGGCAAAGGGAAGTTTCGAAAGATCGTCAGCCATCAGCGCCGCGTCAGCGGTTTCAAGAGCCAGATCCGATCCAGCCCCACCCATTGCGATGCCAGTAGTTGCGCTCGCGAGCGCCGGCGCATCATTTATACCATCCCCAACCATTACGACGCTATCATATGAATTCAATAGCTGGTGCATAATCATCACTTTGTCTTGGGGGAGCAAACCCGCTTTGTACTCTTTGATGCCCGCACGTTGGGCAATATAGGAAGCCACTCGCGGGTTGTCACCTGTTAGCACAACCGTGTGACCAATCCCTATTTGTTTAAGTTCTGCAACCACCGTTCCCAATTCCGCACGCATCGCGTCTATAACTCCAATTATACCTACGGGCTTCTGATCAATAGTAACCAGCATGATAGATTTTCCCTCTTCTTCGAGTTTCGCGACCTGCGCCTGCACAGATGTTCGTATTTCCAGGTGTGCTTCATTATACAATTTCAGGTTACCGACCCAAACAGTTTTACCTGACACCTGTGCTCTGATTCCTCGTCCAATCAATGATTCAACTTCCTCCACTTCCGGTAACCTGAAGCCTCTCTTCACGGCAACATCTACAACAGCCTCCGCGATAGGGTGGCCAGATCGGTTCTCCGCCGCCGCCGCCATTTTCAGCCAATAATCAACGTCCATTTCGCCAATTGAAATGACGTCCGTGACTTCCGGTTTACCCTTGGTCAAGGTGCCGGTCTTATCGAATGCAACAGCTTTTGCCTTTCCTAAATTTTCTAGGTGAATTCCGCCTTTAATCAGAACGCCGTTCCGGGCCGCTCGTGCGATGCCGGCGAGAATTGCCGAGGGTGGTCCAAGAGCAAGCGCACACGGCGATGCCGCCACCAACAATACCATTCCCCGTAGAAAAGATTCGCTGAATGGAATACCAAATGACACAAGCATCAAAATCATTGAAATAGCACCGATGAGAATCAGAGGAACGAAAACTCCTGAAAACTTATCGGTTATCCGCTGTGAATTTGATTTTTGGGTTTGTGCTTCCTCGACCATTGACACCACTCGGGCTAACATTGTGTCATCTGAAAGACGTGTTACCCGGACCTCCAAGCTACCATCTCCGTTGATGCCTCCCGCGAACACCGGAGAACCTTGTTCTTTATCTACCGGCACAGATTCTCCAGTTACGGCGGATTCATTTGCGGTAGATTTGCCAGCAACCACTACCCCGTCAGCAGGAATTCGCATTCCAGGCTTGACAATAATTATTGTTCCGAGTTTTAAGTCATCTACGGCTTGTTCTGATTCTCCACCGGCATCTTTCACAAGCGCCGTTTTTGGCGCCAATTCAGCCAAGCTGATAATCGCCTTACGTGCTTTGTCAAGTGCCCGCTCCTCCAGGGCATGCCCTACCCCAAACAAAAACAGCAATAATGCTCCCTCACTAAACTCACCCAGAAAGGCTGCACCAATCGACGCCACCACCATCAACAGTTCAATGCCTACATGATGTTGTTTTAGCTCGTTGATGGTACGGCGAAATAAATCTAAACCCCCAAATACGTAAGCTGCAAAGAAGAAGAATAAACTTACAGCACTCACATGGTGAACCGTGTCCAGGGGAAATGGAAATTCAAAGAGATTTTCGCCGGACCAGCCAATTACCAAACAGATTCCGCACAAAATACTAGTGATTAAATCCCTGTTTTCTATGTACCAAGAACGTATATCCTCGGCCGGCACACGATAACCCAATTGTATAACTTGCTTTTCAATCTGTTCCCGTTTAACAAAGTGAGAATCGTATTCAACCCACACGTTTTTGGACACGAATCGGACATCCACGCTTAGAACACCCGTCATTTGGCTGATTCTATGTTGTATAGATGTAACGCAATCGGCACAATGCATTCCCTTGACGGGTATCAAGTCATGGCGAAATCGCTCGCTCACCTCAATCCCCACACGCTCGGCAACGTGCTTAACCTCCGTCGTTGATAATAGCTCCGACTGATAATGCAAACACAACCGGACATTGCCGTTTTGTTCCAGATGTGCCTCATTGATGCCCGGGCGGTTCCGGAGAGCCGACATCAAACGCTTGACGCACCCGTCTTTCTCGTCTTTGATGCCGGAAAGGAGTGAATATATTTCTAACTTCAGAGTTTTTTCAGCCATGGTTCGAGGTTTTGTTTAACTTTGTTCGGACGGTCAATATCATAATGTTGACCTATGCCCAAGTCAAGAAAATTGCCAGATCACCGGAATCGGGCATAACGGTAGGGACATGCCTTTTGAGGTTCCATGATTGCAGTAGACAATCATGGCAGTCGCGACAAGGAGGTGTACAATCTTCAAGAACCCATTAAAGAGGGTCCGGTTTAATATGGCGAACACGAAGAAGGGTTCACCCAAGGTTCGACCGTTTCGAAGATTATCCAAATTCCGGGAGGTTGTTGTCCAACAGCGGCAATAGGGATGAGGCTCCGAGGGAAAAATGTGACAGAATCAATGGAGTTTAGATGCAACTACCCGACTTTCCCTTGGACTTAGGTGAGATGTAGACGGCGGGGGCTACTTGATTATACTACTGGCAACCGATGTATGAGACCGACACGTCGAATCGGCATAGTGGTCACAGCAAGACCGGGTTATCAAGGTAGGTTCACGACGCCGATCAAAACTCATTCAATCAAAATCGGAAGGGTGAAATCAGGCGACGACGAAGCGTGAGGAGATCCGCAAAAAAATTCACTCAATCTCCCATGTGTCGCCCGTGTGAAGTAACGCCTCCAAGTCGCCCTCTCCCTTTGCTCGCTTGGCGGCGTCCCCCTGTTGAGTCATGAAATCCTCATAGCACGGCCTGTTGAAAGAACGGAAAATGCCTACCGGTGTTGGCACGTTTGGGATGTCCGTCATTCGAGCAAAGAAATGCGCGAGGGTTGGGCCATCTGCATACTGATCATGGACCATGAGATCATCTACGGTATATTGACCACCTGTAAGTGATACGACTTCCGGTCGAAGTTCATTGAGTCGTATCCCTTTATCTTGGTCCTTTCCGAAAATCAGCGGTTCGCCATGTTCCAAGAACACGGTGTTATCAGCTTTTGTCTCTTTCTCGGTATATTGAAAAAAGGCACCGTCATTGAATACATTGCAATTTTGATAAATCTCGACGAACGATGTCCCTTTGTGTTCAAAGGCGGCCTTGATGATGCGACGCAAATGGTCGGGATCTCTATCAAGGGACCTGGCGACGAATGATACTCTAGACGCTAACGCGAGACTGATTGTATTGAAGGGGTTTTCAATGGACCCCATCGGGGTTGAATACGTCACCTTACCCTGTTCGGAAGTCGGCGAATACTGCCCTTTTGTCAAACCATAGATTCGGTTATTAAACAGCAGCACATTGATGTCCAAGTTACGCCGCATTAAATGAATGAAGTGGTTCCCTCCGATTGACAGCGCATCACCATCGCCCGTGATTACCCACACGGAAAGATCCGGGTTGGCGATTTTAACGCCCGCCGCTATCGTCGGCGCTCTTCCGTGTATCGTGTGGAAACCGTATGTATCCATATAATATGGAAACCGGCTGGAACAGCCTATTCCCGAGATGAAAACCAAGTTTTCTTTTGAAATCCCCAGTTCCGGGAGAATCCGCTGAGTTTGGGCAAGTATCGAGTAATCGCCACACCCGGGACACCATCTGACATCCTGATCTGATTCAAAATCTCTTTTGGTTAATGTGGGCGCAGCCCCGGGAACTTGGCCGGATATTTCTTGTCTCATGCTTCACCTTCTAGTAACTCATCAATTTTGGATTCGACTTCAAACACATGAAAGGGCTGACCTTGCACCTTATTGAGACCTTTCGCAGCTATCAAGTATTCGGCGCGGATTAACTGCTTAAGCTGCCCAAGGTTGAGTTCGGGGACAAGCACTTGATGGTACCGCTCAAGAATCCCTCCCAAGTCTTTGGGTAATGGGTTGAGGTACCGCAAATGCGCATGCGAGACGCATGCGCCGTTCCCCTGTTTGCGTTCAACCGCCGTGCGCACAGCGCCAAATGTTCCTCCCCAACTCAAAACGAGGAGGTTTCCTTCTTCCGGTCCAAAGACCTCCATAGGGGGAATATCATCGGCAATTCGGGCGACCTTTTCTGCTCTGATATGGGTCATCTGTTCATGATTATCCGGATCGTAGCTGACATTCCCCGTGACATCAGCCTTCTCCAATCCTCCGATTCGATGCTCCAGACCGGGGGTTCCAGGTTTTACCCACGGGCGCGCAAGCGTGTCCTCATCGCGAAGGTAGGGATGGAACCCTTCCAACTCTGTTCGAAAATTCACGTCAATTGCGTCCAAGTCCGATACCTCCGGGATTCGCCACGGTTCTGCGCCAAATGCGACATAGAGGTCTGACAAAAAAATAACGGGCGTCATAAATTTGACAGCTATGCGGCATGCTTCATAAATCGCCTCAAAACAATCCGATGGCCGCGATGCTGCGATTATCGGTACCGGAGATTCGCCGTTCCTTCCGTAATACATTTGCAAAAGATCTGCCTGTTCCGTTTTCGTAGGCATGCCCGTCGACGGTCCGGCGCGTTGGATATTGCACACGACAATCGGCAGCTCTGCAATCATAGCGAGATTCAGCGCCTCGGACTTTAGGGCAAGCCCGGGGCCGCTGCTTCCAGTGGCTCCCAATGCTCCGCTGAATGCCGCCCCTATGGCCACCCCGATGGCGGCAATCTCATCCTCCATTTGCATCGTAACAACGCCAAATTCCTTGTGGTTCGCCAGAGCGTGAAGAATACTACTCGCAGGAGTAATCGGGTAACTACCGTAAACCAATTGCAGACCGGACTTTTGCGAGGCGGCTACAAGCCCAAGCGCCGTTGCCATGTTTCCTTCGATATTCCGGTACTTACCCGGTGGGAATTCCGCCGGTTCGACTACATAGGTCGTGGCAAATTGCTCGGTTGCATCGCCATAGACGTTGCCCGCTTTTAGCGCCAGAGTATTTGCCTCGACATACTCAGGTTTATTTGAGTATCGTTCCTTTATGAATTTTAGCGTGTTCTCCATCGGGCGATTATACAACCAAAAGATCATTCCGACCGCGAAGAAATTCTTACACCGATCGACTTCGCGCTGACTCAAATCCGTGTCTTTGAGCGCCGCCCGCGTTAACCGCGTTAACTCCACGGAATAAACCTGAAATCGTTCCAGGGAACCATCCTCCAAGGGGTTACTCTCATATCCCGCCAACCTCAAATTTCGTGATGCAAAATTGTTCGAGTTCACCATGAGGATTCCGTTCGGCTTGAGATTGTCGATGTTGACTTTCAAAGCTGCGGGATTCATCGCGACGAGAACATCGCAGGCATCGCCGGGCGTGTGAATGGTTTCACTCGAAAAATGTAATTGAAAACCGGAGATACCTGCTAGCGAACCTGCAGGTGCACGAATTTCCGCCGGGTAATCGGGTAACGTCGCAACGTCATTCCCAGCGATTGCAGAAGCCTCGGTCATCTGCGTACCGATAATCTGCGAACCATCGCCAGAGTCACCGGCAAATAGTATCGTAGCCTCCTCGATGGTCTGTATCTGCTTTTTCATCGCACCTCCAAGTCCGTCCATGCAGTGCCAAGCCACAAGGCTCCGCCGTCTAACGGCGGCGCCCCATACTCTTCCCATACTACCATGTTCGTTGACGTTCTTGTGACCCCAAAACTTAATTTGCGCCTTTGCATTTACGCCCCTTCACGGGATTTCATCGCGCTTCTAATCGGCTTGGGTGGGAGAGTTAACACATCTTGCGGAAAATGTTCAACCAAGTGGGAGATGATATCGCGCACGGACACTGTTCCTACAGGGCGATTTTCTTCGTCCACAATCGGAACATGCCGATAACCACCGTCCGCCATATACAGAATTGCGGTATCAAGAGAATCTTTTACGTTGGCAGTCTGTGGATCGGCTTTCATAAAGCGTTCGACCGGAATCTGTCTTAAATTACCGACCGGCTTGTTTAGGATTTTCACTAATACATCGCGCTCACTGAATATGCCCCTCAGAATACCGGCGGACACAATCAACACATGCCCGACGTGGCGATCTATCATTAAATTGATTGCATCTTGGGTGCTCGCGCCAAATTCGATTGTAACAGGAGGGGTCATCAGAGATTGGAGTGGCACTTTGATTTCGTGCGCGCTCAATGTTTTCGAAGGTTCATCCGGCGTTTCATCCATGATAGCCAGTTCTTCATCAACCATTTCTTCGTATAGCATTTTTCATCTCCTCTCCGTACTCCCCTCCAAGAAGGCGGCAACGTGGTTGGTAATGTCCTTACTTGAAATCACACCCACGGGGTAACCGCCTTCATCGCCTCTGCTGTCATCATCAGACAACACCAACGGTACGTGGCGGTAGTGTCCCAGATGCATAAGGTTTAGTGCAAACGCAATCGGGTCACTAGCATGCAATGATTCGGGGTCTGGCGTCATGATGTCATCGACGAGCACATCAATTGGGTCGGCACCCGTACCCGTAATCTCGACCAGAATGTCCCGTTCGGTGACGATACCAACAAGCCGTTCTTCGGCGTCAACCACCAGCACGCATCCGAACCTACCATCCTGCATCAACCGGATTGCTTCACTAACAGTGGTGCCAATTTCGACTGAACATGGTTGATTCGGATTCAGAGTACTGATTGGCAGAGACAACATGTGTGCATCCATATATTGGCTCCTTTCACAGAAAACGATAACAAGCAGGTTTCGTTTCCGCAAAAATTGATGTAGGATTAAATTGATATTCCAATTTTGAATTCGACTTTAAAGTCTGAAGCCCGCTCCGCAGATGTCGCGGACGATTCCAAGGAAAATGGCGTGCAGAACCCCATTGCCAATGGATAGGCCAGGATTGATCACCGATACCGACAATTCTTGATGCGGTTGGATCAGGCAGCCACCGCCACGGTCACAGCTTGGGTCGAGGATCCCCAACCCGATACCGCCATTGTGCTTCGACCGGCCGGTCCCCCCGCCACCATCACAATTACCTCGTCGGGTTTGTGATGAGACTGCTTTCCATCTTCGGCAGCGTCAATCTTGGTGTGCACATGAACGTATTCTTGAACTTCGCGCTTAGTTAAACCAGCGTCGCCAACGGTTTTGGAATGCTCCGGGCTCATTACAATCACTATTTCTCCGTCGGCAATTCCGGGTACCGCGAGATTAAGACAAATTGTATCGAGGATCCCTTCAGCCGTATTGCTGCCGTGGTCATCAATAACCCTCGGTGAGGCACCGGCAAATACAGTAACGGTGCTATCAGATGACTGAAATCCACGATCGACATGCAGAGGATCCCATGGACTGACCTCTTCGCCCTCGCCAATGCAATACGTGAACTTCCCAGAGTGCCCAAACGTAGCACGATCCAATTCCCCGGGAAACGCACCTCCGATGTTTGTGCAAACGAGGCGAACAGCCCTGCCAATTGTTGCATTACTGCGCCAACCTTGGCCAAATACATTGAAACTGTCGTTAATACCCAATTCTCTTCGAATGGGTCCGTTCACAATTAATAAGGGTGACACCAGCGATGTCGTCACCTGAACGCCGTGTAAGCTGAATGCGTCATCTGTCATCGCTTCTATGGCTGCGATGATGACGGGCATGTATTCAGGTTTACAACCCGCCATCACGGCGTTGATGGCCACTCTTTCGACAGTAGCTCGCCCCCATTTTGGGGGAATTTGCGCAATGATCTCGTCTGGCGGGCGCTTCGTGCCGGCAAGCATGCGACTCACCCGCTCCGGTGTCGGCGGCACCACGGGCAAACCATCTGTCCAGTTCTTCTGATAAGCGACTTCTATCGGGTCCGCTTCGTCCCTCACTTCTATCAGATCGGATTGCCACTGAAACTCCGTCATTCGCGTCCCCTTTGCCACCGTAGACGGTGAGATTATGGAATCCTAAACCATCTCTTTCGCAGCGAAATATGCGCAATAAAACCGCATGGTTATACCAAAAGGTATTGGGTTGACAGCACCCTGAATCGCTGGTAATATTGTACAGCAGATTGACGTAATTTACAAGGGAGAATCCATTGAATTCGGTTACATTTCAAGGCATAATGTCGGCGCGCCGAGCCGTTTATCGCCGTCTAAAACCTACCCCGCTAATTCCATATCCCGAACTATCCACCTTCCTCGGTTTTAACGCTTACATCAAGCATGAAAATCATCTACCAACCGGTAGCTTTAAGATTCGGGGCGGTCTGAACTTCATGGCGCAGCTCTCGAATGAACAGAAGGAGCGTGGCGTAACAACGGTCACGAGGGGGAATCATGGTCAATCGATAGCCTTTGCAGGACGGGAATTTGGAGTTCATACCAGTATCGTTGTTCCATACGGGAACAATCCCGAGAAGAACAGTGCGATGCGCGCTTACGGTGCCGAACTCATCGAACATGGGGTTGATTTTGATGAGGCACGCGAGTTGTGCGAACGTTTGCAAAATGAGCGTGGACTCTACTATCTAAATCCTCTCGTGGAACCTGCTCTATACCATGGCGTAGGGACCTATTCGCTCGAAATCTTCGAGGAACTGCCGAATGTCGATGCGATCATCGTTCCAATCGGTGGAGGCAGTGGATCGTGCGGCGCGATTACCGTAGCGCAAGCAATTAACCCTAGAGCAAGAATCATCGGCGTTCAGGCGGAAAATGCCCCATCAATCTATCTTTCATGGAAATCGGGAAAGGCAATTCAAACCAGCTCATGTGATACTATCGCGGATGGGTTGGCTACGCGCGTACCATTTGACTTACCGCTGTCAATCCTCAACCAAGGAATTCACGAAATCTTATTGGTGAGCGAGGACGAAATCAGAGAAGCCGTTCGACTGGCACTACGATACACGCACAACTTGGCAGAACCGGCCGCCGCAGCGTCGATTGCGGCTGCTTGTAAATTGAAGGCAGAACTGAATCATCAGAACGTTGTGTTGGTAATGAGCGGTGCCAACATTGACACTCACACCCTAAAGTCAATAATGGCTTAAACGATGATTACTCTATGGATCCAATATCCACGAACCAAAAGAATATCGATTCATCAGGGAGATACGAATGCTTGATAGTCTGAACCCGGATTACATCTTTCATCGAACGCTCAAAAAAGATTGGCAATACATAACACACGGAGATGGCGTCTATCTTTTTGATACCGAAGGGAAACGCTATCTCGATGCCGCCGCGGGTGTCCACGTTGTAAGTATCGGTCACGGTGTTAAAGAAGTGGTCGATGCAATGGAGGAACAGGCAACCAGAGTCTGTTTCACATATGGCCGCTTTCTTACCCATGCCCAAGTCGATCTTGCAGAGAAGATCGTTGAGCTCACGCCAGAGGGGCTATCCAGAGTGTTCTATGTTTCAGGTGGATCGGAAGCTACGGAAGCCGCGCTGAAAATCGCCCGAAAATACCACATTGAAACCGGAAACCCAAAGAAATATAAGGTGATATCACGATGGCAAAGTTGGCACGGAAACACGATTGGCGCGCTTTCGATGTCCGGACGAACGCCTTGGCGGGAGGACTATGTTCCATACCTTCTCGATTTTCCACACATACCGTCGCCGATCTGCCATCGTTGTCCTTACGGGCAAACGTACCCCGACTGTCACCTGAGTTGTGCCGACGAACTCGAACGGGTTATCACTCAAGAGGGAAGCGAGTATATCTCCGCATTCATCGCCGAACCGATTCTTGGCACTTCTGCGGCCGGCGCCGCACCTCCACCAGATTACTACCCCGCCATACGAGAGATTTGCAATAGACACAACGTTCTCCTGATTATCGATGAGGTTGTGACCGGATTCGGGCGGACGGGTCTAAACTTTGGCATCGAGCATTGGGGAGTAACTCCGGACATTATGGCTACGGGAAAGGGCTTAAGCAGCGGCTACACGCCTATTGCCGCTACGATCGCGCATGAGAAAATCTACGACGCAATCTACGCAAATTCAACCTCGTTCACACATGGTCATACATACGGAGGGAACCCGTTATCTTGCGCCGTAGCGTTCGCCGTCCAAAACTTCATCCAGGAACACAATCTGGTGTCAAGGTGTGCAGAGATGGGCGATCTGATGCTCGACAAACTCTGTGACCTGCGAGATTTGCCAATAGTTGGGCAAGTCCGCGGAAAGGGGCTACTCATCGGAATGGAGTTCGTGGCCGACAAGGACAAGGGAACCCCATTCGATGTTTCGAAAGACGTGACATCAATGATAGTAAGTTCTGCATTCGACAGAGGCGTACTGGTCATGCCCGGCGCGCCGGGTTTGGTCAACGGCGTCAGCGGGGACCATATCGCCATTAGTCCACCTTTTACCATAAGTGAAGATGAGGTGTCAGTGGTCGCAGATGTACTAAGAGACGCCATTGAAAAGACATCAAAACGCTTGGGATATTGAGATTGGGACTTACGATCTCGTTTTAGTCATTTGTTTACAAATCTGCACATCTTATGATTGTGTGTAAATGGTCGATGATGACATGTGTGATTACCCACAAAATCGGACTCGCCATCGTAGCGCAAGTTGTTAGTTTGCGCATGCCACAATCTAACAGATTGTGGTACAGAAGAATGACATTTTCTACAAGCGTGTGCGATTATTAGTCGCAGTGACTACAATATCTTGCGAAAGAGATGAGCGAGCCATGGGAAATTGAACACGAAATAGGGGCGAAGAGCAGTATTATGGAAAACGAAAAAAGAGAAGAAACGGAAGCAGACGTGGACAACGAGGAAACCGGACGGATGTGGTACAAAGCGCTCGACCTTGATGAATTACCCGAGGGGCGCGTCAAATCGGTTACCTGCGCACACAAGACACTCTGCATGACGCGATTCGAAGGAAAATATGCGGCACTCGACAACAAATGTCCGCATCAAGGCGGTCCGCTTGGCGAAGGATCAATAGAACAGGGCTGGTTGCGATGTCCATGGCATGGGTGGGATTTCCACCCGCTCACCGGCAAACCTCCCGGCGGTTATGACGATGGAGTCGACACCTTCATCGTACAGGAAAAACCGGACGGCATCTATGTCGGATTATCGCCGGAGAAACCGCGAACTCGTACGGTGTCCGATGTGATAGTCGAAACGATGGTTAATTGGGGAGTACGTCATGTATTCGGCATGGTAGGTCACTCCAACCTCGGCTTGGCGGACGCATTGCGAGAGCAAGAAGAAGCCGGAAAGTTGACCTATATCGGAATTCGCCATGAAGGCGCCGCATCGTTTGCCGCATCGGCATACGGCAAACTGACGGGACGACCCGCCGCTTGCCTCGGGATTGCCGGTCCCGGTGCAACAAATTTGCTCACCGGGCTTTGGGACGCCAACGTCGATCGAGCGCCTATCTTGGCGCTGACCGGTCAAATTGACACTCAGGTACTCGGACCCGGTGCTTTTCAAGAAATTGATTTGGGGGCGGCATACGGCAAAGTTGCCCAGTGGACGCAATCTGTGCTCCATACCAGCAAACATGCCGAACTCATGACCCTCGCTTGCAAAAGCGCCATACTCAATCGCGGAGTGTCACATCTAATCTTCCCGGACGAAGTACAAACGCGACCGGCGGTGGAAGGCGCTGATGCGGGTTCTCCCGAAGGACGTGTTACGCCACGAGCAATCTCTCCTCCAGAGGATTCATTGCAACAAGCCGTTGACATGCTGCGAAACTCGCGAAGGCCTGCCATTATTGTGGGGCATGGCGCCCGATTCAATATGCCAGAAATCACCGCCCTCGCCGAAATGATCAATAGCCCATTAATCACGACCTTCAAAGGCAAGGGACTAATCTCCGACAAACATCCGCTCGGCTGCGGTGTTCTTGGTCGGAGCGGCACGCCAATCGCCAGTTGGTTTATGAATGAATCCGACTGCTTACTCGTACTCGGCGCAAGTTTCAGCAACCATACGGGCATTACGGACAAAAAGCCGACCATCCAGGTTGACTTTGACGCAATGACACTGGGCAAATTCCACGCGGTCGACGTGCCCGTGTGGGGTGAAATCGGCGTGACAATGGAACTACTCTCAAACGCCCTCGCCGGACAGACCGATACGATAAATCAGCGTCCAGAAATTGATGAGCGTTGGAAAATCTGGCGATCCGAGAAAGAACGAAGGTTACATGAGACCCACGGGAAAGGAATAAACTCAGCTTCCGTTTTTGCCGCTATGAACAGGCTAGTTCCCGATGATGCCATCATCGCTGTAGACGTGGGAAACAATACCTATTCATTTGGTCGATATTTCGAATGCACGCGGCAATCAGTGCTTATGTCGGGTTATCTGGGTTCGATCGGATTCGCGTATCCGGCGGCAATGGGCGCGTTCGCGGCAACGAGAGAAGACGATCCGCGCTACAGGGGCCGGCCGGTGCTTGCGGTTTCAGGCGACGGCGGTTTCGGACAATACATGGCCGAACTCACTACCGCCGTAAAATACGGAATGAACATCACTCATATCCTGCTAAACAACAATCAACTTGGCAAAATCACCAAGGAGCAGCGCGCAGGACATTGGGATGTATGGCAAACCTCGCTCCACAACCCGAACTTTGCGGAATACGCAAACAACTGCGGCGCGTTAGGTATTCGTGTCACCAAGCAAGAAGACCTAGACCGTGCCTTAACGGACGCACTTCCTCACGACGGGCCGAGCATGGTTGAAATCGTCGCCGATCCCGACTTGGTTTGAAATCCTAGGGTCATCCTAGCCGAACTACAGGCAAAGTCAGAAACGTGCAGAAGTAGTCGCACGCTCGGTCCCGTGATCCTTGTGTTTTAAGCGGGCACCGAGCGTGCAAACGTTACTTTTTATGTGCGTGGGCGCGATGCAGAGGAGTTTGTTACAAGCCTATTTTTCGAGTCTCCTCCTACTCAATTTGTCCGCCGACAGCCAAGGCTCTGGCGCCAACCCCCAGCACCGACACAAATCCTTCGGAGTCGGTATGATCGAAGTCCCCCACATCCTCCATAGAAGCAGTTTCTTCGGAGTAGATTGAATGACGGACGCCGCCCGCCGAGTGAAACGAGACGTTTCCTTTATACAATCCCACCGTTATAGTCCCTTGCGCCAACCGCGTGTACGGCTCGATTGACGCAAGCAATGACTGCGTAGCCGGGTCAAACCAGTATCCTTGATAAATCTGCTCGGCAACCGTGTCCGACACGTGATTGAACACGCGGCGCGCACGTCTGTCCAAAATGAGTTGAAGCAGGTACTCATAGCATTTGCCAATCAGCTCCATACCGGGTGATTCATAAACTCCTCGGCTTTTTATACCTACAAATCGATTCTCGACCGTGTGGATGCCTATACCTACCCCATTCCTTCCGCCGATTCTATTCGCTTCCAAAATAGCTTGAAGCGGCGTGGTTGGGGTCCCGTTAATCTCCACCGGTATTCCTCTTGAAAAGGCCACGGTGAAGTACTCAACCTTGTCCGGCGCATCCTCGGGGTGGATCCCCATGCCGGGTGTGATGAATCGTGCAGGCGTCTTAAGCGACTCCAATCTTCCAGCCTCGTGTGTCAAACCAAGTAGGTTTGCATCGGTCGAGTAGGGTTTCTCATGCGTGGCGGTGACAGGAAGCCCGCGCGCATTGCAGAAATCGATCATCTCCTTTCTGCCGCCAAATCCATCCAAGAAAACCGGATCACGCCAAGGCGCATAGACCGAAATCTCGGGATTTAGCATGTTCGCGGCGAGTTGAAACCGCACTTGATCATTGCCCCGGCCAGTGCACCCATGTCCGAGGATTGTTATGCCGCGATGGTGCATCTCAGGCAGCAGGGCTTTCACCGTTATATGGCGTGCGATTCCGGTTGTATTCCAATAGCCTCCCTCATACATGGCTTGGCATTGGATAACCTTCAATCCAGCCATAGCTAGTGCGTCTTTGGCATCGACAATTATGGCTTCTTGTGCGCCGGATGCAAGCATTCGCCCTCGTATCTCGTCAACGTTTTTTTCGTCCGGTTGGCAAAGATCCGCGGTGAAACACACGACGTTAACACCATGATCGACTAACCATCTCGTAATCGTACAGCTATCAAGTCCTCCGGAAACAGCTGCGCCAACAGTTTTTCCTTTTAGTTCCTCGACATTCATATTTTCCCCTTAACAAAGTCCAGCCGTGGCCATGGAGCCGGGCGGTTCAAGAATTGGCAGTACACTTCATCAGTCAAGTTGCAAGCTTCGGGGCTTCAAAGTCTAACCACACCGATGAATTCAGTATCTCTAGTGTTCTATCAGATGACTGCTGTTTTCGTATTTTACAACAATGAAAAACTGGAATAAAGTCAAAAAACCAAGGTTCGCTCTGTGAACAATCGCTTGACAGACGCTCCGACGAATCATACAATTGAGATTCAGATTTCTGCGTATATGCACGAACTACCTCTTCGTAAGGATCAAACACGATATGGACGCCCAATGGCGGCTGCTCAAAACAGGGAAGCATGACGCTGCTACAAACATGGCGATTGACGAGGTGATTTTGCTGCGACAAGAAGATTACCCTCAGCCAACGTTGCGGCTCTATGACTGGTCCCAGCCCGCCTTCAGTTTCGGGTATTTTCAAATGATTTCGGCTGAAATCGACGTGAAAAAATGTGGATCTCAAGGTGTCGAACTCGTGCGACGAATGACCGGCGGCGGTATAGTCGTGCACGGTTGGGATGTGACCTACTCAATTATTGTTCCTCACGGTTCCGGAGTGATTCCGAGTGATATTTCCGCTTCCTACTGTTGGATCGCCAACCGCCTGCTTCAAGGGTTTCATCGGATTGGTGTACCGGCCTCGCTACAGGGAAGAAAGCCAGGAACATCGGAAGCCGGACCGAATACGTGCCTCGCGAATCCCGCGGAACATGATGTGCTGCTCAAGGGTAAGAAAATCGCAGGGGTTTCGCAGCGCCGCAATCGTATCGGCGCAGTCTATCAGGGATATATCGCACTTGATATGCCTCACCCCGAGATTCTGAGACTCACATCCAAGTTACCCAATTATGAGGTGACTATAGCCCAAACGTCGTCAGCAATTAACTCTGAGTCACTAGCGCCGAAGAAACGTGAACAGGTTGAGAAGGCAGTCGCAGAAGGATTCACGGAAGCGTCGAATGTTCGATGCGTTGTCTCCAGACTTTCGGCGGATGAGATTGAGGCCGCAGAATCCTTGGCGCGTTCCAAATACTCCGGTGTCGAATGGACCCATCGACGATGAGTCAGACTCGAGATGATGCTACTTGTCACGCCGCAAATGCAATTCTCATCCCACCCGGTGCTTTCATCATGGGCACCGATGTTGAACCATTCTACGGCACCGCACTTGAACAATCGAAGCACGCCAAACTCGACGAATTTCCGATCCACGCCGTAGACCTCGCGCCATACTATATTGATCGTTATCCGGTCACCAACGCGGACTATGATGCGTTCATTCAATCGACGGAATATCCTCCGCCCGCACATTGGAACAGCGCAAGATTCCGGCACGAAGATGCGAAACTCCCTGTCGTCGGCGTCAATTGGCACGATGCCGCAGCCTACGCCCTATGGGCAGGGAAACGATTGCCTACAGAAGCGGAGTGGGAAAAAGCCGCCCGAGGTGTAGACGGACGGATATATCCTTGGGGCGACGATTTTGAACCTTTTCACTCCGCAGACGAAGAGGGCAGTGTGGAAGGAAAAGATTCCGACAGCCACATTGCGCGGTTGTTTACGGACCGGTTGACGCATGTGGACGGCAGAACGCGGGTGTCAAGTCCTTATGGTGTTGATGAGATGGCAGGAAATGTGTGGGAATGGACGGCGGATTGGTACCGACCATATAATGGAAACCGTTTCAGGGAACGCGACTATGGTGCAAAGCACAAGGTCTTACGAGGCGGCTCATGGCTTGAAGTCCGCGATCATACGGCGGAACAGTATTTCCGGTGCGCCAATCGGCTGCACGCGCCGCAGGACTATGCGGCAAATAACATCGGATTCCGTTGCGTTCAAGATGTGACTCAGGAGGAATCAAGGCGATATTCACCGCAAGTTTCACCGGAGCTAATCTCGAAGTATATCAGACAACAGAAGTTGAGAAATCTGTACATCGTAAAGGCACGTGCGCGAAGAAACTCTGTTCAAGATTTTCTCATCGCGACAATCTTGATTGGCGGTGCGTGCTATGGGATAATGCAGACTGAGTATGCACTTGCCGCACTGACCGGAGGGTTGATTGGTTTCGGTTTTTTGTTTAGTGCCAGTGTGAACCTTTGGCGGCAATTGAAGGCAAGACACCGACTGAAGCAGCTAAGGCGGACCTATAACCAGTCAATGTAGAGAAATCAGGGGTCGGTTGACAATACAAAGAATACTGAGTACAATGGAATTTGAAAATTTCAGAAGGTCTTCGTGAAAACGTACTCAAATGAAACTCGAGGCAGAAATATCTGCACTACAAATAAGTCAAGCGAGGAAAATTGTGAATTCAAAAATCCGGAATGTGCTTGCAGTCATAGTAGGTGTTATCGCAGGCAGTGCGGTGAACATGGCACTGGTTGTTGCGGGATCCAAAATCATCCCTCCCCCTGACGGAGTTGACGTGACCAATGTCGAGTCCATCAAAGACCACATGCATCTCTTTGAATTTAGACACTTCGTCGTCCCGTTCGCGGCGCATGCCGCCGGAACCTTGGTAGGCGCTTTTGTCGCCGTATTGATAACCGCCAGTCACAAGCTGAAGCTGGGACTGTTGATAGGCGTCCTCTTTCTGATATTCGGCACCATCAACGTATTCATGCTGCCTTCCCCTGCTTGGTTTGTCGTCGTGGATCTAATAGGTGCCTACATCCCTATGGCGTGGATCGGTGCAAAATTAACAGGAAAAGCATAAAGACCGCGCTCAACGCTGAAGGGTTGTGGGTATTTGACAGGGCACATTTATAGTTTTTGGTATCCCTTTTACTCATATTCCGCATAGTAGGCTTGTGTAATCTCGAGTTTTCACATCCTACATTTTGGGGAATGTCTCCACGAACGAGCAACAATCACCTAGACACTACCGCGAGTCCGATCTGTTGGCCGATTTTCCCTTCCATCATCAGCGTCAGAACCTGTTTTAATAGTCGGCAGCAAAGCCACTGTTGGTTACTAATACGGCGTTATTTCATATGTTAATTGCAATCTATTACGAACCTTTCGCTCCGCTGGGGCTTTGGAACACGGGGGGTTGACGTTTCTATACACCTTCCGCCCCGCTGGGGCTTTTAAAGGGTGGTAAGCAGGGGATTTCTATCGCGCTCGCTATGCACTCGCTTGATTGCACCTTACAAATGAACTTTGGCGTGGATCGGTGCAAGGTTAACCGGAAAAGTGCAAGAGCCACGGTCCGAAGCATAGTAAACGTATTTAACCGGGGAAGTCCAAAGTCTTGGACACAACTTGCACTTATATATCGGGCAACTTTTTGGTCACTCGGTCTGGATTTGCCAATCCAAACCGAGCGGGGGCGGGAAACGCACCGGGTAGGGAAGTACAATGCTAATTCCGACTGATCGGGGGCTTACATGCTCAAGCCAGACGCGCGACGAATCGTAATACTACGAACCAAACGATGTACTAATCAAATACTATATTGGAATGCGTTCATTGCTCCTGTGATGCCTCTTCTTGGCCATTATTGGAACGCCACTTTTCAGCTTCTTTCTGTAGCTTCTCCAAGTCTTCGGGATTCTTGATGTCGACGATATGCGGCGTGATAATAATGACAATTTCGGAGTTTTCTGTAACCTTTTCTGTACGCTTGAACAGACGGCCGATGAACGGAATGTCGCCGAGAATGGGTACCTTACTCTCAATTTCCTGCTGCTTCGACTTGATCATCCCGCCGACTACAATCTGTTGCCCATCTTCGACATCAATATAAGCGCTGATGGAACTGTCTTCGGTTATAGGGGCATTAAAATCAGTGAACTCGATGAAATTGCTTGCCTGAATCTGTTCAATATCAAGACCGATGGTACGCTTTCCGTCGGATCCCTCTCGCGATCGGGCGATGTGCGGTGTAAGGGTAATGTTTATGCCCACGGGCGGTGTGATAAAATCGTAATTGAACAACGGTTGATTCACTCCCTCCCCGAGAAGGCTGGTCGTATCGACACTCTGCAAGTATGGAATCGTGCGTCCGCGACTCCAGGTAGCTTGCTGGTTATCGCGAGTTAGTAGAGAAGGCGTTGACAATGTTTTCACTTTGTTTTCACGCATAAGCGTGTGAAGCAAACCCATGTACTCCTTCGTTGCGATCCGGTATGTGAATCCGCTAATCTCTTGATCCAATCCCAACTGCGTGTCAACACTCCCCACCAACGGATTCCCGCTTCTAAGCTGCCGGCCAAACAATTTGTTCTCCTGTGCGGTCAACTCAAGCCCGAGTTTTGTGCTTTCATCCAGCGTTACTTCAAGAATCTGAATGTCAATCCAAACCTGTCCCCGCACAAAGTCAAGTTGCTCAATCATGGCTTGAACCTGCGGGATATATCGCTTAGCAGTTCTTACGAGGAGGGAATTGGTCTGAATATCCGCGGCAATTTCAACTTGACCCCGCAGGGAGTTGATGTCCTTTTGTTCAAGCCGCCCGCCCGCTGCGAAGAAACGTCTAAAACTGAACCCCCGCCCGCCATCTTCACCTTCACCCCAGATGCTTTCCAGGATCTCCGCTGTCTGCTCTGCACTGGCGTACTCCAATCGAACCAACATCGTAACCTCTGTCTGACCTTCAGGGGTCGGCACATCAAGTTCGCGAATAAACTCGGTAATCAGTTCAAAGTTGCGTTGCGTAGCCGTGGTAACAACCACCGCATTTAACGTAATGTAAGGTTCCGCAGACACATTTCCGGCTAGAGAGCCTTCGTTTCGATTTCGCTGAGGAAGGAAAAAAAAGAAACCACTATTGTTGTTTGCACCCTGGTAAACACTGTTTATGATGTTAGCTACATTTTCGGCATCTGCGTATTTCAACGGATAAACCCTTGTACCCCATTCCTGAGAAGGCATACTAACATCGAGGCGCTTCACGAGGTTTTCGATAGTCTGAAAATTCTGGGAAGCAGTCGTGACCAAGAGTGCGTTCAGTCTAGAATCCGGCACCAAGTGCACTGTTCCTTGAACGCCGAAACCACTACTCTCCTGCGTTCGACGCCCTTCCCGACGCTCCCACCAGGGTCTATTGCGGTCCCTACCCGCGGTTCCGCCTTCAAAAAGATCCACTAGATTATCGGAAAGCGTCTGCGCATCCGCGAATTTCAGGAAAAAAATTCTGACCTCTTCCTGTGGGTCTGCTTGATCAAGCTCCTTTATAAGTTTCTCTATCAAGGAAAGATTCCGTGGATCCGTAGAGACAATCACAGCATTTAGCCGGTCATTGGCTGTAATATGCACAGTACCGATAATTCCTTGAAAAGCTCGATCCCGGCGATCACGCTGAACCTCCCTACGGCGGCGATCCCATTCGCGCCGTTCCCACCACTGCGCCCTGCTGCCAGGCCGCCTGCCGGCACTTTGCCCCGTGATAACTTCCTCAAGCGTTTGCGCGACATCTTGGGCAATCGCTAAGTTTAGTCGAAATATCTTAATCTCCGTCTGAATATTTGGCGCCGTGTCTAGTTGACGAATCACGTCTTTCAACGCAACCAGATTGGATTCTGAAGCCTTGATGACCAGCGAATTCGAACTGTCGTCAGCCGCAATGTAGATTCGTCCTCGAAGCATGTCAATGCCGGCTCCCTCCTCTTTCGCTTTATCCATCATTTTTTCCATCTTTTCAGGATCTTTAGTGCTTCCCATAGTCCTCAGCACATTTGCAATCTGAGTCTCATCCTGAAACACCTCATTCAAGGTCGCCGCAAGCGAGGAAGCAGTCGCGTTCTGCAACGGGACTATCTCTATCTTAAGCGGCATTTCCGGAGCTTCATCGGCAACTTGCAAAATTGTCGCGATTCGGCGCACGTTGGAAGCAACATCCGTAATCACCAAAGAATTGCTGTTTGCATCTGCGAATATATTGGCTGCTTTGTTCAATAACGGTTTGAGCCCCCCTACAAGTTCCGACGCGGCAGCATTTTCTAACTGAATGATGTAGGTCTGAATCTCGTCAATCGTCTCGACTTGGCTCGCATCCGCCGTAATCCGTTTCACCGGTACCTTCATTTGCACCGCTTTCTCGAAGGTTGTGATTAGCACGGTGTTACCGTCACGAATCGTTGTCAGGTTATAAGTCGACAAGACAGTTTTTACCTCCTCCAACATCTCATCCATGCTAACATTCTTGAGGTTCGTCAGGGCAAACTTCTTGTCCTTGATTTCATTCTCCGATGCCACAAATGTCAAGTCGGTTTCCTGACTCAAAAATCTTATCAAGTCGCGGAGGTCTCTGCTAATGAAGTTAAAATCAAACTGAATTGCTCTTCCGGTGTCGTCGCGTTCCGATACGCGCATTTCCCCTTCATCATTTTGCGCAAAAGCGATGTATTCGATGTTAGCCAGATTTGCTGCTAACAAAACAAGAATACAGAAATGAAAACTCTTGGGTCGCCGCCTGCTAGTCCTGTCGCAACACGATTTTATCATAGATTCCCACTCCGCTATCCAATGCCTTGGATTGTCGATAAATCCGCCCCAATGAAACAAAGCAAAATACTCCGGTTGTTCCCGGCCTCTACGCTTGAAATCAAAGGATTCTTGCTGTCATTGACAACTCCACTCCAAGCTTCGTTTCTTCTTCTGCGTCTTTCTTCTCCGACTTGTCGTTGACGATCTTGAGGTTTCTGACATACAGCCATTTCGTAGAAGTATCAATTGATTCAAGCAGCTTCACCACGGTGCCGACTCCGCTTTTAAACTTCATTTCAACAACGTACAATTCTGGCTGGTGAGTCAATGTCACGCCTGCAAGCAAGTTTTCAAGTTGCTTAATCTGCAGTTCTGTATCATCGACATATTCGGTTAGAGCCACTATTTGTTCATCATAGTCAAGAACATCATCAGTCGATTCGGCAGCGTCATAGACTCGATTCGCTTCGTAACGACGAATCAAGTCTTCAAATTTCGCAAGCAAAACGCTATTCTCTCGAAGCTTAACTTGGACCCCAGAAGGCGCGTTCCGTCCAAACCCCAGAAACTTGCGAGACGGGCCCTCATCGACGCGGGAAATCTGATCTGAGAAGAAACCGCGCTTGAACTCTGTTGCCCCATGCAGTTCCGACGTAACAGATGAGAGAATGAACTCAATCAGCGTCGCTCTTAATTCCAATGGAATAATCGCTGGTAATTTTCGGAAGCTTAGATTTCCTTTTGACAACCGATTTTTTGCCTTCAAGTGATCGCGGTTACTGGTCGTAAGATTGGCTGTGGAGGATTTTCCCCCAGAATCGGTGTCGATCTCGGCGTCTTCCTCTGCCGGCTTGGGTTCTTGTAACACACGACCATTGCCATCGCCGTTGTTAGCATCGACAGAATCATAGTCTCCCCACCAGCCTTCAAACATTGCACGTTCCAACTCAACCTCTTCATCGAGCCGAGGCTCTGATTGTTCGGTCTTCTGTTGTTCCAGTTCTTTGAGTTGCTTGAGTTCAGTTTCCAACTCTCTCGTATAGCTGTACAAAATGAAATTCCGCTTTGCCTGATGCGATATTTTTTCTGTCTTCTTGCTTGGCGAAGGTTTGATGTTGAGTTGGTAATCCGGTCTTACACCGGATCGTCTCGCCAGTTGCGAAATGCGTTGCGAAATCACCACGCGCGGCTGCTCTCCCTCAAAAATAGACGCTTGAATCGATTTCAACTCTTCCAGATTGGCAAACCCGCCGCGTTGGTTCTTGTAGGCGAAGAGGGCCTCGGCTTTACCTTCCAATGCAGGATGCAACGACGTGAAATCCGACGTGCGGCGCGTTTGATTGAGGGTCTGCACAGTATGCAATTGCGAAATTTCGTCAAACAAAGAATCTGAAATCAGCCGTCCCCTTAAGCCCACCAGTTCACGCAGACTCTCGCCAATTCCGCTCGCCTGCCTATCCAGTAGCACCAAATTCTCTGCTGTTTGAAGACGCTCATGCTTGTCGGCGATCCTCGCCCCTGCCAATCCCTGTAGAACAGTAGGAAGGCCTCTCATTATAAAGACTATGAGGCAGATTACCCCAACAACACATAGGAGCGTTTTTTCGCGTTTTGTTAATTCTCTCATCGCACTCAATTCCCGTTAGGGCCGTATTGACCCACATGCGCATCTTGATGCCAATGATTTTGCGCAACGTCATCTCATTTATTACTTACGATGGATCCATCCTGAGGTTCTGCCAACGCACGAGCATCCGTTTCAGGCGGCTGCGAGCGATCCGAGGTGGATTCCTCGTCAGAATGTGTCCGTTCTTTTTCTCCGCGATCCTCGTTTTCCGTCGCTGTACCGGGGAACCGGGTTTGTGCAAGCAGCCGCGGGGCATCAGGAGAAAGATTGCACGCGACTTGCGTTTGAAAATACACCTCTTTATCGCGCCTAACGCTTGTGACATCTCCCGATTTTATGTTGGCGAACAATCCAGACTGTCCCATTACACGAATCATCTCACTTACATCACCGTGAGACTTGGCTTCAATGTTGAATGTCATTTTCGCCGAGTCGAGTTCATCCAAACGAACGACATGGAAATTGGTCCAAGCAACCTTGGTCCGATCAGAAAAACGCATACTTAACACTCGGAGAATGTCAAGCACTGAAACACGAGGCGACAAGAGGTCGGCGGTCGCCAAGTTTTCAGTTAGCGTGTGTTTCGCACGCGATTCGGATTCTGCAATACGTCGGATCTGATCATCCAGAATTGCGCTTTCCGTCTGTTTGGATCTACTAAATGTCAGTCCGCCAAGTCCAATGCCAGCAACCAGAACTATTCCCGCGGCAACGCTGTAAATCAACCGCCGTCTCTGCTCGCTCTGCGTCAATTTTGCTTTTTCTTCTCTAGGCAGCAAATCTAAGGCTATCTCATGGGTAGCCGCGTTCACACCCAACCCTAGTGCAACAGAAAGAGCTCCGCCTACATTGCCAATAGGTGCGGTGTCAATTTTTCCACCTTGTTCGCTGAATGCATCTAGGGGATTCCAGCGCTTCGTCGCGACTCCCAGCCGGTTCGTCAGGTATTCTGGCAATCCGGAGACTTGCCCCCCGCCCCCACATATCAAAATTTCGTCTATCTCAATCTCCGAAGCAGACTCTATCTCCCGTCGTGCGGCCCCGATTGACTGATCGATCTGTGTTGCCAGCCGATCCGCCCATTTGTATGTGGGAATTCTATCGGTCGATTCTTGGTCAAGGCCGCAACGTCCCATCTTCATTTGCTCGGCAAACTCAAAATCACCGCCAACCTCCTCCTGATAGCGAAGCGTAAGATCGTTGCCGCCAAGCGAAAAACTCCTGGAAAATACGAACTTCCCTCCTTGAACCAAACATATATCTGTATTGCCGGCACCAATATCGGCAATCATAGTAATCCGATCCCCCGCCTGCCCGCCAAGAAATGCGCGTCCCAATGCTGCAGTCGCCATCGCTGACGGAACGATTCCCGCAGTTACGACGTCAATCGATTGCAGACAATCGATGTATTGTTGCACGCTTTCGCGTTTTGCCGCAATTAATTCCACAGACACTCCATTGGCCCCACGTCGAACATCATGGTAATCGAAAACCGCGTTTTCTGCACTAAAGGGGATCTCGGACTCAGCCTGCATGGACACAAGATTGGATAATTGTTCATCATTTGCCGCCGTTGGAAATTCCGTTAACCGGCGAGTCGTCACCAGTAGCCTGGGAATCGACAATATGACCTTGTGTTTCCCTCCTTTGACGTCATGCCACAACGCTTCAAGTGTACGCGACACCGTTTCCGCATCTATGGTCCCGGTCGCACTCTCACGGGGAAACCTGGCAACACTAGTCCTGATAAGCCGTGTTTCCGATGCGTTTATCGAAAACTGCGCTAGCTTGACTGTATTGGTGCCGATGTCAACCGCTACAATCAGGTTTTTCGCCATTTTGACCTATTTCACAATCGACCCTAATTCTGTCGCCAATACTTGACGGTTACTGTCTGACCCGTACGATCAACTACCCCCGTGCACGACGAAATTATTCGCCCTCCTGCGTCAATACCGTCTGCTTCTATCAAAAACCCATGGGATCGGTACGAAACAAGCCCCGCTATTTGTTCAAATGTGTCCACTGCGATCCCCTCCACATCAAGGAGTTGGCCGATATCGGTAAAAGGATTGCCTTCAATTTCATCCTGTGTTTGTAATTGAGGCTGTTGATTATCTTCAGGCTCGGATTCTCTACGTGTGATCACTGCCTGTGCTTTGGACTCATCCATTCCCGGTAGGAGTTTTAGAACCTCTAACGAGGCCGTGTTGACGTTGATAAGACCGTTTAAAATCTCGTCGTCAGTTGTGGAAATTTTATCCACTATGCTCTTGAATTCATTTGTCGTAACCAGATTCACATCCTTAATTGCATCAACATTTTGAAAATTTCCTTGGGTGTTGCGATGATCGATAATCCGATTCGCAACACCATCGTCAATGCCGTCAAGCGTTTGTAGTTGATTTGAATCGGCAGTGTTTATGTTCACCGTTCCCTCGTCGCCATCTCCGCCTTCGGTGCCAATTTTATCTCGAATGCTATCGAAGGTTTGTTCCGAAATAGCCTTTAGACCGAGAACATCGCCGACATTCTCTATTGAATCACGTTGCTGAATTAGCGAATCTGCCTCGCCTTGGCTGAAAACTGGCTGATTGTTATTCGCTCGAAGTTGCGTCAGTTGCTGCTGTTCAGCATTTCTGACATTGAGGCGGTTTTGACCGCTTGCATCCGTATTCGTATCCACCGAATAAATCGTTGTATACTCAAGCAATCCCGGTATATTCTGTGTTTCAGTCTCGTCAACAGTCAGGCCTCCAACACTTTGCTGTTGCCTGCCGTAGAGTAGGGTCGTAGTCATACCCGGGACTCTGGCGAGGTCGCGCACCGTTCGAAAAGGACGGCTCGCGACAATTGAATCGGGGAGGGATTGACCGGGAGATTGAATATCCTCATAGCCCACAAGATTCAAGAGTCTCTGAATCGTGTCGGGCTCAGCGGTGTTGATATTCACCTTTGAACTCTCATCGCGGATGTCTACCCGATAGGTGAGATACATCCCGTCCATTGTGCCATCTTCAATCCGATCCTCAACGGTATCTGCCCACACCTCGCCGAGTGAATCAAACGGCGTATCATCCCCGAGGAGCATTGCAATCGTATGCTCAAATCCTGCCTTTGCGGCAAAATGATACTTCGTCCGATCAGCAAAATTAGCCTGAACACGGCGTTCAAGAAAAATGGAATGGAGCAGTTGTGTGGCCAATACGGAGAGAATTGTCAGAATCCAAAGCGCAGCGACGAGTGAAAGACCGCGTTCATTTGATGAACGGCAAACATTTCTCCAGAGACGTCGGGCGAGAAGGGGAAGGCGAAGCATGACACTTAACCTGGCCGTCGGAATTCTTTCAACCACTTGAACCTTCTCCGGTTTGTCCACCGGGGGGCTGCCCTCCGAAATTAGCGCTCATTGGTAGGTATATCATGGTCGACTGAGTCATCGTGTTCCGTTCCAGATTCTGGCGACTCTGATCATATTCCTCCGATCGCACCGCGATTAGTATTTGAACTGCCTTGGGAATGGCATTGGTTTCTTCCCACGATTCGTACCAATCTTCCCCATCCGAGTATTTGAGATCGAATGATGCGACACGATCGATAATTTGCGCAATTTTTACCTGAATAGGATTCCCGTTTTCATCCTCTGATGGAACTGTACCCGAATCGAACAGAGAGGCGATTACCGTCTGCGGGTCGATTGAGGTCGTCGAAATTCGCGAGAGAACCAAATTCTCAACCTCCTCTCGCACTGTTAAATCGGTTGATTGGCTTGCCTGAAGGGTTTCCGATTGAGTCAAGTCGGGACCAACGTAGTATGCGACGCGCTGAACGTCGCTAATAGGCAGTGATTCCTCCCCCTGACCAGTTTCTAATCCTTGATTCAATTGCGCGAGGAAAGGATCGGGGTCGGTATGAACTAGCGTGACAAAGCTAACAACGTCTCTATCGCCCGCATCGTCCGGATTATCCTGTGACACGAAAATCAGGGAATCATCTTGTTCTACGGAATAGATATTACGCAAATCTTTGCTCACAACATCCAATGCGGCGCGACACTTTTGCGCCATAATCATGCGAGTTTCGGAAGAGTGGTAAACGTCTACCGAAGCATCGAATACCTTGTAGGCAACCCCGCCCACTATGACAAGAACGGTTACCCCAATCAAGAGTTCAATGAGGGTGAACCCATGTTCCGACCTGCCAAGAGTGTGACCGAACTGCAAGTTAGACGGATTTCCATTTATCCTCTTCCGTAATCTCATTTTCTTCTGCCTACCCCTGTTGACCTCCGCCTTGTCTCTGAGCCTGAGTTTCCCGATCTGCCATATAAGTAATCATAGATATCGACTTCTCTTTTCCCTGTTCCTGCCACATGATGGTCACGGTAATGTGGCGTAGGTTTTCGATTTCCTCCGATGCCACGTCTTGAACGCTTGAACTCCAACGAAATCGCGAGTTTTCTCCAAACTCTCCGCCTTCATCTCCAATGTCCGGGTAACCGCCTAGCTCAATCTCCGCCATGCGAAGTTTGAGCAAGTATACCGCCGTAGTCCGATTCTCCGATAGAGCCTGTCCCTGTGCGGCATTCCTAAAGGAATACATCAACACTGGAAGGGCAACCGATAAGACGGACAAGGTGACCAAGATTTCAACGAGAGTAAAGCCATCATCGTCCCTCACAGATTCGTGAGGTTTCGGCAATGGTCGAGCTTGCGATAGCAACTGCATGAGCCCCTCTTTAGTACGTGCGGTTGTTGCCAGCCCGATGCATCCCATACGCTCCATTTTCCTCGGCGGCGACATCTTGGATTCTCACCCGAGCGCTAGCAGCCTCCACTTCAATGGACACAACTCTTCCAACTTGGTCCTGAATATACAAAATGATGTCCTCGGAGGAACCGGTTGGGGAAAAATAGATGTAATCAATGCCATCGTCGACATTCATCGATCGGGAGTTGCGATTAGTGACCATTTGCGACAGGATGATGTTGTGATTCGGTTGCCGAGGAATCCCAAGAATCATGCTCGTTCGCGAAATCACAGGTTGGCTTGATTCAGACCTTTGCATTTCTGATTGATTGATAGTGTTTGAAGTGTTCGCTACTAGAGACGAGGCGAGGTCTGAAGCGACAAACGTCTCGCTTGAAGCCAACCAATAACGGTTTTGATCGAGATCGAATACTACAAGGTAGGCAGATCCTTCTGTAATAGCCACATCTCGCGCAAAATGCAGCATGTCCCGAATGGCTGAAGCCGATGATTTTAGGCGCGTTGAACCCGCGAATCCACGAAGAGATGGCATCGTAACCGATGATAGTATTACAATTAACGTAAGTACCAGCATGACTTCAATCAGAGTGAATCCTGGCACGGAAGGAAAATGCCGCGTGCGTCTAGTCCGTATTTTGAACACGTATGAGAAAATCGAAAACATGTGTAACCTATTCGGCTAACTCAATCCAATTTGTAACATCGGCGTTGAAAGGCGGATCACCGCCCTCCTGGCCATCCTTACCCAAAGAATAGAGATCGTAATCATAACCTTCATGATTTCCGGGATACCGATAGACGTAGTCGTTACCCCAAGGATCTCTGAATTTTGGTTTTGCCACGTATGGTCCTCTCCAACTTCCCGTAGTAAGGCTGGTAGCACTCCAAAGCGCAATTAGTCCCTGCTCCGTGGAGGGATAATCCCCTACGTCGATTGAATACCGTTGCAGTGCACTTTCAAACACTTGGATTTCGCTCTGGGCGGTTTTCAGTTTTGCGTCATCAACCACGCCACGAAACTGCGGAATAACAAGCGCCGCCAAGAGCCCTATTATCACCATCACTATAGTAAGTTCAATGAGCGTCATACCGGATTCGCCCGTTCTTAATGGCATAAACATCTGATTCTCCTTAATGAACCTTATTCGACCGCTGTCAGCCAGCTAACGATGTACTTGCCCTAAACACCGGAAGTATTATTGCGACGGCGATTAACCCGACAATCACTCCCATAATCAAAATCACTAACGGACCGATAGAACTCGTCAACCGCTGCAACGTTTGCTGCACCTCCAAATCATAGTAATCCGCAAGTTTAGCCAACATTTGCTCCGGATTACCCGACTCTTCTCCAATCTCCATCATGTGAACCACCAGCGGGGGAAATACAGCGCTTTCCTGTAATTCCCGCGCCAAAGTAGATCCCTGCTCAACCTCCTTTTCCGCCCGGTCAATCGCTTCGCTGTAAACCAGATTTCCAATTGTGCCCTTGACAACCCGAAGCGCGGGAAGAAGCAAGACCCCATTTTCCAGTAGCGTCGACATCGTTCGTGTAAAGCGCACGAGGGCAAAGTTGCTGAAGACACCTCTCAATAGGGGAAGTTTGAGTTTAAGAATGTCGGCGACAAATTTTCCACTTTCAGTGCGAGAATACTGCACAAACCCGAAGGTAGTTACGGCTCCCCCAATCGCTATAGCCCACCAATAGCTCTCGACAAAACCGACGGTGCCAATCAGCAATTGCGTCGGCAAAGGTAAATCGACCCCTAGATCCGCGAACATGTCAGCAAACCTTGGGATAACTACCAACACCATAAATACTATAACGGCTAAACTTAGAGTGAAAAGAATCGCGGGATAAAAAAGCGCCGAAATAACGTCGGCCTTGAGCAACCGCTGCCGTTCGGAGAATCTTGCGAGCCGTTCCAGCACCACGCCAAGCACCGCGCCGGATTCGCCTGCTCTAACCATGTTGACATACAACTCCGGAAAAACTCTCGGATGTTGGCTTAGGGCGTCATGAAACGTGGAACCGTGTTCAACGTCGTATTTGATCTGTTCGACAATCTGCCGAAACCCCGGATGCTCAATCTGTTCGAGAGTGACTGCCAAAGCGCGCGGCAACGTGATGTGAGCGTTTATCAGAGTTGCCATCTGATAGGTGAAAAACTCCACATCCTTCGCTTTCACACGAGCAGAAAACTGAGGGAATCGAAACTGTTTGTCACTTGTCTCGCTAACATTGTCTTCGACAATGTTAAGAGGCCAATATCCCATCGATTTCAATTGAAAAACAAGATCAGCTCGAGAGCTTGCATCTTGTGCGCTCTTAACTGTTCCGCCAGTGTTTGTAAGGGCCTCGTAGCGAAATCTTGGCATTGGTGGTTTATGATCTTAGTATTTAAGTGTTGGCGCGGCTATTTAATGAACTGACTGGCTGATTCATTCCTATTGCATATTTCAATGCGTAACTATACCTTCACGAACGATCACGGGCGAATGAGAAACGACGAAAGTCGAGTTGTGCAAAAGCTATGCGATTTGCTCAACGCCAATCTCATCTTCTTGCGTAAGCCGGATAATCTCATCCATGGTGGTGTGGCCGGCAACAACCTTATTCCACCCGTCCTCCCGGAGGGTCTTCATTCCATCTTTAATTGCGGCGCGCCGAAGTTGATTCGTGGAGGTGTGCTGCGGTGTCATCGATCGAAGTTCCTCACTCATGACGAGGATTTCAAATATGCCGATGCGTCCTTTATAACCCCTATCCCTGCACTCGTTACAACCCACGGCTTTCGGAATCAAAAGACTAGACTCAATCTCGTATTCATTGTGCCCGAAAAATTCATTTAGTTGATGTTCCAAGGGGTGATACATCTCGCAGCAGTTCTGGCAGACTCGCCGCGCGAGACGTTGCGCAATTACGCCTTCTATGGTGGAAGCAACCAAATAGGATTCAACCTGCATGTCAATTAACCTAGTTATTGCTCCCGGTGCGTCATTCGTATGCAGTGTGCTAAAAACCAAATGCCCGGTCAACGAGGTATGAATTGCCATTTCGGCAGTTTCATAGTCACGGATCTCGCCGACCAACACCTTGTCCGGATCTTGCCGAAGGATGTGTCTCAAACCAGCCGCGAACGTCACGTCAATATCCGGATTGACCTGAATCTGATTGATTCCCTCGAGTTCGTATTCAACAGGCTCTTCAATTGTGATAATCTTCACTTCCGGGGTATTAATTTTCTTCAAGCACGCATAAAGCGTTGTCGTTTTGCCACTTCCGGTTGGCCCCGTCGCCAGGATAATGCCGTGCGGTTTTCGAATTAGCCGTTCAAAATGAGCCAAATTGTCTGCGGTTAATCCGAGTTCCTCCAATCCGAAAGAAATTGACTGTTTATCCAGAATTCTCAAAACAAGGCTTTCGCCCTGCGGAGTGGAGACCGTTGGCACTGTTGACACACGCAAGTCTATCTGCCGGTTTCCCACACTTCCAACGGTTACACCAATCTTCCCATCCTGCGGCCGACGACGCTCAGCAACGTTCATTCCCGCCATAATCTTGACACGCGAGGTAATCGCCGATTGCAGATGCGGAGGAGGCTGCGGCTGATCTTCCAGTACCCCATCGATTCGAAAACGAACCTTTAGCTCGCCCGGAAACGGCTCAATGTGAATATCACTCGCGTTCAATCGCACTGCGTCAATAATCATCTGATCGACCGCATGTACAACTGTCGGATCTTGGCTGAGATCTTTCTCATCAATACCAAAGTCATCAATCGTTTCGCGACGCAGCGTTGAGACCGCTCCGACCGGACCTCTGATGCCTTCACTTAGTATTGCTCCCGCTGTTTTCCCGTATATGCGGATAATTGCGGCTTCCACATCTTCATCAGTGGCAAGCACCGGCTCAATCTCACATTCCGTCACGAGGCGAATCTCGTCAATCAGCATGACATCAAGCACATCTGCCATAGCCACGGTGAGCGTATTGCCATCAAGACGAATAGGTACAATTTTGTTCTTGTAGGCAAATCCGGCAGGCATTTTACTTGTCGTTTCAGGTTCCGGTTCGATGTTCTCAAGTCGAACACTTGACACACCGCACTCCATTCCTCTTTTGGCGAACGCTACGACATCTGGCGCAACATGGTTTAACAGCGCTTCCTCGGGGGATAAACCTGCAGAACGGATATTCTCTAGTATCCGCTGATAATCAACCTCAGAAATCAGTTGACCATCACGCATCATCTCTATTGACGCTACATCGGGAGTGGTTTCCAATTATTGCATCTCCTCAATACTGGCGAATTCGGAATTGCAGAAATACGGTTGTCCGGGATTGCATCGTTAGACGAAACTGAAAAAGTGAGGTTTAGGAGACACATTTTCGTCCTGCTTCGGGCCGAAGGTGAGTGGTGTGGAGCAGTTTAAACAGGGAACAAGACTGCCCCATATTTTGACACTGCTCAAAAGCCGCAATAATCGTCAGATAGTCAAAGCCAAATGCACTGCGATGGTTTAGGAGACGGATAACATCCGTGTGATTTTCTTTTTTGTTGAGTGGCACTGGCAAACACAGTGCTAGGCCGATGTGCCGGACGGATTTGCTTCTATGCTTGCGAAAATACCTCCGACGCCGCACGCACACCGACACCAGCTTCGAGCTTATGCCCCGCGTCGGCAAGGAGTTTCTCCAACGCGCTCAAGACCAGCAGAACGTTCCGCTGCGTTGACGACTCGCCCATCAAGCCAATCCGCCATGCTTTGCCTTTAAATATCCCTAAACCGCCGCCGATTTCTATGCCGAAATCGTCAATTAAGCGATTCCGGATTTCCACATCATCAATGCCATCCGGGATGTCAATGGTTGTTAGCATTGGGGCACGGAATCCTTCTCCCACAATGGGCTTGAGACCTATTGCGGATGCTCCGGCGACCAACGCTTTTGCGTTACGTTCGTGACGCGCGTATCGCGCATCCAGTCCTTCCTCCAGTACAACGCGCAACGACTCGTGCAATGCATAAACCAAAGACATTGAAACGGTATGGTGATACGTTCTTGTTTCGCCGCTCCAGTACGCTTCAAGCAGATTCATATCAAGATAGAAACTCTGCACCTTGTCGGCTCGATTGTGAATTGCCTCAACGGCTCTATCGCTAAAGCTGATAGGTGCAAGGCCCGGCGGCCCCCCAAGACACTTTTGAGTCCCGCTGTAGGCAATATCAATTCCGCGCCGATCCAAATCCACGGGTTGTCCTCCCAACGAGGTTACACAATCCGTAAGGAACAGTGCGCCGCTTTCTCTTACAACCTGACTGATGTCATCCAGCGGTTGAAGAACACCTGTTGACGTTTCCGCGTGAATAATTGCCACCAGCTTCGGATTAGCGCTCTTTACCGCGGCAGCCACGTCTTCTACCCGAATAGCCGAGCCCCACGGAGCTTCCACAGCGGTCACTACCCCGCCACACCGTTGGACAATGTCCGCAATCCTTCCGCCAAAATAACCGTTAATGCCTACTACAACTGCGTCACCCGGTTCAACGACGTTGCATAGCGCTGCTTCCATCCCGGCGGTGCCGGTTCCGGAAACCGGCAGTGTGAGCCTGTTCGCCGTCCCGAACACTTGGCGGAGGAGACCCACGGTTCCATCCATAATACGGATGAATTCCCCATCAAGGTATCCCAACATCGGCGTAGTCATTGCTTTCAATACTCGCGGACTTGCGTCGCTCGGACCCGGTCCCAGTAGCACGCGAGGTGACGGTTTCAGCTCATCGTATGATTGAGTCATCTTGCCTCCGCTTTCCAATTGTAATAATCCAGAACAAAGAAATCTTACCTTATCCTATAAGTTTCACCATGCGAACGTTATAACCCATGTCTACACGAAAGTTTAGTACGCTTATTCTCAGACATCCCAGTTATTGTCACGCTTTGTGTTGAGTTCTTCCCCTCGCAATACGCGAATCGCGTCTCTTGGATTCTCACTATTGAAAATCGCAGTGCCAGCAACCAAAACTGTTGCGCCACGATCTACCACAAGGGGCGCTGTATGTGAGTTGACACCTCCGTCCACCTCGATCAGCGTCCCGCAACCCAGTTCCGAAATTTTCTTTCGCAGAATTTCAATCTTGTCAAGGGTGGCCATGATGAATTTCTGCCCTCCAAACCCGGGTTCCACACTCATCGGCAATACAAGATCCAAATCCGCAAGATAGGGAAACAGAGTCGAAATCGGCGTCTTTGGTCGGATGGCAATTCCAACTCCGACCTCTCGCGCCTTAACCATATCTATTGCATCTTCGACCGAGTCCTCAATCTCAATGTGGAACGT
Source organism: Candidatus Poribacteria bacterium (assembly GCA_028820655.1). GTDB lineage: Bacteria > Poribacteria > WGA-4E > WGA-4E > JAJDTR01 > JAJDTR01. The sequence goes on along the minus strand of JAPPIK010000032.1, from coordinate 90,970 downwards.
GATGAAATCCGCGCCCGCATCCGCGAACTCATCAATAAAATTCTGTGGATGGGAGATCATAAAATGCACATCAAAAGGACAATCCGTGTACTGTTTGATGGAATTTATTAACTGAGGTCCCATCGTTATGTTGGGCACGAAATGTCCATCCATCACGTCGAAGTGTATGAGATCTGCGCCCGCTTCCACTACTCGGCAGACTTCCTCGCCAAGCCGACTAAAATCCGAAGCAAGAATCGAGGGTGCAATTTTAATATCCCGATCCGACACTATAAATCCTTCTTTTGAACCTCTACACCGTTCTCGTAGACGGTCATGGCTGCCTCGCCAAAGACCCGTAACGGCGGTTTTTCGATTAACGTGCCCGGTTCATAATGACTATCAACAATGGTGACAGTTCTGCGTTCGTCTTCAACAACAATCTGAACATGTATCGGAATCTCACCCTCCTCTGAAACACGATACCTAAGCGAGATGAGACGACCTCTGTCAGTCCGAGTCGTTGCAGAACCGCTGATTTCAAGTGAAATCACCTGTCCAACATGCACACGATCACCAGCCTCCGGTTGATGGCTAATGATAGAGCCCTGGCGAATTTCAGGTTCCGATTTATATGTTTCATCCCCAACTTCCAACCCGTTAGACTTGAGCAAAGATCGCACGGTATCAATTGGCTCCCCGCGCAAATCTGGCATCAGTAACAGTTTCGAGCGTTTGCCAAGACTCACTAAAAAATGAACAGATGCGCCCTGTTGATGCATGGAGCCGCTTATGGGCGTTTGAGCAATCACTGTTTCCGCAACGGGAAACTGATCGGAATGTACTTCCGCAACACGCCCGCGGCGCAGCCCAGCCCCCCTCAGTATCTTATCAACCTCCTGTAGCATTTTGCCCGTCGCATCCGGCACTTCTACCATTTGATCACCAATGCTTAGTGTGACCTGCACGGGTTTCTTTCGCTTGACTTTGAAGTCCGCGGGGGGAGATTGTTCAAGAACAAAACCTTTCGGAATATCAGAACTGGCTTTTTCCTCAATATCGTCGGCTACCAACAAGCCCGCGGCATATAGTAGCGTGACGGCTTGATCGTAACTCTCACCGACCAAATTTGGAACCTCAACATCTCTTGAACGCACAGTCCAAGGAAGAACGAGAAATATCACCACCGATCCAATTGTCCCGATTGCAACTAAATGAAGAATAGCAAATTTGATTATGGCCGCCAGGATAGAATTCATTATAGATTCGCTAGGTCGCGGTCACCCGTTTCTTGACAGTTGGGAAAAGCAAGTCCCTGATTTCACACGATATCCGTTGACAAACTCCTTGGCATCCATGATTCTCTTATTCGCAGGCTGTACCTGCGTAACCTTCAGAACCCCCGTCCCCGTCCCGATAATCAGATCACGCTGTGGTGTCACGGTAACAATCCCAGGCACATTACCACATTGTCGGGAATCGACTATTACGTGGCATTGGAGAATCTTCAGACGGAGTTCGCCGTTAAAATACGTAAACGCCCCAGGCCAGACTGCTGTACCGCGCACGAGATTGCAAATCTCCACCGCCGGAGCATTCCAGTCGATACGTCCACTTTCCTTGGTCAGTTTGGGCGCGTGCGTCGCATCGTCGTGATTCTGGGGGGTGTGAGGCGGCGGGGCATCGCTCGGGGTTGCTTGTAGCACTTGAACCAACGTTTTTGCCGCGGCACATGCCAAACGGTGTGAGAGCATCGCGGCGTCCTCCAGCGGGTCAACCATGACACGACGCTGGAGAATAATGTCGCCGGTATCTTCGGTCTCATCAAGAAGCATAATTGTAACGCCTGTTTCCTCTTCACCATTAATCAACGCCCACTGAATCGGAGCCGCGCCACGATACTTGGGCAATAAAGAGGGATGAACATTTATACAACCACAGGGAGGCAAATCCAGCACCGCTTTTGGAATTAACTGGCCGAAAGCCACTACCACGATTGCGTTCGGTCGAAGATTTCGAAGTGTGCGAATGAAATCGGGTCGCCTTAACCTTTCAGGTTGGTAAACCGTCAGATGGAGTTGTGCGGCGGCAACCTTTACGGGCGGCGGCATCAACCTCTTGCCCCTGCCGGATGGGCGATCAGGCTGCGTTACGACAGCTACGATGTCGAAATGTTGCGTTACTAGTGCTTGGAGACTCGGGATGGAAAACTCACTTGTCCCCATGAAGACAATTCGCATTACATGATACCCGCCAAGCGATTGAAGACCATGACAGTTTCACAAATCAACCGGCTGCCTCCAAAGTCTCCTCATTCTTAAGCAATTCTTGATCTTCGGACCTTAGTAGATCTATAAAGAGTATTCCATTCAGATGATCAATTTCATGCTGTAGAACCCTCGCCATCAGATGGTTCACTTTCATTTCCGTATTTTCTCCGCTCGGGAGCAAGGCTTGGACGGTCACCGAACTAGCTCGCCTAACCATGCCTCGATCCCCGGGCAGGCTCAAACACCCCTCCTCACCCAACTTTTCTCCAGTCGAGTCCGTTATCAGCGGGTTTATCAATACCAATCGTGGACAGTCGGGAAAGTGTGGCGAAATGTCCACAACAATTACCTGCTTTGACACCCCAACCTGCGGCGCGGCAAGTCCAATCCCCCCGGCGTGAGTCATCGTCTCAAACATGTCTTCAACAAGCTGCAGCACGCCTTGGTTAATACACTTGAGCGGCTCGGATTTTTGTCGAAGTATGGGGATGTCGCCTTTTTGAATCTCTAGAATCGCCATGTATCAGTCGTAAACCTACCACTGAAAATCAACACTCATACGAAGTTTGCCCAGACGCGACGGAAGATAATCGGAAACACAATCTGCCGGCGGATGATGTCCTCCCATACCCAATCAAAACCGAACTTGGACGATAGGAAACGCAAAACATGATTCGTCCTCGGCATTCCAACGCGGTTTCTCAACCTCTCTACGTGGCTTCCTCGGCGAGGGTGTGGACGGCATCAACTGCTCGGATGAGTCCTTGTCACGCGTATGCAGCCAATCCCAAAAGCCGATGAAGAGTGCGAAAGAAACCGCGGAGGCACCTATAACCGTATAATTCTGGTTCGAAAGTTCCGGTGCGATTTCCTTCTGTCGAACCATCTCAACGCCGCGAACGACAAGAAAACTGTGGATCGTGGTAAACGGTAGTGAAATTAAGGAAACTATTTCAAACCGACGGAGCGAACTTTCACGGTAATCCTCCTCATGCTGGCCACGCTGCATGGACCGTGCCCCGTCCGGAGCCACACGCCGCTGCGCGACGACGCCCGTCGGTATCAGCATAAACAACATGAGTAAGCCACACGCCAAATTAACCGTCACTCGGGTTCGAATTTTCATGCTCCCCTCGGGTTCGAATCAGGTGAATAATTAACATGCCTGCCCCAATACAAATGCTAATGTCCGCGACGTTGAACGTTGGCCACCATAGACCCGCCTTTTGAATTCCTATCTGCAGAAAATCCACAACCTCACCCAGGCGGAGACGATCAACGAAATTTCCTAACGCTCCACCCAAAAGGAATCCGAGCGCAATCCTCATCCAAAGATTGGTCTGAAACTGGCGATAGTAAAAGAATATGAATCCGATAGCAACGACTGTAATGCCGATAAGCAGTAAATTCTGCCCCGGCATTATTCCAAAAGCGGCGCCACTGTTTCTATCATGCCTCAGGTTTAATATTCCGTCAATGATGACATACCAACTTCCTTGTTGGATGTACCGCTCGACAAGCCACTTTGTCAATTGATCGATTGCAAAACTAGGCACGGCCACAGAGACAAGCGGCACTAAAGAGTTGAGAGTGTGTCGGCACATTAATGATACACGCAGTCTGCAGACTGTTCCTTTGGAGCTAAATCCTTAATACTATACATCGTGAATGAATTGTAGGTTACAAATGTTCGGAATCCTTTAGAACCTGTTTGAATAATCGCAGCAGAGACTTTTTGGTCATTTGTAGTAAGTCTTTTCGGGTTATTAATGTCGTCTGTCAAGTACCTGTAGGATCTCTACCGCGCTCGCTATCCACCCGCTTGCTGGATCTCTACCGCGCTCGCTATCCACTCGCTTGCTGGATCTCTACCGCGCTCGCTATCCACTCGCTTGCTGGATCTCTATCGCACTCGTTATCCACTCGCTTGATCCCCGCTGGGGCTTGGTGCACGGGGCTTTGGGCGTTTCTATACACCTTCAAGATCTCTATCGCACTCACTATCCGTTCGCTTGATCCCCTCCGGGGCTTTTAAAGGCCGGTGCTACAAAATGCACTTTTCAAACAGGCTCTTAAACTGTCTCCATTTGCAGTTAAAGCAAACTTCTCAACATTCCTCGTAGAATCTGCAATAAAATGATCACAATAAATGGCGAGATATCGATACCGAAACTTCGCATCATAGGGTTCAGCAACCGTCGAACAGGAGCCAACACAGGATCTACGAGTGCGTTTGTTGTCCAATAAATCCTCCGAACCATAATATTCCGGATCCCACCGACAAACCATGACAATATGGCGTTAGCGATGATGATCACAATGTAAATCCAAATCGCTTCGCGGATTATCGAAATTAGGAAATACCCCATTCTTAGCGTCTCGTTATGTTTCTTATGAATTCGCGAGTTCTTCAGCTCGCCGCCGTGCCGCCGCCACCGCCTCGGTCATCATCGCACGTAGACCCCCGCGTTCCAGTTCATGCAGCCCTGCCGTGGTTGTTCCGGCTGGGGTTGTTACCAGGTTCTTGAGAACAGCGGGGTGTTCACCCGTTTCGCTCAACAGCTTGCTAGCGCCCAGCACAGTGTGCACGGCTAGTTGGTAAGCGTCGTCGCGCGCCAAACCTATATGGACTCCGGCGTCGGCAAGCGCTTCGATGAAAAGGAACACAAAACCGGGACCGCTCCCACTGAGTGCCGTCACAGCGTCAAGCATCTTCTCTTCGCGCACCATTGTGTTACCCAGCGCGTTGAACAGGGTCTCGGCGAGAAAAATGTGCTCATCCGCAACCGCGTTGCCTCTTGCAATCACGCATATTGCCGCTTTTGCAGTAACTGCGAGATTCGGCATTACCCGCACGACAGAAGTGGGGGAGGAAAAATAGGATTCAAACGTGGCGGTCGGCACTCCCGCGGCAATCGATAGCAGCCATTGATCAGAAGATTGGAAAACGTCCGCAACTTCAGGCAATATCGTTGGTACATTCCCAGGTTTCGCCGCGTAAAGTACACAATCGACGTTATCCACCAAGTCCACTATGTTTTCGGATTTATTGACATCCAATTCTTCACACAGAGAATCAACTTTCTCCTCAACGATGTCACTCACCCACACCTGATTAGCCATGAGCAAGTTCCCGACTATTCCGCGAAGAATTGCCTCTCCCATGCCACCGACGCCAATAATGCCTAATCGAAATTCTCCGTCTAACACCTTCCCTCTCCTAAATCTAATGGCGTTCACCAAAGATCGCCGACCCAATTCTTACCATGTTTGCCCCTTCTTCAATCGCAACTTCAAAATCGTTCGTCATTCCCATCGAAAGATACTTCATCTGAATATTTGGATATCTTTGACTGTCGACAGTATCCTTAATCCTCCTGAGTAAAGCAAATGACGGACGAACTTCCTGCGGATCAGGAACTAATCTGCCGATCGTCATGAGACCCTTAATTCGCACATGAGAATATTCCACAGACGATTCCATGAAGCTTGGCACTTCGTTGGGTTGCAAACCGTATTTACTTTCTTCACCGGAGGTGTTGACTTCAACTAGCGTGTCTGTTTTACGATTCAATTGACCGGAGCGGCGATCAATTTCTGCGAGAAGCCTTAAACTATCTAGCGAATGAATCAAATCAAACATCTGTAGCGCCTGCTTAACTTTGTTGGTTTGCAAATGCCCTACGAGATGCCATTTTACCGGGAGATCGATCCGACAATGCTTGTCGGTCGCCTCTTGTACACGATTCTCACCCAAATCCGTAATACCCGCATCAATCGCTTCCATCATTTGGCTTACCGGCTTGAATTTGGAAATGGCCACAAGCTCAATTGAATGTGGATCGCGCCCAACACGATTTGCCGCAGATGCGATGCGGTTTTTAACGCTTTGGATATTCGTTCGAACAGAGACTAAACGGTGGCTGCTCATCGGACATTTCACTGAAGGGAGGGAATACAGCGAATTATGGATTTGGCAGATTACAATTCGATGAAAATAGTATCACACTGCGAGAGTCGATTGCAAGTGCAAACTCAATTGTGATTGTACCTCAACGCATGATTCATTTCTGTTGACCGTGAAGTACGAAATCGCTAAAATGACGTAAACGCGCGTCAAAAAATCGAGTTGCCATGAAAGTTTCGGTGATTTGAATTCTCCATTCTGGTTGAATTCAATGGACGATTTTGAAATCGCCGGACAACTCGGTTCCGCCGATTTTCCAACAGCGAAATCAGCATCAACCACCAGAACCTCGTTCATCGGAAGGAGGAAAGATGAATGCCCTGTCTGCGTTGAACGCTGTCTCCAAGACAGCCAACGGAGTCACCCCAGAGCTTAATTCCAAATTGAAAGCGGGCGCTGCCGAGACAATTGTTACCCGTGTCAAGGACGATCCCGCGCAAAGGGTACTTAGACTTATCGACAAAGCTCCCGGAGATCTTGAAGATGTGCATGATGAGTTGTATGCTCGCGCTCTGGTGTTGAACAACGGTGAACAGCGCGTCGCCATTGTCACGGTTGACATTGGAAGTTTGGATGGTCCGGCTGTGCTTAGCGCCATAGAGGAGGCCACCGGGATACCAAAAACCAATATCGCCGTCAATTGGAGCCACACGCACGGTGCACCCGGAGTTGACGGACGCGCACCGGCTCCAGGTTCAGGTGAATGGCTCGCCGATGCGTTAAGTCAATTGGTTCAGCGCGCGATTGACAACCTTCAAGAGGCAACACTGCGCGTTGGGCGGGAGCCTGCACAAATCGGTTACAACAGGCGATTGATGGGTGACGACGGATATATTAGGATGGAGGTGAATCCCGAGGGCGCAATTGTGCCTTGGACAGACGTACTAGGTATTTACGGAATCAATGGTACGAGAATCGCTGTGATGTTCTCCCATGCTGCACACCCCGTGATCGTGCATTGGGCAAGCGAAGCAATCACCGCCGACTTCCCCGGATATGCCGTGGGGCATTTACGCAACTTACTCGATAAACACAGTGATCCACAGGGTGTTCTGATGTTCGCCCAAGGATGCTGTGCCAACATTAATGGATATCCGTTACGAGGAGGGTACGATGCGGCTGATTCTGCCGGACTTTCGCTGGCTTTTGCGGCAAAAAACGCGTTAACTAAAGCGGTCACGGTTTCCACGAAGTCGCTAAGAGCGTACGCGCTTAAGGTGTCGCTACCGTACTGGCATCCACCTATCGAGAGCTGTAAAACGATGCTGGAGCACGACCCGAATTCCCGACATCGCGAACGGTTATTGCGGATAATCGACGGAGGCAGTCAGGAGTTCCTGTCCTATCCCATGAGCGGGTTTGCCATTGGCGACGAATTGTGCATGGTATTTCTTCCAAGTGAGACTTTCGCCGAATATCAGTTGTTTGCAGATGAAATTTCGCCTTTCAAATATACTGTAGTTTTCGGTTACACCAATCGGAGCGTGGGATATGTTGCTACCAAGAATGACTACGACCTCGATGAACGCGGCGGCTACGAGGCTTCAATAAACCATCGTTGGCCATTGGAGCCTTCTATTGAAGCGCAGATCCGGGAGGGAATTACACAACTCTTCTGCAAATTGAAATAGGCATGAATTTTGGGCTGGAAGGGGATACCGATTGTCAATACAACAGATTTACATGTTTTCGCTGCTCGCGGTCATTCACGTCGGTTCGGCACTTTGGGTGTACACTGATGTGAAACGTCGGGAACAGTCATTGTTTTGGGTGCTCGGCACAGTTCTGATGCCAGAAGCGTTCTTTCCAATATACTTCTGGCGAATCGAATCCAAGTTAATTTGGTATTGTCCGTCATGTTCCCGCGAAAATCCGGATTCGACTCGCGGGTGCAGACATTGCAATCGACTTTATGCAAGAGAGGAAGTCGCTCTTCGCCTACATGGTTATCCGGAGCCATCGGACGTGATGGCGATTTCTTTGGCCGCGTTACTCGTTCACAGATTCTGTTTCTATCTTATATTCTTGATTAGAGATGGAGAAGACTTACTTGCCGAAGCAATTGACATCACGGCGCTCTCGCCTTCTGAACTTTGGACGATCGAGTTGATTGCGGCGAATGCGCTCATTTGGCTGTGTTTCCACTGCATCACAGCGCGATATTTCGGACGGTTAAACATGATCGGTCTCCAGTTCAAGTTCAGTTACCGTCAAATCGCTCTTCCCGTGGTGCTTGCACCACTGCTATTCCTGTTCTCTGAACTGATCGTCCATAGCATCTCACAAGTGAGTCAATGGACCTCAATTGCTATATTAGAAAACCTTATTCAATGGGAGCACGGTCAAGAGTCAGCATACCTGCCCGAAGTATTCGACTCTTCAATGATTCTCGTCGCTTTCGTCGCGATTGTCCTATCGCCATTTGCTTACGAGGTACTCTTTAGAGGCATAGGATACCTTGCTTTCGCCCGCCGATTTGGTCATTCCGCCGGCATCGTCTTCGGCGCACTCTTGTATGCCATATTCCACGGAGGAGTAATTCAGTTCATTCCATCGTTTGTGTTTGCCGTGGTTGCAACACTTCTGTATTATCATACTCGCTCGTTAATCCCGTCAATAATTACACACGGTTTGGTGAACATGATTGCACTAGCAGTTCATCTTCACAATACGTAAGGGAGAGTAACAATCAAGAAGGGAAAAACAATCGATTGGAGAGATCACCACAATTGAGCGGGTTGTGTTGAGTAGAGGTTATAGCACCGTGCCAAGGTTGATAGATACTCCGGTATTTCCATTCATCGCATAGGCGGAGATTTCCGTCGGCCCGAGTCAGATTGATGAGTCTTGCGGCGACGCGCTACGCGCATAGGAGCCTAGAAGCTTGACATGCAGGCACAGTTTTTCAAGCTCCGGTAGTGCCGCCTGCACATTAGAATCGTCAACATGTCCGTCCAAATCAACGAAGAACACGTACTCCCAAGGTTTGGTTTGAGCTGGCATCGATTCAATCTTGCTCATATTAATCTGATGCTTCTGAAGTACCGTCAACACCTGATAGAGGGCGCCAACTCTATCCTGAATGGCTATGAAGATTGAAGTGCGATCCTGACCGCTTCTCATTGCCGTGTGAGGTCCAATCACGAGAAAACGCGTTATGTTGCACGAGCTATCCATGATTGATTCACCGACGATTTGTAATCCATAGATTTCAGCCGCCAATTTACTAGCTATTGCTGCGGCGTCTTCCTCTGCTGCAGCCAATTGTGCGGCTTCCGATGTGCTCGCAACTTCAATCTGTCGAATGCCCTTTAGGTTTTGGCGCAACCACTCCCGGCATTGCGCAAACGGCTGTGGGTGCGAATACACTTTAGTGATTCGCTCCTTTGGCGATTTAGACAATAGGTTTTGATCAATCGGCAAAATCACCTCTGCGCAAATTTGTAGCGTCGTACCTGCAAACATTTCTAAAACGTCGCGCACTGTCCCCCTAGATGAGTTTTCAATCGCAACGACTCCGTAATCTGCTCTGCCCGATTCAACCTCCGAAAATACATCGGTCTGATCTGCTATTGGATTGAAATTGACCGATGATCCAAAGTGCCGAAGTGCCGCCGCATGACCGAAACTCCCTTCAGGACCAAGAAACGCGACCTCAAGGCGTTGCTCCAATGACCGGCATGCGGAGATTATCTCTGCGAAAATTGTATCGAGAGCGTCCGCCGGGAAGAAATTACGATTCTTCTCCCGCAACCGCGCAAGAATTTTCGTCTCTCGGTGCGGCACATAGACATTTTCGCCGCCATTGGCTGATTTGAGTTGCCCAACGCTCCGTACAATCTCGGCGCGATTATGCAGAAGTAACAATATCCTATTGTCAATCTCATCCAACTGATCGCGTAGGTTTTCTAATTCCAACAATGACTCTCCCATACAATAGGGTGACGTAATGCGTGATCCTTAGAAGTTGAACTCACGATTACGTCAAGTTAAGTGGCAAAAAACAAGGTGAGTTACTTCATTGTGACACACCATCGACTATTCACGCATTACGGTTAACCCATCAGGATTTACGGCGTTTCGACTTCCCCTTCTTCGATGTTTTTTTGAGTGATTTCATCGCTGAAATCATGGCATCGTCCGACGGATTATTCTTCACCATTTCAACGAATGCATCAGCACCAATTTTATGTTCCTCCAGGAACATCTTGTCTTGCGGTCACGGGTAGATGTAATCACCGATTGTACCGGCCAACTTGGCATTCGCTTTGTCAGTGATTCGTGCCAACCACGGAAAATCCCCGATTAGCGTATCCCGATGACGTGGTTTCCAATCCAATCCCATTCTATTCACCTCCTTCCAACGTACCGGCTTCCAGTTGATTTAGAATTTGTTCCAATAAGTTCAGATGTCTGCCATACTCCGACCAATTTCCGCTGCGCTGCGCTTCCTGTGCCGAATCAAAATGTTGAGCCGCTAAACTCACCAAATCGCGAACAGATGTCTCTCCGGGCGTTGGAACATTCGCGCGAATAGAACCGCCGTCCGGTTCGCTCCCAGATGTGACGGAGACGCCTGTAGCAGAGGCAAGGCTCTTTCCGAACATATTAATCAACGCTTCATCAAGGCTCTTTCCCCACGCGACATTCTCCTTGTACCCGATGACCACCCGCCGCAATTCGGGAATTGCCGTTTTGGCATCCTCCGACTGAATATAAATCGGTTCTACATACAGGATGGATTCATTCATGGGAATAATTAGCAGATTACCACGCAATACACGCGAACCCTGACTGTCCCACAATGAAATCTGTTGAGATATTTCTGGTTCTTGGCTGATGAAGTTCTCGACTTGCATTGGGCCGGGTGCGAGTTTTCCCTTCGGAAACCGAAAAACTAACAACTGTCCGTATTGAGGAAGATCGCATCGCGCAGCAAACCACGCGGTGAGGTTTGGTTTGTTCTTGGGCGTAAACGGCAACATGAGCATGAATTCAGCCCGCTCCTCGCCCGGCAATTTGATAATTACGTAATACGGCGCCACCTCTTGAACGTTTGTAACAGTTTCGGGCAAGTTTGGCTGACGCGGAGCAAACGGACTTGATGGCAACTGGGCCGCCTGCAGCGCACGTTGGCGTTCCGTATTGTCGTACAGTTCTTTTCCAATCTCCCACTGATCTTCGCTCGCGTAAAATGTGACAGGATCCTTCATGTGATAATCCTGATACATTCGTGCCTGAATGAGAAACATGGTCGTAGGGTAACGGATGTGCCTTTTGAGTTCCTCCGGCATCATATCGAACGGCTTGAAAAGGTCGGGAAAAATGCTGCGATAACACTCGACAATCGGATCCTTTTCCTGCTCAATGACATAAAATTCTACGCTACCGTCATACGCATCAACTACAACCTTCACGGCGTTGCGTATGTAATTCCCCCACGGCTTCTCCCCGCCCTGAATCCGACTAGCAACGCGACTGCCGCGTCGTTCAGCTATTTCGGCGCGCAGCGCATGTTGCATAGGCGCTGCATATGGATATCGATGCGTGGTTGTATAGGCATCAAGCATCCACACCAATCTTCCGTCGTGAACAATCGCATAAGGGTCGCCATCGTATTGAAGAAAAGGTGCAATTTTTTTGACACGTTCTTTGATGTTGCGATGATAGAGCACCCGACTGTCTGAATTAATCTCACCGGGGAGAACGAACTTGAATTCGTTGCCAAACTTTAGCATATACACAAACTTTCGCCAGAACGAGGACAGTTCAACTCCCCCTTGCCCCAGGTATGAATACTTGGCAAAATCTTCGCCAAATGATGTTGGATAATCGAATTCCAAATCTTCGCTACGTGCTGGATGCACGATGACATAATGATTCGTGCGTTCCCCATAATAGATTCGGGGGCCGGGGTTTTCACCGAATCGATAACTCCATTCCGGTTCATAGTGAACCGGATCAATATCCCGAACGTACATTTTTGGCTTGCCATCGAGAATCTCGTTAACGGGGCTCATCACAGCCCCATATCCATGTGTGTACACGTAAGTGCGCTTGAACCAGTCGTTTCGAACGGCATGTGGAAGTTCGTTGATGTTCAATTCTCTTACAGACAACATTACTTGGCGCGGGGAACCTTCGACCGAATACCTATCAATGTCCACACCATGAAAATCGTATTGTGACCGTAACTCTTGCAACTGTCTAAACGTGCGTTGGATAGGCCGCTCGTCCCATAGGCGAACGCTATTCATCACGGCGGCGTTCTCTCGATTTCTTATTCCCTCATATGAGAGCTCGCCCTTCAACGGATATTCCTCTTCCGTAACAGTGTTCTCTTCCAGATCGTAACTGTGCAGCGTTGCCTTGATATTGTAATTGATATATTCTGTTTCAAGCTCTTGTTTATTCGGCTCAACACGCCATTTCTGTACAACAGCCGGATATATCTGGCCTATCATACCTACGACCAAAAAGATTCCGAATGTCGCCAAGGCATATCTTAGCCGCTTCAGAAAAATGCTGATTAGAAAAACAGCGGCGCAAATGGCGGAAAGCACCAAGAGGATATTCAACAACGGCAGACGAGCATGTATGGCTGCATAGCCTCCACCTCCACGCACAACATCATTCGACGTGTAGAGTAAATCATACATTGCAAAACGATAATTCCAAGCTCGAAATATCAGCGTCAACGCCCCAAGTATTAACAGATGGACTTTAACATGGGCAGGAGGCGAGAGGCGATTGTTATCACCGATCAGCAGACCGTGAAAAAAGTATATCCCGGCAGAAAAGAAGGTCAACAACATGAACAATCCAAACAGATTTCCAATGATGAAGCGTTCAAGCGGCATTCTAAAGACATAATAGCTAACGTCCTTGTGAAAGACCGGGTCGCGCGCCGCCGCCATCAATGTGGTTTCTGTCGTGACATCAAAGCCTACAGGATTCTCCAATTGGATTCTTGCAATACCATCGTCTTGAACCTGAATGGATTGGATAGATGAAGTAACGTTTCCATCTGTGCCTTGTATCGTGACATCGTCGCCGACTTGCAACCCTTTTGCTTTGAGTTCCAGTTCGGCAATGTGCAACTCAGACGCATCGCGGCCTGACGAGTCAATGACGGGCGTGGCATTCTGAAAAGTCAGTCCTTCGGCATTTGAGTATCGAAGGAAAGGCTCCCACCGGTCCGTTGCCGCATAACCCATCAACACACTAAACCCGATTGCCAAGAGAGTTAGTACACCATAGATTAGTCTCCGCAGATCGAAATCAGCCTCTCCTCTTATCGGAATGCTCTCCATTACCGTTGGACTGAGCCGAGACGGAGTAAAGCGATACAGCAGATAGACGTTAATTAAGGTAACAGCAAGAAAGAAACCCCCAACGCCAATCCCCAGGAGCACCTTGGTGATTAGAATCTTTTTGTATACCGAACTATAGCCTACTACACCAAACCATAGTAAGTCCGGATAGATCTGTACGAGGATGGCCACAATCCCACCAATTGCCGCCAGAATTGCGACCAGAACAATCAATCGTTTGAAACGCGAATCCATATTATCCCTTTCATGAGCTAAAAATTGAAATTGGTGCTCCAGCCTTTAAGCGTTAAAACGCCTGGCCCAGTCCGAAGTGGTATCTAACCTCCGGATCGATGCTTCCCAAGTCTGTACGCCGTGCGGCGGCGAGATCAAGTGAAAAAAGGCCAAGTTGCAAACGCAAACCAATGCCAATCGATCCTTTCACATCATCAAGTCGGTACCAATTTCCGTCACGTCGTAAAGCGTGATATCTATTTTCAGAGTGAAATTCGGTTTTCGACCAAACACTACCAAAATCCGCAAATATGATTCCGCGAATGCCACCGATCGCCCAAGCGAAAGGCCAACCGAAACGCAGTTCGTCAATGAAAGGGATACGCACTTCAAAATTGAGTAACCCCATTCGTGTGCCAACAAGCTCTTCATAACGGTAGCCACGGAAAGAATCAATTCCACCGAGATAGAATAGGGACCGGTCCGCACCGAAACTTGCCCCCAAGAATAGTCGTGTCGCTAATGTCGATCGCCTCCCTAGTTTGAGGTATCTCCGTCCATCGAATAAAACGTTGACAAGATCCAGGTCACTGCCCAAATCTCGAAATGATTTTTCTACCGAGAACCGATAACGCGCGCCGGTATGCGGACCAAATTCTCTCCACCTCGTCGTGTCATTCACGAAAGCAACGCCGCCAACCATCAGCATCCCGCGACCACTGTCAAAAGTTCGTTCGGTTTCGAAGTTGTAGGTGAAAGGTGTCGAATAGAACATGGTTTGAAAATCCACTCGCCTATATCGATTAAATGGATAACTGAAATATCCCATCAATCCGGTGGTTCGCTGCAGCAGACCGCGTCGATTTCTGGGCGATCCCAATACATGATACTGATGGTAGTTGAATATTGCCGTTCCAATGTCAGCGCGGCGCGTAAGATATCCGTATCGCGCGATGAAATCGGGCGCGACAAAACCGGATTGATTCGCAACGCTTAATCCCAAGCGATGATTTCCCATCATATCGCTGGCAATGAGTTCTGTCGTATTCCGCAAGAGACCGTCTGCACCCAAGTTGAAATCCGTAAATATCGCGTCCAGCGCAACTTTAGGTCCATACTTTCTCCGAGCAATTCGATGCTCTCGCATCTCATTGGTCTCTAAAGCAACAGGCCGCAACTCCGCAGGAGACATATCTATTTTTTCATCGATAGCCTTTTCCGTCTCCATGAGACAGATGTCCTGTTTGCCGTTTTGATATGCACCAAACACTATTCCTCTGCGGTCCGGAGAAAAACTAGCGTTGAAACAGCCCGTCATAATATTGGTTAACCGTGTAAGTTCCGTGCCGTCAGATTTTATCATATATATATCGTAAACACCCCGCATGTCGGCACAGAAGATAACGTCCTCACCACATGGCGACCAGTTTGGACTTATCGAGCTATAGCTGTCGTGGGTCAATTGCCGTTGGGTCCCTTGACTCACATCAATGATTACCAATTTGGACTTTCCTTCCCGTTCGGATGAAAAGACGATCTCCTCGCGAGTTGGATGCCAAGCCGGATGGGTATCGTTAAATCGATCATGGGTCAGTCGAGTGATCTCTCCCGTATTGCACTCAAGAATGTAAAGATCTGCCTGCGCATCCTTTATAGCAGAAAAAACGACGCGCTCGCCACTGCCATCATAGGAGGGTGACGAAGCCGCGTCAAAATCCAGTCTAACACGGTGGGTCAACTTTTTATTTAGTATGTTAATCTCAAGGAAATAGTCAACCCCGCGATGTTTTCCAATGAACGCAATACGGTCCCCGTCCGGTGACCATGTAAGCCCTCGTCCGTCGCTCCGAATCTCTTCATATCTGCTACCGAAATACCGCTTGCTAATCCTATCGATTTTCTCCCCTGTTTTGGCAGACATTAGAACAATCTCACCGAAACCTTCGTTCCCCGTAACATAGGCAATCAGGTCGCCGCTTGGAGACCAAACGGGCTTGACGTTGTGCGAATACCGCGATTTTGCCGTCAGATTCTTGGAGACGGCGTCTGGCAAATCGCGATGCTCGATCATCGGCCAGTATTTCTTTTTCACCGAACGTCGCCAATCTTCGTCAAATTCCTCAAGACTTGTTTCCAGCACATTCTGAAACGCTTCATTCAAATCCTTGGTTCGACTTTGCCTCAGTTCCTGCATAATCTCTCCAACCTTCTCACGACCATACGTTTCAACCAAGTGTTTGACGGCGAGCTGTCCCATCTTATACCCAAGGAAAACCTGTGACCCAAGAATTCGAAAATCGTGCAAGTGGGCCAGAGGCACTATTCGATTGTGAACACTTGCATCACGTAACACCATCTCGCCGATCGCGTCATTGTCTTCGGCGAAATAATCTGCACTCCCCTCAATAAACCAAATCGGCGCAGAGTAAAGAAATTCGCCACTATAGATGCGCGCAGCCGGTTTCTGGTAGATAATGTCGTATTGAAAGATGTGAACAAGCTCATGAAAAATTACTTCGCGAAACGCCTCCATAGATCCTGTAAACGGAATCACCACCCGCCGCTTGAAAATCTCGGCAAACCCGCCGATTCCTTCATGCAACTCCTGCAGGATAATGTTCGTTTCTTGAAAATCCTTATGCGATTGGTAGAGGATTAACGGGGTTCGGTCCGCAATCTCGTGCTCAAAGTCTTCACTATGTTTTTCATAGGCCTCTTCGGCAATGTCCGCCATTATCGGCACCAGCTTCGCTTCTTCGGGATAATAGTATATATCAAAGTGTTCTGTTCGATGAATAAGCCAATCGAAATGTTGGTCGGTGACCTTATTCTTGCCGAATCCTTGTGCACATGCTATACGGAGACCGAATAAACTGAAGTTAATGCTGAGGATGCACAGAAGGACGAAAACAACAGTTGTGGGAGGCATCGCTGCAACGTGGTTTATTCGCCACCGTGTCACCATCGGCAGTTCTTTCATTGTTCGCCCTCCGTACAGACCACGATTGAAGCGTTCCTCGTCGGCACAATGTACTCCGCTATTTCACCAGAAACCTAACCTCGGTCTCATAATGTGGTGCAATCTGTCGAGTGAATTCTGAGACAGCCTGCTTGGTCAGTGATTTCAAGATGGTGTCCCGCGGCGTGATCTGCGAAACGAGAAAAGATCCTAATGCGTGGTTCTCCACTGCGGTCCGCTCGTATTTTTCATCCCACATAATTTCCTCCGAGTCAACATCTACAATCATTACCCGCAGCGCCAATATATACATTCTTTGAATATAATCTTGATAGTCCATTACGTACTGTCTTCGTGTTGGAGAATAGTGTTCGCCGTAATAGGTCTTGGGCTGATTGATTGTGTAATATCTGTAACTTCCGGTGATCAGCCCATCTACTTCAAAATGACCACCGAGCCTTGTAAGCTGCCCCATATTCGCCAAGAATTCGCTATCAATGGTTTCTCCGGTAATCAATCGATTCGTCTCCTGACTACCCACGACATTGTAATTTTTGTGTTTTCCAATCCTGCGCCGCATTGTGGATGCAATGTCATTGCCTATGTCAATGCTGTCCGACATGTCTCCCGCGTTGTCTTTCACAAAGGGCAAAACGGCAAAACTTGAAAATCGATCCGCGTCAATCTCAGATTCCACTTGGATAGGAATTGTCACGCGAGTGATGGATCTACCACAACTGCAAAATATGGTCAGAAACGCCAAGATTAGGGCGACGCGAGCGTTCATCTGAAGTCCCTCGTGGTGGACAGGAAAACCTCTCAACACTTAACGCTTGCCGGAGGCGGGCAAAATGAATGACGAATTCAACTTTCAACCGGTGATTAGTTCTGATTTACCGCATCACTCTTTCGATTCGTCGTTCGTTTCGCTCTCGACAGTGGAACCGTCTTTGTTACGTTCAACGTGAAGGCGGCATTTTCGGTAATTATATCGGTAATATTTGCTGCTAGAATCTAACTCTGACGCACGCTTATAAGACTCAATGGCCTCGTCAATCTTCCCCAGCGCCTCATATGCGACGCCAAGATTATTATGTGCTTTGGCATTTCGAGGGTCGATGTTAAGAACCTGATTCCAGCGAAAGATTGCTTCGTTCCAAAGTTTGGATTCCGCAGTTCGAACTCCAAACTCATTGTATTGATTTACCGAAACCTTATCGTGGGAAATGCCGCAACCGGCTAGGATAACAAAGGAAGCGGTCAAGAGAGAACAAAGCGAAAAAAAGGTTGGCATCGTCATCTCCTTACTGTGATGATATTCTACATAACACCCCGCGAATCGTCAAGCCAAAACGTGATTGGCTGCCAGCATTTAACCTGAGATAATCATGACGGAATATACGCTAACGCCGGGTTGCTCAATAATTAAGCGAGATCATCAAGGCCTAAAACTTTATAAGATGTCCTGCTCAGACGTGCCGAAGTCCCCTACGAAATTTTCCGCCAAAGTACCAAAAAATGAAAATCTGAACGATGTTCCTCGTGCATCGTGAACGGGACGTTTTGCTTAATTTCCGAACGCTTCCGAAAAACCGAGGTGACTTCCGCGCAATGTCCCGAAGATAAAGGTCGCCGAGTATGGATCACCTTGAAGAAATTCATTCGGTGACTAGCCTCGCGCAACGTACCGCTAATCACGTCTCTTTGAAACCTTCTCAGTGCCATTTCAGCCCTGCTCGGATGAGTATTCCGAAGGTTTACCCGTCTTCACCTGACATGAGAGCCAAAATTGCAAACTGAAATGTGCAACCTTTGCCGGTAGCAGACCATACTACTCGTCGCCGCATGCTGTTTGACCCAACAGATGGTACGTGCTATAATCACCGTTGACTGAAACACCGGAGAATAACATGCCTCTTTCAACTGCACGTTGGCCAAATCTGGTCCAATCTCGCGTCATCATTCCCAGCATTTTCGTATTCTTCATCGTATACGGTTCCGTATCGGGTCAAGAGGCATCGGATCTCGTCCAACTCTCACCCATAATTGTCACACCCGGAAAATTCACGATTCTAGGCGGAGCAAAGTCAGTCGTCACGCTCACGAAGCGTGAAATCGAGTCGCTACCATTGATTGACAACGATGTGGCGCGTGCCGCACATATATTCCCTGGCGTCGTATCAAATGAATACAGTGCTCGCTTCAGCGTGCGTGGAGGCGAGAAGGATGAAATATTGGTTCGGCTCGACGGTATGGAACTATACGAACCGTACCATCTACAGGATTTCGGGGGTGCAGTATCAATAATCGATCTCGGATTGATTCGCCATGCAGATTTACTCATGGGCGGCTTTCCCGCCGAGTACGGAGATAGGCTTTCAGGTGTATATGACCTCCATGTGATGCATGGAAATAGAGAGGAATTTAGTGCAAACCTTGGCGTAGATCTGATAAATGCACACATGCTCCTTGAAGGGCCGCTATCCGACAGAGGTTCATGGTTAGTCTCAGCGAGGCGCGGCTACCTCGACATCATTCTAAATCTGATGGGCGCCGATGAAGAATTGAAACCGCAATACGCTGATGTTTACGGGAAGATCACTTACGACTTGACATCTCAGGACACATTATCTGTCAATAGTCTGTATGCATGGGACAAAAACCGCATCAGAGAAGAAGACGATGAAAGTAACCTCGACTCGCGATATCAAAACGCCATGGTGTGGACAAAGTGGCGCCATCATTTCAATGAAGAAATATGGTCCGATGTCTTTTTATTCAATGGCTTGGTAACCCGCGACCGGCAAGAGGGAGTTAACGGTATAGACACTCGAGATTTCGGTTACTTGGGTTCAAAAGCAGAGATCACTGCTCGGCTTGTTAACACTCACACTCTACGCGCCGGGCTCGAATGGCGTTGGTCAGCAGCGGACTACAATTATTCCGTTCCAACTTATGGACAAATAACCACGCAGTTCATCCAAAGTCGGTGTTCGGTGTGCGATCTCAAACGAAAAACTTGGGCAAAGGTTGACGCGCACGGTACCGACGTAAAGGGTTATCTTCAAGATGAATGGCAACTTCACCCGAAATTAGCAGTCAATGCCGGCGTCCGTCTTTTATTCCAGAACTACCGGAAGGAAGGCACTCAGGGGCAGGAGCTGAGTCCACGGGTTGCACTAGCCTACAGAGCAACCGAAAACATAATCCTACGCAGCGCATGGGGCTTTTACCATCAGCCAACCGATTTAACGACGATTCCAGTGGAAGATGGTGAAGATGACATAGGTCGTGCAGAACAAGCAACGCATTATGTGATTGGGGGAGACTATGTCGTGCCGAATAGAGTCCTCATCCGTGCCGAAGCATACCACAAGAGACTCGCGAATCTGATCGGACATATACCCGACTACGGTAGACAAGCGAGGATAGTGGCTCCGGCACATTCAGGCAGCGCTAAAGGCATCGATCTCTTCGTGAACGGTGTGATCTCAGATAGGATGACGGGGAGCCTTGGATATGCGTTTTTGATAGCCAAAGCTAGAGAAGCCCCGGCCACAGTATTCCCATCGGTATTTGGCGAAGAGTTCTTTCGGGAGTCTGATCAGCGACATACCATCGCACTACATGGCAACTATCGTCTTTCACCGTCGTGGCAGTTACACGGGGCATGGCGATTTCATACCGGCAACCCAACCACTGAACTTAACCATTCAATCGTAAATTCCTTCGATGGTGTATCGGCCTGCGAACGAAGTTTTGGAGAATATCATGCCGAACGGTTGCCAGCGTTTCATAGTCTTGATCTCAGATTGACAAAGACAAGCCCGCACAACGGTTGGCATCTCTCTTGGTATTTTCAGGTGCTAAACCTATACAACAGATCGAACGTTCACGAATACGCATTTTCGGAGGAACGCGATGAGGCAACGAATAGATTGATTGATTGCCATGTGATCAAGGAACCATTCTTTCCGATTATTCCAACCTTGGGTGTAAGTGTGACATTCTAGGCAGTGTCCAATCCTTGACATTGTTCGAAACGTTCGATTATAATTGAAGCCTTACGTATGAAAGTACTAAAGGACGGCAATTGGAATCTTCAAAATTGGGGAGTAACAGCCGATGCGAAACGGCATAAAAGAGGTACTTCAAGAGTTTTTCTCGAAGTATATGAACCTCCTACCCAAAAGGCGCCTGCCTCGTGCAGTTCCAAGCGCTGAAGAAGCCATCCTTCCATTCAATCCTGCGGATTATTCCATTGAACCCCGGACCCTGAAACACATGATAGAACAGAAGAAATCAATTGTCCTTCTTGATGTTCGAGATGAATGGGAATATCGAATCGCGCATATCGATCACGCACAATGCATACCTTTGGGAGAGCTTCCGAGACGTAGCCGCGAATTAAATCCCTACGCCGAGATCGTGGTTTATTGCCATCGCGGAATGCGAAGTTTGGACGCCGCATACCTTCTGCAACAACTGGGTTTCAAGCGTGTCAGAAGTCTCGTGGGCGGTATTGTCCGATGGGCGTCGGAGATCGACCCCGACCTTCCGCGATATTAAAATCCCCGAGAAGATTCGAGCCATAACGAAGACCTTCAACGCAATAGCATTTCAGTGTTATCCACTTGAGACTAATTTTCACAAATTGCTTCCGTTATCTCCTCGCCTTGCTTATCGCCCGCATGGGTCTTTAGTAGGTACGAAAGTGCGTTAGCGAGGAACCCTCGCGGCTTAAGCAAATCGTGTAAAAACAGGAACTTGATTTGAAGGGGGAGACAAGGCGTGGAAAACGAAGGCGACTCGATCCTATCACCCGCCGCATCCAATACCGCAAGTCTTCCAGGCCACCCAATTCCAGCCAAACACGCTGTCACGCCTCAGATCGCCTGGCGATATGCATCTGCGGTTGTAAAGCGCTTGAGATATTCACTCTTCGTGATAATCCCACCATTGCTCTAGGGAGATGCGAAGAGCATCTCCAATTTCAAGAACTGGATACGCTACCCACATGCGCGAAGTCGCGTCACGGGTGCTGCCCCTTTGCAACCGTTTCTACTTGCCGCCAATCGAGTCTATTGCACCAACATCAAAGTCTACAAGCTCGCCCTCTTTCACAACCAATATCTTGGCAGCATAATCCGCGTCGCCGCTTTCATTGAAAGAGAATTTACCCAAAATAGTGTCAAAATCGTCAATATTCGCCAAGGCATTGCGAATTGCCGTTGGATTAGTGGATTGAGCATTAATCATAGCTTCAACCAAGATATTGAGCGTGGCATACGTCTGCGCCGCCCACGTCTCAGGTTCAATCCCATATTTCGATCGATAATTACGAACAAATTCCTGATTACCCGGCGTTTGAGCGGCGCTAATCCAACTGGTGAACGAAATCGAATCCTCGGCCGCCGCCCCAGCCGCTTCCGCTTCCTCCTTAGTCATGTATGGGACGATAAACGGCACGGAATAGGGAATGCCAATGCCGCGACCCTGTATCATTATTTCGGGGATGTCAGGTGCCAAAGCGGAAACAAAGATTGCGTCAGGATTCAGCGCCATTATTCGTTCAAGCTGCACAGAATAGTCGGAATCACCGGTTTGAAAGGTTTCGCCGGCGAGGAGCGTCACACCATTCGCCGCGAGCGCTTCGCGTACGAGTTGGTTACTATTTGTTGAATAGAAATCCGTTTCGTCATGCAGCGTAGCTACTTGTTGGTAGCCGAGTATCGCCTGAGTCGTCTCGACGCTGCTGGGAATCAGCACATCGTTCGTAAGGCCGACGCGAAAACAGAAGTCGCCAATTGCGCCCAAACCCGTAGCAGAGGACAGAGAGCTTATTGCCACAATTCGATTTTGTTGCGCTATGGGAAAAGTTTCTCGCACTTGATTTGAATATCCGGGGCCCAAGATCACGGATACTCCGTGTCGGCCAATTAGTTTTCTGTATGCGTCCACTGCGCCGTCGACACTACCCTTGTCATCTATCGTGATGAGCCTGATCCCAGGCGCGCCTAGTTGGGAAGCGTTAATCTCGTCTCGAGCCAACTCAAACCCGCGCTGCATGGGTAAACCGTACGCGGCGGCGGGGGGTCCAGTCAGAGATAGAACAACGCCGATAGTAATTTCTCCCGTTGTATTAGCGTCATCAGGCAAAGCGCCTTTAGGCAAGCCCGTGACCAATTCATCACTCGAGGATGCGCCTCCAATGAGCACTGCACACGCCATTAACAGCGACATCAAAGATAATCGACACGAATTCATCCTAAATCCCCCATACATCAATAGATATTCAGCAACCGTTCTAGCCGCTCTTGAACTTTCGGCTATCAATCCCGTAATTCTGAATCCGATTCTGGAGTCTACGACGCGATATTCCCAACAGTTCCGCAGCTTTAGTTTGGTTTCCATTCGTCTTTGCAAGGGCTACACGTATATATTCCTTCATGATGTCTTCAAGTAACACTCCTTGCTCCGGAATGTCGACTTGGAAATCCGCGGGCGGCGGAGCGCCTTCCGAGATTTCGGGAGGAAGTTCGTCAAGGTCTATCGCCTCGTACTCCGAGAGGACAAAAATCCTGTGAAGATAGTTCTCCAGTTGGCGGACATTGCCGGGCCAATCGTATCTCCGCAGAGCGGACATTGCTCGCGACGTTACCGATTTTGGTTCCGCATCAACATACTCCTTGCTGAACTTCTCCAGAAAATGACTTACCAAGATAGGAATATCGTCTTGTCGATCTTTGAGCAAGGGAACATGAAGTGGAATGACATTTAGTCGGAAGTAAAGATCTTCTCGAAACTCTCCCGCCTCACAAGCATCTTTCAAGTCAATGTTCGTTGCCGCAATCACACAGACATCCACCTTTAACGATTTGGTTCCACCGACACGAGAAACCTCCCTTTCCTGTAACACCCGGAGAAGTTTACTCTGCATGTTCAGCGGAATATCACCGATTTCATCAAGGAATACCGTTCCTCCATCCGCAAGCTCAAACTGCCCAATCTTCTTATGGTCGGCGCCGGTGAACGCCCCTTTCTCGTGTCCAAACAGTTCACTTTCAATCAGTTGCTCGGGTATTGCGTTGCAGTTTATTGGAACAAACGGCTTGTGCTTCCGCTTTCCATGGCCGTGAATCGCCTTTGCGACTACCTCCTTACCCGTGCCGGTTTTTCCGGTAATCAATACTTGATTTACGCCACGATGAATAATTCGGCACATAATCCTGAACAGTTGCCGCATCTGCCGGCTCTGCCCTACAACTGATTCAAAATCAATGTCGGGAACCGGCTGATCGTCGTCCTCGCCTCGAACTTGAGGTGCAGATCTCGATTCGACAGCGCGCTTCAGTTCCGATTTGAGCACATCTATGTCAATTGGTTTTTCAAGGTAATAGAATGCGCCTTCACGCGCCACCAGATCAACAGCGTCGTTTATTTCCGCGAACGCAGTCATAATTAACACGGGAACTTCCGGATCTCGCCGCTTAATCTCCTTTAGCAAATCGCGACCTTCCATTTGTGATGTCATACGCATGTCACTGAGCACAACGTCGAACATTCTTGACTTCATTTTCTCTAGCGCGTCAGGGCGATCACTTGCTGTTTCGACATCATATCCTTCGCGCTTCAAAATGCGCCGCAATACTGCTCGTTGGCTTTGTTCGTCGTCTACAATCAGAATTGAGGACATCATAGGCTCCTTCCGTACCTAGGTTTAGTGCACCGGAAAAGCAATTGTGAATGCTGTTCCCATTCCTTCTTTGCTTTTCATTGTAACCTCTCCATCGTGTGCGGTTATGATTTGATGGGCGAGAGCTAGCCCAAGCCCGATTCCTCCTTCATTTTCCTTCGTAGTAAAATACGCATCGAAGATTCGTTCCTGTATTTCCTCGGGAATCCCTATTCCAGTGTCCCGAATCTCCACAACTACGCACGGGCTCGCGTCGTTCTCATCCATTCGTGTCGTAATGTAGATGCTCCCGCCCTTCGACATCGCTTGAATGCTGTTTTGCACAAGATTAAATACCGCCTGCCGTATCAACACCGGATCAAGCGCAACGGCTGGAAGTTTGGCATCATAATTTTTGACGACTTGAACCTTTGGTTCCTTCATACTCAGTGCAAATTCCGCCAAAACCCGATCTATGAGTTCACCAAGTTGCGTTGGTTCCAGATTCAGATGTTTCGGACGATTTAATGTCAAGAACTGTTCCGAAATCTGTTTCAACTGTCTGATTTCATCATCAACAATCTCCAATAGTTCCTTCGCTTCTTCGATGTCTTCATCCTTCACCTCGGGCTGAGAGAAAATTGACTTTAGATACTGGGCGGTCATGCCAATCGAATTTAGCGGGTTGCGAATTTCGTGAGCCACCCCACCCGCGAATTGTTCCAAAGCAGCTATGCGTTTCGAGTGTGCTCCCTTCAATTGCCTAAGCATTCGTGCCAGGCTATAGGTCACGCGCCCTATTTCACCCGATGAATATGACTGTTGAAGCGAGTCCGTATCCCCCGACTCCGCACCTCGAATTATCTGCGTCATCTGTTCAAGCGGACGCATGACGAGGTGGGTCGTCGTGATATTGACTATGATGAATAGCAAACTACTCATGACAAAAAGCAATGCGATATGCATCAAACGAGAGTTGTGAATCATTCTCGGAATCTCGGGAATTTCAAAAACCACTTGGATATACCCTTCAATAAGACTCTCCTTCTCGATCCCAACCGGATTATCTACATGAACGTCGAGTAAATCCTCGTTGCGCCAAATCAAATACCTTTGCCCATTACTCGTATCAGTTACCAGCCATCTGCGTCCCCTCTCCTTTGTTACGACCTCTATCTCGTGAACGCTGGAACGCAAAGCTCCCCTATCCACAAACATCTGCCTTAGACCTTCCGACATTTTACCGTGGTTCAGTTCGTCGTGGTGTGCAAGTTCCGCGCTGAAGATTAACCTGTCGCTGGTGTGTGCAATCAAATCCGCTTGATAAGGAACAATTACGGCTGTTTGGTATTTTCCCTCGATTGGATACAATTTTGCACCCAGTCGTTCGAGATCGAAGTCATCCTCTTCCGTGAGGTTGATATGGAGCGCTTCTTTGCCCTTACCCGGCACAAGCGCCGCTTGGATTGCGGTGGTTTCGCCATGTGTCACGTTGATATCTAAAACCCCGCTCAAATCGTCGTGCGCCTCTTTTTTGCCGCGAAGAGCGCTTGCGATTTCATCACCTTTGAATGACTGCCATCTTACAATCTCGTTAACGACTATCGGGCGAATTGTTTTCTCGGTAATCGCCTTAAAATCAGCGCCGTTTTCCAAACCGGTGTTGTAGAGACTGTTTAATTCCCGTTGCGCTCTAAAATCATCCAAGATGTAGAACGCCACCAAGACAATTAACACAGCGAGGTTCACAATCAGCGCGTATTTCCATTGCAGATGCATTCAAATCATCACCTTTCGGACGGCATCTTTCCAAGCATCCAGTTTTTCGTGACGCTCCGCACTTTTCATGCTTGGAGAAAAGACACGATCAACCTTGCGACACGACTCAAGTTCACTTATGCTACTCCACAAGCCACAAGTTAATCCGGCGAGAAAAGCTGCGCCAAGTCCGGTGCTCTCAATCTGCTGTGGTCGCTCGACATCCATATCAAGAATATCAGCTTGAAACTGCATAAGGAAATCATTGGCTGCCGCACCTCCGTCCACTCTCAGACGTGTACGCCCCATAAAGAATACACTCGTCATCGCCTCGACCAGATCGGCGGTTTGGAACGCAATTGACTCCAGTGTTGCTCGAACGATATGCGCGCGAGTCACACCACGCGTGAGACCAATAATTGCGCCCTTTGCATCGGCTTTCCAATAAGGCGCTCCCAATCCTGTAAACGCAGGAACAACCACAACGCCTTCCGTGTCGTTTACACCGTGCGCGATTGATTCAGTTTCGGCCGATGAACTGATAATCTCGATTCCATCGCGCAGCCATTGTACTGCCGCGCCCGCGACAAACACACTCCCTTCAAGCGCATAAACGGGGCGGTCCGCGAGGTTGCATGCCAGTGTCGTCACTAAACCGGCATCGGAATCAACACGGTCTTCACCAGTGTTGAGCATGAGAAAACATCCTGTACCGTAAGTGTTCTTGGCCATGCCGGGTTTTACACAGAGTTGGCCGAACAGTGCGGCCTGCTGGTCACCCGCAATCGCCGCTATCGGGAGGCCGTTCAATGCTGGATGGAGGTCTTTCACGAGGCCGAATACCTGTCCAGACGGGCCTACATCCGGCAGAAGATGACTCGGAATACGGAAGACATCCAGTAGTTCATCATCCCATACGAGGTTGTCAATGTCATACAGCAACGTGCGTGAGGCATTTGTGTAATCGGTCGCGTGAACCGCTCCGCCAGTCAATTTCCAAAGCAACCATGTGTCCACGGTCCCAAACGCAAGATTTCCTCGCTTTGCATGTTCTCGTGCCCCTGCTACGCGATCAATCACCCACGCGATCTTTGTAGCAGAGAAATACGGATCGACAAGCAACCCGGTTTTCGCATGGATAACATCGTCCAGTCCCCGTTCCTTTACGCCATCGCATTCGTCCGCCGTGCGACGACACTGCCAAACAATTGCCGGGTGAATCGGCTCACCCGTGTCTCGATCCCAAAGAATTGTAGTCTCACGTTGATTGGCAATGCCTATTGCGTTAATGCCACGTGGTTCGCCGCCTGAGTCAATCACATCATGTATGACATGGAGTACTGTTTCCCATATCTCAAGCGGATCCTGCTCGACCCATCCTGGGCGTGGATAATCTTGTCGAAGTTCCTTATAGCCGCGCGCCGCAATGTTTCCCTGCGCATCCACCAATAGCGCGGTGGTACCAGTTGTTCCTTGGTCAATCGAAAGCACATACGGCGGACTTGATTTTCGCGCCATCAGATATCGGACACCCGATTTCCATGAAGAACCTGCATCGAATTTTGAGAGTTTTAACGCCGGCACTATATCATCAGACCCGAATTGTCGTCAATGGTAAAAGGGGCGTTGTTAGAGTGCTCGCGCTATCCATGAGGATCCGCCGCGTGTGCGTTGAGTGCGGCAGAATTGCGAATGTGTCAGTATTCCTGACCTGATTCTCTGATTTACACTCTAAAGTTCGTGCTGAGTTTTGGGACAAATACCAAAGCATCACCCCTCTACTCAAGTTTATAGGAATGCGAATTTATCCATCACGCATTATTTCGAAAGACTAAAAAGCCCCGCAGTGAGTAGATTGTTCTTGACATATCTTGGATTCGGCTGTAAAATCGTAAAATAGCGTGTTTCTCCATGGACATGAACGCACTTCAAAAAGGAGAATGACCGCAACCTTCCTATCAATCGGACATTTTTGCTATGATGTTACCCGCGAGGGTTTTGTGCTTGGCGGATCGGCGGCTTATTCGGCAATTGCCGCCCGCAACCTAGGGTTCCACGCTCGTGTCATAACCTCCGTGGGGCCTAACTTTAATCGTCGCAATCCGCTGTTGAATGGCATCGAGGTCTACTATAAAGAATCGCCCGACACTACGATATTCGAAAACCTCTACAGCGGGGATGGACAGCGCCGACAATCAATTTTGGGGTTGGCGGCGCGATTAATACCGACACACATCCCAAATGACTGTTGCGACGCAGAAATTGTTTATTTGTGCCCAATTGCCGATGAAGTCCACCCAGATTGGGCCCACAGTTTCAACGGTTCTCTAATCGGCGTTACCCCTCAAGGTTGGATGCGGCAGTGTGAGGGAGATTCCCGGGTTCTTGCCAAACGCTGGAGTTCCGCGGAGCTGATCTTACCCTATGCAGATGCACTCATTCTCAGTGATGAAGATCTGAACACATTTCCGGATGAACTCGAAAAGTATATTGAGCTAACGAAAATAGTAGTATTGACCAAGGGAAAGCAGGGGGCTATTCTCTATGAGAACGGCAGAGTGTCACACTCATGCGCCTATCCTGCCAAAGAGATCGATCCTACCGGGGCTGGCGACGTATTTGCAACCGCGTTCTTGACAAAATACTATGAAACGCAGTTGCCACAGGAGGCATTAAATTTTGCCAACTGCGCGGCCTCGTTCGCCGTCGAAGGGCAGCACACGTCAAACATTCCGACGTTGAACTCAATTCGAAGCCGTTTGAAACCTGTGTAAATTGGGCAGAATCTAGTTTATTTCGAGAACAGCCTCCAATTTGCCCGTTTACAATATCCGATGGAACGCAAACCATGGCAGTTCAATACCATTATAATATCGCGTGCAAGCGGATAAGCGATGCTGGATGGGTAACCACCATGAAGGCGGAGCATGGGGAAATCCCCATGTCAATTGTACAACCACGATCGGAAGTTGAGGTTCAATCTCAAGTTGCCGAAGTTTCGGGAACCTTAACTACTGAGCCCTTGGTACAGAATATCTCTGATACAAGCGTTGTCACTGCCTATTTGCGCGGACTCAATCGCCGTCCAGATTGGGAGCTTGCTTGGCACAATGACGCGGTTATCTGGAATCTTAGCCTTCGTCTCGGCAAGATGGAGATTGGTCAAGAAGCAATAGTTCGGATTTCATATTTCTCCAATAAGGGAATAGGCGCAGGCATCTATGAAATCAAATTGATCGATGTCCACTCCGAAGAGCCCTCGACCAAGGGTCCTTCCAAAGAATCCGCCCCTAGCTCACAGCCTTCGGCGGTTGTCACGCCCCCAAAAGACGCTAACAAACCAAGTCGTCACCCATTTTCGTCATCTACACCCGAAAATCGCCAAGGAGATTCCGACGACGACGGGGTTACCCAGTTGACCAAACGTGTGGAAAACCTCCAAGATCAACTCATGATGGTGCGAAAAACGCTACATCAAGCCTTGGACCGAATAGAACGACTTGAAACAGGTGATCGAGTAGATTCATCAGGTAATCCCACAACAAGCAAATCCCCACCGACGCCTACCCGAAATCTACCTGACACAACCAAGAAACAACCCGCCGAGGTGTCGGATGAAACGGTGCTTCAAGCCGATGACATCGAAGCCGACACCGATGAACCCAACCTGTTTGAGTATCTTGCTCAATCACATAAAAAGTCGACAACCACAGGGGGTAAAAGCGAGTCCGCAGGCAACGACAATGTGAAAGGCACCCAAAAGAAGCACTGAGCCACAGCCAATTACCAGTCGCTTTTTGCTATGCCTTCTTCGAATCCTTCCAATTTATCAATCCTTGCCGCAATAGTGTTTTTAGATCACCGAATTCAATCTGATTAAGACACGATTCACTCTTGATAATCATGCGGCGTACAATTCGTGAAATTTGCATTCGGAGAACTCGGGAAATCCCCACCTAACGCCAGTATTTCAAAAAGTACAATCGTTCAATCGACAGCAAACTACGCTTAAAATACTTTTCCATTTTATATATGGTTGTGATATTCTATGGTCGAGCCCGACAATCGCGCTTGTCTCTGGATAACGCGACGCAAAGTTTGCAAATGCATTGATTCCGGATGGCGCCGTCTTGGTTTACGGTACACCTCGAACCCTATAGATTGACGACAATTAGTTTCACCGGAAGCTATCGTGGTCCAACAGGACACGGACGAATTATTCATTGCATCCTTTCGGATTAAATCCGACACTTGCTTGCGTATTCCGATACGGCAAATTGCGCAGTAAGATCTACTACCAAATTTAGTCACATTCACTTGTTGGCGAGTTGCCAAGGTTGATATCTTCCGCCAAACACTCCGCATAGTTCGATTTCTTGGGAGGCACTTGAATGTCCCATTCTTTTGCGATCCTCAATCATTCGAGTCAGGCTAGAAAGAATCTCTTCTGGTGTATCGCGACAATTCTAGTTTCTCTTGCCACCACGCAGAAGAGTCAAGCCGCTCACAATTGGACCGATCAGATCGCTGCATTTAAACCCATGGTTGTAAATGTGGAAACCTCATCTGAGGTTGTCTTTGAAACCGAGGCAAAAGGTACCAGCTTCGCTACAGGATTTATAGTTGACGAAGAACGCGGAATTATCGCGACCAACCGTCATGTCACCGGCAGCAGTCCGTCGTACGTCAAGATAAATTTCTACGACGGGAGTTTTACCGAGGCGAAGGTTTTCTATTACGACCCCACACATGACTTCGGTTTCTACCAGATAAACCCCGAGGAAGTCGAGTTTTCCCTTGAAGCGGTGCAACTTGGTGCGTGGCGAGATCTTGCGTTAGGCGATGAACTCTTGCTAATAGGCAATAATGAAAAAGAAGAATATTCAATCAAAGAAGGAAAAGTCGCCAATCTCAATGTTAACAAAGGTAATCGGCACTCGAGCTATATTCACACGACCTTTGACCGGACGGGAGGCTCAAGCGGAAGTCCCGTATGGAATACAGAAGGAAGAGTGATCGCCATTCACGCACGCGGAACTGACACATCCAGCTTCGAACTTCCGGTCGAATACCTGATTGATGCGTTAACTCGCATTCAAAACGGTGTTTCAATTCATCGCGGCGAGATTGGCGTAGACTTGGAACTTATTTCGATTGGCGAGGCGATCAAGCATTTCAGGTTACCGGAATCATCGCGAGCAGAAATTGGGCCTTCGGAATCGGGAACACCGAAAGTCATTCAAGTTGAGTCAATTATCCCTCGTACTACCGGCGAGAACTTCCTCCGTGCCTCGGACATCATCTACCGCATAAACGACGATCTCATCCGCGACGATCTTTACACATTCGACTCAATGCTTAACGGTAGTGTTGGATCAGAAGTAGTGTTGGAGATATACCGCAACGGAGAACAGATGACTGTCAAAATACCGGTCGAAGATCTCGAGCTTAAAAAAGTTCGACGATTTGTTCGCTTCGCCGGTTCAATTTTTCACGACATAACCCCGGATCTGCGGCGCATGCTCTACTTTGAAGCGGAAGGTGCTTACCTCCCACACGCCGACGCGGGTAGTAGCTTTTCACGGGTTGGAATTCGCGAGCGCAGTGGCAATTCAAAGGTAGTGATACAAGAAATAAACGGGAGGGCGATCCATGGTCTTGACGATTTCATCGCTTCCTGTATGGACATTGCCGATGGGCAACACACCTATGTCGTAATTCGGGACTTCAATCGATTTGACAGCTCGCCTACGCCAAAAAGCTTAACCGTCAATTTGCAGTTCGGCCCCTTGCAAGTGTTTGAGTGGAATGAGCAGAAGCTAGACTGGAAACAGTCGGAGATTGGAGACCTGGGAGTTGTGGAGATTGATTAAATATAAGATTCGGCAGTATTACCACGCAAGACACAAGCACCACATATTTCATTGAGATTCGAGAATTGGTGTGATAAAATAGCGCCGAGTATTTAAACGAGAATCTCCTATTCTCTACCCCATCTGTTGCCACATTGCATTGGGTCGATGACGTCCAGATGGCACAGCGATTAGCTACCCCAAAAAACTTTTGAATTCGCTATGCTTCGTTCTGTTCACTTAAATTGGCAGCAAGTTATGTAGAATTCAGACAAATCTTAGGTGCAAGCAGAATATAGTTTGCCTCAATTCCGCCGGTACGACAAAGTCAAGTACAGATACGGCATCCATCAAGAAACGGAGATGGGGATAGCGCAAGTCAAATTAATCGGTAGTATTGATTGCGCCAAGAGTGCATTAGGCTGACCAATCACCTTCAGATGTCAACGCTAATCCTATAATTAAAGTATCGTGTGTGCCCCATTAGGAGTTTGTCACCGTAATTCTATATGACTCCACTATGATTCTTTGTGGTGTTCAGTTTATTCTTCTTTAGGCTAGAATTGAGTTGTAAAAGCTGGGGCACATCCCGAATTACGGATTTCTTTGCCCTCGTTTCTCAATCCACAATGTTCCGGGAGGATCTTGATGCGTGACAACAAGAATCGGAATCAATCCGAAAGGCGATCCGATGACCGCTTTGACGTATATGATGACGATTTTGCCGAAGAATCCGACAATATCGAAGAAGATGTAGCCGCTCCTCGTTCTTTGATGCTTGTTGATCAGCTTCTATACGCAACACACGAAAATGATCGTAGACGATCACTCCTGTATGAACTCCGCCGTGCGATTATTGAGGACGAGGTCACGTTCCAAGAGGCTCGGCAAGCCATCGTTGACATGCAGGAAACAGTTGACAAACTAACCGCCCCTGCGAATCGGATAGGTACTCTCCTTGGTTTCCCGAAAAAAGGAGTGGCTCGCGTTGTGGTCGGGGGGTCGGAGTACCTCGCAAATATAGACTCCCAATTGGATTCATATGCATTCAAAATTGGTTTCAGTGTTCTCCTCAATGAGGCGTATGTCATAGTGGGAGAACTCGGCTACTCCGATGCCGGCCCCATAGGGAAGGTTGGTGACATTTTGCCGGATGGCAGATTGCGCGTCGGACAGGAACCTTCGACACAGGCTGTAATTTTGGAACGGTCCACAGACCTTGCCAACAAGAAACTGAAGGTAGGGGATGAAGTCCGCATCGACCCGAACTTCAAGGTCGCGCTTGAACGATTAGAAACTCAGGAGGTCAAGGACTACTACTTGGAGGAAGTTCCGGAGATACCTTGGGAAAAGGTTGGCGGGCTGAACGACACCATAGAACTCATTAAAGACACCATTGAACTCCCGATTCTGCATCCGGAAGTATTTGAGAGTTTTCAATACAGCGCCCCCAAAGGATTCCTGTTGCACGGACCTCCCGGTTGCGGCAAGACGCTGATAGGCAAAGCGACGGCACACAACCTGACCGAAAGGCTAAAAGCAGAAACCGGAAGCAGTGTCGAAGGCTGTTTCCTGCATATCAAGGGCCCTGAAATCTTGAACATGTGGCTGGGAGAATCCGAAAGGAAGGTTCGCGAGATATTTCAGATTGCTCGAGAAAAACGACAAGATGGTTATCTGTCATTCGTGTTTATCGACGAAGCAGAATCAATTCTGGGAACACGCCGATCTTATAGATCTCACAATATAGCGAACACCGTTGTTCCAATGTTTTGCGCCGAGATGGATGGCATAGAATCGCTTCAAGATGTCGTCATTATTCTCGCAACAAACCGACCTGACCTTATTGATCCAGCCATTCTGCGCCCCGGCCGCATCGATAGAAAAATCAAAGTGACGCGCCCCGATGGCGAGGCGGCAAAGGACATCTTCCGCATCTATTTGACGCCAGAACTCCCTATCGATCCAGAGGTTGTTAGAACTCATGACGGTAATGTTGAATTAGCCGTCAACAATCTGATAGATTTGGTTAGCGACGAGATGTATCAGCCAACGGAGGAGAACAAGTTCCTAGAAGTCGGTTTGCGAAACGGCAGGCGGGATATTCTCTATCGCGGTCATCTATGCAGCGGTGCCATCATTGAGTCTATTGTACAGAGAGCAAAAGAATCTGCGATTAAACGTGCAATCAGCAACTTGGAACAGACGACGGGTATTGGGATGTCGGACTTGATGGAAGCGCTTGCCGCCGAATATCGCGAAAGCGATATTTTCCCATCAACAGACAGTGTTGAGGACTGGCTCAAGTTGCTTGATTACGATGCTGAGAACGTTGTGAAGGTATCTCCGGTGCGGCCGGAAAAATCGCCGCAGAGAAAGACCGCCGGGCGTGTGATTTAGCTCCGTGCGCGATTCTTAACACACTTAAGCGACGGACATCCACCCTCCATTCTCATAGGTAGCGCATAATACCCCTAGGTGACACTTCATCTTTATTGCGCCTAACCCAGGTTTTCCGGCAGAATCTCCTACTATGCAAAGACTGTTCGGAATTGAAACAGAATACGGCATAACAATCGAAAACAAGAAAAATATCGATCCGGTTCAATTGTCGATTGAGCTTATAAAGAGTTATCGGCAAGGGGATTTTCGTCCGATGTGGGACTATGACGGAGAAGATCCGTTTCGCGACGAACGTGGATTTCGCGCCAGCGAGCTACAAGAACACCCGGATGAACGCCAGTATCAGGAACAAGACCGTCAGCGCAACCTTGCCTATAATGAAATCAAGAGCGACATGATTCTTGTCAATGGGGCACGTCTTTACAATGACCACGCCCATCCAGAATATTCCACGCCAGAATGCCGAAGTTTGTTTGAACTAATCGCGCACGATAAAGCCGG
Organism: Candidatus Poribacteria bacterium; assembly: GCA_028820655.1. Lineage (GTDB taxonomy): Bacteria > Poribacteria > WGA-4E > WGA-4E > JAJDTR01 > JAJDTR01. The sequence goes on along the minus strand of JAPPIK010000032.1, from coordinate 56,059 downwards.
AGAACGAATTCTGCGTCAGTGTGCCGCTCGCCGCAGCGAGAAACTACATCGTGAGGTGTTACTCTATAAAAACAATACCGATTTTCATGGACACAGTTACGGTTGCCATGACAACTACCTGATGAAGCGGGAGATTGAGTTCGATTACCTGAAAGAAAGCATCATGCCGTTTTTTGTAACGCGGCAGATTTTCGCCGGGGCGGGTAAGGTTGGTATCGAAACCGAGTCTGGAATCAGTTCTGCCGGATTCTTTCAATTGGCGCAGCGATCGGATTTCTTTCATGTAGAAATCAGTGTAGACACGATGCACAACCGCCCGATTGTGAATACACGCGACGAACCGCATGCAGACGCGGCCAAGTACCGCCGGCTTCACGGAATAGTGGGTGATGCCAACATGTCCGAATACTCTACAGCGCTGAAACTTGGTACGACAGCGCTAGTGATTAGCCTAATTGAAAAGCTACAAATTCCCGACAGTTTTGCCGTTAACAACCCCACTCAGACAATAAAGGAGATTTCTCGCGATCAAACCTATGAGTGGAAATTAAAATTAAATAACGGGAGAATAATCTCTGCTATTGACTTACAACGCGAATATTTGAATTTGGCTCAGCAACATTTTGCTGGCGAGGACTCTGAGACCGATTGGGTGCTCACTGAATGGGAATCTGTTCTAGATCGTCTCGAAAAAGATCCGATGAGTTTGGCGGACAGCCTGGATTGGGTTGCGAAAAAGTGGTTGCTGGAGACATTCATCGATGAAGAAGGAGTCAGTTGGGACGATCCGTGGTTACAAAGCCTCGATCTGGAATATCACAATATCAATCAGGACAAGGGATTATATTATGGACTCCAATCACAGGGGTCGATGCGCCGCGTTGTAACAAATCAGCAGATTGAACACGCCATACACCATCCCCCCTCAGACACGCGGGCGTATTTTCGTGGAAAGTCGCTCAACAAATTTAGCGCCGATGTGAAATCCATTCAGTGGGACAATATCACGTTCAACGTAAAGGGAAAACCCGTATTCGTGTGTATGAAAAAACTTGCTGATCCAACCCTGGCAGCGGAATACAACCGAGTTCTCAACAATTCATCAACGGTGGAATCCTTGGTAGACAGTTTGGGAATTCGGAACTAGCGAGCTTGAAACACCTAATCACTTAGAAAGTGGCGCCATGTACCGGAAGCAAGTCATACAATCCTTGCGTCCCGATTCCAGTTGCCCGCTTACTTTCTCATTATCGCGGAACTAAAAACGCAGATTTGTGTTCATCACGGGAGGACATCATCATGACAGCAGTTATGCTTTTGCACTTGAGAGATCGACAACAGCGACCGGCGAAACCCTTTGGACCTGGCGACGGCGGCGATGATGACGGACCGAAACGTCCGGATACGAACAGTCCCGACAGGCGGGAGCTACTCGACCGCATGCGGCGTGTCAAGAAAAACCAGTCGCGCAACTATCGGCAGCGAACAGGGGAATAATTGATGAGCCACAAAGGGGACTTCCTCACTCTCTTGAAATCCCAGAACTGCCATATCCAACTCGGGACCGACGATTTGAATTCAGGAAGTTTGCCGTTTGGAGCTGCCGGAGATTCGGGCACCCATAGCTTGGAGGTAGCGGAGGGAACAACCGTTATTGCGGTGCGCTATCAAGATGGGATTCTGATTGCCGGAGATCGAAGAGCAACGGCTGGAACGTCCGTCATGTACGACCGGGCCGAGAAAGTGCTGTCGATTGATGATTACTCCGTGCTGGCTATCTCCGGATCGCCTGCTATTGCCTACGAAGTGGCGAGAGTCCTTGAACATTCGTTTCAATATTTCCGTCGAAGTCAACTCCAAGAGTTAAGCGTGGAGGGAAAGTTAAGGATGCTTTCACGTCTTATTCGGGAAAACTTGCCAATGGCATTACAGGGTATCGGGGGAGTCATCCCTATTCTCGCTCTATACGATATGAATCATCAAGAAGATGAGAATGGCGGAAAGATTTACTTTTATGATGCGCTCGGAGCGCACTTTGAAAACGCTGCTTTTGCGGTGTCCGGTTCCGGTTCGGTCTGGATTCGGGGGATCTTACGATATTTGGACCGCTGGGAGGGCGGGCCACTCGCCGAAATGGACTTGCAGAAGGCGACTCGCACCGTGTTGAGGCTTCTTGACACAGCATCCGAATACGATGTCGCAACTAGCGGCTATAACCCGAAATCCCGCATTTTCCCCACAGCCAAGACAATCACTCGGGAGGGTATTCGCGATTTGCCCGAGCAACAACTAGACGAAATCTATACCGAATCTGTTGACGTAGACTATGCTTGATGAACCATATCGCTGGATTGAGGCGATTAATGATCGTAGAGACTATGTTGAAGATCAACTTCGACCAGGTAGTCCTGTCGTTGGTTTGAACTATAACGAAGGAATGTTGCTCCTGACGGTTGGAGGTGGTCAACGAAAGATTTTCGAAGTACACAACCGAACTGCATTGTCCGCAATCGGACATCCTGCATATATTGAGCAGTTACGAATGTTGGCGACGGACACTGCTTCTGTTCAGGGATTCCAAAACTCCGTGGATGATGTAACGCTGCATCGGCTAGCCAACTTTGTCCTTGGTCCCGCAATAAAGCAGGCGTTCGAGGCTATTTTCGGAGGCGCACCCATCATTAAGATGCTATTGGCTGAATTGGGGACGCTCGGTAGAGAGAATCAGTTCATTTCCATAAGCTACGATGGGACCGTCGTGACCAACCGCCATGCACAACTTATTGGCGGCACCGACGCCATTGAGAATGCGATGAACCAATCTTTGGCTGCTTCCGATTCCAACGATGGATCGCTCAATTCTACCGTACGCTTGGCTTTGGAAACGTGGGCGGTAGGAAGAGACCTAAGCCTACAAGAGAATGATGAAACGGATAGACCCGAAACTGACGAATCACCCGCAGATCCAGCGCAGATTCACGAAGTGTTAAAGACGGAACTGAATGAAGGACAGATTGAGGCAGCGGTCTTGGACACTACCCGACGAGGTAACAGCAAATTCCGTTTACTTCAGCCGGAGGAGATTGAAAACCTGACCGCCGGTTGGCTGTAATCAATCCCTTCACGGCAAAAACCGAGATACTCGAGGAAGATCTTGAGCAAGCGCATTTTTGGAATCGAAACAGAATTCGGATGTATGATAGAAGCGAACCAACTGAACATCTCATCCGAAGGAGTCGCCTCCGTGGTTAGGGACCACGTCTTCCACGAACTGCAACTCGGTATTTCCGACATACATTACCGCGACTATGGCGAACCTCCGGGTAATGGCGGATTCCTGTTCAATGGCGGGCGGCTTTACATAGACATGGGGCACCTCGAATATGCAACCCCCGAGTGCGTTGACCTTTTGTCCCTGGTCGCCTACGACAAAGCAATTGAGCGCTTGATCACTCATATCACGGATGAGCTGGGTTTAAATGAGTCCGTTTCGTTTTTCAAGAACAACATCGACCATTTCACGGGCGCTACTTTCGGTTGTCACGAAAACTATCAACTTCGGCGTGACATTCCCTTCTACAAGGTAGTTATTCCGGCACTGATGCCATTTTTCGTTACGAGGCAGATTTATGCGGGGGCAGGCAGAGTCGGAGGGTATGAAGAAATCCTGGATTTCGAGGACGTACAGCCCAGTGGCGACGCTTTTCACGGCTATCAGATATCTCAACGTGCCGATCATATCGTTACCGAGATTTATGAATGGATTCAGTTTAGCAGGGCAATCATAAACACGCGGGATGAGCCGCTATCGGACTACACGAAATATCGCCGTCTCCATCTTCTCGTCGGAGACACGAATATGTCCGAATTCGCCAACGCGCTGAAAGTTGGGACGACATCGTTAGTACTTGACCTCATTGAACGGGGGCACCAACCCGGAAATATTGCTCTAGCCGATCCGGTGGGGGCATTGAAAGACATCTCGCGAGATCAAACCTTTCAATGGATCGTGCAACTTGAATCCGGTGACACAATGTCGGCGATCGATCTTCAACGCAAATACCTTGAACTTGCGCAAAAATTTTTGAAGGGACAGGACGCCGATACGGATTGGGTTTTGACGAATTGGGAATCTGTGCTAGACGATCTCGAAGAAGACTGGGAGAGTGTGCGCGATCGAGTGGATTGGGCGGCAAAAAAATGGCTGCTTGAGACTTTCATGGAGGAGGAAGGGCTGAGCTGGGCTGACTCGTGGCTTGAAAGCCTTGACCTTGAATACCACCACATCGATCCGGAACGGAGTCTATTTTGTGAACTGGAAAACCAGGGGCAAATGATTAAACTCGTAACACCAGAGAATATTGATGCCGCGATTCGTAATGCTCCGGAAGCTACACGCGCGAAAGCGCGAGCCGCTGTTATGCGCTACCTATCTAAAAATAACATGCCGTGCATTGTCGATTGGCATCAAATCTATTTTACGCACGAGGAGCCGTTTGAAATGGAGGACCCGTTTCAAACCTACGAGGAGGAAGTCGAGCGATTGCTGAAACGCCTCAGTCGCCAGCCAAGAATCCATCCGCAACGGGAAAAACAGGAAAGATCCCAGCGTCAAAAACCTCGAATAGCACGAGTACAGCGGGTGAGAGCGGAGTAGAGATTCAAAGAGTGTCCGAAGCATGGTAATGTTGTAGACACTTGGAATCCTTCCCATGGGGATTGGTGATCCATCAATGTCAAATGCGTGGCGCGGCACTTGTGAATTTGAAACTGAGCGTTCTATTGACATCGCACTCCGCTAGAGTGCAAGAATTTGGTTCGTTGCCTTTTACGGACATTGGGGATCTCTATCACGCTCCGTGACCAGGCGATTGATCTCCTCCCGAGCGAAAAACGGGTGCTACTCGTTGAGAGAATTATTCCCACAGGATAAAGGGGTGTTCTCAAGTAACTCTCGACATTGCACTCCGCTGGAGTGCAGACGCGGGGAGGAACCGTGTTCTATTGACATCGCACTCCGCTGGCGTGAAAAGCCTTCTACGAAGGAACACCTTCTCAAAGCCTGTCATATATTCAAGATGAAGTGTTGTTAAGTGAAAGAATTGTTCCGATAGGGACAATGGCACGCTTTCAAGTCACACCCTATCATAACCTGTTGAAGAGCGAAATATGAATGTGTCCCGCTGATGGATTGTAATCGCAAACTAACAGTTTGCGGTACAAGAGGGTTAAATCCTGAATGAATTATGCCGTCTGGGATAATGGCGTGCTACCTAGGGTTATTGTACTTCAACAATCCGACACGTGAAGATTCGATGACCTGTTTTCATTGAGAGAGATGCATCAAGTCAAGCGATGCCACGACGCATCGCTTTTTTCTTGTTATATTTCGAACTTCCAAGTAAAGAAACAGCATGTTAATTCTCTGCGCTAACGTTGGAAGCACCTCATTCAAATACCAGATTATCGACGTTAAGACATCACACTCTCTTGTAAAAGGGATGGTGGAACGAATCGGTAATCCACCATCGTTATTTGACCATTCCGTTCCCGGAAACCCCGACATTAAGGGAGAGATTCGTACGGACAACCATAATGACGCCATTGCACACGCGATTAAACTGATCACGAATGGTGAGACTCCGGCAATCAAAGATTTCAAAGAACTGACAGGAGTGGGTTTCAAAACCATCCTTGCCAAGGATATATGGCGTTCAGCATTAATCACCGAGGATGTGATTACTGCGCTCGAAGCGTATATCCCCCTTGCACCGACTCACAACCCCGCGTATATCGCGTCAATCCGCAGCTTTCAGCAACTCCTCCCTACCACTCCACTTGTTGCGGTCTTTGAAACTTGGTTCCATCAGACAATTCCCGATTATGCTTACGAGTTTGGTGTGCCCCGCACGTGGGTAAAAGAACATCAGATTAGACGCTACGGATTCCATGGCGCCTCGCACCGCTACGTCTCCGAACGGGTGCCCCAGCTACTTGAGGGAGCAGAGAATCCTCGGTTACGGCTGATTTCTTGTCACCTTGGCGGAAGCTCGTCCTTGTGCGCCATCCGGGGCGGAAAATCTATCGACACAACCTTGGGTTCTTCAACACAGTACGGCGTGCTCCAATCGACGCGCAGCGGGGACCTCGATCCGTTTGCCGTCCTCTACGTGATGGATCAAGAGGGGCAAAGCACCTGCGAAACTCGCCGTCAGTTGATCCAAGAATCCGGGTTACTCGGGATTTCCGGGGTAAGCGGCGATTTGCGTGACTTGGAAACGGCAGCCAACTCCGGCAATGATGATGCCCGGCTCGCAATGGATACCTATTTCTACGGCGTCAAGAAATATATTGGCGCTTATATTGCCGCGCTCGGAGGCGTTGATGTCATTGCATTCGCCGGCGGCATTGGCGAAAGAAGCGCGACCGCACGGTCGGCTATCTGTGAAGGGCTGGAATGGTTCGGTGTCCGACTCGATTCGGAAAAAAATGTCCGCCATACCGGCGAAGGCGAAATCTCTGCCGATGAAAGCCGCGCCAAGATTCTTGTTGTTCCTACAAACGAAGAGATTATCGTTGCCCGAGAAACGGCAAATGTCATATCCCAAGCCGGTAGATTGGGTTAATCGTAGTGACACTCAACGAGACTCCGAAGCTTGTATGGAGCGCACCGCAAGCCAGTCATCGTAGCCGCTCATGCAGGCGGGTTAACATACACTCAAGAACCTGCAATAGACATTCATCAACGTGGAGAAGAGGATTTTGAGAATGGACACAGCGTTAGAAACTCAACCCCCTCTCACCGGAATACGCGTCGTTGATTTCGGTCACTACATTGCCGGTCCCCTCGTCGGCATGCTCCTCGCCGACCAAGGCGCGGAGGTCATCAAGATCGATCGACCGGGTGAGCCCGACTTCGATACGCCAGCCAACGCGACGTTTAATCGCGGAAAACAAAAATTGCAACTCGACCTGAAAACGCCGGAAGGCTTAAAAACCGCGAAGAACCTGATTCAATCCGCGGATGTATTGATTGAGAACTTTCGCCCCGGTGTGATGACCCGTCTCGGCCTCGGCCACAATGAATTGACAAAGTCAAACCCTCGGTTGGTCTACCTGTCCCTACCGGGTTTCGCATCGACAGACAGTGAAAAATGCACAATTCGTGCCTTCGAAGGTGTCGTTGGATCGGCGAGCGGTCTCTACTGGGATTTACATCCTGCGAGGCGGAGACTCGTCGGCGCTCCACCGGTTTACACGCCGATTCCGATGGGCTCCGCTTACGGTGCGATTCATGGCGCACTCGCGGTTGTATTAGCGCTTTATGCGAGGGAGGAGAACGGCTGCGGAGAAGTGATCGAGGTTCCGCTCGCGGGCGCGGCAATGTCGGCAATGAGCGGAATGATTCTCCATGTGGAAAAACCCCCGGCGACATTCAGAGGCAGATCTTCGAAAGCGTCTTTTGTCGCACAACTACGCGATGAACGCGCTCACGTGGAAAAAATGAGCGAAGACAAACGACAAGCGTATTGGCGTGAGGCTTCGGACTTGGGAACGCCATTTCTCACGACCTACCCAACCGATGACGACAACTGGGTGCACCTCCATACCGCGGGTAACGGCAGGCTTACAATTCAGTTGTTTAAGGCGCTCGGGATATACGAATCGCTTATTCGTGACGGCATGGTCGATGCGCCGTGTTACGAGAATCTCGAACTAACCAATAATGTGCAAAACCCCGGAGGGCTTTCACAAGAGTGGAACTATATAATCAGAGAGCGAATGACGACTGCGTTTTTGACGAAACCGGCAGCTTGCTGGGAGCAAGCAATGCGAACCGCCGGTATTCCGTTCACTGTCCACCGTACCGCTCAGGAATGGCTGCACGCACCTGAACCGGAGGCTGCGGCACTTACAGTAACGATTGATGACCCCGAACACGGAATGATGCGACAATTCGGCGTTCAAACGTCACTCTCAAAAACTCCGGATGAATGCCTTCAGCCAAGGCCGGCGAGGCGGTTCCCCGGTCAAGTCGATAAGAACTCCGCTGACCTCACACATCAATCCGACGTGGAAGGGCTTGAGCCGACGAAGACACCGAAGAAGCAAATCTTGGACGGATTGAAGGTCTTGGACCTGTCGACGGTGTTGGCGGGTCCGACAAGCGCTCGGACGCTCGCGGAATACGGCGCTGACGTCATCAAAATCGACCCGCCGTCACCCTATTTCGGACCGGGAACAATGTGCTGGAGTGCCATGGAGGTAAGCCAGGGAAAACGCAGCATTATCCTAGACATCAAGAGCGATGACGGTCTAAAGATTTTCCACCGGTTAGTGAAAACGGCAGACATCGTTGTTCACAACTTTAGTCCAGGCGTCCCCGAGCGGGTAGGCATTGATTACCCGAGCTTGAGGCTGCACAATCCGGACATTATTTGTGTCCACCTCACCGCATTCAACGGACCTCGTCCCGGCCCGTGGGGCAATCGGAAGGGGTTCGATCCTGTGTTGCAAGCCGCCACCGGCATTATGCATCGGTTCGGCGGCAAGGACCAAAGACCAATGCTGCACGGATGGGCGTCTTGTGTCGATTATCTAACAGGTTACTCAGCTAGTTTCGGTGCGGCGCTGGCGCTGTTCAAACGCAAGCGAAGCGGGAAAGGCGACCTGGCAATGACCTCACTTGCGCAGGGCGCGCAATTGGTGCAAGCACCGCTAATGTATGCCACGAAGGCGCATCGTAGCGGCGGCGAACCGCAGGGACAGGAAGCGACGGGCGAACACGCCCTGTATCGCATATACCGAGCCAACGACGCATGGCTGTTTCTCGCCGGGCGAAAATCGGATCAGAGCAAGCTGAAGCAAATTCCGGCATTGGCCGACTTTCCGGTTTCGGACGCATCGAATGAGGAACAGGCTCAATTCTTGGAAGAGGCGATTCAGACACAGACCGTGGATTACTGGATTGAGATTTTTCAAGAGGCCGACTTGGGTTGCCACCGCGTGGACTGCCTTGAAGACATTCGCGACGCCTATCTACATCAGGTCAATTCGGATTCGTCGGCCAGCGAATGGGACGATGGCCGCTCGATCTCCGTCATCCGGATGATGGATCATCCCATCGGAAATCCGGTGGACACCCCCGCGCCGTTGTATGCCCGCTTGAAGAATGCATCTATCAGGATAGGAAACCCTATACCGAAGCTTGGGAGCGATACGAGAGAGGTTCTGAAGGAAATCGGCTATCCGGACGAACAAATTGAAGAATGGATATCGGAGGGCGTCATTAAGGATCAACTCCACGACAAGTATCTGCCGGGATGATAACCAAGCCTTACATTTCCCAGTTTTAAAAAAATAAAGCCCTCTATCGAGGAGGAATTCGCTCAAAAGGGGTGCAATGCAGTAGGGCGTACAGCACGCACCGGCATTTGTGCTATTCACCTTATACGTGCGAAGTCAAGGCAAGCTTCGTGGCTTGGCAGGTATTTGCTGATGACTATTAAGAGTGATAAACAATTGACCAACGATGGAGCCGCCATGCATGAAGGCAAATCACGCCGACTGCTGAGCGGTTGGATGGCATTATTTGCACGGCAGGAGAAAGAAATCGTATATCTCTATGAGGAATCACCCCTTTACGAGGGTATGGAAAACATTTTTGAACGGAAACAAACCCGTAACGTAAGATTTCGAGAGTATTCGTTTAAAGATACATACACTCTGCATCGGATAGAATCTTAACGTTCCATAGAGAAAAAGTGGACATAACTTGAAAGATTGGACTTACTCAGCAATGGTCTGGGCATGGGAATCTCTATCGCTCTCATTATCCATTCGCTTGATCCCTTTCCACTTGAAACGCGTCGAGCAAACACACTCAACGACCATTCCTAAACGACAGCAATAGCAAATTACAACTCAAACTTAATATGTCATAGTTTCTTGCAGCAAAATGAAATCCCCAATCTACCTCTAGGCAAGAGTCGCCTGTATTAGCCTGCGTTAGCCCAAATGACGATTTAACCGAACAATTTAGCCGGTAGAGGGAGGCCGATGAACGCAGTCGTAGTTTGCGTTCAGGGCGTTTCGGCTTGGGTTAAGACAGACGGTAGTCCCGATTTTGGGCTAACGCTCATGATTTGGAGGTTGCCCCCGTTGAACGGTTGCGCCTAATTTGTGCTACCGCTACTCCGTTATATGTCCGTTTGACTGTCTAATTGGATTAATCTTCAAAATAACCTGGTTGGTGTTGGGTGCCGGTGCGGTTAGAAGGGATCTCTATAAGATCTCTATCGCCTTCACTATTCGTTCAGTTGATCACTCTCGCTATTCACTCGTTTGATCACCTACAATTGTGGTAGAATAGTTTCTTGGGCCAGTCTCGTAAGCATTAAATTCTTAGCGAATAGACCACTAATTGGTTCTCTCGGTAAGTAAATATGATTAAGTGTTGGGTGCCGGTAGTTCACATTGTCTGAACTGTGATTTATGAGATTTTTGTGATTACCTTGATTGCATGTGTCAAGTTGCCGGTGATGAGCCGGCTAGATCGTTTCGAGGGCACTAGGATTCAGAGAAGAAACCAAGTCTTCGGAAAAAAAACACGGTATTCTGTTTCCAGCCAGAAATCAAGTTTTCAAGAAAAAACTTGATTTCGACATGCGTTAAACACTTAGCGAGAAGACCACTAATCCGGCTGAATTATACTATATATGTGTTAAGTTGTCAATGTAAAAATAAAGTGGCTTGGTTAGTGGAGGTTGGATATACTGAACGATGAAATCCCAAAACACACTCCGTGTTCGGGCATGACTGCGATCAAGGCATCAGTCAAGGAATAGAAGACACTTGGATTACCATCTGTCGGCAATTCGCTTGATAATCTGGAAGACTATACGGCAGATCTATCTATATGCAATGCTCTTGAGATTTCATACCCACAAGGAAGCTTGGAGCGGCTTCGTATTGTATTCGGAAATTCCTCGCCGTGACCAGATTAGAGTTTTCAGAAAGTAAGGGACAAACAAATGGTAAGTGTTTAGTGGCTAGTGATTAGTGGTCAGTAAAACCCCTAGAGCCATAGGACGGGCAATGAATGGGATCTCTATCGCACTCGCTATTCACTCGCTTGATTCCTACTACAAACCGAAAAAATGGACATCCATACTAGGTGCGCCTAGAAAATGGCAAAAAAGACCGTCTAGATTCATAGCACTCACCCCAGAAATCAAGGAGCTAAACAGTTACAACAAATGAATACAATAGATTCCTTCAAAATGGACAGGAGCGCCCTTTCAGTGGCATCAACTTTGGAAGAACCGGACGACAAGGAATATTGGCACGCCAAAACGCCACAGGAACGCTTGCAAGCCGTTGAATTGATGCGGCAGATTAACTATGGCTACGATCCAGTTACCGCTCGACTTCGAAGAGTTCTTGAAGTGGTTCAATTCACACCATGCGGAGAAGAATCTGAAGGATAATACCACCCAAAGCGTTATCACAAAAACCACTCAATCTCTTCAATAGCGCATCTCGATTCTTTGATACCCTAGGGAAGGATTGTCAAGGCCGCAATTATCAGTCAGGCATGAGAAATATACTATGCCCTTGTGGAATCCGTGCTTAATGAGGAATATATAAAGCCAATTTTTCTGACAAGATTAAAGCAACCGACTCTTCACCGACGGAAAAGACAATTCCATCTCCTCAAATCCTTTATCCCACACATGCCTAATTACGAACTCGTTTCGGGTAAACTCGGAAAGGTTCATCCAGGCACCCGAGGCAACAACCGCTAACCAAAATCTTCTCATGGAAGCCCTTTATTTCTCCCTTTTTCTCGTTTCTGCATACCATATCGCGGCGTCTATGAGGTCCATGTACCGTCGCAGCTCCTCTTCCGAATCAAAATCAAACTGAACCCATTCCCGCATTTTTGGTTTTCCGTATGGCTGAAAATCGGATATTCCTTCTTTAGTCCTCGCCTCGCTCGCTGTCTTATCGGGCAGCTTTAACCCAACCTTCCCCTCGTACAAACAAGCAAACATGGATCGGCCCACATAATATGCCGGATAGCCAAACATTTGACCTATGCGTACATTCTCATACTGAGACAGAAGGTCGTCAAGTATGTGCTTTTTCGGTTCGTTCTTCACTTCGCCCCCATCTGAAAAATCACACGACAATTAACTACAATCGGTATAGGTTTCAGTCTTGTTACAAGATCTCATCAACGCCGAATTTCTCGCCACAAGCTTGGAGGCGGTTCATCACCTCTTCCGGCAACTCGATTCCTTCAGCCATCTGCTCCTCGGTCTTGCGGCGCTCCATGTCCCCAGCCACAAGCACCTCCGAAAATCCCGGCGCGGGCGTAACATCTCGCATGAAATCAAGAAAACTCGCGGCATTTCGACCATAAGAATCAGCGGGCATGAATGCACCTACTTTGATCGCCAAAAAGAAACTACCGAACATCTCCGATCTATCAGCGTCAAAAACCCCGTTTAGTCCAGCCAGCAGGCATGTCAATAGAGAAAATGCATATCCTTTGTACCCGCCAAAAACGAGGCTCTTGCCGCCGGCATTGAAATCATTCGGATCGGTGCTCGGCCTTCCGTCTTTGTCCACAATACAACCCGGTGGAAGTTCCTGCCCCTTGATCCGATAGATGTTTATCTTGGCATTGGCGAGCATGGTTGTCGCGAAATCCGAAATGAGGTGTCTGCCATCCGCCGCGGGCACACCGAAGGCGATGGGATTGCTGCTGAGCACCGCCTCGGCCCCACCAAACGGAGTCGCAACGCCAGCACTTCGTCCACCAACACCGAACGTCACGAAACTTATAAATCCCGCGTCAGCGGCTTGTTCGCAGTATTCTCCCAGCCTGCCAATGTGATTCGCGCTCGCCAGACTTATCGCGCCAACGCCCGTTTCGTCTGCCTTGTCTATGGCGAGTTCCATCGCCCGACGAGCGGAGTAATGTCCCCAGCCGTTGCGCGCATCCACGAGTGCGGCAGACGGTGAATCGTTTACAACCTCGGGAACGGCATCGGGAATGAGGGACTTGCCTTCTACGCCTTTAATGTAGTTAGGAAATTGGTAAACTCCATGTGAGGTATGCCCTCTCAGATCGGCGTTGACGAGGATTTCCGCTTCAACGTCCGCAATTTCGCTCGGCGTACCAAGTGCCTCGCAGAGTCGCGCGGTAAAACCCCTGAGCTTTTCTGCTTTAATTCGATAAACTGTTGCCATTCGCTACTCCTATCGAATCCGAGAAATCATGATAGAAACCCGGGTGACTCATGCGTTGCGCGTTGATCGATGTTTCATCTCAATCAGACAGTTGTCAGCCACATCGCACCCGAAAGTGTCCCCGATCTCCTCTGCATGTTTTCTAAGTGATTGCGCCAATTCCACAATTAAGTCCGTAAATGGCGGATAATGTCCATACTGATTATGTTGGTCTTCGTACGGGGCGTCGTAAAGGTCCAGTTCCTCCTCCGGATCATTCACCAAGTCAAACAGGTGGTTAGGAGAGGAATAGCCTCTAACCGTTCGAGGCCTATCGCTGAGTATCAACTTCCACTCCTTCGTGCGGATACACCGCTGCTCCACGTTGTCTTGGAACAGGATATTTTGTACATAGTAAGCCTCACGCCAGTCCACAGATTCCCCTGCGAGCAGCGGGACTAAACTCTGGCCGTGCAAGTGGTCAGGAATATCCAAACCCGCCCAATCCAGAATGGTAGGCATCAGATCTTGCAACCCAATCATCGAATCAAGTGTCGCTCCGCGCCGTATTCTCGCCGGACAGTTCACTATGAACGGCACCTTGATAGCGTCTTCATGGCAGACAAACTTGTACATCCAACCTTCGCGGTATCGGAACGTGTCCCCGTGATCGGAGAAATATACCACTATGGTGTCGTCTCGCAGACCCAGCCTGTCTAACGTTTCCATTGTCCGCCCAACGTTGTGGTCAAGCGCACTTACGGCTGCGTAGTACCCGGCAAACGGAACTCCCTTGCCCCGGTAAGGCTCATAGAACCGCTTCGGCGCCGTATAAGGGTCGTGGGGCGGATAAAAACCGTTCACCGCGATGAACGGTTTCCCGGCGTTCGCTTGCTGCTCCAAGAATCTGATGAGTTGGTTTGTCTGCAGGTCGGGTTTATAAACGCCATCCTTTCGTCCGTCAACCCAATGCCCCCCAAGCGAGTTGAATCCCTCCCATACATCGAACATGGGCGGCGCGTCGTCTCCCAGATGCCATTTGCCAAAATATGCGGTCGTGTAGTCAGCTTCCTTCAGTGCGTCGAATACCGTGCGCCGCTCGTACGAGACATCCTCAAACAGATTGGTCATCCGATAAGAATTGAACTTCAACTTATGCTGATGCGGGTACACGCCTGTCCACATCGTCGCTCTCGCGGGTGTACAAACGGGCCAAGGGGTGAAGCTATTCTCGCAACGCACTCCCTCCGCCGCCAGGCGATCGATGTGGGGTGATGAAACAAACGAATTGCCGTTACATCCAAGACTGTCCCAACGCTGTTGGTCCGACATTAACAGGAGGATATTGGGTTTCTTCATTTGGATGCTTCCTTCCTATACGGGTTGAACTATATTAACCGAGCGAATTCACGCGGCGAAGATCGAAATACGTCTACTGCGCTACAAACCCGCCATCCACCGCCAATGCGTGCCCGGTGATGAACGACGCGGCATCCGAGCATAACCACACCACAACCTCGGAAATCTCCTCCGGCAATCCGAAACGTCCCATGGGGTGCCACGACGCCACTTCCGCCGACTTTTCCGGATTGTCAAGCAACCCCTGGATGAGCGGTGTACGAGTATAGCCGGGGCACACGGCATTGACCCGAATTCCCTCTTTCGCATATTCTAGCGCAGCGGACTTTGTTAAGCCGACGACGGCGTGTTTGCTTGCCGTGTAAGAGGATCCCCCGCCTTCGTGACCGACCAACCCGTAAATCGAAGCTACATTGACAATCACGCCGCTTCCCTGCTTGAGCATCTGTCGCAGTTCATATTTCATACATAGAAATACGCTTCTGAGATTTATGCTTACGACACGATCCCAATCGTCAATTGAACACTCGTCAACTCGAGCACTTATCGCAGGACCCACGCCCGCGCTGTTAAAGGCGTAATCAAGCCGTCCGTAGGCATCGACGGCTTTGCCCATCATCTCCTCTATATCGGTTGCCTCCAACATATCAGCTTGCAGGAGGATGCACTCTCCATTTGCGTCTTGGATCATGCGCACTGTCTCTTCACCAATATCCATGTTGACATCGGAGACAACCACTCTGGCGCCGTCTCGTGCAAAAGCCAACGCGCTTGACCGACCGAGCCCAGAGCCGCCGCCGGTTACCAATGCGACTTTATCATCGAAATTTCCACCCATTTCACCTGCACCCTCATCCATAATTGTTGCTGTAGACTATCACAAACTATGTATCAATCCGCCTTCGCCGATTCTAATCCTTGCCGGATTCAGATCGATGTAGCCGTCTACCCTACCCGCCGACGCTCGCAATAAATCGCGAATATTCCGAGGCCCTACACCGGCACCGGAGATCTTTACCCCACCCGAAAAATACTCCCTAATGAGGATCATATCCGCAATTGTTGCACCATAAGACCAGGCACCGGTAGACGTTTTCACGAAATCGGCGCCGGCTTCATCCGCCAAATCGCAAGCCGCTTTAAGCTGATCGTGGGCGAGTAGGCACGTTTCAATAATTAGTTTGGCGAGCGCTCCATTTTCGTGCGCCGCATCGGCGACCGCCTTTGCATCATCTCGCGCGGTATCAATGTCCCCAGAGGTAAAAGCTTCGTAATTTAGGACGACATCAATCTCTGCCGCCCCATAAGCCGTAACCGCTCTCGTTTCACTCACTTTAAGCTCCGTGGCGACGGAACCGTAAGGGAAGTATATCGCCGAAGCAACCTTGATCTCATTTCGGTCATGCTCATCTAGGAATTCAACCAGCGTCGGGACGCATTCCGGAAGCACGCAGATGGCATACGGTGCGCGTTCACTCTGTATCGTCGTGTCAAGGAAATCAATGAGACTATGCTCTCGTAATCGTCTCGGATCTTCCCCCCTCCCCAGAAACGAGGTGTAAGTTTCCAAAATAGAATGATCGCAAATGGAGGCAATTTGTGTTGCGGTCAAATCATCAACCAAAACCAGCTTGTCACTCATGTCAGCCAACCCTTATCCTTATCTTCGGACTACCCGTGAAGCATTAAGATCAAACCCTTTGAACGCGCAAGATTGACCTAATGTCGGATTCAACCCGTGAAATTATCCTTACGGTTCAAAAGATTCTAACAAAATCATCGGATGTTGTCTATCAATTTCGAGGGCGCAGACAGGGGAAACGCATCTAATTATAGAGGATTTCTCAAAGTGTCAGAACGTACGATTAATGTTGGGTTTCACTCAAATTTTGGCACGTTCAGACAAAGTGGACACTCGAAGACTCCATTAGGATTAGTTGTTGTTTAACGGATTCCCGTTCAACCCAACCTATGTCCCTAAGAAAATCATCATAAACTTGGCGCGATATCTTTTTTTGTGAAATAGAAAATTCAGATGCGTTTCCCCCGGGGGCGCAGACCCGGCAGTTGTCACACCTGAATTGCGTTGTCAAACGGTATGAGCCGTGCTACTATAGCGTTGTTGAGTCGAGCTCAGATTACGGTTGACCCTCCGCAGTCCGGACAGATTTTCCGAAAACCCGCATTATCAAACTCCGTCGAGATTTGAAGGAAACAAAATGTCCCATTCCAACAGTTCCCCTTGGTCGGATGATCGTCAAGCTGCTGTTTCATTGACGTTTGACGATGGCAGCGCGTCTCATCTGGATATAGCCATGCCAATCCTTGAAGAATACAATTTGTTAGGCACATTTTATATTAACCCTCGCGGAGATGATTGGGAGCAGCGCTATTTGCCATGGCGAAACGCGGCACTGGCCGGGCACGAGATTGGCAACCATACGATTCAACACATCTGCACCCGTAATTTTGGCTGGAATACCGACAAATGCCTTGAGAATGTCAGCTTGGAGTATATTGAAGCAGACGTGTTGGAAGCCGAACGGCGGTTGAACACACTTATCCCGGAGCAGCAAATTCGTACGTTCTGCTACCCCTGTTATCAGAGCTACGTTGGTGAAGGAATCAACCGGCAGAGTTATGTACCGATGATTGCCAAACACTTCCCCGCAGCGCGCGGGCTGGGTGAGGCCGCGAATCATCCGCTATTGACGGATCTTCACTATCTAACCTCGTCCGTTGTTGCCGGGTGGATGTCTGGCTCGGATTTGCGCAGCTTGGTTGACAGCGGCACCGATGGCGGACGCTGGCTCATCTTGACGCTTCACGGATTGCAGACAGAACCTAAGCGGGAAGGCACTTTTACCCCGCTCTTTCATGGGGAGGCATTACCGGCGGACTCTTTCCGTGAGCTTTGCAAGCATTTGGCGGAGCGCGGCACGGAGATTTGGACAGCGCCTGTGGTGACGGTTGCGCAAAAGATTATCGAATGGCGGGAAAGAATCACCGGTTGAGGAAGCCGAATGGTGATTGCGAGCAATCAGGTATGACCCAATGGATTCAGAAGTTTCGCTAGGATCTATCATCCACCGGTTCTGTCACTTGCACCTCCACGCTCATTCCTCCACTTTCGAAATCAACACCGACCGAAACCGCTCCGAGAGTTTCGAGAGGGGAGCCGTTAGCGACAATCTGCCGGATCAAGCGGAGGTCAAGTGAACTTCCCGCCAAGGGCGCTATCAAACCGAGGATCGGCATCAAGCCTCTTAGCTCCGAAATCAGGATGTCAGGCTGAACGAGTAGATGGCAATCTCGCGGACGATTGACCGGCTCGGGAAACTCAATCTGCGCCAAGGTCGTGCTCTGCTCGATCGAGCTATCAATCACGAACTTCAAGCCGGGTATGGTTGTGCTAAGGATCCAATAATCGTTGATGAGTGCATAAGCACCTTTGAGTGAGAAGATAAATCCCAATGGAAGTTCAACCGGCTGAAGATTTACACCACGGTAGGTCTGTGCTTTCGAAAATTGCAGTTGCTTTCCGTTAACGACAATTCGCTGTGCTTGCATTCTCGTCAAGTCCGCTTCCAGCCCCGATCGGTTTGTAATTGGAATCACCGCAATGATTGAAGGCACTTTTATCGCGCTCGCAGCCGCGGTATCAATGAGCGCAAATGTGATCTCTTCGCCGATATGTCGAGTCAGATTCATGTCACTCTGCTGATGCCGGACATGTAAATTTGCACTGAGGAACTCCCAGATTCTCGAAGGATTTAGGGTTCGATCAACGTACGTCACGGCGGATTTACCGGGCAGGTTTGAAAGGAGTTTCGGGTTCACTGCCGCAGGTTCACGCCCGTAGTGTTCTTGTTCCGATCTCCATTGAATCCGGTGATGCGAGCGCAATACGCCATTCCAGAAGCCATTACTAAATGTCCACGTTGCTATCTCCTCCGCGAAAGGAATACGCTCGCCCATAGGTTCAAAGGCATCTAAGAATCTAGGGACATCAACAAAGACCGTGCTACCATCTGACATGAATCGCCTTTGTAGGGATTTGCGCATCGGGTGAAGGTCGCTGAAACCTTTCGTTTTCTTGGCATAAATGTCAATTGTGTCCTCTATAAGAGATTGGTCAAGCGCCAACAGCCCGATCGCGCCGATGAACGCATAACTAAATTCGCGAGGATAGCCGGTGATGGTGTTTATCGAAAATCCGCCGTAATCTTCGTGAATTCGCTTGAAACTTGGATTAAGCGGATCCGCCGCCGTAACTGCCGCGATCTCCAACTTTTCCTTCGCTCCCACCACACTTATCAGAAGAAACGAAATCTCCCCCTCGCGGCGGTATAGCGCCAGGATTGCTTCCTTTCCAAAGAATCCCTTGAGTTTATTGAAGTCGAACGTACCGCCCATCTCATGCTCCCAGAGTTGTTTCTGAAAAACAATCTGCCGCCACCACCGTCGTTTTTGGATTTCAGTGATAATCGGTATCTGCGCGGCTCGCCGACCAAATTGGCTGCGCCTGAACTTCTCCACGGCGCCCGTGAGATTTTTTGCTCCTACAAAGCAGATAGGATTTTCAGGAAGGAGTGTAAACAGGGATTCAACAGGTTTCCGTAGCGAAGTTTGGCGATAGGTTAGGAAAACTGTTGTGAGGACAGCTACTACCCCAATCACAATTAGGAAGTGGACTAGCCGAAGTCGTTTCAAGGGAGGGGTTCGTGAAGATAGCAAATCGGGCAGAGGTTAGATTGAGGAACGGTTGATATTTCGAGGAGGAGTCCGTTTAAAACAGACGGAATGACTTTAGAAACGTTGCCAAGCAGACATATTCACGGCATAGCGGCCAGTTAACATAACCCAAGTTGCTCCTATTGTTAATAGTTGAACTTGAGGTTTTTCGAGTGTTAATTGTAGTCCTGAACGGTTTGGATAGACATATCCAAGCCGTATCCGCAGGAGCGTAGTGGATTTGTCAATCTACTGCGAGCAGATTCAGTCGATTTAACGTACATCAACCCGGATTACGACGCATCCTTCAAAAGGGTCGGGCTAGAAGCCCCACCTACGGGAATGGGTAGCAACATGCGTTAACATAACAAATCGAGGTTGACCGATGATACAGTCGAGCCGTCAATCCCCGGTGATTATAATCGTGGCAACCAATAGTTGCACATCCTTGCGGTAATGACATTCTTCTGTTCCACTTGGGTTGTCTATCGTACCGGAATCTCTACGGGCGTGCTAACGCACACACTAAGCGGTCAGTTGCTTTGTCCTTGATCGTTCATTTGAACAATGCGCCCGCTTCATCTATCAGAGTGTTGTACCCGCAAACCAACGGTGGAACGTTCTATCGCACTCATTATCCAGTCGCTTGATTGCCACGCGATTAAGTGCGGTTTCATGGCCAACCTCACACATCGTCATTGTTCATTAATAGACAATCATAACGTGCGCAAATATGAAGAGGCATTAACAAATCGCGGAGACGTATCTCTTTCGCCAATCGCGAGGGTAATTCCATCAAAACTTATGTGTGTAAGACTGATGGAAACGAGCCACAGCGATTTGAAGCCACGCGCATGCTAGAAAATGCGGTTGAGTCATCTCCATTAGAGCACGACCAGACCCTTAGTTACCGAGGCCGCTTTATCTTTCCCCATGTTGTCGCGAGTTTTCCACGCGCTTCGACCGCCAAATACTGCAACAATCCCTGCCTCCAGAGCGTTGTGACTTCGTCCTCGGCCAGCGCGTGATTAAAGACGGCAACCTCATCTATGACTCCCGCCGTTCCGTAACTCGGCCTCTGACCCTTAGTCGAACGCCCGATGATCTGACAGCCGATCATGAACGGGGCGAACTTCCCGCCTCCAAGTGCAGCGAAGCCGGGAAGCGGCACGATCTTATTTTTCTTCGCTAAATCGGCTAACTTTTCATTTTCCCGACGTCCCACCACTTGCCCATCGACGTAGAGCACAAGGTTAGGCTCCGAATATGTGCCAACGACATGATGCCATTTCCCGTCAACGACAGCGGCGCGCTTCTTTGTTTCGTCGACATAAACACGGGATACTCGCGGCTGTTGAGCGGTGAATCCGAACGTTACGTGCCCTTGTTCGCCACGCCTCTGTTCTCCACCCTTTCCAGCATCCGACACCCACATCGCATAATTGCATCGAGCCAAGTGGGACGTTTTGCCAAAAAGCATCTGATTGGCAGATAGATCCGTTACATCACCGCAGGGATTGTTACAAAAGCCATCGTTAAGAGGTTGGCTTGCGAGCTCTGGAATCCTGACCCAGCCCGATAGAGAAAACTCTAACAGATTGAAATCGTCGTGGTGCGGAATTTCGACCCAGCCAGGCCACTCAATTCCTGCCTCGCCCTCCGCTTCAAAAAACTCCAATGCAGTTCCACGTTTTCCGTTTTTCCATTTCACTCTTCCTACAATTTTGCCGTGATGCCCGTTGCCGGAAACATCTTCAATCCTTCCTTGTGCTTCCTGATTTGGTTGGCCTCTGTCAAAGGTCCACGCACCCACGACTTCGGCGTAAGCAAGCGGCAGAATTACGCAATAACTTAGGAACACAGTGAATACGCTGACAATCGTAGCAGATTTCACGATTAATTCCTCCTAATTGGGTTAAGTTAAATAGCGTTGCTGCTGCCGTAGCACTATTTGAAGGGAGAGTTACTCAGCAGCAGACATTCCAGATCCTTGCTTCCGGTCTTGCTCCGCCCGACTCTCGATCCACCGAGCAGGACAGAAACGTGTCATTTTAGTATTTTCGGTATTCGTATCCATCTTAGCTAATCATAGAAGACCAAGGTTCGGCATAAGTTGAATTTCTCCAACCTCTCCTATGCTACTTCTACGCCTAAACGTTACACACAATCCAGCGAAATCTGGTCATGAATTGACAGATGTGCGACTGATCCTCGAATTGATTTGATCTTCATCCTTTGGACGGATTTGAAAGAGATTCGAGTAGGGAATCTAAGGGGTTGCCATCCCCTTCGTCATTTAACCCAAGTTGCCACCTATTGTTAATAGTTGAACTTGAGATTTTCCGAGTGTTAAATTGTAGTCCTGTTCGGTTTGGATAGACATTTCCAAGCCGTATCCCATAGCAGAGGATTTGTCAATCCACTGCGAGCAGATTCAGTCGATTTAACGTACATCGACCCGGTTCGCAAGGCATCCTAGTAAGCGGGTCGGGCTCGAAGCCCGACCTACGGGATTGGGCAACAACATCCGTTATTTACTATTTTGATCGCAATGATTGGCGTAGAACCTGATGAAGATTCTTCTTTCCCTTCTTAGGCGTGTCAGTGCCACATTTCCGCCCAGATGATGACTCATTCCACCCGGAAAAATCGCAGATACCCTTGTCTAGCGTTTGGCGATAATTCCACCTTTATTGCTTTATTTTAGTGAAAAGACACTTATCTATTCAATTTTATAACATTTCTTATGGTTTTGTCTACCGCATTCACCACGCTGGATCCAAAAAGATAAACCATCGGTTCGTTTAGAGTCCTGCCAGCTTGCCAAGTAATACCATTGAGGTCCACCCACTTGCGGTCAATGTTGAAACGGCCCAATCATAATCAACATTTTTCGAAAACGGAATCACCCAATGAATACACTCATCTTCCGCATAATAGACTTGTGTAATCTCGAATTCTCACATCCTTGATTTTAGGGCATGTCTCCTCGAACGAGCAAAAACCAACTAGATACTTCCACGAGTCCGATTGATTGACCGGTTGTCCCTTCCATCATCAGTAGGGAATCGCGACCTGGAGATCGCTCCTACAGACGGCGTAGGGAATCGCGACTTGGAGATCGCTCCTACAGACGGCGTAGGGAATCGCGATTCGGAGATCGCTCCTACAGGCAAGGTAGGGAATCGCGATTTGGAGATCGCTCCTACAGATAACGTAGGGAATCGCGATTCGGAGATCGCTCCTACAGGCAACGCAGGGAATCGCGACTTGGAGATCGCTCCTACAGGCAACGCAGGGAATCGCGATTCGGAGATCGCTCCTACGGACTACAAATGTACTATTCAAACGGGCTCATTTCTGTCAATAATGGTGCCCGACACGGCCACATGAGAAATTAAACTCTAAAGTGCACAATAATGCGGATTATAAGATACATGCTTCCGTATTGACTTTTTCAGCTTTTTTTGCTATGTTAGATACTTGCCCAAATGTACACGACCCAACAGAAGAGTTTAATACAGATTCTGTTAGCTTTGGTACAACCTTTATCCGGAATATCGAAGAAACCATTTCGTTGCAACAAATACGGTTTATGTCGTGTTTACCAGGCCAATGTACCTTTATAGTTTAAACCAACCTCCAGACTCACCACCACTCGCGGCTAGTTCAAAATCAAACGGTAACCATTGACCAGATCATTAGCGGCAGAATGGTCAGGAAAAAAAGGCTGAAAATCCGTCCCCCCTACTTCCCTCACATCAGGTTTTGTGTCACATAAAATGTTAATCAATCTCTGCTGGCAAATGAACCATCGCCACGGAGTATCGATCAATCGGTTCGAGTTTGGTCGATTCACGTCAAGAACATTTGCAGACAATCTGAAGGAGAAAAAAAAGATGAAACTCCTATTACCGTTTCTCGGGGTTATTCTGGTGCACTTCTGCGGCGAGGCAATGGCGAAAACCCTGTTTTTCGATGACTTTGAAGATGGTGTCATCGATAAGAAATGGGACGTAACCGGTGTTTGGGATGAAACAGATGGGCATCTCGCTTGTGTCGAATCGAAGGTGAAGTTTAATTATGCGATTCCCGAGATTCCGGCTGAATACCGTTCCAAACAGATCACCATTCAAGCTAAAGGGAAAATCATCGGTGCTCCCTGGACCCGAATGGGCACTGCGGTTCGACTGACGCCTCGACTCAACAACGCCGAAGCGCAGGATGGCAAACCGACCGGACATCTTGGATACTGCTTGACGACAGGAGAAAATGGCCCCAGCGATGTCAAGCTGTTAAATGAAGGGGTGCAGTGGATCAATCTGAATAAACCCGTGCGTCCCCAACTCGATCAATGGGTGTGGGTTCAATTGACCGTCACAGCCAAACAAGAGTTGATTGCCAAGGCTTGGCTTGATGGAGAAGAAGAGCCGCCCAAACCGATCGGAAGCGTCAAACAATGGAAGAAAAAAAACGGAACCGTTGTCAAGCAGAATCGGCCCGCGGGGCCTGCCGGATTGGTCGGAAAAGCCATGGAAGCCTGGGGACGGGGTGGGGCAACTCCCGTGTATGATGAGGTGGAGATCTGGGACGCGGATGGTCCAAGCGAACGTTCCAAAGCCGTTGCGTCCGCCGGCAAGTTGAGTCTCACATGGGGCAAACTTAAAGCGATAGCACCTTATCGCTAAAGAGGGACACCTGCAATCCAAAGAGCACCCATGGGGACCAAGTTAAGCATTTTTCTAAGGTCAGGTTACGCGAATTCAATGTGTTAACTCGTTAATCTCCATGCAGACATTAGCGATGGAATACCAACCCATTCATTGATGAATGCGCTACGGAATCTGACTCATGGCACACGTTTCCACAAGGGGCGGTGCGGTTGGATACCGCACCTAGCGCATGGGGTGAGATCTACTATCGCCTTCGTTATCCGCTCAGTTGACCGATAGATAATTCGTCCCCGCCCAAAAAGGAGCAGCGTTACGGGTTTCGCGACGAAGAACCCCATCGTTACTGAACGAACTCCCTTTCCTTGATCTCTATGCTTCCAATCCAAAGAGCACCGATCATGATTGAGGTCGGTGCTTTTTTGTTTCCTCCGCGGCAATAGGATATGGATAAAGATCCATGCCAATGGAGAGTATAAGGTTTGATGTGCCTCAGCCTCGCCAACTGCCAAATCGGTGTTATGTGCACGAATGGCGAAAAGAACTATGCAAGCAGCGGTAGCCAACCTTAAACGAAGGTAGCATAACGGAGGAGTTTAATTGTGAACGCAAACCGAGATGGACGTTTCAGGATTGCTTATGGGACGTATGGGATGCCCGAAGAGGATATTCGGGCGGCAATACCACGCCTGTCAGAAATCGGCTATGAGGGGCTCGAGATCTGTGTGGGTGAAGCTTACCCGACAGCCCCCCAAAAACTCTCAAAGGAAAAGCGCTCCGGATTGCGCACCATGGTTTCCGATCTTGAACTAGAGATTCCTTCTTTGATGCTTTTGAGCCGAGTGTTGACACATGATCTCCAAGAATATCAGCAGCAGCTTGAGGCATTTCGCGCGGCTGCGGAACTAGCTAACGATCTGGCTGTTGGCAATAGGATTCCTGTGCTAACTACCACGCTGGGCGGCGGGACCATGACCTGGGAAAAGGATCGAGAAGCACTAGCGGATCGCATCGCAGAGGTGGGAGAAATTATAGCAGAAGCAGGAACTCGCTTTGCCGTTGAACCTCATGTCGGCAGCATTCTGGAGAATCCTCATCACGCCGTCTGGCTGATCCGTCGAATCAACTCACCTGCGGTACGACTCAATTTCGACATCAGCCACTTTGCCGTGGCAGGCTATCCCCTGGAAGATACGGTCGCGCGACTGGCGCCACTGGCGATTCACACCCATGTGAAGGATGGGCGCATGGCGACCGGCAGAGTAGAGTGGCTTTTGCCCGGCGAGGGAGATTTTGATTACACGGCCTATTTTCGGGAAATGGCCAAAGCGGATTGGCGTGGATGCATAACGGTCGAGATTAGCGGCATGATCTTCAGCAAGCCAAACTACGACCCTTGGCGTGCCGCGGAGTTTTCATGGAAGACGTTGAGCGCTGCCAGGAAAGAGGCACGAATTTAGGAACGACTCTGATAACATCAACGCGCCCGGTCTCGTGGACAGTTGCACTCCACATGCCGTACTCTTTGTCGAGGTAGACGTTATGAAACAGCCCCGTATGCAGACTTTCACTTCTCTGCTTCCCGCACTAACAATTGGCATCTTGCTCATCATCGCCAACTGTTATTGGATAGGTATGGGACGTGCGACCGATCAGTCGTATACTACCAACATCTCGCTCTACTTCAACGTTGTCTTCAGTTTGTTCCTTTTGACGTTGTTGAATCTTCCGCTAAAGAGATTCCTACCGACCTCTGCACTCAGTCAGGGAGAACTCCTCGTTGTCTATGTCATGTTATCCATCGCTTGTTCGTTGGCCGGTCTCGATATCATACAAAGCCTCGTCGGCATTATGAGCACGCCATTTAGGTTCGCAACACCAGAAAATGAGTGGGCGAATCTCTTTTGGCGATTTATTCCGAGATGGCTTTCTGTTGAAGAGAGCGGCGCTTTAGACAATCTTTTCGATGGGGATTCTTCACTCTACACCGCTAGGCACATTAGAGCCTGGTTGTTTCCGGCGCTTGCTTGGTCCGCTTTTCTGGTCGCGCTTCTGTTTGTCATGCTCTGCATCAATGTCGTGGTTAGAAAACAATGGGTCGAAAGGGAAAAACTCACTTATCCGATTATTCAATTGCCTTTTGAGATGACACGTTCGCGATCGGGGTTATTTGTTAATCGACTCATGTGGTTGGGTTTCGGGATTGCATTCCTGGTTAATATCGTCAATGGATTGCACCATCTCTTTCCCGTCGTGCCCAGCTTAGGCGGCGACCTCTATGAGAAAACTGGGCGTGGGTTGGACCTTGGACGATTCTTCACCGAAAAACCGTGGGACGCGATCGGTTCAATGCCCGTGATGGTTCTTCCGTCTATCATCGGGCTAGCTTTTTTTATCCCCTTGGATCTGTCATTTTCCTTCTGGTTCTTCTTCCTATTTTGGAAGTTACAAGCTGTATTCGCAAGCGCCCTCGGACTCGGAGATATCCCTCGCTTTCCCTATATCGGCGAACAAGCATTCGGCGGACTCATCGCACTCTGCGCGATAGCCCTTTGGGTGAGCAGAAGCCACTTGAAGAAGGTAGTTCTCACCATATTCTCAAACCGTTCTCCGCTTGATGACTCAACCGAGCCCGTAAGATACAAGTCCGCCTTTACAGGGATAGTCTTGGGGATGAGTTTCATAACGTTCTTTTGCTTGAGAGCAGGCATGTCGATTGGGGCAATTTTTATTTTCTTCACGTTATATTTCGCCATGTCCATAGCAATCACCCGGATGAGAGCTGAACTGGGTTCTCCCGTAAACGATTTTCATGATTCCGGCTTGGCTGAAATGATAACGGGTGCGTTAGGCACACACCGTTTTGGCCCTCAAAACTTGACCATGTTTTCATTTTTTCGTTTTTTCAACCGGGCCTACCGCCCCCATCCGATGCCGCACCAGCTTGAGGGTTTCAAAATCGCGGAGCGATCGGGAATCAGCAACTCGGGGTTATTCTTGGCTATGGTGTTGGCAAGCGTGATCGGCGCATTGGCGTTCTTTTGGTCCTATCTAGATGCCCAGTACCAGTATGTCGGACTCAATACAAGAGGGCGAGGGACTCACGCTTTTAATCGGCTGAGAAGTTGGCTCTATTTTCCTTCGCAATCGGACTATGCGGCGATCGGTGCTATGGGCACCGGTTTCCTGTTCGCAATTTTCTTGATGATCATGAGAATGCGCTTCCTCTTTTGGCCGTTCCATCCTGCGGGTTATGCGGTCGCAGCCAGTTATTCCGTGCGAGGGTTTTGGTTTTCAATCTTCATCAGTTGGTTGGCGAAGTCAATCATTCTCAAAACTGGAGGATTGAAAACGCATCGAAAATCCATCCCTTTCTTTCTTGGAATCATACTCGGCGAATTTAGCGCAGGGAGTTTCTGGAGTCTGTTGGGCATAGCTCTTGGAAAGCCAATGTACAAGTTCTTGTGGTGATGATTAGTGTCAGGTTTTCAAAATGTGGCGTACAATATATCGGGAAGGATCATCATTTCAACTCTCAGACTGCGAGACACTGAAATCCCAATATGCACTCATCGGCCATGCAGTTTAAGTACCTACGCGGCGACTCGCCGCTCAATAAGAGTGAGTCTGTCCCCATAATTACCGGTGTTTTTTCCTTGACAAAAGAGGAAATACGAAATAGGATACGTATCCACATTTCAGAACCGAGAAGCGCAGTGGTATCTCACTAATCCAAATCATTCACGCGAACGGACGCATGGAGGTATATTCATGGGTCGGCAAATTTTAATGTGCTTATCCATTTCGTTATTGTCGCTGAACTTCGTGGATGCGGCAGAGAAGGGTCTGACCGCCTATTGGCCTATGGACGGAGATGCCAAAGATGCGTCCGGCAACGGGCACGACGGCATCGTTCAGGGCGCCAAGTTCGTTGACGGCGTCGTCGGAAAAGCGGCAAAGTTCGATGGTGGCGGCACATGGATAAACGGTGGGCGAAAACGTAGTTTGGAAGTTTCTCCGATGAGTTGTATGTTCTGGATGAGACCTTCACACGATCTTGGGCCCAGAGATCCGAGATTCAACATTGTCTACCAGGCGAAGGGGCCAATGTTTGCTTTCAACAAGCAGCCCGTCGCCAACGAGCCGAACGGGCCAAAAAACACGATTCGATGTTGGGTCGACACGGTCGGCAATATCCCGAAAGGCACTCTTTTCACGAAGCGAGACAAATGGAGAGCGGGAGTATGGTATCATCTGGCATGTACCTACGACGAGAAAGAGTTGGTGCTGTATGAGGATGGGGTGGAAACCGGCAGAGTCAAAGCGACTGGCGCAATCGGTGTTCGAGGAAGTGAATTTCGGATTGCCAAACCCTTTGCCGGTTCGATTGATGAGGTGAGACTTTATGACCGCGCATTGAGCGCTAAGGAAATCGCTGTTTTGGGAGGGTTAGCCGTTGAACCGCATGGAAAAATCACGACCGTGTGGGGCTCGATTAAAACCGGACAAAAATAATACTTATTCAACTGCAATCGTACGGGGGATGTTGCTGTGGCGTAGGGTGGGGTTTGAACTCAAATTACGCATCGCAGATTGGTGAATGGCGATCAAACCTTTTCGGTGAACGACAAACCAAGAGTGTTAGTGGTGGTAGGACGGTTATGTGCCGCTGAAGTCGACTGTCGAGTGGTAACCGTCACCATCAACCGGCGACACTGATTAGACGGTGTTGCCGTTTCTAACCAACGGGACACATCCGAATGAAGGACTTGCCCGTCACTGTCAACATTACAAGGAGGTCCAATCGTGTGCCAATGCAAAGAGTCAGGAACCTTCCTACAGCGACTGAAAGAGGTAAAAGTGAGATTCATTTTGCCGTTTCTCGGAGTTCTTCTGCTGCTCTGTCCCACCGGGACAATGGCAAAAACTCTGTTTTTCGATGACTTTGAAGATGGTGTCATCGATGAGAAATGGGACTTTACCGGTAATTGGGAAGAAACGGATGGGTATTTGGCTTGTGTCGAATCGAATGTGAAATTTAACTATGCAATTCCCGATATTCCGGTTGAGTTCCATTCCAAACAGATTACCATTCAGGCAAAAGGTAAAATCATCGGTGTTCCTTGGACCCGCATGGGTGTTGCGGTTCGATTGATGCCAAGACTCGACAACGCCGAAGCGCGGGATGGCAAACCGACAGGGCATCTCGGATACTGCTTAACGACAGGAGAGAATGGACCCAGTGATGTCAGACTGTTAAATGAAGGGGTGCAGTGGGTCAATCTCAATACACCGGTGCGGCCCCAACTTGATCAGTGGGTCTGGGTTCAGTTGACCGTCACGGCCGAACAAGAGTTGATGGCAAAGGTTTGGCTCGACGGAGAAGAGGAACCGATCAATCCGACCGGAAACGTTAAACAATGGAGCAAAAAAGATGGAACTGTTGTCGAGCGAAATCGTCCCGATGGCCCTGCCGGATTGGTCGGGAAAGCCTTGGAAGCCTGGGAGCGTGGCGGGGCGACTCCCGCCTACGATGAGGTCGAAATCTGGGACGCAGATGGTCGGAGCGAACGTTCCACGGCCGTGGAATCCCCCGGCAAGTTGAGTCTCACTTGGGGCAACCTCAAGGCTCTGTAACCTTATCACGTCAGAGCAACACCTGCAACTTGAACATCAATCGGCAGCACTGATTGGACAGTGTTGCCGTTTCCAACCAACGGGACACATCCGAATGAAGGACGTGCCCATCACTGTCAACATTACAAGGAGGTCCAATCATGTGTCGTAGTAATTGGATGGTGCTATTGGTGGTTTCATTCTCCGTTTCACTGACCTTTTCATTCAGCGTTGTCAATACCGCTGACGCAGGTCTGGTGGCGCATTGGCCCCTCGATGGGAATACTGATGACGTTACGGGAAACGGCAACGACGGAATCCTCAACGGCGAGGCTCAATGGGTTGAAGGTGTTATCGGCGAGGCGCTTCAATTTGACGGTGATACCGGCTGGATTGATGCCGGAAACGATCCGAGTTTATCGCCTTCGCCGATGAGTACTTCGTTCTGGATGAGACCGTCAAAAGATCTCGATCTTAATGATGAGAGAGCAAATATTGTTTACTATGCCTTGGGACCGATGTTTGCTTTCAACAAAACGCCTGTAGCAGACGAGCCTCTGGGTGCGCCGAATACAATCCGAGTCTGGGTCGATACAGTCGGCGACATACCCAAAGGCACCCTTTTTACGAAGCGGGATATATGGAACGAGGGTGAGTGGTATCATCTGGCTTGTACCTATGATGAAAGTGAGTTTGCCCTGTATGAGGATGGCGTCGAAACCGGAAGAGTCGAGGCGACCGGCGCAATCGGCGATCGGAAAGGCGTGTTCCGGATCGGGCAGAAGTTCCCGGGATCGATCGATGAGGTAAAACTCTTTGATGAAGCCTTGACGGCAGCAGATGTTGCAAGCGAGTTCGGTGCGGGGACATCCGTTGAATCGAAAGGCAAGTTGACAACCACTTGGGCAGCCATGAAAACCGGCGATAAATAGCCTATGAGTTGCCCATAGCATTGATCCAGATTCACGTAAGGTTCAGTGATCACAACGGGGAATGTCCAGCAGGATGGGATGTTCCCCGTTTTTTATATTTGTTACAGTCGATCTTGGAACCATTAAAGAATTGGCTCGGTCCAGATTCGTTGCGGCTGTGCCTCGGGCAGAACCTTGTGAAGTCACGGCGCAATAGGGTTATTCGGATGAATTCAGAATTCACCTACACGTCACTCTTTACCACAACTCTCTTTAAACCCTCAAACGTGGATTCCAGCAACTAGAATGCTCGGCAAACTCTCATGCATGATAAATCGATGGCTAATCTTAGCGGCACCGATTCTGTTATCCATGGTCGGATCCGCAGATGAACCGATCAAGGAGGAGAACGTGAAGAGAGCAAAAGCCCCCTTTCATGTGCTGTTCAGCAACGATACAACAAACACCTTGACATGCGTCAGTCCGTATCACAAGAAAGGGGAACCGTTCCGGGAAAAGACTCTCAAGGCCACAGTGGACGAAACCGCCGGAATCGGTATTGAAGTGCACATGCTGCAGCCTGCACATGGATGGGTGCCGTGGTGGCAGAGCAAAGTATATTCCGTCGAAGAACATCACAGATGGTGGCGGGAGCATTACGGCGTGACACCGGACATGAGTGTCCACAATTACCTGCTCAACGGCGGGGATGTGCTCAATGTCTTCGTTAAACGCTGTCGAGAACGAGGGTTGGCGCCGTTTATCTCGCTCCGGCTAAACGATGCCCATCACTTGAATCACGCCAACACGCCGAAAAACACCCGGGGCGTCCACGCAATCTGCCGTTTTTATGCCGAACATCCCGAATATCGGCTTGACCCTAAGGCTGGAAGTCGTGCCGTGCAGAACTGGGCGATTCCCGCGGTGCGGGATTATAAACTCGCGCTTATTTCCGAGATATGCCAGAATTACGATATCGATGGGTTTGAGCTGGACTTCATGCGGCACCCACAGTTCTTCGACCTCGACGAGACGACGAGCGAACAGCGTATCCAAATCATGACCGGATTCGTGGGCCAAGTGCGGGATTTGCTTAATCGAACAGCTCATCCGGGACAACACCGCTGGCTATGCGCCCGACTACCCGCCTATCTGTCGGAATATGATGCCCTCGGCATTAATCTGCCTACGTTCATTGATGCCGGGGTGGACATGCTGAATCTGTCAATCTTCTACTTCACCGAACAGCAGACTGACCTAGCCGCCATCCGAAAACTGGTTACGGATGCCGCGATTTATCTTGAAATGACGCACGCTACGTCGACAGGTACTCGTCTCACGAAGAGTGGAGGCGATAACTACCTGTTTCGGCGGACCACCGAAGAGCAGTTTTTTACGGCTGCACACTTGGCTTTTGCGCGGGGCGCCGACGGCGTCAGCGCCTTTAATTTCGTGTACTACCGTGAGCACGGGACACCCGGGAGGGGTCCATTCAACGAACCGCCATTTCACATATTCAAGCACATTGGTGATGCCCACTGGCTTGCCCGTCAGCCGCAGCACTACTTTCTAAGCAGCCGCGGTTACGTCAATCGCCAATTGCCAAAGCAGTTTGAACGCGGCAACACCCTTCCGTTTACTATAGACATGGCTCCACCCGCAGATAGCTGGAAGAAGGACGGAAGGCTTCGCATTCAGAGCCGGGACTCACTAGGGAACAGCCTATGGCGTGCACGCTTCAATGGCGTTGATTTGAACCCGACAGGTGATGTTTCAGAACCTTATCCGAATCCATATCCACCGATGTTGGGAGAGTCTGAGGAACTCCGCGCCTGGATTGTACCTGTCGGACTGTTGAGAGACGGAATCAACTCAATTGAAATTACGTTAGTCGAAGGCAGGTTGTCCGAGATCGTATTTCTGGATGTGGCCGTCGAATAATATCAGCCAAATTATTAAGGGTGACCAGGATCGAGGAGAAATCGAGACTATGAAAGTTCTGCGTCCATGGTTAGTCGCGCCTCACACAATCGAATATCGTGAACAGGAGATCCACCTGACGCCTGAGACCGTTTTGGTCAGACATGTGTGCACTGCACCCAGCCAGGGCACGGCTATCCATCGCTATCGAGGAGAGGAGATTGGAGTGGCACCGTTCAGCCGCAAGGAGAGTGGAGGGCCTTTCCCATATCCTTGGCTGCAGGGCTTTGCCTACGGGGTCGGCCGAATTGAGGAAACCGGAGCAAACGTACAGGAAGTCGAGGTGGGTCAACTCGTGTACAGCCAGAAACTCACTGCGGAGCTTTCAGTGTTGAACCCATCGGATCTGATTCCACTCCCTGCAGGATTAGACCCTGAATCTGCGACAATGCTGCTGCAAGCCGAGGTCGGACTTAAGGGCGCACGAGGAGCGGACATCATCCTAGGAGATGTTGTCCTCGTCACCGGGCAAGGCCCTATCGGAAGTTTTGCCGCGCAACTGTGTAAACTCGCCGGCGCATACCAGATCATCGTCACCGACATCAGTGATACGAGGCTGGGGATCGCCCGACAGATGGGGGCTGACTTGACGCTGAACCCTCTTTCGGATGACGTGCTTGGACGCATCGAGGAGTTTACCGATGGCAGGGGCGCCGACATAGTAGTCGAGTCCTCCGGTTCACCGAACGCGTTTCTTCAGGGCTGTGCCGCAGCCGCGGGCGGAGGCAAGATAGTCGTCATCGGTTGGATTCTGGAGGCTTGCCAGTTTAATATGTCAGACGCCTTCACGCCCAAGGGACTTGAGTTGGTGGTGTGCCATTCGGGACAGATTGGCGACTGGAAAATTGGACGCCGCCGACTGCAGGCGAGGGGCATGAGGGGTGATGGCAGGCGACGCGGTATGCCTCCTAAACTGAACGCCCCCTTAAACGAGGATTATATGTACCTGATGAATCTGATGGCACAGGACAAGCTGAAAGCGAAGGAACTGATAAGCCATCGCTTCCCACTCAGCGATTTGGTGCGGGCGTGGGACGAGTTTATCGACAAGAAACCGGCAGAATATGTTCAGGTAGTATTTGTGAGTTAGACCCGGGAAGTAAATCGGAATCTTGAACAGGTATTTGAAGCACCCTAAGTTAATTCACACGGTGGGGTAGGATACTCCGAATCAACCTGCACATGTCTTTGCTTTACCCCAAGCCCTTCCAATTCATCAAGTCCGGGTTTCGCGATTCAGCCCACGCCTAGACGCGTCAAGATTCCGGAAGGGAATCCGCGCTTTATTGTATGTTCTGTAATACGCGACCTTACCAGAAGCTATCCCGCGCGCGTCATCTTTCCCATGTTGCCGCGAGATTTGCTCGCGCTTTCAATGCCAAACACAGTGCCAACGGAGGAGTTTTGCAGTCTGGCCCAACTTGACAGGGAGAACCTTGGCAGATTGAGGTCGTCTTGTTGCAGAACCTTCACCCGGACATGCCACCGAATCCTTGGGTCGCCGTTTGACTTGAAACACCTTAATGCGGTCCCACGTCGTTCTAGTCGTTATTTTGCTTTGCCCCAAATTCTATCGTTATGCCCGATTTCGGAAATATCTTCCGGGGCAGTTTCAATTTCCAGCCTTAAGCTGTCCCCATGTTACAGCCAATTTTCCGCGCAATTCGACAGCAAGGAACTGTGCCGTGCCCTGTCTTGACAGCACTCTGACTTCATCCTCAGTCAAAGCATGATTAAAGACGGCGACATCGTCCACAAGACCGGCGACACCGTAACTCGGTCTTTGGCCCGCGACTGAACGCCCCACAATTTGGCATCCCACCATGAAAGGCGCTTCTTTACCTCTATTCTTTGCAAAACCCGGTTTCGGTACGAACTTTTCGTCAGTGTTGGCGTTTTTCACGGCCTCATTTTCCCTTTCCCCGACGAGTTTACCATTGACATACATGCGCAGCATGGGTTCCCCGTAGGTGGCGACGATGTGCTGCCATTTGTTCCCGACGATATCCGCCTTATCGTTTGTCTCCAATACTTGGACTCGGGTCAATTTCGGTTCCGGAGCCGTAAACCCGGTTGTAACGTGACCCCGCTCGTCAATTCTCTCATTGTTTCCCGCGTCCGAGATCCAAATTGCATAATTGGTACGAGAGAAGCCGGACGTCTTGCCAAGAATCGCCTGATTGATGAGCCAATCCTGCTCATTCCCACAGGGATTGTTGCAGAAACCGTCAATTAGCGGATGGTCTAAGAGCTTTGGGATTTTTACCCACGCCGCCAGGGTAAAATTTATGAGATTTAAGGATTCGTGATGCGGAACCTCAAACCAGCCCGGCCAGCGCGATCCCGGATCGCCGTCGGTTTCTAGAAATTCTAGTCCCTGTCCGCGCCAGCCTTTTCGTAGTTTCACCCTTCCCACGATATTTCCGGTCAGCCCATTGCCCGAAATGTCTTGGCTTGTACCAGAAACTTCCGCGTTAAGTTCACCCTCAATATCGTCAAAAGTCCAAGCGCCAACTATTTCGGCGTCGGCGATCGGTACAGCCACCCAAGAACCTACCAAGACGGTGAACACGCTGAAAATCATAGCCCATTTCACAATATTGCCCTCCTGAATATGTTAGATGAGTTTACAAACCTTATCCGGAACCCTAAGATTTCCCGATGTGAAATCTCGATTAAGAATTACAATCTCAAAATCACCCTTGGCCCCCCGACAAGAGATGAGCGGTAGTCTTTATGAAAAGGATTGCGGTGCGAGGCTCTTGGAATGTTAAGGCGATTTCACCCCAACATCCTAAATCTCCTCGAATAGCCTACTCCCGCGCCTTTATTTTACTCCAAGTGGTTGCCAGTTTTTTTCGTAAATCGACCGACAGATATTGTCCCAAACCCCGTCTTGCAATATTGCCGATCTCTTCTTCCGGCAAGGCGGTATTGAAGAGCCCAACCTCGTCCATGAATCCGGCAATTCCGTGGCTGGGTTTTTGTCCCTGGTGTTGGAGGCCAATGAGTTGGGCGCCTATCATAAATGGGCCTTCTTTACCCCTGTTAATTGCAAAAGAGGGTTGAGGCAGCTCTTTGACATCCGTATTAGGGTTCTTGATAGGCTCGTTTTCTCTCCTACCAACCTCCCGTCCATCTACGTAGAGGTAAAGCATAGGTTCTTTATAAGTACCAGCAACGTGGTGCCAATTACCGCCTATCACGTTTGCTCCGGCTTTCGTTTTATTCACGGAAACACTAGCCCATAACGGCTTAGTGACTGTAAACCTTATTGTAACGTGGCCTCCCTGTCCCTCGGCGCCTGCCCCTCCGCCCCAAATCCACATCATGTAATTACTGCGTGAGATATGGGATGTCTTGCCAACCAGCGTTTGACTAATCGATCCTTCACCAAAACCGGGCTCCACAAACTCGCGTACCTTTATCCATGCGGTCACCGTGAACTCCAAAAGATTCATATCGTCGTGATGCGGAACTAGAACATGTCCCCAGAGCCAATCCGGCGCCCCGTCTTCGTCCTCGAAAAACTCTAACGCTTTGCCTCGTTTCCCATGCGGTGTCCGCTCCACTTTTCCGACAAGTACGCCGTGATGGCCATTACCCGATGAATCCGTAATGACATCTCCACCCGTTTCGTCGAATAGCCAAGCTCCAACCACATCGGCACGGCTCAACGGTACCGTTAGGACCATTGCCCCTAAACTCAGAATCGTCGCAATCTTCACCGATTGGGACTCCCGCGAAATCAAGGCAGATGAGGGTCAACCCACATTATCCGAAGAACGTGAAAATCAAGTGCAAATGACACCAAATCTTCCGCCAGCGATGTTCGGTCTTCAATCTCGCTTGATGGCTCCCCATGTGGTTGTCAGTTTTTGACGTGGATTAACAGCCAGAAATTGCGCCAAACCGCGTCTGGAAATCTGCTTGATTTCCTCCAGTGTTAAGGCATGGTTGAAGAGTCCAACTTCATCTATGAGTCCGTCAACTCCATAACTCGGTCTTTGAGTGCCGACCTGGCGACCTATGTGCTGAGCGCCTATCATAAATGGCCCCGGCTTGCCCCTACTTCTCGCAATTGTCGGTTTTGGCACCTCTTTTCCACCCGGAAGCAATGGGTTATTGACTGCTTCATTCTCTTGCTCTCCAACTAGCGTGCCATCGACATAAACATAAAGCATAGGTTCCCTATAGGTGCCGACCACATGATGCCATTTGCCGTCTGTAACCGCTGCGCGACGCCCAGTTTTTTCCACAAACACCTGTGACCATTTCGGTTTTGAAACCGTGAAACCAAATGTAACGTGTCCGGCTTCACCTGCCAATCCGCCGCCCTGCCCGGCACCCGAGATCCACAACGCATAATTGCTTTGCTGTATGTGACCCGTCTTTCCGGCTATCAATGCCCTAATCGAAACCCGATGTTCATTGAGTTCCGCCCCGGCAATGTCCGAGAGTTTAACCCATGCGGTAAGGCTAAATTCCAGCAGATCCTGGTCGTCGTGGTGACGGATTGTAACGTATCCCGGCCAGAGCGCACCGGGTTCAGCGTCCGCATCCTGGAAAAACTCAATCGCCTTTCTGAATCGTCCGTTCGGTCGTCGTGCGGCGTTACCGATGATTTCTCCGTCGTGTCCATTGCCAGAGGCGTCCGTGACAATCTTCCCGCCCTCCTCATCGAAGAGCCAAATACCTACCACCTCGGCGTAGCAGAACGATGTTCCGATAAGACAGGCGATAGAAACCACCAATACGCAGAAAATGATCGTTAATTTCCCTTTCTTGTCAATCCCAATCTTACTTTTCACACAGGTAACCATTATCGTTCACGTGAGAACATTGGTGATTTCTAAAGGTCTGTCAGTCTTCACTCTAGCCATGAAGACTATACAGGGATGTTGTCGAGAAATGCAATGTGTTGTCAGTTTCGTCGCGGCGTACAAGAGGATTTTACTGCATTGAAGAATGTCCCATATACGACTTACTCTGCCTCCAAACCATCCTAGTCTATCACATCGTCAGATACTCAAATGGACATCTTTCCAAAATAATGCCAGTCGTATCAGGCTATGCTCAATGCTTTGAGTTACCAAGAGTGCAAATACACAGTCAGGAGATTGAGGGCTTTACTTCTATGCCCGATTACCTTCTTGTCCCTTCAATTTTCTACTTCGTGCCTCTGTATCTTCGTAATTTGATTAATCCAAGTTGCAACCTGTGGGATCTCTATCGCACTCACTATCCGTTCGCTTGATCCCCGCTGGGGCTTTGATGAATATAAATTCGATGTTGCTATACACCTGCGGGATCTCTATCGCACTCGCTATCCGCTCGTTTGATCCCCTCTGGGGCTTGGTGAGTTCATTCAATTATACTTTAAACACATTGTTCCGTTTGAATGAAAGCCGATTACTTTGATCCTAGCTTAGAACCAATGGATTATCAATGGGCAGCGACTAAGGTTAATTAGGAAAGATGTCTAATATATAGACCACATCAATCGTACTATAGCATCAGGTCAATATTGTGTCAAGGGGTTTCCATTGCTAGGAATTCCCAGTTTATAATTGTTATCGCTTTACTGCAGAGTCTCGGGAACCCTATCGCCAAGCTAAACACCGTATCAGTCATTATGCTTAAGGCAGTCGAAACTCACCGAGTGGAGGCCCCCAAACGTTCCGTCTTCTGATTTTCCTCGTCTTCAATATCACATATGATTTTCAAAAAACCTATCGCGAAAAGTTTTCTTGACCAACCAGAATCCGTTGTGCTAAGATGTGAATCAAGGAAGCATTGAAAGTGGCGGTAAAAGCCGTTACTCAATTAAATTCATGCGAACATATGTTCGCCGATAAGCAAAATAGGAGGTACTATCAGGTGACTAAGTACACAAGCATTACATCAGCAACGACGCTTTTTGTATTCGTAGCATTCGCGCTAACTACCTCAGTATTTGCAGCCCCCACGATCGATGGGGTTATCAATGATGGCGAGTGGAACGGGGTCAGCGGTGAGATTGCCGTAGACGATAGGCAGGACAACAAGGGCGTCGGTACCGCCGGAGTGGGCGGCCATCGTCAAGACCATCCGGATTGGGTGGCAACTTGGTATGTCGACTGGGATGACACCATGCTTTATTACGGCGTGATATCACGCGATGGCGAAGTCAGCGAGGCGTCGCCCGAGGGGCCACAAGAGATTGGGCAGACATGGCACGATGACAGCTTTGAATTCTGGCTCAATACAGGGCTCGGTGAAGGCGACCAAGCGGATGGTCCTTGCCCATGCCGCCACCAAAGCAGCTACCAAATCCTCGTTAGCGTCGATGAAGTGTTGAACGACACCCAAGGCAATGGCGAATCCGAGGGTCAACAGTGGGATTTTGGTTGGGACGGCAATACGGTATGGAAGGTGAATGTCCCGGCAGGCACCACGGTGAACAATCCTGACGATATGGACGAAGGATGGTCTGCGGAAATTTCGGTTCCCTTTGCGGATATGGGCCTCCAAGGCCCTCTAGATGGCAGGACATTCGGCTGGAACGTCACCGGGATGAATTACGACCATGACGGCGGCAATCGAAACAGGATAGTCATCTCGTGGGCAAACCCCGCTGGCATCTCCCCTGAAGACAAAGCGATAAATATCGCAACGCTTCACCACAACAATCGCTGGGGATCCATCGACTTTGACAGGGGAGCGTTTTATACGGCTGACGGTGAGAAAACCGGTGGAACAGCCGTCGAATTGACGGACCAACTCGCTACTACTTGGGCGAGCGTCAAATCGCAGTAAACGCTTGAGCCACATTAACGAGTCTATTATCACCGAAGGGTGGGGTGACCCACCCTTCAACCCCGACACCAATATCCTCCAAACTTTTTTCTCACCTCAACCATCCACCGTCTCCTCGAAGCCCTCCGGACTCATTGAATCATACAGCCCAGTAGCGCTGATTTCCCGTCTTCCTCCGGGGAAGACAGCAGGGCTCTTTCATCATTTATTTGATCTCGCGCGGTTGAAGCACAATATCGATTCCGTCAAGGACTTGCCGCATTCGTGACAGCGAAAGTGTTCCAATCTTCTCAACAATATCAGACTTATCCACGGTGAATAGTTGAGATACGTTCACGACGCTCGGTTTTGGCAAATTAGCCTCACCGGTAGAGAGTCGTACATTGCCGGGCGCAGAGGCGCGTTTGAGATTCGATGTCAGAGCACAGATGACAACCGTGCTGATGCGGCTTTGATTAAAGAGATTGTTCTGGATTACAAGGTGAGGTCGTCGAAAACCAAGTTCGGAACTTGAGGGCACGCCCAAATCTACCCAGAATACGTCAACCGGCGAAATTACCATGGCTCATCCAACAGGAGTTGACGGTGTTTACCTCGGATTCCTTCCAGGTTGTTTTTCTCATGTTTGTCCGGTGCATCGTCATACGCGGCGTTGATTTCGGCGAGAAGCTGTTGATTCTTATACTTAGAAATGAATTCAGAGATCGCGGCGGCAAACAACCTACTCCTCGAGACATTCATGTTTTCAGCAAGAGATTCTGCCTCTCTGAACAACGATTCTTCTATTGAGACTGCGGTTTTCACGTACGCCATTGTTTATACTTCGTTTATATCTAACACGATAACGGGTGAATGACAACGCGAGAATGATCTAGCGTTAATCGCGCCAACCGTGGTTTACAGAAAATCAAAGTCACACCCGAGGTTCGCCTGCTGTATATGATCGATATAGAGTTTACCGTATCCCCTTTGAAAGCGCGGTTCCGGGAGAACCAGGCTTTCTCGACGTTTGGCAAGGGTCTCTTCTGCCACCAACATTTCGAGTCGATTGCGAGGTACGTCAAGTTCGATCATGTCTCCGTCACGGACCAACGCCAAAGGTCCACCGACCGCGGCTTCGGGAGCGATATGCAGCACAACAGTCCCAAACGCGGTTCCGCTCATGCGGGCATCGGACATTCGAACCATATCTTTTACCCCTGATCGCAGTAGTTTTTTGGGAATCGGTAGGTATCCCGCTTCCGGCATCCCGGGCCCACCGATAGGACCGGCGTTTTGAAGCACTATCACGCTGTCTTCGGTGACGGCGAGATCCGGCGCATCAATCCGACTATGCAAGTCGGCAAGTGAATTGAAAACAACCGCTTTTCCACGGTGGGTGAGAAAACGAGACGAAGCGGCGGACCGCTTGATCACCGCACCATCCGGAGCGAGGTTTCCGAACAAACATGCGAGACCGCCATTTTCCGCAAGCGGAAGCTCGCGGGTGCGAATCACTTCCTGCCATTCGGGGGGGTGGTGAACGGCCGCTAAGTTTTCCGCCACGGTAGTGCCCAATGCTGTCAGCGCGTCACCATGCAGCACGTCCTCCAATTCCTTCATGACAACCGGGACACCACCAGCTTTCCAAAGATCCTCCATATAGAATTCGCCGCTCGGTTTGACGTTCACCAACAGCGGTGTTTCATCGCTCAATATGTTAAAGCGCTTCAGTCCGAGCGAGATCCCCAAACGCTTCGCGATCGCCGTGAGATGGATAACCGCATTGGTCGAACCGCCTATCGCCATGAGGACACGGATAGCATTCTCAAACGCATTGGGTGTTAAAATTTGAGAGGGACGAAGATTCTTCCGAACCATTGATACAATCGTTCGTCCCGTCGCTTCGGCTTGACGACGCCGATCCGCCATCACCGCCGGAGGCGCCGCGCCGCCGGGCAGCATTATTCCAAGAGCCTCAGCTAACGCCGCCATTGTGCTCGCGGTTCCCATCACCATGCAGGTGCCGGTAGTCGCACAGAGTCGGTCTTCCACGGCGCCGATTTCTTGGTCGTTCAGAGCCCCGGCACGATAGTCGCGCCAAAAACGGCGACAGTCGGTACAAGCGCCGAGGCGCTCGCCTTGATAGTCACCCGTTATCATTGGACCGGCCACCAAGGAGAGGGCGGGAAGATCGGCACTCACGGCGCCCATTAACTGTGCTGGAACCGTTTTGTCGCATCCGCCGAGGAGGACGACGCCATCCATCGGTTGCGCACGAATCATCTCCTCGGTGTCCATTGCCATCAGGTTTCGGAACATCATGGTTGTCGGTGCGGTGAACATCTCCCCAAGCGATATTGTGGGGAACACCATCGGAAGCCCGCCTTGGGATAGAACTCCCCTTTTCACCGCGTCAATCAAATCCGGAAAGTTATGATGACAACTGTTAAAACCGCTGGATGTGTCGATGACACCGATGATGGGGCGTTCAAGCTCATGGTCGGCGTAACCCATGGCTTTGGCGAACGCTTTGCGAATGTAGACGCTAAACGCCGGGTCGCCGTAATTCGTCAATCCCTTTTTGATGCCTGTTGAATCGTCTAATTTCATTATTCGTAGGTGAAGGTTGAATTTCGTCGCGGCAGAAAATATGACTCCTACTCGTTCCCACAGACATTATAGCGAAAAGCAGACAGTCACTCCAGAAAATTGTCATTCACTGATATGGCGATTGTGATAGATCGTTGACCACATTTGCTTGCAGATGCTGCAGAAAAGGGCAGATTGCGACTTTATGCACGTGGATTCCTCCGTCGTTGGGAATCGACGTAGACTCAAGAAATTGCACACCATGATTCAGATAACAGAAGACATTGCCATAAACGAAAGTGACATTCAGGTGAAATTCGTCCGTTCCGCCGGACCTGGCGGGCAGAACGTCAACAAGGTGTCGACTGCGGCTCAACTTCGATTCGATGCAAAACATGCGGCACTGCCCGACAACGTGCGCGATCGCCTCATTCGCCTAGCCGGCAAGAAAATGACGGCGCAGGGCGAACTTCTCATCACCGCAAGCCGATTCCGCACGCAAGATCGAAACCGCCAAGATGCGCTAGACAAACTCGTAGCACTGATTCGCCGCGCCGCTGTCCCGCCCAAATCCCGCAAGCCGACCGTCCCCACCCGCGCATCGAATGACCGCCGCTTAAAATCGAAACGTCATCGAGGCGAACTCAAACAGATACGAAAATCAAATCCCCTTGATGAAATATCTTAGAAGGCGGACACCCTCACAACGCTTGTCCTTCCCGCAATAGATGACCCCTATTAATATCAAATAGTATGGTGCATCTATCGGCAATATATTGAAACGAATCAAGGTA
This sequence comes from Candidatus Poribacteria bacterium, assembly GCA_028820655.1. Lineage (GTDB taxonomy): Bacteria > Poribacteria > WGA-4E > WGA-4E > JAJDTR01 > JAJDTR01. Next base: position 13,387 of record JAPPIK010000032.1, on the reverse strand, counting down.
AATTGACGTTAGTTAGCATGGATTTGCAGACTTTTTGCGAGAAGGAGATTTGCCTTGCACCTCAATCAGATTAAAATAAACGGTTTTAAGAGTTTTTCCGAAGATATCGATCTAGTCTTAGAGCCAGGCGTCACCGCAGTCGTCGGACCTAACGGTTGCGGCAAGAGTAATGTGTCGGACGCAATTCGTTGGGTGCTAGGCGAACAGAGTGCACGCGCACTTCGCTGTACTAATATGCAGGATCTGCTCTTCAACGGTGGTGCAGATTTCAAACCCGCCCAAAAAGCAAAAGTTTCCCTTCACTTCACCAATACCGACGGTCGGCTCGCGCTCGAATCCCCTGAAATCGAGATTGCCCGCCAACTTACACGAGAAGGCGAAAGCCGCTATCTGATAAACAACAACCCTTGCTTGCTTCGCGATATAAACGAACTCTTTATGGACACGGGAATCGGAGTATCTGCTTACTCCATGATGGAGCAGAGCAAGATCGATCTCATTCTGAACACCCGGGCCGAAGAGCGCCGATTCCTCTTTGACGAGGTAGCCGGTATCACCAAATACAAACATCGTAAGAAAACGGCTCTCAAGAAACTTGAAGACACAGAGCAAAATCTAGTTCGCATAAATGATGTGATCCACGAAGCTCAGCGCGAAACAGAAAAATTGCAGCGTCAAGCGGCTCAAGCCCAGCGTCACCAACAACTTCACGAAGAACTCAGGAGTATCGAACTCAATCAGAAGCGTCGGGAGTACGAGCGAATTGTTGAAGATTTAATTGAAGAACAGGTCAGTTTGGATAATCTTCTGGCGGAGATTGATGAGCTGAACAGCACCATCCAATCTGCGGAACAGGAGAGCGAGGGGTTAATTGAACGAAGGGCGCAACTCGACACGGACATTGAGGAAGGCAACAGATTTACCGCACAATTCTCTAGTAAGATTGAACAAATCGAGCGCGATATTGCTCTACACAAGCAAAGCCAGATGAACCTCCATGAACAACGCCAACGAGCAATACTTGCGATTGAATCATACGAAAAGCAGCTTGCCGAATTTGATACCGAGAAACGTGAACTCCACCAAGAACGATCCCAACTCGACGCGACACTCAAGCTGGAGGAAAGCCGTTTAACCGCACGACAGCGAGTATTGAATGATTTTGCAACGCGGATTGCCGAAACAAAGCAAACCATCAGCCAGACCGAAGCGGAATTGTCCGAAAAGGCGAATCAAGCATCCCAACTTGAATCTGAGGTTGTGACGCTCAACAATAGGCTTGAATTCGCTTCGCACAACCTCGACCGAGTTCTTGGAAATGTCGAGGAGGTTCAAAGAAAACTCGAATCCGTGGAAGAGGCACAGGCGGAGGTGCAGAAACAGGAACAGCAGCTGAAGGCGACGTTGGTGCATTTGGATACCGAGAAGCGACGAATTGAGGAAGAACGCCAAGCACGAAGGGACTCGCTCCGAAAACTTGAATCGGAGATGCGGGGATTGCAAGACTCACTCGGTATGAATGCCTCGCGTTTAAAATCACTCAAAGATCTTCAGTCGACGTACGAGGGATTTTACACCGGCGTTCGAGCCATCATGATGGCCAAAGAAGATAATCCGGAAACATTCGGAGGAGTCTGCGGCGTGGTCGCAGAACTCATCCGCACGAATTCCGATTACGAGTTGGCCGTTGAAGTGGCGTTGGGAGGTGCCATTCAAAACGTCGTAACAGAAACTGCCGAAGACGCAAAGAAAGGTATCAGGTTCCTCAAAGAAACTCGCGCCGGACGGGTGACATTCTTACCGTTGGATATGCTGCGTGCCAGGTCATTCCGTGACGAGTCACTACTCAATCAGAAAGGCGTAATCGGTTTAGCTTCGGATCTCGTGGAATATGCACCAAAATACGACATCGCAATTCGACAGTTGCTAGGAAATACCGTTGTCATTAAAGACCTCGATACGGCAATCCAACTCTCGCAGAGATTTCGCCCGAATTCCCGCCTCGTTACCGTAGAAGGTGAAATAATAAACACATTCGGAGCGGTGACCGGTGGTTCCAGCGCCAGTCAGACGGCGGGCTTTCTGAGCCGCCCGCGGGAACTTGAAGATTTACAGACAAAGATTGATGATCTGAAATCTACCATTGGCGAGAAAGAGACGAACCAAAAAAAGCATGTCGCAAAACTGGCAGAACTTGAGCGGACGTACGAATCACTTGCAAGTCAGCAACAGGAAAGTGAGATTAGGTATGCGGGACATGTGAAAGACTTGGATCAGCACAACCGGAACATACTGCAGTTTAAGCAGGAATTGGAAGGAGTACAATCGGAGAGTTCCCGTTTTCAAGAGGAAGCTGACAAAGCGAAAGAAAGTTCCGAAAACAGTCAAACCGAACTTGACGAGATTCTGAAAATACGTAACAAGCTGCAAAATCGCATCAAACGCTTCTCCGAGCAGGTTCAGAGCGAAAGCAACAAGCACGAGGAAGTAATGGTTTCGTGCCAGGAACTTGAGGTCACTCTAGCTAGCAGGCGCGAACAAATATCCGGTATTGACGCTAGGCTTGAGGCTTCCGAGAAAAATCAAGCACGTGTACGCGCGGACATGAGCGAACATCAAAAGATTATCGACTCAGATGATGAAATCCGGCAGAGCCTATCGCAAAAAATTGATGAAGCCCAGAAGCAGTTTCTGCTAGTAGAACAGGAAAAGGCCGAAGCTGAAGAAAAAGTGAACCTGTTGATGGAAGAGCGCGACGCACTGAGAGACCGCGATGCCGTATTACAAAAGTCGATGCGTACCGCGAGAAGGCAGGGCGAAAGGCACAACAAGCTGCGCCACCAAAAGGAAGTCACAGTCACTCAGCTAGAAATGCAGCAAAAGGCTATTTCCGCCGGGATTACCGAAAAATATCAAGTGGCAATCGAGCAGGTGCAGGCAACCGAAGAAGCGATAAACGAAATCGAGCTACTCGACCAGGTCGAATCGCTCAAGGCGCAAATCGCGGACATCGGCGCCGTCAATATGAAAGCGATTGACGAATATGAGGCGCACAGAAAGCGGGAAGAATTCCTTGTCCGTCAGCGCGAGGACTTGGAAACGTCTCTTGACTCCACCTACAAAGGGATTCAGAAAATCGATCAAACTTCGAGGGAGGCATTTCAGGAAGCATTCGAGAAGATTCGCGCAAATTTCCGAGAGGTCTTCACTGAACTCTTTGAGGGCGGGGAAGCCGAACTCGATTTGACCGATGACTCAGACATATTGGAGTCGGGGATTGACATCATCGCTTGTCCACCGGGGAAACGACCACAGAGCATCACGCAGCTATCAGGGGGCGAACGCTCACTGGTTGCCATCGCATTACTCTTCGCAATCTTTAAACTTAAACCTAGCCCGTTCTGTATCTTGGACGAGGTCGATGCTGCACTTGACGAAGCTAACGTCCTACGATTCACCAAGCTCATTCGCAACTATGCCCAACACACGCAATTTGTCATAATTACGCACAACAAGCGTACCATGGAAATTGCCGATGTTATGTACGGGGTAACGATGGAACAGGCGGGAGTTTCGAAAGTCGTTTCGGCGCGGTTTAGCGGCTAAAAGCTTGAACGACGAACATTTCGCAGCAAAAACACCTTACCGAAAATCCTACCTTTGCTCACGCAGTTATAGGCACCGTGCACCGGTCTGTCGTTTCTCACGGCGCAAACAGGGATCGCTTTATTCCCGATTTCTCTTGTTCTCCTACTACCGACCAAAAGAAATAGTAACCCCGGAATACTCGGCCGCGCCGTGTCCATAATGAAAGGTCTCCAACATCATGCCCGCTGGGCAGCTATACCCAACGCTCGAAGTGCAGCAATCCTCTGAAGCATCGGTGGATGGCTGTAATTCAAGATTACCGTCAAATCGTCCGGGGTTAGATTCCCGAGATTGGAAACCGACAGGGTTTTCAATCCGCTGACCAGCGGTTCCGGTGAACCGATCGTGTCTGCGGCGAATGCGTCCGCTTCATATTCATGCTGCCGGGATACGATGTTCATTACAATCGAAAGCACAAGTTCTATAGGGGAATATAAGATACCGAAAAACACCAATCCTGCGTAGACAGATAACTGATCCATCCGAAACGCATCAAAAAGCCCTCGATTCTCGATGAACAGCGAAAGGAGGTAGAACAAGATACCAGCGTGCGCTATGGAGATAAGCATCCCCTTCAAAATATGTTTCCTCTTATAATGGCCAACCTCATGCGCAAGAATGGCGACAAGCTCCTCTTCCGAGTGTTTCTCCATGAGCGTATCGAATAGTACGATGCGCTTCTTCTTGCCAAATCCGCTAAAATAAGCGTTGGAATGGCCTGAACGTTTTGACCCATCCATCACCGATATTTCTGTTAACGGGAACTTCACACTTTCACTGTACTCTTCAATCGCATCCCTAAGGGGCCCATCGGATAGCGGTGTAAACTTGTTGAATAACGGCGCGATGACGGTTACGAACAGCGACGGTGCAACGATAATAAACGCCGAAACCAATCCCCACGCGTAAAGCCAACCCCAGTCTCCGGTCTCGCCAAAAAAGTACAGTATCCCGCCTAGCAAAATTGCTCCTAGCACCGCAACCAAGATGTAACTCTTGACCTTATCAAGCAGGAAAGTTTTCGCCGTAGTTTTGTTGAATCCAAACCTCTCCTCGATCACGAAGGTCTCATAAAGCGCGAAAGGCGTGGACAGCACATCTCTCAGGACATAAAGTAACCCGAAGAACACAAATCCTCGGAGAATCGGCATAGAAGTCCAATCCCGAGCCAAACCGTCGATAAAATTGAACCCGCCCATCAGAATAAATCCAACCATCAAGATCAAATCAAAGGTTGATGAAACATAAGCAAATTTAGTGTTTGCTCTGGAGTATTCTTGGGATCGGCGATATTTCTCTTCGTCGTAAAATCCAACGAATTCGGAGGGTAGGTTTGGCGAGAGCGCTTTCAGGTTGAGATAGCGAGCAAAACTGCGGAGCAAAAACTCCCCAATCAATGCGGCGAGGATGATAACAAGGTAGGGATTCATAACGGACTAACCAAAAGCGACGATTCGCTTGCTTCGTCAATGTGCGAGGATTTCAACTCCCATCGACCGATCTGTACAAAACAACCTCCTTCACGGATTGACGCAATAATCTCGTCTTTTTCCGTACTTTGCCGATTGTCAGCGGAGAATCATTTCTTCCGGTAGGTGATGCGGCCGCGTGTCAAGTCATACGGCGACAACTCAACGGTTACTTTGTCGCCCGGCAAGATTTTGATAAAGAATTTCCGCATCCGACCGGAGATGTGCGCAAGGATTTGATGCTCCGCGCTAGCCTCATCTAGTGCAACACGAAACATGGCGTTAGGCAGCGTCTCGGTAACCGTACCCTCAACCACGATTTTGTCACCCTTCGTATCGCTGTGATTGCGTCCCGTGTCGTCAGACTCCCCACCTTCTTGGGTGTCGAGATTCTCTCTTGCCAATCTCTCTTTGGCTTTCTTTTTCTTTCTCCTAGCACCCGCTCTCGGCGACTTTCCGGCCGTCCCGTACTGCTGTCCGCGCGAGCGCGAGCTGCTTGGTTTTCTTCGATTCAAGCGATTTTCTCTCCTTTGCAGGTTGTTGTAATTTCAAGACTAACGGGCAACCATCTTACTGCGAAAGCCAAAGGCTTCCGATAGTCTAGTTACTAGAAAAACCAGAAAAAAATAGCGTATGGGCACATATGAGTCCACCATACTTTTCATGGATTCGCCAGTATTGGAAAGCGTTCCAGTTCCTAACGAATGCTGATGATATTCGTGCCTGGCAACACCTAAAGCCTCCTGCTGCACCACAGAATGCCACGGCGTAGAATCTCTTTAAATCCCGTGTCCGACCATGTTTGGTTATCGTGGCCAGACTGAAAGCAGAACACACGACTATTCTTGTACTCCCGATTCCACGCGATAGCCTCCATGCTTTGCGGATGCTTGACCGTAAGTAGAATATTGTTACCCGCTCCGGGTTCAGCCATCGTATACGTCTCATCAAGCATGTTCCAGTCCGATAAATTGCGGGTAATCGGGTGCGTCGTATCCGCAACTTCGACATGAAGTGATTTGCCGGCATGCGCGCCAAAAGAACGGTCGTCCAATCCCACAATTTCGTCCCAGACGCTCCATTGCGGATAGGCGAGGAGCGCATGATGAAGAATGAAGATGCCTTGCCGGGTTTCGCCGAGGCGTTCCAGAACCGCTTTGGGGTTCCCCGCATACCACGGTAAGCCTTCGTTTCGAGGTCCGTCCATCAACATGTGATAGAAGACAACCACATCGTAGGAATCCCGCTCCGCGTCGGACGATGTCGCGAAATCATCCATGTGCTGGACATGAGCGTCGATGCCGTCCAGACCGCCGAACAGCCGGCGAAAATTGATGACATCGTAACTATGCCCTCCGGTGACAACAGCGGTGGTGACCGGCGCTGTCTCCATTGAATTTACCTCCAATCGAAAACGGTCCCGAGCAATTTCCGCGGCTCATCCCGGAGCGTGTCGTATACCCCATTTGCTTCAGAAACCGGCACCACATCTTGGATCAATGGAGCAATCCGGATCATGCCCTTGGATACCAATCGACACATGTGATAAAGGTCGGAGTTGTCAAAGTGGCTGTTCTGCTTAATCGTGATCTCGTGTCTCTGGCCTCGGTTAAAGGTGTACTCTACCTTGAACCTACCCGCGATGAACATAACGGTGCCATGTTTCTTCGCAGCCGTGATCAGCTTGTCCTCCATGTCCGGAACACCGGCCGCATCAAGCACAACATCGAATCCACCTTCAGAAATGTGCTTGTCCCAGCCGTCAGAATCAACATTGACAATTTCGTCCGCGGCACCGATTGCCTCGGCAATTTCCAGACGGCGCTCGTCAATATCGCACAGTGTCACGCAGGCACCGGTAGACGCCGCAATCTGGGTTACCAATTGTCCAACGATTCCCGCTCCAACCACCAGCATCCGATCGCCGATACGCAAATCGGCGTTTCGACAGCATCTCATGGCGACGCCGGCCACACCGAAGAGCGCAGCTTCTACCGGCTCTATTTCGGCGGGCAGTTTGATGTGCAATCGATGATCGGGTTCAAGACAGAACTCAAGATGACTCTGGCTCATGTAGACAAGGTCGCCTAACGCCAAGTCCCGAACGCCGGAATCCACTTCAATCACTTCGCCTACATTTTGGTACCCACCCGTCACGGGCAATTCATGATCTTTACGGGAGTAATTGCCGCGTAGGAGTTCGTTGCGTTCGGTTCCGTTTGTGATTCCCGAATACAGCGTGCGAGTTCGAATCTCATTTTCAGCGGGAGGGCCGGGGTCTTGCCAATCGTACACCAACGCCTTCTCGCGAGATCCATCAGATTTCAGTCTAGTAACGATGGCACGCACAGAAAATACCTTTACCGAACGTCAAGCTCGTTTCACAACTCTGAACACAATCCACCGCTCAAGTATAGCTGATGATGAACCGAAAAGCAACCCTTTATGGGGACGGGACCTCGGGATTAACGGAGCGGATCAAGAGGGCAGCAGCGGCCCCTGCACCATGGAAATCTCTGCTTTAGTGGTCCCACATTCGATGAAAACTTGCGGGGCTGTCCCGATATATCTTAATGTGATCCTCAAAAACCGGTTGGGGTGTCTTCCGCTAACATGCGTTGTGCGCACCAAGGCACTTACGAAGAACGCAAATGCGACACGTGTGTCCCCTGCTCCGGCACAAAATCCACCGCGTGTTCGCCGACATAGTGACAGATAAAACTGCGACGCCAGCGATCTGTCGTAGTGTTCAGGTACGACCCGTGGAGCGTTTTACCATCGAAAAATAGCCCGTCCCCCGGTCTCATGTTGACGCCCACTTTCGAGGCCTTCGCCGGCATCTCCGATTGAACGGGAGTGAACGAAACGGATGTATCAGCCGCCTGAACCGTCAGATGCCCCAACTTGTGCGACCCGGGAACAACGATCATCTGTCCCACCGACTTGTCCGATTCATCAAGGGCTATCCACACGCCGATTAGCGGATCTGTCGTGATGTATTGTTGATCCTGATGGAGCCCCTGCCCGCGTCCTCCCGGAGGTTTGAAGTAAAGCATCGTTTGCCGCAACACCGGTGTGTCGTCAATCAGTTGGTTCGCGATATTTAACAGATTCGCATGCCGCGCCCAGTTCTCGGTGACTTCATCCCATCTGTGCATGTTAATCATCCGGGGATATTTGTGGGTAGGATCTTCGGGTTCATCCGGTGTCCCTCCGGAATCCCCGGGTTTTGGCCCCTCGGCACGCATCGCCATATAATGCTCAATCATCCGTTCGGCCGTCCCGCTATCGAACAGGCCGGTTACGAGAAGATAGCCCGATTCTTTGTACAAGTTCAGCTGTTCCGCCGTCAAACGCATCTATATGTCCTCCACTATGGACGTGATTTTTTCCGTTACGAAAGGAATCTCAACCCGTCCCCCACAATGCCTGCCCACGCACGAAGTTCGGCCCCAACATGACCGTAACCGATCATCCAATGGTGACCAATCCCTTCCCTATGAATCCAATGCATCACCTCTTCAAGCGGCTTCTTGAATCGCACTCGCACCGGATTTCCCGGAAAAACCATTTCCGTTGGCAATGCTTCCCCCTCCATGACCGCGCACTGGTATCCGTCGGTCGTGGCCGTCAGATCCAACATTGTAACCGGTCCCGGCTTACCTGTGAACAGCGCGCAGACGCCCTGATCCATTAAACGAACAGGTTCGAGCGTAACGGCTGCCCCGCTTTCGGCGAGACTGAACGAGCCGAGGCCACAGTGACTAAATATCACCGTATCGTCGTCCAACGGATCTAGCCAATCGGTGTTGTGCGTCGGTTGCCCCGTCAGCATCATCAGAATGTATTGGCACACGGCGCCATGGACATCGCCTTCACATGCCATGGGTATCCCCTCGTCTGCCAATAGAGACGATGAAAGACACACACGTCCCATGAGGTGCGGATAGCATCCCACGGTGAGGGCAGTCAACCCGTGCTCCGCCACCAGTTCACGCATTGCCGCATAGATGCGTGTTGAATCGACACCATCTTTGAGCGGCACGGTACACTTGCCCGCACGGTGAACAACCCGCCCCCAGCACTGTTCCGCTTCGTCATCGGGCATCTCTTCCGCGCGCTGAAGCATCATCGGAACATCGAGCGGCACAACCCGCGGACCGAGCACCCGTTTGAGCGCAAACTCATTGGGCGCCGGATGCGTCATGCCGTTCACGTGATTCCCCGCAAGTCCAATCCTAGCACGGCGCAGACGACTCTTCAGGGCAGCACCGCGTAGAAACACGAGCGTTCGATCGAGGCATTTCTGGTCGTCAATTTCCCCGAATACGGCGTTGTACGGATGACCAAGTTGCTTGAGAAAACATGTCATCTGCTGCGTGCCGCACAGTGCGCCCGTTTCCATTCCGGGCAAGGGCCAAAATGAGATGGGAGCAGAGCATTCCTCAATCAGATCCGTCACAAGGTAATCTTCACACCAACTTGCCGGGGCAATCGCGATAGCGTCTACCTGATTCTCATTGAACCGACGCCCAGCCGCAACGGATTCTTCAGGTGTCCCTATCGCCCCTTCTGCAACAATTTCGCACCCTGACTCCGCGAGGCGTCGGGAAAGATCATCCGCCGCTTGGGGCGCTCGATCCGCTCCGATTTCGAGCGGGCTGGAGATCGAGCAAACTCCGACGCGCGGTACAAGTGATATTGCTGAAGTCTCTCTTGACTCAGAGTTCATAATTCGCGCCCTTCCCGTCTGACTCATGAAATTATTTTTTTCTTGGATTAACATGCGAACTACGATAATCCACTTCGTAGGAGCCCGATGGCACGGCGTTAAACCGGCCACAATTCAATCAGCTAACTGCGTTGCGGATAGCCTCGGCCGCGAATTTCTCTTGTGCCGATGTCAGTTTCGATGGAATCGGAACCAGCACGGAACGCCCAAACAGAGCATCGGATTCCGGACAAGCCCCCTGGTTATAATCGTAAACGCTTTCCCGATTCTCGACCAACGCCCACGGATCGCCCGCTCCCGTGACGCCAATTTTGCCCACCAGCGACGGAATATTGAAATAAATATGCAATCCGTATTCCGAGATTTGAAATACGTTATGCAATCCGGCATCAATCAGTTTTTTGGCTGCCCCAGCAGCTTTGTCTTCGTCGTCCAAAACAAGAATCAGGAACGGTCCCGTGTCCCCGTCGGGGTCGTTCAATCGCCTGAACCCCAAATCCGGAATGTCCTCCAACATTTCCTTAATTCTTCGCTTCGCCCCCCGCATATTATCAATGATTCTCGGCAGTTTCGAAATCTGAACAGAAGCCACCGCGCCGGATAATTCGGGCATACGTCTGCCGCCGCCCCAAAGGATTGCATACGGATCCGGGGTATCCAGTCTACCTTCGACTCGAACCAGTCCCATATCGTGTGACGTGAATGCCCGCGTGTACAGCTTCTCGTCGTCCGTAACAATCAGCCCCCCTTCGCCGCAAGTCATGTTTTTGTTGAGTTGTAGACTGAACATGCCCATTTTGCCAAACGTGCCAACCTTTCGACCGCGAAACTCGCCGCCATTACACTGCGCGCAGTCTTCCAATACCGGGATTCCGTGTTTGTCGGCAATTTTGATGATACTTTCGATATCACACGGAGCGCCTGCCATGTGTATAGGGAGGATGAGCTTCGTGCGCGGCGTAATTTGTCGTTCCAAATCGGCGGGAGACATACTGAACGAATCATCAACTTCGCACAGCACCGGTATTGCTCCCACTTGTACGACGGCACCGACGGTGGCGACCCACATGAACGCGGGAATAATAACTTCAGATCCCGGTCCAATACCGAGAGTCGTCAGGCAGGTGATAAGCGCCCCGGTGCCGCTGTTCACAGCCAGCGTGTGTTTCACACCGTAAAACCGGCACGCCTGTTCCTCCAGTTTGTCAACATAACTCGGCTCCCCCAGCCCGTAGTAGCGGAAGAGCGAACCGTTGCGCAAAACGTCCAAAACCGCCCGCTCTTCCTGCTCATCTATCCAGTAAGTTCCAGGAAATTCAAACGGCCAATCACTCGCCATGAACCTACCTCCAATCGATGCTTAAAACTCACTAGAGATTCCGAATTGACCTGCGCTGTGGTGAGCCTCTCAAGCTCTACCGAATAAAATCCGCGATCCGTTCCCCGATCACCATTGTCGTCACATTGGTATTGGCGCGGATACAGTCGGGCATGATGGAAGCGTCCGCGACTCGCAATCCCTCGATTCCGTGCACTTTTCCGTACTGATCGACAACCGCCATGGAATCCGACGCCGGTCCCATCTTGCAGGTTGAGGAGCTGTGATGGCTTGTGGTCACTTCACGCATCATCCATTCGTCCAACGCCGCGTCGGTCATTAGAGAATCGTCCGCTGGATTTACGCGTTCGTGCACAATCTCCTCATATGCTTCGTGCTCCGTGAAATCGATGGCCATGCGAACGGCTTCCCGCAGCCGATCACGGTCAAAGGATTCTGCCAGATAGTTATAATCAAGAACAGGCTGTTGATGCGGATCCGAAGAGGCGAGAGTGATTTTCCCCGCACCTATCGCCAAATAGATGCAGGAGGTGATATAGAATCCAAACGGCTTCGATCTTGATATTCGGTAATAGCCCTCTTCGGTAGCGTATGATGCCGGTAAGATGAACATATCATTTCGGAGGTTGGATCCACTCGCCGTGTAACGAAGTCCCATCTGGAGACGAGGTTCAGTCCCATTGGTGAGATACGCTTCTTTCGCCTTCAGAGCGATGGTGACTTGTGGATGGTCTCTCAGATTCTGTCCCACGCCCGGGGCGTCGTGCACTACGGGAATCCCCATAGTTCGTAGATGGTCGGCAGGTCCAATACCCGAAAGCATGAGGAGATGCGGCGAGCCGATTGCCCCCGCACATACGAGGATTTCCTCGCCATCGACGTGAAACGTCTCCCCGCCGCTTTCGACCAATACGCCGACCGCTCGATTTCCTTCGAAAAGCACGCGGTGCACGGCACAGTCACCTTTTATCGTCAGGTTCACCCGATGGCGCGCCGGGTTCAGATAACCAATTGCCGTGCTCCAACGGATACCGTCAACGTTATTTAGCGCCAATGCGCCAACTCCCGTTGAGTCGGGAGCGTTGTTATCGGGACAATCCGGGTAACCCCGAGCTCTGCAGGCGTCGTAGAAAGCCCGCTGTTCAGGCAGAACCTCTCCTTCTCGAAACCGACGGACCGGAATCGGGCCATCCGCACCGTGATAATCGTCCTGAAAATCGGGATCCGCTTCATTTCTGCAAAAGTAGGGAATCAACTCCCGATAGCTCCACTTATCGTTGCCCATTTCAGCCCAGCTATCGTAGTCTTCGGGGACGCCGCGAAGAAAGACTTGCGCGTTCACCGCGCTTGATCCGCCGATTATCTTACCTCTCGGTACGAGCATATCGGGAAACCGGTCAGTAGCTTTCGCGATGTATCCCCAACCAAAGTCGGTATCGTGTCCGAATGCGCGCGCCCAAAGATTCGGATCGCGGCCATAGGCAAATCGTAATTCATCGGGAATCTGTTCCAGCGTGGGAAAATCGGGGCCCGCTTCCAATAGCAGCACAGATCGATGCGCGTCCTCGGTGAGCCGCGCCGCCAGTATACCCCCGGCGGAGCCAGAGCCAACGACGATTGTGTCGTACTTCACCGCATGTCCTCCCTTATTCCAACAAACGTGGTTCATTATAGCACGATTCGGCCAAAGTCATCACAAAAAAGGGGCTGCCAGGTTCAATCTGCCTTGGACTGGGCATCCTAGACTCCATATTATACGTTTTACAGATTTTTAAAAAGCCGCGGCGCATGGCGGCAAATCCGACATGGATGATGGCGCGGTATTAAGTGACTCTTACCTAAAAGTAAGTGATAGAGCGAAAAACGAGATACGAGGCGTCGCAAAAGATTGCAGCGCATTCAGCATCGAGTTTTGTAGTGCGCCCTATTTTTTTCACTTTTTTCACCAAGTTTTAACAAAACAGGAAAAAACGACTGCGCGAGGGGCGGCGCGGGGAGATCGGGCTGGCGCCCGAGCAGGCGGTACCGCGTATTTCCTTAGCATCACCACGGGAAACTGCGATCATTATTGTCGGCATTTGACGTTATTTGAACTGCGATTTAGGGTAGAAACCGAGTTTCGAAGGAAAAAAACGTGGTTTCGAGACGCATTTCAAGAAAGAAATCAAGTTTTCAAGAAAAAACTTGATTTCGACATGC
>JAPPIK010000027.1:34128-53265 GCA_028820655.1 Candidatus Poribacteria bacterium | reverse complement strand
CATTGTTCATCTCGAAAATCTCTTCTTCGGCACCGATGACCAAATCATTATCGACGCCAACCTCGCCAAACTCGTTTTCGATGACGGCGATACGTTTGCCATGGTTTTCGGTGAGAATACGGTTGAGAAGCGTGGTTTTACCAGACCCCAAAAAGCCCGTCAACACGGTGACGGGGACTTGATTGTTTAGCATGGCTGTGTTCATCTTTCTCTCCTTGTTGAATTTAGCCAGCGGTCAAGCTAACGATGTCCATCTGCTTCACCTCCGCCAGCGGTTTGTGAATCTTGTATTGCCGGGGCTTTCCGGGCGTGTCCATGATTGCAATGACGGTTTCTATAGGCGGGCAGCCTTCTTCGGTGCATTGCAACTGGGTGATCATCACGGAGACGTCTTCCGATAGGTCAAAGGCTTGGGAGACCCACGATTTGACTTGGACGATTTGCCGTGAGTCGCTCTCTTTTTGCGAATGCAAAAAATTCTGCACGGTTGTATGGATTCCTTTCCTCTTATCTCGACTTTGTACATTTAAGCGGTTTATCAGACGGTGGCAATCAGGCGTTGGAGAAAAGTGTGAGAAATTTTAACCATCTGGTCTTTTCGGTTGACCTGTGAAAAAGTCGGTAGCGGTTTCCAGTACCATCACAGCGGGGCAAGATTCCCCGCCTACGGGTTCGGCGTTATACGACTTTTTGTCTAACCCAATCGTCATACTTTTGTACAAGGTCGAGATTATATGATGCTGTTTTAATACCTGAAATCTCGCCCCGAATCGGTCATCGCACACGATTCTTACCGGATTTTTCTCAAGTCCGCGGTCTCTATTCTGCGGGAGGCGTGTGCGGAACTGCGTTAACCAGTTGCACAGCCCTCTTCACCGTCTGTCATCAAGCTCGTATCAATGCGGCAACTCTGTACGACAGGAACCTTCCCGGCGAATGTCTTGTCCTCAACACCACAACCCTTGGTCCAACAACGTCGTCCCGGTCTTCCTGACCTTGTTCATGCACCTAACCAACGCGCAGATTCGTCGCCAGTTCTGCCAGACATGATTTATTCCCCCATTAGAAGCCGCTTCTACTTCTTTACAAGATCACGAAGCAATTCAAAAGCATCGTCAAGAATTGCATCTTGGCGTGTTTTCTCTGTATCTTGGCACGCATCAAAACGTGACTGCAACTCGCAATCGTCGATTCCGCCATACTCACCAATAAAAACCAACTGCGTGCCCGGTTTCTCGTCGCCCCATGGCCCACCTATGATCAGACGCGCCCGTTGGCCGACAACGTGGACGATTCCCTTCCGATCCGGAGTCTCATCAAGATAGACAAAACCTTTGGCGCGGTAGATCGTCGCCGGTAAGGTTTTCACTGCATGACGCACTGCCCGACGTGACAGCGGTTGGTCGGTCGTATAACTCCACGTATTAAAGACCAACGTATGGTCGTGTTCGTGCCTGTGTTCGTGATGGTGTTCATCCTCCCGGTCATGCGCATGGTCGTGGTCATGCACCTCGCCGTCGGGGTGGACGTGAACATCCAAGCCCGATCTCCCTGAGAAGCGGCGGAGATCGTATGTCCCGACGCCGAGCACCAAATCGAGCGGAACCTTACCGTGTGTGGTTTCGAGGATACGCGCCCTCGGAACAAGGTTTTTGACAAAGTCTGCCAATTCCTCCCGTTTTTCATCATTGACCAAGTCAACCTTGTTCAGCACGACTATGTCTGCCATAGCGATTTGGTCGAACGCGAGTTCCCGGTGCTTTCCGTCTACCTGGTCAATCTGCTCGGAATCAACCACGGTCAGCATGCTGTCCACTCGCGCCCTCGACCGCAATTCATGTGCTAGGAAGGTCAATGAAACCGCCGTAGGGTCAGATACGCCGCTCGTCTCAACGACGATATACTCCGGTGGGTCTGGGCGTTGTATCAACTGTACCGTGGCCTCACGCAAGTCGTCGCGAATCGAGCAGCAGATACACCCGTTGGAAAGATTAATGGTGGATTCCCCGGAGACACCAGAGATCAGTTCGGCGTCAATGTTAATCTCTCCAAAATCGTTGACCAATACCGCCACGCGCAATCCGTGGTCGGCGCTGAGAATGTGGTTGAGCAGGGAGGTTTTGCCCGCGCCTAAAAAGCCGCTGATGATGGTCACCGGAATCGGTTCCGTGAAATCTTGGATTTCAGTCACCTTCTAATTCCTTGACTTGTAGATTGCCTGTATTCGTAACTTCGTCACGCTGACTGAGCATATTGAGTCTCCGAATTGAGAACTGTTTTCACCGCTCATCCTCTAAAATCCAGCTGGGTGAACGCCTAATCTACCCAATATTCCAGCAGCATGCGCAGCCGACCGGGTGACTGAAGCTGCGCGCCTCCGGGGTCTCAAACGCTCCAGGTTCAGCGGCCTCTTCGGCACCCGACTCGCCGGAATCTACTTCAGCGCCGGATGGATTAGAGCGCCCTCGGCTGATGAGAAAGGTGGGGGCACTAATGACCTTTTTGACACGAGGCGTATAGCAGATGGGGCATTCGACAACCGCTTCGTCCAACTGTCCATGGGAAAGCCGTTCCTCGAAGAGAACATCACAGTCGGGACATTCAAATTCATAAATCGGCATTGCGTGTTTCCTGATTGATCTGGGCAGTTAAACGTCCGGTTCAATTGCCAATAACGTCTCACGCTTCACGTCTTCATTCACTCCGATAAGCTAACTCAACTCTCAAGGCGTTCACGATGGTATTCATGTTGTGATGCATCGACCCGATGTACGTTCCTTCAGGAGTTCCGGGCGTTCCCATCGCATCGGCGAAAAGACTGCCGCCGATTTCGATCTCGAAGCCCTTTGCGCGAACAGCGGCTTGAACAGCCTCGATGCCCTGCGACGGGGCTGAGGTTTCGACAAACATAGCCGGGATTCGATGTTCAATAATAAACGCCGCGAGTTCTCTGACATCGGCGACGCCCGCTTCCGTTTCTGTATTCAACCCTTGGAGCCCACGCACCTCAAGACCGTAAGCGCGTCCGAGGTAACCGAACGCATCGTGCGTCGTGACGAGAATGCGACGCTGATCGGGCACCTGTGCCGCGAGGTTTTGTAGGTCGTCATGCAATGTTTTCAACGCTGCCAAGTAATTCTTCGCGTTAGTACGATAATATTCGGCATTATTCGGGGCGGCTTGAGCCAACGTGTCTCGAACCCTTTCAACTGCTTTCATCCAGAGCGACACATCGTGCCAGACATGTGGGTCGTAACCGCCCGGAAATTCAGACGATGTCCGAAGATGTGAGCGTAGGGTACCATCTGTGACGGCGACAGCCTTCGTTTTATACGCCATCTTATCAAGGGCGGCGCCTATAATTTTCGCTTCGAGATTCAAACCGTTGTAGAAGATAATCTCAGCGTCCTTTAGCCGTTCGACATCTCCCGCTGTCGGTTTATAGAGATGCGGGTCAACGCCTTCACCGACAATCCCGGTGACGTCAATCCTATCTCGGCCAATATTTTCCAAAATGTCGGTAATCATGCTGATTGTTGCGACGACGCGAAGTTTTTTCTCTGTCGCAGGGCTTGCATTTGCAGTGTCTTCCGAGTTATCCTTTTGACATCCACTAGCAACCATCAGCAGCAACACCACCAAACATAAACTCGTCTTGAGAAATCGCCAATCCATTCTGTCAACTCCTTCTGAATATTTTATTTGGACTTACGCAGCGCGATGATTAGTCCCCTTGAATGAAGATAAAATATTTAAATCGGTAATTCTAGTTTTCCCTAAACTCGGTAGGTGATCAACTGAGTGGATAGCGAAGGCGATAGAGATCCCTTCATAACCGCACCGTGCATCGTTAGGACATTACCAAGTTATTTTTTAAACTTCATACATATAAGAGGACGTAGGGGATTAAAATCCAAAAATCTACCCCCGGGTGCCAAATTTATGTAAGTTATGTTATAATATAACGCTCACCTAAAAATATGTTATAACATAACATATTTAGATGTCAAGTCAAAAATGGGTTCTTCTAGGGGCATTTAATTCTCCCGGTAATTCGCTCTCCCGTTCGAGATTGCGGCGGGGCAAGATGCTCCACCTACGGACTCGGGTTGTTGCAAAATCAGTCAAAAAACGGAGAACTGAATCACCCTATGGAATCTTCTCGGTAGGAAGAGTTGACTGAATCTTTAGCGAAGTAAACAAGACTCGTTCTTTGCCACTAAAGAAATGAAGTTTTGAATTCATTGACAAAATCGGCGTTATGTCATAACATAACATCCACCTTCCTTATAAGGAGCTGGGGATATGTCTTTTACTGATGCGGAAAACACGACATTTGAAGCCTTTCCCAAGCCAATCCATGACCATTCTCAGTGCGTCAAAGACGCATTGAAAAAGGCTTTGGCGATTTGTCAGGCGCGAGGCGTGCGATTTACCGAGCTACGGAAACAGGTTCTTGAACTCGTGTGCGCCAGCCACAAGCCAATCGGCGCCTACGATATTCTTGACACCTTTCAAAAACGTGGCAGGAAAACCGCACCGCCAACCGTCTACCGGACCCTCGAATTTCTACTTGAGCAAGGTTTGATTCATCGGATTGCCTCGTTAAACGCCTATATCGGGTGTGACTTCCCACAGGAACCCCATCGCGGTCAGTTTGTCGTCTGCAAATTGTGTGGCGAGTCGACTGAGCTTGTCAGTCAAACGATCGAGAAGTGTATCGCTGTCGCCGCCGAGAAACTTGACTTTCAGGTTCAATCCAGAGTGATTGAGATTCTTGGCATCTGCTCGGTCTGCCAATGAGTATTCCGCGACGAATTATTTGCGAGCACAAAGCGTGATTAGCGAGTCTTTTCTTGTGTGCCTTTCCGCGCTTTGGTGGCTGCTTCAGATGCCAATCTATGCGCCATAGTACCGGAAAACCGAACCCAAACACAGATAACGCTCAAATGGCTTTGATGCCAGATGATTCGCTTCTACTTGAGAAGAAAATATCCGAAATCCGTTCCAGTCTGCGTTGGCGTTAGGGAATACGGTGGTTGGGCAAAACGGAAAATGATGAGAGACTATGCGTACGAGAGATTTTCCATGTTTTAAATCCGCTCCCTCAACCGAGTGAGAGCCAACACTTCATCATTACATCCGCCCTACAGTAAGGTAGAAGACAACTCGACATCAAAAATTAGATGCGCTTTCCCAGTGGTGCTGTTGCACCATTCCATTCAAGCATGTTAAAGAGTCTTAAGTCTGCGAAACTCAATCCACAGTTGATCGACTTGGCGTGAAAGTTCTTCAAAGGCGCCATTGTTATCGATAACGAAATGCGCGAATTTTTCCTTTTCGGATAGCGGTATTTGGGCGCTAATCCGCGCCTGCGCCTCCTCCACGCTCAACGGGCGACTCTCTTCAATGCTCCGTTCCAAAAGCCGCTGTAGTTGGTTCTCGGGGGACGTTGTTACCACTACGATAACATCTACCAAATGGTGACGTCCGCCCTCGATGAGTAGCGGTATGTCGATTACTACGACGCAATCGGCATCATCGGCAACGAGCCGATGCGCTTCAGACTGGGAGCGTTGAACGATTGGTGGATGCATGATCGCGTTCAATTGTTCGCGCGCAGCATTGTCGGCGAACACAATAGCACCGAGTTTTTTACGGCTAACGTCACCCGAAGCGTCGAGAATATCCGGTCCAAATGCTTCAAGCAGTTCATCCATCACGGGACTTCCCCGCTTGAGTAGTTCGTGTCCGATCTCATCAAGGTTGATGGTGAACGCCCCCTTCTCCGCCAGTAATCGAGAGACGGTTGATTTTCCGCTGGCAATCCCGCCGGTAACTCCAACGATTATGCCTCGTTCGGGATCAACCGGTTTCGTCGGCTTGTTTATCATGAGGGATTATTGGTCCGAGGTATACACTGTATAGGCTCTCTATCAATTCTTAACCATGCCGCCATCCACGTTCAGAGTCTGTCCGGTGATATTCAGGCCGTCATCCGACACGAAATATACGACTGCCCGACCAATGTCTTCAACCATCTGCTCTCTCCCCAACGGCGTCGAACCAAACATGTCCGGGTATTTCCCGTGGGCGATTCCGACGAACCATTCTCTCGCGTCCTGTCCTTGAAACTCCGGTATATTATTTACCATCCGCGTCGAATTGTCCGCCCAGTCGTCTGTATAGACGATACCGGGACAGACACAGTTCACGTTGATATTGTGTGGGCCGACCCGTTCTGCTAACGTCTGCGTGTAGCTGATTAACCCTGCTTTCATGGCGCTGTAGGATTGGGGAACGACGCGCTTTTGTAACTTGAGGGGCAGTGCAACACGCCCGGCGATTGATGCAATGTTCACAATCTTGCCGCTTTTCTGCTCCATCATATGAGGCACGACAGCTTCACACATGAGCACGGGAGCCTTTAGATTCTGTTCATACATATTGTCCCATAGGTCTATCCATCGCGAAAGAGGTCCGGCATCGGCTGTGTTCCACGTCTTGGGGCCGGCACCCACGTTGTTCACCAGAATATCGATTTTACCAAGATTATTCAGCGTTTCCTGTACTACGTGCGTAATCGCATCCGGCTTTGTGATATCGCATGGCATTGCGAGCGCTCTACGCCCTAACGCTTGAACATCGCCGGCGGTGCGGGTTGTTGTGTCTTCGCTGTATGAGTTGACGACCACGTCGGCGCCTTCTTCGGCAAGGCACAGGGCGATCGAACGACCAATGCCTCTGCCCGCAGCCGTTACAATAGCTACTTTATTCGTGAGTTTCATTCCAATTACCTTTCATTATGACAAAATGTAGTGAAATCTGCTTAACGTAAGTCAGCGAACTGCGGTTGTGCGAGTAACATCATAACCATAATTCGCCGCGCTCTGCAACATATTTAGGACTTACACAGGAATGAGAGATTGTGACGGTAGACGTTCATACTGCCCTGCCACACATGGATGCTCGCGACCTGGGGATGCTCCTACAGGGTGTGTAGCACAAAATTACCCTGCCGCGAGCCTTGGAGTGTTCAGTTGGGTATGCCCAATGTTATCAACCAGACTCGGATACCGAAATAGTTCAGCCATCTGTTCGTGCGTGATTCCTATCGATAAAACGAATACACGGGAAAGCCCGTTATCAGACGGACAATTACCCAAGCGCCGCCAACCATGTATTCACCCAAGATGAGACCTAGAAAGAGTGGCAATGCTTTGCGGTATAACCCGATTCCGCCAATCTTCAAAATAATTACCTTTGCCGCCCAACTCACCAAGATTGAGAACCAGAGCCAACTGAAGGTTAATGAGCCGCTTGCGACGGCGTAACCCGCCGGATGAAACGGCCAAAGTGGAAACAACCTTCGCAACCACCACAGTGCTCCCGTGAAGACAAAACCGCCGAACATCGCGATGACTCCTCCAGAGCTTGTTTCCGATGGTTTAAACAACCACCGCTGCAGCGACGAATAGGCGCGGAAAGCAAGACCCCCGTCGCCGACCACTGCGTCTGAACTGTAAGATACGGCTAGATATGCCCAGAATGCGGAAAGTATGCCGACAACAGTCGCGAGCACCATGGCGGGAACAAGCCGACGGGAATTCATGCCCGATTCTCCGCTAAGTTTTAACCCCTCGAGCGCGTGGGGCATCGGGTGAGCGCGGTAACCCCTGTTAAATGTGATATACAACGCCATCATCGTTAAACTCCCGGGGGATAATACCCGACTTCCAAACACGGATGTAAAGAATTGGCGTGGGTTCGCCAAGAAGAGTTCATGCGTGGGAGAGCCAACCTCGGCGCGAATGCGACTCACGCTGATGGCGAGGAGATAGTATATCAAGAAATAGACCAATATTGTCCAAACAGCCATGCCTCCGGCATAGGAGAAACTGATGAGAAAAACCAAGCCTGCCGCAAATCCGATTACTGCCCAACGATACATCATGGGTTCTTTGCGTTCATACGCTTGGGGTTTGCCAATGCTCTTGACAATTGCAACGATGTGACGGCGGGCGCCGATGATTGCAAAGATGGCGAGCGCCAAAAATGCGCCGAATGCCTGTTGCCCATCGTAGGCAATGCTCCCGTGGGAGTCCACGAATCCGGTCGCCGTGTTTACCCCAAGCGCCTTTATCACCACACGCTGCGCCTTCCAGAACAGATAAAAAAACCATACGGAGAAGGACATGTCCGATGGCATTAGAAAACCCAGCCCCACGGCAAAGGGGAGGATGTACAGAGGAGTCCATCCGATAACGTTCCATGGACTTTCCGTGAAGAATTGACCAATCTCCGCTTTGCGTACGGGAATCTCTACGAATGCAGGTACAAAGGCGTGTATGCCGTTTACCAAATTTATCCCGCCGGCGATGGCGAATCCAAGCCACATCATATTGGACTTAAACAGCCTACCTTTGGGACGAGTCATTTCGAACGGTAATTGGATGATTGGATAGGCAAGGCGCTCCCGTTCCACCCACTGTTTTCTTAGCAGAATGTTAAGACAGATTAACGTCCAGAGGAGCGCGGTCAAGAACAGTGTCCACCAAAAGACCGGGCGCAACCAGTATTCCAGATGAGATTTGGTGTAAAAGGTGTTTCCGCCTCGATAAAAATCCACTAATCGCGGTAGATTGTCCAATGTCAACCAACGTGGAAGATATTTCCAAAAGAGTTGCTTCCACTCGTTCTCGGTGGTAGCGTACTGAAATCCGTAAGGTATGGTTGGTACCAGCGTCTGCATCATGTCGTGACCGGAGATCGCCGACGAAAGCGAAAGAATGATGTAAACAACTAGCAGTTCTCCCTGTTGGAGTGCAAAATTAGGTAAAAAACGTTGAATCAGGAAATTGACGGTGGTGAGTATCGTTAACGTGATGACGACATTATAGATGAGCGACAGTGTAGTGGGCAGGGTGCTCCAAAACAGCAGATGGTTAGCCATGATGAAATACGTATTGATTGGAATGAGCAGCAATCCCAAAATCACGGCTCGTCGTGTTACCCCGGCATTAGGGCTCTGGTTGATTTGGCTGTTCTTTGTCATGCGGTGAGGAGGTTGCGCTAAAAGTTCGAGGTGGAAACTTCCACGACAAATATCATGTCGCTTAAATGTCAGTGCATATGATGCTTTATGTTTGTTATTCTCTTTCTATGTAGGCGGGGATCAAACGACTGAATAAGGAGCGATCAAGGAAGTTAATAACAATGGCGATAGAAGATCCTCTTGCCCCGCATTGGCACAGTTTTATTCACGTCATTTATGTATCGTCAATTTAGAGTAATAGTATAAGCTGTCCGGCGTATGCGGAACACATGAATCGGTTTGTTGCACGGCTAAGAGGCTTCTATGGTTCTGTGCAGGGGGGCGCGAGTAGGGAGAAAAGCAAAATAAGGGGGGGCGCGAGGATAAGACAGCCAAAGTTCGTTTGTCCTGAACTCTAGTCGGGACGACCTGCAGGCTGCCTCTGGTTTGACCGTCTAAAGGTCGAAAAACTATCGTACTTTCGCTGGCGACGTGTTTACTGGGCGCAATGTACGAGGCTTATTAATTCCAGTCCACCGGTGATTCCAAGGTTCCTAGCAGCGCGCGGCGAATCCAGTCGAGCCCTTGAATGACCAACCATCGATGAACGTGATCTGTGGCTTGATAATGGCGGCCGTTTTTGAATAGACGCAAATCCCCCGGACCATGAAGGAAAACACATGTCGAATTATCTTCAAAGGGACCCAGCATCACCAAAGCAAGCCCATCCGCATTGGATGGAATCACGCTTTTGGCAAGGGAGTCGGCTAATGCTTGCTTGTCTGTTTTCGCCGGATTGGAAGTAAGATTGGCAGTCCTCAATACGTCGTTAAAATCCTTTGACCAAGAATCTATCGTTATCAGATCCCCGAAACCAGCTTCATTCAAATGTCTGGCAACCTGGCCATCCGTAAGCGTATCGGCTATGCCAAGTTGTAGCGATCGTTTGGCAAGTAGACTGCCTACTACCTCGGGTACAGTTTCTTTAGTTACGCCGTAAATCGCGACACCCAAACGCTTCCGAAGTTCAGTTTCCATCCCATCGATCAGTTCATCCGCCTCCGCCTCTGTGTCCGCTTTGGCTGTGATGCGCACATCCGTCTGTCCCGAATGCGCCGCTAATCCTACGGTAGGGTTGCCTCCGGTCATCAGATCGCCGATTCCTCGATCAATGTTGCTTTCACCCACCGCGCAGGTGCGCAGGACTCTGACTCTAGTGATCTTGATGCCGCCAATCCGCTCAACCAGCAGAGGGATTACAGTGTTTTCGAGCATGTGCTGAAGTTCTCGCGGCACTCCGGGCAGCGAAATAATGCACCCTCTTCCACCCACGTCCTCGCTCAAGAAACAGGGAGCGGTGCCGACCGGGTTCGTGAGCGGCATCGCGCCTTCGGGCAGATAGGCTTGCCGTCGGTTGTTTTCCGCCATCTTCCGCCCAAACCCACGGAAGCGCTCTGAAATCTCCGCCTCTAGCTGGCTACTGTAGACTAGCCGGCGCCCGGTTGCTTTTGCAGCGGCTTGGCGCGTCACATCGTCGACGGTTGGTCCGATTCCGCCAGACGTAATGACTACGTCCGAGCGGTCCAGAGCGCGATTCAAAACATCGGTAATGCGTCTCTCGTTATCGCCAACGGTGGTTTTGTAGTATAAGTCAAGCCCGATGTCTCGTAGGGCAATTGCCAGTTTGTTGGCGTTCGTGTCAACAAGCTCACCTAGTAAAAGCTCGCTGCCGATCATAACAATTTCTGCGTGCATATCATTTCCCTAAAGTAGGTATGATGAATTATGTTCAAGTAACACAATTCTGAGATTGATTCCAACCGTCTATCTCATCAACAGGTGCATATAGGAGCATTTGCGGAATGTCGTACCCTAGGGGGACCGATTGCCAAATCATGTCACAGACTGAATCTCCTTGGAAACGTCTCGTTGCATTGTCGGTCGTATAATTACTTCTGGTAAGTTGGCTCGCTGCGGAAGGCTTGCAATAAAGCAAATGAGCTCTGACGTATCTTCGACATCCGCCATTGTTGCGCGAGCTTCTGCCGATGGTGGGACCGGGCGTAGTTCGAGAATGGGTGTATTAATCTCGCCCGGCATGATTGTGCTCGCCCTCACTCCGGTATTCAACAGATCGGCATTGAGAAACTCCGTGAAGTTGTTCACCCCTGCCTTCGCCGCTCCGTACGCCATTCCGCTAAAGGGTCCCGGTTGTATCGCGGCAACCGACGAGACGTTGATAATTGTCCCGCTCTTTGCCTCCAACATAAAGGGCACCACTGACTGGGTACAGAAGATCGTGCCAATTAGGTTGGAATCGACGACCTGGCGTATCTCCTCGGGCGTCATATTCAACAGACGGCGGTTCGCGGAGCTGTGTCCGGCGTTGTTCACCAACACGTCGATTCTGCCAAAGGCAGCGTTCACATCCTTAGCCATCTGTTGAGCAGCATCATAATCCGCCACGTTGAACGCAAATGCCAGTGCCGGACTGCCGGCAGCCTCAATCTCGTCTCTAACCGCTTCAACCTTTGATGCTGTCCGCCCGACAAGGACAATTCTCGCTCCGTTCTGCGCCATCAACAGCGCCGCGCCCCTGCCGATGCCACTTCCGCCTCCCGTAACGATGCAAACCTTATCTTCCAAACCCATTGTTCACCTCGCGAATATCTAAACTGTGATGTGATACTGTCAGCTTCCTGTCAAAAATCTTCAATCGCCAATTTCCGTTCTTGTCTTTGAGGACCGGTTTCCTATAGTGTCACCATCCATTGCCTACGTTTCTACGCCGTCGGGAAAGCACGAACGTTGTACCGGGACAACCACCTTCAGAACGCCTTGGAGCACTTCCGCGGGAGTTCCGAGCGCGTCAACCACGCTCACAAGCGATGGCGAATAGTGGTCTATTAGGGGTTGCGTTTCCTGTTCATAGACCTTCAATCGATGTCGTACAACCTCTTCGCGAGCATCGTCGGCGCGGTTCTCTTTAAGCGCCCGACGACTCAGCCTTTCAACCATCGCATCCTCGTCTTCACAGCCCAAATGAACAAGACTGAGAACCTGAATGTGTTCATCCATTAACTGCGCTTGATTTAAGTTCCGTGGAATCCCATCAAGCATCAGTAGTTCGCCGTTCGGGCTATATGTGTCCTGCGTGGTTAGATTACGTGTGTGTTCTTCCCACATCTTGACCGTCAGATCATCGGGCACGAGTGCGCCGCGCGACGAATAGTCTGCGAAAATTTTCCCCAGTTCGGAGGCGGGATCGAGTGATCGAAAAACATCACCGGAGGCAACGTGAAGGAATCCGGGTATCGATCCGAGTATTTTCCCTTGTGTGCCTTTTCCGGCTCCGGGGGGACCAAATAGTAGTATCGTTCGGTAGCGTGAATCGTTCTGCATTATCCTCCTCAAATAACAGAAATTGAAATAGGCTGTAGTTACGAATGCTACATCTAAAACTAAAAGAATAAACTCCCTTAAGATACCTTTAGATTCATGCCTACACTGTCTATTATAGATTGACCGGCTCGAGAATACCAGAAAATTAGTCTGAGTTGTAGTCAGTGCCTCCGACGCAATCGGAGAAGATTCAAAATGGAAGATCATAGCGGATTTCTGTCTGGGCGACGACAGTTCCGCAAGGTAAGAGTCCGGATTAGGCTGCAGTCCGGTAGTTGGGTGCGATCACTTTGACGCACATTTGTGGTTCTTCGGAGTTAAGTGTGCGAACGAGATTTGCCGCAGGACCGCGCGCTTGCCCTAGGGATACAAATTGATTGTAATATTTCGCGGATTTTTAGATTGATAACTATACACATGTATAGTATAATTAAGCCGGTATCTTTGATCGTGATCTGACTCCGGCTGGCGCTATGCAACCGGGTTTAAAATCCAACATGTGTCGTGCGCATGCTGTTCACCGGCGCATCCGCTTAACCCGCGCTGCCAAAGGCGCAGCCGTTGGAGAAGTCGAAACGCCTTCAAAACGTTGCACTGAGGACACAATCTGGTCACCCTTGCACGCCGTCTATAGAAGCGACAATAGGAAAAAACCGTAGGGTAAAATGTCGAATCTGATTTTAAGTTGGCTGTGCTATTCAACTGCTCTTGCCCCTCTTCCAGGCCGGCTTTGTCGGCAATTGAGCAAATCTGGGCGGCGTCCGGCCTTAGCGTTTAACGCAGTTTTGGGGGTTGGTTTCAACACCCGGGGGAGGGAGAGGAATCATATTCGCAGGATATCGCAGTATTTCGCACACTTAAACGCGACACAAAGATCGGCGCGAAGCCAAGCTACGGGGCGCTTCGACGCCATTTTCGACTCGAAGCCCATTGACTGCGACAAAATATGTAGGCTGCGATCATAGGATCCACGTCGCACCCCCAACGGAAGGTGATCAAGCGAGTGAATAGCGAGTGCGATAGAGATCCAGCAAGCGAGTGGATAGCGAGCGCGGTAGAGATCCCTTCCAACCGCACAGGCCTTCCAAATAGGAACTGAGTAAGGGGTTTGGGTCGGAATACCCGACCAATTCGTAGCCGTAGAAACCCTATAGATATTCTTAGTTTTTTCTTCTACCGAAATGGACAGATTTGAGTGCTCGACTGCCCAAGCCCTAGATGAATCAATGTCCCACACTCAACTCTGAAGAGCCTCAGTTGTTCGGAAACTCTGTTCTAAATATCAACTCGAAGGAAGGAGAGAAACACCGCGGCGGACAACATCACGAAGACCAGCACCAACAACAAAACATCGACGGTAGCATCGTTTAGCGAAT
This sequence comes from Candidatus Poribacteria bacterium, assembly GCA_028820655.1. Classification (GTDB taxonomy): domain Bacteria; phylum Poribacteria; class WGA-4E; order WGA-4E; family JAJDTR01; genus JAJDTR01. Next base: position 39,453 of record JAPPIK010000027.1, on the reverse strand, counting down.
CACCGAAGCTGTACCGATCCTGAAATTTCGGGATGGTCTCGAATGGCACCGGCTCCCACGACATAGCTGGTCGAAAAAAGAGCACATGGGGGCTCTTCGGGTCCGCTTTGTCAACTTCGACGAGAAAGTCACGAAACTCGGACACATAAATCTTGACTTGGGAAAGAAACTGTAAATGGCGCGAGAAGCCCGTTCCCGCCAAGGATTCAATGGCATACTGGACAACCGCAGTAGGCGACAGGCGCGCCAATGATCTCGCAATTACGACCTGATCTAGTTGCGCTCTTAGATGTTCCTCCAGAAATCTCTCGTCGCTGAGGGATTCTTCGAGGTGATACTCACCCCACAACAGAGCAATTTTTGTAGGCGGAATTTCACGCGGGTCAAAGTAGGAATCAAGCAGTCCGCGATCCAGATATTTTTGTGTCACTTGCTGATACAGTTCCTCCCGTCGCTCTCGAAATTCGTCGCTGGTCATCGCCGGTTTGAGACTCCTGGCAAGCAGTCCGGCGGTGTTTGGCACCAGAATCACCCACACAACCCAGATAAGCGTGAAAACCATCAGACTTGATGACGATTGCCGGGCGCGAGAGGAGATCAAGAGTCCCAGCGTGATAAAGATGGCGATGTAAACGAATCCGATTAGGACGATTGCTCCTAACCGCACCCAGTCGGACGTGTCTAACCGAATGCTGCCGGACGAATAAAGTAGGAAAAGATTCACCAACACTGCCATGAGAAATGGCAGACCGATGCTCATCAGCGCCCCAAGAAATTTGCCGCCCAATACCACATGGCGTGGAACACTATTGGCGAGCATTAACCGCAGTGTCCCGCGCGTCCGTTCCCCTGAGATGGCATCAAACGTGAACAGGATTGCGCTAAAACTCAACACAATTCCAATCAGAAATGCCCAATCCATTTGAGTAGATTCCGGCAAGAAATTCCACTGATTTGGATTGCTTTGAGGATATGTCATCCGCCAGATGCCGTTGAACCGGGCGGGGTAATCTCCCCACCACCTCTCCAACGGTCTGCCATCGGTTTTCGTGGAAAGAAACGCTTCTCCGCCGTTCGCACAGAATGAAAGAGCGGAAGGCATCTTATGAAGTTCGCCGGGCCCGTACAGCACCAAGATGGGAAAATGCTCTGCGTGTTGCCTCATTTCCTTGAGTTCATGAGCAACACGTCTACGGTAATGGCTAATATGCTCGTTGTATGTGCCGAGGGACACTGCTGCATTAGCAACCATCACTGTGAGCATCAACAGCGCAATCAGCGCGAATCGAAGGCTCATCGTGTTGTCGTAAAGTTCGCGTTTCGCGATGCTAATTATCATAAGAATACTCCCCAACGTGACGTTCTTGGGAGATTGGACATCGATAGCAGTGCAGACACATCGCGCAAAATACGAGGTGCTTGACTTTCAGCCTAGAGTGCCTGTCTTCGGAAGATCAAAAAGACTGACACAAATATCGCCAAGTTCATCGCCAGCAACACAATCAAATCGGGCACAACATCAATCATGTCACTCCCCAGATCCGATTGTAGGTAGGAGAATTGCGGTAAATCATCCCAGAACACTCTGCCTTTGTCGTGAGAAAACCATTGCCTCGAGGAAAAAGCTTTCTTCTCATGCAGATATTCAATCAGAGCGCGCCGATACTGCCGGCTCGACTCCGCGAAACGCTCTATCCCTCGGAGATTTGTGCCTGCCAAAGCCTCGGTCGCCAAATCATAAATTGCCCCCGGCGAAAGGCGAATCGCCATCTGCACAACTTGTGTTTTGCGGCCGTAGGTCTGATCGAGCGCTCTTTTGCGAACCAACCATGTCTTCTCCGCGGCGCGAAGTCGGGATGACTCCAGGAGTTGACTATGAGATTGCAGGTTCGCGACGAACTGTTCTTTGTTTTCCTCAATGCTCTCGTAACTGTACGTCCACCAAAACCTGTGATGAAGCAAGGTTTGATCGTTATAACCCCCGGAATACTTGAAATGATCACCGTGGCCGATTCGCGTAGGATAGCTATAAGCACGTACGGAGTTCCTTTTGACCGATGCTCTCTCATCGGCATCATACCGATCCCAGAACTGTTCTATCTCGGACACAGCCGTTTTTAACTTTTCATCCACGCCGATTAGTCGGTCGAGGGTCGCGACAGTGAGACTTGGATAAACGAGCACTATCATAACCCACACAAACATGGCGAACACCAAAGCGGTCGCAGTTCGGCGCGAAACTGTCGAAATGAGCAATCCAATCAGATAAAACGTGGAAAGGTAAATCACGGACGCCAGCAGAATTCCAAGTATCCGAAGAAGGTCCTCGCCCGAGAAGTCAATTAAGCCCGATGTCATTATCAGAAATAGAGCCAAGAGGACACTGATAATTAGCGATAAGGTGAGACATACCATCGCGCTCGCGTACTTCGCCAGTAGGATGAGACTTCGAGGCACTGCGTTGGTCGCCATTAAACGAAGAGTATGCGCTTCGCGTTCGCCTGCAATCGCATCGTAAGCGAACAGTAATGCCATTAGGCTAAGGACAACCTGGAAGATAAACACCAGATCCATGCCTGAGAAGAGGTTGAGGAAGGGGTTATCTACGCCGTGTTGTAGAGCGTCCAGTAGAGTTGGAACAAATTGGTGATGAACATGGACGGTGTTCCCAAGTCGTTTGTCAAGCCCTTGGTTAAAGATGCTGAGCGGGTTCGGGGGGCGATCCACATACAGCCGCAGTTTCGAATAGGTCATGGCATCGGATATATCCTCTCGATGCGTTTTCACGGCAGTGTCGTAGACAGCCAGGCGGTGTTTGTAGTCCTGAAGTAATACAATGGTACTGGCGATGACTAGTATAAGGCAGGTGACAACAACGACACAGAATCGAAGTGTCATCAGATTGGCGAGTAATTCTCGTCGGAAAAGAGTCAGAAACATTGTGTTGACTGGGAGTTTGGACAATTCACCTGCTACAGGAGCGATCACTTGATGAACATGGGGCGCGATAGGAATTCTCCCCGCGTACTCACTTTTGATGACACCGAGAGGATGACGAAAGTTCACTCGTCGCAAGCAAAACTCGCTCCTACAAATGGCGCACGATGAATGGGGAATAGAGGGGAAATCGACGATTTTAACGTTGAGATGCGCTGATAATACCAGAAGAACACAAGCTGGAGCATCGAAGAAGAAAGAATCTTCCTACTAGCCGCCATCGGCGGATTGCCAAACATTGATGTAGCTCTTGAACTGTGTTCAAAGGCGTGTCCGCCTCAAGTTGGAAATGCCTTCGACGGCGCGTTTTACGATTCAATCAGGCTTCTCAGCACCGAGAGGTTCGTCGCGTGCATCTCTTCCATCTTCGGTGTTTCAATGACCATCGGGACTTCCGCAAATCGTGAGTCGTTCAGGAGCAGTTTGAAAGGAAGCGCGCCGAGATTTCCCTCGCCGATGTGTTCGTGCCGATCTTTGCGGCTCTGATATTCGGCTTTGGCGTCGTTGAGGTGGAAAGCACGAAGTCGATCCAGACCGATGACGCGATCAAATTCGTCGAAGGTCTCGTGATATGCATCCTCGGTTCTGATATCATAGCCCGCGACAAAGACGTGACAGGTGTCAAGGCACACGCCAAGCCTTTCCGGATATTTCGAGTTGTCGATAGTCCGGCGTAGATGTTCAAAGGTGTAGCCCAGATTTGACCCTTGTCCGGCGGTAGTCTCTAGTAGCACCATTACTTCGCCGCCCGCTGTCTGCTCGAACATTAGGTTGAGACTTTCGCTCAACAACCTCAATCCTTCATCTTCACCGGCGTCGAGATGAGCGCCCATGTGGGTTACGAAATACGGGATGCCGAGGACATCTGCCAGTTGCAATTGGTATCGAACCTGATCGCGAGAACTCTCAAGCACATCAGGTTTTGGCGAAGTGAGGTTAGTGAGATGGATGTCGTGGATGAGGATGGATTGGATTGCGGACGCTTGCCACGACGATTTGAACCGATTCGTGTCGTCTTCGGTAGGCTCTTTGCTGACCCAACGGTTGGGGCTTTTCACGAATATCTGAATCGCCTCGCAATCTAGCTTTTCTCCGTTTTCAATTGATTTATATAATCCACCAGCAGTAGACACATGGGCTCCGAGTAGCATTTTATCTGTTGTTCACTCCTTTCTCGATTTGAAGAACTGCCATTGTATCACAGGTTGAAAGCGTGAATCAAAAGAATTAGGTGAACGTGGGATTTCATTCTTTGAATGGTTTTCTTGAATATGTTAGAATAACGTTTTGCGAATCCGATGGAGCAACCGATGGCATCAAGAAATACATTCCACGCATGAGAGATAGACTTTCACCCGACTTTTTATGCGGAAGATGGAGGCAAATCCATGAGATTTAAGGGTAAGACGGCATTGGTAACAGGGGCTAGCCGGGGAATTGGCAAAGAGACGGCAATCAAACTCGCAAAAGAGGGCGCGGATATAGCTGTTCATTATGTTCAATCGGCAGTCAAAGCGGAGAACGTGTGTGAGAAGATTCGTACCATGGGGCGTCGATGTGTTACTGCTCCGGCGGAGGTCACGGATCGAGAAGCGCTTGATGCAATGGTCGAGAAGGTGATAGATGAACTGGGCAGCATTGATTTGCTGGTCAATAATGCTGGAATCATAGGAAAACAAAGCTTTAACGAGCTGACTCCGCAACAGTGGGACCGCATCATCGCCGTCAACCTGACAGGGGCTTTCAACGTGATTTGGGCGGTGAAAGATCACATGATGGAACGTAAGTTCGGACGCATCGTCAACGTTGCTTCGATCGCGGCGTTAGCTGTCCGCCCGAATCAAATGGCCTACGGAGCTTCGAAGGCGGGGGTCATCTCCCTGACGAAATCCTGTTGTGAGCCGCTTGCCGAACATAATATCCGAATCAACTGCGTTGCTCCCGGCGCTACCAAAACGGATATGCTGGGCGAGCTCTCGACGGAGATGCTGGAACATATGCGTACAACCACGCCCCTAGGTCGTGTGGGTGAACCGGAAGAGATTGCAGACATTATCGCGTTTTTATTGAGCGAGGAATCTAGTTTTATGACAGGATCTACCGTAATCGCTAGCGGCGGACGTATTCTGTTTCCGTGAGATTCCAATCATACAACCGTGGTTTGCGATAGATTCTCGGATTGTCATTCGTAGGGTGCGCACTGCGCACCGGCCTTTGGAATCGCCCCCGGCGCGAAAGGTGTGTAGAAATAGCGGTGGGCGCAACTTTTTTCCGTGAAGTTCCAATCATACAACCGTGGAAAGCGATGGATTCTCGAATTGTCATTCG
>JAPPIK010000027.1:0-34028 GCA_028820655.1 Candidatus Poribacteria bacterium | reverse complement strand
TTTGAAAGCGCCAGCGGCACAAAAGGTGTGTAGAAATAGCGGTGGACGCAACCTATTTCTGTGAAGTTCCAATCATACAACCGTGGAAAGCGATGGATTCTCGAATTGTCATTCGTAGGGTGCACACTGCGCACCGGCCTTTGAAAGCGCCAGCGGCACAAAAGGTGTGTAGAAATAGCGGTGGACGCAACCTACTTCTGTAAAGTTCCAATCATACAACCGTGGAAAGCGATGGATTCTCAAATTGTCATTCGTAGGGTGCGCATTGCGCACCAGCCTTTGAAAGCGCCGGCGGTACAAAAGGTGTGTAGTAACGCCAAGCCATCCAACACTAAAGCCCCGGGGTGGGATCAACTCAGCGGATATAGCAAGCGAGCGAATAGCGAATGATCAAGTGAGTGAATAACGAACGCGATTGAACTCCCATAGGGATTCCAAGGCGACAAAGATCCTAGAAGGTTGAATGAAATCAGAAATCGTTGGACACGTTTCGATTGGCTAAAAAACCGCATGGCTGAAATCTCCTCCTTCTTTCTTCAACGCTTTATTGATACAGTTTGTTGTGTAGCTCAAATGTGCAAAGTCGAACTCAGGGAGCGTTTGCCGTGCAGTCAAAATGCGAAATTCACAAAGGAGATAGAGAAATCGACGAGTCAGCCTCCGATTGGAAATCAGTAATATGCCGCCTTGAGCGGCTTCTCGACAGAGCCGAGGCGTTACTAAACTCGGCGACTTCGCGTCTGCAAATTACATCGGCAGACGACCTGCTTGACGAACACATTGCGTTCCGATGGTGTAGCTGGAACGGCTCAGGGAATTTGCTTCCGATTAAACACCCTGATCTCGTAGAACTTGGCGATCTTATCGGCATCGCTCGCCAAATAGAGGGGGTCAATCGAAATACGCTCCAGTTTCTACACGGTTTGCCTGCCAACCACGTTCTGCTTTGGGGTGACCGCGGAACGGGCAAATCCTCACTCATCAAGGGCATGCTTCGGCAATACGAAAGCCATGGACTGCGGTTGGTTGAGGTAAATAGAGATGGTTTGCTTCATCTTCAGGAGATTGCCGATGTGTTATGGTCGCGGCCCGAACGGTACATCCTGTTTTGCGATGATCTCGCCTTCAGTGAAGGGGAACCCGAGTACCGAGAATTGAAAGCTATGTTGGAGGGCGGAATTGCGGCGCGTCCGGAGAATGTGCTCATTTACGCCACGTCAAATCGTCGCCACCTCATGCCGCGTCAGGTGAAGGAAAATCAATTTCCCGGTACCGATGAAGATGAATTGTATCCTCGTGAAGCGACGGAAGAGAAAGTTTCCCTCAGCGACCGATTTGGGCTGCGCCTCGCATTCTATAGGATTCCTCAAACCACATATCTGCAGATGGTCTCGCACTACGCCCGGAAGCACGGCATATCGATTCCGACCGAGGAATTGCATCGTGCTGCGTTGGAGTGGGAGGCGTCATCTAGCGGTCGTTCGGGGCGCGTCGCCCGCCAGTTTGTTGACAACCTAAAGGGGCGTCTGGGACTGGAGTCGGGAGAGGGACGAGATGTCGGCACGGCGGTGTCTGAGGATAACGTCAACCAGTGATTTAGGTTATTAGGACTTTCGCCAAAAGCAGGATCAATGACGTTCTGCAAAAACCCCGTGTTACACGGAGCATGAAGGGAAAAACAGTTGTTTTCACATCGTGCTGAGGCAAATAGATTTTCAAGCAAGTTCTCAACTCGAGCCAAGGTATGAATCAATCACTGCCCCCTTTTGTGTGCAGGCATTCCGCAGAATTTTCCGATCTGCTGTGGAAACTCCAATGCACACTTGTAATTAGTATCTATCAGGCAAACAAGATTATCTATATTAGCGCGGGAAGTTCCGAGAGTCTCGTTCAGTTGCCTCAAGATTTCGACGCGCCCATGGGGCTGGCTGCCGAGGACAATCGCCTCGCCGTCGCAACGAAAGACGAAGTGATTATGCTTTCCTACGTCCGCGCATTGGCTAGCAGCTATCCACGTCGATCGAACACCTCCGATGGGCAATACGTACCACATGCGGCGATTTATTGCGGTGAACTAAAAGCCCATGACCTCGTATGGGGGCAGGCGGGGCTATGGAAAGTCAACACACTGTTCTCATGCCTCTCTCTGAAGGATGATGAGGGCAACTTCAATCCCCGGTGGCGGCCGCGATTCATCAGCGAACTCGCACCTGAGGATCGGTGCCACCTCAACGGCGTCGCAATGGTTGATGGTTACCCCGAGTATGTCACCGCGCTTGGTGAAACAAATACATCTGAAGGGTGGCGGCCCGGCAAAACGTCCGGCGGGATTGTCATCCACGTCCCGAGTGACGAGGTTGTTCTGAGAGGATTACCGATGCCGCACACCCCGAGGGTGTACGAAGATGATCTCTATGTGTTGTTGTCGGCGACAGGCGAAGTGGCTCGTGTCGACATGGGGCGAAGCGATTATGAGGTGGTCACGCGATTGCCCGGTTTCGTACGCGGTATGGCGCGCTATGGCGACTACCTGTTCGTCGGGCTGTCGCAATTGCGCCGTAAAAGCCCGACGTTTAGCGATATACCAATCGCGCGGGAGTCGCCGTTTTGCGGTATCGTGGCGATCAACTTACGAAGCGGAACTACGATTGGCCAACTTAGGTATGATAGCGTCTGTCAGGAAATTTATGACGTGCAAGCTTTGTCCGGTTTGCGGCGCCCCGGACTCATTGGCCCGTCGACATCGGGCGAGTGGAGCGACTGGCGTCTTAAGCCGCTTACTTCACGCAGTGAATTCCCATCGCTAATTGGTGGTACAAGAAAATGAACGCCCCCAATCAGGAATCTTTCAGATCCGGTTATGTCAGCATCATCGGGGAACCAAATGTTGGCAAATCTACGCTGCTGAACGGGATGATGGGCGAGAAGTTGGCAATTGTCACCCCCAAGCCGCAGACGACGCGCAATCGGATAATGGGAATCGTCACGACGGAGGGTTACCAGATTATTTTTCTGGATACACCCGGAATAGTTGCACCGAAATATCTGCTTCACGACGCGATGGTTACGACAGCCTACCATGCGATTAAGGACGCGGACTTAATCATATATATGGTCGATGGCAGCCAGTTGCCTCCGGCACTTGAAACGCAAATATTTGAGCGTATACGCGAAACCGAGTCAAAAACAGTGTTCTTGGTCATCAACAAGATTGACCTTCTTGGGGCGTCGGCGCTGCTACCTATAATTGCCGAGTACAGTGGCAAATTTTCCTTTGTTGAGATTGTCCCGATTTCGGCCCGGAAATCTTCCGATGTTTTACAGCTTCGCGATCAAATTGTTGCACACCTGCCGATCGGACCGCACTATTTCCCCGATGATCAAATTAGCGATTTACCCGAACGTTTCTTTGTATCCGAAACGGTGCGGGAGAAGATTTTCCTGAAGACTCAACAGGAGATTCCTTATGCGTCCGGGGTTACGGTCGAAGAGTTCAAACATCGCTCGAACGGTAAAGTCTACATTCGTGCTATAATCTACACTGAACGCTTGTCCCAAAAAAGAATCCTGATTGGCGATCGTGGCGGGATGATTAAGCAGATCGGTAAGCTTGCTAGGGAGGAGATTGAACAGTTTCTTAACGCTCCAGTTTTTCTGGAATTGCAAGTATCCGTTAAAGGAGACTGGCGGCGTGATGCTCGAAAACTGAAGGATATGGGCTACGCTTGAAACATCTGCCATTCGGCGGGTATAGATGTATCCCTCGTTAAATCAAGATTGAACGCAGATTTGCGTTCGTGGCGACCTTCGAATTAGCCGCCGCAAAGGTGTCTAGAATTCTGAATGTATTTCTGACCTATCTTTCACTGAAACTCGCCTCGTACTGAGAGGGCGCTAGCGACCGAAAAGAAATCTCTTCCCTCCTCCACACGGTCGTTGTTGTAGTTTAACCCAAGATTGAGTTCCGCACTCAAACGAGTGCTCAGTTTATAATTTGCGCGTACTTTTGTCTCGTATCGCTCCGATTTTTCCTCCTGATTCGCGCCGAAGCGCTCGCGTCGAACTGCGGTCGAGAAAGTATTGGTCATTCTAAGGTCGTGTCTGAGTTTTATCCTACCGAAGAAGGGCATCCAAACACCTCGTTCTACATTAAGGCTATAGTCAATACTTAGATTGGGCGTAACAATCAGAGAAGTACTCATGATGGAGCCGCCGCTTCTTTGCTGCTCCCGAAGCGTCACACGAATTCCAAGGGAGCTGCTAGTTTCCTGTCCCCACGACTGTCTCCAACTGATTGAAGGATTGTGGGCTGAACTCTCGCTAATCAAAGTCGCAAGGTTGCGTCTATCTCTCTGCGTGAAGCCATAGCGGACCTGAAAACTTGAAGTATTTCTGGAATTGAAAAACTTAACATCGCCTTCGTAGTTTTTCGACTTGGCGCGTGACGTCGTGCTTGAGGTCTTCTGGAAGTTATTTGTAAAAGATACATTTGTGCCCAACGATGCCCATGACAACGGGTCGACAGAGCCGCGGAAAGTGTAGCGTTGCCCTTGACGCGATTGGGTTCGCCGTTCATCATCATCTGGAAGACTCAATACGTCGAGCACCGATTGCCCCGCGTCCAACCGGCGAAAGGAATCCTGAATATCGAAACTTACGTTGGTGTTCAGGGCAAAACTCTTGAGACTTTTCTGCCAAACCCCCGCGTCTGCATCTTTCTTCTTTCCTCGCCGCTCTCTCAACTTTCGTTCGAGTTCAGCCGAATCTCGGCTAATCCAATCCCCTCTTTCATCTTCGAGATCCTGGACTCTTTCCGTGTCCACCCCCATCCGCTCCATTCTGTCAAGCCGCTGTCGCCGTCGTTCCTCCATCTCCACTTGTTCATCGAACGAATCAGGAGGATCGCGCGGAGATTTCGTTCGCAATTCGTCCTCGGGTTTATCCACAGATTCAAGTTCTTCCGGTTCCTCTTCCGGTTTATTCAGCAACCATCCAAACCAGACATGGGGGCGTAAATTTACTCCAAACCCGATATTCGCATTAACCGAGATGTCTTTCTGCTTGCTAAACCAATTTTCGCGTAGGCTAACTCGGTTGTTGATAGTTGGACGCATTCCCAAAAGGTCGCGGTTGAGACGCGGCGTCATTGAGAATCGATGTTCACGGCTCGCGATAGTAAACTCCGGTTGCGAAGGGGGATCTTCAGCCGAACTTTCGCGCTTCTCCAGAATCCGCCGAACATCGTAGGTTGGATTCAAGCTAAAACTGGAGATTGGACTAATATTGAGTGAAATTGAGCCGTCATCAACTCTTTCGTCTCGGTTTCTACTGTATCCGTAACCGTAACCGGAACTGTACCCAGAGTTGTAGCTAGATCCGTAACTTGAGCCGTAGCTGGAATATCCGCTACTCGACGAAGCGCCGACTGCCGTTCCGGTATCGGCGTCGACATCCTCGTGCCGGTATTGGAGGTTCAAGCCTAGCTTCGATCCAAGGTTATATTGGAAAGTCCCTGTGTAAAGGTCGCTAATTTGCGTGCCTTGACGTTCATTCCAAAAATCCTGAAAATTGTAGGCAATCCCGATAGACGGAAACGGAGGTAGGTTAAATCGCACGGAAAGGTCTTGGTTTTTGGTCTTACTCTTGCCGCTTTGAAAGGAACTGAATGAACCCCGTCGGCTCTCGGTTTCGGACTCACTTTCTCGGATGCTGTAGCTGATCGGAAGCCACCGAAAGAGATTGAGACTGGTATCGATATTGAAATCGTTGTTCGTAGTGCTGAAGCCCCGCTGTTGTCGACGATGACGGCCGGTTTCGCCGGCGGAACTCTCAAAGTCCTTGTCCTGACTGGCGTATCCTCCCCGCACGCTCAATAAATTTCCGAGTGAAACGGACACATTTCCACGCCGTGCCCAACCGGAGCGCACCAACGGATCGCTCAAATGAATTTCGTTCACCCACACCTCTCCGCTAATTTCCTCGCCGCGGTCGTTCCGGATGCCGAGTAAGATCCCGCCTATATTCTTGATGGAGAGCTGAGCGCTATTTGTTCCCCGGACGACGAATCCGTCGGGATGACCATCAGGCTGAGGCGTGAACGCCTGCTCTGCGTGTGATGATCCTTGAAGTAGTTCCTCAGGTGAATCCGTTGTTGACTGAACATCTGGGTATTCATTTCGCTGAACATCCTCCAGATTGATTTCAATGAGTTTCCAACCATCAAAGTCAATTTCCCTCGTGAATTCGTAGAAGTTCGTTAGATTCTCGAAGATGTCCACGTCATCCTGCTGCTGTGAACGCGGATCGGAAAACGGGTCTGTCGAGCCGTAAAACGATCGATAGCTCGTTCGGACACTCGGTGCCAATCGCAATACAAGCGTTTCGCGATTTTTGTCCCCGTAGACCCAAAATTTTAGCTTGTTGTGTTTGGAAAAGTCTTGTCCCTCACCTTGTTGAATACCGCGTAACCGTTGCGATGTAACACCAAACGAGTTGGGTAGAAGGTTATAATCTAACACGAGTGTCTGTTCTCGCTGTTGGCGGGTGCCGAATCCAAACGTGACATCGGTGTACGGATGCAATCTCTTGAAGGCGCTATTGTCTTTGATTTCCTCGTAGGCTTTCTGATAATCGTTAAAGTTGTAATTGTCCTTCGTACCGACTGTGAATTTTTCATTCGTATTCGTGACGATGGTGCCGTTCTGTGTAACCACGCCTCGTTCCCATCGGTTTCCCACGATTTCAATCGATGCCCATTCCAGCTTTCCGCGCACATTACCGGGTTTGTTTTTCAATAGCCAAAATCGGAAGTGTTGAACGAACCCGAGATTCGGCTGGCGGCTGCCATATACATTTGCCTCACGAAGGGGAATGCTTAGAAAAACCCACCCGTTATCATTCCGCTTTTTGACCCATTCTTCCGGCACATCATTTAATGAAATGGGAATTTCAAGGTATGCATCAACGGTGTCTAACACGCCGTCTCCGTTGAGATCTTCGGTATCCAAGACTTGGTTTCCGCGCCCAAATGGCGTGGGTTGGAGAGCTCCGTCATAGATCCATCCTTCATCCTCGCCCGTGTCGAGGGAACCGTTGGCGCTGTATTTTTGGGATTCCGGCAAATTTTCCAAATCAAGATCCAACGTATCAATCTTGTCGTCACCATTGAGGTCCTCAAGATCTAGAGGCAGGTCTTCGCTGTCGAGCCTACCATCTTGGTCTGTGTCTTCATTGACAATCCCAAGATCAAGCAACAGCGTAACATCGTCGTCACCTTGGACACGCAGCCAAATCTCGAGAAATTCACGTTCAGAGAAATCTGTACCCGAAGCCGAGATACCGTAAGAAAAACCACCCCACTCTTCAACCACATCGGAGAAATCATAGCCGACTTCCATCACAAGACGCTGTTCCGTGGATTGCAACAACGGGTTGATTGCGGAACCCGGCACTTCTCGATTTCGCATATAATTGCCAACCGCTTTGGATTCGTCTTTATCTTTCAGCAGCACGTGAAAGAGAGCGCGGTTATCGGGCGTTAATCCATCCACCGCCGGAGGGCCCGCCATGCGCCAGTTGTATTTGAAGGTAGGAATGTTTGATGAGTCACGTGCTCCCTCCATGCTATCGATTAGCGCCACTGAAACGCTGTTGGGATTGTTATGAGAAAACGCGGATTCGCCGCTAAAGTCAATCGATAGCGGAAAATATTCCACTGACACAAACGGCAGCGGATTCACGAACCAAGCGAGATTAAAATTTCGTCCGGCGCTGGTATTAATGTTGAACGCTTGTAGGCGACTTGGGGCATTGTTCACATCCGGAATGGTGCTCGGTTTGCTTCCCGTGTTAAGAATATAACCCGTTGATAGGCTAAACCCTTTCTTGTACACTGGATTAAAATAGCTACTTCTCCCTGACGTAAGTCCGTATCTGGAGCGACCACCAAGGCTTGAGTAAGAGCCGCGCCCGCCTCCATAACCTCCGCCAAACCCACCACCAAAACCTCCGCTGCCTCTGCCGAAGGAACTTCCGCTTCCGAATCGATCTCTCCCGCCAAGAGAATCCTGAGCTCCTCCGAGTCTTCCAAATCGGTCTTCCTGTTCCCGTTCTTCCGGCGCTTTCTGTTTCGGTACGTAGGAGTATTCTAGCCAAACACCCGCGACAGTTTGTTGCAGAGAACCTCCGAACGGTGTTCTTTCAAACTCAACTTCAATCACATCAAACTCATCAAGCTGTGTGAAGAAGGTAAGGCTCCCAACTTCGTACACCATCATGTAATCGACATCTCGCCGCAGCCTTCTGCCGTTCAATCTTACAGTTTCGCTGCCGGGAATCACAAATAGCCCGACACTGTACGTCCCTGACTGGTAGGCGTAGTCAGCGACGATAGTATAAACTTGATCGGTTGTACGCGGGTTTTCAAGATAGATTGCTTCGTTGTTCAGTTGATCTCGGTATTTGTAGTATGGGCTTTCCGGGTCGTCGATTACAAATGGACGCGGTGATGGAAAGGTTAGCAAGCCACGGTCAAAGTCGATAAATTCCGGATCGATGCTACCATCGCCATCCGTATCCAGCCCGAAGATGTCAATATAAAGTACGGGGCCATCATCGGTTTCAAATGCTTCTCCGGCTCCCTGCTGCCAAATTGTAATCTGATAGTCCCGCGGATTGATGTTTCGGTTGCCTAGGTTGTACACGCGACGTGCTTCCGTTCCTCGGTATCCTTTGTCTTTGAGTACAACGTATCCGATTTCCTCTCCCTCCTCATCAATCGACCCATCCCCATTTTCATCCTCGAAAACAGCGCCGGGATTTCCAACCTGTCCTCCGCCGTCGCCGAGATATTCGTAAGCCACGACAATAGTGTAGTTTGGAGAGATTTGTGTTAGAAACTCAATTTCTCCGGTCTCATAGTTAATATTGTAGTCTTGCCCCGGGAATTGGAGGTTGAAGTATCCACGTACGGTGCGTTGCCCTCCTTGATTGTTGCCTGCGACGTTGTCATCGATATAGATTTCCTCGCTGCCGCTTTTTATTGGCAGATAAGATTCGTGTAACACGTCGTCATCACCGCGGTGGATGGAATAGAATCGTCCTTTGACGTAATTGGCATCAGCAATTTGGACGCCTCGACCGTACCCGGCTCTAGTTGATTCCCCTCGGAAACGCCGCGTGTCTGAAATCCCTTTGCTTCGAGAACCGAAGGTCGTCATTTTGAGCCCCCCTAATTCTGCAACGGCTTCGAGTCCAAAGAGATTTCGATTGATGTTCAAGAATCGAGTATTCGGCAGATTTAGGGTTATATCACCGAATGACACGGTTTTGAGAATGCTGTCCGGCTTGCCCTCATACCACACTTTAATCTTCTGTTCTTTTGCACCACCCAAACCGCCGCCGTATCCGCCGTATCCGCCATATCCTCCTCCAAATGAATCGTCCGAATCGCTGTAATCGACGGCAACATGGGTACGTTCGCCAACTCGGCCATGCAACCCAACCCGAAGCGTCTGTCTCAGGTTAAATCCCGTGGCACGCGCCACTCCACCTCTACCGAATGTGCTGAACCTTCCACCGTATCCACCACTTCCGTAGCCGCCCCCATACCCGCCGCCGAATCCTCCACCATATTCGCCCCCATAACCGCCTCCGTAACCGCCTCCAAAACTTCCAAAATCGTCATACCCATAGGATGATGTTAAACCGAGATCGAGCCCTGAACTATAACCTCCGTAACTACTGTAACCGGCGTATCGGTTGGCGTCACTCTCACCAAAATAGTGTGTCACGTTGCCTTCAACCGTAACAGACTTGTGTCCGGTAATCTGAAGATTGGACTGGAGTGGCAGAGCTAGCCCTTTTTCCTTCTCAGTCCCGAATTCACTCTCCTTGAGGTCGAGTAGCATTCGAGGCTCAATCAGGAGGGGCGCATCTTTCCATCTTTGCAACGATTCATTATATGGAGCCAAAATCTTGGAGCGGATGGAAGCATCTTCCGCGTCTGGTGCAAAAGGGTCTAGGGGAGGCGGGATCGCGGGCTTTGGCTCGGAGGGACGTTTCCACCAAGCATCTTCATCATGCTGATCGGCGGCTTCTGCTGGTTCGTCGGATTCGGTTTCCCAACCGGAGTCTTCTGAATTTTTCTCGGATTCAACATCAGCCTCTGCCGATTTCGCTGAATCTTCTCGCAGTTCCGAGTAATATTGAGTTAACTTGGAATCCTTAGTAACGGGTTTCGCATGTGCGCCGAAATAAAGGAGGGAAAATATGAGAAGGATGACTAAAGCGGTATGGTAGAAATAGCCTCTGGTGGCATTTGAATACAACGCCTATCTCCTTAATACAAACAGGCAAACTCGGGGCGGCAAGTCTGATATGGAAGTAAACGGGAATACAAGGATGGCGGTTTACAGATTCTTGGAGCGGGTTTGCTGTAGGAGCCGAATTAACCTATGATGACGTGACGAAACCGTGCTCGATAGATTTTCGATTGGTGCGGGTACCGGTAATATACGGTCGCGTGGAGTTGTAGCTGTGACGAGGCCGGCGAGAGGCTCAACGCCTCGACTCCTTTGCATCGGAAGAGCGATAGTAGATTCGTATCGGGGTTCCGTGAAAGCCGAAGGCATCCCGGATTCCGTTGATTAGGTAGGATTCATATGGCTGAGAAATCTTGTTCGGATAGCGGGCGAATATTAGAAAAGTCGGCGGTTCGGTCCTGATTTGCGTCATATATTTCAGCGTCGGACGGACCTTACCTGCTCGCGGCGGCTGGTGGGCGCTTTTCAATTGCAGCAGAAGTTCATTAAGAGCATGTGTTGGTACGCGCGTGCAGTATTCGCGGTGGACCGTCAAACTTAACTCCAGCAATTTCCTCACACGCTGACCTGTTTCAGCGGATGTGAACACTGCGGGGACATAGGTGAGTTGCGGAAGTTGACGATAAATCTCTTCGACGAACGTGCCATGGGTCATATTGTCTTTCTGAATGAGATCCCATTTGTTGACGCCCAATATGCTCGCCACTCCTTGCCGAGCGATAAAACTGGCTATTACCTTGTCTTGACGTGCCACTTCTTGGGTGGCATCAAGGATTAACCAAGCGATGTCGCTTTGGCGAATGCTGCGAATCGCCCTCTGCACAATCACTTCTTCAAGTTCGTCATCGATCGCGGACCTGCGGCGCATGCCCGCCGTGTCTGTTAGCTCAAACGGAATGTTATCATAGACAAAGCGAATATTGACCGCGTCCCGAGTGGTGCCGGGACAGTGGTCAACGATCATGCGCTCTTCGCCAAGAATTGTGTTGATGATGGATGATTTTCCCACGTTTGGACGTCCAACAATGGCGATTTTGATGCTTCGAGGCGGTTCCGACACTTCCGTGTCCGGTGCCGGAAGATTAAGCGTAACCTCATCAAGTAGTTCACCGATTCCGCGATTGTGGGCACAGGAAACGTAGAATGGTTCCGCTAGTCCAAGTTCATAGAACTCGCTTCCCGCATTTCGGAGTCGCTCATTGTCAGATTTATTTACGACCACAAGGATAGGCTTGTCCGCTCCTCTTAGTTTATCGGCAACAACAAGGTCCTGTGCCAGAATTCCAGTTTGCGCATCGACAACAAAGAGAATGACTGCGGCTTCGTCAATGGCATTTTCGACTTGAAACTGCACCGAGTCAATCAATGAGTCGTCCGGATCGAGATCCAATCCTCCCGTATCAACGATTGTGAAACGAAAGTCACCCCAATCCACGTCGGCATAATTGCGATCCCGCGTCACTCCGGGTTCGTCATGGACAACGGCGATCCGTTTCTTCGTAATGCAATTGAATAGCGAGGATTTGCCCACATTGGGCCTACCGACGATGGCAACAACGGGATGTGTTTTCATAGCGAGATTTATATCGTAATGCGTCGTACGCAAGAGCCTGCTTGAAAATCCATTTTTCTCGAATTGGACCATTCTCCAAAATTATGTCGGCCGGGTCACGCATTTTTTCCCAGCATTGAGCCACCCAAAGAGCAAATGCGAAGACATCAGATAGTGGAAATGCACTTGTTTTTTTTGTTGGGCCGCTTATCTTCATACCCTCGTGTGCCGAGTCAACGTATTGCAGTGACCGAACAACCGTTGATCTCCACTTGCGAGATTCTCTTCGTGATTACCTTTCAGGGCGGTGAATAAAGACGCCAACGGAGCACCGTTTAATGCAATGCATTGGCACATTCTGAAATAGAGGTCTCCTTTGGTAGAGCGGGCCTCGCGAACCTCAATTCCAACGGATTGCCTACAGAAAAATAATCCACCTCCGTAACGGATTGTCATGGTACGCAAAACTATACTACACAACTGTTAAGTGTTGAATCTAAAGTTGACGAGTTTCAAAAGGAAAGAGAAGTTTGCCGACTGTGGATATAAGCGTGCAGCCAGACCACGCGCCACCGGACCGGCGCCCTCAAGGAACATCGGAACCTGCGCCTGACTTTGGACGGAAAAAACAATCGAAAGTTGACAGCACGAAGCGGCTGTTATCGACTCATATCCGCAACCGGCCCAAGGTTTTTCGCCGCCATGAAAGTCATTTATTGAGGCAAACATCACGGCAATGAGAAGACATGAAATTTGGCTGTTATATTCGTCCAGCTATGGAATTCTTTGACACAGCGGCGCCGAGTATGGCTATTCCAATCCGCAGGATTAGCGCGACTAGAAAAAGCTATTGTGGAAACATGCCAATCGATGCTTGGCGAATCGAGAAACAATGACGGCATTCTATGGATACAGGAGGGGACCATCCCGATGACTCATCCAGTGTATGCGGTTGCAAGTATGAAACTCAATCTGCCGGGTACCGCGGGTCTGACTTCAAAACATCAAACACGGGTTCCCGATTTGCCAATTCTTTGATTCTAGGGTCGAGGTGTATTGCCTTTCTAAGGGCGTTAATTGCCTCCGTGTTTTCAGTTTTGATGGCATAAGCGCAGGCGAGATTGTAATGGGTTAATGCCGTGTTCGGAGCAATCCAGAGCGCTTTTTGGCAAGATTCGATGGCTTGATCGGGTTCGTTCTGTTTGAGGTGAGTGGTCGCCAAGTTAATGTATGCTTGAATCGCATCCGGCTTGAGTTCAATTACTTCCTCAAAGGTTTCAATTGCCCTCTCATACTTCCCTTGTTGCAAATAGACTTGGCCAAGATTGTTGTAGACTGAAGGAGCGTTCGTGAAAAACAGTGTGTACTTCTTGTGGCGGATGGCTTTTGTATAGGCGTCGACCGCTGACTCTAATTCACCGTTTTTCAAGTGAAATCGAGCCTTACGCGAATTGTCGTTGAACTGGGTTTGATGATGCCAGACCCAGATGAAGACTGCCGTAACCAAGAGGCAGAATATCATCATCAGGTTTTTCATGAACCGAGAAACCTCGAATATTGTTATGTTCGGATGGTTGAGCCCTTAAAATGGAAAGCCATATATCCAGATTTGGGGTGCCGCCTGATTGGACGCGACACTAATTCATCACTTCGCATTCCGGATGATCTCTAACACTCGCTCATGAAGTTTTCCGTTTGTCGCCACGATCCCGCGATTGGACGTCATCCGTCTCCCCTCCAAGAGATTCACGGATTGGCCGTGCATGTCCGTCACTTTTCCTCCTGCTTCCTCCACTATAATTATCCCGGCGGCATGATCCCAGATACACTCTCGGTAATTTGGTGTCCGTGGATTCGGCAGGCGCAGATAGACCGACGCCTCGCCCCGTGCAACAAGCCCGTACTTGGCTTGGCTATCAATCTGTATTGGCGGGTCGGTAATACCCAGTTCTTGGGTAATCCTGAAGTGTGCACCGTGATCTCCGTGCAAGGTCTCAACACTATCGGCAAACCGGAGCGGAGTATCGGCAACTTGAATTTGCTTTATGGGGCGTCCATCCAACGCGCCCATATACGCGCCTTCACCCCGAACTGCGACAAGGAGACAGCCTTGTCCCAAATTCGGCTTGTCCCATTCCTTTGGCAGATTTGGGCAGGCGAGTAGGCCGAACTCCACCTCGCCATCGATAATCAACGCAAGCGCAATGGCATACTGATTTCGCCGCAGAAAGCCTTTCGTTCCATCAATGGGATCGAGCGTCCAGTAGCGCTTGTTGACCTCGCCTTTTCCTCGATTTATCCACTCACAGACCTGATGGGACGATACGTCCTCAAATCGATTGACGTAATCCGTAACTCTTGACCGCAACTGCGGATTTTCCCTTAGTTCCTCGGCGTCCTCTTCTGCGACAATGCAATCTTTTGGAAAAGCCTCGCCCAGCGCACTACAAATGAGAGCCTGCGAACCGAAATCTGCGACTGTCACGGGGCTGCGGTCGGGTTTCTTAATCGCATCTGTCTGTACCATGTCAGATTGCACTTCTTGACACAGTTGTGCAGCCTTCAAGACCGCGTTGATTGCCACCTCTTTTTCAGTTTCCATAAACCCGTTTGCAAGCATTATCCCAAATGTTAATCCGATGTCGCCTGAAATCATAACGCGTACATTGTCTTAATGGCGTTGTTCACTTTCTCCGTAGGCAGAAACTAACTGATTGGATAGCGGCGGCGATAGAGAACCCCTTCTCTACCGACCGGTACCGGGGCAAGACTCGATACTGCGATTCAAGTAAGTTTTTTTCTTGGTCGGCCTAATTAGCGCACTTACATTAGAAACATGGTGCAATCCGGTCAGAGAATTCGTAGGCGATGACACCGGAACATTAAAAAGCAAAAAGCCGCCCCGGTGAAATAAGCAACCCACAGTGACGGCTTTTAGGCGATTTGTGATTTAGAGACTATTCATTCAGCCAACTCATCATGTTTCGCAACCCCTTACCAACTTTTTCGATCTCCAACTCCTCTTCGCCGCGACGAAGCGCCTGCAACACGGGTTGACTAGCTTGATTTTCCTGTACCCATTCGCGCGCGAATTCGCCACTCTGTACCTCTTTAAGGATTTCACGCATTCGATCGCGGACACTGTCATTGACGATCCGTGGGCCACGCGTGAGATCTCCGAATTCTGCTGTATTGCTAACAACGCGGCGCATTTTGGTAAGACCGCCTGTGTAGATAAGATCTACAATCAACTTCAGTTCGTGCATGCACTCGAAGTAAGCCATTTCAGGCTGATATCCGGCTTCAACGAGTGTGTCGAACGATGCCTTGATGAGCGCTGATGTGCCGCCGCAAAGGACAGCCTGTTCGCCAAACAAGTCTGTTTCAGTTTCTTCGCGGAACGTGGTTTCAATGACACCGGCGCGAGTCCCCCCGATGCCCTTCGCATAAGCCAGAGCGAGGTCTCTTGCATGTCCGGTTGTGTCTTGATGTATCGCGATTAGACAGGGGGTGCCGCCGCCTTCCACGAACACATCCCTAACGAGATCGCCCGGCGCCTTGGGAGCAATCATCGCCACATCGACATCGTTTGACGCGACAATTTGCCCAAAATGAATGCTGAAGCCGTGTGAAACCATGACCATGTTGCCAGTCTGTAGATTCGGTTCTATCTGATTCCGATAAACGGCGCCGTGTTGTTCATCCGGAATGAGAATCTGCACGACATCCGCCGAGGCAGCGGCTTCCTCGATGGTTTTTACGGTCAACCCCGCGGCCTCCGCCTCATTTCTTGAAGCGCTGTTGGAACGCAGCCCAACAACGACATTGGCACCGCTATCGTTAAGATTCAATGCTTGGGCGCGTCCCTGCGCTCCGTAACCGATAACCGCAACAGATCGCTCTTTCAATACATCAAAATTTGCGTCACTATCGTAGTAAATAGTTGCCATCAATTTCCTCCTTAATCGCCCGTAGGTTTCCCTTGCTGATTACCTTACGCCCCCACGCATCGTCGCGATTTTGCCGGTACGCACCAAGTCACGTATGCCGTAGGGACGGAGCATATCGACTGCCGCTCTCAGCTTTCCTTCATCCCCCGTGACTTCAATGGTTAACGTCGTAGGGTTAACGTCTACGGTACGACCCCGAAAAATCTCCACAATCTGAAGGATTTCGCCGCGCTTTTGCGGTTCCGCATGCACTTTGATTAACACCAATTCTCGTTCGACGTGGTTTTCGGTTGTTAGGTCCGTGACCTTAATGACATCGATGAGTTTATTCAAGTGTTTGTAAATTTGTTCGATAATCTGTGCATCCCCGTGGGTGACGATTGTCATGTGCGAAATCTGCGGATCGTCCGTTTCGCCGACATTCAAGCTGTCAATGTTATAGCCGCGTCCGCTGAACAAACCTGACACTCGTGCGAGCACCCCGAACCGATTTTCGACGAACACGGAAAAGATATGTCTCTCCTCAGCCATTACGCCAACCCTCGTATCACATCGCCGAGCCCTGCGCCCGCGGGGACCATCGGGAACACATTCTCTTCCTCGTCCACTATGAAGTCAATGACAACCGGACCGTCATCTACGCCTTTCGCCTTCTCCAGCGCGGGGCGAACATCCTCAACGCGTTCGACTCGTAAACCGGTCGCGCCGAACGCTTGGGCCAAGAGCGCAAAGTCGGGATTGTCGTGATAATCAACGGCCGCATAACGCTTATTGTGGAACAGTTCCTGCCACTGACGCACCATACCGAGGTACATGTTGTTAATAATGAAGATTTTAAGCGGTAGTTTGTAGGTAATCGCAGGGATAAGCTCTTGAATCGTCATGATATATGATCCGTCACCGTTGATGTTGATCACCGTCTTGTCAGGACATCCGAACTGTGCACCGATTGCGGCAGGCAAACTAAATCCCATTGTTCCCAACCCGCCAGAGTTTATGAATTGGCGCGGCTCGGTGTACATAAAGTGCTGGGCGGCCCACATTTGGTGCTGCCCGACATCAGCAACGACCGTTGCATCGGGAAAAATGTCGTAAATCTGTTCGATGACATACTGCGGCATGACTTTGTCGCCTTTTTGTTGATATTCAAACGGGTATTTTTCCTTCCATTCGTCAATCTGCCGCATCCAAGGTTCAATTTCCACGTGATGCACCAGCTTATTCATCTCTGCCAGTACGCGCTTTGCATCACCGACAATCGGCACATCAACCGGAACGTTCTTACTGATGCAGGAGGCGTCGATATCGATATGAATTTTTTTAGCGTTCGGAGCAAACTTGTCCAAATTTCCGGTTACGCGATCGTCAAATCGTGCTCCGATAGCGATTATCAGATCAGAATCGGTGAAGGCATAATTTGCGCAGCAGGAGCCGTGCATACCGGGCATTTGCATCGACAGAGGATGCGTCTCGGGAAAGGCGCCAAGGCCCATGAGAGTCACGGTGACGGGAATACCTGTTTTTATCGCCAACTCGCGCAGTTCGTCCGATGCATTAGATAGAACAACGCCGCCGCCCGCATAAAGCATGGGTCGTTCGGCGCTATGAATCAGTTCCACGGCTTTGGCGATCTGCCGAGGATGTCCATCAACTTTCGGTTTATAGCTGCGGATGTTGACCTGTTCCGGGTAATGGAATAAAGACTCATGAATCTGAGCGTCTTTTGCAAAGTCGATTACCACCGGTCCCGGTCGTCCGGTGCTGGCAATGTGCATCGCGCTAGCCACAACTTCTGCAACTTCGTCGCTACTTTTGATCAAATAGCTATGTTTGCAGACGGGTCGAGTGACACCGATGACATCTGATTCTTGGAAGGCGTCGTTGCCGATAAGGTGAGTGTAAACCTGGCCGGTGATTGCTACCATTGGAATGGAATCCATGAAAGCTGTCGCGATTCCGGTGACGAGATTTGTAGCGCCAGGGCCTGACGTAGCGAGTGTCACCCCCACTTTTCCCGTTGCTCTCGCGTAGCCGTCAGCGGCATGGGCAGCGCCCTGTTCATGGCGCATCGGTATCAGGGAAATGCCTTCAGCGTCATAGAGCGCGTCAAAAATCGGCATCGCTGCACCGCCGTTTACCCCGAAAATATACTCGACGTCTGCGCGTTTCAGACTTTCAATAAGAATGTTGGCACCTGACGTTGTTGCCATAATCGACCTCACCTCCACAAGAATCAGTGATCCGCCGTACCTCCCGCGGCGACTCAGCGTTTCGGCAAACCACTGAAAAAACAAAAAAGCCCTTCCCGTTCCGAATTTGGAGACGAGTAGGGCTTTTTACCAAAGACCTTACCGCGGTACCACTCCAATTCCCTTTCCAAACTATGCAAGGGCACTCATTGGGATGCGTTAACGAGCATCAACCGGCGAACCCTACTTGTGTAATATCTTCAGGCAAGCAGCTCCGGGGCGACATTCAGTCAAAGTCGTTTGAGGAGACTTCTCAGCCTTTGAATCTCCCTCTCTGTCAAGACTTGGGTGACTTACTCTTCCCCTTCATCGCTTTTGATAGTTTTTTGATTTTGAGATTAAAGTCCACTCACCATGCATCAGATGTGCAAGATATTGCGGGCACACACCCGAATCTGCAGGAATTGGGCCAATTCTAACCAATCGCCGCAGCATAGCGCGCCGCGACCTCATCCCAATTTATAACATTCCCCCAGGCTTCAATATAATCGGGGCGTCTGTTTTGGTAATTCAGATAGTATGCATGTTCCCAAACATCAAGACCGAGTATGGGAGTATGACCTTGCATGAGCGGACTATCCTGATTTGCCGTCGAGTATATCTCCAGCCCGCCAGTTTCATTGACCACAAGCCACGCCCAACCGGATCCAAAACGCGTTGTGGCGGCATCCACAAATTGGTCGCGCGCCGCATCGGCGGATCCAAAAGACGACTCGATTGCACTCATCACTTCGCTTGACGGGTCGCCTCCCCCGTTTGGACTCATAACGGTCCAGAACAAGCAATGATTCGCATGGCCTCCACCGTTGTTGATGACGGCCTGTCTTTGCGCTTCCGGCACGTCGTCGATGTTGCGCAGCAAATCCTCGACGGATAAGGCGGCAAGATCGTCAAGGCCTTCAAGGGCGGCATTGAGTTTATCTATATAAGCTTGATGATGCTTGCCGTGGTGGATTTGCATCGTTTGGGTGTCGATATGAGGTTCTAACGCGTTATGAGCGTAAGGCAGGTCGGGTAATTGATGTGCCATAGCGATTACGCCTCCTTAGAAAACGGACTCAAATTTTGGTACGTGTAACAGATGCTATTGAGATACAGAAATCCGAAATGAAGTGACTTCATTAAAGCTAAAGTATAACACATCAATTGGCAAAAACCAAATGAAATTCTCCGCCTTTTTCGTTGAACCTACGCTTCACGCCGTGCTAAAATGAATCCGTGTTTTAGCCAAATACCTATGGTTCACCTGCTTAGGATTAACGCAAAAGAAACGGAAATGTTACAGTCATTGGAATCCGAATTTAACAGCGGGAAATCTGGACGGGTAAAATCGGAGATCGGAAGATATATTCCAAACATGCAACCATTACCTCGAGAAGGAGAAATATCGTGCAATCCAAATCAAAAAATGGTCTTTCCGGTGGCGCCGCCGAGGCAATCGTGACACCCGTTATTGAAGGAGAGGAAGCATACGATGACTTATACGTCCGGGTGTTGGTGCTTGCCGATGGAATGCGGCAACTCGCTATCGTCACGACAGATTTTCTTATCTTTCATCGCCCCTATATGGATGTTTTGTTGGATGCGATTGACAAAGCCACCGGTATTCCCAAGGAGAACATCCTCATAAATCCCAGTCAGACACACAACGGCTGTTGGCCCGACCCGCATTTTCACGAACCCGGCGATGCTTGGGAAAACCGCATTGACATGTCCGCGATTGATGATACGGACGTATCTTACGAAACATGGTTAGCGGATTGTGACCTTGAGTTGGGACCGTACTCCAGATGGCTGGCGGGGAGCATAGTTGATGTTGCCAATCGTGCGGTTCAAAACCTTCGGCCCGTCGAATTGCGCGCCGCGCGAGAGCCGGCACAGATCGGTTATAATCGACGAGTGATGCGAGATGGTCAAATCGTGATGGAACCCAATTTTAACGGCGCGGTCGTTCCATGGGTAGACGTACTCGGGGTATACGGCCGCGATGGGCGGCGAGTTTCCGTGCTGTTTCTCCACGCAGCCCACCCCGTGATTATCCACGAATCCAGTTCGAAGATTGGCCCGGACTTTCCGGGCTACACAATTAAACACTTGCGCAATTTGCTTGATAAAGGTAACGAGCCAGAGGGGATATATATGTTCGCGCAGGGCTGCTGCGGCGACATAAACGGTTATCCGTTGCGCGGCGGCTTCAACGCCTGCGATGTTGCGGGACTTTCCTTGGCGAATGCGGTCAGTTGCGCTCTGGCGGAATCTCAAGTTGTCGCTCCCGCCGCACTAAAGTGTCGTTCGATGGAGCTGTCACTTCCGCTTCAAGATCCGCCGCCAGCCGACGAGTGTAGAACATTGCTGTCTCAACAGACCGACGATGAAGGTCGAGGACGTTACTCGCATCTGTTAAAGGCCGCCGAAAGCGGCGAACCACAGTTCAAGCCATTTTCGATGCGCGCCCTCGCCGTCGGGGATGATTTGTGCTTTTTCTCCTTTTCAGGTGAGATGTTTGCCGAATACCAGTTGTTCACTGACAAGGTGTCACCGTTCAAACACACGTTAGTGTTCAACCACACGAACGGGTACGACGGGTATGTCGCAACGAAAGCAGATTACGATCTAGGGCCAGCAGGCGGCTACGAGGCTTTGCGCCACCCGTCTAGCGTCAAACCCTGGCTTCCGCCGCATCCATCATGTGAAAAGATAATCAAGGAGGGTGTGACTCGCCTCCTGAGTGAGCTGAAGTCAAGCAAATAGCACGCACAATCTCGGTAAAATCGCGCGAAATCCCAACTGGTCACTCCCGTACGAATTCCATAGTGCACGCTGAAAATTCGCTTCGAGTATCATGCTCATGTTTGAACGCCCTATAAAAACTCGGCGATAGAGTGAGCGTTGGCGACACGTTGGGCATCGTTGCGGCGATCAATTTGCGGTCAACGGTGGTTACCACGCCAGAAGACATTATCGTACCCAATTCCAAGTTCATATCCGAGGTGGTCACCAATATGACGCACCGCAACAAACGAACACGCATAAAAATATCCGTCGGCGTGTCGTACGGATCTAATGAAGATTTGGTGAAAAAGGTATTGCTTGAATCCGCCAATTCTCCCCCGGATATACTCAAAGACATTGAAACTGATGCACGTGAAGTGCAAGTGCCGTTCGTGCGTTTTGTACGATTTGGCGACTCATCGCTCGATTTTGAATTTCTGGCGTGGATTCCCGACGTGATGAATCGCTTTGAGATTGTAAGCGATTTGCATTTTACGATTCGCAAAAAGTTCCGAGAGCACGGGATTGGGGTACCCTATCCCCAACGCGTGTGCATTTCCTCCCGGCAACGCAAGAGGGTAATGTGCTACACGATGAAGACACAACATCACTGCCGTCCATACACCGGAAAACGCTAGACTTATTGATGAAAACACGATTCCTTCATCCGGCGCTATACTCACTGGCGGTATATTTCACCTGCATCTTTCCCGTGTGTGGTTCTTTCACGCCATCCACTGGTAACGGAATCCATTTGTGCGGGTATGGCGAAAATACGGCGGATAACCGCCGCTACGCCAGAAGCTTGGCATTTTTTAACTCCGGGACGCTCCGCACGGTACGGTTAATTTACTTTTTGCCCGCTGACCGTCAACCAAGACTAGGTATTGAAGAAAAAATTGAAGCGCTAATCAAAGATGTCCGGAAATTCTACGGTGACCAGATGCAAGCGCACGGCTACGGGCGAAAAACCTTTAATCTTGAATCTGACCACAATGGAGCGGCTATTGTGCATCGGGTCAACGGCCAGTTTCCCGACAAATATTATTACGGGGACTACAGGGAAGTTTTTTCAAAAATCGAACGTGAAATCCAAAACCGGTTTGACACAAGGCAGAATATCTATTTTGCCGTAGTAGATGTCGGAAATGAGCGAATTGGCAGTGTGGCTGGTGCCGGAGCAACTAACGGAGATTGGGGCGGTCTGGCTGCCATCCCCGCCTCCGGTAGATATTTTAATCACCCTCTTGCAGCCCACGAACTTGGACATTCCTTCGGCTTAGATCACGATTTCCGGTCAACTGAACATGTCATGTCTTACGGACCATGGAATTGGAAGCGCACCACAAAATTATCGGAATGTACTGCGAAATGGTTGGAGATTCAACGCTATTTCAATCCCGAAACCCAACTCCGACCGTGGAATTTTCCCACTATCGATCTCATCTCGCCGCGCAGATATGCAGTAGGTTCTACCAGTGTTCCTATTCAACTTAAAGTCAACGATCATGAAGGGATTCATCAAGTGCTCCTGTTAGGCTTTGGTAACAATGTAAGCGCTTGCCACGAATTCGCAGATAAACTGAACCCCATAGTGAAATTCGACTATGGAGGCGTTTTCATGCATACTGGCATTAACACTGCCTTTGTCAGTCTTGCGCACCACGCAGTACATCCGATTCGTCTCCGAGTGGTTGATACGGACGGAAATGTGACCCATACCCACTTCAACTTATTTCCCGAAACGCTTCAATCCTTGACCAAGATTGCGGGCGACAACCCGCCTCCTGGACTACCCAATTCTCAATTGCCTGTGTCTCTTGAAGTTGAACTGCGAAATGTAAACGACGGTTACCCGTATAAAGACGTTTGGGTCTCATTTTCCGTCACAGCCGGCGGTGGAAGAGTCAGCGATACCGGTAACTTGACAGATAAGTTTGGTAGAGCAGAGACAGACTTCATTCTTGGTCCCCACCGAGGAAAAAACACCGTGGAGGTATCTGCTCTAGGACATACAACAACCTTCAATGCGATGGCGGGCTCGCCCGTCAACCTCCCAGATTCTCGCCTCCGCGCCGCTGTTGAGAAGACTCTCAAGAGGGTATCGGGAACACCGATTTCCGAAGCTGACATGGCAACATTAACCGAGACGGTACGCGGGCCGTGGAGTTCGGGAATCAGCGATCTAACTGGTCTTGAGTTTGCATTCAATTTCATGCATCTAGATCTTAGCGAGAATTCAATATCAGACATTTCTCCGCTTGAAAATTTGTCCAGACTGAAACGCCTCTCCCTGCGAAGCAACTCGGTTTCGGATATCTCACCTCTGGCGAGTTTAAGCGACCTCTGGCTGCTCCAGCTAGCTAACAATTCCATCTCGGATGTCGCGGCGTTGGCTAATTTAACGGCTTTGGCAAGGCTTTCGCTCCGAAATAACGCAATATCAGACATCTCAGCTGTGCGAGATTTAATCAATATGGAGTTACTGTACCTTGAAAACAACGATATCAAGGATGTCTCGGCGCTAACTGGATTGAGCGGACTGAAAGTGGTGCGACTTACCGATAACAAAATTTCAGACCTGTCGCCGTTGATAGAGAATCAGGGACTGGTGGATGAAACCAAGATATATGTGCGGGAAAATCCGTTAAGCTACCCGTCTATCCATGTACATATTCCAGCCTTGCAGGAGAGAGGCGTTGAGATCTACTTCGATAACCGCACGCCAACGACCCTAGAGCCGATCTCCGGTGATGATCAGGAAGGTTTGCCCGGAAAAGCGTTAGCCAAGCCGTTTATTGTCGAAGTAAAGGATGAGAACGGTTCAGTGTTCGAGGGGGTACCGGTGACATTTGCCGTGACAGCTGGCGGCGGGATACTCGCCAAGCGCACCGCAACGACAGATTCAAACGGCAGAGCGACGGACATACTCACACTGGGGGGCAATCCGGGAACGAATACCGTCCGCGTGAATGTGAAGTCGATTTCGGCACCTGTGACGTTCAACGCCGACGGCATTCGGGTGCCCGGAGCACTTTCGATAATCTCTGGCAACAATCAAGAGGGTTTCCCCGGCGAGACACTTTCAGGCCCGCTCAAGGTCGAGGTAAGAGATCAGTTCGATAAACCCCTGAGAAACGTCCAAGTGACCTTTGCCGTAACTGCGGGTGGAGGAACACTGACTTCCCGATCCAAGAAGACTGATAGAAACGGTAGAGCAGAGAGCGAACTCACACTGGGGCCCGACCCGGGAACAAACACGGTCTCCGTAACCGCTCCCGGTATCGAGCGTTCACGGTCATTCAATGCGGAAGGCGTCCGAACACCGGAGATTATTTTGAGAATCTCGGAGGATCCTCAAGAGGGTTTGTCGGGCGCCACACTCGCCGACCCGTTAAAGGTTGAAGTACAAGACAAAACCGGCTCCCCACTTGAGGGAGTGCCGGTCACGTTTGTTGTCACCGCGGGTGATGGAACGCTCAGCGCCGCGAGCACGGAAACTGCGTCCAACGGAAGAGCGGAGAGTACCTTTACATTAGGATTGAGACCGGGAAGACATTTGATTGAGGCGTCTGCCGAGGGAATTGACGCAACGGTAATTTTTAGCGTCGCTATAAAAAGACGAGAGTTCATTCTCACCGTCCCATCAGGCACCAGCCTGATTCACGTTCCCTTAAAGGTAACCACGGTTGACGATGTAGAGATAACTATGGAATCCGTCGGCGACCTCTACGACGCCTTAGGCGGTGCGGAGAGGGTCAATCACCTTACAACTCGTAGCTCTCAAACGAATCAATGGCACAGCTATTTGGGAGACATGAATAGAGGCATGATTTCCGATCCACTATTGACCATTGACAAGGGCGTCATGGCAAGTATGAAGGTGCCGGTGGATCTCCATCTGTTTGGCGACGAATTGGGAGAAGACGGAGCCAGCGCAATTAGGTTGCAGCGGGGTACGAACCTGGTAGGAGTGCCGCTTAGAGATTCACGAATCACGCGAGTCAGCGATCTATTGGCACTTGAAGGAATTCGAGACAATGTCCCTAAAATCACCGTTTCTGTTAACGGAAAATTCAAAGTGGTTGAACGTGCGGGCGATGACGGTGATGTTCCCATCGCTGGCGGTCAGTCGTTTATCATGGAGGCACAGCAGGAGGCGACGGTCTCTATCTCGGGGGATGGCTGGGGCAGTTTTTCTAGATCGTTAGCTGCACCGCCTGTAGCGCTCGCCGTCAGTCAATTCCAAAATGCTTCCCCTGTCCTGTGCTTGACCGGTTCGATTGTCTACCAGGCGAAGTGTCGAGAAAAGCACGTACCTCTGTCGAGGTTAGGATTGAGTGTAATCGTGAAAAACCTCACAAACGGCAAGGCGCATACGATTCGAGCAACCAAAGGAGATGCGCTGCAGTCTGAGTCGTTCGGCTATCAATTGACCGTGGTGGATGTCGATATCGGACGCGCGGCTCAAGTGAGAGACATACTCGAAGTCGCCATGCAATCCCCAGATCCGCACCTTCGTGCCGAGCCCGTACGTCATACGGTGACACCCACTGACGTGAAGAATAGCCGAATTAAATTGCCAGAATTGTTCCTGTACGAAGTCCCGACGAACACAGCGCTGTTGATGAACTACCCGAACCCGTTCAACCCGGAGACATGGATACCCTATCAATTAGCACGAGACGCGACTGTCGCGTTGACGATTTATGATACCAAAGGCAAGGTCGTCCGTCGATTGGAGATGGGGTATCAGCCGGCCGGGTTTTACACTGAACGCGGGAAGGCAGCCTATTGGGATGGTCGAAACATAATCGGAGAGACAGTTGCCACCGGAATCTACTTCTACCAACTGAGAACACCGTACTTTCGCCAATTGCGCCGCATGGTCGTTTTGAAGTAGAACGAAAACGGCTGCGAGCGGTCACCTAAGAACCTGTTTGAAGAGTGCATCTGTAAGGTGCAATCAAGCGAGTGGATAACGAGTGATCAAGTGAGTGAATAGCGAACGCGATGGAGATCCCATAGCAAATCTTCTGCGCACCAGCCTCTAAAAGCTCCGGCAGGGATCAAGCGAGTGGATAACGAGTGCGATAGAGATCCCACAGGTACGTAGTAGATTGCAATTAACAAATGAAATAACGCCGTAAAAGTGGCAAAAAATGGCTTTGCTACGATTCTTCAAGAAGGCTCTAAGTGGTTATCGGGCGAGATGAAATTCCCAAAGGAATTCGCCGCAACATTAAAATCGCCGATGTCTTCTCTTACTGGTCTCAGTCTTTGAAAACACCGGTGGCGGGCTACATCACTGCTCGGCCTGGATTGCCAAATCCAGACCCCACACATCACAACACTAAAGAAATCCCTCTTTCATCGTCAAATCCACGATTGTGTCTTGACACTACGATTTTCTTACGCACTACTTTATTACGCATTAGTTACCCCCAATTTTTTCCCTTGACAATCCACGTGCATTCGATTTAAGATAAGACACATCTATTGAACACTACACTCCAAACGGAATAAATCATCATTTTGAAAGGAGATCATACCTTGCGAGCGTTTGAATATACTTCCCCCAAGACTGTCAGTGCAGCAGCTGACTTGCTCGCGGAAAAAGGAGACCAAGCGAGAGTCTTGGCTGGCGGAACAGACCTTATCGTTCAGGTGCGTGAAGGCAAACGACACTTAGAACGGATTGTAGATATCAAGGATATACCTGAAGCCAACGTATTGACGTGTGACGCACAGGCAGGTTTGCATCTTGGATCGGCTGTCCCGTGTTATAAGATATATGGAGACAAGGCGATAGCATCCGCCTATCCCGCACTTGCGGATTCAACCCATATCATCGGCGGCACGGCGATTCAAGGCAGAGCCGCAGTCGGCGGCAATTTGTGCAATGCTTCCCCCGCAGCAGATACAATACCGGCTTTAATTGTTTTGGAAGGCATTTGTGTTATTGCGGGAACGAACGGAACGCGCGAAGTGCCGGTCGAACAGTTTTGCACCGGGCCGGGCACAACCGTGCTGGAGAACGGAGAATTTCTCGAATCCTTGAAGATTCCCGCCCCAAAGAGTCATTCGAGTTCTTTTTATCTTCGTTTTATTCCACGCAATGAAATGGACATCGCAGTTGTCGGGGCGGGTGCTTCTGTCGTGCTTGACGATGCCAAAGAGTCGATTGTCTCTGCCCGCATTGCCCTCGCGGCAGTTGCCCCTACTCCTCTGTTCGCCGAGGAAGCCAGCGCATTGCTCGCCGGTCGGTCGGCTTCCGATGAATCGGCCATTGAAGAAGCTGCCGAAGCGGCAAAAGCTATAGCTCGTCCGATTAGCGACATGCGCGGCAGCGCCGAGCAGAGAGTGCATCTCGTCGGTGTGTTGACCAAGCGTGCGCTCAACGGCGCGATTCAAAGAGTGAAGGAGTCATAGACCAAATGCCCGACAAAGTTCATGTTAAAACAGTGATTAACGGTGAAGCGGTGGAGTTCCTATGCGAACCGCGTGATAGTCTGCTCGAAGTGTTGAGAGACAATTTGATGCTGACAGGTGCCAAAGAAGGGTGTAACAACGGCAACTGCGGCGCGTGCAGTGTTATTCTGGACGGGCGGCTCGTCAATTCTTGCATAGTGCTGGGTGCCGAGATTGAGGGCAAAGAGGTGGAAACCGTAGAGGGATTGGCAGAACACAATAAACTCCATCCGATACAGGATGCGTTTCTTGAAAACGCCGCACTCCAGTGCGGTGTATGCACCCCCGGTTTCCTCATGGCTGCAAAAGCGTTGTTGAACGAGAACCCTAATCCGACCGAACACGATGTCCGCTTCTGGCTAGCAGGCAATCTGTGCCGCTGCACCGGCTATGACAAAATTGTCCGTGCCGTGCTTGATGCGGCGGAAACCATGTCTACGGAGGTGAATGTGTAATGGCAGTGGAGAAAGAATACAAGGTAATCGGAACTCGTCCCATTCGGCATGATGGGGTGGATAAGGTAACAGGTCGAGCGCTTTACGGTGCGGATTACCAAGCTGCAGGATTGTTGCACGGACGTGTGTTGCGAAGCCCCCATGCCCACGCTCGAATTAAATCAATTAATACGAGTCGTGCGGAAGCCTACCCCGGGGTCAAGGCGGTTGTAACGGCGGGAGATTTGACCGCTTCGCAAGATAAAATCGTTGACCTCGGCGAAGGTGCCGTCAATCTAAAGTTCATGTGTGACAACATTTTGGCACGCGAAAAAGCGCTGTATCAGGGACACGCCGTTGCCGCTGTCGCCGCACTGAACGGTCACATTGCCGAAGAAGCGCTAGAACTTATCGATGTTGAATACGAAGTGTTGCCGCCTGCCATGGAAGTTCGGGCGGCAATGCAAGACGATGCCCCCCTCGTCCACGAAGATATGAAGACAGACGAAATGGGGAAAGCGTCCGACAAGTCGAGCAACATCGCCAGTCATTTTCAACACAAGAAAGGGGATATCGAAAAGGGTTTTGCAGAAGCTGACGTTGTCATTGAACACGACTACGTGACCGGCACCGTGCATCAGGGCTACATCGAACCCCACAACGCAAGCGCCGTATATAACGCGGACGGTGAAATCACCATCTGGTGTAGTACCCAAGGTGCGTTCAACGCGCGCGGTCAGGTGGCGGAGATTCTTCAGCACCCCGTGTCCAAGGTCAAAGTTGTGCCAATGGAGATTGGCGGCGGTTTTGGCGGAAAGATCAGTGTGTACCTTGAACCTCTCGCCGCGCTTCTCTCGAAGAAGTCAGGTCGCCCCGTCAAGGTTCTGATGAGCCGCGAAGATGTGTTCGAGAGTACCGGTCCCACACCTGCTTCCTACGTGCGTGTGAAAATCGGCGCCACCAACGATGGCCGCATCACCGCAGCGGAAGCATACATCGCCTTTGAAGCTGGAGCGTACCCCGGTTCTCCCGTTGGCGCTGCGGCGATGTGCGTATTCTCCCCGTACAAAATTGAGAACGGATTCATTGACGCATACGATGTTCTCGTCAATAAACCGAAATCGAATGCCTATCGCGCTCCGGGCTCGACGAACGTGGCTTTTGCTACGGAGACGGTTATTGACGAGATATGCAAAAAGATTGGAATGGATCCCATCGAATTCCGGCTCCTGAATAGTGCAAAAGAGGGAGACTCACGTGTCGATGGTCCGGTTTTCCCGCGAATCGGCTTTGTTGAGACGGTCGAAGCGGCAAAAGATCACCCGCATTACTCAGCGCCGTTAGAAGGCAAATACCGAGGGCGAGGCGTCGCCACCGGTTTTTGGCCCAATTTCGCGTTTCAATCGAGCGTGTCGATCAACGTGAATCCGGATGGGACGATAAGTCTTGTTGAAGGCTCCACAGATATCGGTGGTTCACGCGCTTCCATCGCCATGCAAGCTGCGGAAGTTCTGGGCATCTCCGCTGAATCCGTGCATCCCACGGTGGTCGACACCAATTCTGTTGGCTACACGGACGTAACGGGTGGAAGTCATACTACTTTCACGACCGGCCTAGCCGCCTACGAAGCCGCCCAAGACGTGAAGCAGCAGATGATCGAACGTGCCGCGAAGTTGTGGGAAGTAGATGCAGATGAAATCGAGTTCTCCGACGGCATATTCCGGTACGTCAACGGCAAAGAGGAAGAAATCGACTTTAAGGGCTTGGCTGAAAAACTCGGTCAAACCGGCGGACCGTTGATGGGGCGCGCCAGCGTTGCTCCGTCGGGCGCAGGTTCGTCAATCGGGACGCATATCGTCGATGTCGAGGTCGATCCGGAGACGGGAAAAGTCGAAATCCTGCGCTATACAGCGACGCAGGATGCCGGTAAAGCCATCCACCCGAGCTATGTTGAAGGTCAAATCCAGGGCGGAGCGGTTCAAGGCATCGGATGGGCGCTGAACGAGGAATACATATACAACGAAGACGGTCAGATGACCAACGCGAGTTTCCTCGATTATCGGATACCGACGACCTACGATTTGCCGATGATTGACGCGGTAATCGTAGAAGTCCCGAACCCCAGTCATCCCTTCGGCGTCAGGGGGGTCGGCGAAACCCCGATCGTGGCGCCGCCCGCGGCCATCGCGAACGCAATCTACGACGCGGTTGGTGTTCGGCTGACGGAACTACCGATGTCACCGGAGCGTGTCCTCAAAGCGCTGGGGAAAATCTAAAATCCCAGTAGGAAATTGAACTGTAAAATTAATGGGGTATTGGGGTAGTTTTTCTCCAATGCCCCATTTCTATTTGATTTGAATAGTAGTCATAGCCATAATCAACATTGTGTCGTGATAGACATTCACTCTTTACCGTTCAACCCAACCTACCACACTGGGACTGGTAGGTGAACATCCACCATTCCACTCTTCCATCCTTCCAATTTGTTTTTTGGGAGGGATTTAGGTAATAATCTTTGATACAGAAACTGCTGAGTGTCCGCGAAAGTCCTAATATCAATGAAAGGTAAATTCTCTCATGGCAACCGTAGCAATCCCATCCCTTATGCAAGAACTGACAGATGGCAAAGAGAAAGCCACGGTAAAGGGCAGCACGATACGCGAAGTCCTTAACAACTTGGAGTCAATCTACCCGGGGTTTAAGGCGCGCATCTGTGACGACGATCAGATCCGTCCCAATATTGCCGTCTATGTGGACGGTGCTCTCACGCGCGAGGGCATGCGTCAACAGATTTCCGAGGATAGCGAAGTACACTTCCTGCCCGCCATCAGTGGAGGTTCCTCACCGGAACACTCTTGATACTTTCCCATCATTATCGGATTTGCGGTTGAGAGATAGTGCAGCCGTGTGTCCTATTTCGAAAAAAGCCAAACCTCGCGAACTTTTTTGCTCTGTGTCTCGCCTTTTATAAATGAAGGAGATGAACGTAGTGGAAAATCTAGAGGTTGAAACATTAGTACGTTTATGCTCGCAGCAAAACGAACGCGCATTCGCCGAGTTAGTTCGCCGACATGAACAGCAGTTGGTGGCACAGATTCGCTACCAACTAGGGAACAACGATCACGTGGATGATGTGTTGCAGGAGACACTGATTCAGGCGTGGCTCGGCATTCGCCATCTTCGCGAACCAAAAGCCGTGAGAAGATGGCTCCTGCAAATCGCTCGGAATAGGTGCTTCGACTTTCTCAAGTCCGCTCAGCGACGAGACTTACCTGTCGAATCAGACGAATTGACCCAATTTGTAGATCGATTCGGCCATAAACATATTCGACAGAGACAAATGGTTGATGATGCGGTGGAAGCGCTGGCTCATGCTCCGGAGGATCAACGGGAAGTAGCACAAATGTTTTACCTCGAAGGGTTTTCGGTTTCCGAGATTGCCGCACGGCGTCGTTGCCCCGAAGGTACGGTCAAACAGCGCCTGTTTCACGCACGGGTGTACCTCCGCGAATCCTTTGGAATTTCCCGGAAGGAGAAGACAGTCCCAGCGTCCCTTGACAGACTCGACACCAAGAAACAGTCGTTCCCTGTACGTCGACCAGAGGTTGTTATCACGAAAATAAACGGGGATCCGTTCTCCGTAGATCGCCCCGAACTTCGATGGTGGTTCATCATACCCGTAATTGGAGAACGTTCGCAGTTCGCGGACTATGAGTCCACGACGTGGGAACTTTCCAAGGCACATGATATTCGGACGGTAAGAGCTGCAGTCGTGCACGACGTAGACGGGATTGAGATTGAGATTCACACTTGGGAACCCGAATACGGCTGGTCGCCGTCGACGTGGGAAATGTGCGGACGACTGACCGAAACAACAACGGAGTATTTGGCAGTATCTCTATTTGACGATGACAAGCGAATACTGAATACGTTCCTTGACGAAGGTTTTGACTTCGACTGGGGGCAGATGCCGCGAAAGTTGGAAGATCGCGGGTATTTTTCCACTCAAGCAGACGGCTCACCCAGACAAATCAAAAATGTTGAGAGCATGGAGGCTAGCGGCGCCGGTATTTTCTCGGTTTCGGTTGGCGAAAGGAACTTTACCTGCCTTCGCGTATTTCAGTTGGAAGCTCTACCCACCGCGCTTGACGCGACGATTACGGAAAGCTACGTGACCGAATCTGGGCGGACGATCATGGTGCGGCATTTCCGTCGTCCTGAAACGGCGATGTCCGGCGAAACGCAAAGCATCGCGGCTGATTACCGTCTGCGGCATATTATCGACGGCGTCGAATACTACCACTGGTATGACAGCATATCCAACCTAGTGTTCGGATTCTAAGGAACCGGCAGCAATGAATTTCAGATTTCGAATATTTTCCGCAACGTGCAGGTCCACCCCGGCGGCATTCGCTGGATTGTGGAATCTGGCAGATATATTGACAAGTTCATTCAAGCTTTTTCTTTCGTTCGGGAGGACTAAGAGCCTGTTTGAAAAATACAATTTGTAGGGTGCAATCAAGCGAGTGGATAGCGAGCGCGATAGAAATCCCGCGCACCAGCCTCTAAAAGCCCCAGAGGGGATCAAGCGAACGGATAGTGAGTGCGATAGAGATCTTGAAGGTGCATAGAAACACCGAACCCCCACGCATCTAAGCCCCAGAGGGGATCAAGCGGGTGGATAACGAGTGCGATAGAGATCCCACAGGTACGTGACAGACGACAATAAAAACACGAAAGGACTTTCTACAAATGACCAAAATGACTTTGCTTCCGATTATTCAAACAGGTTCTAAGGGCGACCCCCTGCAGCGAATCTTTCACACTTTCATTCTTCCAATGTAATCCTACCCGTTCTCTTCGGAAGGTAAACGTACACAACGAATTTCGCTTATTTCCTCGCAAAAACCCTATTCTCCGAACCTTTTGCTTTCCATTGTCGCCTATTCTTAATGATGCCCCCGACCGCAGAGATTTACATCCGTCATTTTTGGATAGATCTAATTTTGAAAGGAGATATGAAAGGAGATATGATCGAATGCCGAGGCACACGCCTGGAACTACGAAACAGCCTTTCCCACGCCGGAGACCGGAGGTTGTCATTGCGCCAAGCCATACAAAACCTTTTCCAGTGGATTGTCCCGAACTTCGATGGTGGTTCATCGTTCCGAAAATTGGCGAACGTGCACTATATGCGGACTATTCCGCAAATGCTTGGGAACTTTCCGAAGTTAATGAGATGGAGGTGACCGCAGCCGCCAGCGTACACGGTATGGAGGGGGTTGAAATTGCGATCCAAACCTGGAAAACGCACGATGGATGGTGTTCGCCGCCATGGAACATGTATGGTCGGCTCACACGCAAAACTGCGGAATACCTAGCCGTATCACAAGTTCACGACGGTAAGAGACTATTATATACGCACCTCGACAGAGATTTTGACTACGACTGGGGAATAATACCTCGACTGTTGGAGGACCACGGACTTTTCACCACCCAGACAGATGGTTCGATTATGCGGCTACATTGTCTGGAAGGCGACACACCTAGTGCGGCCGGTGTTTTTTCCGTGACAATAGGGGAGAGACACTTCACTTGTCTCCGCGTATTGGAGTTAGGTATTCCTCTCGAATCGCATGACACTCACCAGACTGTAAGTTACGTCACCGAGGCGGGCCGTACCGTGTTGGTGAGGCATTTTTGCCACTCGGAAAAGACAATACTCAACCATCACGGGGATCCGGAGAAAGTCGTTGTCGACAATGACCTACAACTGGTGATTGATGAAGTCGCCTTCGCCCATTGGTATGACAGTTTTTCCAATGTCGCATTTGGATTCTAGATCGGGCGAAGAACAGAAGACGGGTGGAAATGCTTACCTTCTATCGAAGTCTGCACCCAAACACGACTGTACCTTCAAATCGGACTAATTGGGGATAGCGTGTACGGGTTAATACCGGAACCTTAGGGAGCACATCGTCAAATTTGCCGGGCGGAGCACATGATTCCTCCAGATTTTCACCAATCTAAATTTATACGGAAAAAAAGTGAAATTATTGCTTGACACTCATATGTCTACGTGGTATAATTCCCTGCTTCCAAAATGGAGGCACAAAAGGTGCTCTTTGAAAACTGAATAGTGATTTGTGACATGTCCTTCGAATCTTGAAGTTTCTCTTTAAAAAGAGTAAGGTTTCGCTAACCATTGGTTAGCACCGATTTTTTGGAGAGTATGATACCGGCTCAGGACGAACGCTGGCGGCGTGGATTAGGCATGC